>NZ_LAHA01000105.1 GCF_002608075.1 Nostoc linckia z4
GAATTCTGACTCCTGAATTCTGACTCCTGAATTCTGACTCCTGAMTYCTGACTCCTGAATTCTGACTCCTGAATTCTGACTCCTGAATTCTGACTCCTGAATTCTGACTCCTGAATTCTGACTCCTGAATTCTGACTCCTGAATTCTGACTCCTGACTCCTGACTCCTGACTCCTGACTCCTGAATTCAGACTCCCGACTCCATCAGCCACCAAGAACGCAAATGAGCGATCGCTACTTCTTTTTGTTTGGCTTCCACTTCTATCCAAGGTACTTCATGGTAAACATCGGGCATAGCAGTAATTAAATTGCTGTGCTTTCTATCATTAAAACCTTCTTCACCGTTGGAAATATGGACTAATTGCCAATCTGGATTTGCCCAAGTTTCTCGTGCTGCATGTAACATAGATGCCACACTTGGATCGTCGTAGCTATCTAAATTTTCGTGGCAAATCTGGTGATGAGCATCAAACACCATTGGGATTTCTGCCTGCTGACATACTGCTAAAATCTCACTAGCACTATAGGCATATTCATCGTTTTCTAAAGTCAACCGATTTTTAATTGCTGGTGGTAATTCGGAAATTACTTTTACAAGTTGTTCGCTGCGTTGAGATTTGCCACCATGAATATTCATTAATGACCAAGGCGATTGGGGTAAGCCTAATAAATCGAGGTTGCGGGCGTGGCGTTGGAGAATTTTGATACTTGTTTTCACTATTTCTGGTGAATCAGAACTCAGCACTACATATTGGTCGGGATGCAATACCATTCTGATGTTTAATGCTTTTGCACGTTCGCCAATTTTTGCTAATGCATCGCTCATTTCCTCTAATATATTTGCCCCGATTTCGTCTTCTATATCGCAAAGAGGAAATAAAGCACTAGACATCCGATACAGCTGAATTTGATTTTTCTCACAAAAGGATAAAGCGTCATGTAAACGCTGTAAATTATGCTGATACAGTTCTTTGAGGGCAGTTTCACGTTCCTCAAGAGTTAGTTTTAAGTACCGCGTGCGCGTCATTGTCCGAAAGCGCACTTGTTTATCAAAGGTGATACAAACCAGCCCCAAGTGGGGTAAAGTGGTCTTCTGTTGCTGTGTATCGGGTAAATTCTGGAACTGGATTGCAGTCATGAACTAAATTTATTAACTTATCAATATATTATTCTTGTTTAATTTTAATAAATCTTGTTATGAATTGATAAGCATCTCAAGAAGCATTTACACTCAACAGCCACCACTAATATTTTTCCCAACTCAAATTCGATTGAGATAGTAAAAATTCCTACTTAATATTGCCTCCCTCATTTGTAGAGTAAAACTGTTGGGCATAAAAACGCGCATAGCGTCCTTCTTGAGACAAAAGGGAAGTGTGAGTACCAGCTTCCACCACTTGTCCTTGTTCTAGCACGAGAATGCAGTCAGCCCGACGAACGCTGCTTAAGCGATGGGCGATAATAAACACCGTGCGGTTTTGCATCACTCGTTCTAGTGCTTCTTGCACTAATGCTTCTGATTCTGAATCCAAGGCAGAAGTAGCTTCATCCAAAATGAGAATTCGGGGATCGTTGACAATTGCTCTGGCGATCGCTAATCTTTGGCGTTGTCCTCCCGATAAATTAACTCCCCGTTCTCCCACCCAGCTATGGTAACCTTGGGAAAACTGGGTAATAAACGAGTGAGCGTTGGCAATCTTCGCCGCTTCCTCAATTGCTGCTAAATTTAATTCTTCCTGACCATAACCAATATTTTCGGCGATGGTTCCAGAAAACAGCGTAATATCTTGGGGAACAATGCCAATTTGACGGCGCAAACTTCTAAGGGAAACATCGCGGATATCAACATCATCAACGAGAATTTCACCCGCCTGCGGATCGTAAAAGCGAAGTAAAAGGCTAATTAATGTCGATTTTCCCGCCCCAGAACTACCAACTAAAGCAATGACATTACCAGGAGTAGCTAATAGAGACAGATCCTTGAGGACTGGCTGACCTGGGTTGTAAGCAAAATTCACGTGGCGATACTCTACCTTACCAGTAACTCGCGGTAATTCCTGAGCATTTGGCTTTTCAATCAAACTCGGCTGCTTCGCCATCAATTCAAAAATCCGTTCAACAGAAGCCTCAGTTTGTTTGTACTCGTTGTAATTGCTAATCAACAAATCGATTGGCTGAATCAAGATAGCCACAGCAGCTAAAAAACTGATAAAACCTTGAGCTGTCAGTTGGTTTTGAGAAATTTGCCATCCTCCCAAAAGAAACAGCAGCATAATGCTAACCGCTTCCAAAAAACCCACAACCGGAAATTGAATTGATTTGAGTTGTTGAGCGCGATACTTAGCTTGGCGATTGCGTTCTGCTTCTCGCTCAAAACGCTGAATTTCATAACCTTGTGCAGCAAAAGCTTGCACCACGCGAATTCCGCTAAACACTTCAGTTAGCATCGCCGACAAATTAGAAACTTGATTTTGACTTTGGCGAGATAGTACCAGTAATCGCTGACCAAATAGACCAATTAACCAAGCCATTAAAGGAGCCAAAACCAAACTTGCAAGGGTAAGTTGCCAATTCAGGTACAGCATGTAAATGGGAATGGCAATTAACTGCAACAAATTAGAAAGAAACTGATGAGATAACTTGTCTACAATTTCCCCCACGCGATCGATATCTTCAGTTAACCGATAAGTGAGGTCACCCGTTTGTGTAGTTTCAAAATAATCCAATCCCAGCTTGTGCAAATGAGCGTAAAGCCGCTTACGCAAACTTAAAACCATATTCAGGGCAGCAGCAATCATAAAAACATTCTGCCCGTATTGACAAAGCCCGCGAAGCAAAAAAACTACAGTAGCTAGTCCCAGCCAGTAAGCAATCTGGTTAACATTTCCCTGACCGACAAAAAAAGCGATCTGACCTGTTAGGTAAGGCAGTGCTAAAGTAAGCAACACAAATCCTAAGATACAAACCAATCCCCGAACTAACAGCGGCCATTGGGGCCACAAATAAGGTAACAGTTGCCAGTAACTAGAGCGGACTTTCATAAGTAGTTGGACAAAATTAAATTTATTCGTAGAGATAAGTAACAGCGAACAAGTAAACAATTACCCAAATTCAACAAACGATTGAGCAAATTCAACAAACGATTGAGCAAATTCAACGAACGATTGAGCAAATTCAACAAACGATTGAGCAAATTCAACGAACGATTGAGCAAATTCAACGAACGATTGAGCAAATTCAACGAACGATTGAGCAAATTCAACGAACGATTGAGCAAATTCAACAAACAATTGAGCAAATTCAACAAACGACAAAATCTTGGTGCTGGGTGACTCTGCAAGAAACCCCCCTCCGGGAGTCTACAAGACCGTCTCTCATAGGTTTTCTGCTCTAATACTTGTAAATTCTGAATTCTGACTCCTGAATTCTGACTCCTGAATTCTGACTCCTGACTYCTGACTCCTGAATTCTGACTCCTGAATTCTGACTCCTGACTYCTGACTCCTGAATTCTGACTCCTGAATTCTGACTCCTGAATTCTGACTCCTGAATTCTGACTCCTGAATTCTGACTCCTGAATTCTGACGATGCGCCGGACGGGCCGAATCGCTCAGGGCCATTTTTTTGACACTGAGCTAGATAATCTGCATCTTGTAAAGTTTCCACTAATCGTAGAGCCGCTTGTTTGAGAGTGTCAGGAGTTGCTGGCCCTGTGCCGATGGTTTGGGCATTAATCCCTAACAATCGCGTTTGCGCCTCTGCAAACGCATAAGTAAATTGAGGCCCTTGTCCGGGAATTTGGATAATCGGTTTGCCGATCGCCACTGCTAAATCCACCGCTAACCCTGCCATGCCAATCACCAGGGTAGAGTAATATACAATATCACTGAAAGCATTCGAGTAACATTTTACTTCTACTAGCGGCAATTCTTCAGCAGAACTACCAGGCAAAGAATAAGTGAGTACCCCTTGATTTAATTGCCAGCCTTCACTTTTAGCAATGTCGTCTAATTCTGCCATCAAATTTGGTACTAAAGCCGCACGAAACTGCAACCTAGACTCAGGCATTACCTTGGCAATTTCCACCACCAGTTGCAACTGCAAACAGAAATTTCTTGCCGCCTCTGGCATTCGCGAACCTGGTAACAAGGCAATAGTTGGAACCTCTGGTTTAAGTTGCAAGTCCACCCCAGTGGGAACAAGGCGATCTAAAGCCGGAATTCCACCAAACTGAGCTTTAGTTATACCTTGCCGTTGCAAGTCAGAAGCCGTATAAAAATCTCTAGTGAAAACCGTTAAACAGCGAGAAGAATTCAAATCGTGCCACAACAACGGATTGATACGCAATCGCCCTTCATAAAGGGCAGAAAGACAAGAAATAAACGAAACAAAGGGGCGCTTTGTTAAGTAAGCAAATGTCTGAGAGATAAAATCCCCAGTGGCCATCACCAAATCACAGTTAGGGGCGTATTGCAACACCGCTTGTAACTGTCGCCACGTTAACCCAATCAATCCCGATTGAAAATCTTTGAGCAAATACAGGCGCTTCATGTAAAAGAATCCGCCAGAGGGCATTGTTTGTGTGGGCCCAATAATAGGAATATCCAAACTACGGTAAGCTTTTCCTTCCCCCACAATCGGCATTGCCGCCATTTCAATAGAAGGAGACAATTCTCGGAGAGTCTGAATTACATGAGAGGTGTGATTATCCTCTCCGTGGCCGTTACTGATAAACAAGATTCGCTTAGAAGGCATCTTGGGATTATGGATAAGTCTAAAATGCTTGTTTAATGAAATTTTTTACTAGCCCCTTTGGAATTGGGAGTAGAAAATAGTTTTTGCAGATACTAATTTATCAGAGAATACAGTATTGAGAGTGCCAGCGCTATCGGTACATTAATAGTCATCCTGGCGGATAGGGCATGGGGCATTGGGCATGGGGCATGGGGCATGGGGCATGGAGCATGGGAAGGGAGACAAGGGAGACAAGAGGGACAAGGGGGACAAGGTAGCAATTTTTCTTCCTTGTCTCTCCCATCTCCCCATCTCCCCATCTCCCCATCTCCCCATCTCCCCATCTCCCCATCTCCCCATCCCCCCATCTCCCCATCTCCCCATCTCCCCATCTCCCCATCTCCCCATCCCGCAACTAACATGGAGTTTTTCATCAAAAAAGTTGTATCGCCAAGGTAAATATGGAACGCGCTATTTCTGCGTTGGGAATTTTAATTTTTATCGCCATATCCTATGCCTTTTCTGTAAATCGTCAGGCGGTGCGGTGGCGAATAGTTGCTTGGGGTTTGGGATTAGAGTTTGTATTTGGCTTGGTGATTTTGAAAACTCCTTGGGGCTTGAATGCGTTTAAATCTCTAGGAGATATTGTCAGTCAATTTTTGGCATTCTCTGATGTTGGAGCTAAATTTGTCTTTGGAGAAAATTTTAAGGATCATTTCTTTGCCTTCCAAGTGTTGCCGACAATTATCTTTTTCTCTGCCTTCATTAGTGTCTTATATCACTACGGTATTTTACAGCGAGTGGTCAGCCTAATGGCGTGGGTAATGATGAAGACAATGAAAACATCGGGTTCTGAATCTTTATCCTGTGCCAGTAACATTTTTTTGGGGCCAACAGAATCAGCGCTGGTGGTGAAACCTTACATAGCGGATATGACGCAATCAGAACTCCATGCCCTGATGACTACTGGTTTTGCCACAATTGCAGGTGGAGTATTAGGAGCGTACATTTCCTTTGGGGTACAAACAGAACACCTAATCGCGGCTTTTTTTATGACTGCTCCCACGTCATTGGTGGTATCAAAATTGCTGTACCCAGAAACAGAGGTATCAACAACTGCTGGTAAAGTCAAGGTGGATGTAAAAACTAATTATATAAATGTTATTGATGCAGCTAGTAGCGGAGCCATTGACGGCGTCAAGCTAGCAGTGAATGTGGGGGTAATGATTATTGCTTTTTTGGGATTATTAGCTGCTGTGAATGCCTTGCTGGCATGGTTAGGGGGATTGTTTGGTTTACAGCAACTTTCATTACAGCGAATTTTGTCTTATTTTATGGCTCCCGTAGCATTTTTGATGGGTGTACCTTGGGCTGATTGTCAAGAAGTGGGCGCACTATTGGGTACAAAGACTATTTTGAATGAATTTATTGCTTTTTTAGATTTAAAGGCATTAATTGAAAGCGGAAAAATTTCTCAGCGTTCGGTTATAATCACGACTTACGCATTATGTAACTTTGCCAATATTGGTTCAATTGGCATTACCATCGGCGGTATTACTGGCATAGCACCGAATCGCCAACATGATTTAGCTCGTATGGGTGTCAGGGCAATGATTGGCGGATTGTTGGCTGGTTTTATCACAGCTTGTATTGCTGGGATGTTGATTTGAATATAACTCAATACGCTTGGTGTTAAGGCTAAAACTCTTGGTCAAATTCAATTTTTTTAACGTAGACGCGTAGCGGCTTGCCGCAGGCTACCGCCAAGGACGCATTCGCGCAGCGTCTCGTCAGAGAAGGACGCAAAGAGAAGAAAGAAAGGCTTAACTGAACTGTATTGGAATATAACTCCTAATGAAATAAAACCAAAAAATAAATTATTCAGCTTGCGGTTGTTGACTGCTGAGTGTTGACTGTTTACTGTCAACGGTCAACAGTCAACAGTTAATACCAATTCACCAAAATATTGATATACATACAATGTACGGGCGAACGGCTGTTAGAGACGCTATGCGTAGCTTGCTTAAGAGCAGGGGTACGCTTAGAACGATGCAGGAGCGTCTTGATTCTGAATTCTGAATTCTGAATTCTGAATTCTGAATTCTGAATTCTGTATTCTGTATTCTTCTTCAATTGGAAGTCCTTTATTTGACCCCAACTAAGTCAGTAATCGCTTCTACCAGTTTCTTCGCTTTAACTGGTTTAGAAATATGCCTTTGAAAACCAACTCTTAACGCTTGCTGGTAGTCAAATTCTCCAGCATAGGCGGTCAGGGCGATGGCTGGAATCTTTCCTCCTTGTTCGGGTGGCAGGGTTCTGACCTGCTGCATCAACATGTATCCATCAATATCTGGCATACCAATGTCGCTTAACAGTAGGTCTGGCTGAAATTCGCCAAAAGTGATTAGTGCCTCACTTGCTGAGGTAACTGCTGTTACACTTGCTCCGTATTCCTCTAGTAAGCAGGTAGTAAATTCTCGCGTATCTGTATCATCTTCTACCACTAAAATCTTGATACCTTTTAAATCTAAAGATTGCTCAGGTTGTTTACTATCTTGTTTTGTCAGAATTTGAGTAGGCATAAGTGGTAACCTCACAATAAAGGTTGCTCCGTGATTAATGCCTTGGCTTTGAGCCTCGACAGTCCCGCCATGCAGTTCGACTAAGTGACGAACTATCGCCAAACCTAACCCTAATCCACCAAACCTCCGAGTTGTGGTGCTGTCTGCTTGGCGAAAATAGTCAAACACATAGGGAAGAAAATCTGGGTGGATGCCTTTACCTGTATCACTAACGGTGATTAAAGCTTGAGAATCAAGGCGTTCTAGCCGGATTTCTATGCGTCCTCCTACTTCGGTAAACTTAACCGCATTGGAAAGGAGATTCCAAATTACTTGCTGTAATCGGCTAGGATCTCCTAAAACTTGCACTGTATTTGTGGAGACCATTGTCTGTATTTGAATTGATTTGGCTTGCGCCGCCAAGCGTACTATTTCTATTGCGGCTTGAATCGTCAATCCCAAATCCACAGGGCGAATATTCAGGTTGAGTTTGCCTCTCAAAATCCGAGAAATATCCAGCAAGTCATCAATTAATTCAGCTTGTAACTGGGCATTACGCTCAATGACCTCCAGTGCTTGAGCCGTCTGAACCTCATCTAACTTTTTGCTTTGAAGTAACTGCGACCAACCGAGAATAGGATTCAAAGGTGAGCGGATTTCATGGGATAGCACAGCCAAAAATTCATCTTTGATGCGATTAGCGGCTTCTGCTTCTGAGCGTGCAGCTTGTTCTCGTTTGAGTAATTGTTCTCGCTCTTGTTCAGCTTGCTTGCGTTTGCTGATGTCAAGACAGAATGAAATTACTTCTTCTTGGTTATTATCAGCTTCTCGCAATAAAGTGCCACCGATTAAAATAGATATGGAACTACCATCTTTACGACAATATTCTTTTTCTTGGAGTGGAAATATTTTTGTAGCTTCTAGTTCTAGGAAAGAATGTTCGCTTAATGCTAAATCTTCTGTGAGTGTGAGGTCTTGCCATCGCACTCGTCCCACTAAAATTTCTTCGCGTGAATAACCGAGCATTTTTAGAAATGCTTCGTTAGCTTCAATAATCTCTCCATTGCTATTGCTGACAAATACACCGATTATATTAGATTCAACTAAATGTCTAAACTTCGCCTCACTCACTTGTAACTGCTTTTCTCGTTTCTCTAAGCGTTGCTGAAAAATCCTTAATTGTCTATGAAAGCAACTCATAATGATAGCAATGATTAAAAACACACATAGATGCACTATGCTATCTATGCGGTAAGCAAACAATGTAAATAATGGCTCGATAAAAAAATAGTCTATCACTACAGTTGATAAAGCAGTGGCTAGTAGTCCTGCTTCCATTCCACCATACCAAGCACTAATCGCTACAGCCACAAAAAAAAGCATAAACATCGTCGGTTTAAGTAGCGAACTTAGCAGTACTGACAGTAATAGTGAAATTGTAACTGTCAGTAATGCTATAATATAAGGTGCTAAATTCTGACGTATTTCTTTCAAAGAATTCAGATGAGATTTAAAGCGCATCACAGAAATTTCTCCAGCCTGAAAACCAAAAATCTAATCACCTATTATTTTCAAATAGGGGCTGAAATCTACCAAGTCTTAACATTATCTCTTATCTTTATAAAAAGAGTATTACAGAACTGTGGCAAATACTTGACTATAGTTTGCAGCTGATAGCAATAGAAAAATTTGGATTATTTTCCAAGTCAATAGTTATACACTATATCTAAGCCAATAGACTTTTTCAGAAGTCGGGAAAAGGGGAAGGGGAAAGAGAAGGGAAAAGGGGAAGGGGGAAGGGGAAAGGGGGAAAGGTTTGGTATTTTCCCTTTAATCTTTAGTCAACAGTCAACTGTCAACAGTCAACAGTCAACTGTCAACAACCACTCCTATTGGTTATGCTTTTTTAGCGCCCATTAACTTATGTTTGTGTTTCATAACCCCATCACTGTGCGATAATGAGTTTCAATTTGTGCAACAGTTTCCGATTTCCTCTTAGTCTCCCATTGACTGCGGGTAAATAATTCTTGGCGCAATTCGTCAACATTAATTGTTGTAAATTTACCATTATTAATAATTTGTTTGCCATTCACCCAAGCACTATTTACAACATTACTAGGACGCCCCAAAACTAATAAGCCAATGGGGTCTGTACGCGGTAATAATGATAAATTTGTGAGGTCATAAAGTACGAAATCCGCTTGTTTTCCGACAGTTAAAGAGCCGAGTTGATCTGCAACATTCAATCCTTTTGCACCTCCTAAAGATGCCATTTCCACTGATTTTCGGGGTGTAATCCAATATTGATAATCTAAATCTGTAACATTATGTAAAATCGAACCAATTTTAATAGCTTCTAACAAATCTTGGGAGTCATTACTAGAAGCCCCATCACAACCAAAAGTGACATTGACTCCGGCTTGGCGATATTTTAAAATCGGGGCGATGCCACTGCCTAAGCGTAAATTACTCAAGGGATTATGAACGACTGTAGATTGAGTTTCGCTGAGAATAGCAATATCAGCGTCATTTAACCAAACACAATGGGCAAGAGAAGTTTTATCACTTAAATATCCAATTCGTTGTAAATGTTCTACAGCCGTACAACCGTATTTTTCTTGGGCGAGTTTTTCCTGTGCCCTGGTTTCTAGTAAATGGGAATGACGACAAAGATTGTAGCGATCGCTTAATTCAATACACCCAACAAACAAATCATCAGTACACAATTGTATCCCTGTTGGTGCAACTAAAATACTCACACCTTCATCTGGGCGATGAAATTTTTTTACCGCTTCTTCAATAATTTCCAACGTTGCCGCAGTGGAGCGAAAATAAGGTTCATGATTTTGTGTAGACTCCCCAGATGGAATACCTGCGGTGAGAGATTGATCTTGAATTAAAGGCGCGATAAAAGCTCTAATTCCCACTTCTTTATAAGCGCGAATTGCAATAGCAATGGTTTCTAACTCTTGTCCGGGAATTAACACCAAGTGGTCTACTACACTCGTTCCACCAGAAAGTAAAGTTTCCACCGCCGTTCCCAATGCGCTGAGATAAACTTGTTCGATATCCAGAGGTGCAAAATCATACAGTTCCGCCAACCATAATTCTAAGGGCAAAACCGACATGATTCCCCGTTGCCACATTTCCGAAGAGTGGGTATGGGCATTAAAAAACCCAGGAAGCAGCAGCTTATGTTTACCATCTATAGCTGTACCGATGACTTCTAAATTCGCAGCGATGGCAGCGATTTTACCATCTACAACCTGTACATCAACTGTTACGTAATCATCGTTAGTAGCAATTAAAACATTTTGGATAGTGAAACTTAACATATTTAACCTTGATTAAGAATCGTCTTCTGAACTAAGTTTCAAGTTACAAAATAGAAAATGGTATTGGCAATTGCAATTGTATGAATTTACCATTACGGACATTGGGGTTTCCACCAAATGCGTGGACAGTGAATGATGTCATTGCAGATATCACCCGTCCTCAAAAGACCCCACAACCCGTTATCTTAGCAACAGAAACAAAAACTCTGCGTCTAGACCTAGCAAAAGCCGCCATCCTCGTCATTGATATGCAAAATGACTTCTGTCACCCTGACGGTTGGTTAGCGCATATCGGCGTGGATGTCACCCCAGCCCGTAAGCCCATCGAACCTTTAAAAATTTTACTCCCAGAATTGCGTACTGCTGGTGTGCCGATAATTTGGGTGAATTGGGGGAATCGTCCCGACTTACTCAACATTAGTGCAGCTTCACTCCATGTCTACAACCCCACGGGCGATGGTGTGGGTTTGGGCGATCCCCTGCCCAAAAACGGTGCAAAAGTACTCATGGCAGGCAGTTGGGCGGCGGCGGTGGTGGACGAACTACAACCGCTAAAAGAAGATATTCGCATAGATAAATACCGTATGAGTGGTTTCTGGGATACCCCTTTAGATAGTATTTTGAAGAATCTGGGAAAAACTACACTATTCTTTGCTGGTGTTAACGCCGACCAATGCGTACTGACCACGTTGTGTGATGCTAACTTTTTAGGGTATGACTGCATATTAGTCAAAGACTGCACCGCCACAACATCACCTGAGTATTGTTGGCTGGCGACATTGTACAACGTTAAACAATGCTTTGGTTTTGTCACAGATTCTCAAGGGATTTTAAAAGCGTTGACAGTTGACAGTTAACCGTCAACCGTCAACCGTCAACCGTCAGCAATTAACACCAAAAGATGATTATTTTCCAAATCTCTGTCTGCAACTTCCAGAAAATTAATTCTGACAACTAAATATTCAATACTTGCATCTTTTGTCACCATCAATAAATTCGAGGGGATAAATAAATGTACGCTACCCGTTGTGTAATTCCTGTGATCAAATCTCCCAAAGATTATCAGGTGTATCGCATCAATCCTGACGACTCCAATCGCTTAGCGATTATTTTTGATTCCACCAATGCAAATACCTCCTTGACTTGCTGTCTAGAAATATTTGATGTCGGCGGACAAACACCACCAAACCGCCATCAGTGGGCAGTGGAAATGTTTTTTGTGATCAAAGGTGAAGCGATCGCCATGTGTGACGGTAAGATGGCTAAAATCAAATCCGGAGATAGTTTATTAGTACCTCCCACAGGTACGCACATGATTAAAAATACAGGTTCTACTCGCTTGTATACCCTAACTGTAATGGTTCCTAATGAAGACTTTTCGGAATTAATTCGCAGTGGAACACCTGTAGAGTTAGATGCAGAAGATATGGCAGTACTAGGGAGATTGGATGCTTTAATACCTTGTTAAAGGAGAATTGGGCATTGGGCATTGGGCATGGGGCATGGGGGATGGGGACAAGGGAGACAAGGGGGACAAGGTAGCAATTTTTCTTCCTTGTCTTCCTTGTCCTCCTTGTCCCCCTTACCTTGTCTACTCTCCACTACTTTTTACTCAAATTTGAGGTTTTCTTTGGTGAAATATACTTCTGTTTGAGTACCTAATGTATCGAGACGATTACTGCCAGTATTGACTATGACAGTATATGGTTTAATGGCTGGTAGTGGAGACGAAACAGAGAGATAAATTTTGTCGTTGATGATTATTTTTGTGGGAGAAATGTTTTGCAATTTTTTGATAGGTTCAACTTCAACATCTCCGTTGCGATTACAAAGTCTGCCAAAAGCTAAAGCTGTGGTTTTTGGAGGAACCGCGAGTAAATAAAAATAATCAGGACTCAACCATTCTCGCCAATTATTATCGCCACCGTCACCAATATATTGAATAGATGATTGGGATACTGTTGACCAAATTTTAGGAGCAAGTGCTTTAGGAAAAATCACTACTGTTAGTTTTTGGCCATCGCCAAAAGAAACTTTTGTAGTAAATGTGCCTTGACGCCATTTAATTCCATTATTATCGTAATCTTTAACTTCAATTTGGTTTAGTGATTTAAGACTACTACAAAAGTCCAGTCGTTTATCATCTGGCGATCGCAAGTTAACCAAGACAATCATTGATATAAAGACTAAAAAAATCAAAAAAAATATTTTCCCAAGTCTATGAACTTTCATTACTTTATAGTCAACTTAATTAAACATAAAAAATAGTAGGGTCAAAATGCCTACCCTACTATTAAACTTGTAAGCTAATCGTCATTCAAATTGCATCTTTGTGTCTGGTGTGTCCCCCTGTAAGAGCGTCTTTCTAACGAGTTGAGTTATGCAATTTAAAAGCGCATCAGCTTAACGCCTAATGGCGATCGCACCAGAAGTTTCGTGTAATATCTGGAGTAGTTCGTTTTTTAACCTACCTTACTAATATAGGGACTTGTTAATTTATCCAACTGCTGAATCAACAGGCTGAGGAATAATCCCACGTCTGTGACTACACCCACTGATTCTACAGAACCGCGATCGCTCAATTTAGTCACCACAGCTGGGTTAATATCCACACATACCATTTTCACCCCCGCCGGAGTCATATTACCCACGCCAATTGAGTGCAGCATTGATGACAGCATTAAAATCATCTCTGCACCTTCTAGGTTTTTGGCATACTGTTCTTGGGCTTTAATCAAATCCATTTGGGTATCAGGTAAAGGCCCGTCATCCCGAATTGACCCAGCAAGCACAAAAGGCACGTTATTCTTAACGCACTCATACATGACGCCACTCTTAATTACCCCCGCTTCCACGGCTTTGGGAATGCTACCGTAACCGCGGATGGTATTAATTACCTTCAGGTGATGGCGGTGTCCGCCACGAACGGCCACACCCCGCTTCATGTCTACACCCAAGGAAGTACCCATCATATTTTGCTCGATGTCGTGGACAGCGATCGCATTGCCACCGAGTAGCGCTTGCACGTATCCTTGGCGAATTAGTTGTGCTAGATGTTCGCCGCCACCAGTGTGAATCACTACTGGGCCAGCCGTGACAACTACTTTACCACCAGCATCACGAATTTTACGCAATTCCCAAGCGACTTGTTCCACCACTAATTCCACCCGGCGTTCGCTAGAAACCCCAGATGACATAAAGCTGAATTCGTTAGTGCTGCGTTGTTCTCGCGATTCTGTTTTGCGGATGGTGCGGATACCTAGCACGTCTGTGACTACTTGTTCGCCAATTGCTAAATCCCGTAATATTTTACACCTAGCTTTGAAGCCGTTGGGTGTTTGAGTAATGGCGATCGCTCCATCCATCCGCTGATTTTCCACCTTCACCCACTGGCCATGAATTCGCACTTCGGTGGGATAAATTGTACTGACGTAGAAATCTTCAGGCGCTACGCCATTTTGAATTACAGGTTCTAATTTAGCGTCTCGCTCATCTTGGGGTAAGTCTACAGCACCCAAATCAATCAACCGCGAAATGATTTCTTCCATCACTTCATGGGATGGTGCTGATACCTTGACTTCGGCAGCTGAAGTACTTTGACGCTGTTCTCCCAAATTAAAATTCAAAACTTGGAAACTTCCGCCAGCGTCTACAATCAAATCCAAAGCCCGGTTAATCAAACCAGCGTCTAACAAATGTCCTTCCATGCGAATGACACGGCTTTCCACCGAGACGTTGGCATGAAGTTCTTCTCTCACAGGTTCCGTCACCCGTAGGGTTAGGCATTTAGCCGCACCACCAGCTTTGAGAAATTCAGTCAGCGGTGTTTCTAGCACTTGGAAACCAACATCAGCAAGGCGCGACTTCAAAGCATCACTCGCCTTGTTCATAATCACGATGCTTTCTACATTCACCGCATTGCAAGCAAAGTTGACTGCATCAGCTTCGGCTATGGCGATTCGCTTTTCTGGTGCTACCCGCATTTCAATCAAGCGGTTGGAGTAGGAATCAAAAGCACCAGGATAGTAAAGCAAATAACCGTTTGCTAACGGACAAAAGCAAGTATCCAAATGATAGAAACGTTCGTCTATCAATCGTAGGGAGAGTACCTCAATATCCAACCATTTAGCGAGGTAAGGGTGAGAATCTAATTCAGAACGGAAACCATATCCCGCCCATAACCAGCGTCCTTCCCGATCTAGCAGTGCGTCTCCTGCTCCTTCAAATGGTAAATCTTTGGGAAGTTCATATACTGTGTAACCATTTGCCTCAAACCATTGTTTAAAGTAAGGTTCTTCTCCCTGACGTTCTTTGTGTAAAAAACGACTGAGTACCACATTTTCTCCCAGTACTAAACCAGCGTTGGCTGTAAAAACTAGATCTGGCCAACCTTTTTCTGGCGGTACTAAGTCTACAATGGCGTGTTGTTTAAGAATGTGGTGTAGTCCTTGCCACTGTTCTACAGCGCGATCGCGTGATGATTTGTGAATATTCCCTTCCATCCAGGGATTAATCACATAATCGACATCGTAGTGATCGGGAGGACACATCAAAAAGCGAATCCGGGAAGTCATAAAAATTTTACAAGCGTATTTTGGACACAGATTTCTATTTTGGCAATTTTGTCAAATCTGCTACTAGAGCTTCTAACTTTTGATAGTTGAAGGTTTTACAGGGGCTTCGTTTTTAATTCTATTACTGGAAAATCCAAACGGAAGGTTAAGAAGAAAACAAGGTGACAAAATGGCGGGGAGGTGGGGAGGTGGGGAGGTGGGGAGATGGGGAGGTGGGGAGATGGGGAGATGGGGAGGTGGGGAGATGGGGAGATGGGGAGATGGGAGAGACAAGGAAGAAAAATTGCTACCTTGTCCCCCTTGTCTCCCTT
Source organism: Nostoc linckia z4 (assembly GCF_002608075.1). GTDB lineage: Bacteria > Cyanobacteriota > Cyanobacteriia > Cyanobacteriales > Nostocaceae > Nostoc > Nostoc linckia. The sequence goes on from NZ_LAHA01000105.1 coordinate 15,515, forward strand.
GTCCCCATGCCCCATGCCCCAT
>NZ_LAHA01000106.1 GCF_002608075.1 Nostoc linckia z4
AAGGGAGACAAGGAGAGAAGTCTGAGCGGAGGTTTCCGACCATCAGAACTTCGGAGAGAAAGATTGCTACCTTGTCTACCTTGTCTACCTTGTCCTCTTCCCATGCCCAATGCCCAATGCCCAATGCCCCATGCCCAATGCCCAAATTCAAAAATTCTTTGATTCTACGTAGCTACTGTTACCAAATTCGTTTGCACGTGCGCTAGGTACTAGTGTCCAACCTGCTTTCAAAAGTTTTTGATAAGTTGCCCAACCTTTAGAACCACCTGGTATGGGATAATCTGGGACTGCAATATGCCCAAAAGCTGTGTAAGGACGCCAAGCTTTGCCGGGTTCTGTCTGCAAAAATAAGATTTTCTCCCCGTCGCCACCAGACTTAGGTAACCAGCACATTTGTCGGTGCATTGCAAACTCCTTTACTTGTAGCTAGAAAGCATAATGGCAAACTTTTGTCAAGTCAAACCTCAGCCTGTGGTACAGTTTTTTGCCTAATACTTTAGACAAAATGTAATTATTTTCTATGTACTCCAGGACAATTACTGAGAAAAGAACCGTCATCAAGATAGCTGCTTGGAGAATATAAACATATAGCAATCCCAAATAGTTTGTGAAATCTTACATGTTAGGGTTGTTGACTGTTAACCTTTGACAGTGAACTGTCAACAGTCAACACCGATATTTTTCACAACTGAAATAGGATTGCTATAAACAGCTTTCTATCATTTAGTTTCTAGTATGAGGTTTTTTCAATGTTATCCGCGTTTTTGATGATTGTATGTAACGAGAACTACTATTTTATTTACAGGATAGGGAACAGGGAATAGGGTTAGGGGAACAGTAAGATAAATAACTTTAGTTGTAAGTAGGACTTACGCAACGCCGATATTGTCATTGCGACCGAAACGGAGTGTAGGGAAGCAATCCCAGCGTCAGGGGGGATTACTTCGCTATCGCTCGTAATGACGGAATTACGTTATTTTTGCGTAAGTCCTGGTAAGTATAAAGCCTACTTTAAACTGAATATTTGTTTTGAGAGGCGAAGCCCTTTGAAGAGTGGGTTTCCCTTTCGCCTTTCCCCTTTCCCCTTTCCCCTTTCCCCTTTCCCCTTTCGCCTTTCCCCGATTTAAATGTCTGGTTTTTTGTGAATTTATTTTCATAAAAAACCAAAAACCTGGTCGAGGGTGACCAGGTTTTATCGAGTTTACAGGTTTCAAATTGTTAAACTAAATTAACTAACAGAAGGTTAATAACTAAGGTGGACTAATTGGCAAACTTCGCATTTCTACGTTTTTCCGTTTTGGGATTTGGCATTATCTTTTACAATTAGACTTTTCGCCACTTGTATATTGAGATGCTGAAGTTTACTTGGGTTGATGACAGGGGACACTAGTCATTTGCCCTTTTTGTTTGGTTTTGTTTTATTTGGTGTCCTACTATTTAATTTATCACCAAGTTTTTCAGTTGGAACCCTGAGTTTACTAAAGTTGATGTTTTGTTAGATTTTGCAATCTGGCATGATAAGCTTGATCCCTAACCATGTTTTTAAGAGATTTAAAGGGATCTTCCAGAGTTGGGCTAGGGGTTAGGGGAGACAAGGGAGACAAGGGAGACAAGGGAGACAAGGGAGACACGGGAGACAAGGGAGATGGGGACGCGGGGACGCGGGGACGCAAAGATGCAATTTGAATGAGGATTAGCTTAATTCCCCAGTCAACAGTCATCAGTCAAGGCTTCGACTCCGCTCAGCCTTGACCCTGAGCGGAGTCGAAGGGTCAACAGTCAACAGTCAACAATCATCAGTCATCAGTCATCAGTCATCAGTCAACAATCCCTACCATTTGTTTGCACTTGAGCGATTAAACACGCCAAAGCTAACTGAGGGAGGCTACAATTATGGAGGAGGGCTATGGAATGCAGTTTTTCCAACTCTTGTTGGGCAGTGTAATCAGTTTTTAGGTTTGTCAGGGAATGTTCACAAGCCTTAATTACTAGTTCATACTTGAGGTAGTTGGCGAAAACTTTGGTGGCATACTCTACCTAATGGCAGCACATTAGATAAAGCTCCAGCTACAATTTTTTCAGAATGTCCTTGACTATAAACTTCAGCAGTAGCAATTGTTGTGATACTAGTTTTAAATGCTGCTCGAATTGTTTTAATTGAGTCAGCATCGTCAATTCTCACCCACATTCTTTTATCTGCTAGTCAAGTTCCCATAAGAGTAGGTGTGATTTGCACTACGAAAGTATCTAGTGTTGGTTTTTCTATAGCTGTTCGCTAACCTAATTCATTTCTCTGGACAGTTTCATACTTTATCGGTTTTGGCTTGAAATTAAATTAGAATTACAGTACATGCTGATGGAATTGACTACAACTTTTCATGCTCTCAAAGAATGGGCTGTTGCCATAAATGCCTTGGAGACGGGCAAAACAATCATGTTACTCCGCAAAGGCGGTATCCACGAACGAAACGGACATTTTCAAGTTGCCCACAAACAGATTTTGCTTTACCCTACTTACGAGCATCAACAAGCTTTTATGCTCAAACCTGAGTATGCTGATGATGTTTATCCAGTAACATCAGGGTGGCATCCAGAAACAATTCGCATCGGTAGTTGGGCTGAAATTACAGATATTTTGCCGATTACTGACGAATCTGTTGTTAACGCTTTACTTCCTTTCCACATTTGGAACGAACACTTTATTAGCGATCGCCTCAAATGGAAACCACGTCAACCTCTATATGTTTTGCTTTTGAGAACTTATAAATTACCGCAAGAACAAGAAATTGGCTATTATGCTAAATACGGCGGTTGTAAATCGTGGATTGATTTAGACCAAGCAATTGATTTACAAGGAGCAAAACCGATTTTATCTGACTTTGCATATACTCAATTAGCAGACACAATTCGCAACATTGTTGGCGATAAATTGTATGCGCCATCGTTGTAATTAACCGAATTTTGGGTGATTACATTCGAGTGCGAATGATAGCAGCATAAGAATGGATTTAGGAATCAAACCCGATCCATTCAATTATTTTCTAAGACCAATTCTCTAAAATCTCGCAACAAATCAATCTCCGCGTCCCCGTGTCATCATCTGTAATCGTTTTTTGGAGAACTGGTATAACACCCTGCCTTTGATAAAACCCATATTCTGCACATTGACTGTAACATGGGAAAAGGATGGTAATAAAAACACTTTCATCCTATGAACATGTCTCAGAAATTCTGCTTTTGTACCTTGGCTGTGGGTGAAAGATATCGTACTCACGCAAGGATGCTAGCTAAAGATATTCAGCAACACGCACAAAATACAGATCTATGCGTTCTAACCGATAAGCCAGAGTATTTTAAGGAATTTCCTCACGTTTTAGCATTTAAGCACCGCCTTCAAAGTGTTAAAGGCTATCATGATAAACGCTTCGTCCTTGAAAAGGCTCTCTCACTATTTGAGAGTTGTATGTTTTTAGACTCTGATGTCCGAATTATTGACGCTGTAGTCAAAGAAATGAATTGGCCTCCTGGAATCACTGCTAGAGCCGGTTGTGATTTGCTGCAACACATGGCAAATATCAAAAACCCGAAAGAAATTAAAGTTATAGAAGAAGTAGCTGAAAAACTAAATATCGACCTTCAAAAAGTGCAGTGGTTCCATGAATTCATGTTTGCTATGCGCGGACAGGATGGGTTAGAAAAGAAGTTTTTTCAACTTTGGCAGACAATTTCTTACTTATTTGAAATGCGAGGAATTTATCATGGCGAAGGTTATGCTATGGGACTAGCTGCTGCTAAAGTGGGGATGACGATCGCATTCGATCGCGAAGATAAATTTGCGTTTTTTAAGGACAATATAGAGCGAATCAGAATCAAAAAAGGACAATCTAATCTCCAGGAAAAACAAATTTATTTCGACATTCACAAAAATATTGAATATCAAAATCGTTCAAGATTGCAAAAAATAAGTGATAAATTGATTCAAAAAGCTGTGTTATCTTATAGATTATTGCGGCTAAAAAATGTTGCCAGAAAGGATTCTGATTTTCACAAGTTGTTTGAGGAAAATATATAGGTTGTCAAATGGTAAGTAGCTCAACCTAAAAAAACGTCATACGTAGATGTCAATAAATGTAGGGTGTGTTATGCCGTAGGCTAACGCACCTCTGTAGACTGTATAGCAATTGAGGTGCGTTACGCTTTGCGATAACGCACCCTACCATTGTTTTATGTTTAATTAAGTTGACCTACTTAATAATGTAGAAACGTAGCACTGCTACGTCTCTACAAGGATATCGGTGAATGCAGAATTAATTTATAGAGATGTCTATCTGCCACCTATTTATCTAATGCTTTTTCTGCAACATTTTTCAAGCGGCTCGATCGCATTTTCCGGACGCGATCGCTATCTCGAACACCACCTGCCGTTTCATATTCAGCGCTATCTTTGCCGTACTTAATAGCAATTAGCATTAGCATCTTTTGAGAAAGATTACTCAAATCCTTTTCCATTTGTTCAATTTCAGTTAGAGAAGAATCAGCTAAAGACAGAGCATTATTATGAACGTCGAGTTTATTTTGTAACTGTTCAATTGACTCAATCAGTTTTTGGAGACTAGAATCGTTATCAAATTTGATATTTGGATCGATCAATTTTATCCCGGCTACTCTTGACTCAACTTTTTCTAAAACGCTGGATTTACGTTTTTTGAGAGCCATAATTTTATCCTTTTAAAATACTTCTAAAGCTAGCTTGCCTTAATTCAATCGAAATCTGGTTCAGCAGAAATCGCAATTTTTATTCGTACAATTTTCAGCTAATATCAGTAATATTTCGGTATTTAATTACTCATCTTAAGAAGGCAAGGGGTAAAAACAAGAGCTAAGAAACATTAGAAAAGCCGCTATTGGGTGAAGAAAAGCCGCTATTGGGTGAAGAAAAGCCACTATTGGGTGAAGAGAAGCCGCTATTGGGTGAAGAGAAGCCACTATTGGGTGAACAAAAGTCGCTATTGGGTGAAAAAAGCCACTATTGGACGAACAAAAGCCACTATTGGGTAAACAAAAGCCACTATTGGGTAAACAAAAGCCGCTATTGGGTAAACAAAAGCCGCTATTGACTTAACAATAGCGGCTTCTGTTGTTTGTTGGGAAGTTTGCGATGCCTACGACGGGCTTCTCTACGAGACGCTACGCGTAGCTTGCTTCCCCGTAGGGGTACGCCTACGCAGATGAATATCTTGCTAGCTGGTGATTTGAGAGATTAATGTTATAGGAAAAGTTAGTTCACCATATAGTTAGAATTTTCAAAATCACTCAAGATTTCATCCGGTAAAGGCTCGTTGAAATCTGGTGCAATAAACACCTTACCCTTATCTAAACCTGGAATGCGAGGAGAGTTGGTATTTGTAAGGGCTACTAGATGTGCAACTGGAATCCCTTGTTCGGCAATCACAACTTCTTCACCCAGCAATACTTGATTGAGAAGTTCGCTAAATTTGGCAGTTGCTTGGGCAACGTTGACAGTAATAGTCATCTGCCTTGGTAATTAATTCCTAATATTCTTTACGATAACACTATATGGATAGGCGATCGCAGTTTCTAGATTAGGCAAATCCAATTGCTGCCCCAGGAAAAAGGGACTGGGAACAAGGAGATTAGAGATAATATACAAAATTTCGGAGAATAAGTTTTGACAACTATTACCGATATCGGCACACTAATTAACTATAATCCTGAAATACACGGCGGTTGTCCGATTATTGCTGGTACAGGGGTGACAGTCCGACGCATCGCTATCTGGTATAAACAAGGTTACAGCGCAGAAGAAATTGCAGATCAAATTAGTCATCTGAGTTTAGCGCAACTTTATGCAGCTCTAGCTTATTATCACGCTAACCGCGATAAAGTTGATGCTGACATTGCAGCAGAACAAGCAGAGGCCGACAGATTAGAAACACTGCATAAAAGCCAAAAGCTCTCATGAGCCGAATTCGATAGTATCTAATACGTTTGGGTTAGAGCTAAAAACTGGGAAGCGCTATACACTCATCGAGAGTCTAGACAATTTCTGTGATGATTTTATGGCTAATGGCGATCGGCCACTCATGTCTTAAATTACGAATTACGAATTATTTCCACCATCGCCCCACATCCACAATCGCACAAGCAATTTCTACCGTTGCTGCTTCACCACCTAATGCAGAGAGAACTGGAAACAATGCTTTGATATCTTGCAGCAAATCATGGCGAGTGCGAAGGGATAGTTCATGAAGTGTATCTTCCCAAAGGGAAAAAAGTTCGGCAGCAGGCATTTGTAACAAACTGTCAGCTAAGGCACTCAAGGCATTGGCACGATAATAGTCATCCTGAATCGCCCTGGCAGCAGTAAGGGCTTCTGGCAACCACTCTGGTGGCAGTTTATCAGCTAAGGTACTCAAGGCATAGTTACGAAAATCCTTATCCTGAATCGCCCTGGCAGCAGTAAGGGCTTCTGGCAATAACTCTGGTGGCAGTTTCTTAGCTAAGGCACTCAAGGCATTGGCACGATAACGCTCATCCTGAATCGCCCTGGCAGCAGTAAGGGCTTCTGGCAATAACTCTGGTGGCAGTTTCTCAGCTAAGGCACTCAAGGCATAGGTACGAGAAAACTCATCCTCAATCGCTTTGGCAGCAGTAAGGGCTTCTGGCAACAACTTTGGTGGCAGTTTCTCAGCTAAGGCACTCAAGGCTTCGGCACGAGAATACTCATTCTGAATCGCCTTGGCAGCAGTAAGGACTTCTGGCAACAACTCTGGTGGCAGTTTGTCAGCTAAGGCACTCAAGGCATAAGCACGAGAATCCTTATCCTGAATCGCCCTGGCAGCAGTAAGGGCTTCTGGCAAAATTTCTGGCAGTTTGTCAGCTAAGGCACTCAAGGCTTTGGCACGAGAATCCTTATCCTGAATCGCCCTGGCAGTAGCAAGGACTTCTGGCAAAATTTCTGGCAGTTTGTCAGCTAAGGCACTCAAAGCTTTGGCACGAAAATACTCATCCTGAATCGCTCTAGCAGCAGTAAGGGCTTCTGGCAACAACTCTGGTGGCAGTTTCTCAGCTAAGGCACTCAAGGCATAAGCACGATAAAACTCAGACTGAATCGCCCTAGCAGCAGTAAGGGCTTCTGGCAACAACTCTGGTGGCAGTTTCTCAGCTAAGGCACTCAAGGCTTCGATACGAGAATCGTCATCCTCAATCGCCTTGGCAGCAGTAAAGGCTTGTGGCAAAACTTCTGGCAGTTTTTCAGCTAAGGCACTCAAGGCTTCGGCACGAGAATACTCATCCTGAATCGTCCTGGCAGCAGTAAGGGCTTCTGGCAAAATTTCTGGCAGTTTGTCAGCTAAGGCACTCAAGGCTTCGATATGAGAATACTCATCCTGAATCGCCCTGGCAGCAGTAAGGGCTTCTGGCAAAATTTCTGGCAGTTTGTCAGCTAAGGCACTCAAGGCTTTGGCACGAGAAGAGTCATACGGAATCGCCCTGGCAGCAGCAAGGGCTTCTGGCAAAATTTCTGGCAGTTTGTTAGCTAAGGCACTCAAGGCTTCGATACGAGAATACTCATCCTGAATCGCCCTGGCAGCAGCAAGGGCTTCTGGCAACAACTCTGGCAGTTTGTTAGCTAAGGCACTCAAGGCTTCGATACGAGAATACTCATCCTGAATCGCCCTGGCAGCAGCAAGGGCTTCTGGCAACAACTCTGGTGGCAGTTTGTCAACTAAGGCACTCAAGGCTTTGGCACGAGAAGAGTCATGCCGAATTGCCCTGGCAGCAGCAAGGGCTTCTGGCAAAACTTCTGGCAGTTTGTCAGCTAAGGCACTCAAAGCTTTGGCACGAGAAGAGTCATACGGAATCGCCCTGGCAGCAGCAAGGGCTTCTGGCAACAACTCTGGTGGCAGTTTGTCAGCTAAGGCACTCAAGGCATAGGTACAAAAATCCTTATCCTCAATCGCTTTGGCAGCAGTAAGGACTTCTGGCAACAACTCTGGTGGCAGTTTGTCGGCTAAGGCACTCAAGAAATAGGTACGAAAATCCTCATCCTCAATTGCTTTGGCAGCAGTAAGGGCTTCTGGCAACAATTCTGGTGGCAGTTTGTCAGCTAAGGCACTCAAGGCATAGGTACGAGAAAACTCATCCTCAATCGCTTTGGCAGCAGTAAGGGCTTCTGGCAACAATTCTGGTGGCAGTTTGTCAGCTAAGGCACTCAAGGCTTCGACACGAGAAAACTCATCCTGAATCGCCCTCGCAGCAGTAAGGATTTTTGAAAGTGCTAGTTTTTCTAAGTTTGGCGGCAAATAGTTGGTTAATTTTACCAAAGCTTTCACTTTCTCATCTAGTTCTGGTTTTTGCAGGGCATAAGCTAGTCCTTGTTCGGGAGTCCACATCTTGTTTTTGACCAACGCTACTAGCAGATTTGCTGGTAGATTAGCTGCCAAACTATTCAAGGATGCAGTAATCAAAGCATAGCGACACTGCAAACCTAGTGTTGATTCATTCCAATTCGCTTCTGCTAATTCCCAAGCACGAGAAATATCTGTGATGTAACCGCCAGTTTGTGCCAATTGTTCCCGCACTTCATACCAGCCATTATTCCCACTTCCCGACTCTTTCCGTAACAACTGGTGAATCTCTTTTACCCGTCCAGCCTTTTCTAAATGCCAAACTAAATGCTGATGAATATAACCATCATTGGGTACAGTATGCCACAAACCATTTTCGGTTTTCTGCCGATACTTCTCCAACAAAGCTGCGTGAGCATCAGCAAGGCTTAAACCCAACCCAGCCAAATCTCCTGGACGCTTTGGCACAGAGGGTTCAGTTAACAAATTACGCGCTAAATCGTGGAATAAGTCATGTAAGCGATAGGTAGGCATACCATCAGCAAGCGGTACTCCTGTTAATAGCAATGCTTTATTCCGTAAATATTGCAACATCTTGGCAGCATCACGCTTATCCATCTGCCACAGCGTTGCTGCCATCATCTTATTAATGTTGACATCCTCCGGCAACACCCCTAACCAAGAGAAATGCTGCTGCTTTTCTGCTGGCATTCTCTTGACGCTCAAATTTAAAGATGCGGTTAAACTCAGGCGTTTTAAACTAGCCTCATCGGTAATTTCTTCGGCTTCCGGTCGGTCAAAACTTGTTAATCTGGCTACTTCTTGTTGAATATCTCCCAACAGTTCATCCCAAGTTGTACCATAGGCAACTTCGGCGGCTGCGAGTTCCAATGCTAGGGGAAGATAACCAACACCTTTGGCTAAATTTTCTGCTGAGTGACGTTCTGTGCCTGTAATCTCGCGTCTTAATTTCTTGGTCAGCAATTCCATTGCCTGGTCTGGTTTCATTATATCCAGGCTGTAGGTGCTGGCTGCTAACGCATCTGCAATGTGGCCTTCACGAGTAGTTACCAAAACTTGACAACGCAACCCACCAACATTAAACGCTTGTGCATTTTCGATATTCCAAGCATCATCCACCACTAGTAACACAGCCTTGTCATAAAGCAGAGTCCGCAAATGGTTAGAAGTCGCTGTTACACTCGTAGGCTTAAAGCTATAGTCTCCTAATGCTTGCACCCAGCCACTAATTAAGGAAAGCACATCGGGTTGTTGACCTAATGTTGCCCAAAGAATGCCATCACAAAACCGAGATTGCACCTCTGCATCATAAGCTAAAGCCGCAGCTAAAGTAGATTTGCCCACCGAACCCAAACCGTGAATCGCAGTAATTACCAAAGTGCGACTATCAGCCGATGAACCATTTAAAATACGAGTCTTTAAATCATCGCTATACTCTGGGCGTTCTACAAAGTATGTAGGTAAAGGTGGGGCTTGAAATATAGCAAGTTTAGTTTGGGGTACAGTGACAACACCCTCATTTTGGGTGGAATTGGCTGCTAATTTTTTCGATTTGTTTGGTCTGTTATTTTCCCAAGCTTCATCAAACCGTTTTAAGTTCTTTTCCTTATCTGTTGACCACAGCTTGAGAGTAAAGTGCCATTCGTCAACACCCTTGGTTTGAGTACGGTTATCTTCGAGAATCTTTAAGAAATCCTTCAGCAAAGTCAGCGCTTGTTGAATTTGCGCTTTTGTTAACTTGTCTGGATATTTGTCCTTTTCCGTCAGCAACCCCAAGGTTACCTGCGTTGTCTCAATAGTCAGCTTGGGGTTAGTGCTGTCTTCGTCTTTCCAGTCGTACTGAATTTTAAAGTCACCGTCCTCAAATTCCCCATCAGCGAAACAAAGCAACGCCTCCAACAGACGCTTAACTCGCTTTTTAGGTTCAGGGCCATAAGTTTGTCGCGGCATTGCCTTTTAAAAATTAAGCAAGAACTTTGGGGTTACCCCAAATTGAAACTACCACCCCAAGCTGATTAAATCCTGATTTTAAAGCATTTTTAGCAATATTGGGGTATTTGCTTGAGGACACGACCCCAAAGAGAACCTGTATCTATCAACTCTTTGGGGTACAAACAAATGCAACGCAAGCGTCAAAATATTCTCGATAAAACAATTGCTTTGTTGCTGGCAATGCAACTATTCTTGATTGGAGTTCAAGCTAAAATCCGAATTGACCAAGGTGATTCCAGCGTTGAGGCATTAACCTGGATGATTCAACAGTATATTCCAGTGCTGGTTAAAATTCGCAGCTTGCAGGAGAAAAAAGAAAAAAAGGATTCTCCAAAGATTAAAAGTAAAAGATGAAGTGGTAGGGTGTGTTAGGTGGAACGCCCTAACGCACCATTTAAAGAATTCTGTTAAGAATAATCATAGAGTAATGTATGCCATCCACGCCAAAACTGCTGTATGAGTCGTCCCCGAATCATTCAACCCGGTCAAAGCTATACATTCAGCAAATATTTTGAACTGCCGTTTTCTCCAGAAGATATTTTAGCTGAACTTGGCTGTTCTTATCAACGCGATCGCTTGCAATTACCAAAAACAGAATTCAACCCCAATCAAATCGCAGAATTACAGCGAACGATTGAGCGTAATCTCCGACGCGTCAAGCTACTTAGTGAAGACGCACGCAAGCAAGCAATTATCGCACCAATATTACTAGAGGTTTGCGAAATTGCTCAAACGCAATTGAATATTGAGTATGCCATTAATGTTAGCGACCAACTAAAAGGCAGCTTGGATTATTACATTGATAAAGGTAAAGGCTTGTTAGTCATTGAAGCGAAACAAGCAGATTTAAGTAGAGGTTTTACACAATTAGCAGTTGAATTGATTGCACTCGACCAATGGATAAATTCAGAGATGCCAGTTCTGTATGGGGCAGTAACTACTGGTGAAGATTGGCGATTTGCAATCTACAATCGTCAGGAAAAACAGATAACAGAAGACCTCAAATTATATCGGGTTCCTGAAGAATTAATTGAATTAACTCACATTTTAGTTGGGATATTAACTAATTAAACATCTAAAAATTGTTGCTGCCCAGATCCCCGACTTCTTGAAGAAGTCGGGGATCTAAATATTCAGACATTAAGGGACTACCAAATAAAAAAATATAGAACTTTTCTTGTGGGGTGGGCGTCTCGCCCGCCCGTACAAAAGGGCGGACAAGATGTCCACCCTACAAGACTAAATAATTTATTTCTTGGTAATCCCTAAGACTCCATCTCCGCCAATTCTAACCACCTTTCAGTGGCCACATCGATCGCTTGTTTTAAAGATTCCACTTGTTCATACAATTTCTGCACTTGAGTATAATTCCCTGGTGGCACGTTGGCGAGTGTTTTCTCGGCTTCTGCTTTGTCAGCTTCTAATTGGGCAATTTTCCCTTCTAATTGCTCAAATTCTCGCTTCTCCCAATTGGATAATCTCCGCCGCTTTTTATTTTCGGCATTCTTGGGTGAAGATGCACCATTTTGGGGTTCGACATTTTTGGGCTTTTCTTTAGTAGCAGCAGCTTGTTGCTGTGCTGCTTCTTCAGCTTTTTTGAAGTCTAAATAAACTGAGTAATTCCCTGGATATTGCCGCAGGTTACCCCCTGCTTCAAAGGAAAAAATTGTGTCGATGGTGCGGTCAAGAAAGTAGCGATCGTGAGAAACTACAATTACACAGCCGACAAAATCTTCTAAATATTCTTCTAAGACTGCCAATGTCTGGACATCTAAATCATTTGTCGGTTCGTCTAATATTAAAACATTCGGCGCACTCATAAGAACGCGCAACAGAAATAAACGGCGTTTTTCGCCACCAGAAAGTTTATGAATGGGAGCATATTGTTGGTTTCCAGGAAACAAAAATCGCTCCAACATTTGAGAAGCAGTAATTTGAGTGCCATCGGTAATTTTGACAAATTCCCCTTCTTCTTTGATATAATCAATGACGCGCTGATTTTCATTTAATGCTGTGAGCAATTCTTCAGAATGCTGGTCAAAATAACCGATGTGAATTGTAGTACCAATTTCCGCACTACCAGAATCAGGCTGAATTCTTCCTGTAATAATATCCATTAAAGTGGATTTACCCGCACCGTTAGCCCCAATGATGCCAATGCGGTCTTCTGGACTAAATTCGTAGGTAAAATCTTTAATTAGGGTACGTCCGTTATAAGCTTTGGAAACGTTATTTAATTCAATAACTTTCTTCCCAATACGACGACCAACTGTAGAGATATCGACTTTACCCTGGACTTGCTTAAATTCAGTATCTCGCAAAGCGTGAGCGCGGTCAATTCTGGCTTTTTGTTTGGTACTTCTGGCTTTCGGCCCTTTTTTCAGCCATTCCAACTCCCGCCGCAAAATGCCTTGATGTTTGCGTTGAGTGCTAAGAGCAGATTCTTCCGCTAAAGCTTTCTTTTCGAGGTAGTATGAATAGTTACCTGTGTAAGTGTAAATATCGCCTCGGTCTATTTCAATGATACGATTGGTGACGCGATCTAAAAAATAGCGATCGTGGGTGATGAGAAAAAGTGCGCCGCGATAGCGATTTAAATAACTTTGTAACCATTCTACAGAAAGAGCGTCGAGGTGGTTTGTTGGCTCATCCATGAGCAAAACGTCTGGTTCTGCTAGCAAAGCTGTGGCTAAAGCAATGCGTTTGCGATAGCCTCCAGACAAAGTACCAATTTTGGCATCAAAGTTAGAGATTCCTAATTTGCTGAGGATGATTTTAGCGTTGGTTTCTAGTTCCCAAGCATTAGTTGTATCCATCCGTTGCATCACCACAGAAAGGCGAGACATGATTTGGCTATCATCTGGATAGTGAGCCAATTTATCAGAAAGTTCTTCGTACTCGCGCACTAAAGTCATGTGTTCGCCACTATCAGCAAAAATCTGCTCTAACACTGTGCGATTTTCATCTAAATCTGGCTGTTGTGGTAAGTAGATAATTTTAGAACCAGAGTTAATTAAAATTTGACCGCTATCCATTGATTCTAAGCCGGCAATCATTTTTAGTAGCGTTGATTTGCCAGAACCGTTAGTACCAATTAAGCCGACTTTATCGGCGGGGTCTAGGCTAAAGCTGGCATCTTTTAAAATTTCTTTGATGCCAAAGTCTTTTTTCACTGATTGCAGGGTGATGAGAGTCATAGAATTTATAATATAGAAGTTTTTATTTCACGCAGAGGCGCAAAGGAGGAAAAGAAGGAGGAAAAAAGGTTATACCAATTGTCTATTGCCTCCTTATCTATTGATGAATTTCAAACGAATAAATCCAACGGCAAATGTCCATACATTTCGTTGATTCCGCCTTCGTTATAAGATTGGCAAGATACTAAAACACCACGGTGATGTCCGGCATAAGAATCGAGATAACATAAGCCATTTTTGCCATTTAATTTGATATAAACTGGCCCTTCAGGTGTCGGTAAATTGCTTGGTGGTTCGTAACCAAAAGCCAAAGAATAGGTTTTCATCGCTAAAATTCCTTCTTCTGCTGTATCAGCACAAATTCCCAAAATTTCATAGTCAGCAAGGTTAGCCATCAAAATTAAAGCATTACGAATTGATTCTTTTTCTGCTGGTTTGAGAACAGGTGCAATGTCTAAACAGTTGAATTTATTCAAAATTTTTTTTGCTTGTTCGGCAGTAAGATGATGATTAGAATTTGACATAAATTTGTTTATTATCCTGTTGACTGTTGACTGATGACTGTTGACTGTTGACTGCGGAGTTATTATTCCCCTTTCCCCTTTCCCCTTTCCCCTTTCCCCCTTCCCCTTTCCCCCTTCCCCCTAATTCTCTTTCATTGTTGATTTTCTACATTTCCAAGGTTAAACATGAAGGGTACGCTGCTTTTTGAGTCACTACCCATAACTAAAACTTTTGGCATTTGAGCGCCGCCAGTTTTCCAAGCTTCAATTGCTTCTTTTTGCAAGACTAATTGGCCTCCTTGGGCTTTGAGTGTCTCTGCTAAAAGTCTTTGAGCTTCTGCTTTTCCTTTTGCTCGATTAATTTCTGCTTGTGCTTCTTGTTCGGCTTCCCGTGCTATATAAACGGCTCTTTGGGCGCGTTGTTCGGCAATTTGTTTTTCTTCGACTGCTTTAGCGAATTCTGGAGAGAATGTCAAGTCAACTACGCTAGTATCTAAGACAATTATCCCATATTTATCTAAGCGATCGCCCAAGGCATCATCAAAGTCTTGTTTCAATTCACTTCTTTTGGTAATTGCTTCTTCTACTGTTCTTTTAGCGGCGGCAATTTTAAATGCTTCTTGGGTTTGGGGAGCAATGATTTTTGATACTATATTCTCCAAAGTTCCTTGTTTTCTTCTCACTTCAACTACCTGTGCCGGATCGAGGCGAAAGTTAATCGCAAACCTCGCAGTTAAATTTTGCAAATCCTTTGTAGAACTTTCTGCTGGCACTTCAAATTTTTGCACTGTTAAATCATACACATCGATCGCGGAAATAAAAGGTGGTTTGAGGTGGATACCTTCTAATAAAGCGCCATCTCTAGCTTTACCCAAAATGCTAATCACTCCTGCTTGCCCTGGGTTGATAATAATAAAGGAATTTAGCCCAACAATCACTAATATTGCTAACACAATTCCCAAAACAGTGGTTTGCCAATTACCAAATTGCTGATTTTTCAATTTTCTCTCTCCAATATTTAAGTGGGG
>NZ_LAHA01000107.1 GCF_002608075.1 Nostoc linckia z4
TCTACTATGCAGATACCCAGGCAAAAGCACTAATTACACTGTCTGAGGAACCAGAAGCGGCCATTGCTGCCCTCACACCAGATATGATACCGATCAATGCCAAAGTCAATCCTGATGGTACATTGAGCTTTGAACTGGGGACTGGCAAAGAGGATGGGGGGATGAGGGGATGGGGGGATGGGGGGGAAGAATTGCTGTCTCCCTCATCTCCCCACCTCCCCATCTCCCCACCTCCCCATCTCCCCACCTCCTCATCCCCCCCACCTTCATCTGACGATATAGCGATGATACTCCACACCAGCGGTACTACCAGTCGTCCTAAGCGGGTGCCAATTCGTCATCGCAACCTTATTGCTTCTGCTAACAACATTGTTAGTGCTTATTCGCTCACTTCAGCTGACACTACACTGTGCTTAATGCCGTTGTTCCACGTTCATGGGTTGGTGGGCTGTTTGTTGTCAACTCTCGCATCTGGTGGTACGCTTGTTTGTCCTGATGGTTTTAACGCCCTGGAGTTCTGGAAATTGGTAGATACCTACAAACCTACCTGGTACTCGGCAGCACCAACGATGCACCAAACAATTTTGGCACGGGCTAGCCGCAATACAGAAATTGTCAAAGCAAATCGCTTCCGTTTTATTCGTTCTAGTAGTGCTTCTTTGCCTCCAGTTATCATTGAACAAATGGAGGCAACTCTCAATGCTCCTGTGGTGGAATCTTACAGCATGACTGAAGCATCCCACTTAATGACTACTAACCCCTTACCGCCAAAAGTCCGCAAAGCCGGTACTGTCGGTTATGGCTTCGGTGTGGAAGTGGGTATTATGGACTCGGAAGGTAACTTGCTAACCCAAGGAAGTTTGGGTGAGGTGGTGGTAAAAGCACCAAATGTCATTGACGGCTACGAAAATAACCCAGAAGCCAACGCCACTGCTTTTTTTCATGGTTGGTTCCGCACAGGAGACCAAGGGACAATTGATGAAGATGGCTATCTTTGCCTGACTGGACGAATAAAAGAATTGATTAATCGGGGTGGAGAAAAAATTTCTCCTTTAGAAGTAGATGATATTTTGCTACGCCATCCCGCCGTTGCTGAAGCCTTAGCTTTTGCTGTCCCCCATAAATCTTTAGGAGAAGATATTCACGCTGCTGTTGTCCTCAAAGCAGAAGCTAGCGAAAAAGAACTTTTAGCTCACTGTTCAACTATGCTGGCAAACTTCAAAGTGCCGAAACAAATTCACATTTTAGACCAATTACCCCGTGGTGCTACCGGGAAATTACAACGGTTGGCGATGGCGAAGTTGCTTGGTATTGGAGAATAGGGAAGGGGGAGAATAATAACTCCCCAGTCACCAGTCAACACTCTAATGACTAATGACTAATAACTAATGACGATTCTTGCTAGTTAGCTTTATCTAGTTTGTTTTCGTTTACCAAAGAAGAAGTAGTAAAATATTGCAATCATTAGCCAGAAAACAACCAAACCTACTTTAGGATCTCCAGGATCGTTGATAGTTAAGACGGCAGGTGTAGTAATTACCGAATCTTTAGTATTAACAAATAAAAAAGCAAAAATATTATTTGCTGCATGGGCACCTAAAGAAAGTTCTAGGCGATTATCTTTTAGGGTCAGTGCTGAAAAAAATACACCCCATGAAAAGTATTGCAATGCTACCCATATTTCTCCTCGTTGCATTTCTGGATTACTCAAGTGTGGCAGCATAAACAACAAACTGGTAACAATGATTAATACAAGTCGTTGCCGAGATAATAGCCCCAGTCCTTGAAGTAAATAACCACGATACAAAAATTCTTCGGCGGAGGTTTGGATGGGAGTAAGCACTAAAACTAAAGGAAAAAGTGGAAGCCACTGAGCTAAATCAAAAGTCCAGGAATAAACTTGCGGTTGTATCAGGTAATCTACTCCTGTGAAGGCTATTAAAATCATTAACCAAGCTATAAATCCTGAAATGAGACGCTGAAAATTCAAGGAGCTATCAGGACTAATCAAAGTTTGAATTTTCCGTTTGTGCAACCAATTAATGGTTACAAATATCGCTAGCGACGCACAAAAAACAGGAATACTATAAATGACAAAATAACGAGTTTGCGAAGCCTGTAAATAAAGCTCTAATTGGTTTTGAAATTCAGACGGTAAACTAGAAACCTCATTTCCATTAACAGCACTAGAAACTAAAAACAAAATAGTTGCAAAAATACCTGAAGTCAATGAACCTATATACCAGTAAGAAAAGACGACGAAAAAAACTCCTAATAAGTAGCGCCACCAATCATTTTTGCCTTGATTAGTAGCATCGAGAAAATTTTGACTCATAGATTATTCCTGTTTGAGTTGTGAACTTATTTTTTAGGGAGTAGGGAATCGTGAAAGATTAATTATCTACTGGCTCTTGGTTTTACCTAATAAATTTTTTAATTTTTCAATTTAAAATCGTACTAAACTATAATCTATTTTTGTTTGAAAAAATGAAAATTTGTATTGTTGGGGCGGGTGCAATTGGTGGATATTTGGGAGCAAAATTAGCCCTAGCTGGTGAAACAGTGACGCTAATTGCTCGCGGTTCTCATTTGGAAGCAATTCAAAAAGATGGGCTAAAACTAGTGATGACAGACGGTTCTAGCCAAGTTGTTCGTCCGGCTTTGGCAACTAGTAATATCCAGGAAGCAGGGGAACAAGATGTAGTAATTTTAACTTTAAAAGCTCATAGTGTTCCAGCGATCGCCCCCTACCTTTCTCCACTGTACAATCCAGACACAACGGTCATCACAGCCCAAAATGGTATTCCTTGGTGGTACTTTCATCATCATGGCGGCGAGTATGAAGGAACACGCATTAAATCTGTTGACCCTGATGGCATTGTTGAAGCTGGTATCGGTGTTAATCGTGCCATAGGTTGTGTTGTTTACCCAGCAACAGAGATAATTGCACCAGGTGTCATTAAGCATATTGAAGGCGATCGCTTTACTCTCGGTGAAATCGATGGTAGCAAAAGCGATCGCATTCAATTATTGGCACAAACTCTCAAACACGCAGGATTCAAAGCACCAATCCGCAATCAAATTCGCACGGAAATTTGGATAAAATTATGGGGTAATCTAGCCTTTAACCCCATTAGCGCCTTGACTGGTGCGACTTTAGAGGATATTTGCCGTTATCCCCTCACCCGCGAACTAGCACGCCAAATGATGACAGAAGCTCAGGCGATCGCTGAAAAATTGGGTATAAAATTTGGCATTACCTTAGAACAGCGCATTAATGGTGCCGAAAATGTTGGTGCTCACAAAACCTCAATGCTACAAGATATTGAAGTCGGACGCCCCACGGAAATAGATGCCATCGTCGGGGCGGTGGCAGAATTAGGTAAACTTACTCAAATTCCCACACCCCATATTGATGCTATTTACGCCAGCGTTAAGCTACTGGAAGTAACCAAACAAAAGAATGAGTAATTATTTGAGAGTTTGGCTAGCAAAGTTTTTGTGTATCAATTCTGTGGTTGAATTAGCCCGCACAGCGCGGAACATTCCAAATCGGCACAATCCCGTACCAAATGCCAAACGCATCAGCAATAAAGTCGGCACTTCGCGCACAGACTTGATAAAACCAGACAGCCCAAAACGCACTAATCCCTCTGGCCTAGCTATTCCTTGCCAGATGGAATCTAACCAAGAAGGAAGTGTTTGTTTTGTCCAGTCTGCTGTAATCACTTCTCCCTCGACTAATTTCGTCTCTGCTAAAAGTTCACTAAATCCTTCTATGCTGGAAAAAGCTGGATGAGACCACTGTTCGAGGAGTTGTTTCATTACTGGTTTTTCCCAGAAATTTAGCGGCTTTTGGCGGTCATCCCTCTGATTCCAGTCAGCGACAACCAAAATTCCACCAGGCTTTAGCACCCGCATTAATTCTCTAGCAAAAACGGCTTTATCGGGCATGTGGGGGCCTGCTTCAATCGACCAGACTACATCAAAACTACCGTCTGGAAATGACAATGCCATTGCATCATCCACCGCAAACTGGGCGTTAACTCCTGGGGGCGTTAATTCCTGGGCGCGTTTCACCTGCTCTTGACTGATGGTGATTCCTGTAACGGCAAATCCATAATCTCGCGCTAGAATCCGGCTGCTACCGCCAATACCACAGCCGACATCTAAAACGGTGCTACCAAGAGGTAATTTATCTAAACCACCCCATTTAACCATTTCATGCACAAAGTCAGATTTAGCAGCCAAAAAATCCTTGCGTCGTGGTGGCGAACCGTAGTGACCGAGGTGAATGTGTTCTCCCCAATAAAACTCCAGGATGCCGTCAACAGTCCAATCATCGTAGGAATTGGCGACTGTGGCAGAGGATTGATATTTCCGAGGAGTCAGGAAATAAACCCCAATTCCTATCACTAAAAGCACAAGAACAGCAATTACAAAATATAGTAAGGTTGACATTGTTTTGAAAGCTTCCCATACACTTAACGTAGCTGGTTAGCTGACAAAACTCAAGTAGCATAGCAGTATGACTTGAGCGTAAACTCTTTTTGCTACTACTTTTGAGCTAGTTCAAAGAGAACAGACAACAGGTAACAATTCCAAACATCCTCTTAGGGACTTCCAAGTAAAAAAATATTCCACAAAAGACTGTTAAATGTTGACCGTTGACCGTTGACAGTCAGTAGTTAACAGTGAACAGTCAACGACCTAAATCGGAACAATTTATTTTTTGGAGTTCCCTTAAAAACAGTAGATTTAAATCAGGATACCTTGTTTTCTGTGACTGCTTTTTGCTCAAAACAAATTCTTTTTTCTTTGAAAACACAGAAAATTTATACCAAAGGTAAGAAAAAGCGATCGCCTAAAACAGAATCATGCAGCTGAGTTTTGTTCGATCGAGTCTTCATATTTTATGTAAAATTTCTTTCACCCAAGCTTCTTCCTGGGGCGATCTGACTATTTTTAAAGGTTGTGAATAATCAATTGCCAAGTCAAATCTAGCACGTTCATAAACTTCATTGAGTAACCTTTGCAAGTCAATTATTGGCTCAGGTTCTCCTTCACGTAAAGGCACAGGAAAAACAGGAATTGGGTGTTTTAAGTCGAAAGTATATAAATCTGCATCAGGTCTGTTGTAGCTGCGGCTCACCAAGATACTATAATCTGTGGCGATCGCTCCAAAAACAGGCATTGACTCTCCTTGCCTTAAGAGGTCAATTTCTACCAAATGAGTCCCAGAAGCCAAAATTTTCTGTCGTTTGCTTTGATAGGCGGCTCTACCTTCTTTTGAGCGTTTATTCTTAGGGGAAAGTATTTCTACCACAGTAACTACTTCTTGACTTTGAGTTGCTCGCACCTCTAAAAATCGCTCTGTCAGTTGTTCTGGTATTGGAACCTTCACTTTACTGGGTTCAGTAAGTTTTGCAGCAGTCAAAGTTGTGCTGATATCTATGGTGTTACGGTTAGCAACTGCTACATCAGCAATTCCCACAAGTAAGATATCATCTACACTAGTGTAAACTCGTTCTTCTATGGAAACTCGGTATTTCGGCGCAATTTGAGGAGTCAGGTCATCAGCGATAGCTACAATCAAACGATTGTGAACTTGATGCCACAGTTCAGGTTGTTCCAAATATGGGTTCATTCCAGGAAATGGATTTCCCATTGCGCTTTGCCTTAGTTATTTCTCCTCGCTTGAGACTATTCTATCTGTTTTAATCTTCTGAATTGTTTATTTTTCTAGGATGGACACTTCTTTGTCAATGAGGTAACTGAAAAAAAGTTTGTAAAGAAAATCTAAAGGTAAGAAAAAGCGATCGCCTGAAAACAGGATAATGCAGCTGAGTTAGCCAATCTGTTACACTCAACCTAAAACTATGACATTTACACCGAAAATCCTAGCTTTTGCTGGCAGTACCCGTATAGATTCTTACAACAAAAAATTAGTAAAAATTGCGGCGGCTGGTGCCAAGGCAGCAGGCGCAGAAGTTACAGATTTAGACCTACGGGATTTGCCCTTACCTCTGTATGATGAAGATTTGGAAGCTCAAGAAGGAATGCCTGCCAACGCCCGCACATTGAAGGATTTGATGATTTCTCATCAGGGATTTCTCATTGCTTCGCCAGAATATAACAGTTCCCTCACAGCAGTTTTGAAAAATGCTATCGATTGGGCATCGCGTCCATATCCAAACGAATCTCCCTTGGCGGCTTTTTCGGGTAAAGTTGCTACAATTATGAGCGCTTCTCCAGGCGGTCTTGGTGGTTTGCGGGGGTTAGTTCACCTGCGTTCTATTTTGGGAAACATCAAAGTTTTGGTACTTCCCGACCAAATAGCCGTATCCAAAGCTTATGAAGCCTTCAATGCTGATGGCACGTTAAAAGATCCCAAACAGCAAGAATCTATTGAAAAGTTAGGTGAGGGTTTAACAAAAATATTGTTCAAGCTTAATTAAAAGAGAATTCAGAATTCAAAATTTATACCAATTTGAAAAAAGTAGGACTTACGCAATAACTCTCTCAAACTCTTATAACTTCGTGCCCTATGCGTCCTTTGCGGTTAGTTTATTCCTACTTTTGCGTAAGTCCTAAAAAGAATGGAACGCAGATTAATATCATGATTGCAACTATGGATCTCGATAATTTATAAACAGCAGTAAAGGCGACTTTTTTATAGGATGCTCTGGTTAACTAACGCCCACGGTAGAAGTTAAAGTTGAACTTGATTTTGAAGTGATGATACCTGCGGTGTTTGCTAGCCTACACCATTTGATTTAGCTTTTGTTAGCTTAATTCCTGGTTTTATGAAAAGTTCGGCGTTTTTGCCCATTTGATAACGTTGGTTTTCGCAAGGGTACTACCTCAGCTTCGCTACTTTCGCGTGCTACCCGAATCAGTAACGCACTAGCTATTAAGCTAGCAATCATGGAATTACCACCGTAACTAAACAACGGCAAGGGTAACCCTGTAGTTGGTAGAGAACCTGTAGCAACACCAATGTGCAGCAATGATTGTCCTACCATTAAAATCGTCACACCGATGGCCACCAACCGATGCACTGAATTTTTCGCCTTCAACGCCACGACTAATCCCAGAGTTGCAAATATCGCTAAAAGTGCCAACAGCACGATACTGCCAACAAAACCAAACTCTTCCGCGAACACAGCAAAAATAAAATCGGTGTCCTGAATTGGCAAATAAAATAATTTTTGTTGGGAAAGCCCAAATCCAGCTCCCCAAGTTCTACCAGAACCAACAGCTAGTAGACTTTGCACCAACTGGTAACCATCTCCTGTGGCGTCAGCCCAAGGATTGAGGAACGACATCACCCGTTTACGTTGATATTCTTTGATGCTAATACTCAGTACAGCCAGCATCACACCACCCAAGGCTGTCCCTCCCAAGTATTTATAAGGCAATCCAGCCGCCAAGGCAATTAGCCAAATAGTCATACCACAAAGTGCTGTTGTACTTAAATTCGGCTGGGCAAGAATTCCTAAAAGTACTAAACCAAAAATAACTAGCCAACCGCAGCGAACCCGCCAACTAATTCGTTCCCACTGACCGAAAAGTCGCGCACTTTGCAGCACCAAAAAGGGTTTAATCAATTCCGAGGGTTGGATGGGAATTGGCCCGATCGCTATCCAACGCGCTGCATCAAAAGCCTTTTTTCCCAATCCTGGAATCAGCGTCACAAAAATTAACGTCAAAAACACCATCAAAAACCAATGGGATTGCCCCAAAATTTTCTGCAATGGCGAGTTGACAATAGTATTGAATCCGAATAAGGCAACTAAGACCCAAAGTAGTTGCCGTTTAAAGTAGTACAATCCATCATGATGACGTGCATCAGCAACAGGATAGGATGCTGAAAATAGCATAATCAAGCCGACGAACAACCAAATGAATATTAGCCAGCGCAATAACCGCGCTTCTAATGCCCAGTTGGAGACGGAATTATCAAAAATTGGAATCAGGTGGCGTAGATTCACGATCGCTACAGGTAAAAAGTTAGGAATTAAAAGTTAGGAATAAAACTCATAAATCATAACTCAAAACTCAGTAATCTGATGCACCGTTTTTACAATACAGTTAGTGTAACTTGCTACAGGTATGCCAGTTGTTTTTGTTTGGCGATCGCCCACTCCTACTGAAGTCAATAAACTTCTAAGAGAAGTCAGGAAAAGGGAAAGGTTTGGTATTTTCCCTTTTCCCACAAGAGTGCAAAAAGCACTTTTGCACTCTTGTCTAATGCTACCAACGCATCACTCACAGGAATTTGCGTCGAAAACCGGAATTTTTCCAATATCAAATCATAATTTTAATATATGGCAATGTTAAATAATTTGTGAAATATTACATATTAGGCTTGTTGACTGTCAACAGTTAACACTGATATTTTTCACAACTGAAATAAGATTGCTATATTTGCATTAAAAATAGTTTTAGTAGCTAGGCATTAAGCCTGCATTACTTCTGAATTCCGACTCCTGACTTCTGAATTCTGAACTCACTGCTTGCTTTTTCACAGATAGAGGAATTTCAATCCAAAACTCGGTTCCTTGCCCCGGTTGTGATATACATTTGAGTGTTCCTCCGTGTTTTTCTACCACAATTTGATAGCTAATTGATAAACCCAATCCTGTACCTTTTCCAACAGGCTTAGTTGTAAAAAATGGATCGAACAGTCGTTCTTTTACTGCTTCTGTCATTCCGGAACCATTATCAGCAATGCAGATTACACAGTTAGTTTCAATTATTTCTGTAGTAATTGTAATAGTATTAGGATTAGCATGAATTTCTGTGATTCCTCGTTTATTGTTATGCTGATCTAGTGCATCGACGGCATTACTAATAATATTCATGAATACTTGATTGAGTTGACCAGGGTAGCAATCTACCAAAGGTAAATTTCCGTAATTTTTAATTATTTTAATACCAGGATGATCGATGCTGCTCTTGAAGCGATTTTGTAAAATCAGCAAAGTACTGTCTAGTCCTTGGTGAACATCAACACTTTTCTTCTCTGCTTCATCAAGACGCGAGAAGTTCCTCAGAGACAACACAATTTCTGAGATCCTTTCGGCTCCTAATTCCATTGAATCGAGAATTTTGGGCAAATCTTCTAGTAAAAAATCTAACTCAATTTGCTCAATATATTTTTGAATTTCTGGGGTAGGATTCGTATAAAATTGCTGATAAAGAGCCACCAAATTCAGCAAATATTCTGTATAATCTTTGACAAATTTGATATTTCCATAAATAAAGTTAACAGGATTATTAATTTCGTGAGCAACTCCCGCGACTAATTGCCCTAAACTAGACATTTTCTCAGCTTGAACCAATTGGGCTTGAGTTTGCTGGAGTTCTTTGAGAGAGTTTTCCAATTTTTTAGCTTGAGCCTCAGCAATTTCCGCGAGATTTTCTTTGATTTGTAGGGCACTGCGTAGTTGCGATCTTTGTTGTTTGAGTTCACTTGTTAACTTTTTGGCATCAGCCAAAGCAGTGTTCTGTGCTTGTAACAAAAATAGAAAATCAACGATGGGGTCGTGAATTGCAAAGTCTTTAAGCTTGATACCCAAAGGAACAAGACTAGTTGTATCAGTAATCCAAGGAGAACCTAAAAAAAATATCACCTCCTGCTCTGGGTGATACATCATCTGACCTTTGAGCTGCATTCGATTGTGGAGAAACTCTAGGATAAACAGGGCACGAGACTGTTTACTAATAGCATCAAAATCGACCACAATTTTTGGACGATTGATTTGGAAATGCTGCTCAATCAATTTACCAACTAGTGGTTCTGGACTAATACGTTCTAAAACATCGCCCGCTTGTACAATTTTGCGATCGCGGTTAAATACAAAATGGAAAGGAAAAGCTTTCGCCAGTAACTCTGGTGAAAGCGTCAGGTAAGGAGGAGCCATGCTGCTGTCCTGCGGTCAATTTGGTTTGTAAATCACTAAAAATTCATCATGTCCACCACCTTCATCTCGACTCTGGGTTTGAGTAATATGAACTTGTGTATCAAACCTAGTTCCCAATCCCTTGACTAAACCAAGAATCATTGGTGCTAGTCCTTCTCTATCAGAACGATAGTGTAAGTTAAGGGAATTTTCCTCCATATCAGTACACTCAAATGATGGAGGCTGGAGTTTGGGAAAACTAACTCCTACACGAGCATGAAGATTGTCGAGATTTTCCAGAAATTCAGGTAGTGTATCTCCACTCATATCCATCATTTCGCCATAGCCTTCTTGGGCTGTGTACTGAACCCAGAATTCCCCAAAGGCTTGCATAATTTCTGCCGCAGATAAATTCAAAACACCACTAGCAGCTTGTACTAACCTATGGGTGATGTCATCAGGATAGCCTTCCATACTGATGAAAACATCTACATCCACCTCTGCTTTGTGCTTAATTACTTTCCAAGTTTCTTCGCCAAAACGACTGCACACCATGTCTTGAATCGCCTTGTTCACTAATCCATACATGGAAGTCTCCTGTGGTTACACCTAATTTTGCTTCGTGAATTTGACTGAGATTCAAATGACAATATTTAGTTGAGCTAAATTTTAAAATCTCTGATTACAGTTTTAAAAACCCAAGAAATTGTTAACTCGTCCCCGGCTTTAAGCGGCTAGGATTTCAAGTCATTTGTGTTTAATAGCACTAATGACTAAAACGGCGAATGGCAATTCATCCCATCCCTAAAAGAAATGGGCTTTCTCACTGTCTTTCGGTAAAGCTGTCCGCATTTTAATACTACGAACTACTAGGTTCACAACCGTATTTTCACTCTTTCCTTTTAACTGCAATTATGCGCTTATAAGCAGCATGGAACCTGAAGACAAGCTATATTGGGAGATTTGCTGTTGAATTCCATTAAAAAATTCAAATCTAGCGTCCATAGCTTCTACAATTGCTTGTTTAATCTTGATGTCATCTTCAATCATTCCTAGTTGAGCTTCAATTACTGCTGCTAGCTTCGCCGCATGACTATCATCGATATTAATATGAACTTCAAAAAAGATCAGTGATTCTTTGGGTAAGGGAGCAGCACCAACAATTCCTTTGTATAGTTGTGCGTACAAAGAACTAACAATTCCTTCGGAAGCATAACAGACAGCACCCAGCGCAGCTAAATAGCCATACTTGTGAGGTATCTGTAAGTAGGTATCAATCAACGCACGAGTTTCTGGTGCAGTAGGTAATGCTGCTAAAGTTTCGTCATGGATACCAAGTGCGCGGGTAAATTGACGAAACAATTCTGGGTGGGACTTAGTGACATCTCCTTGTCCCATTTCATCAAACAGGTTTTCTAAGATGACTAACTGAGTACTTTCATCTTGGCAACAAGACAAGATGCTAGCTAGGATACGATTAAATTCTTTCGAGAATTTGTACATCTGAACAGCTAGCATCTGTACATCTGGTAGAAATAAATTTCCACTACGACAGTGCATTAGAAACTCATGGTTCCATAAAGGATGATTATCAGCTATTTTTTGAAAGGAATTTTTAGCTAAAGAAAGTGTTTGTGTCATCGTGATACTTGTATGGCTAGATGGAGGGGTTGATCGAGTAAGGGGCTAAAAAATGACTCATCTAGTGCGATATGTTCTGGAGTCACACGTAATTCTTGTAGGATTGGCATCGTATTGAAGCCAGCAATTTTAAGGGCATTAAAATAATCCTCAAAAGTTTTGTGAATCAATTGCACATTTAGCCAGGAACCGTCTCGTTTCCAAATACGGCCAGGAAACTGTCGATCGCGCTTGCTGAAGTAGCCTTTACCCTCGACTTGAAAATAAAATGGATATCCTGGCTCCCGCATATATGGAAAGGATGGATGGGGAACGCTGAATACAAATCGACCGCCGGGACGAAGAACGCGTGCAACTTCTGTCATGCATTCTTGTGTCTGAGCAATTGTTAAATAATTAAATAGAAAAACTGCAACAACTAAGTCAAGTTCACCATTATTAAATTGCTTGAGATTGGTAGCACATCCAACTTCATAGCTAATGCCCAAAGCATTCTCTACTTCTTGCACAATTGCAGCTTCAATCATACTTTGCGAAAGGTCTATGCCATGTACTTGTGCTGCACCGCGTCGCCGTAATTCTCTGCTGCAATAACCTTCACCACAACCTATATCCAGTACCCGCAAGCCATTAACAGGTTCACAAAGCCCCAGTACAAAAGGGCGGGCTGTAAAGTCTGATAATGAAATAGGTTCTCCTCTAATCCACTCTGATGCTGTGCGATTATATAAGTTTTTAGTTGAATTTTTGCTATCGAAGATTGACATTTTAAACTAAATATTTATATTTGATTTATGTTTCAATGGAAAAATTTACAGCTATCAGTATTTAATACTGACAATATATATCTTTTAGCATTTAAATATTTGAATGCTAACGTTGATTTTACCGATTTTAATTTGTGTACTTACCTATATTTTAAATCGAATATTTTCAAGCATTAGCCACATCCAATGTCATATACTTCGTAATTTTTTTAAAAAACAGTAGTTTACAATTATCTATGTTCATGAAGTTTTGACACTTAGGATTTTAAATATACTTTATATATTGATAGTTGCATAATTTAAGATTTAAATTCATCTTTACTTTACTAAAATAGTGAAAATTTGCTCTTTTAATTAAGATAAATAGTAAAAGTAAAACAGTATATTTAACGAAGTGTCACTAAGAGAATCTTGTTAATTTATAGTAACCAGACTGGTTTTGAAAACGAACTAGCTTTGAATGTATCGAGTTATTTAGCTAACTTCAAAGAACTTTGTGGAGAAATAATGTTAACAAAACTGCCAGTAGAGTCACCAGTGTCTATCTTAGAACATGAGCCTGCGATGTCTACGACGGGCTACGCCTACGCATTTTCTGAGCTTGGCGATCGCCTCTTTGATGAACTGGCTGATAAAATGGCTACCAAACGCCAGTATCGACTGCTGTTTGAACACACATTAAAGTCTGAGTTATTCCAGCAAATCCGAGTTGCTGCCGCTGGTTACATATCGGCTTGCCTCAATAGCCCCATCATTCTTTCAGAAGCTGAAATGCTTGAACGGCTGCTGGCTGCCAGAAATACTTTGCCAAACTACACTGGTACTGGTCTTTTGATGCCTAAGCGAGAACACACTCTGGCATTTAACCTGTTTCAAAAAAGCGTAGCTGAAGCTTTTTATCAACTAGGAGCAAATGATTTAATCGATGCAGTAGATTTACCGGTCAATCTCCGTATGGTCTACGGCAAAACTGACGCAACAAAATTGGGTTTGCCCTTTGCTAGCTCAAAGTGCCATAGCGATGTTTGGGCAGGTGTTCCCGCTGATGCAACTGTAGTAGTTCTACCACTATTTGGTGACATTGATAATATAACCATCGAAGCAGGTGAAATGCCCCGCGAAATGGAATTACCAGCTATGCGCGTAATGTCAGACTTCAATGAAGGTCTAGATATTCCAATGGTTGTTTCCTACACGGAAGCACAATTACAACATGGTACGATGTACTTTAATGATGCCCGTGGATTACACCAAACGGTAAGACGAAAAAATGAAGGTCTGAGAATTTCAGTAGATTTTCGGTTCCGCAGAAAATTTAACGAAGCTTACCGAGCAATGATACCACCTAGTATTGCTGGTGTGGAAGAAGATATGAGCGTGCCTTATGAAGATTGGCTGAAAGTTGGCAATGAAACGCTAATTGTCTTTGATGAAACTGTTGAAGAAGCTAAGAATAGGCAGAATATTGGCGCTCCAGTTCCACTTTACACTCGCGGATATCGTTTGGTAAATCTGTTTAATTTTTTAAAATAAGGAATTTGGTATGAAGTTTAAATAATAAAAATATAGTCAGATATATTCAGATATAATCATTGGTGGTATAGTTTACGAATGAAACTATCTGACTATGCCAAGTCAAAAGGAATCAGCTATCAGACTGCTTGGAGGATGTGGAAACGTGGTGAACTTAAAGCCACCCAACTTCCTACAGGTACAGTGATTGTGGATGTACAAAAAACATTTGAAGGCGTTGTTATTTATACAAGAGTATCTAGTGCTGAAAATAAAAGCAACTTAGATAGTCAAGCCGAAAGACTTGTACGCTACTGCGAAGCTAAAGGATATCAGATAAAAAAAATAGTTAAAGAGGTAGGAAGCGGAGTTAATGATAACCGAAAAAAACTAGTTGCATTGTTAAATGAAGATGATTGATGACTACAGCCACCACTGATATTTTTGACAACTGAAATAGGATTGCTATATTTTGGCGAGTTTTTTAGAAAAACCAACCGTAAGAATGTAAGCCTTTACCCAAAAGATTTACACCCAGATAGCAAACCCAA
>NZ_LAHA01000108.1 GCF_002608075.1 Nostoc linckia z4
AGGGGGCATGGGGCATTGGGCATGGGGCATGGGGCATTGGGCATTGGGCACTTGTACTGAGCGTAGCCGTTGGCGCAGCCTCTCGCAGAGAAGTATGGGGCAGGGGGAAAGAATTGGGTATTTTGTGAGATGGTATTATTCAAAAAGCGATCGCCCCATCTAGCAACATATCAGGACACAGTTAGCCAATCAGGGTTTATATTCCACACCACAATATTTTTTCCTGTTCAAACAGATGTAGAGACTAGCAATTGCTAGTCTCCAGGTGTGTGCAACCATTTTGTGGGAAAACCAAAATTTATTTGCCGTAGCAGGTTGTACCTGGAGTATTTTCGGGCTTGAAATCGTTACATTCTCTGTTATTTGGACGTTCTAAAGACCAACCGTAGGATTTGTCTGAGGTCACAACGCCATTAGTTAAAATTGTCAATCGGTAGTTTGCCCCCCGAAAATTGGTAAACAGCAATTTGGCATCCTTTAAGTTTGCTGCTTCTAAATTAGCGCTTATGAAACCTGCATAGGACAAATCAGCTTTTTCTAGGGATGCTGATTTTAAGTTTGCACCAGTTAACGAAGCACCAGTGAGATTAGCCGAATTTAGAATTGCACCCTCTAAATTCGCACCTGTGAGATCGGCATTTGTGAGATTCACTTGAGATAATGTCGCACCACTCAAATTAGCCCCACGCAAAATAGCTCCACTTAGATTCAGTTGAGTGAGGTCAGCACCACTCAAATCGCACCTGGGACAAGCATTTGTCGCCTTCAATAGTTCTAAGTCTTGCACGTTTGATGCAAAAGTCTGCCCTGCAAAACCAAAACTAGCTAACAGGGAGACGGTGGCGACAATCTTAAGTTTCATATTTTTTACAGATATTTACAAGAATGACAACTAATGTACGCTCGGTACTGTCATAATTACATATAGAACCTGCGAAGTGAATAACAGGCATGAAGCATTCATTAAGAAGCAATGAATATAAGATAAATTCTTGCGTTAGGACTACTCAAAGTAGAATCTAGGCTATACAATCGAGTCGTAAGGAACTATACCGAACCATTTATAGACTACCACATATGTGATCCCCCTAGTTCGATGAAAAAAAACGACTAGGGGGATCTTGTTTTTAGGATAGTTGGAGGGTTGACGGTTGACAGTTGACAGTTGACGGTTGACTGATTAGGGAGTATTTATTCTCATTTTCCCCATGCCCAATGCCCAATGCCCCATGCCCCATGCCCCATCTTCTTTACCTCCATCCCAAGAAACGCAATCCAGGGACAATTAAGTAAAAACTCACTCCTAACCAAAAGCTGAGAAACAAGCCTACGGAACCAAAAAAAATCAGTGGGTTGTATAACTGTGCCCAAGCTGGTTGAGTGGAAAATTCCAGCATTGCAGGTGCTAAGTTGATTAGAATCAAAGTTGCATAGGCGATCGCACTGCCAAAGGCTGCGAACACGGCATACACTATATGATGGCTGCGAAGTCCTAAACTCAGGGTGAGTAGGCAAACTCCCACCAAAATCATTGCTATTAAGCCTTCGCCGCTGTTTTTTGGGGTTATGAATTGCAAAATCAACCAGCCGAAGCCATAACTAACGATACCCATCAAGGAAGCTACTAAAAATCGCCGCCGTTGACCAAAACACCCGGATACTGTCAGCCCCCATGCGGTTCCCCAACCAGCAGCGAGAAAAACCAAAATATCTGCCCCGAATGAGGGTTGAGTGTTGGGAACTAATTGGTTAACCTGAATCGAAAGGAATTCTACAATGCGAGGCCCTAAGCTTGTGCGATAGGCCAAAATAAAACCAGCGATCGCGCCAAAACAAGCCCCAAAACTAGTCAGCATCATCGCCCAAATTGTTGCCAAACAAGCTTTGATAATTCTCAGGATGGTTTGAACAATAAATATAATGGTTTGATTGACGCCTTGGCTAAATTGACCTAAACCTTGTTCAACGGCTTGTGTTAGCTGTGTCAATTTCTGGGAGGCTTGGGTTGAGGTTTGCTTGAGCTTGTCTTTTAGTTGGGAAAATAATTTTGGCGGTGGTAATGGTTGAGAAATCTTTGCGAGGCGTTTTTCAATTATCGCTGCATTTAAAGGACGCGATCGCACATCTTCCTGCACCATTTCATCCAGCAAGTCCGCTAACTCTGGGTTAACATTGGCTTCGGTGCGCCAGCGCAACTCACCAGTTTGCTGGTCTTCTAAATCTAAGGGATACTTGCCCGTTAGTAGTTCAATAATTGTTCGACCAAGGGCATAAAAATCCGCACCAGGCCCCACAATTCCCCCGGTTACTTGTTCTGGTGGACTGTAGCCAGAAGAAAATAATCGAGTGGAACTAGACCGCGAACCCACTTTTGAAGCGCTAACTTGTTTTGCTCCCCCAAAATCAATTAATACCAAGCGATCGCTTTTTGGTTCCCCTCCAAAGGTATCCAGCATCAAATTAGAAGGTTTGATATCTCGGTGAATAATTTGACGTTTATGTAATTCTTTTAAAATCTCTACTGCTTGGGCGAACCAATTTAAAACTAAATTCTCCGGACACCCTTGGGGATATTTTTGTAATATCTCCTCTAAAGTCTTTCCATTGATTTTTTCCATCACCAGACAAGGCAGTTGGTGTGGTTTGGGGTTAAACAAATTTACCTGAAAATAACCGTCAGCTTCAACTCTAGGCACACCGAGATGCTGTAATCTCGATAAAACATCCGCCTCTTGGGTAAATAATTCCAGTGCTTTTGGTGAATCTTCAACTAATACTTTCAGCACTTTCTCAGTTTGAGTTTTTTCATCCCAAACCGTGTAAATTTGAGCAAATCCCCCCGAACCCAAACGCTGAATCGGGATATAACGGTCTAACAACTGTAGAGGTGCGCCACAGCTGTTGCAAAATTTGTTTCCCCAAGGTTGAGGATAAGGACGTTGACAATCAGGATTTATGCAGTGAACCTTAGAAAAACTGTACATCAACGCTTTTAGGCACAATGAATGCTAGCTCGTTTGATGCTCAAATCCCCTACTTTTAGCATTGTCTGTATAAATTATTGATATATTTTTATACTCAATAACTATACTCAAGCAATGCTCACCCTCTGAGGGAAGGCAGAATCAAAGCTTATATCTATCTTAAATCCTAGAAGTTGTTCATGCTCATCAATAGACCTGTCTTGAAAATAGGGCATTGGGCATTGGGCATTGGGCATGAGAAGATTGATTTTTATTATTCCTTGTGAGCGCTTACCATGCCAAAACTCCATGTCGCCAACCCCATAACTTGCGGTATCGACAGATGTGGCATCTTCTCTGATACTATGCCTGTCCATTGTTTGAGATACTCATTTTTCAGCATTTGAGTCTCATCCACACTCTGGTTTTCAACTTTTATTTTCTAGCTTTGAGAATGAACACTCACACCCTTGTAAAAAACTTACACCTGTCAGGATGGGGAGGTGGGGAGATGGGGAGGTGGGGAGAATCAATTCTGGTACCAATTCACCAAAATATTGATACACATACAATAATCTGTAGGGGCGAACGGCTGTACCCTGCGGGAAGGCAGAGCCTACGCCCTTACGCTTGTATTTGTATCATTTATAAAGTGAAATGGTATGAAGTTTCCAGTCAACAGTCAACACTCAACAATTAACACTCTTTTTAAAGCAATCTCTTATCTTTGATTTGCTGAGATGTGGCTTCCATAAAGTTGATGAAAACCTGTATTATCTGATGAATTCCCTCGCTACCTCCTGCAATTAATCCTCCTGTTAATAAGGTATCTAAAGTACGAAAAATAACTAACTGTATTTGATTATTTGCATCGATAATTACCAATGGTTCGATTGAACGAATACCTATAGCACTGATTAAAAGACCAAATAAAAGGGATGTCCAGAGGGCAATTGTTCGCGTATCGGCTTTATAGGCTGCTCTTTGGCGTTCTTTGACAGTTAAATCATCAATTTCTGGTTTGGCTACTAATAATACTTCTTCTTGGCTCTGGATAAAATTTTGGATAATTTGTTGTTCTAAGCTCATTCCTTCTGGCGGGAGAATACTGGCTTGGTTAGATTGAAAGCCAGCAATATTACTTTGTTGATTTTGCTCTTTGACTAGTTTTAATTTTTCATCAATGAGAATTTTTTGTCGTTGAATCTCAATATCTAATTCTTCGACAATTGAACTGCGCCAAGTAGTTATAAAAACTTCTAAAGAACGCTCTAACAACAAAGATATAAATAATGGTAGTGTCAGTATTTGTATAATATCATTCAGTCCAAAAGGTCTGAAAATAAATGGTTGAGATGATAACCAAGTTGAAAAAGTTACTACTAGAAAGCTAATAATAATTAATACAATAAACAGAGGAGATTCTGAAGAAAGCCTCAGCAAAGTTTCTATACTCCTTTGGGGTGTCACAATATCAGGTGAGAACTGCACCTGCTGAGTAACTTAACAAGGTTAATTTGATAGAACAGTAAATAATTGGGGTTGCTGAATGGATGATTGAGGCTGACACAGGGACACGGAGACGCTGCGCCTCTGGTCAATAGGCAATGGGCAAGAGGTAAGAGGCAATAGGCAACAGGGTTATAAAAGAGTAAATTATAGGGAATTTTGTTCAAAAATCAAATAGGATTTTTGTATTAGTCGTTCTGGTTTACCGAACTGAACAAGTAGAGTAAACCGTAATCTTTTTTCATGCTTAACTTGGTGCGGTAATCCTCATTTTCTTGGTGATAATAACCGAATTTACAGCATTTTAAACTCGAAATAATATCAAAAGTAAGCACACAGACAAGTGCAAAAACAAATAAACAAAAGCTAATTAATGAGAGGAAGAGTTATGGCAGTAGTTCGTTGGAATCCTTGGAGAGAAATCGATACTCTACAACGTCAAATTAACAATTTGTTTGAAGAGACTATAACACCATCTAATTCCTTTGACAAAAACTTAGTCAGAGTTCCGGCTGCGGAATTACAAGAAACTGAAGATGCTATTTATCTAAAGCTAGAACTACCAGGAATGTCAACTAAAGACCTGGACATTCAAGTAACAGAAGATGCTGTTCACATTAGTGGCGAACGTAAATCTGAGCATCAAATTGAACAAAAAGGTACTATTAAGAGCGAATTTTATTACGGCCAATTTCAACGTGTAATTCCTTTAACTGCTAGAGTTCAAAATACCAAAGTGACTGCTGAATATAAAGATGGTATTTTGAGCTTGACACTGCCTAAAGCTGAGAAAGAAAGGAATAAAGTTGTCAAAATTAATTTGTAACAGCCTACGATTTAAGCAGTTGTGAATAAATTACTCTACCTCATTTAATTGATGAAGGGACTTCCAAGTAAAAAAATATTCCATAGAAGATAGTCAACGACCTGAACCGGAATAATTTATTTATGGAGTTCCCTAATTAATTGACATAGCTAAAAACCCGGCCATCAAAATGACCGGGTTTTTTGTAACCATTGCTAATTATTCAATGACATCACCGACTTTAAAAGTTTTTCCTGCCACTGTTACTTGGTCGGTTGACAGTAATTGCCGTCTTCGCCGCGTTTCAATTGTGCCATTGACTTTAACGTTACCATCAATAATCATCAGTTTGGCTTGCCCTCCGGTTGGGGCTATACCCACCAACTTTAAAAACTGGTTGAGTTGAATCATGTTGTCATTTATCAATACTAATTAATGTTGTAAGGGACTTCCAAGTAAAAAATATTCCATAGAAGACTGTTGACTGTTGACCTTTGACAGTCAGCAGTCAACAGTGAACAGTCAACGACCTAAATCGGAATGATTTATTTTTTGGAGTTCCCTAAACAGTGGCGTTTGAGCAACGAACCCCAAACTTAACATTAGCATTAGTATAGGTCATTGGAAAAAACGGTTTGAAATCAAGGAAGATGTTTTTATCCGGTGGGAAAAAACGAGAATATTGAGAAATTGATCTAAAGTATTTAGAATGAAATGGCAGAGAAACTTGGTTAATTAAACCCCCACCTTTTATATTTCATCATCCTTTTTTCAAACCTTTTTGATGGTTAGCTGCACTGGCTAGCATAACAACGAAGCTCAACGGATGCAATGGAGCATATTAGAACTATTGTTAGCAGCTTGTTAGCTTTTTTTGATTGCCCATTGCCTATTTTCGTTGTCGGAGTATATGAGAGTATATTTCCCTGAACTCACAAACTCATTTACAGCTTGATAAACTCCATAATGCCTACGATTTGGGTCTGGCTGCCAATCATCGCCTGCTATTATACCATCCTCTTTGACTTTGCTCTCTAGTAAATGCAATTCCTGTTTAGTATGTTCGTATTGATGAGATGTATCGATGTAAACCCAATCAAAATATCCATCGGGAAATGTGGCAACTACTTGAAGATCGTCGCCCACATGTATCAAAATACGTCCATCTTCAATTTCTTTTTTGAAGGTTTGCAGAATTGTTATTAAAGCATCAACTGTACTTTGATTACCGTTTGCCCATTCCCAACGACTTGATAAGAAATACCAAGGATCGACGAGGTGCAATTTTTGTGGCTGGGCATATTTGAGAAGAGTGGGGGACAGATGACCTTTGAATACTCCTAGTTCCGCACCAATTCCATTTTTCGGCAAAAATTGTTCTATGAATTCTATTCTTTTGCGTTTTCTGCGTACCTCTAATTGTCGATCCACATACTCCCATTTTTTTATGGGAGTGTGTTCTATCATACCTTTCACTAAACTAGTTAACATGGTATTACTCTCCAATACAGGATGGATAGAATCTTTTCATACAATAGATTAATTACGAGATTTTGCACAGTTTTTTTAAAAAAGCTTCAATAGACTTCTTGCAGAAGTCTAATATTATTTTTTATGAGGCTGTACCAATCTTATTTCTTTCTTTACCTACTAACTTGCAGGTTCTGTATTAGTGGTAGGTGTTTATGGGCTTTTAGTGTTTGTATTCGTAATTTATGAAGCACTTTCAGGCATAATTAATATAAATATGAGTAATTACTGAGAATTACGGCATATTTCTTCCTTTGAGAACAAACTTTAGCTAAGTGTAACAATTTTTAAACAAGCCAATTAATATAGTACTTTTATACTAAGATATGTGATTGCCTAGTGCGATCGCCACTCGCAATATCTCAGGACTATTCAACGCAGGTGCTATGCCCAAACGCCTCCTTGTGGTAGAATCTCCCGGAAAAGTCAAAAAACTCAGTCAAATCCTGGGTTCTGAATGGAAAGTTCTCGCTAGCTGCGGCCATATCCGCGAACTTAGCAATGAAGGAGAAGATTCACTGGGCTTTAGTATGGATGGTAGTCGGATTCAGTGCAATTATATTCCCCGCGACCAACGAGCAAAGGAAACCATTCAGAAACTAAAAGCCGCCCTTAAACAAGTTGATGAAGTTGTCATCGCCACCGACCCAGACCGGGAGGGAGAAACAATTGCTTGGCATATCAAAGAAGTGCTGGGATTAAAGGAACCAAAACGAGTAATTTATACAGAAATTACAGCATCAGCGGTGCGAGAAGCGATCGCCAAACCCAGAAAACTAGATTTAAACTTAGTAGGTGCGGGACAGTGCCGTGATTGTTTGGATAAGTTAGTGGGCTATAAAGGCAGTCCCTTAGTTTGGGCATTAAAGAACGGGGCAAAAAGCGTCGGTCGAGTGCAAAGCGCCACATTACACTTGATTTGTCAACGCGAACAAGAAATTCAAACATTTGTACCCCAAGACTACTGGAGTGTTTGGGTAGATTATGCCGAAGGATTTCGGGCTTTCTACAAAGGAACAGTTAATTCTGAGGCAGACACACCAGAACAAAAAGCTGAAGCTGATGACGATGCAGCCACAAATACTACACAAGCACCAGAAAGTAAGCGTATTCTCTCGGAAGCAGAAGCAAACAGGTTAGTTGAAGAAGCACGCCGCCATCCCCATCAAGTTATTAAGTTTGAAGGGAAAATAGTTCATCGCCAACCACCTCCTCCATTCACAACTTCTACTCTGCAACAAGCAGCTGGTTCCAAGCTGAGATTTTCTCCAGACAAAACCATGCAAGTTGCCCAAAAGCTTTACGAAGCCGGGTTAATTACATATATGCGAACAGATTCAGTGATGTTGAGTCCTGAATTTTGTGCCAGTGCGCGTCAATGGTTAGAACAAAATGACCCGCAGAATGTACCGCAGTCCTTAGCCAAACATCGCAGTGCTAAATCTGCTCAAGAAGCGCATGAAGCCATCAGGCCAACAGATGTTTTCCGTCCTTCAGCAGAATTACGAATAGAATTGCCAGCCGATGACTTTAATTTATACGTGATGATTTGGAAACGGGCAATAGCTTCTCAATGTCGTGCCGCCCAACTCCGCAAAACCCAGATAATTACTCAATCTGGAAATCTGCTGTGGCTTTGTAATGGACAAGTAATTGAATTCTACGGTTATGCCCGGTACTGGAATAATCTCAGTAAAGATACAGTGATACCACAGTTGCAACAGGGGCAGATACTAACATTAAAAGATGCACAGCATGAAAAGAAACGAACGCAACCACCGCCTCGATACAGCGAACCAAAATTAGTACAACTAATGGAACGCAAAGGTATTGGTCGTCCTAGTACCTATGCTCCCACCGTCGCCACTTTGAAAAAGCGCGATTATGTGCAGTTAACCAAAGATAGTCTGCAACCAACGGCTTTGGGTTTAGAAGTTGATGCATTTTTACAAAAAGCCCTACCGGATTTACTAGAGGCGGAATTCACCGCTAAGATGGAAGATGCTTTAGATGCGATCGCCATTGGCAAACAAAGCTGGCAACAATATTTAAGCACCTGGAATCAGGAATACTTTGCCCCAGCTTTAGCAAAAGCCAAAACTGTGGCTGTAAACACGACATCTGCAAACAAAGCTTCACCCACAGCAGAACGCAAATATGAAACATCCAAAACTCGCTGCCCTGAATGCCAAAATTTTCTAGCTAAAATTAAGAGTAGCAAACTCAAAAAGAAATACTTCCTCAAATGTGTTAGTGGCTGTGAAAACGTCGTGCTTTTTTGGAGCGACTTAAGCAAAACTTGGGAAGTACCGCGCAACAAAGTATCCAAGGAAGAAAGTCTTCCAAAGGCTGCAACGAAACTAACTTCATACTCTTGTCCAGTATGTAAAAAACCATTAGAAGAATACAGCTACATTAAAGAAGGACAGAACAAAACAATGCTACGTTGTTCTAACCCCCAATCTCGTCAGGACAAAAAACATCAACAAGTAGCTTATTTTTCTACACAAAAAGGTTGGTGGAGTCCTAAATTTGGCGAGTTAAATTAACTTCGGCGAAATAGTGCATTAGTAAACTCTTGTGGGGTGGGCATCCTGCCCGCCCGGACGGGTGAGGACACCCATCCCACAATAAACAATGTTTTTAAGTAGATGGACATAAATAAATATAATATGTTCTGTCATTGCGTTCGCGTAGCGTCTCGTAGAGAGCGAAGCGAAGCAATCCCAGAGACTTTGCGATTGCTTCGCTTCGCTCGCAATGACATCTTAGATTTAATCATGACTATCTACTTAGTTGCGCCTTAGCACCTTCCAAACAATAAAGCTAATGCACAACTTTAGTCTAGACACGCCACTACCTTTTCTAATGAGGAAGATTTATCTCACGCAAAGGCGCATAGTCGCACAGAAGATGAGGAGTTTTAGATGTTCATCGACACCAGTCGGGAAATTGCCAAAACACTATATTTTTCGTTGAGTGGTGTCGATTCCTTGCTGCGTAACGATTTGAGGTATGTGTGTTGTTGAATTTCACACAACATATATAATGTTTTTTAGAGTGGTGTCGATTTGGCGGCTGAAAGCCTTACGGGGCAAAGGCTCCTGAACGAACTCTTTACCGATTGCCCTAAATCGGAATTAATGGAAACCTAATGAAGTTTGGTAAAGAAAGGGTTTCAACTAATTCTTTACCGATTGCCCTAAATCGGAATTAATGGAAACTTAAAGATTTTTAGTTCAACAATTATGCCAAACTTTACCGATTGCCCTAAATCGGAATTAATGGAAACTTTATTGCGTTCCGGATTACCAATATTTTGGATGGACTTTACCGATTGCCCTAAATCGGAATTAATGGAAACAGACTGAGTTGTGGTTGCCACAATCACCAGTAGGAAGCTTTACCGATTGCCCTAAATCGGAATTAATGGAAACATATTCTTGTAATTGATTTTCAAGGATTAATGCACTACTTTACCGATTGCCCTAAATCGGAATTAATGGAAACATTAAGCCAAATGTTGCCTTAAGGTTTTCTTCAACCCCTTTACCGATTGCCCTAAATCGGAATTAATGGAAACTTCTTGATTCCCCCAGTAGAGAAGCGAGATTTCGTCCGGCTTTACCGATTGCCCTAAATCGGAATTAATGGAAACCTTGCTGGTTCCAAATCTGCGAGATTTGCCTTTATCTTTACCGATTGCCCTAAATCGGAATTAATGGAAACACGAGCAGTCCTGCGGTTGAACAGCATACAGCGTGTGCTTTACCGATTGCCCTAAATCGGAATTAATGGAAACGATTGATGTAAACATAAACATTAAACTCTTGAACAACTTTACCGATTGCCCTAAATCGGAATTAATGGAAACAGCATTGAATGGTTGGTCGGGTTCCCATGAACCGCAACCGCTTTACCGATTGCCCTAAATCGGAATTAATGGAAACTTGCAGTAGTAGCAACTGCGCTGTTGGCGACTGCATTTAGCCTTTACCGATTGCCCTAAATCGGAATTAATGGAAACAATGTTATAAGCAATCCTCCAACATCACCTTGTATGCTTTACCGATCGCCCTAAATCGGAATTAATGGAAACATTATGGTTGCTTCAAAATCGTTTTCGCAGTCTCTGTCTTTACCGATCGCCCTAAATCGGAATTAATGGAAACTCGCCTTTCATGAGAAAATGCAGAACGCGGTTTTTTACTTTACCGATCGCCCTAAATCGGAATTAATGGAAACTCGCCTTTCATGAGAAAATGCAGAATGCGGTTTTTTACTTTACCGATCGCCCTAAATCGGAATTAATGGAAACTCAAATTCTTCACTGGTAACTTGACACTCACCCATTGCTTTTACCGATCGCTAAAAATCGGAATTAATGGAAATCTATCGAAAAGCCAGATCCCCGACTTCTAAGTCTGGGATCTTTTTTTTCACGAAGGATTTAATTGCTTATTGCATTAAAATCTGACGGATTAAAATACTCATCATCTCGCCAGAATTACCCATTGGTACTAATGGACTTTACTCGCCAACGTTAGCCCAGCCAATGACTTACAAATAATGAATTGTGCTGGTAAGTAGGTCAACTTAATTAAACATAAAACAATGGTAGGGTGCGTTATCGCAAAGCGTAACGCACCTCAATTGCTATAGTACAGTCTACAGAGGTGCGTTAGCCTACGGCATAAGACACCCTACATTTATTGACATCTACGTATGACGTTTTTTTAG
Source organism: Nostoc linckia z4 (assembly GCF_002608075.1). Taxonomy (GTDB): domain Bacteria; phylum Cyanobacteriota; class Cyanobacteriia; order Cyanobacteriales; family Nostocaceae; genus Nostoc; species Nostoc linckia. Next base: position 11,548 of record NZ_LAHA01000108.1, read on the forward strand.
GTTGAGCTACTTAACGGCTTTTACATAACCTATCAATGTATTGCCTAAACTAACGTAATTTTTCGTTAGCTAACCATTTAAACTACTTATCCTAACGTTGCAAAAAAGCAATAAACTGTTACAACATCAAACGATGTAGAATTTTTGTTGAATTCAAAGAGCATCTACAGTTTTATTTCATCGTCATAAGGTACTCAGCATGACCGCAATCACCCCAAAGGCATCTTCAGCGCTTCCCAATTTTTCTGAAGGAATTCAATATTTTGGCGAAGCACTACCAGATTTTGAAACTTATGGAGCCACCCCTGCGATAGAATCGGGCAATGTAGCGATCGCATCTCCCACAGACAAAGCAGCAGTATATCAAACTTTGCTCGCTGCTGATGCCCTACGCTATTTAACTTTACAAATTACTGGTAGTAAAGCCTCTGGACATCCCGGCGGATTCGCTAGCCAAGCGGAAGCTTATGCATCTCTTGTCATGCTGGGATACAAGAACATTATCACCGAAGTGGGACACCATGCCCCCGGATTTTATAGTGCCATGTTCTTGGATCGTTCGCTAGAGGACATGGGAATTTATACAGTCCAACAATTGCGCGATCGCTTCCGGGAAAAGCACGGTCTTTTAGGACACCTTTCTGGTTACATACCTGGTATTCTCGCACCTGCGGGGCCTTTGGGACAAGGACAACACTTTGCAATGGCGGCTGCATTGTTGCACAAAGATAAGTTATTTCCCTTTACAGTTGGCGATGGTGGATTGGGTGAGCCTTATATTGTAAGTGGAATTGCACATTTCCATACTGCTTATCCTACCGTTACCAATTTCTTGCCGATATTGGTGTGGAATGGTTACAGCCAAGAACACCACAGCATGGTTTCTCTCAAAACCAACCAACAAATGCAAGCATATTGGCAAGGTAATGGTTTTGATGAAGTGGTGTTAGTGGATGCTAAGGATTTTGACGACCAAAATCAATCCGGTGATTATGTTGATAGTACGGCTTTTTCCTTTGCAAAGCGTTTGGAATTTACCCAAGCAGTACTTGAGGGTGTAGATAAAGCAGCGCGATCGGCATTGGGTGGCAAGCTTACTGTTTTTATTATTAAACAATTAAAAGGTGCAGGAGTCCACGCGCGGGGTGCAAAATCTCACAACCTTTATCCTAAAGATACGTTGGATGCACCGCATATTGTCAGTGCCCTGAAAACTCGCGCTTTATCTGCCCCAGCTTGGCAATTAGTCAGAACAAACGCCGAACGCGCAGGTGGCGGCCCCGCAGCCAAAACAGTGGTGACAGAATTTGAATTACCATTACCAGAATTAGGGGAATTACCTTTAGAAGAATATGCAGTGGGTGGGGAACCAAAAGTTTCTACAACTGCAATGGGAAGATTGGTAGGAATTGTTGGACAAAAAGATAAAAATTTCCTGGTCACCAACGCCGATGGTAACGAAGCATCAGGAATTGCTAATATCAACCAAGCATTAAAAATCATCCACCCCACAACCGACGATTTATATAATCAAGCGCCAAACGGACAAGTTTACGAACCTTTGAGCGAAGATGCTTGTGCAGGTTTAGCAGTTGGTTTGTCCTTAATGGGTGCGAGGACTTTGTGGTGTTCCTACGAATCTTTTGCCATCAACGGATTACCAATTTGGCAAACCGTCACCCAAGCAATGGCAGAATTGCGGCGTCAAACTCCCTCTACTATTACTTTATTTACAGCCGGTGCATTAGAGCAAGGACGTAACGGTTGGACTCACCAACGTCCAGAAATTGAAGCTTATTTTGCTTCCATGATGCGAAATGGCAATGTTTTTCCATTATTTCCCCCCGATGCTAACAGTATCCAAGTTTGTTATGACTGGGCATTGCAAACTAAAAATAAGGGAATTGTAATTACTGCAAGTAAATCGCCATTGCCAATTCGCATTACCTTAGAACAAAGTCGCCAAGGTTTAAAAGATGGCGCAGTGGTATTGCATGAGGTTCCTGGCGATAAACAAGTTGTATTTGCTGTCATTGGCGATATGACATTAATGCCAGTATTTGAAGCGGCTACTTTTTTAGAAAATGAAGGTATTGGTGCAAAGATAGTTTCTGTGATTAACCCCAGACGTTTATATCGTCTTTATGATACTGCTTGGGATACTTGTTCTGAACCTGATGGCGATTTTTTGGATGATGGAAAATTTGCCGAATTATTTGATGGCGATGCGCTAATTGCTGTGACTGGTGGCGCACCTGCAATGCTGGAACCAATTTTGTTACGGAGTACAGCCAAGCGCGATACTTTTGCGTGGAGACGTGGCGAAACTACAGCCAGTGCTGGAGAGTTGATGGCCTTTAATGGCTTGACTGCTGAAGCGTTGACCAAAAGAGCGATCGCATTAGTGCATTAAAACTATCGGGGAAAGGGAAGGGGAAGGGGAAGGGGAAAAGGGGAAAGGGGAAAGGGGAAAGGG
>NZ_LAHA01000013.1 GCF_002608075.1 Nostoc linckia z4
GGGGGAGACAAGGGAGACAAGGAGAGAAGTCTGAGCGGAGGTTTCCGACCATCAGAACTTCGGAGAGAAAGATTGCTACCTTGTCTCCCTTGTCTACCTTGTCCTCTTCCCATGCCCAATGCCCAATGCCCAATGCCCAATGCCCAATGCCCAATGCCCAATGCCCAATGCCCAATGCCCAATGACTAATGTTTGAACATAGCCGCCGTAATCTTGCTCACTGGTTTGCCCTGTCGATGGGTGGAATTTTGTTTGCCTTTGCTGGGGTGGGTTACTGTCTGAGTGTGGAAGAACAGTTGCGGGTTTTTGATGACGAAGTATTTTCACAAAGCAAGGCTTTTGCTGCTAAAACTGAATACTCGTTTTATCAAAGTCAATGGCAAAATCAGCGCAGGCAACAAAGTTCTCTGGAAAACGGTGCATCGTTAAATGGTGGGCTGGTGTACGCTCGATGGTACAACTCTAAGAAACAACTGGTGCAGTTTATTGGTTCGTCTGGCGATCAACAATTAATGACTGAACCAGGATTTCACACGCTGCAAACAGCACTCAACTCAGATTATCCTACTCAAACCACTTGGGTTCGCCAAGTTACGCTTCCTGTTTTGTCAGATAAAGAGTTAATTGGCTATTTCCAAACGGCAGTTCCCATGAACTCTTTACGCAATAGCTTGAACCAAGCCCGCTTGTTTTTAACTTTGGGGGTTCCTGTGACTTTTGGTGTGATTGGAATTACGGGTTGGTTTTTGGGCGGGTTGGCGATGCGCCCAAGTTTGCGGGCTTATAAGCAATTGCAACGATTTACGGCTGATGCTTCTCATGAATTACGCGCACCGGTGGCTACGGTATTGAGTAATGCCCAGGTTGCTTTGATGCCACCGGAAGATTTATCGGAACAAAGATTGCGGTTGCAAAATATTGCCGAAACTGCTAAATCTATGAGTACGCTGATTAATAATCTGCTTTTTCTGTCGCGTCACAATGGTTCGCTGACGGACACGATATTAAAACCCGTTGATTTGTGTGAAATTTTAAAATCCTTGAGTGAAGATTTTGCAGTTCAGGCTCCTGCTCAAAATCTGAATTTTAATGCACGATTTCCAGAACAACCCGTAATGTTAGAAGCTGATGCCAATTTGCTCAAACAAGCGGTGATTAATCTGTTGACTAATGCTTTCAAATATACACCAGCAGGGGGTAAGGTAGAATTACTACTTTTTACCCAATCCCACTGGGCAGTAATTCAGGTGAAAGACGATGGTATTGGGATTCCGGCTGCTGATTTACCACATATTTTCGATCGCTTTTATCGTGTAGATACTGTTCGATCTCGGCAAACTGGCGGCTTTGGATTGGGACTAGCCATCGCTCAACAAATTGTGCAAGGATACAATGGCCAAATCACTGTTAAAAGTACAGTTGGTCAAGGTTCAATTTTTCAAATTAATCTTCCCCTCAAAGTTTGAGTTGAAAAAATATTAGCAGGGTCGGCACTGGGCGATATCAGTACATCAGTTTGTTCTGTTGTGTGCGATCGCTATACTGATTAACTTAAGAGTACGAAACTAAAGCCATTAGTTATGCTATCAGTCAGCAATGCACAAGCAATAATCTTAAATTTGGTGCAGCCGTTGGATAATCAACGGGATACAGAAGTTGTAGATTTATTAGCGGCTGCTAGTCGAATTTTGGCAGCACCAGTCAGCAGCCCTCTAGATTTCCCCCATTGGGATAACTCGGCTATGGATGGGTATGCAGTCCGATACGAAGATGTGCAAGACTCCAGCGCCCAACAACCAACAGTTTTGGACATTATTGAAGAAATTCCGGCCGGGTATCAGCCTCAATCTATCATTGGCAGAGGGCAAGCGGCGCGGATTTTCACAGGTGCCGTTATGCCAGCTGGTGCTGACACTGTTGTGATGCAAGAAAAGACGCGTCAGGAAGAAAACCACGTTTTTATCCTTGCTGCGCCACAAGCCCAAGAATTTGTCAGACATAAAGCATCTTTTTACCAAGCTGGAACACAACTACTACCAGCCGGTATTCAGTTAAATGCCCCAGAAATCGCCGTTTTAGCAGCAGCCCAGTGTCCGCAATTAAATGTTTACCGCCGTCCCCGCGTGGCCATCTTTTCTACTGGCGATGAGTTGGTAACAGTTAATCAATCGTTGCAACCAGGGCAAATTGTGGATTCTAATCAATATGCGCTGGCTGCTTTAGTCAGAGAATGTGGGGCGGAACCATTACTATTGGGCATTGTCAAAGATGAACCAGTGGCCCTTGAGAAAGTTATTACCGATGCCGCTGCGATCGCTGATATAGTTCTATCTTCCGGTGGTGTTTCAGTGGGAGATTATGATTACATTGACAAAATTCTCCAATCACTAGAAGCCAAAATCCACTTTCAGGCTGTAAATATCAGGCCAGGTAAACCCCTCACCGTCGCCACCCTCCCCACTCCCCACTCTCCCCTCTACTTTGGCTTACCAGGAAATCCTGCATCAGTATTAGTAACTTTTTGGCGGTTTGTGCTACCAGCCATCAAAAAACTTTCAGGAATTCAGCAAGGTTGGGAACCAATATTTTTAAAAGTGCCATCGTATGATGAATTGCGATCTGATGGTCAGCGTGAAACTTATCTTTGGGGAAAATTACATCTAAATGATGGAATTTATCAATTTCATAAAGCTAGTGGTAGTCATAGTTCTGGGAATTTAATTAATCTCGCTCAAACCAATGCTTTAGCAGTTATTCCTGTGGGTAAAAAATTAATTTCTCCACAACAAGAGGTACAAGTTTTACAGTTAACTATTCCTTAAAATCAAGGATTTTTCAATAAAAAAATATTCAATTAACTCTTGTGGGTTTGGCGTCTCGCTCGCCATATAAACTGGGCGGGCAAGATGCCCACCCCACAATTACAGACCACTGTTTTGCAGCTTTATCTGGCAAAAACAGAGGTTTTATTCACAAAAATTAGAATTCAAAATCCTCAAAGCCAGCAAAATTTTGTCACAGTAGAAGTAAAGCTTTTTATTTCACTTGGGTGCTAATTAAATGACTCAAATATTTGAACTTCCAACCAATAAAGACCATTATACGCCTGTTGCTAAACTTGCCGATGTTCGGGCAGCAGGTAGTTTGTTAGTCCACAAAGAAAAACATACCATTGTTTTGTTTTATTCAGACAATAGAGTCTATGCCATAGATAACCGTTGTCCACACATGGGCTTTCCGCTAAACGGTAGTACTTGCAAAGATGGTATTGTTACCTGTCCTTGGCATTATGCCCGCTTCGATGTTGCTAGTGGTGGAACCTTCGATTCTTGGGCAGATGATGTGCCTTCTTTTCCTGTAGAAATTCGGGATGGTGAAGTTTGGGTAAATTTAGCACCTCCAGTTAACCTTGATGCTCACCAACGCCAACGTCTCCAAGATGGCTTAGAGCAGAATATTTCTTTAGTGATTGCTAAATCAACCATCGCCCTTTTAGATTTAGCAGTAAATCCCGCCGAAGCATTTCAAATCGGGCTAGAATTTGGCACTCGTTACAACAAAGCAGGTTGGAGTACGGGTTTAACCATCCACACCTGCATGATGAATTTACTACCTTATTTAGATAAAGAAGATCGACCCCGTGCCTTATTTCAAGGACTTTCCGCCGTAGCCAATGACAGTGCAGGTGCGCCGCCTTTGTTTCCCGTTCACCCATTACCCAACTCTACAGTTGATTTTGTGACTTTAAAAAGCTGGTTTCGCCAGTTTATTAAAGTACGGGATGGTGAAGCTGCTCAAAGATGTTTGGTATCTGCAATTCGCTCAGGAGCCAATGCCAACCAAGTTGCTGATATGTTGTTCTGTGCTGCTACAGACCATCGCTATCTTGACATTGGGCATACCGTTGATTTTATTAACAAAGCGCTAGAAGCCCTTGATGCTGTGAATTGGCAAAAAGCAGAATCGATTCTCGCTAGCTTAGTTTCGGGTTTAGCGGATGCATCTAGGATGGAAGAATCTAATTCCTGGCGCTATCCTGTAGATTTGGTAGCCATTTTAGAGTCGGCTTTCGAGCAATTACCCTCGGTTTTAACTGCGGGGAAATCTCTACAGGGAACTTGGTCTAACTGGGATGAATTAGTACCAATTTTATTAGGTGAAGACCCCCAAGCGATCGCCGATTCGTTGCTAAATGCACTCCAAACTGGTTGTACTGAAGAACAGTTAGCAAGGGTAGTTACCTATACAGCAGCGCTGCGTGTAGCTCGTTTCAATACCAATAATGACTTTGGAGATTGGGATTCTGCCCATCATCCATTTACTTTTGCTAACGCCGTGCATCAAGGCTTACGAAGAGTTACAACAGTGGAATTACTTAGAGGTGTGTTTGATGCAGCCATGAGTGTGTACTTAAATCGTTTTTTGAATGTACCGCCAGCACGGCTACCAGAACCTAAAGATGTTGTAGAAAATCCTGAAGAACTACTCCAGCAGCTACCAGATTTATTAAATCGTCAACAGCAAGTAAACCAGACAGGTAAATTAGTCGCTAGTTATTTATATAGTGGTGGTGCTGCTGAAAGACTCATGGCCATGTTGGGGAAAATGATGTTGCGAGAAAATCGTAATTTTCATGTAATTCAAGAAATTGAAGCCGCCTTTCGCCAGTATTCTCTATTGGGTGATAGTCAGGCTGGTATTCACGTGTTAGTGGCAGCTTCTCGGTATTTAGCAGCCCATTCTCCCACAATGCGATCGCAAGGGCAAACTTATCAAATTGCTTATCGATTACATCGGGGCGAGCGATTATTTGAGGAAAGTTGAGGGAGTTTGAGATTTTAAATTTTGGATTTTGGATTTTGGATTAAAAATTTGGTATCAGTCAACAGTCAACAATCATCACTTTTAATCTCCCCTTTCCAAATATTAAAACACCTGTTCAAAAGCCTCAATTAACCGATTAACTTCCTCAAGGGTGTTGTAATGCACCATACTCACCCTCACAATTCCACCTTTGGATGCTAAACCTAAATATTCAATTAACCGTTTAGCATAAAAGTCTCCGTAGCGAATTCCAATATAATGTTTGTCAATTTTTGGCGGAATTGTTGAACTATGGATGCCATCGACGACGAAAGATATAGTCGGAACGCGGGAATTGCGGTCGGCTTTTGGTTGACCGATGATTCGGACATTAGGCTTACTGTTGAGGTAATTTAGGAGGCGATCGCTAATCTCTTCTTCATGTATGCTAATTAAATCAAATGCCTGCACCATTTGATTTCTCAAATCCGTTGCAGTTTGATTATCGTAGTGAATTTGTGCTAGTTCGCTGAGATAATCACATAAACCCAACATGCCATAACTTAATTCAAAATTGACATTTCCTAGTTGAAATTTATAAGGTATATCTGTTTGGGAAATAAAATAATGGTTCAGCCCAGGTAATCTTAATAAATGTTCTTTTTTACCATAAAGTAAAGCATGATGTGACCCGTAAACTTTATAAAAACTTAGAGTATAAAAATCAACATCTAAATCTTGGACATCAATCAATCTGTGTGGTGCATAAGCAACACCATCGACGCAAATCATAGCATGGCGATCGCGTACAAATGCAGCAATTTCTTTAATAGGGTTGATAGTTCCTAAAACATTAGAAGCATGAGTTAAGGCTACTAATTTTGTGCGCTGATTCATCAATGGTTCTAAATCTGCTAAATCAAGTTCCAAGGTATCTGGACGAATTTGCCAGACTTTAATCTTTATTCCTTGTTTTTCCAAAGCAACCCACGCACCAATATTCGCCTCATGGTCGCAATTAGTAACAATAATTTCATCACCTGGTGTGAAGGTTTGACCTAAACAAATTGACAAAACTCTTAACATCATCGTAGTAGATGGCCCCATTACCACTTCTTGGGGGGAGTTGGCATTAATCAAAGTAGCTATTCCCCTAGTGGCTAAAGCTAATCGTTCTCCTGCAAGTTGTGAAACTCCATAAGAAGCTCCCAACTGAACATCAGAAGTTAAGAGAAATTCGCTAATTCTATCTACTACTTTTTTCAGAGTTTGTGAGCCGCCAGCATTATCAAAAAAAGTCCATTCACCAGCCAGGGCAGGAAAATATTGACGAACTTTATCAACATTCAGGAGCATGGTAGAAATTCTCTAGAGAACGTTCTTTACACTAGCTTATATTTTGGCAAGTCGCCCAGAGAACGTGTCCATCGTTTTTTGTTTACAGTTTGTCATACCAGCTTTCTGACCTTGCAAAAACCTCTATCTGAAGGGGTATACTTAGAAGACAAAAGATGATCTTACTCACATATCTTGTTTCCAACAAGCATTAATGTCTTGATTCTTCACAATTTTTCTGAATTTTTTTGATAATTTTAAGGTAGAGTCAAAGCAAGTCTTGTTTAGATTCTGAGAGTAGATTTTAAGGAAAATCAAGTACACAAGCTAAATTGCAAAACTAGCTATTAAGCTTGTTTGCCTCTTTGAAGTTTCCTTCGCCCTTGGTGTTGGCAAAGCCAAATGCTCGCAAACACGGGTTAACTGTGCCATCGCCCCAAGTCAGTGGTCTAATTTCTCAGCCATTTTTGTATTTTGAATTGTGAATTTTACTGTAATTCCTTGATTAAAAACAAAGGAACAATCTATGAAAACTACGGTTAAATATGACATCAAGCTGATCAAGGAAGAAGCACTTGAACTTGTTAAAAAGAAACTTGTTAACCGTCAGCAGCAAATTTATACTCTGTGTAAATATATTCCTCATCGGGACTGGATTAATTTTGAACTTGAGCTAGAAAAAAATGAGTTTCTACTCAGAGATAGAATTATTGACTTACTAGAACATGAATCTTGGGATGAAGACGGAAGTTGCATCTAAAAGCTGATATTATTAGCAACACCGTAATAAAAAGCAAATTACAAATTAACTTTTCAAAACGAAAAATCTTTAAATTGATTCGGGATTTAACCTTTTTCAAAAAACAAGGCAGTCCCGATGAACTTTGTACATCACCAAGGATGAAAATGTTCTTTCCCCCCACTCGCCACTCAATACGGTTCGGATAAGCAGTATGAAGTTCCCTTGTGGTCTGGGAAAAGGTTAAGGGGTAAGGGGTAAAGGATGTATTTGAAACCTTTCCCCTTTCCCCTTTAACCGAACCGTATTGAAAGTTTCCGAGCGTCGCCTCAAGATTGCTGAATTCTGAATTCTGTATTCTGTATTCTTCTTCAAGGTTTTGTGTCAGGTAATACTTAATAAGTAGACTATAACCTAACATTTTCTATCAATTCATTACTGAAATACATACTAAGAAATTATACCTATCTTAAATCAGATAAGTTGTATTAGGCAGGTAACTCTTGTAATCCAATCCATCCACTAATGGATCGCCGTTGCCTTGCGTAGCCAAATGTATTAGTATGTTCTGCTTTTTGTAGTTTATTAGGTAATTTTTCCATGACTGTCTCTGCAAACGAACTCACTTGATTCTGCTCATAAACAGGCATTTCTTGCCAACAGCGGCGACAGAACCAGTAAGTTTCTCTACCACGTAGATGTTCTAAAAGTAATCCGGAACAGCAAGGACAGTAATTCATATTTTGTCAAATCCTGTTAATAAAAGTGTTATTGCAAATCCAGGCAGCCAGTTGATAAAGCCGTAATTACTTAAACTAATTTGTCTATATTTTGACTATAGTCTCAGAATGTGAGGAAGTTGTGAGGAAATTTAAAATACTTATTATTTTTATAATATTTATACATATTTATTGAGTAATCACCCCAGGATATTGAACTATTTTCTTCTAAAATCCTGAAATTTTTCTATGGATTGTTGACTGTTGACGGTTCACAGTTAACAGGAGCCACTGTGGTCTCAATACTGCTCGCGCTTTGTGCATTTTCAACTCGGAATTTGGTTTTGGGAAAAGGTGAGCCAGCGCGGTCTTGGGGGTTTCCCCCATGAGCGACTGGCGAACCCCGAAGGGGTTAAAGGGTAAAGGTTTTTTCTTTCTCCTTCGCCTTTTCCCCAAAACCCGACAAGTATTGACTGTGGTCTTGGGGTTCCCCGACTTGTTCGGAGACAGGCGCGTGTATCTGTCACATTCTTTTCTCAAATTAGGATAGATTATTTAAATTTCCCGTTTTTATCGATGTTCTGATAGTCTTAGCGAAATACCGTACCCCTTGGTGCAGCATAAGGAAAAATATTTATTTCATAACAAAAAAATCAACTTTTCAATGAACTTGACTTTCATTTACATACTTCGGTTTTTTTTGCGCCATTCTACTAAGTTGGTGCTGAATTTGTGTAGTCTAATTCTCTACCTTATGGAATAGGAAAGTAACGATCGGTACTCCTTGAAAGAATCCGAAGCTTACACGCGCTGGTGACTTCTTTATTTACAATTTTATTTGTCTTCCCATATTTTCCTCCAATTCCTTACTGGAGCGGTATTTCATGCCTCGAATGCTATTATTAATTGCCAAAATTTGATTCTACGTAATACTACAAGCCCGTTAAATAAGGTAATCTCTTTAAATAACAGCTCATCTATATTGAATTTGACAATAGAATGAGTTTGTCTACTCTGAAATTCTATCTTCTCTCTACTTGGCGTTCCTGGCTTAGTTACTATATTGTGCTGTTTTTCCTGTATTCGTTTAGTGAAATTTACAGGGCATACTTATCAAAATCGTTAATTACTTGCTTATTTCAAGACAAAAATTATTGATTTGCAAGATTTTACCGACTTTTATTTATGCTAGCTTCTGCTAGTTCGTCCTATTATCAACAAGATAATTAGAATTGACTGATTAACTATGCAATTCAACGAGCGGCTGATTGATTTACCTACCTTATATCATGTTATTAATCGTACTCCCATAACGATTAATCCTGATAATTATGTAGTCGAAGCTATTGTCTTAATGAATCAGGAAAGATGTCATAAATATGCACAGTCTAGTTATATATCATGGGATTTCAGGCTACAAGAGCGATCGCTAACTGATTGTGTCTTGGTTATGGAAGCAGGAAAATTATTAGGTATTTTTACACAACAAGATGTAGTCAGACTCATAGCTTCTGCAATTGATTTATCGAAGACAACAATGGCCGAGGTGATGAGGCAGCCAGTTGTTACCCTGAGAGAATCAGATGCTCAAGATATTTTCATGGTCTTATCGCTGTTCCGCCACCGTCAAATTCACCATTTGCCAGTTTTAGATGATGATGGACAATTGGTAGGAATCATCGGTGAGGCTGACTTGCTACAAGCGTTTGATTTAGTCAAAATGGCTGGGGTTGTTGAAGGATTGCAACAATGTTTCCAAAAACCCACAGATGAGTTTACCCAAGCTAATGAGCAAGTTGAAATAGACCAAATGCGCTACCAAACTCAAAATTACTTGAAACTATGGGTTGAAGCACAATCTCGTGAAATTATCCAAGTTAATCAACAACTTCAGCAAGCCCTAGAAGAATTTCGGACGACACAAGAGGAACTGCGGCAACAAAATGAAGAACTGCTGACTGCTCGCGAGATCATAGAATTAGAGCGGCGGCGTTACCAAGATTTGTTTGAGTTTGCTCCAGATGGTTACTTGGTAACTAATACAGCAGGTGTTATCCAAGAGGTTAATCAGACGGCAGCAACGTTGCTGGCTATGCCCCAAGAATATTTGTTAAACAAACCTTTAGTATTGTTTGTTGCTCAGGAAGACCGCCAGATCTTTAGCACCCGATTGAAAAATTGCCAGCAGGTGCAGGAGTGGGAAATAAACCTCAAACCACAGAAAAAGAAACCTTTCCTGGCTAGGATTAAAGTGACTGCGATTTACGACTCACAAAACGAGCAAATTGGCTGGCGGTGGTTACTTTGCAATATTACCGAACGGCAACAAGCAAAAGAAGCACTGCGCCAAGCTCACAATCAGTTAGAAGCACGAGTGGCGGAACGAACAGCAGAACTTGTGTTGTCTAACGCACTGTTGCAAAAAGAAATTGGGCAACGCCAACGGATGGAAGAGGCATTAAGGCAAAGTGAAAACCTCTATCGCCAACTGGTAGAAAGCCAAACGGACATTATTATTCGCATTGATTTGCAAGGGCAGGTAACCTTTGCCAATGCGGCTGCTTGTCAAACCTTTGGTTGGAGGGCAGATGAGTTTCGTACTCAGTCGATTGTTGACTTTCTTCATCCAGATGACTTACCGCAAGCCAAGGAAAATATCACAAGTTTAATATCTTCCTCTTGTGTATTGACAACTGGTGAGCGACGTGCATTTACTGTTAACGGTATTCGCTGGTTTCAATGGAAGAGTATTGGGATTAGAAACGAAGAAGGAGAAATTGTTGAAATTCAAGGGGTAGGGAGAGACATTACCGAACAGCAAGCAGCAATGCGCGATCGCCAAATTGCCGAAGAAGCACTGCGCCAAAGTGAAGAGAAATTCCGCTATTTCGCCGAAAATACCGAAGCAGTGATTTGGATTGCTAGCGCTAATTCATTGAAACCTTTGTACATTAGTCCTGCTTATGAAAAAATTTGGGGTCGTTCTTGTGAGATTTTGTTTGAGCAACCAGAGTTTTGGATAGATACGGTTTATCCAGACGATCGCCAATGCGCCAGCCAATTCATAGAACAACTGCTGAAAAATCAGTCGGCTTCAGCAGAATATCGAATTTTCCAACTTGATGGCTCCTTACGCTGGATTTGGAATCGGGGCTTTTCTGTGTGCGATGACGAAGGAAAAATTAACTACTACAGCGGTATCGCCGAAGATATCACAGAGCGCAAACTCGCGGAAGAATCACTGCGCGAAAGTGAAGCGCGATTGAATTTAGCTCTAGAAACTGCCCACATGGGCATCTGGGACAGGAACCTCAAAGCCAACACCGTTATTTGGTCTGCCAATATGGGACTACTTTATGGTTTGCCCTCCGGTAGCCCATGTCCCAGCTTTGAAGAGTATCTAAATTTAATCCATCCAGAAGACCGAGAATCTGTGGTTACATGTATAACTCGCGTTCTTGAAGAAGGAAGAGGAACCATAGAGTATCGAGTCGTCTGGCCTGATGGCAGTATACACTGGTTAAACTGTACGAGCCAGGTATACTACAACGAAATCGGCGAGCCGATACGAACCATCGGTACAAACAGAGATATCACCGATCGCAAACTCAACGAACAAAAAATCTCCGAACAAGCGGCTCTACTTGATATTGCCACCGATGCCATATTAGTCAGAGATTTCCAATTCCAAATATTATTTTGGAATAAAGGTGCAGAGCGGATCTACGGTTGGCTCTCAAAAGAGGTGCTGGAAAAAGACTCTAGAGAGATTTTGTTTGCACCAGAAACTCAAACGCAATTAGAAGTGCCCCTAAAAAGTGTAATTGAAAAAGGTTGTTGGCAAGGTGAGTTAAATAAAATTACCAAATCTGGTAAGAAAATTGTCGTTGAAAGCCGTTGGACATTAATGCAGGATGGAAACGGTAAACCCAAATCTATCCTCTGTGTTGACACAGATATTACAGAAAAAAAACAACTCCAAGAACAGTTTTTTCGTACCCAGCGATTGGAAAGCGTTGGTACTCTTGCAGGCGGCATTGCCCACGACTTGAATAATATATTGACGCCAATTTTAGCTGCATCTCAATTGTTACAAAACAAATTGTTTCAAGAGGAAGAGCGTTGTCAACAACTAATGACACTTGTAGAAAGCAACGCTAGACGCGGGGCGACATTAGTCAAGCAAGTCTTATCCTTTACGCGAGGATTTCAAGGAGAGCGCAGAATTATCCAAGTTGAGTATTTGATTTCAGAAATTATCCAAATCACTCAGCAAACATTTCCTAAATCCATTGAATTTTCCACAAGCATTGCAGAAGATATTTGGGCTGTGACTGGAGACACCACACAACTACATCAAGTATTGATGAATCTCATAGTAAATGCTCGTGATGCTCTCCCAGATGGCGGCATTATTGCTATTTCTGCAACCAATCAGTTTCTTGATGAAACTTATACAAAAATGAATCTTGATGCCAAAGTTGGTAATTATATTGTGATTACTATTACCGATAATGGAATAGGCATACCGCCAGAAATATTAGATAAAATTTTTGAGCCATTTTTTACTACAAAAGGCGTTAATACAGGGACTGGGCTAGGACTTTCAACTGCACTTGGGATTGTTAAAAGCCACGGTGGTTTTATTAAAGTATCCAGCCGAGTTGGTAAAGGTAGCAAATTTCGAGTTTTTTTACCAGCGGTGCAAGCAACGGAAGTACTGAATGTAGAAAATTTAGAAGCACATACAGGACAGGGAGAATTAATTTTAGTTGTAGATGACGAACCTCAAATTCGTGAAATTGCTCAAATCATCCTCGAAAATCACAATTACAAAATGCTCGCTGCCAGTACAGGCATTGAAGCCATTGCCCTTTATGCCCAGTACAAGCATCAAATTAAAGCTGTATTAATGGATATCATGATGCCAGAAATGGATGGTATCATCGCTATTCGCACCTTACAAAAAATGAACAAAGAAGTTAAAATTATTGCCTGTAGCGGTTTGAATTCAATGGAAATGTTGACTGAAGCTGCTGATACCAAGGTGCAAGCAGTTTTATCAAAACCGTACACAGCAAAAGAATTGTTGAAAATATTAGACCAAATATTTAGAAATTGAGAATTTAGGTTAAGATTTGTTGACTGATGACTGGGAAGAGGATGGGGAGGCAATAGGGTTCGGTTAAAGGGGAAAGGGGAAAGGGGAAAGGGGAAAGGGAAAAGGGGAAAGGGGAAAGGGGAAAAGGGGAAAGGGGAAAGGGGAAAAGGGGAAAGGTTTCAAATACATCCTTTATCCCTTACCCCTTAATCTACTGCTTATGCGAACCGTATTACCTCATCTCTCTACTTCACTCACAACTTCCTCAAATTGTTGTTTTAATGTGGGTGTGTGGGTAAGATATTGCCAAAGTTGGGATACTCCCGATGAATATTGTTAGGAAGATTAATGATGAGTTAGCGATCGCTGGACAAATTACGTTAGTTCAGCTAAAACAAATAGCTGATGAAGGTTATAAGTCTGTAGTGAATTTGCGTTTACCTGATGAAACAGGTTTGTTAGCTAATGAAAAGGAAAAAATTGAGCTGTTGGGATTGTACTATCTAAACCTACCTTTCAAAGCTCAAGATATTAATGATGTAGTCATGCTGGAAATATTTCAGAGAATTGCTGAATTACCAAAACCGACGTTGATTCATTGTGATAATTCAATTCGCTCAGCCACTATAGTATTGCTATATATTGCCTTAAAACAAGGCATAGCTTTTGATAAAGCGCTGCAAAAAGTTATTAATTTAGGTTTAATTTAGCTTAATTTTATACAGTGATAGCCTGAAAAATTGGAAATATCGGAATTTTGTCCTGATTCAGCAAGCTCTACTTAATCATTGCCTAAAGTAATTCCAAATTAGGAATTTATCCTAGTGTTTAGACACAGAGGAATTGGCAATATAGTTATTTTCTTCGATTAAACGACTGTAATTTTCTTTGATTAAACGGCTGTAAGTTCTTTGGGGAATAAAATGAAGTGGATTGTAACCAATGAAACGCAAAATCAGCACACAGGCCCAGGAATATCGACCATCGGTAATTGCTGCAATTACCTGCTCTAATTGTTCTGGACTCATGGCTTTTTGAAAGTTTTTTTGAGAGGAAGAAATTTGGTAGTTCATGGTTAACCCTGGTGTAACTTACTAAAACAGTGTTATTCGATAGTGATTACTCAGCAATTTGGTCTGGTTCAAGGGTCTTGATTCGTCAATAAAAAATTTGGCTTTTGATTTTAGATAGCGTCTAGTGTCTTTGGTAAGTAAGCTCGTTGAATCAAGAATATACCAGACTTCAACCCGCAGAGTTTCAAACCAGTCCTCAATTACTAAGGAAAACTCTATCTCTGTATAACATTCCTATTTGATTTGTTAACTTACTTTTGGGAGAAGATGATAAACAATAAATGTTGTTTACAACTCATTTAGGATTGTTACAGTTATGCCTGATTGAGAAGTTATACACATCTAGAATAATATGTATTTGCGTCTGCTTTAGCCAATTTGGCAGTTTTTTTAATCAAAAAAATTTGTATTTTTTGATTCTAGAAGTTTGTATCTATCTTCATTCTTTCATACCACAGCTAGAAGCAGCAGTAGTCCTATTTATCTACCATTATAGTAATAATGTGTCTTCCAGAACTATCAAGAGAACAAATTGCAGGTAGAGGAGAAAAAATCAAGTTCTGAATTAGTTAAATCTCTGGAATTTGGTCATGTATGAATTATTTCAAGCTGTATTGAACAGTGAAGAAAAAACTGTTCTACGTCAGTTGATAGATATTTTGAGTGCTTCTGGTAAGCGCTACTTCCTGAGGAATGAGATTTTGCAAATTTTTGCTGACTACTGTCAGCAATGGCAAAAACCAGCTTACTTTTATCACTCTTCTTCTGTGGGGAAAATCATACACTACACCCATGAAATAATTTTAGACAATGAATGTAGTTGGTTTGTTGTTCGTCCCCGGATTGCTAGCCAAGAAGTTTGGCAATTGACAGCTGACTTTAATAGCTTTGAGCAGAGGACACCCCAAGCGTTATTAGATGTGAGCGATCGCTTGGTGAACCGCTACCAAGATCGCATCCTAGAAATCGACCTCCATCCTTTTTACCAAGATTCTCCCAGAATCGATGACCCCAGAAATATCGGTCAAGGCTTAGGTTTTCTCAACCGTTATCTTTCCAGTCAATTATTGACTGACCCCCAACATTGGCTAGAACTTTTGTATTTAGCTTTAGACAAAATTAGTTACGAAGGAATTGAACTGCTAATTGGCGATCGCATTACCTCAGGTATACAGCTAGCTAAACAAATTAAGCTAGCCATCAAATTCCTGAGTCAGCAACCCCCAGATGAACCCTATGAAAAATTTCACTCCCAGCTGCAACAACTCGGCTTTGAACCGGGTTGGGGTAATACTGTAAGACGAGTCCGAGAAACTTTAGAACTTTTTGATCGACTAATTTACTCGCCAGAACCCGCAATTCTAGAAACATTTGTCGCCCGTGTCCCCGCCGTATTTCGCATAGTTTTGATTTCCATACACGGCTGGGTTGGACAAGAAGATGTCTTGGGAAGAGATGAGACATTTGGTCAAGTGATTTATGTCTTGGAACAAGCCCGCAGTTTAGACAAGAAACTTCATGAAGAAATCAAACTCGCTGGTTTGGATTTTTTAGGAATTAAACCCCATGTAATTATTCTCACTAGATTAATTCCTAACTGTGAAGGAACATGTTGTAACCTGCGCTTAGAAAAAGTTGAAGATACCCAAAACACTTGGATATTGCGAGTTCCTTTTGCGGAATTCAATCCAGAAATTACCAACAATTGGATTTCCAAATTTGAAATTTGGCCATATTTAGAAACATTTGCCGCCGACGCTCAAAAAGAATTACTAACTCAATTCCAAGGTAAACCCAATCTGATAATTGGTAACTACAGCGATGGTAACTTAGTAGCTTTTCTTTTATCCCATAGCCTGAAAGTTACCCAGTGTAACATTGCTCATTCCCTAGAAAAACCGAAATATCTATTTAGTAATTTATATTGGCAAGATTTAGAAGAAAAATATCACTTTTCGGCACAATTTACCGCCGATTTAATTAGCATGAATGCAGCTGACTTCATCATCACATCGTCCTATCAAGAAATTGTCGGCACCCCCGACACCATAGGTCAGTATGAGTCATATAAGTGGTTTACTATGCCACAACTGTATCACGTAGTTGATGGCATTGATTTATTTAGTCCTAAATTTAACTTTGTACCGCCGGGAGTCAATGAAAATATTTTCTTCCCCTACAGTCAAAAATTACACCGAGAACCGCAACTTTCCACACAAATCCACGAACTACTTTTTAGTAGCGAACATCCCCAAATATTTGGTTATTTAGATAATCTTCAGAAGCGACCCATTTTTGCCCTCGCTACTTTCACTTCCATTAAAAATCTCACTGGTTTAGTTGAATGCTTCGGTAAAAGTCAGGCGTTGCAAGAACGTTGCAACCTGATTCTCTTAGCTAGTAAACTACATTCAGATGAAGCGACAAATCCAGAAGAAGCAGGAGAAATTAAAAAACTCCACGAAATTATTAATCAATATCAACTGCACGGCAAGATTCGTTGGTTAGCAATGCGTCTTCCCAGCCGCGACCTCGGCGAAGCCTATAGAGTAATCGCAGATTGCCAGGGCATTTATGTACAATTTGCCCGTTTTGAATCCTTCGGCAGGTGTATTTTAGAAGCCATGATTTCTGGCTTACCAACTTTTGCAACTGAATTTGGCGGCTCTTTAGAAATTATTGAAAATCAAGAAGATGGATTTAATATTAATCCTACAGATTTAGAAGGAACAGCAAATAAAATTTTAGACTTCCTGGAAAAATGCGAACTTCATCCCCAACACTGGCAAGAAGTTTCAGAATGGATGACTCAGCGAATTCATCATAGATATACATGGCATTCACATACTAATCAATTATTACTGCTGACGAAAATATTTAGTTTTTGGAACTTTATTGCTCCAGAAAATAACGAAGCCAGAGATCGTTACATGGAAACTTTATTTCACCTGATCTATAAACCAAGAGCCGAAAAGATTTTAGAAAAACATCTTAGTAGGCATAGGGCATAGGGGAGGCAGTGCGGTCTTGGGGTCTCCCCAAGTGGAGCAACTGCCTTCATGGGGCATGGGGCATGGAAGAGGATAAGGGAGATTTAAAACTGAAAGTTTTGAGCTTCAGAGGCTCAAAGTTAAAGTTCAAAGGTTCAAGGTTCCAGTTCAAAACCTCAAGGTTCAAACTTATTTCTCGATGCCCCATGCCCGATGCCCCATGCCCGATGCCCAGTCCCCAGTCACCACTCACCAGTCAACATGGAAACAAAAGGTCGTTCTCGCCATTTTATCTACACAGACTGGATATTAACCGAAACCCAGTTTGACCCCGATCAATTACACTCCAAAGAAACTGTCTTTACTATCGGTAATGGATATCTGGGAACAAGGGGTAGTTTTGAGGAAGGTTACCCCAGTGCATTGCCGACTACTTTTATCCACGGTGTTTATGATGATGTGCCGGTGGTGTACACTGAGCTAGTTAATTGCCCTGACTGGTTACCCTTGGTAGTGATGGTCAATGGGGAACGCTTTCGTCTCGACCAAGGTGAAATATTGCAGTATGAGCGAAGCCTAAATCTGCGTCAAGGACTTTTAGGCCGTTCTGTGCGTTGGCGTTCTCCCAGTGGAAAAACCATAGACTTTTACTTTGAACGCTTTGTCAGTTTTGCAGACCAGCACGTGTTAGCACAACGATGTCAGCTCACACCAGTGGATTTTGATGGGGTAATTGAAGTTCAGGGAAGCATAAATGGGTATACGGAAAATCAGGGTTTTAATCACTGGGTAGGACTAGACCAAGGAAAGACTGACGAAGGAATTTGGTTGCAACGCCGCACTCGCAACTCCCAAATTGAATTGGGTATCGCAGCTAAAATGACGATATCAGGGGCACAAGCATCGTTGCAAGTCAGTACTGCACCTGGTTATCCCACCCTCAGCATGACTTTTTTAGCGAAAGCACAACAAATTGTAACGGTGGAAAAATTCGTGACAATTTTTACGTCGCGGGAAGTTGAAACACCAGTTGCAGCAGCTAAAGAAAAACTCGCGTACCTACCAGACTATGCAAAATTACTAAAAGCCAGCGAACAGGCATGGCAGGAGGTTTGGCAACAATGCGATATTGTAATTGAGGGAGATGGCACGGCGGCTTTTGCTGTTCGCTACAATTTGTTTGAGCTGCTGATTGCTGGCCCACAGCATGATGATAAAGTCAGTATTCCGGCGAAAACTCTTTCAGGATTTGGCTATCGCGGTCATATTTTTTGGGATACAGAAATTTTTATGCTGCCGTTTTTTCTGTTTACCCAACCGACCATCGCCAGAAATTTACTGAGTTACCGTTGGCACACTTTACCAGGAGCTAGACGCAAAGCATCTCACTACGGCTATAAAGGAGCGATGTTTTCTTGGGAGAGTGCTGCTACCGGAGATGAAGTCACACCCCGTTGGTCGCTTCCCACTGATTTTTATGGCGAAGATGTGCGAATTTGGTGTCGCGATCGCGAAATTCATATTAACGCAGATATACCCTATGCTGTTTGGAATTACTGGCAAGCCACTGGTGACGATGAATGGATGGAAAAATATGGTGCAGAGATTATTTTAGATGCCGCCATTTTTTGGAGTAGCCGGGTAGAATTCAATTCTGAATCGCAAAAGTATGAAATTCGGGGAGTAATTGGAACGGATGAATACCATGAATTTGTCCACAACAATACTTTTACAAACCGGATGGTGCAATGGCATCTGGAAAAAGCGATGGCAGTTTATGATTGGCTGGCTCACAAATACCCACAACGAACCAGGGAATTAGAAGACAAACTGCAACTTTCTTCAGAGCGACAAAATCACTGGCAAGACATTATTGCCAAAATCTTATTGTTTTACGATTCATCAACAGAATTAATCGAGCAGTTCGAGGGATTTTTTCAATTAGAAGATATTAATTTAGCAGATTATCAAGACCGCGATCGCTCCATGCAAGCAATCTTGGGTATTGAGAAAACTAACAAATATCAAGTACTCAAACAGCCAGATGTATTAATGCTGCTTTATTTAATGCGAGGATACCTGGATTTTCCCTACAGTCAAAAAGCATTGCAAACAAATTGGGATTACTACGCACCCCGCACAGACATCACCTATGGTTCCTCCCTCGGCCCCGCAGTTCACGCCATCTTAGCCTCAGATTTGAATATATCCACCGAAGCTTACAAATTGTTTATGCAAGCAGCAATGGTAGATCTTGAAGATAACCGAGGAAACACCGCCGATGGAATTCATGGCGCTACTGCTGGCGGCGTTTGGCAAGCCGTGATTTTTGGCTTTGGTGGTATCCAATTTAAGGAAAATCGTCCCGTAGCCAACCCCCATTTGCCCGCTAACTGGACGCGCTTGAAGTTTAAATTGCACTGGCAAGGGTTATGGTACGACTTTGATTTATGTGGGGAAGTGGGCATAGGGCATGGGGTATGGGGAGATGAGGAGACAAGGGGACAAGGGGACAAGGAGACAAGGGGAATAACTAATGTCCAATCCGCAATACCCAATGCCCAATCCCCAATGCCCAATCCCCAATCCGCAACGCCCAATCCCAACATCCAAGGAGTCATTTTTGATTTAGATGGAGTGCTGACAGATACAGCAGAACTTCATTATCAAGCTTGGCAGAAGCTAGCGGATGAAGAAGGTATACCCTTTAATCGGGTGGCGAATGAAGCGCTACGGGGTGTATCCCGTCGTGCTTCCCTAATGCTGATTATTGGGAATAGACGGTATTCAGAAGAACAAATCCAGGAAATGATGGAGCGCAAGAATCGCTACTATGTGGAATTGCTGAAAAATATGACCTGTGATGATTTGTTACCAGGAGCCATCGCCCTTTTGGATGAACTGCGGCAAGCTGGAATTAAAATAGCCATTGGTTCAGCGAGCAAAAATGCCCGTACAGTGATCGAGCGATTGGGTATTGCTGATAAAGTAGATGCGATCGCTGACGGTTATAGCGTTAAGCAACCCAAGCCAGCACCCGATTTATTCCTCTATGCAGCTAAGCTGCTAGGAACCGAACCAGCACAATCTGTAGTTGTAGAAGATGCAGCAGCTGGTATTGAAGCGGCTCTAGCTGCTGGAATGTGGGCGGTAGGTATTGGCCCAGTTGAACGAGTTGGAGCTGCTCATGTTGTTCTCCCCAGCCTAGCAGGAGTTAAATGGGCAGATATACGAAGTCAATTACATAACTCCAAAAAATAGCCCACAGAGTGATACCAATTCAAAATTCAAGAACAAGGCTTGGGGGAACTCCAAAAAATAAATTATTTCAGTTAATGCGTTGACTGTTGACGGTTCACACTTAACAATCAATGGACAAGAGTGGGTAGTGATACCATTTCACGAAATACCTAATACAGATAGATGGGTAGGGGTGTACGGCTGTACGCCCTTGAATCTCACGTCTTTACAAGGGTTTTACGTTAAGTTGACACCAATGTCCCCCTAAATGATAAGTTTTCAACCAGACTTGATATTAGCTCTGCTATGCGGTTAAAAGTAATCAATTAACAGCTTTATAACTGATAATTACAACTGATAATTCAAAACTAATATTTATATAAATTTCAAAAGCTAAAATCGTCCAAAGAAGGAATCTGAAAGGAAACCCAACTTGAGATATCGAATAGGAGCAAAAAACGTGAATTTGGACGATTTAGCCCTACAGATACAAAATATACGTAAACGCGTCGGCATTTTGCAAAGTAAAAGTGAACAGCAAAAAGTAGAACAAAACATTGAACTCGTTACCGCAGTATTTGAAGAAGTCTATTTAGCTTTGGAAGGGCTGCAAATAGCTAATGAAAATCTACAGCAACAAAATAAAGAATTATCTAATGCTCAACAAGCTTTGGTAGTAGAACATCAACGCTATCAAGAACTTTTTGAGGAAGTGCCAGATGCTTATTTGGTAACTGATACACAAGGGATAATTCAGGAAGCTAATTCTGCTGCTAGTAATTTGTTTAATATTTCCAAAAGTTTATTAGTGGGTAAATTATTGGAAAATTTTACCTTTGAGAAAGAGTTGATTGCTTTTCATCTGAAACTAATTCATCTGGGCGTAGGCGTAGCCCGTCGTAGACATCGCCAAATTCCAGAATGGAAAACCCAAGAATGGGAAGTATACCTGCGACCCCATGAGAAAACACCGATTATTGTTGCAGTGAAGGTAGCTGCTGTGCGTAATCAACAAGGTGAGTTAGTCGGTCTACGCTGGCTATTGCGGGACATTAGCGAAAGCAAACGAATCCAAGCAAAGCTAGAATGGGCAGAAGAGGCTATGCGACAAGCACTTGCCAAAGAAAGGCAACTGAGTGAGCTTAAATCGCGTCTGCTGACTACTACTTCCCATGAATTTCGCACACCTCTAGCTGCTATCCATTCTTCTGCGGAATTACTAGAATATTATCGCCATCGATGGACTGAGGAGCGACAAAATACTCACCTGCGTCGCATTCAAAAATCTGTAATGCATATGACTCAACTATTAGATGATGTATTAGTGCTGAATCAAGATGAAATGAGTAAATTAGGGTTTAATCCCAGACCATTGAATTTAGCAGAATTTTGCCAATATTTATTCAAACAATTAAAACAATATGATGGTTCTCAACATGCCATCACTTTTAGCTATGAATCCCAAAGTACTCAAGCTAACTTCGATGCTCAACTGCTGCGACAAATATTAAATAATTTATTTTCCAACTCTTTAAAGTACTCTCCTATTGGTAGTCAAATTAATTTTTTTGTTACTACCACCAACGATGGGGCTATATTTGAAATTCAAGATTTTGGTATTGGTATTCCTAGTGCTGATATCAAACATATTTTTGAACCTTTCCATCGCGCCACTAATACCGGCAACATTCCAGGGCTAGGATTAGGGTTATCTATTGTCAAAAAAGCTGTAGATTTGCACGGCGGTGAGATTACTGTCAAAAGTGCAATTAATGTAGGAACTACTTTTAGAGTTATTGTGCCATTTGCAAGTAATGTTCACAATACTTATGCAGAGGTACGCGAAAATCTAACCACAGAGGATGTGCAAGAATAAAGGACTTCTAAGTATTTGTTGATTGTTGATTGTTGACACTTTTTCTTTATTCGGGAAAAAAGAAACGGATAGAACAAGAAAATCCAGGTAACAATGGCGATGTAATTTTTTCGTCATCTAATAAAGTTGCAACTAAAATTAATTGTGCTTTTTTTCGGCGATAAACTTCAATTTTTTGAGTAAAGCGATCGACAATCCAATACTCACGTACACCGGAAACTGAATACAGTTTTAATTTGGCTTTTTTGTCTTGAAGTTCATTTTGTTTACCAGGCGATAAAACTTCTATTACTAACTCTGGTGCGCCTGTGAAATGTCCGGCTTCGTCTTCAATTTGTGCTAGTCTTGCTCGACTTACCCAAACTACATCCGGGATGACGCTATCTACTGGAGAAAATAGCATTCCTGGAGCTAAAATTGTTTCGCCTAAACTACTAAATTCAGACCAAATATCCAGGGATCGAGCAATTTTCAAACAAACTTGTTGATGGCGGCGGTGACGAGTGGGAGTTACAAAAAGTTCTCCATTCATTATTTCATAGCGTGTCGATTCATTTGCAGCTAGAAACTCTAAATTATTGGTATCTTTTTTTGAACTTTGTTGACTATTGGAAGACTGGTGGTAAGAACGTAAAACAGTTTGGATATTTTTTTTACATACTTCTCGACCAAATAACTCAGATAGCGATCGCCACAACTGGCAACCAATTTGTTTAATATAGTCGTGTTCATAACTTATCTGCACCGCGATTTCCGCATAGGTACGTCCTAGCCAGCTTTCTAGAAATACCGCACATTGAACATCATTGAGCCTTTGCCCAAACGTAGAGCATAAAAGGCTATCCACTAAATTTAGTGCCTCTTCTGCCGTCATTAGTCAGCTTGGTTTATTTATAGGTTAGACTTATGAGATTTCTGTTTTATAACAGATGATTACGTTAATCGTTACAAATTTTTACAGTAAGTACTCACTTTTTCTCACTGACATACCATTGCGTTTAGCTGAATAATTAATACACTGTAGGGAGATATATAACCAGGAGATTAATCCTATGAAATTTGGTATTGATATGGGACACAATTGTCCTCCAGATACAGGAGCAACAGGCATTAAACAAGAAGATACTTTAACTAAAGCAGTTGGTACATATTTAATTCAAAAACTCAAAGCAGCAGGTCATACTGCTATTGATTGCACTCCTACTAGTGCTAGCAGTGTTACGGATTCTTTGAGACAAAGAGCTAATAAGGCAAATGCCAACAATGTTAATATTTTTGTTTCGATTCACTTCAATAAATTCAACACTCAAGCTAATGGCACAGAAATTTATGCCATTAGCAATGCATCACAAGGTATTGCTCAATCAGTTCTCAAAGAAATTGTGAAACTTGGTTTTTATAACAGAGGAGTGAAAAATACAGGTTTCTTTGTTTTGAAAAATACACAAATGCCAGCTATTTTAATTGAATGCTGTTTTTGTGATTCCCAAAAAGATATGGGTATCTTTGATGCCGAAAAAATGGCTGAAGCAATTAAAGATGGATTAATTGGTGAATCAGACGAAGTTCATGTTAAACATGATAAAAAATACCTTTTAGAAATTACAACCAAAACTGTTCTTAAACCTTCCACAGAACAGAGTTCAGATTTGCCAAAAGAATCTCTAGTTGATATCGAGCCAGGAGATTACCCAGTTTTAGACGTTCGTTTTGAAGAAAATCATTATTGGGTGAAGTGGCCTGATAAAAGTAAAGGAAATCGAGACGAACATTTTGTTTTTGCTGGATATAGCAAAGTTATAGAGAAATCTTAGGTATTTTCAAGTAAAAGAAGATTTCCATAGAAGAATGTTGACGGTTCGCAGTAGTAGTTTATCGCATTAGTTACGAGGGGTAAGCGTCCTTCTCTAACGAGACGCTACGCGAATGTGGTAGCCTGCGGCAAGCCGCTACACGTCTACGTTCTCTTAACTCAGCAAAATTAATGCGATAGACTACTACGCTATAACCCTACATATACTCATTTAAGTAGAACGATTTGAAAAAACCAAACTATGTAAATGAATGTAAAAAGCTTGGCATTTAGTTCGTAGTAAGGACTTTAGTCCTCTAATAAGGACTAAAGTCCTTACTACAAACCTTTCATTATTTACACCGTTCTACTTACATGAAAAACACTGTATCAAAATGCGTCTTCATCCGACTTTGAAGAGGAAAAACTATGTCATTATTAAATGATTTGGTGGATAATTACCTGCAAAAAGACTTGAAGGAAGTTCTGACTACAGTTGGCAATTTGATTTCGTGTTTAAACTTGGTGGGATTTTTTGGTCGAGTTCTGAATATGATGTAGATGCTACACGAGCCATGCTTCAATCTATTCGCAAGCACAAATTAGTCAAGCCAAAAGCAGTTTTTTTAAAGTTCCCAAGCTAATTACAGGGGACTTTGTACATATTTGAGCGGTCACGATCGCCATATTCATTTTTAAATTAATCCACCACTGAAAAGCTAATTCTGGGTGAGAAAATTTGAGATTTGAGATTTTGGATTTTGATGTGGTGTCTAGGTAAACACTTATCCTGGGAGCTGACGTTGGGATGCGGGGAGGCGGAGAGTTTTTTTGATAAGTGATTAAGCAAAGATAATATTATTAGACCTTTTTAGGAAATCCTTACAATTTTTGCCCTGCATAAATCGATCGCACTTCACCGTTACGGCGAATAACTGCTTCCCCATTACTCACATCTACAAGTGTCCAACCACTAGAACCAATGGTTTCACCCATATTGATGCGGCGAGTCACGCCATCAATTTTAAACAAAGCAGCAGATTTATTGCCTAATTCTAGCAATCCTTCCAATGTACTACTGGGAGTCTCGGCGATCGCAGTTGGCAAATAAACTTGATGCTGGGTAATAGTTGGTTCTGATTCTGGTGCGAGTGCTGCACGTAATGGCACAACTGGTAATGCTGGTAGAGGCTTGGGTGTTTGGCCCACGCTAATGGGGGCAGTTTTTGTGGCCACAGCTTTGATGTCTGGGCGTACAGCAGCAGCTAACATGTTGACGGTGGCGGGTTTAGCAGCTTTTTGCACGGTATTTAAGGCAGTTTTTACAACATTAGGTTGAGAATTCTGTAATGCTGTTGCAACTTGTGGCAAAAGTGTGGGAGCGCCAGGAATGGCTGGTAGAGCATAGCGCATTGGGGGACGGAGGTAGATACGTTCCACAACCTTGCCAGGGTTAGGAATTGGTGATGTGTTGTTAGCTGCTAGAGGTGGTAGTGGTGGTAGATTATTAGCTGGTAGCTGGTTGGCAACACCTATTTGATTAGTACTGGTTTGATTGTAAAATCCTGGTCTGACGTAGTTTTGATGATTTTTTACACCTTGCTTATCTATAACTGATAAAGCGCCGATCATGTAGTCAACTAACTCTGCCTCAATTTCTGGCTTTGTTGATGATTCTGAGGCCTGCTGCGCTACTACAACAGCTGATTCGGGCAATTTAGTATTTAAAAGATGGACAACGCCAGACTGTACCATGTAAATCATACTAGCGATGGCTACGCCCAATGTTGTGCCAACAATCAGCAGTCTGCCCAAAGCAGAACTGGATTTCTTGGGCTTTCTAGTAACTGGTTTTACGGTGGCGGTGTCAAACACAACGGTAGTCAATTGCTTGTGGTTGCCTTGAGTAACTGACTGTGCCGAACTATCGCCTGTGTTTGCGAAAATAACCTGCGGCATGGTAACTGTTTGTAGTGGGTTCCCTGTACCAGTTGCTACAACTGGAGAGAAGTCAGAGAAGCGGCTTTTGCCGATGTGAACTTCGGGAGAAACCCCGCCAACGGACTGGCTCGATTTTTTCTGACTACTTTGTCTAAAGGTTTGAGAAGCCAGATTACCACTAGCATCGAGAATATAGTCGATATCCGCAAAGAGTTCATCCATTAGCCCATCTGCATAGATTTCTATCGACCAAGGTTCGTTGGTGATTAAGTCTTCTGATGGTTCTGGAACTATGAGACCGGTGGTGGCTTGTTGTAACATAGACGCTCTGGGTTGTTGCTAGGACAGGGAAACGCCGCTCCTACTGCCTGTTAATCAAGATTTATCCATCGAATAGCCAATTCCCCGTCTGATGAAGACGAGTTATTGAGCGGTGGTATTCAAATCAATTTCAATCTGGGGATTGTTAATGAGGGCAGTACTAAGACTTATGTCATCTATCATACCCATCTCCCTCTTTTCTACTATACTCGCCCTTTATAAAGTTTTTGTTAAATTAACGCTGAAAACTCTGACTGGCTCTTTGTTTTACGCAATTCCAGATATAATAACAAGGCGTTAATATCGGCTGGGTTGACACCACCTATACGTGCAGCCTGACCGAGTGTGAGTGGTTTGACGTGAGTTAATTTTTCTCGCGCTTCTTTGGAAAGAGTATCGATTTTTGTGTAATCCAAATCCGCAGGTAACTGGCGGTGGGCTTGGCGGGTGATTTGGTCGATTTGATTTTGTTGCCTAGCGAGATATCCAGAATATTTAATGTCAATTTCTGCGCCTTCTTTCTCGGCGCGGTTGAGGTCTGGGTTTCCCAGTCCGAACCTGTCGAGGTCAATGTAATGGAATCCCGGACGCCGCAGCAGGTCATTTAAGGTAATGGAACCTTTGATTGCTTGTTGAGTATGAGATGCGATCGCCATACCAATTTCATCATGTTCTTTGACGCGGGTATTATGTAACCGTGATTTTTCTGAGGTGATATGTGCTTGTTTTTGGGTAAATAAATCCCAACGACGATGGTCAATTAAACCAATTTCCCGTCCCAAGGGTGTCAGGCGTTGGTCGGCGTTGTCAGAACGCAAAATCAACCGATACTCTGACCTACTAGTAAGCATTCGGTAAGGTTCCCGCAGGTCTTTGGTACACAAGTCGTCAATGAGTGTACCGATGTAACTTTGTTCGCGAGGAAAGACAATCATTTCCTGCGAATTCACAAATCGAGCGGCGTTAATTCCCGCCACAAGACCTTGAGCTGCGGCTTCTTCATAACCTGTAGTGCCGTTAATTTGCCCAGCACAAAACAGTCCTGCTATCTTCTTAGTCATCAGCGTGGGATAACACTGAGTTGCAGGTAAATAATCATACTCCACAGCATAAGCCGGACGCAGCATCACACATTTTTCCAAACCGGGGAGACTCCGCAACATTTGGAGTTGCAAATTTTCTGGTAACCCTGTGGAAAATCCTTGAATGTAAAGTTCGGGTATATCTCGTCCTTCTGGCTCAATAAAGATTTGATGGCTTTCCTTATCAGTAAAACGCACAATCTTATCTTCAATACTCGGACAATAACGCGGCCCTTTGGCTTCCACCCAACCACCATAAACTGGTGATAAGTGTAAATTTTCTTGTATTAAGCGATGTGTTTCAGTAGTTGTACGGGTGATATAGCAAGGCATTTGTTCCCGTTCTACCCACACATCCGGGTCAAAGCTAAACCAGCGTACATCTTCATCTCCTGGCTGGATTTGCATTTTACTGTAATCCACCGATCGCTTGTCTACCCTAGCTGGAGTTCCTGTTTTGAGCCTACCGGTTTCAAATCCCAAGCGATTTAGGGTTTGCGTCAGTCCTTCTGCCGCAAATTCCCCAGCCCGTCCCGCCGCCATTGATTTGTTACCTACCCAAATTTTCCCACCCAAAAAGGTGCCAGTTGTCAAAATCACGGCTTTGCATTGGAAGGCTACGCCAAAATAAGTTTCCACACCGATGACTTCATCGTTAGCGCCCAACACTAAATCCACAGCCATACTTTCACGGATGGTGAGATTTTCTTGGTTTTCCACAATATTTTTCATCACCGCCGCATATTCGCGCTTGTCTGTTTGTGCGCGTAAAGCCCAAACCGCAGGCCCTCGTGAAGAGTTGAGGATGCGCTTTTGTAAATAGGTGCGGTCTGCCATTTTGCCAATTTCCCCGCCAAGGGCGTCTACCTCATGGGTCAATTGGGATTTCGCTGGGCCACCCACTGCTGGGTTACAAGGTTGCCAAGCGATTTTATCCAAATTGAGCGTCAATAGCAAGGTACGACAACCGAGGCGGGCAGAAGCTAGAGCTGCTTCGCAACCGGAGTGACCTGCACCGACGACAATCACATCAAAAGCGTCTTGGAATTCAACAGAGTTGTGCATGGTCATACTTACAGGAACGGCAAGCTGAAAGTTCTCTCCAATTTTAACCTTTCCAGTGATTTCATGGATGTAACTTGCTGATAAATAAGTTATCAAATTGACTATTACTCAATAACCAAGAGATTTCTATTTTTTACATATATTTTTCATCTTGTCAGTCATAAATGTCAGTTGATTTATGCAAGATGTATATTAAACAACTTGCCTGTATAGATAACTTGAAGATATGGCGACAGATGCACACAGATTTAGTAGGGGCGCACAGCTGTGCGCCTCTAGCTGTGTAGATAATTTTGGGATAAATTATCTTTATAGTTACTATTTTTAAGTCATCAATACTGATTAGCACAAAAAAGCTATGAAAATAAATTGGTAAATATATTTAGGTAATTATTGAAAATGAAGCCTCTCACTAACAAAAAGTTTTTCACGAAAAAAATTGTCAAAATTGCCACTTTCACCACTATAGTAGTTTTAATGATTTTTGCTCTAGTAGCTAGTAATGAGATTACGCACCATAAATTAGCTAGAACTGCCCAACTAAACACATGTTTAGGCAGTGATTTAGTATCCTGTACAAATACTGCCAAAGATTTAACGCCAGAACCATTTATTCCCGACCAAAAATTAAACGAGCAACAGCGTTTTTTATCGGCGATCGCCAGAAATTTATCGACGATTCCCCAGCCCAATACTTATGAATATACTTTGCTACGTACATACGGCTCGGTGTTTGTCAGTCCAGATGCAGCAATTAAATTACCGCCAAAAGAAGTTTTTGCTAACGAACAAGAAACCCAAAGTTTTCAGACTACTTTGACAATGGGTCATGTTGAAGGAACTAAAGATTGTTATTTACAAAAACCAGCAGCAGACGCCTTAAATCAAGCGCGGAAGTTAGAAAAAATTCCACTTAAATCTGGTTATGGTTCTGGAGATTGTACTCGCACTTTTAACACTAATTTAAGATTTTGGCACAAATACGCAAATAATCAAACTTTGGCAAGAGTTCAACAAGGTACAGAAACAAAAATTCTCGGTGTAGTTGCACCTCCTGGAACTTCACAACACCTCTGGGGATTGGCAATTGATTTACGCGTATCCAGCGAACAACAGAGAAAAGCCCTCAATGAAAATGGTTGGTTCCAAACTGTAGAAAATGATGTCCCACATTGGACTTATCTAGGTTTATCTCAGGATAAATTACCTTTGTTTGGTTTCAAAAATAAACTCGTCCGGGGTATTAATTATTGGTTGACTCCACTTTAAGTGTTACAAGTAATGCAAAGTTGGGAAAACTTAACTAAAGAGTTACATTTTGAATCAGGGATATGGCTATGACAACCAAAATCGTCCATGAGTCACAAAATTTTCTAATTAATTTGTTAAAAGCAACCTACCAAAATCAACAAATATATTCACTTTTAAGGGAGAATTTAGACAAACTAAATCATGACTTTGCTTTACTATTGCGGCAATGGGCTGTTGACCAGTTTAGCAATCAAACTACCACATCTGCTAATTTAGCTAAAGTAATTGTAAAATTTAGTAACCTGATTCAAGTATTTGCAGAAGGAAATTATGCTATTAATTTAGAAATTGCGATCGCTGGTTATGAATCAGTGATCAATTTTTTTACCCGCGACGCTTTTCCAGAAGAGTGGGACGCTATGCAGCAAGATTTAGTAGCTGCATATCAACAACGGGAAAAAACTTTGAATCAAATTATTGAAGATTTCAAAAACACAACTGTTCAAACATCCTCTGAAATTCATGTATCAAATAAACAGTTACAGCAGGAATTACAAGAAGCAAAACAGCAAATTGATGATTTAGAACATACAAAGCAAGAAATTGATAATCTTAAAACCAATTTGGCCAGATTAGAACAGGTCAAAGACAATTCCATCACCCCAATTACTTTAGAACTTATATTTTCAGCAATTAAAAATATCAAAACATCCATCCAAAATTTTAATACGGTAATATTATACGATATTGAAAACTTGACAATGGGTAATAAAAATCCTAATTTTAAATTTTCTTTAACAAAAATTATCAAACAAATTAATGAAATAGAATTAGTTGATAAAATCGCTATCCAATGTGCTTATGCTGATTGGAGTAATAGTAATCTAAAAACTATAAAAAGTGACGTTCAAAAACTTGGTATTGAACCAATACAGATTTTTGGTTTTTCCTTTCAAAGAAATGCAGCAGATATTCAATTAACAATTGATGCAGTTGAATTAATTCACAGCCGACCATCCTTGCAAGTCTTTGTCATTGTATCTGGCGATGGGGCATTTGCTTCTTTAGCAAAAAAGTTACATGAGTATGGAAAAACAGTAATTGGATGTGCTTATAAAAACCAAACCAACAAAGTACTTGCTGCTGTTTGTGATTATTTTATTTCAATACCTGAACCAGAAGTAGAAACTGTGAACCAGAATATCAATCGGGTTAAGCCAATAATTAGTAGCAAGATATGATTGTGACAATTTTTTCCTTGGTCGATAATTTACTACAATAAAATAATCACACACGCGACCTCTGGAGTTCTGGCAGTGGGTTTATTTGATGATTTGAGTCGGTTTCTAGAAAACCGTTTAGAAGAATTCTTGCGTAACAATCCACATTTGGAGTTAGAGGCGCTGCTAGAACAGCTGCGTGAGCAAGAGGAAGATACATTAAAGCTGATTGCAGATTTACAATTACAAGAGAAGCGATCGCAAGACGATATTCTAGCTACAGCTCAAGAAATTCAGCGTTGGCACATCCGGGTTCAAAAAGCCAAAGACGCTGGGAGACAAGATTTGGTGACTGCGGCCAGCGAACGAGAAGCAGCCTTGTTGCGAGAAGGAAATCAGCGCTGGGGACACATGCAAGGGCTGAAAGAACGCATCAACCAATCCCAAGAATTACTGCGGAAAATCCAACAGCGACGACAAGAGGTACAAGCCAAAGCCGCCGAAGCACAAACAGCCCGCGCCAAAGCCCAAACTCAGCAACGCCTGGAAACTGATGCCTGGTGGAATCAAACTAGCAGTTCTTCTAGTAATTTTGACGATTTAGAAGAAAAGTTCCGCCGTTGGGAAACACAAGACGAATTAGAGCAAATGAAGCGGAATATGGGAAAATAATCCCAAATCATACTACATTCAGGATGAAAGTAAACTGTTCTGCATTTCAGGGACTTGCAAGTAAAAAAATATTCCACGCAAGACCGTTGACCGTTGACAGTCAACGACCCCAAGGGGAATAATTTATTTTTTGGAGTTACCTAAGTTGTACATTGACTCGATTAGATTGCTGACCGTTGACAGTTAACGATTAACAGTCAACAACTACACTAGTGTAGTTTGGGACTTCCAAGTAAAAAAAATATTCCATAGAATACTGTTAACTGTTGACTGTTGAGTGTCAACGGTCAATGGTCAACGACCTGAATTATAAATAATCAAAATATGGAAAAAAATGGTGTCAGTGCTAGCCTTTCAACTGAAAACCTAACCTTTCGTCCAGGTGATACTCCTGCATCCTTTGAGGTGACTGTCAATAATGACAGCGATAGCTTTGTAAATTTTCAGATAGAAATTACCGCAGCAGGAGAAACTCGCAACCCAGGATATCGCTGGTATACACTGCAACCAGAAGTGGCAGCAGCAAAGCCACCGGGCAGTAGTACAATATTCCAAGTCTTTGTTTTCAATACGCCGATAGTCGGATTTGTTGGTACTGTTAATCTCATGGTGAAGATTTTTTCACCACAATTAGCACAACAATGCAGACTTGTGCTGCGCCTGAAAATTGAGCGAGACAATAGACCAACACATTTAAGTTTAGAATTACCTGTACGAGAGTTCCAAGTTTATCCCCGCAATTCTGTAGATATACCAGTCAGGGTAAGGAACTTGAGTCAGCAACCGACAAATGTAGTGCTACGTTTTACAGGAGTCGATCCCTCTTGGCTGACTAACAGCGCAGAACGAAGGTTACCTGTAGAACCAGGTGGTTTAGCAGAAGTCACATTCCAATGTCAGCCTCCTTCTGTGGTTCAAGCGCCTAGTGAAAATTATCCTTTTGTGATTGAAGCTGTTAGTAATAATGGTTACCCGACCAGTATTCAAGGCAATATTGAAGTTTTACCTGTGGGTTTTGTGGAATTTAGCGTCACACAAAAACAGCTAAAAATTCCTAGTAAAGCAGCATGGTTACCAGACTGGAAATCTCACACAGCTGCTTTTGAATTGCTATTTAAAAATGCTAGTAATTTAAATCAGCAACTAAATGTGCAAGTCCAAGGTAGAGACGAACGAAAATGTAGTTTTAAGAAGCTACCTGAAGTTGCTAATTTAAATTTAGGACAAACAACTAAAGTTATTCTTGAAGTCAAAACTAAACGCCCTTGGGTAGGAATAGGCAAAACTTTGTTGCTGGAGGCGAAATCAGAGTTATCCGACCAACGTTTAGGTAGTACAGACCCAGCCACCCAGACATTGGAAGTGCGGGTTTTGCCGATGATACCTCTGTGGTTACAATTAGCGGTCATTGCATTACTGACGGCACTGATAGCATGGATTTTACAACCAACGGGTGTTATGCATACGCGTTCTGTCAACTCAGTGCGTTTCAGTGGTATTGGTTTGTCTGTTGTCAGTGGTTCTGATGATTGTACATTAAGACTTTGGAGCATCGGTGCCCGTAGCTTAGACCCAGATGACAGAGTCACATATCGTGGACAGCCTGTAGCTTGCGATAAAGCCCAACAACCAAAAGGTTTAATGGCCATTACCGATGACGCTGTAGAAGTGTTGCGTTTTATGCCATTAGAAAATAACCGTGTTGCAGTTGGTTTAGATAATGGTGTAATTGAACTCAGGGATGTACCCTCAGGTGATAAAATTAGCGAACTTCAAGACCTCAAAGATCCCAAAGCAAAAGGCGATCGCGTTTTTGATTTAGCTTTTACTTCCAATTCCCTTAATTTATTTAGTGGTTATGGCAGTGGTAAAGTGAGATTATGGTCAAGACCAGCACCAAATACTAATTTTCTGCCAGAACCGCAAGCGATCGACATCCAAACTCAATTAAAATTATCAGGTTTCCAAGTCCGCGCCTTAACTCTGAGTCCAGATGCCACAACTGTTGTAATTGCTGGAAACTATAAACGCTTCATATTATGGCGGTGGAATCCAAATCAAACTAATAAGCAATTTCCAGGTTTATCAGTGCAAAGTCTGGAAAAATTAGATCCAGGAGTAGGGCGTGAAGACTATATTTGGGCACTAGCTTTTGTGCCTAATTCCACAGAAAAAATCCTCGCCACCTCTGATTCTGCGGGATATATTACAATTTGGAATTTAAATCGCTGCCAAATTTCCAAAAATGCCAATCCCCAGGTGCAAGTAAATGAACTTAATTGTCAACCACTAGACCGCTGGTCAGCCTCAAAAACATCTGTGCGTAGTCTGGCATTTAGTGAAGATGGTAATCTGCTAGTAAGTGGTGGCGATGATGGACGAGTAGTTGTTTGGTATTTAACCCCCGAACATCTATTGGACAAAACAAAAGCAGCAGAAGGTGAAACAATTTATCAAACCTCTAAAAAAATCAATAGTATCGACTTGAAAACTAATCAAGGAACCATGATTGTGAGTGGTAGTGAAGATTTTCAGGTCAAACTACACCGCATCAAATAAGGAAGTCGAGACATGCAAGGTAAATTCAATCCATTACAAGTTTATATTAATCCACCAGACATTCAATTTGGAATGCCAGGAGATACCATTGTTCTTTATGTAATTGTTAGCAATCAGGGAGATAAAAGTGCTGTTATTGACTTATATTTTGCTTTTGATGAGGAATTTCAAAATTTAACAGGATGGTCTACTTCTCCTAGAGAAAGCTTAGCCTTAGATCCTGGGCAAAATAGCAACGAAGTAATATTTGAAATTCAAATTGCCCCTGATGCCTTCGTCGGTACTTACGACTACACCTTAGTGGTAGACTCTCCTCTGCATTATCCCCAAGATACTCCCATTAGCTTCCCAAATAAAATTAAGGTTCTACAAAAAGAACAAACCGCAATTCGACTCAACGACCCGACATTTTTTATTAGACCTAACACCAACCCCAACAAACAATTAATTTTCAATTTTAGTGAACCTTTGCAAGTGGAGGTGATAGTTGACAATCGTTCTCCTCGTGTAGACCGTTTCCGGTTGACTTGTCCAGATTTAGATGATGACTGGTTCACCATTAATTATCCCGCCACTGGATTCGAGGGACAAGGACTAGTCTCTGATGTCACAGCACTGGAACTCAACCCTGGTAATCAAGGTCAAATATTCTTAAAATTTCATCCACCCGCGGATACTCTGGCGGGAAATTATTCTCCAACTATCCGCTTGTATTCGGAAAACTCTCCAGATTTAGTGCTACTGGATTTGGTTTACATCCAAATTCCGACAAATTACCGCTTGGATATAGAACTTAACACTATTTTGGCACAAGTTAGCCGTAGCCTTGGCAAGTATGAATTGTCACTAGCTAACCGGGGTAACATTGTCCGCGAACTAATATTGAGCTTGAAAAATCGGGATGAAGAAGAACTGTATACTTATACTTTCGAGCCTATTGAGGTGAGATTGTTACCAAGTAGAAGTGCGATCGCTAATTTAATGGTCAAACCTAGACCTTGGTGGCGACGACCGTGGTTTGGTACAGGACTAACTGTTAACTTTCAAGTTGATATTAAAGACCAACACAGTTTACCTTTACCGAACACATTTCCCCAAGGAACATTGGTGTGGAAACCTCGTCCTTGGTGGCAATTTCTACTGTTGCTTTTAGTAATTTTGGGCTTGTTGGCAGGAATAGGATTTATTATTTGGCGCATTTTAAACCCAGAACCTTTAAGATTAGCATCTTTCGATGCTACTAACTCTCAAATTACTGAAGGCGATGAAGTAGCCTTAAACTGGAAAATTCAACAATATAAACAGCTACAAAAGTTGATTATCGCAACCAAAGGTTCCCAATCCATCGAACCTATTACTTATGATTTTAGCAATGGTATTCCGGAATCGCTAGGTAAAGGAGCCGCCGATCGCATACCTCCTTGTCAGGTACAAGAAAAACAAGAACTCATTTGTAGCAATGTCAAAACTGGAGTCAAAACCAGAGGAAATTATACTTTTGAATTACAAGCTGTTTATCGCAAAAAAATACAATTATTTTCTAAGAAAGAACAAGTAGTAAGTAAAACAACTCAAGTAGAAATAGCTGAAAAACCAATTGCTCAAGTAATAGACTTTAAAGCAGATAAAACACAATACACCAAAGGTCAAAATATTCTTTTAAATTGGACAGTAGAGCGTCCATTACTGCTAGGACAAATTCAAATTACTGGCAGTGGAGATGATGGTACTTCATATAGCGAACCCATTATTTATAAATTTAATGAAGGTAATATCACTGACCCGAAACTGCAAAAATTATGCACGCAACAAAATCAACAACTGCAATGTAAAAATATTCCCCTAGCAGCATCTAAAGCTGGAAATTTTGCTTTTGAAATCAAAGCTTTTCCTAATAATGGCAGCCAAAAAATTGATGCTAAAAAGACTGAATCTAAAATTGCAATATTACCAAAACCATTTAAAATTGTCTCTTTCACAATCAACAATAGCGAACAACCAAATGTAGTTCTTAACGAAGGAACAACAGCCACTCTCAACTGGAGAGTAGAGGGAGAAAATATTCAAGTTAAACTTCTGCCATACGGCAATGATGTTTCAGCAGTTGGTTCAATTAAACTACCAGTCAATCTAGCTTTTCCACCTCAAATTGCTCTGCAAGTTAATGATATATCTGGTAAGCAACAATCCCAGCAGCGAGGATTTGCCATCACCGTACTCAAAAAAGTAGAGCCTACTCCCACACCTTCCATTACCCCACTTCCAAATACTCTTCCACCCAGTAACCCATTTAAGAGTCCTTTTCCTTAGCTGATTCAAAAATGCCAAATTATAGATGGACTGGGAATAAGTAAGGGGATTAAAGTTTTAATGGGGGTTAAAATTTTTACCCGCCACCATACAAGAATAGACAATGGAGAATTAATTAATGAAGTCTGTTACACGCAAAATTGGCAACGAAGGATTCAGCCCAAAACTTGCTAAGACTTCTCAAGTTTCTCCACTCAAAATTGTAGCCATCGGAGCCTCCACAGGCGGCCCCCAGGCATTGCACGCGATTCTTCAACAGTTACCTGCAAACTTCCCTGCACCGATCCTGTGCGTGCAGCATATCAGTGAAGGATTTTTGCAAGAGTTGGTGAATTGGTTAGCAGCAGAATGCTCTGTCCACATAACCATCGCCCAGCCTGGAGACTTTCCCCAACCGGGGACTGTTTACTTTGCCCCGGAGGAAAAACACCTGCAACTCGATGTTTTAGGACGATTTCTCACTACCAGCACACCTGCGGTTTCCAGTCATCGTCCTTCCGTAACCGTGCTATTTCAAGCCGTTGCTGGCTGCTATGGGCCATCCACTGTTGGCATTCTGCTGACTGGTATGGGACGGGATGGTGCAGAAGGACTGCAAGCGATCGCCCAAGCTGGAGGTGTTACCATTGCTCAAAATGAGCAAACCTGCGTTGTATTTGGGATGCCGAAGGAAGCCATCGCTCTGGGAGCCGCCCAATACATTTTGCCAATTCACGAGATTGCTCCAATGCTTTTGTATCGAATGTTAACAGTCGTTATTGATGACTGTTGACTGTTGAGTGTGAACCCTCAACAGTAACAATAGCATCTTTTTTTACTCACAAATTCCCTTAACCCTCTTCCTTCCCTTCAATTAATTTTGTTCCTTCTCCACTCGAACCATATAGCTCCACAAATCTTTTAAAAAGCAACCCCGTTTCGTGATTGGAAATTCGATTTGAGTGCAGTAAACGCTCTATGTTCCTTTCAGCTAGAGCTTTTAAATATGGCAAGTCTTCAAAGAGTGTCAAACAAGAAGCAAAATGTAAGATTATTTGCAATAATGGCTTTGGCCATTCTAAATCGCTATAAATATCTATAAACAAATGATGTTCGGAATCGCTCAGTGGAAAGACATTAAAAATCACAATTATGCGTTTGTTATTGTAGACTGGAATACTCAGTTCAACAGTATATGGAGTATGCAATATTAAATCTACTTCTACAATTGGCTGTCGCCAAATTCTCAAAGGATTAGCTGGCGAATCTAATATTGTTTGAAATTTAATTATTCCACCAATACTTGTAGCTTGAAAGTGGCTGATATTTAAAATTTTCAGGTTATTTAAACTAAATTTATGAACTGTTTCTAAATGCTTGAGGCTCAATAAATGATAAATTTGGCAAACATAAGGAAAAGGTAAAATATACTCTTGGCTAATCATGTGTAGCCTTTTAATTTTTAACTTTTCTGCTTGGATGCGATATAGATATTCTTGATATTGGCTAGGGCTGAAATCATTACTATTAAAGCTTTCTTCTGGTTTGAGATATAACCAACTCAAAAAAAAGAAAGATGCTGTAAATAATTGAAAAATCTCTACAGCAGATACATAACCATCAGTAAATGCCGCTAAACTTCTGTCTGTTATCCCAAAAAGCCAAGACGGAATTCCAAAAAGCCAAATTCCACTTTTTATTTTATCTATCAAAATAGCAATATCAACTTCTAAAGATGGATTTTTAGATTGATTACTACTCATTTCTGATAAATGAGATTTTTCATTATTTTGATAATAATTATTAGGCATAATAAGATTGACTTACTTGTTAGATAAATAACTATAAAGTTTAATAATTATTCTTATCTTAAGCAAATCTAGTATTACTAACCTCTATCTTTAGCTGGAGATATAAGTAGTGTTTATCTGTGTCTGTATTTCAAGCATCAAATGAAAATTTGTTATCTATATATATTATTAATTTAACAAAATTAATATTGTATCTTTTGATGCATATATGCAATGTATGGCTGTTCTATAATGGACTTACTCAAGTTTTTTAAAAATTGAATTATTCCTATATCTTGCGAAGTATATAAATTTATATAGCAATTCTATTGAGCGTGTGAAAAATATTGGTGTTGAGTGTTAACTGTTGACTGTTAACACTCAACAACCCTAATATGTAATATTTCACAGATTATTTGGGATTGCGATAGAACTTTTATTTTATTTTTGCAAATAACTCCGTACACCTATATTCTCTCAAATCCCATTGCCTATTGCCTGTCGCCTGTTCCCTGGTATGATTTTTGAATATTTGCGCTTAGATTTTTTCCACGACCTTAACAATGAAAATTCGCCATGCGATTGAAACAGACTTAGCCACAATTGTGGCAATTTACAACTCTGCGATTCCCAGCCGCATGGCAAGTGCCGATTTAGAGCAGGTATCTATAGAAAGTCGGCTTGCTTGGTTTAGAGCGCGATCGCCTTCACACCGGCCACTTTGGGTAATCGAAGTAGAAGGAGTAATTGCTGGCTGGCTGAGTTTCCAATCTTTTTATGGCCGTCCTGCTTATAATACGACTGCTGAAATTAGTATTTACATCGCACCTGCCTTTCATCGGCGTGGCTTAGGAAAACAGCTTTTAACAAAAGCAATTCAGGAAAGTCCGAGCTTGGGTTTAAAAAATTTAGTCTGCTTCATTTTTGCCCACAATGAACCCAGTTTAAAGTTATTTAAAGCATTTGGGTTTCAACAGTGGGGATATTTGCCTAAAGTTGGAGAATTGGACGGTGTTGAAAGAGACTTAGTGATTATGGGATTTAATATTAATCAATTTGTTAAATAATCCAATCTTGAAAAACGTCAAATAGAGTCTTGGTGATTACTATCCTTCTCTAGAAGAAGCTAAAATTGAATGGGAAAACCAGCGCAAGCGCCATACAAAATTAACAGTTAACAGTCAACAACTTCAACTATATTAATTAAAGTTCCCTGAAACATACACACTAACGTGGTTTAGCTTCAGGAATTACACGGTTTAAATCCTTAGCTGTTTCTATCCACTCTTGCATCACGATTTCTACATTATACAGAGCTTCTTGATAAGTCTCGCCATCAGCAGCACAGCCTGGTAATTCTGGTACTTCGGCAATAAAAGCTTGGTTTTCTCTACTCCAATAGAGAATAATTTCATAGCGAAAGTTCATTTTTGCTTCCTAGCTGATATTTAAGAATTACTGCACGAACTTGTTTAACTTGATAGCTTTTAGCTTTGCCTTTTTTATGTTGTAGATTTAGTATTTCTTCGACACCATTTTTCACAAAAATACGATGATCGCCACGAATCCGTTCATCAAACCCTAGTTTGTATAAGAGTTGCCATAACTGGGCAAAAGGGATGTCTGTATCAGAAGTCCCAGAGAGGATTTTTTCTAAGATTTTATCTTGTTGACTCACGTTTTTCTGACTATCTGAATATTTCTATAGTCTCATATTTTTTGAAAAATTTGTTAATGTTCGCAAAAAACGTGTTTTATTTGGGCACTATCAGGCTATGTCTAGGATAAGTTATTTTATATTCTATAGCAATTCTATTTGAGTTGTGAACAATGTTGGTGTTAACTGTTGACAGTAAACAGCCATAACACGTGATGTTTCACAAATTATTTGGGATTACTATATAATTCAGCAAATATCAAGCGTTATACAACTGAATAAACTTGATGCTAAATTTTTTCATCATGCTAATTGGAAAATTTTACCGGACATCTTGAAGATTAGGTGTAAATCCAGGTAGTGTATCTTCTGTTGATGAACTAATTGGAGATTCCAGGAATTCATCTTGTTATAGGACTCCTATTTGATTTTTGAACAAGATTCAGTACACATCTATACCCTTCTTTTCTGTTCCCTGTTCCCTATTCCCTGTTCCCTACCTACGCAGATAATTTCAGGAATCAAATCGGATTACTATAGTTGGGTTGATAAATTTATACTTTCAGAATTTTTCAATCAATTCGTCAGCATTATTTAGCACCATTATCTCCATATTCTTGGATTTATTACTATCTAAAAATAGAAGCGATATTTTTGGCGATCGCTTTTGAGAAAAAACAGAATAAACTGTAGGCTTGGATATTGCACTACTGATTTCGTTGATTGAGAAAAATCTGACTTATTTAGATATAACTGATACCAATTCAAAATTCACGCATTAAGAAAATCACAGTTAGTCAGACTCAAGTTAAATTAAGAGTCTTCGATAAAATTGATTTCGGTAACATTCCGTGTACGCCTTTTTGGGGACTATTTACAACTTGAGTGATGCGGAAATTTACGGCTAAACTACACAATACATAAGCATCTTCTGGTGACAAATGGATGAAGCGTTCCAGAAAATCAATCATGTTTTTTAAAGCTAGTTCTAAGGCTTCATCTAAGGTTTGAGCAAAACCCATTGTGATAATATCGGTTGGAGTTTCGGCAATTGGTGTTGTTAATTGTAAATCTTTGCGGAGTTTGAGTGTAATTCTACCGTTCATGGAAGTTTCTATGGCGGTGACATTAACTTCGCCATCTCCCTGTGCGGAATGTCCATCACCAATGGAAAATAATGCACCTGGGACAAAAATTGGCAAAAATAAACGAGAACCGGCTTGGAGTTCGCGGTTGTCGATATTACCGCCATAGTAGCCTGGTGGGACGGAAGTCCGAGAAGTTTCTTTTGTCGCAACACCAAGAATTCCAAAAAAAGGTTTGAGGGGAATTTTAATTCCAGCGCCCGGTGGAAATTCAGCGATATTATTTGCTAAATCCAAAGGAATGAATCTTAAGGCGGGTTGAGAAAATTGATGTGGTAAAGCTCCCCAACCCGTGCGAATTGCATTAAAGCCTACAGGTAAACGAGGTGCGATCGCTTCTAATTGTACTTCTAAAACATCCCCTGGTTCGGCATCCCGTATGTAAATCGGCCCTGTGAGTAAATGCGGCCCTCCAGCTATTTTCCGTTCTGGTAAAAGATTTTCGCAGATGTCGAGAAATTCTGGTGTGAGAAACTCTGGTGGCGCTTTGTCGTAAATATAATAACCAGTATAAGTTTCCACATCTACTGTATCGCCGGAATCAATAGTAAGTGCTGGCTTTAGGAGATGCGAAAAACCACCTAAATGTACAGTATTTTTAGTAGCTTTTAAAGTATAGTGAGCGATCGCTCTACCTCCTTCTAACTATGGGAACTTCCCATCTCAGGTGATGGAAATTTTTTTAACTGACCCATACAGAGGATAGACATACTATGGCTACTATTGCAACACCTACCCCACAAGCAATTCAGAAGGCAGAAGGGAACCCACCCTTAAAAGAGTGGGATTGTAATATGGTATTAGTCCTATAAAATTACTGCCAAACAAATACCTTGGCTGTATAGCTTGGTAAATTAGTGACTAAACTATCTTCTTGGGTTTCCACTTCACAGTTACCAAACCAATCTCGCCAATACTCAGCAGTGGGAAAGTTTGAAATTTCGTACTTAGTTAAATTTACGCCAGAAAAATTTACCGCCACGACGACATGAGAATCCTGTTTATCCCAACGGCTGTAAGCCAGTACTTTATTGTTTGCGTCTTCGTGGAAAAATTCGATGTTGTCGCTTTGCAAAGCTAGATTTTGTTGGCGTAAAGCAATCAGTTTTCGATAATACTCAAATAAATTATGATTCTGGTGGCTTGTCAATAATGACCAAGTAATCTTTTGTGGTTGAGTCACACTTTCGCTTTTTTTCTGGTACTCAGCAAATTCTTCTCCCATCCACAGCATTGGTATACCCATTGCTGTCATTAACAGCACTGCTGCTAACTTTGCTCGCTTAAATGCTTCTGCATCAAAGATACCTGCATCGCCTAATTCTCGCAACAGACGTTGGCGATCGTGTGTTGCTAAATAATTTATCACGTTGGTGGCAGTTGTGTAACCCTGTTTTCTAGGGTCTAAAATTTGCTTTAATTGTTCTAATTCAAATGATTTTCCACAAATATATGGAACTACAAAGTAACGAAAACTTTCATGCCAACAAGCATCTAATGGCCCGTTCGGTTTGACTACGGTGTTTGTATCAGGAATGTGTTCGGCAATATTATAAAAATGTTTGGATGCGGCGTGTTTTTTTGTTTGTTTAGCGAGCCAATCCAGAAATTCATAGTTAGCCAATTGGCGCACGGCATCAAAGCGAATACCATCAATATGATATTCTTCAATCCAATATTTTACTACATCACCGATGTATTTCCATGCAGGCTTAACATTTAATTTTTTGTCGTAATTATCGTAGTTAAATTCTGGCCCCCAGTAATTATCTGGGTCTTCTGGATAATGCTTGTGTTCGTAGTACCAATAATTCCTATCTATCA
Source organism: Nostoc linckia z4 (assembly GCF_002608075.1). Lineage (GTDB taxonomy): Bacteria > Cyanobacteriota > Cyanobacteriia > Cyanobacteriales > Nostocaceae > Nostoc > Nostoc linckia. The sequence goes on from NZ_LAHA01000013.1 coordinate 42,485, forward strand.
GCAATAATGGGCATTCTTCGTCTGTATGATTGTAAATTGCATCCATAAAAACACGAATGCCTCTAGCATGACATTCGTCTATCAATTGCTTTAAATCTTCTGTGGAACCGTAACTAGATTCTGTGGCAAAGTAGTGACGGACTTTATAACCCCAACTATAATTACCTGGATATTCGTTGACTGGCATTAATTCAATTGCATTGATTCCCAATTCGCACAGATAATTTAATTTGGCAATTACCCCTAAATATTTGCCTCGTTTATCGGGGTCAACTTCATCACCAGTAAAATCAGCAACGTGCATTTCATAGATAACTAATTCCCGATTTTCAGGCAACAGTTTTTCGTCATGTTGCCAAACATAAGTATCAACAATACGTTGCCCGTCTTTAATTCGCACTATAGCGTGTTTTCGTGTTTCATTAACATTTGTTGCCTTGGGATCGATAACATCTATCCATTGGTCAGGCGCAAAATTGGGACTTTTGGTTTGAACGCGAAATTTATATTGATAAACCCCGTCTTTTAGTTGTATTTGAGTGCGAAAATAACCATCTTCGCCTTTTTGCATTGGGACATCTTGCCAATCAGAAAATGACCCAATTAAAACTGCTCCTTGGTTACGAGGAGCAAACAAGGTAAATTCAATTAAATTTCCCATTTCCTAATTTATAGAGATTTCTATAAATACAATCAATAAAATGATTTTCTATTATTAAAAAAATTATAGCTTCTTTCTCAAGTAATAAATATTTTCGGTCTTTTTCACTTAACTTGAGACTTACATCCAGCGATATTTGTCACCCTAACGCCCAAAAACTTGGCGAAAACCAAAATAGGCGATTGCATCCTTCATATTGGAGATAAAACGTTTTAATATACCCATACGAGTATCGGTGACATACTCCAAAGTCAAAACGATTCGTTGTTCGTTCTCGCCTAAAGGAGTAACTCTATGGTAAAGTTTGTCACCGTTAAATAATACTAAAGTTCCAGGAGTCAAGGAAAGCGATCGTACTTGTGTTTCTCGGTCAGGAATATCTTTATAGAGTTGATATTCCAACTTACTGGAGGAACGGTCAACTAAACCGAGTAAAACTGTGTAGCGTTTGCCTTGATAATAAGATGTATCGTAGTGATATTGAATACGATCTCCAGGTTCAGTGTAGTAATATAGCGCGTAAGTATGGGGATCGGCATCAGGACAGGAAAGCAGTTTTTCACCTGTAATTTCGTTGAGAAAATCAAAAACAGTATTTAATTGATAAAATTCTCCAAAAATCGGCGCTAGATTGTCTAAGTGATAGCGGCTAATACTACCGCCTTTCTTATGATTGGGAATATAGTTGCGATTGATAGCAGGTTGCAACGATGGTAACAAACTCAAAAACTCATTGAGAATTGCATGAGGAAGGAAGTTTTCAACCACCAAAAATTCATTCTGTGCTTGAAACTCAGCCTTAAGTTTTTGAGAATCAACAGCTGCTATGGCTTGAGAAATTTCAGTTTGAAGTTTCATTAATAATTGTGGGGGGATGAGGAGATAAGGAAGACAAGGAAGACAAGGAAGACAAGGAGAATAACTGTTAATCTCTTACTCATCAGTCAACAGTCCCTAATCCCTAAGATTTTGACAGTGCAAAAAATTGCCAAATTACCCATATAGCAAATGTTGGCGCACCAATAGTAGCTGCAATTAGTAATGGTTGTAGTCCGTTGAATAAGGTGACTATGGGAAACAAATACAGCACGTCTTCAATGTCAAAGCCGGCAAAATTCGGTTGACGGGTGGCGTCTTTACCTAAATGTTGTTCCATTTGGTTTCGCAAATGAAAAATGCAAGCAACGGATACGCCGGATATTATGCCCATAAGCAACGCCCAGGAACCAAGTTCGCTTTGCCTAAGACCGCACCCAATACCTATAAATAATAGAATGTGGATAATGGCATCACTCAAAAGGTCGTACTGATGTCCCCATTTGCTGGTTTTGCCACTTAAACGAGCTAATTCTCCATCTGTATGATCTAAAAAGTTGGATAAAGCAAACAGTATTGCTCCAATGTTAATCGAGATATTATCGCCAACTGCCAATGCAGTAGCCGCCGCTAGTCCTGTTATTAGTCTAATTGTGGTGAGATGATTGGGATTTACCCAACTGTCTTTTAGAGGTCGAACTAGCCAGTAAGCAAGTTGAGCATCCCAAGTCTTTGTGGTCATAGATAAACTTATTGAATATGTGCACAACCAAGAGAAACCAGAATAAGTTGTTGCTTCGCTTTTTATAGCAACAACCAAGGTGGTTAGGACATTAACAGAGGAGAAAACTCAGACATCAAAAGACTTGTGACCCAGTCCCCAGTCACCAGTCCCTTGCTATTACTGGTTTCGCTAACCTTACCTACAACGAAGTTTAGGTAAGGACTGCGCTCAAGATTTTTTGTTCAATTGTTCAATCACAGCTGCACCCCCCTTAACACTTGCAATTTTATCAAAGAAATGGGTATAAAGCCCCGTCCTACAAGGACGGCTTTTCTTCCTGTAGTCTGTCAATCCAGTCTTCAATCATTTGATATCATGTCCGCCTAATCACTTATCAAAAAAATTCCCCACGTCCCCGCGTCCCCGCGTCCCCACGTCCCCGCATCCCCGCGTCCCCGCGTCCCCGCGTCCCCGCGTCCCCGCGTCCCCGCGTCCCCACGTCCCCGCGTCCCCGCGTCCCCGCGTCCCCAGGTCAGTCCTAGTGTCATTTGGCTATCATCTCCGAAGTGACGACATATTGAGGAAATTGGCGCTTTAATGCAGGAAAAACCGGACAAGGGGCTTGTTCTTGCAAATTTTCTGGTTTACTCCAAGTAAAGGGGGCTTTTTGCGCCGCAGACATCCATAACAAAAGCTTTGCTCGTGTCATAGCGACGTAGAGTAAACGGTACTCTTCAGATATTTTTAGCTGCTTTGCTAGCTCCCATGCTTGTTTAACATCTGGTATGGTAGATTCTCCGTGAAGAGCAGCACGAATTTGGGCACGGGCTACTTCTGATAAGGTAAAATCCCCTAAAAACTGACTTTGGGGAGGAACCCAAAATCTGCCAGGAATTAAATTTTCGTGGAGAAAGGGAATAAAAACATAATCCCAGTCCAGCCCTTTGGCTTTATGCATAGTAATAATCGTCAGTTGACCGCGACGGGTGTAACGTTCTTCTGAATCTTCGGTTTCCACTGGTTCAAAACGTTCAGAACTGACGATTTCACTTAAAGCTGACAGCATTGACCTCATTGAACTATTGCTAGCTATCTGCTGGTTTACCCGTTCTGCGAGTTTATCAGCGGTGGCCAATTCTGCTTGGTCGTAATTTAAGGTCAAGGCGAGGAAAGAAATTAGCTGATACAAAGGCAATTCCAAGCGAGCGCGGAGTAAGCTCCGACACAAGTGTGCAGCTTTTTGTACTGGTTCCGGTTGGGATGGTGCTAAGGGGCTGGGATATAAAAATTCTTCTGGGAGACTAGCAAGGGTGTTGAGGTCTTGGGTAGGAATTAGCTGACGCTGCACCAATGCTTCTAATGCAGCTTTGAGGTAATCAGGAGAGTGGGGGCGATCGCAAAATTGCAGCAATGCTAAAATTTCTTGGGGGACATGAGAACGGCGATCGCGTTCTCCCACATCATAAAGTGTAATGTTATGTTCTTTACACACAGGTGCTAAAGCCTCCGCCAACCATCGTCCTTGACGATTTTCTCGCACTAAAATCGCCGCACTATTTTTTGTGGGATCTTCCCCAAATAACTCGATGGCTCTTTGAGATAACAATTCAACGGTGTGATGAATATCGCGCGGAGTGTATAATTCCAGTCCCCGCCCTACTGGTGCTGGGTTGGCGTTAGTTTGCGGATCGCCAGCGTCAACAGGACGAATTGTTTGCAAGCGAAATGGTACTTGTCGGTTATCAAATGGGGATTGGGGGCTGGTGATTGGGGACTGGGGATTTGTTGCTGACCACTGATTATTGATCCATTGGAGAGCAAAGTTAGCAGCTTCAATAATAATTCTCGTACTGCGACCGGCTCGATCCATCGTCGCCAATCGTTGAATGCGATCGCACTGTTCGCAAAATTGCCGAAAATAAATCGGATCGGCTGGGGTAAAAGTAGAGTTAATCGCTTGGTTGGGGTCGCCGACGCGCACCAAGTTGAGTGCTGAGTGGGGAGTGTGGGAGGGTTGGGGTGATGGGGTGGTGGGGTGATAGGGTGAAATTCTCTCCCCATCTCCCCATCTCTCCATCTCCCCATCTCCTCCATTACTCGCCAAAATTTCCAACAACTGAGTTTGTAGCGGGCTAGAATCTTGGGCTTCGTCTTCAAAGACGGCGAATACTTGACTTTGTTCGATGCGGCGGGCGCTGTCGTTTTTTAAAACTTGCAGTGCGGCTAAAATCATATCGTCGTAGTCAATGAAGTCACGCGATCGCATTAAATTTTGATACTGTTCGTACAATCCCGCCGCTACACTCAAAATTGCATATTCGTCTGTGGTTTGTTGGCTCCATTCTTGCAACAATTCTTGCGATATCCCCGAACTTTTGGCTTCATGGATGACCGTATTAGCTAATTCCGGTAAGACTTCTGTCCGTAACACTGATTGACGACGTAACCTTTCTGTTTCTTCACCGTCAAATTGATGACCTTCTAATAACCGCAAATATCGTTCTGGATTATTGGCAATCCATTGCTCTACGGCTGTGCGGATAAATCTATGACTTTGAGTCGGCGTAATTAATGTCACATACTCTAACTGCAACCCTGATAAATCCGGATGGCGGCTGGCAATGTTCAACGCTAAACCATGCAAAGTATAGACAAAAAAGCCTGTTTGTGGTAAAGATAAATCATCTCGTAAGTATTTACGAATTTTGGCTTTTATATTGGCAGCAGCAGAGCGAGTAAAGGTAACTACCACCAACTGACGGCGCAAGGAAGAACCCGATTCAGCAGAACGTTCATATTGACGTGCGATGGCGATGGCTGCCGCCGCCGCCATGCCGGTGGATTTGCCCGCCCCAGGAACAGCAGAAATAGCTAGAGGCCCGGATTGCCAGTCAGCCATTTGTTGCTGTCCGGGGCGCAGACTATTGCGGATGCGTGCAATGGCTTCTGCCCGTACAGATGACACGGGCGATCGCTGCAATACTTCTGAATCGAGATGTTCTTGAGGCACGGTAACAGTAAGGCTATTCTTTCTGAATATAGCGGTTCTTGCGCTTTGTGTGTAACTTTGCGTTTTTAGATGAATTAGATGAAGGGAATGAGGGAGATGGGAGAGTTTGTCCTATCGACGGTGAGTCGTGGGGCTTCTGTTGGTTTTAGCTAAATCATCCCTTAATTCAGCAACCCCGACGTTATCATAAGGAAACTCCAAAAAATAAATTATTCCAGTTAATGCGTTGACTGTTAACTGTGAACCGTCAACAGTCAACAATCTTCTATGGAATATTTTTTACTTGGAAGTCTTTAAAAACTATCTGAAATCACTAAATCGGACTTGCGAGGTGTCTAGCGATGACCATCTCCCTAGAACAATCTAGCCAATCTCCCCTAATGTTTCAGCAGTATGATGCGACCTGGCAAGACTATGTGGCAGTTCGAGATAACCCAGATATTGATTGGCGTAAGATTGCATTTTATCAGGGATGGTTATGGGTTGATATGGGAACAGAAGGACTGGGACATTCTTCTTTTAGCGATTTGATAACAATGATTTTTGGATTCTGGGCATTTTTGCACCCAGAGATAGTTCTCCAATCCTACGGGCGCTGTCTCATTGAAAACCCAGAGACTCACGCCTGTGCCCCAGACCTAGTGCTATATAAAGGTAAAGATATTCCTAAATGGAAACCAGGCCAACCCCGTCGAATTATTCTCGATCGCCATCGTCTGCCCGATTTAGTTGGAGAAATTGCCGATACAACCTTGGGCATCGATCTTGATGAGCAAAAACAACTTTACGCTAGTTTAGGAATTACTGAATACTGGGTGATTGATGTCAAAGGAATGCGGCTGTTTGCATTTGGTTTAACACCAACAGGTATATATCAGGCAATTCAAGTTTCCCAGGTGTTGACGGGTTTACCAATTGCCCTTGTAGAACAAACCTTGGAACGATTAGCTGAAGAAACCAATACCGCAGCCGCCAATTGGTTGATGCAGCAATTACAAATGCCGAAGTAATCTATACATAGACTTCTTGCAGAAGTCGGGATAAGGGGAAGGGGAAAGGGGGTGCATGTTTGGTATTTTCCCTTTCCCCGGTTGGTGAGCTTGTCGAACCATTAACCCCTTCGGGGTTCGCCAGTCGCTCATGGGGGAAACCCCCAAGACCGCGCTGGCTCACCTTTTCCCTTTGACCACAAAAGTGCTTTTTGCACTTTTGCAACAGGTATAATGCCATGTTTATTTTGTATTGATATAAAACTTTACATCAAATAGACCCCTAAACACTGAACACACTGGTTTCTGGGTAAACTAAAAACAGCACTGGCTATCCCAGCAAAATAGGGCTTTTAGCTAATCACAGAAACTCGAAGGGGTATAAAAATGCTCAAGACAAGTTACGACTTTGACCAGGCTATCTTACCCGCAGGCTCTTCATTAAAGACTAATATTCTGCTACGTTTTCGTGCTGACATAGCTGAATCTCCCCGACGGAACCTGAATCTTTCTTTGGTGATTGACCGCTCAGGCTCTATGGCAGGCGCTCCCTTGCATCATGCCCTGAGAGCCGCCGAGTCTGTGGTGGAGCGACTTGAGCCAGAGGACATTCTCTCTGTGGTGGTTTACGACGATGAGGTGGACACAGTTGTAGCGCCGCAGCCTGTAAAAGACAAGGCTGCACTGAAAAATTCTATTAATAAAGTCAGAGCAGGCGGTATTACTAACTTATCTGGCGGATGGCTCAAAGGCTGCGAACATGTCAAAAAGCAACTCGATCCGCAAAAAATCAACCGGGTTCTCCTGCTGACGGATGGTCACGCCAATATGGGTATTCAAGACCCGAAAATATTGACAACAACATCCGGGCAAAAAGCTGAGGAAGGCATCACCACAACTACCTTGGGCTTCGATCAAGGTTTCAATGAAGACTTGCTCATAGGAATGGCAAGGGCGGCTAACGGCAATTTCTACTTTATTCAAAGCATCGATGAAGCTACTGAAGTGTTTAGCATTGAGCTAGATAGTCTCAGAGCTGTAGTAGGCCAGAATCTCACTGTGACAGTTGAGTTGGCTGATGGTGTCAAATTGATAGATACCTTAAGTTTGGCTAAAGTCAACCAAAATCAAGCTCGTCAAACTGCGATCGCCTTGGGAGAACTTTATGAAGGTGAAGACAAACTTTTGGGATTGAGTTTAGAGATATCCGCCGCTCAAATTGGCGAATTACCTGTGATGAAGTTACATTACAGTGCTGATGTTGTGCAAAATGACGTGATTCAAAGTGTGTCAGGCACAGTGGATATTGTTGCCAAAGTTGCTAGTGTTGAGGAAGCAGCCCTCGCTTCTTCAAGCCACATCATCCTAGAACTCAGCCGCCTCACCATCGCTAAGGCAAAAGAGACAGCCCTCGATTTAGCCGAACATGGTAAACACGAAGAAGCTGAACAAATTTTGCGATCGCTCGTGAAAGATTTACGCGATAAAGGGCTGAATGAGAATTTTGAAATTGCTGAAGAAATAGATCAGCTAGAGTATTTCGCCGGTCGCATCGCCCAAAAAGCCTTGGGTAATGCCGGACGTAAGGAACTGCGGGATCAAAGTTTCCAAACAATGACCCGCAATCGCAGTGATTTAGCGGCTCGTGGTGTCACCACTGGCGATGAAATCTATGGAATGACTGTTGTCAACGAAGTCGGTTCGGGTATAGAATTACACTGCTTGCGTGAAGGCGGTAAACTGCGAATCAAAGTTATATCCGATGGCTACGATTCCACCAAGAACGTCCAATTTCCTAGAGCGATTCGTGCCGAGGGCGCACGCTATGTAGTTGAAGCACTGGAACCTTCAAGTGATGGCTCTTTTTACCGCGTGCGTGGTAATATAACCAGGCTAACTAGACCTGGTGAAGCAGATATCTTTGCTGCTCCCAGACAATCAAGGTCAACTAGCACAGGTAAAGCATCCAAAGGCCCTGCTAGTGCCGCCGACCTACCCACAACCGATGCTATCAAAGATGGTATTCTCGTTCAATGCGTCAAAGATGGCAGTAAGTTACGTGCTAGAGTGGTTTCTGACGGATATGAACCGAATTGGAACATGCGTTTTCCGCGATCGGTTCGCGAAGAAGGAATGCTTTACGTGGTAGATGAAATCAAAATCGCCCCCGATGGCAAGTCCTATATTGCCTGCGGTGAAATCAAGCGATTTGTACAACCCACCATCACCAATTAATATCCGCAACCAACCAAAGTAGGGGCGAACGGCTGTTCGCCCTCACCCAATACGTTTTGGGGAAAGGGGAAAGGGGAAAGGGAAAAGGGGAAAGTGGAAAGGGGAAAGGGGGAAGGGGGAAGGGAACAGGGAACAGGGAACAGGGAACAGGGAACAGGGAACAGGGAACAGCAATTTCTATTGGATGAAAAATTTTCAAATTAAATCTACCCTCTAGGGATTGCAGTACATACATTGTGCTGGTTCAGCATATTCAATTCCATTGGGAAATACTTTTTCTTGAATAAACCCACATTTTTGACATTGATAAATAACATTGAGGGTTAAAGCCGTTGGCATACCGCACATTGCACAAGGTAATCCGGGAATTCTTTCCATGACTTCAAAACCAGGCGTAGAACATTGTGGGCAACAACTTTGAATTTTTCTGATTAAATCTTGAGTAGCTTTAGCAATGTTATTCATGCGGGTAGGGTTATACATTGCCCGCATATCTGTTTCTAAATGTGCTTTACCTGTGGGGGAATTTGCAATGGCAAAATTCACGGCTTCTACAAGTTGCTTTTCTGTAGTAATTCCTTTAATAATTTGCTGACTATCTTGAGGATATTCGCTAAACATCACCACTAAACCATGTTCCGGAAAGCCGATTTTTTTAGCAAATTGCAATGCCTGGTCGATACTTTCCACAACAATGTGGCTATGATTGGTTTCTAGAGAAAATTCTTCTCCAATAATTTCTAAATTATTGTTTGTATCTAAAAGTATTACAATTTCTCGATTAGTAGAAATAAAAGGTATGCTAGGGTGAGGTACAAAACTCCCTTCACTAGCTAATGCTAAACTTTCGCCAGTCAATTCTAATGCTTTTTTGGCTTTCAATCTAGCGGTTGCAATTTGATTACCTGGACGTTGAACATCTCTAGTAAATGTCCCAAAAGCATCAGTATTAAAATTTTGAGGAACAATAACTTGAATTCCTAATTCTGCTGCTAAAATTGGAGCGATCGCTTTTTCTTTTTGGTGCATTGTTGCCAATACTGCTATCCGATGAGTAAATAATGAATTCCTTTGCATTTTTTACCTCTTTTGAAATAGCCAAAGTCCTCCAGAGGAGATTAACAACAACGGTGTCAACCAATCACCCCAACGCACATATAAAGTTTTTGTTTGTCGGCGATAAATTGTTTCGGCATGAGTTTCGTAAGTATTATATCCAGATATCCACAAAGTTCTCCCGTGAGGATTTATAAAGGCTGAATATCCTGTGTTAGTTGCCCGTGCTGACCATCTATCAGTTTCAATTGCCCGCATGATATCCTGGGCGTGATGCTGGAATGGCATGGATGGACTGTAATGAGCATCATTAGAGGAACTGAGAATAAATTGTCCCCCCGCCGCAGCTTGATAGCGAAATTGTTCGGGAAAAGCAGATTCATAACATATACTAGCGATCGCTCTCCCAAAAGGAGTGTCAAATATCTGATTTGCTGCACCCGCAACTTGATGTGCTTCCAAAGGCGACAACCGCTCAACTATGCCACCTAAAATTTCTTCAAAGGGAATATATTCTCCCAAAGGTACTAATTTCGCTTTGTCGTAGCGACTGACTATTTCCCCTCGATTATTAAAAGTAAACAAGCTAATTGTATAACTGCGCCCTGTTTCGCCAAAAGCCCCAATCCAAGCCACTACGCCTTTTTCCTTCACCGCTGCCACTAAAGCAGTTGCCATCAAGTTACGCTGGAAAACAGGTAAAGCCCCCTCGGCGGTAAGAACTGCATCGACACCTTGATTGGCTAAACTTATGTATCCCTTGGTATAATTTTCTTCGGCGCGACGAAATCCTTCGGAACTCCGCAAAAGCCGATTAGGAATATTACCTTGAACAATTCCCACTTTCAACGCCGCTTCTGGTGGTTGGGCGATGGGACGACTGTATAAAATAAAACCTATTAAATGTAAACTAATTAATAGCCCAACGCCAGTAGCTAAGTATTTATTAACGAACCACAGAGGCGCAGAGGCCGCAGAGGAAATTCTCTCTGCGTTCTCTGTGTCTCTGCGGTTCGTCCATGCTTCAGCAATTAACCCATTCACAGCGACTATTGCCGCAGTCACAGCATTGGGGCCGGAGAGTTGACCAAGGTGTAAAATTACGAGATTATACGTACTTTGTGTGTAAGCCAAAGAACTCCACCACAAAGGCCCAGCACTCCAGAGACTCTCTAAACCACACCACACAGCTGTACCAATTAGTATACGCAGCCAAGATTTTTGCTCGCCCAAACGCACCATTACAGCTGCCCAAATGCTAACCAGTATTCCCCCCAAAACACTGATAAATCCCCAACAAAAAAGTGCGATCGCCAAACTCGGCAACCACGGCACACCTAACCAAGTCATGGGGTGAATTCCTCTAATCCAGGAGAGGGCCATACCGTGAAAGGCGACGCCCCAGAGAAAGGAGGGGGAGATGGGGAGATGGGGAGATGGGGGGGATTGGTTTTTAGGTTTTGAGGAGGTAACAAGCAACACCCACAGGGGAGCTAGAGCAATCCAAGCTAGGAACCACGCACCGACGGGGGCGACGGTCACCCCCATCAAAATGCCACTGGCTAAGGCAATCAACCAAGGAGGTAAGGAGGTTAATTCCTCTCCTTGCCTCCCCTGTTTTTTACTCTGCTTCTTCTGCATCACCACTATCAGGGGGAACTATTGCTACTCCGGTAATGGCGTCGTCTTCATCTAAACGCTGCACTCTGACTCCAGTTGCCGATCGCGATTGTACGGAAATTGCATTTACGGCTTGCCGAATAATAATACCGCGATTGGTGACCATCATGATTTCGTCGCCATCGTTGTTCACAATGCGTAGAGTTGCTAGTTGGTCTTTGGTTTTACGGTTTTTGAATTTGGTGGCCATTAAACCTTGACCAGCACGGTTTTGCAGGCGGAATTGAGCCACTGGTACGCGTTTTCCATAGCCTCCCATTGTGATTACCAACACCCAAGGGCCGACACTGCCATTACCAGGAACTTCTGCTGACTCTTCATTGATTTCGATTTCTTCGGTTTCAATTTCTTCAACTTCGGCTTCTGTAACTGTATCCAAGGTTTCGAGAATTGCCGCAGGTAAAATATCCATACCCACCAATTCGTCTTTATTTTTCAACTTCATGGCTTTCACCCCACGAGTCGCCCTACCCAAGGGGCGCAGTTGGTCGTGGTTGCACCGGAAGTGAATCGCCATTCCTTGACGAGAACCAATAATCACGCTGTCTTCTACTCTGGCGCGTCGTACCCACCGGAGTTGGTCGCCTTCTTCTAGGGAAATGGCAATTAAGCCATTGGCGCGAATGCTGTTAAAAGCTGCCAATTCGGTTTTTTTGATATTACCGCCTTTGGTGAGCATCACCAGATATTCCTCGTTACTAAATTCGTCAACGGGGACAATGGAGGTAATTTTCTCTTCCTTGGGAATGGGTAGCATTTGCACGATGGGAGTACCGCGACTGGTGCGGGAACCCACAGGAATTTGATAGGCTTTGAGGCAGTAAACTACACCGCGTTCGCTAAAGAACAAAACGCTGTCGTGGTCGCAGCAAGTTAAGAAATGCTCAACGGTGTCATCATCTTTGACCTTGGCGGCGGCTTTACCTCTGGTAGCACGGCTTTGGGCTTCAAAGGTGTTGACGGGCATCCGTTTAATGTAGCCTTGTTCTGTCAGTAAAATTACGGCTTTTTCGTTGGCAATTAAGTCACGTTCGTCGATTTCGCCTTCCCCTGGTAAAATCACTGTGCGTCTGGGGGTGGCGAACTTAGTTTTTAGTTCGGTGACTTCGGTTTCAATGATTTCCAATACCCTCTGCCGCCGTGCCAAAATATCTTGCAAATCGGCAATTTTGGCTTGTAATTCTTCGTGTTCCAGACGAATTTTGTCGGCTTCTAAGGCAGTCAACCGCCGTAATTGCATCTGTAAGATGGCATCGGCTTGCACTTCCGAAAGTCCGTAGGTTTCGATTAATTCGCCTTTGGCTGTGGGTGCATCTGGGGCATGGCGAATCAAGTTAATAATTGCATCTAGGTGGGACAGGGCAATTAATAACCCTTGTAAAATGTGGTCGCGTTCCTCAGCTTTTCGCAATTCGTAGCGGGTGCGTCTGGCAATGGATTCGATGCGGAAGTCCAAGAAGACGCTTAAGAATTGCTTGAGGGTGAGTACTAGGGGTTCGCTATTCACCAATGCCAACATGTTAGCGCCGAAGTTGGCTTGCAGTGGTGTTTGCTTGTAGAGGTTGTTCAAAACCACGCGGGGATAAGCATCGCGCTTGAGTTCGATGACAATCCGCATCCCGTCGCGATCGCTTTCGTCTCGGATATCTGCAATGCCCTCTAGCCGCTTTTCGTTCACCATTTCGGCGATTTTTTCAATTAACGCCGCTTTGTTGGTTTGATAGGGCAATTCGGTGATGACGATTGCTTCTCTATCTGGGCGTCCCCGCTGTTCGATGGTTTCAATGCTGGCGACACCGCGCATGGTAATGGAACCGCGTCCGGTGGTGAAAGCTTCCCGAATGGCAGCTGTCCCCAAAATTTGCGCCCCAGTGGGAAAGTCGGGGCCGTGGACATACTGCATTAATTCGATATCGGTGATTTCTGGATTGTGAATTAGTGCCACCAAGCCGTCAATTAATTCCCCCAAATTGTGTGGCGGAATGTTCGTTGCCATACCCACGGCAATCCCAGAGGAACCGTTGAGCAGTAATTGGGGAATCCGGGCTGGGAGTACTGTGGGTTCTTGCTGGGAACCGTCGAAGTTATCCGCAAAGTCTACGGTTTCTGATTCAATATCGTGTAATAAGCCAGCAGAAGTTAAAGCTTGCAAGCGACATTCTGTATATCGCATTGCCGCTGGCGGATCGTTATCCACCGAACCAAAGTTACCATGCCCGTCTACCAAAGGCGATCGCATGGAAAAATCCTGCGCCATCCGCACCAAAGCATCATACACAGCCGTGTCACCGTGGGGGTGATATTTACCCAACACTTCCCCCACCACACGGGCACATTTCTTAAACGGGCGATCGTGCAGCAGACCTAGCTCGTGCATTGCGTAGAGAATGCGACGATGCACAGGTTTTAGACCATCCCTTGCATCTGGCAGCGCCCGACCCACTATCACGCTCATGGCGTATTCCAGATAAGACTGCGACATTTCGTTTCGCAAGTCTGTCGGGATAATCCTCTCCTGTGAGGTTGTCATAACCTAAAAATCTCCAAAAATCGTAGATTTTAGCTTTTTTACTCGACACAGCGCAAAATTATTCTAAATTGCTCTTGAATAATTGCCATTATCTGATATAATTCTAGCATGTATTACCTTTTCCTGTCTGAATAGCTAATTAAAGTATCTAGTCAAAAGTTAGTAAATAAATATACTAAATGTAGATACAATGGCAGGTACAGAAGCCCACATTTTAAGAGTCTAAGATAAGTCAGGACTTACGCAACCCCGATATTGTCATTGCAAGCAAAACCTAGTGTAGGGAAGTAATCCCCGCCTCAGGTGGGAGATTACTAAGCTATAGCTTGTAATGACGAAATGACGTTATTTTTGCGTAATTGATGTAAGTAGATTAACGTAATTGAAAATAATTCTGTAAAATAACTCACTAATTTAACTGAGTTCGATTATTTACAGAAACTACTTAATTTAAAATGTTATTAATTAGACTTTATTATTTAAAACATCCTGTTAATTGCGAATTGGTATAAATAACAATTTAAGTCCCAAGGTAGTGTATGCCTTGCAACTAAAAAATCTAAGCTTGGCCTATGAGTCCGGGTAAAAACCATGAATAAGGAAACAGTTCCTAACCAAGCAGAAAAGATGAATCCAGAAAGCGATACATCACAATTAAGTCCAGAGGTACTTGACAAAATCAAACACCCTCCAAAAATGGACGATGTGATTCGCGAGCAATCACCAGACGAGCGCAAAACAAACCAAGCTTTAGTACCTGAAATGCTAGAGCAACCAAGTGAGGAATTGTAGCAAGGGGCTGGGGCATTGGGCATTGGGCATTGGGCATGGAGACAAGGGGGACAAGGGGGACAAGGGGGACAAGGGGGACAAGGGGGACAAGGGGGACAAGGTAGCAATTTTTCTCCCCTATCTCCCCCATCTCTCCCATCTCCCCCATCTCCCCATCTCCCCATCTCTTTTGTCCCACCATTTGGTAAGTTAGTACATAGTCTGAAACAATAGCAGTAATAACTCAGAGGGGATTACGTTGAGTCACCAGAAAGATGCCATTGCCCCCCACGGTGGACAGTTAGTTAACCGTATCGCCACACCAGAACAAAGAGAAGAATTTCTCTCAAAAGCGGACTTTTTGCCGCGAGTGCAGCTTGACGATCGCGCTGTATCCGATTTAGAAATGATAGCGATCGGTGCTTTTAGTCCACTGACGGGTTTTATGAACCAGGAAGACTACAATGGCACCGTCACACAAATGCGATTAGCTAACGGTCTTGTGTGGTCGATACCAATTACACTATCGGTAGCCGAAGAAGTAGCTTCCCCTCTCCAAGAAGGCAGCTTAATTCGCCTCGATAACCCCGCAGGTAAGTTTATTGGAGTTTTGCAACTCAGCCAAAAATACCAATACGACAAAACCCGCGAGGCAATTAATGTCTATCGCACTGATGATGCCAATCATCCAGGAGTGCAGGTAATCTATAATCAAGGCTCAGTACATCTGGCTGGTGACATCTGGCTATTACAACGGGAACCCCATCCTCTTTTTCCCACTTATCAAATCGATCCCGCCGCTTCCCGGCAAATCTTCCGCGAAAATAATTGGAAAACCATCGTTGGTTTTCAAACTCGCAACCCCATCCACCGCGCCCACGAATACATCCAAAAGTGCGCCTTAGAAACAGTGGATGCTTTATTTTTACATCCATTAGTCGGCGCAACCAAAGATGATGATATTCCCGCCGACGTGCGGATGCGCTGCTATGAGATTTTGCTGGAACACTACTATCCTAGCGACAGGGTAATTTTAGCAATTAATCCCGCAGCCATGCGTTATGCCGGCCCTCGTGAAGCTATATTCCACGCCCTAGTGCGTAAAAACTACGGCTGCACCCACTTTATCGTCGGCCGCGACCATGCCGGAGTTGGTAATTATTATGGCACTTATGACGCTCAATACATCTTTGATGAATTTGAGCCAAGTGAATTAGGCATCGTGCCCATGAAATTTGAACACGCCTTCTACTGTACCCGTACCAAGCAGATGGCGACAACTAAAACCAGTCCCAGCAAACCAGAAGAACGCATACACCTCTCCGGAACCAAAGTCAGAGAAATGCTGCGACGCGGTGAATTACCTCCACCAGAATTTTCTCGCCCAGAAGTAGCCGCCGAATTAGCACGGGCAATGCGGATACAGGTGTCGGTTTAGGGTATAACCCTTCGGGTAGGGAAAAGGGAAAAGGAAAAAGGGAAAAAGGAAAAGGGAAAAAAGAAAAGGGAAAAGGGTATTATGAGGGATCTTTCCTTTCCCCTTTGCCCTTTTCCCTTTCCCCCTACCCCTCTGCCCCCTTTACACTACAGTCCTTAAACCTTTAAGCTGCTAGCTGGTAGGCTGAGAAATGATGGCTAATTATGAAACGGCGCACGTTTTTCAACAGAATTGGCTCAATACTCGCGGTATTGGGGCTGACTGAAGCTGAGTGGTTGACTCTGGGAAACCGCTATTACTATGCTTTGGCACAACCTAGTCCGCGCAAGTTGGCTTTATTAATCGGTATTAACCAATATCCTAAAATTCCAGCCCTCAGTGGTTGTCTCACTGATGTGGAACTGCAAAGGGAACTTTTAATACATCGCTTTGGCTTTCAAAGGTCGGATATCCTCACCTTAACTGAGGAACAAGCAAGTAGGGAATTCATAGAGGCGGCTTTTTTAGACCACCTGGGCAAGGAAGCTCAAGCCGACGATGTGGTGGTGTTTCATTTTAGTGGCTATGGTAGCCGTGTCAAATTGGAAACATCCTCAGAGACAATGGAAAATGCTCTGGTGTCGGCTAATGAAACTCAGACATTAGAAAATGAAAAAATAGTCAATTATTTATTAGAAGAAAGTTTACTGTTATTATTGCGATCGCTCCCCACAAGCCGAGTCACTGCGGTACTAGATACTAGTTATTCTGTTCCAAGTTCAGTTATTGGATTAAAAAATCGCGCCCTCCAGGAGTCACCAGAAGCTAAGCTCGTAGCAGAGGAAATAGATTTTCTCAAACAATTGAAAACTCAAAAACCACTCAGCAATCCTGTTGTGTTAACTGCTACTTCCAGTCCCAAGCAGTCTGCGAGGGAAGGAATTTTTTCTGGTTTTAGTGCGGGGTTATTTACTTATGCCTTGACTCAGTATTTATGGGAAGCTACCCCAGCGACTAAAATTCAAGTCGCCCTTTCTCATGTGGAAAATTCTTTGTATAAATTGGGTAGCAAACAGCAACCAAATATATTAACGACACAAAAAAATCAAAATGTAGAGAAGTTAGATGTAACGTCCATACTGCCAGATAGTAACATTGGTGCAGAGGGCGTAGTGAGAGCCGTTGAAGAAGACGGTAAAACAGTGCAACTGTGGTTGGCGGGATTACCTCCCCAAGTGCTGCTATACTACGGAGTGAATTCTCGATTGACTCTACCAACAACAGAGCAATTGGTATTGCGATCGCGTAGTGGGTTAACAGCAAAAGCGCAACTGTTGAAAATTGAAGGTGCAATTCCCCCACAAGTAGGGCAATTTGTCCAAGAAGCAGCGCGGGTTTTACCAAAAAATATTAATTTAGTAATTGGTCTAGATACTCGGCTAGAAAGAATTGAACGAGTAGACGCCACAAGTGGCTTTGCTGCTACTGCTCATGTGTCCACCGTAGTAGCAGGGGAACAACCAGCCGATTATATATTTGGTAAGCTCCAGCAAACACCCAGTCGCTACGGACTATTTACTTTGGATGGTGAGTTAATTCCCAACACCGCCGGCGAAGTGGGCGAAGCGGTAAAAGTTGCAGTACTGCGGTTAGCACCAAAATTATCCACCTTACTAGCAGCTAAATTATGGCGACTCACAGAAAATCAAGGTTCTTCCCGCCTAGCCATCAAAGCAACCCTAGAGATAATTAATGATAAATCACCCCAAGCCGTAACCCAACGCCAAACACTACGAACCCAAGACTCAACATTCAACACTCCCCACTCCCCACTCCCCACTCCCCTTGTCCCCATCGGCAGCCGGATGCAATATCGGCTGCAAAATCAAAGCGATCGCCCAGTATACTTAATTTTGCTAGGTTTAAAAAATAATCAGACTGCAACTGTTTTCTACACTTGGGAAACTCCACAAGAACCAAACACTACAGAAAATAAACTCCTTTTTAGAGAAATTGTCATCCCCCCAGGTGAAACCGTTACTTTGCCTGAAAACAACACCGGTTCTGAATGGGTAATTGCAGCGCCGGCCTTCTTTTTGCAACAACAACTAATTTTTAGTACTGCTCCCTTGAGTGCAACTCTCGCCGTCTTAAACACTGCAAAATATCCCACACCAGACCAGCATCCAATTACCCCATTGTCCAAATCATTAGATGTCGTCCAAGCCTTACTCCAAGATTTGCACAACGCCAGCTTCATCAAAACCGAAATGAACGGTACAGCAACCGACTCATATATCTTGGATGTGAATAATTGGGCAAGTTTGAGCTTTAATTTTCAAGTTGTGTAAATGGGGCATTGGGCATTGGGCATTGGGCATTGGGCATGGAAAGAGGACAAGGAAGACAAGGGGGACAAGGTAGCAATCTTTCTCCCCCATCCCCCTATCTCCCCCATCTCCCCACTCTGCACTCCCCCACCACTAAGCCGAACTACTCACAAGTTCATCAAAAGCAGTATCGAAAGACACTTCTTTCCAAGTATCTAGTTCAGTTTTCACGGACTCCAGTTTGGCGTTAATAGCATAGATAGCATCTTCTCCCAATGCCAATCTCAGTGGCGGATTTTCGCTATTAACTGCTTTAATAATTGCCAAAGCTGCTTTTTTTGGATTTCCTGGTTCTTGGAATTCCAATTGATTATCTAATATATCCCGCGCCCCTTGACGCATTTCACCAATGGCTATTTCATAATCTTTGATTTCGCTATCAGCAATAACCAGAGAACGGGTGACAAATTCTGTACGAAAAGCACCAGGTTCGACAATTGTGATTTTGATACCCAAAGGTGTAACTTCTTGAGCCAATGCTTCAGAAATTCCTTCTAGAGCAAATTTTGTACCATTATAAATTCCCGTACCTGCATAGCCCACAAAACCACCCACTGATGAAATATTAACTATGTGCCCACTACCTTGCTGTCGCATATAAGGTAGTACTGTGCGTAGCACTTCTAAGACACCAAAAAAGTTAGTTTCAAATTGACGGCGGACTTCTGCATTGCTGACTTCTTCTATTGCCCCTAAAATGCCATATCCAGCATTATTAACAAGTACATCAATGCGTCCAAATTTGGCAATTGCTTGTTTTACTGCTGCTTGTATTTCTTCTGGCTTAGTAACATCAAGTTGCACCGCTAATGTATTTTCTGGAAAGCTTGCTGCTAAATCTTGAATCAACTCTGGATTCCTAGCAGTTAATACCACAGTGTCACCTTGCTCTAACACCGTTTCTGCTAATGCTCGACCCAAGCCTTTTGATGTGCCAGTAATCAACCATACTTTTGTTTCAATAGTTGAAGACTTTATCATTAAAACTCTCCATTTTTTACAAAAAAAAATTCAGCCAGTAGTTACACAAAATTCAATATAATTGCCTTAAAAATAGGGACTGGTGACTGGGGACTGGGAAAACTAAGAGATTTTTATTGTTTCTTGTGAGCGCAACTCATGGAGTCTCTTGCAAAAGTCCTTCTTTGCGCCTTTCTGTAAAACTCTTAAATAACTTCGTCAGCAACACCAAAATATTTATGCAAGAAGTCTAATTTTGAATTTTGTGTAACTAGGGTATTAACTATAAATAGTTGCTCTAAAACCCAATATTCGTAAAAGATTTTCCTGTTTCCTGTTCCCTGTTCCCTGTTCCCTCTTAATTCCGAATTTTCAATTGTTTATTGAACGCATATCTATTTACTAGATATTTTCAGATGTTTCTTCCATCTTTTTCCGCAAACTCAGCGGCCTCATATCAGTCCAGACTTCTTTAATATAATCCAGACACTCTTGTTTCAAACCATTTTTACCAACATCCTTCCAACCATTAGGATTTTCGCGGTCAGACGGCCAAACGGAATATTGTTCTTCGTGATTAACTACAACTTTGTAAATGGTTGTGTCTTCTGCATCATTTTGGTACATAATTCACCGATTGATATTAATTAACTTTTGTTGTTTGCATTTGCAGAGAATTTAAAGATTGAAATTCTATAATTGTTAACACTAAAACAATTAACATAAATATAATATCTGCAACCATTATACCAGAATATATACCTCTGATTCCTATAAATTTAGACAATAATATCACTGTTGGCACAGTTAAGATTAAACTTTTTAGTAAAACTACTACTAACACAGTTTTACCTTTACCTATGGATAAAAAAAGAGTATTACTAAAGTATGCTAAAGGCCATATTGGCATTAAGACGCTGAGAATTCTAAAATTTAGCAAATCGTCATTCATAAATTTAACATTCGGGAGAAGTAATTCTAAAAAAAACTTAGGAAATAATTGTAATGGCAGCCAAATACCTATTAATAAGATAGTGCCAATAATTGCAAAAGTTAAATATGCTTTTTTAATTCTGCCATAATTTTGTGCGCCATAATTCATGCCAATAATAGGCTGTAGTGCTTGGGAAAAACCAATAATAGGAATAAATACAATTGCAACTATTTTTCCCGTTGCTCCAAAGAAGGCGACATCAGTATTTGTTCCATAGTCAGAAATTGAATTATAAACTATGAAATCTTCAAGCAAAATGGTAAATGGGTATAATAATTCTGAAATGCCCACTGATAAAATGGGGGGAATTAAATCAATGGCGATCGCTATTTTTTTAAAATTCACTGGAATGGAACTTTTGCCAATTATAAAATAACCTAAATTGACGATACTATAAACAACCATCGCTAAAACTGTCGCAAAAGCAATTCCTTCTATTCCCCATTTAAATACACTAACAAATATATAATTTAATACAATATTCGTAATTACAAATAACCAATCAAATATTGAGGTTAATTTAATTTCTCCCTCTGATTTTATTAGTTTGTTACAAGCTTCCGCTAAAATCAAAAATACTGAACCTAGTATATAAGTATTAAAATATTTTGTGCCTTCTAAAGTAACTTCACCAGTTCCTCCCATTAATAAAATTAACTTTTCACCAAAGTTGTAACCAATAATAGTAATTAATAGTGAAACTACAACACTCATCACTATTAAATTACCAAATATTTTCGACTGAGTTTTCACATCTCCATAACCAATAGCTCTACTCATTACAGAAGCAGAACCCACCCCAATACAAAAAGCAAATCCATTGATTATAGTAATAATTGGTAGTGCCAAGGAAATGCCAGCTAAAGCATTTTCACCAATAAATCTTCCGGCAAATAAAGCATCAATAAAAGTATTTAAACTCAGCATCAATATTCCTAGAGTGCTAGGAATTGATAACTTAAACATCAGTTTAACAAGGCTACCATCAAGAATTTCATTAGTGATTTGAGATTGTTTTTGGGAAATCATTTTTTATTTTTTACTCGACCTTAACCAAACGGCTAACACGATACTGCTTCACTGCTTCTAACTTCATTTCTTTTGCTGAGTTAAATGCACTCATCACCTCACCACAAACTTCAATTCTCGCTTCATAAGCGCCTGAAATACTGCCATCTGGTAGAGCAAAATCAATCCGCACTTCTGCCCAGTCACCATCTTTTTCCATCGCCAATACTTTCCCTGCTTTCAAACAATTTAGCCAATTCCAACCAAGCTGCATCCAAATTTCGCACTCAGCAATTTGCTCAAATTTGTTTAAACCAGTCCATCCCCGATAAAACTGACGTAAATCATTAACCGAGCCATTTCGTTGCACTAATAAATCCAATATTCCTGACTCTAAATGTCCCCATATAGAACCTTGGGGTAAATCAATTAATGTTGGTGCAAATTGATGACCGCCAAAGTGAGTTGTCTGCCAAACTCGTAGTTTTCCATGAGAAACAGCAGCATATTCTTTACGTAATTGTCTATATAATGGAGTCCCAAATCTACCGCAAGCAAGGTCAACTTGAGCGTGGGTACACACCATCAGTTCGCGAATTTCACTTGTTTGTTGTTTATACTGCTGAAATTGGGATAAATTATTCGGTTGTTGTATCAACTGCTGCAATATTGCTGTCAACAAATCAGCCGCTTTACTTTCTGGAACCACAAACTCTTGTTTCTCAAACTGAGAAAACAGTTTTCCAGGACGATAATAGTAGAAAATGCGGGTAAAACCAGCATGAGAATATTCGCGGTCAGGGGCAATTAACATCGGTTTTAAATTAACCCCATGCTGAATAATCAACTCTTGGAATAAATCTATTACTGACTTAATAATTGGATTTTCTTGGAATATTTCTTGCGGCCAAGGTTGTGGAACTTCCATAATCAACCAATGTTCCCAAGTACCTGCTGTTCCAATCAAGTCTTCTCCATTAGCTTTAGAAACCAAGGAACAAAAACGACAATTTCTTCCCAAAAGTTCTTTCACATGTTGAGTTGGCATTTTTACTATCTGTTTTTTAGTCATTAGTGATTGTTCATTTGCTTTTCTGAGAACAAATGACAAAATTTAAAAAAGCAAAGTTAATCTCTACAGTAAAAAATTACTAATCAAGTTCCATACCTTTTCGCATATCCTGATAAAAATTGTCATAAAAATATTGGTGTGGTACTAACCTCTTAAATAAAGCATACATATTTAGACGCCAGTATGACTGCACAACAAAATATTGTCTTTTAGGTTTACGAGCTTCCAAAGCCTGAAGAATTGTATTTGCCACTTTATCAGCTGGTAAACCTCCACTGCGATTATCTTCTACCGAACCTTGCATATAAGTTTTGTAATTCTTGCCATATATGGCTTTAATTTCCGGTGACATATCTGCTAATGTTTGCTGATAACTAGCTTCTACTTTGTCAGCCTGTTCTGGAGTGACTATACCTGCTGGTAAAATTGAAATAACCTCAACTCCAGTGGAAAATAATTCCATTCGTAAAGAATCTGTAATTGCTTCGATCGCAAATTTAGAAGCCGATAAAAGACTTCTATAAGGTAAAGCTAACCTGCCACAAATTGCACTGATATTAATGATGCGACCTTTGGCTTTTCGGATCAATGGTAAAAATGCTTGTGTCACAGCAATTTGACCAACAACATTGACTTCAAAATTAAACCTCACTTCATCTATGGGAATACATTCTAAAGGCCCATCTACAGCGACAACTGCATTATTAATTAATGCAAATAATCCTTCATCACCAACTGCCAAAGAAACAAATTCAGTAGCAGATTTAATTTCTTCAGCTTTTGTGATGTCCATAATAATTGGTGTTAAATTCCCAGATGCAACTTGCTTGAGAGACTGTGCATCTTTCTCAGTGCGGACTCCAGCAAAAACTTGATATCCTTGTTTAGCTAATAAAAGTGCAGTTGCTCGGCCTAAACCTGTGGATGTTCCAGTAATGACAACTGCGCCTTTTCCATTTCGATCCATAGTAATTTTATCCTACGTATATTAATTAAATAAACAACTAAAATTCAAAACTAAAACAAATTAGAAACAAGCGGTTTTGACTTTTCTAAAGGCTGACTTGGGCCACGCATAACCATCTTCACACCGCTTTTTGCATAACATTGGTCGTTGGCATGTTCTTGTGCTTCTGGTCGGTTGTTCACTAGTTCTAATTTATAGTTTGCAAGAATTGTTGCTAATACAAGCTTCATTTGAAAAATAGAAAAAGACCCTGCAATACAACTACGGGCACCGCTACCGAAGGGAATAAATTCATAGGGAGAGTATTTTTTCTGGAGAAATCTTTCTGGCTGAAATTGTTTCGCTTCCGGGTATACATCTTCACGTTGATGTGTTGAATAAATATTAGTAATTAGTACTGTACCAGGAGTTAACTCATAGCCCATGATTTCCACAGGGGAAACTACCACCCTTGGTAATGAAAATATCGGACTTGGATAAATTCGCAAAGACTCGCAACAAACAGCATTCAAATAAGGCAAAGCAACAATCTTCATGGGATCTGGGTTTTCACCAAGGCTATCTAGTTCCTCAAGTAATTGCTGGCGAACATCTGGTAAACGGTGAACCCAGTATAAAAGCCAAGTCAACGAATGCGTTGCACCATCTCTACTTGCTAATATTGGTAAAAACAAAAGATCCCGGACTTCTTCATCACTGAATAATTTACCTGTTTCATCACAAGCAAATATTAAATCGCAAAGCATATCAGTGCGTGAAGGATCTGCTTCCTGGCGGCGTTCTTTAACTTCATTGTATAAAAATTCAAAAATTTCCCTTAGGAGATATTTATGATATCCCCACGGACTTAAACGACCGAAATCTATTTGTGTAAAAGGTAGGTCTTTGATTAAATTAAATAGTAAACTTCTTTCATATTTAATGCAAGATGTGTATAAATGATTAATTTTTTCATAACGCTTTCCTTCTCGTAAGCCAATTACAACCTCTATAGCTACTTGTAAAGTAATTTTTGATAATATTTCATGGGCAATAAAACTTTTATTACTTGCTTGTTGACTAATAATTTGTTTTGTCAGTTCGCAAATACTTTTTCCACTAGCATTCATCCGCTCGCCGTGGTAAACCTTCATCAATATAGGACGACGATTTTTATGAATTAAACCTTCGAGATGAAGAATTCCTTGTTGTCCCATTTGTCCGACTGTAATCGGAGAATCTCCAGGGGGAAGGCTAGAGATTGTAATTTCTTTAGTATTAGTTAAATACTGCTTGATTGCTGACGGATTACTGACATAAACTATTGGTGTAGAACCGTACATTATAGTGATAATGTCGCCATAGCTTTTGTAAAGACCATCCAAAAAACCAGTGGGATTAGTATTAAGCTGATGACGTAGCAACCACAAAGGTGTTTTAGGGCCAGGAGGTAGTGTCATAAATGTTATTTAACTCCATAATTTCTAGACATAGAAAACTGTTAACTGTTGATAGTCAACGACCTAAGCCGGAATAGTTTTTTTTGCAGTTCCCTTACTCCCTACTTCCCCTGTCTCTTGTTGACGGCGACTACGCATTACCATTTTCACGCCGCTTGCAGGAGAACAAATTAAGCCGGCAAATTTGGGACGTTCTGGGCGTTTGCTGGTTAACTCTAATTCATAATTTGCAAGAATCGTTGCTAATATAAGTTTCATTTCAAATAGGGCAAAATTTGCACCAATACACACACGAGAACCGCCACCAAATGGTAAAAATTCATAAGGAGAAAATGGTTTTTCTAAAAAACGTTCTGGCTGAAATATTTTAGGATTTGGATATAAATCTTCGCGCTGGTGGGTCGAATAAATATTAGCAATCAGTATTGTACCTGGATGTAGTTCGTAGCCCATAATCTCAACGCTAGATTCCACTAATCGAGGAAATGCAAACAATTGAGTTGGATAAATTCGCAAAATTTCATTGCATACAGCACTTAAGTACGGTAATGCAACAATGCTCATGGGGTCTGGATTTTCACCAAGACTATCAAGTTCTTGGAGTAATTTGTCTCGGACATCTTTTAAACTATGAATCCAATACAAAGCCCAACTAATAGCAGTTCCAGAAGCATCAGCAGCCGCAAATATAGGTGATATTAAAAGGTCGCGCACTTCTTCATTGCTTAATGCTTCACCTGTTTCATCATGAGCCAATAACAAATCGCTAAGTATATCAGTTGATGACAAATTTGGCTGCTGGCGGCGTTCTTCAACTTCAGTCAATAGTAATTGAAAAAGTTCTCGTCGTAGATGCAAGAGATATCCCTGTGGACTCCATTGACCTAAATCTTTATTGAATAAAATTTGATTAATAATTTTAATTATTAGAGATTGGCGATCGAGTTTTAGCAAAGATGCAAATAAATGTTTAATTTTGTCGTAGCGTTCTCCTGCATACAAACCAATTACCCGCTCTATACCCACTTGAAAAGTAATATCTTCAATCACCGGATAAGCAACAAAAGGTTTTCTAATTACTTGTTTATTCATCATCTTTTCTGTGAGTTCGCAGATACCTTTTCCACAGGCTTGCATCCGCGCTCCATGAAAAGCTTGCATTAGAAGTTTACGCCGATTTTTGTGAATTAAACCATCAAGTTGTAGAATACCTTGGTTTCCTGTAATAAAGGCAAAATCTTCATTTAATTCACCCCTAGCGAGAATTTCTTTAGTATTTGTGAAAATTTCTTTTATACCTAAAGGATTGCTGATGTAAACAATTGGTGTAGCACCAGATATGAGAGTGACGATATCACCATAACGTTGGGAAATAGCATCCAAATAGCCAAAAGGATTAGACTCAAATTGTATACCTAACATCCAAAATGGTGTTTTCGGGCCTGGGGGTAGTTTCATTAGTTGTTTTTACTCCCATTATTTAAATTTGATACTGCATTATCAATACAAACTCTTAAAGTTTTAGCTAATTCTTGAATATGAGGTTCCACAAAAATTGAAAAATGATCGCCAGGGATTTCTATAACTTTAATAGGTTGAATAGAATATTTACGCCAACCTAGTAACGGGTCATCAGTATGAAATTCTGGGCTTTCAAAATCGTGGATAATTTCTTCTTTAGCTCTCAATAAAGTCATGGACTCAGGATAAACAAGTGGCACATAATTCCGCATTGCTTGGACATGAGCCTTAAAGAGTTGGTAATAACGAATAAAATCTTTAATTTCTGTATCAGTAAAAATGAAATTTGCTTTTTGATTAATCAAATCAATTTGCTGGCTGAGCGATAAATCTCGGAGTTCTTCAAAAGAAACTGCAAAATCTATATTGCTGTCAGTTTTGATTGATTCAGCCATGCGGAGTAGGAATTTGGCATCATCGTCTTTTGTAGATTCAATGCGGGTTTCTGCAAGAATGGCATCAATTACAACTAACAAATCCACTCTTTCCCCTTGTTTTTGTAATTGTTGCGCCATTTCAAAAGCAAGTACACCACCATAACAATGACCGCCTAAAAGATAAGGGCCATTTGGCTGTATTTTGCGAATTTCTTGCAGGTAATAACTTGCAGTTTCTTCAACTGAAATAATTTCAGGTTCTTCTGTATCTGGGTTATGTTCCAAAGCATAAAATGGATAATCTTCACCAAGCCTTCTAGATAAATTAATATAGTGATTAATACCTCCACCAGCGCCATGTATACAAAAGAAAGGTAGCTTGGAATCAGAAGAGTTGATTGCTACCACAGGAGAATTAGAACTCTCCCGAAATGGCTGACTAACAATTGCAGCTAATTTCTCAATTGTGGGATTTTCAAAAAGAGTAGATAGGCTGAGGTTATGCCCAAATCTATCTTGAATTTGAGCCATTAAACGTACAGCTAAAAAGGAGTGACCGCCCAAGTTAAAGAAGTTATCTGTTACCCCAATAGGGCTAGTATTTAAGAGATTTTCCCAAAGCTTGACTAATGATAATTCTGTAAAATTTCGGGGAGTAATTAAAGTTTTAGTAGTATTTACTTGGATAACTGTATCTCTGGGAAGAGAATATTTATCTACTTTTCCGTTAGGTGTCAGTGGTAGTGCATCTAATACCACAAAGGCAGAGGGGAGCATATAAGAAGGTAATTTTTGTTGCAAATATACCAAAAGCTGTGCAGTTATGTCTTGTTTTTCTGTGACAATATATGCAATTAAACGTTGATTTTCTTCAGCATCATTAACTGCAATGACAACAGCATCTTGCACCTCTGGATGTCGGTTAATTACACTAGTTATTTCACCTAATTCTACGCGAAAACCTCTAATTTTTACTTGTGCGTCATCACGACCAAAATATTGCAAATTACCATCAGATAAATAACGTACTAAATCGCCGGTTTTGTAAAGCTTTGTTTCCGGAATAAATGGGTTATCAATAAATCTTTCTTGCGTTAATTCTGGACGATGTAAATATCCCCTAGCTAAACCATCACCACCAATATAAAGTTCCCCTATAACTCCTAAAGGTGTTGGTTGTAAATTACGATTTAATACATAGGTTTGAGTATTGTCAATAGGACGACCAATGGGGACGGTGTTTGCTTGGTTTTGTAATAAACTGATGTCGTAGTAAGTCGCATTAGCAGAAACTTCCGAAGAGCCATAAAGGTTGATTAATTTTGCAAATGGCATTGCGTCTCGGAAAGTTTTAGCTAAGTTAATAGATAGTGCTTCGCCGCTAGTTATCCAGAGTTTTAACTGTGATAATTTCTTCGTTAGATGATGATAATTCTCTAGAAGTAAACGTAGTAATGAAGGTACAAGTATAATTCGAGTAACTTTCTGATGCGCTAAAACTTCTATAAATAACTGTGGGTCTAGTAGAGTTGCATTGCTGATAATTACTGTAGGAATTCCTTGAAGTAAAGGGGCAAAAATTTCCCAAACAGAATCTACAAAACTAATAGCTGTTTTTTGACAACAAACTTCTTCTGGGGTAAAAGGATAAGTTTTCCATAGCCAGTGTAAGCCATTTACTGTACCCCGATGAGTGCCAAGAACGCCTTTTGGTTGTCCAGTTGAACCAGAAGTGTAGATGATATAGGCAAGATTATCGAGTTGGGAAATGTTAATGGTGTTTTGTGGACTTTGTTGAGCAATTTCGTCTTTTTGGATATCGAGACAAATAATTTTTGGTAAAGATAATGATAGTTTTTCTAATATTTCTTGATTGCTAATTAATATTGATGCTTGAGAATCAGAGAGCATAAAATTTAAACGCTCAACTGGATAACTTGGCTCTAGAGGAATGTATGCACCGCCAGCTTTGAGAATGGCTAAAATTCCCACTATCATGTCTATTGAGCGTTCTAGACAGATAGCAATCAGGGTTTCTTTTGTGACACCCTGTTTTTGTAAATAATTCGCTAGTTGATTAACTTTATCATTAAGTTGGCGATAAGTTATTTGCTGAGACTGATGAATTAACGCTATGGAATCAGGTGTTAATTCAACTTGTTTTTCAAATAGTTGATTGAGAGATAAATTTTTATATTCTGCACTGGTTTGATTATATTTAATTAATAATTGCTCTTGTTCGCTGGCAGTTAGTAGTGATAATTCACAAATATGCTGTTGTGGGTTAAGAACTATATTTTCTAATAAAGTTTGATAATTTTTGATAAATTGACTAATGGTTGTTGTATCAAAAATATCGGTATTGTATTCCAAACACCCTGTTAATCCTTCTTGGGATTCAAACATCGACAGGAAAATATCTAGTTGCGATGTACCGCTATCAAAGTCTAAAGTACGCAGAGTTAATCCAGATACTTCTTGTACGTTTGTGGGAGTATTTTGTAGAACGAACATGACTTCATAAAGGGGATTTCTGCTTAAGTCGCGTTCTGGTTGTAATTCTTCTACAAGCATCTCAAAAGGTAAGTCTTGATGTGCATAAGCATCGAGAGTTACCTGGCGGACTCGGTGTAAAAATTCGCTGAATCTGGGGTTACCACTGAGGTTATTACGCAATACTAAAGTATTAACAAATAAACCCAACATTCCTTCTAATTCTGTTCGGTTGCGATTGGCAATTGGAGAGCCAATTAAAATATCTTCTTGGTCTGTATAGCGATTTAATAATATATTAAAAGCTGCCAGCAAGGTCATAAATAAAGTGGCGTCTTCTTGCTTGCTTAATTGTTTGAGTGCATTAGTTAAGGTTGTGGAGAATGTAAAATATTGCTTCGCACCTGCAAAAGTTGTGACACTAGGTCGGGGACGGTCTGTGGGTAGTTGGAGTACAGGAAGTTCGCCGCTTAGTTGTTGCTTCCAGTATTTTAACTTGGTGGCGAGGAATTCTCCTTGAATGCGATCGCGTTGCCAAATTGCGAAATCTGCATACTGAATTGGTAGTTCGGGTAAGGGAGAAGGTTGATTTGTGGAAAAAGCTGCATATAGCGTTGACAATTCCCGCAAAAAGACCCCACAAGACCATCCATCGGTGATAATGTGATGCATGGTTATAAGCAAGACGTGTTCTTGTTCGTTTAAGTGTAGTAAAGTTGCTTTGACTAAAAGTTCTTTAGCTAAATTAAAGGGTTTTGCTGCTTCTTTAGCTACAAATTCTTTAACCTGGGATTCCCAATTGTGATTGGATAAATGTTGGAGATTAATTATGGGTAAATCCCAAATTAAATTAGGTGTAATTTCCTGTACTGGCTCTCCATTTATCAGTTTAAATGTTGTCCGCCAAATTTCGTGACGCTTGAGGATTTCATTGAGACTTTGCCGAAGGGCAGTAATATTTAGGTATCCTTTGATATGAAAAGCAATGGGAATATTGTAGAAGGAACTCCCGTGGTAAAGTTGGTCAATAAACCAGAGTCTTTGTTGAGAAAAAGATAAGGGGATGTTGTGAGAAATTTGGCGTTTGGGAATAGTGTCGGCTTGAAATTTGCCAGCTTTCAATTTTTCTAACAGGGCTTTTTTAGCTGGGGATAAGTTAGAAAGATGTTTATCCATTGATAATGTTTGATGAGAGGTTGAAGATATTTATTTGCACGCAGAGGCGCGGAGGCGCAGAGAGGAGGAGGGGGAGGAGAAATTTACCGATAACTCACTATTGGCTACTCTCTGTATTAAGGGAGGTTTTTTGACAAACAAAGCAAGCTATGTCTTCGCTTTCTCCAAAATCTCTGGTGTTATAGTAATTAAATTGTGTGAAACCAGCATCTTTTAAAGTTGATTCAACTTCTTCTAAAAAGTGGTCTTTTCTTAACCAAACTGTGTCTGAGCGTTGCCAGTTTTTATCTATTAATTCAAAGCCTGTGACTTTTATTTCCCAGAGTCTTTCTTCGGGTTTGTAGTAGAATAGTTCTATTAATGAGCATTGCTCGTTGATATTAACAATATTAAAATTGTTGTTTTGAGCGGCTTCATGTAGCCAGTCTGTTATTGGTATATTAAACACAAATATACCACCATCTTTAAGTGCGGTATATATGTTTTTGAATGCCGTTTTCAAATCTTCGTTGCTGTGAAAAAAATGGAAGACATCATTGGCTAAGGCTGCATCAAAGATGGCTGGTAAATCAAATTGACGTATGTCACTCAGAATAAATTCACTTTCTGGGGCGTTTTTTTTAGCGTAGTTTAACAGACTTTTGGAAGCATCGATTCCAGTAACTTTATATCCTCTAATGTGAAGTTGTTGTGCTAAATATCCAGAACCACAACCAAGTTCAAGAATATGCGCTCCAGGAGGAAGCTGTGATAACATTATTTGCTCTAAAGCAGGTAATATACCTTGTTCTAAAACTTCAGGTGTGTTCTTGAATTCGTTTTGTAGGCGAGCGATGGGTTCATAGTTGGGAGCAGCATTTAGTAGGGACATAGACTCTTTTTGTATTGGTGAATGAAGGTTTACAATTAAATAACGAACCGCAGAGGCGCAGAGAAAACGGAGAAAATAGAAAAAGATTTATTGGTTAGCTAAAAGAGCTTCTATTTCTTCTTCGGATAACTCTTCTATTTTTTCTAATAGAAGTTGCTCGATCATTTCTGCTTGTTTAGCTGGGATTGTGGCTTGCGATAAAAGGTCACGTAGGGCTAAATCTATAGGGAATTTTGCCCGCAATCGAGAAATTAATTGAGTAGCAATGAGAGAGTCTCCTCCTAATTCATAAAAATTGTCATAAATACCAACTTCTGTAATTCCAAGTACCTCTTGCCAAATTTGGATAATTTGTTTTTCTAATTCATTTGTGGGAGCAATATAGGGATTACTTAGTTGCGGTCTAGAATAGCGTGGGGATGAATCTAATTGATTAGTAGGTTGGGAATTTTTGAAATAATCAAGATGAAATACATAATTTTGTCCAGCTTGATTGTCTACTGTAGATATAATGATTTGAGTTGGTTGTTCTAGAGATAGTATTTTTTTAAATGCTTCTATAGCTTCTGTTGGAGTAATGGCTAATTCTAATCCACTTACTTTTTCTAAGATTTTTGATTCTTGGGTGGAGTTTAATGTTGTTAATTTAGTGTTTAATGAATTTGATGAAAATTTAGTATCTATCCAGTATCTTTCTCGTTCAAAGGGATAGGTAGGTAAAGGTAAACGATGACGTTGTTCGTGGGTATAAAATCCTGACCAATCTATATTTACACCAAAAAGCCATAACTTACCTAATGTTTCTAACAAAAAATTCACATCGGATTTTTGCTCTTGTACGTGAGGTAGGGAAGTCAGCACATTTTGTTTAGCATTGATATCTAAATGTTGTTTGGTTAATGTGCTTAAAGTTCGCCCAGGGCCGACTTCTAAAAAAACAGCTTCAAACTGATTTAATAGTTGATTTATCCCATCGAAAAATTTCACAGTTTCTCGTAAATGTTGGCTCCAATAATTAGGATTTGTGACTTGTGAGTCTGTAATCCAATTACCAGTAACATTGGAAATAAAAGGTATACGTGGTGGATTCAGTTTAATTTTTTGGAAGCATTGCTCAAATTTCTCTAAGATTGGCGACATCATTTGAGAATGGAATGCATGGGAGGTATGCAACAAACGACATTCAATTTTTTGAGAGGATAATTGATTTTCTAGTATGGCGATCGCTTCTTTTGTTCCAGAAACTACACATGAACTTGGACTGTTAATGGCTGCAATTTCTACAGATTCGGAAATTAGCGATTGCACTTCTTTTTCACCAAGCTTAATTGCTAACATATTCCCTGGCGGTAACTGTTGCATCAGTTGTCCTCTTTTTGCCACGATGAACAGGACATCTTCAAGAGAAAATACACCTGCGATCGCCGCTGCAACATATTCTCCAATGCTGTGACCAATCATCGCCGCAGGTAGCACACCCCATGACATGAATAATTTAGCCAAGGCGTATTCAATTACAAATAATGCTGGCTGGGTAAAGGCTGTTTGTTGTAATTTTTCCTTAGCTGCGGTAATTTCTGCTGATTTTGGAAACAGTAAATCGCGGATATCAACACCGAGGTGTGGTTGCAAAATTCCGGCGCAATTATCTACATGTTTGCGAAAAGTTGCTTCCACTTCATACAGTTCCCGACCCATGTTTGCATATTGCGAACCTTGTCCGGAAAACATGAAAATTACAGGTTTATCTCTATGCTCTTGATATACAGTAAAAGTCCGTTCTGACTGTTGTGTTTTTAATACAGTGACAGCGTCTTCAACTTTTTGACATACCAATATGCGGCGATGATTGAAAGCTCTACGACCTACTTGTAAAGTATAAGCAACATTAGCTAAGTTTACTTCTGGATTTTGTTGAAAGTACGCTAATAAATTGGCAGTTGCACTTTCTAAAGCTGTGCTAGTTTTCGCTGATAATAAAATTAATTGCCAAGGTCTAGATTTATCAAAATATTTAACTTGCGGTGCTTCTTCTAAAATTACATGGGCGTTAGTTCCACCAAATCCTAAGGAACTAATTCCGGCTCTCCGAGGACTATTGTGAGTTTTCCAATCAGTTAATTGAGTATTAACATAAAAAGGACTGTTTTTAAAATCAATTTCTGGATTGGGAACTTCAAAATTGATGCTTGGAGGTAGTTTTTGATATTTTAATGCTTGTACAGTTTTGATGAGACTTGCTATGCCAGCAGCTATATCTAAATGTCCGATATTTGGTTTAACTGAACCAATGGCACAGAAGTTATTTCTTGATGTAAAAGCCCGAAAAGCTTTAGTCAATGCTGCAATTTCCACTGGATCTCCAGCAGCAGTTCCAGTTCCATGAGTTTCTATATAAGAAATATCATCAGCATCTATTCCAGCAATTGCTAAAGCTTCCACAATTACTTCAGCCTGACCATTGACACTAGGCGCGGCGTAGCTAACTTTTAAAGAACCATCATTATTAATTGCTGAACCTTTAACAACTGCATGAATATAATCTTTATCTGCGATGGCATCCTGTAATCTTTTTAATACAACTATTCCCAATCCACTGCCAAAAATAGTACCTTGTGCTTTAGCATCAAAGGCTCGACAATGACCATCAGGAGATAAAATGCCATCTTGTTCGTAGTAATAACCAGACTTTTGGGGAACGATGATTGTAACTCCACCAGCTAATGCAATATCGCACTCTTCATCGAGTAAACTTTTGCAAGCTAAATGTAAGGCAACTAATGAAGTAGAACAGTAAGTTTGAACTCCTATACTTGGGCCTGTTAAATTTAATTTATATGAAACATTTGTAGTCAAAAAATCTTTATTAAAAGTATAGTTGTTAGCAATAACTCTAGAATTAACATTATTATATATGTTATTAAAAAAGTAAGTATTAGTGCTGACGCCACCATAAACACCAATCAAACCATTGTATGTTTCTGGGTCGTATCCAGCATTTTCCAGAGCTTCCCAGGCACACTCTATGAATAAGCGATGTTGGGGGTCAATTAGTTCCGCCTCTTTTGGGCTGTAGCCAAAGAATCGAGCATCAAAATGTTCGATATCTGGTAATATAGGCGCAGCTTTAACATAATTTGGGTCGTTTAAAACTTCCGCATCTAAATTTAAATCAGCTAAATCATCATTCGATAAAAATGAAATAGACTCAACTTTATTTTGGATATTCTGCCAAAATTCTTCGATATTATTCGCACCAGGGAAACGACCAGACATTCCCACTATTGCTATATCTAGATTTACCGTTGATTCTTGCATAACTTTACTAACCAGATAAATTAACTTTGCATTTTAGTGAGTTTGCATTTTTATTTGTCTTCTCCTTTGTCCTCTATTTAGCCTTTGTTCAAAACTATTTTTATCGGATTCTTCAATAGGATTAAAAGTTTTTGCCATAGAATTGATATTTGGGCATTCATAGAGCTTAGCAACAGAAAGATTTGCATTAAATTGCTTATTCAATATGTTAGTCAATTGAATACCTATCAGCGAATCACCACCAAGTTCAAAGAAGTTATCATAAATTCCTATCTTTTCAATTCCAATCACTTCTTGCCAAATATCAACTAACTTTTGCTCATTTTGATTGCGGGGTGCAACGTAATCATTACTGAGTTGTGGTCTGGGATACTTTAATTTAGCTGAATTGACAGTTTCTAAAAAATCTAATCCTGATGTTTTATTTTCAGAATTGTAATGTTTAAATACTTCCAATAAATCAGAGGTAGATATTACAACCTGAGGGATTGTATTGTCTAAAATCCGTTGAAATACATCTACACCTTCATGGGGTAATATACCTTGTTGGAGATTTTCTCGGCGCAATTCTTGGAGCCGTTCAGGTAATTGTGTGTTTACTGCCATCCCAACTTCTTGCCAAGTATCCCAATTAATACTTGTAATCAATCGGTTTTGTTTTGCAGCATTACAGTGAGCATAAGCATCTAAAAAAGCATTTGCAGCACAATAATCTACCTGTCCAAATTCCGCTACGATAGAACTATTTGATGAGACTAAAATAAAGAAATCTAATTCAATATTTTGGATAATTTTATCAATAACGATTGTTCCCTTCACCTTAGGAGCGAGGATTTTTTCTGCTTCTTCTGGAGTTTTGCGTTGAATTGCACCGCCTCCAGGAATTCCGGCGGCGTGGATGACACCATTAAGTTCACCGAATTGTTGTTGTGCTTGAGCGATCGCACTTTGCATTTGTTCTATACTGCTAACATCAGCAGCAATGGTCAAAACCTCTGCACCCAATTTTTCAAGTTCTTGGACTTTACGAATTTTAGAGCTAATACTATCAGTTTCATCATGAGTAGATAACCATTGAGTCCATTCATTTTTGTTGGGTAAAGTAGAACGTCCTACTAATAATAATTTTGCTTGTAAAGTTCTGGCTAAATATTCCGCCAAAACAAGCCCAATACCTCCAAGTCCACCTGTAATTAAATAGACTCCTCTTTCTTTTAGTCGAGACTTTTCAGTTTTAATTTTCTCAAAACGTACTGGCTCAAAACTCTGCACCCAACGATTTAAACCTCGATAAGCAATTAACTTTTCTGGTTTTTCAACCGTCAGTTCGGCGAGGATATTTTCTATCAATTTTTCTTCTTGCCAATTGTTTTTGAGAGGAAATAGAACATCAATACTACGACAACTAATATTTGCATATTCTTGAGAAATAACTTTAACTGGGCCGAGTAAAGTTGCTTTCTCTGGAGAAAGTGATTCACTTACCGTTACTGACTGTAGGTTGTTAGAAATAACTATGATTTCAAAATCATTACTACTTTCTTGTTTACCTAAAGCTTGGGCAATAAATAATAAACTATAAAATCCCTTGATTTGAATTAGTTCTAATTCTTGCTCAACAACAGGTGTAACGTTCCATAAATGAAGTATCTTTTTTGGCAGTTTATGTTGTTTGATTAATTCTTCAAATAAAATATCATAATCGTAATGATTTTCGGGATTGATAGTATATTCAAAATTGCCTATTTTGGTAAAGCTGTCACCTAATTGAACTGTAACTACATCTTGCTTTTGTTTTTCTAGTTGTTTTACTAAGTTGAGACCCAAGCCGCACTCATCAAGAAATACCAAAATGCAATTTTTAGTTACTAATTCTTGGCTATCCAGTTTAACTGGAGGTAATGAAGGCTTCCAATAAGGAATGTAAAACCAGTCGGCTATATCGGTTTTTTTAACGAGTGAAACCAAATTATTATTGTTATCTGGTTCTGGCTTTTTCGCATCAATCCAATACCTTTGTCGTTCAAAAGGATAAGTAGGTAAAGGTAAACGATGACGCTGTTCTTGGCTATAAAATTCTGACCAATTTATATTGACACCAAAAAGCCACAACTTACCCAAGGTTTGCAGCAAAAAGCTGACGGCTGATTGTTGATTTTCAGGTAAAGCAGTCAAGACGTGTTTTTTAGTTAATTTGCTGAAATTTTGTCTAAATCCAACTTCTAGAAAAACACCTTCAAACTGCTCTAATAGTTGAGATATACTATCAGATAATTTAAGATTTTGTTGTAAAATTTGATTCCAATAGTTGAGATTTGTTGCTTGTGCGTCTGTAATCCAACTATTAGTCACATTGGAAATAAAGCGTATACGTGGTGGGTTCAGTTTAACTTGTGTGCCCTTGTTTGCTAGAATTTTTAAGGCATCTTCTAAGGAAAATACACCTGCGATCGCACCTGCAACATATTCACCAATACCCTCACCAATCATCGCTTCTGGTAATATACCCCATGACATAAATAGCTCAGCTAGGGAATATTCAATGACAAATAATGCTAGTTCATTAAGATTAGCTGCGGCAACTTTATCTGAATTGTGAAACAGTAAATCACGGATATTAAAACCGATGTAAGATTGCAAAATTTCAGCGCAATTATCTACATGCTTGCGATATGTTGCTTCAACTTCATATAATTCTTTAATGATGTTATAATTTTGTGATTTTTCCGCAGAAAACACGAATGTAACGGGGCAACGAGTAGGCTGTAAATGATAGTCAAAAACACGTTCCTGGTTGTGATTTTGCAGTAATTTCACAGCATCATCCAAGTCTTGACAAACTACCATCCGCCGATGTTCAAAAACTCGACGACCTACTTTTAAAGTGTAAGCAACATCAGCTAAATTAATATCGGGATTTTGCTGGAGGTGAGCAGCTAAATTTGCTGTGGCAGTTTCTAAAGCCGTGCTAGTTTTCGCTGATAATAATATTAATTGCCAAGGACGAGAAGCACTAGATTCTTCAATTACTGGAGCTTCTTCTAATATGACATGGGCGTTAGTGCCACCAACACCAAAAGAACTTACACCCGCTCTACGAGGAAATCCCTTAGTTTGCCACTCTGATAATTTGGTATTGACATAGAAAGGACTGTTAGCAAAATCTATCTCTGGATTTGCTTTTTCAAAATGTAAACTAGGCGGTATTTGTTGATGTTTTAATGCCAGCACTGTTTTAATTAAACCTGTCACACCTGCTGCTGTATCCAGGTGTCCAATATTGGTTTTTACTGAACCGATAGCACAAAAATTTTTGCCATTTGTGGTAGCATTAAAAGCTTGTGTAAGAGCCTTAATTTCAATGGGATCTCCCAACGGCGTTGCAGTTCCATGAGCTTCCACATAAGAAATCGTATCGGCTTCAACACCAGCTAAAGCCAGTGCTTCTGCGATTACTTCTCTTTGACCGCGAACGCTAGGTGCTGTGAACCCAACTTTTAAAGAACCGTCATTATTAATAGCCGAACCTTTAATTACAGCATGAATCAAATCACCATCAGCAATTGCATCCTCCAATCTTTTTAAAACAACAATTCCCAACCCATCACCAAACACCGTTCCTTTAGCATTAGCATCAAAAGTCCGGCAATGTCCGTCAGGAGAATGCAGAACTCCTTCTTGATAGTAATAGCCAGATTTTTGGGGTAACTTAGCTATAGAAACACCACCAGCCAAAGCAATATCACTTTCTCCATTCAGCAAACTTTGACAAGCTAAATGTACAGCTATTAATGATGTAGAACAGTTATTTTGAACATTAATACTCGGCCCGGTAAGATTTAATTTATAAGAAGTTTGAGTACTTAAATTATCTTTTTCATTACCAATAAAAATATTTAACGCATCTACAGATTCGATTAACTCTTTATTTGAAGCTAAATTTGTAAATAAATAATTACTATTAGTGACACCAGCAAACACCCCAATTTTACCTTGATAAAATTCAGAATCATAACCCGCAGATTCTAAAGCTTCCCAGGCTGACTCTAAAAATATCCGATGCTGCGGATCTGTAATTTCAGCTTCTCTAGGAGTATATCCAAAAAATGCAGCGTCAAATAACTCGATGCCTTCCATAATACTGCCTGCTTTCACATAATTTGCATCACTTAACAAGGCAGCATCTACACCAGCCGCTAGCAACTCCTCATCTGTAAAACGCGAAATTGATTCTACTCCATCTCGCAAATTTTCCCAAAACTTATCAACATTATTTGCCCCTGGAAACCTACCAGTAATTCCAATAATAGCTATCTCATCGCTATCATCACAATTGTCAAACTCTTGAAAATCATTCATCTTTTTCACCAACAATTACACATACTCTTGCCTTCCTCTCTGCGCCTCTGCGTGAGACCCTTTCTAAAAAACCTCATACCTCCAAATCCAAAGCAATTTGAATTTGGTCATTTAAAACAGCATCAATATCCTCTTTAGTCGTCAACGGATTAGCAATTACCGCACGCAACGCAGTTACAGAAATTTCTTTCTCGAAACAACTAATTCTTTTTATTGTTCGTGAAATAAAACTACGACCAGCTTGACGCTGACTTTTTTGTAGACGTTCATTAAATAAATTAATTTCTTGATTCTGACTTTCTGTTAATTGCTTTTTAACTACAACATCTCTTAAAGTTTGGGGAATATAACGATAAAGCAGCAGATTTATATCAGGTTCCGATAGTAACTCAAATTCCGGCATAGCATTAATACGCGCAGCCATATATCGCGTCTTCTCAATACCTGCATCAATCAAAAATTCATAACCTTTCAAACCGATTAGATGTAGCCCCGCATGTAAAAATAATGCCATACCGGGACGAGAACCTTCTAAAGCACGTTTTCCTAAATCAAACGAACCCTTACGCATGGTGTAGCTAGCATTTTTTTCAATGGATGCAGCTAGGTGTGGTTCGCGCATAAACACCATGCCAATACCCATAGGTAAATACAGCTGTTTGTGTCCATCAATTGTGACAGAATCAGCGCGTTCGATACCAGCAAGTTTTTGTCGATGTTGTTCGGAAAATATTAGCGGCCCTCCCCAAGCAGCATCTACATGAAAATGCACATTTGCAGCTTGGGCGATATCTGCAATATCAGAAAGTGAGTCTATGTTACCAGAATCCGTAGTACCGGCAACGCCAGCGATCGCAATAATATGCAAATTTTTTGATTGACAATCTGCAACAGCTTGACGTAAGGCTACTAAGTCCACTTGATTGTTTCCATTAGTAGGAATTTTAATCAAACTATGCGTGCCTATGCCTAATAAATCTGCTGCTTTTTCAAAAGAAAAATGCATCAATTCCGAACCAATTATCACTGCTCCTTGATAACCGTAGTAATCTAAAGCTGCTGGTAAACCCGCCTTTTCTACACCAGGAAAACTATTGTTTGCACCCAAAGATTTATTACGAGCGCACCATAATGCAATGATATTGGCTGCCGTACCTCCAGAAACTAATATGCCTAAGGTGCTTTGGCTATTTTGCACATGTTCGCTATAAAATTTATCAGAAAAGTTATAAATTAATCTATGAATCATTGCCAAAGCTTGACGCTCATAGGGGCTAAAAGCTTTGGCTGTTTCTATTTTGACGACATTTTGATTCATTGCTGTCATCAGTTTTGCCAGAGGTCTTACAAAACAAGGCAGCGCCGAAGTCATGTGACCGATAAATCTCGGTGAAGATGTATGTATTGAATGATTAATAACATTATTTGCTAAATATTCAAGATAAGTGTCAAAGTCAGCAGGATTAACAGGAACTTGACTATCAGCAAATGTTTCTATTAATGAATTAAATTCAATATCTGAATTGGTGTTAATGGCATTTAAAAAATTATCAATCAACACATCAGTTTCAATAGTCATCTTAGCTTCTGTACAGACTAAGCTATTAGATGGTGCAAATAATTGCATCACGTCATTGGCAACTGCATACTGTGGCGTTAGCTCATTTTCTAAAAATAAGTTTTGCTGAGTTTTTTCTGATTTTTGCTGACTTAATGCCATTTTATACCCCTGATTATTTACTTTTGACTGGCTCGGCGATGACTTTGTCTAGCTTCCTTGCGACGCTTAATTGAAGCAGACCTTACCTGAGGACGAGAAGAATCTTTTTGCAAAACAACTTCTTCCTCTTTAGTTAAAAATTTGGCAAGGGAACTGATAGTTGGTCTTTCATAAATGCTAATTATGGGAATATGGGTATTTAATTCTTTTTGTAACTGGGAAATCACTTCAACACCGATTAAAGAACTACCACCCAAATCAAAGAAATTATCATAAATACCAATCTTTTCAATTCCCAGAACTTTTTGCCAAGTTGTGGCTACTATTTGCTCTACCTGATTGCTAGCTGGAACGTACTCATTTTGTAAGTTTCCTCTGGAATGAAGTGATAAATTTTCTACATGATTTTGTAAAAATTGTCGTTTTATCCATTGCTCAATTCTCGGTTGTAATTCACCCGCAGAAACAACAATTTGAGGAGTTTTATTTAAACATAATACTCGACTAAAAACATCTATACCTTCCTTCCATGTCATACGTAATTTTTCTAAAGCTAATCCCACAGTGAGGTCTTGGATATCGCCTGCTTCAGCTTGCCAAGTATCCCAGTTGACGCTAATACAAGGAAACAAGTTTGTTTGATTCTGCTTGTGGGCATAAGCATCCATAAAAATATTAGCAGCAGAATAGGAAGTTAACCCTAAACCTCCTAATACAGATGATGAGGAAGATGTGAATAAACAAAAATCTAACTTTTCACCTTGTAAAACTTTTTCTAAAACAAATAAGCCGTATACTTTAGGACTAAATTGTGCTTGACTTTGAGCTTTAGAACTTTCTTCAATAGTGTAATAGGCATCGTCATTAATTCCGGCTGTGTGGATGACACCATGAATTTCACCAAAGCGTTCTTTAGCTAAATATATAGCTTTTTGCATTTGTTGTTCGTTAGCGACATCAGCACTAATCGCTTCAACTTCAGCACCTAATTCCTCAAGCATCATCATTTTTTTTAGCTTTTGGCTAACTTCATTAAATTCATCATGAGTTAGTAGCCATTCAGACCATTTATGTCTTTCTGGTAAGCTTTTTCTTCCGATTAAAATTAACTTAGCCTGCACGGTTTTTGCTAAGTATTCTGACATTGCTAAACCGATGCGACCAAGACCGCCAGTAATTACATAAACACCGCTTTTTCTCAACTTGGTTTTGCTGGTAATACTTTCATCTAAACGTACAGCTTCATAAGTTTTAATCCAGCGATGATTGCCACGATAAGCAATTAAATTATCAGTGATTGGTGTTGTAAATTCCGTCAGCAGCGAGTTTATTAATGTTGCTGATAGTTTAGTTTTAGAGTCTGGAAGTACAATATCAAAGCAACAACAAGTGATGTTGAGATATTCTTGGGGGATGACATTACACGGCCCCAATATAGTTGCTTTTTCAGGGCATAAATTCTCGCTACCAGTGACATCATGTAGATTACTAGTGACAACCATTAACTTTATTGGGTCAATGATATTCTGTTTTACCAAGGCTTGTGCTAGGAACAACAGACTATCAAAACCGAGATTTTGGCAATCTTCAAAAAATTGATATTGTGTTTTTGGATTTAGCTCATGACTAGGTAAAATATCGTTAGGAGTTAGGCTCCAAAAATGCGCGACTTGCCTTACTTCCTGAATCAAATTTTGTTCTTGCAGTGTTTGAAATAAAGTATTATAGTCATTACTTTCTTGGGGATTAATGACATAATTACAGTCGTCAATTTGAGCAAATTTATCCCCAACTCTTACAAAAATTACATCTTGATTTTGTTGTTGCAGTCGGTGGGCAATTTCTACTCCCACTCCATAATTATCAACAAAAATTAACCAAGATGATTTGTCTTCTAACAGTTTATCCTGCTGAATAAATTCAACTGGTGTAGATTCTTTCCACCGAGGAACATAAAACCAATCAGCAATATCTGGCTTTTTATCTGATGCTTTTGAAGACATCATTGCCAAAGTTGCATTTCGATTTACCTCAATCCAATAACGCTGGCGCTCAAAGGGATAGGTAGGTAAAGGTAGGCGACGACGTTTTTCATTTGCATAAAAACCAGACCAATCAATTTGAATTCCTACTAACCAAAGTTTGCCCAAGGTGTTAAGTAAAAATTCTATATCTGATTGTTGTTCTTGGGGATGTCGTATAGAAGTTAATGTTATTACATCTGTTTGATGTTGTTTAGCCAAACTACTTAACGTCCGTCCCGGCCCGACTTCCAACAATACTTGCTCTGGCTGTTTTAGTAGCTGAGAAATTCCTAAGCTGAAATTGACTGGCTGTCTTAAATGCCTTGCCCAATATTGAGGATCTGTTGCTTCAATGGCAGTAATCCAAGTTCCACTAATATTGGAAATAAAAGGAATTTTTGGAGCATTCAATTTTATTTTTTTGAATGACTCAATGAAACTTTCAATGATGGGTGACATCATTGCAGAATGAAAGGCGTGAGATGTATGCAACCGCCTATAATTTACGCCTATTTGTTGCAATTTTTCTTGCAATTTATCTATTGCTGTATATGAACCAGACACTACACAAGATGTAGGTGCATTAATGGCAGCTAAAGAAATTCCTGGTTCTAGAAATTGTTGTATTTTTTCTTCAGGAAGCTGAACCGAAAGCATCGCACCGCCGGGTAACTCTTGCATGAGTTTTCCTCGCGTTGCGACTATTGTTAAGGCATCTTCTAAAGTAAAAACTCCGGCTATGGTAGCAGCTACATACTCTCCAATACTATGACCAATCATTGCCTCAGGACACACGCCCCAAGCCATCCACAACTTGGTCATGGCATATTCAATAACAAATAATGCAGGTTGAGTAATTGCTGTTTGTTGTAATTTTTGTGTTGCTTCTGAAATTTTTTCTTCGCTGGGATAAAGAACTGTACGTAAATCGATTTGCAAGTGAGGTTTTAGTAATTCGCAGCAGTAATCAACTTGTTCTCTAAAGATACTTTCATTTTCATATAATTCTCGACCCATATTTACATATTGCGAACCTTGTCCGGAAAACATAAACACAATCGAACGGTTACAAGGTTCTTGATAAGAAGTAAAAATCCTTTGTGGGTTTTGCAATGCGTTAATAGCATCTTCTTGATTTTGACAAACTACCATGCGGCGATGGTTGAAAGCCCAGCGACCTACTTGCAAAGTATGAGCAACGTCAGCAAGATTTAAATCTGGATGCGTTTGTAGATGATTTAGCAGGTTTTTTGTAGCGGTTTCTAGGGCTGTATTCGTCTTAGCTGAAAGTAGCAATAATTGATGCTTTCTCCCCTGCTCCCCTGCCCCTCTGCTTTCCTGCTGTCTTGGTGCTTCTTCTAAAATAACATGGGCATTTGTGCCACCAAAACCAAAGGAACTAACACCCGCACGGCGAGGAGTATTGTTTGTTTTCCACTCTGATAATTGATTATTTACATAAAAAGGGCTGTTAGCAAAATCAATTTGAGGCGAAGGTTTTTCAAAGTTTAAACTAGGAGGAATTTGTTTGTGTTTTAGAGCTAAAACAGTTTTAATTAAACCTGCGACACCAGCAGTTGCATCTAAATGTCCAATATTGGTTTTTACAGAACCAATGGCACAAAATTCTTTTTTCTGAGTTTTAGTACGAAAAGCTTGTGTTAATGCTGCAATTTCAACGGGGTCGCCTAAAGAAGTTCCTGTTCCATGTGCTTCAATATAGCTAATAGTTTCAGGTTCCACTTCAGCCATCACTTGGGCGGCTCGAATTACTTTCGCTTGACCATTTACACTCGGTGCGGTGTAGCTAACTTTATCAGCACCATCATTATTAATAGCAGAGCCTTTGATAATAGCATGGATGCAATCTTTATCGGCGATCGCTTCTTCTAATCGTTTTAAAACTACAAGACCTAAACCTCTTCCTTTTACGGTTCCCGCAGCCTGAGCATCAAAAGCACGGCAATGTCCGTCAGGAGATTCAATTCCTCCTTCTTGATATAAATAACCATCTGCTGTGGATATTGAAACTCCTCCTGCTAAAGCAATATCGCACTCACCACTAAGCAAACTTTGACAAGCTAAATGTACGGCAACCAATGAACTCGAACAAGTAGTTTGAACCGCATAACTCGGCCCTTGCAAATTTAATTTATATGAAACAAGTGTAGTAACGTAATCTGTAGAAGTTCCTTTTTCTATTTGCTTATCGCCTACAGAAGCTATGACA
Source organism: Nostoc linckia z4 (assembly GCF_002608075.1). GTDB lineage: Bacteria > Cyanobacteriota > Cyanobacteriia > Cyanobacteriales > Nostocaceae > Nostoc > Nostoc linckia. The sequence continues at coordinate 87,293 of NZ_LAHA01000013.1, forward strand.
TCATAATTAGAATAAATATTCAGTAAATAGCTGCCAAAACTCGTCCCAGCGTAAACTCCAATAGGTTTTTTATATATCTGCGAACTATAACCAGCATCCTCCAATGCTTTCCATGAATACTCTAAGAAAAAGCGCAATGAAGGGTCTAGAATTTCAGCTTCTCTAGGACTAAAGTCAAAAAATGCAGCATCAAATAAATCTATACCTCCGACTCGACCTTCTGCTTTCACATAATTCGGGTCATTGATTAAGGCGGTATCTACACCCAAGTCTTGCAATTCTTGGTCGGTAAATCGATGAATTGACTCTACTCCATCTCGGAGATTTTGCCAAAATTGTTCTATGTTTGGAGCTTCCGGAAAACAGCCACTCATGCCAATAATAGCTATTTCCAGACCAGTTGTATTTGTGAAATATTCTGAATCTTCCATAATTAATTTGGCTGTTGGCTGTTACACATTTTGTTGTCTTTTTTGCAAAAAGCGTTGCTTTAATCTAGCTTTTCCAGCTTCTAGTTGTTCGTTTAATTCATTGCTTTGATTTTCAAAGCTGTCATCTTCTTCTTGATTTAAATACCGTGAGATAGAACTGATTGTTGGATATTTAAACAAGTCAGTTATTGCTAAGTCTGGTTTAAAAAGTTCTCGGAGTTTGCTGTAAACCTGAAGCACATTTAAAGAATGTCCACCAAGGTCAAAAAAGTTATCTTGAATGCCGACTTTCTCCACCTTGAGAATTTTTTGCCAAATATCAACAATTGTGCGTTCCATTTCATTTCGCGGCAATACATAAGCTGTTTCTAGTACTGGGCGAAGATTATCTGGTTTTGGTAGAGCTTTCCTATCTACCTTTCCACTTGGTGCTAGAGGTAAATTTTCTAACATCACAAAGGCAGAAGGTAACATGTGGTCTGGTAACTTTTCTGTTAAGAAACTACGCAATTCACTAACGCTAGGAACTAGTGAGATTTTCGGAACTACATAAGCAACAATTAATAAGTTACCTGGTACATCTTCTTGAACGATAACTACATTTTCACGTACATTGGGGTGCTGATTGAGAAATGTTTCAATTTCTCCTAATTCAACTCGGAAACCACGAATTTTTACTTGATGGTCAATGCGTCCAAGAAATTCCAAATTTCCATCAGCTAACCACCTACCTAAATCTCCAGTTTTATAAATTAAATCCTGACGATTTGGTGGTAATTTCTTCCTAGTATCTGGAAAAACATTAGGAACAAAACTTAAATTAGTTTTCTCTTCATTCTTCCAATACCCCGCACCGACACCAATACCCGAAACACAAATTTCTCCCGGAGCGCCAATAGGTAATAGTTGCATTTGCTCATCGAGAACATAGATATTCAAGTTAGCTAATGGTTTACCAATTGGTACTGTGCGCTGATTTTTAGCAAAAGGCTGATTAACAATAAATTGAGTAATATCATCAGCGGCTTCCGTGGGGCCGTAAGCATTAACAATTTTGATTTCAGGATATAGCTGGAGCCACTTATTTACCCAACTTACCGATACTGGTTCTCCCACAACCATCATCCATTTTAAATCGGGTAATTCTCTTTCATGAATTGCTAGTTCCGAAGTATATTCCAGTAAGCCGCCAAATAATGCAGGTACTAATTCAATAACTGTAATTTTTTCTGATTTGAGTGCTTTAAATAGTTTATCAGGAATTGCTACAGTTTCTACATCTACTATTACTGTTTTGCCACCGATTAAAAGCGGTGCTAAAAATTGCCAGACGGAAATATCTGTTGATGAAGGAGCGCTTTGGAGAAAAGAAAATTCTTCTGTTAATTGTAATTCATCGAATTGGGCATAAATATGATTGATTGCCCCATCATGCCTGACAATTGCTCCCTTTGGTAATCCTGTAGACCCAGAAGTATAAAGCATATAAGCCGGGTCAACTGCATGATTTATAGGGTCTATATTATCATTGGGTAGATGTTGAAAATCTAAGTTGTTATATATCTTTAATTGTGGGCGATCGCTAACTAATCTTTCATCAGCAATCAAGCTATCCAAGCAAATAATAGATGATAGCTCAAAACTATCCTTTGCTAAATCAGATAACACATTTAATAACGAAGTATCTGTGAATAAAAACCTGACTTGGCTATTAGCTAGCATATATTTAATGCGGTTCGCTGGATAAGTGCTATCAATGGGTACATAAGCCCCACCCGCCTTGTAGATAGCAAGAATAGCGATAAGGAAATTAATATCGCGGTCTTTGAAAATCCCAATAAACTCCCCTTGCTTAACTCCTAATTTCCGCAATAAGCCAGCTACCTGATTAGCTTTTTGATTTAGCTCTTGATAGGTTAATTGAGTTTGTTCGTGGACTACAGCTATATTATTTGGAGTCTGAATTACTTGCTTTTCAAATAATTCATTGATTGTCTGGTAAACGGGATATTCTTTAACATTGTTGTTACATTGTTGTAATAATTGGTATTTATCAGACTTTTTTAAGAAAGCAATATCGAAAATTTTAATATGAACTTGATTCAAACAGCTTTCTAAAACATTTACATAACATCTGCTCATTGATTTGATATTTTCATCTTGAAACAGATGTTCGCTATATTCTATATCAACACTAATATTTTCACTGTTAACTGTAAAAGAAATTGTGATGTCGTTGTTGAGTTGCTTTAACTGAGTTTTGTAATGAATATTTTCTAGTAAAACTACTATGTCAAAAATGGGGCAACGATTAGGAATTGTGGGGATTGCTAATAATTTAATTAGTTCATCAAAATTATAGTTTTGATGAGCGTAAGCAGCTATAGTAGCATCTTTAACTTGCAAAACAAAATCTTGAAATGTCAACTGAGACGTAACTTGAGTACGTAGAGGAATGACTTTACTATTTACGTCATCTGTTGCGATTTTTTCATATACTGGTATGCCAAGAATAACATCATTATTTCGCGTATATTTTGGCAGCAATATTTTCAAAGCCGACACAAGGATTAAATAAATTGAAAAGTAAGAACCATTCCCCAGTTTAATGATTGCTTGAGATAAATCATTGGATAAATCAAAGCTCAGAGCTTTTTTGTTCCCAGTGGGAAATAATGGTCTTACATAATCCAACATTAAATTTGTTTCTGGCAATTCTTTGGATAGTTTATTTATCCAATAAATTTTTTCAGAGAATGTGTCATGTGAGTGTAGATGTAAACCCATAATCTTTGATGTGACTAATTAACTAGTACTTAAATTTAATTCGATATACAATTATCAAAGGCTGCTTTAATAATTGAACAACCCTTTTGTAAGCTAGACATATCAATTGTGAGGGGAGGTAAAATTTTAATTACACTATCATTTCTGCCTGCTTTTTCAATGATTAATCCCAGTTCAAAACAACGCGATGTGATACGTTGAGATAAAGTGCGATCGCCAAAATCTTTGACATCAATTCCCCAAATCATTCCGATTCCCCGGATTGCAATTTTTTCACTCATCGCTGCTATTTCGTGATTCAGAAAATTTCTCAAAAAAAGCTCTTTAGCTTTTACATCTTGTTCAAAATCATAGCTTTCTCTATACTCCAGAGCCGCTGTTGCTCCAATAAATGCTAATTGATTTCCCCTAAAAGTACCATTATGTTCGCCAGGTTCCCAAATATCCAATTCTGGCTTAATTAATAATAGCGACATGGGAAAACCATACCCGCTAATTGATTTAGAGAGTACGACCATATCGGGAACGATATCTGCTCTTTCAAAAGAAAAGAAAGACCCAGTTCGACCACAGCCGACTTGAATATCATCGCAAATTAATAAAATATCATGTTCGTCACATAACTTTCTTAATCTTTGCATCCAATCAATGGGAGCAACAATCACCCCACCTTCTGCTTGCACTGTTTCAAAAATAATTGCTGCTGGTTTTTCAATTCCGGAATTAACATCATTTAAAACAGATTCAATATATTCTATTGTGTCAAAACTTTCCATAAATCCATAAGGATAAGGCATAAATGTGACATTACTTGATGTCCCAATTGCCCCTGCCCTAATTCCAATATTACCACTAATTGATAAGCTACCTAAAGTCATTCCATGATATGCCCCCATAAAGGAAAAAATACCTGGTCTTTGTTTAACTTTTCTAGCTAATTTTAAAGCTGCTTCTACTGCATTTGTTCCTGTCGGGCCGCAAAATTGAATGCGATAATCTAGCTTTTTTGAACTAAGTACCACTTCATCAAACTTCGCTAAAAATTTTTCTTTAGCCGAAGTATACATATCTAGCCCATGTGCAATTCCATCAGCATCTAAATATGAAATTACTCTTTGTTTTATATAGTCGTGGTTATGTCCATAATTTAAAGCCCCGGCTCCAGCAAAAAAATCAATATATTCTTTCCCTGATTCCGAATAAATGATAGAACCTTTGGCTCGATGGAAGATATCTGGAAAATTATGGCAATAGCTTCTGACGTTGGATTCACGCTTTTCAAATATGTTCATGAGATTCTAGGATTTGAATTACAAACCGAGCGTGTACTGTTTAAGAAACGTAATTAAGATAAGTTTTATAAAATTTAAAAATTATCTGGGGAGGTACTTTAAATACTAAGCCCATTGTTAATAACCAGTTATAGTATAAATTTTGTACTGGCATTCCTTTTTTAATAGCTGCTAAAGCAGTCAAGGAACTTTTTTGTGTATGCCAATCGATATTAAAGGAAATTGACATATCCAAACTTCTAACATGATGCAGCGTTCCAGGAGGCATATATAAAATTTCCCCAGGATTGACAATAAATGTAATTGGTCTAGCGTTTTTGTAATCAGGATATTTATTGAAATCTGGATTTTCTGGATTGACAAGAAACCATCTCCAGCCTTGGCGATAGCAATATTTAGCGTCTTCAGGTAATAGGATGGTAAATTGTTTGCGTCCAGCAATTTGGAAAAAAATATTGTTAGTAAGAAGACAATCAAAATGTAATGGTGTAATGCTGTTGGAAGAACCTAAAAAAAATTGACAGTAACGCCACCACTTATACCAATACCATTTTGGTAAATATTCAAAAGGAAATGGTTTAACATCTTCTATTAGTGAAGGAATTAAGCTAAATAAAGGTAGGTCATGACAATATGGTGGCAGAGAATGATTTTCTGGATCTTTTTCATAGCTTTCTATTAATTCTATATATTTTTTCATGGTCAATCGACATATTTCGATTTCCTTATTACTAAATTTCTTGGCATAAATATTTAGAGATGGAGATAATTGTTTGAAATATTTTAAAGACCATTTATCAAACCCACTCCAATTGGAAATGACTCCAGAAATGATGACTGGTTTACCTAGTTCAACATATTCTTTTTGAAATTCATCACTTGATAGCTTATATCTTCTTTCTATCGCCGAGGAAATAATCATACCTTCATACCTTAAAATGTTGCTGCTAATTGCCAATCAAATGATGCTTCTTTATCTAAAGCAGTTAATATTTGCTGTTGTTGTGGCGTGGAAAGTGATAGTTCTTTGATGGGAACATGAGGATTATTTATGATTTCTTGTAGAAGTACTTGAAAATCTCTAATTATCCCAGTGATTGTGGCGATATCGAATCTAGAAGCATTGTATGAAATTGCTACTATAATTTCTGATTCGGGATAGATAACTAAATTTAAAGGATAGTTGTTCCTGTAATAAGTTCCAGTCGGTTCAAATTCTATATTTCCTTTCCAATTTCTGACAAATTGACTAACTGGAAGGTTCTCAACTACAACAATTGTTTCAAACAATGGTAAATTTCGGGGTACTTCGCTCCAGCCTTGAATTTGTGTTAAAGGAGTATATTCATGATGACGTGCTTCTACTAATTGAGTTTGGAAATCTTGTAGCCATAACAATACTTGTTGGTCAGGATTTAACTTGACATTAATTGGTAATGTATTTATAAACATCCCAACCATTGAATTGACATCGGGTAAATCTACTGGCCTTCCTGTAACAGTACATCCATAGATAATGTTGTCATGACAAGTGTAACGACTCAGGAGAATAGACCAAATCCCATGAATTAATGTAGCAAGAGTCAAACGATTTTTTGTTGCAAAAGATAGTAGGGATTTTGTTGTTGCTTCTGATAATTGAATTTTCTCTTCGTCGTATCTTTCTTTTAGATTAGGTAATTGATTATTTTCGATGTAAGTTAAGGGAGTTGGTGCTTTTACTCCTTGTAATGCTTGTCGCCAATAGCTTTCAGTTTTAGCTATGTCCTGTTGCTGTAACCAATCGATATAATTTCTAAAGGGACGGGCTGGGGGTAAGTTAGCTTGTTTAGATTCGCAAAGTGCTACATAAATTTGTAAGCATTCTTCTAATATTATCGGAGTTGTCCAGCCATCTATAATTATATGATGATTGCTCCAAATAAATTCATAGCGATCGCCAGCAAGACGGATTAAAGATAAACGCATTAAACATGGTTGAGAAAAATCAAAACATAACTGGCGATCGCTCTCTAAAAATAACTTCATTCGCTCTTGTTGTTCTGCTGTTTCAATGCCACGCCAATCATATTGATTTAAAGTAATTTTGACTTGTTTATAAACAACTTGTAAGGGATTATCAATGTCTTCCCAATAAAATCCAGTACGCAAAATTGTATGTCTATCTACGACTTGCTGCCATGCTTGTTCAAAAGCTTCTATATTGGGTTGACCATGTAAAGTTAAGGTGTGGTGAAAAAAATACAATGCTGATTCCTTAGCATATAAACAGTGAAAAAGCATCCCTTTTTGCACTGGTGTGAGTTCGTATATATCCTCTACATTTTCGACTTTCATTGTGCTTTATTCTCACTTAATTTATTGATTTTTGCCAAAAATTTATCTAAGTCTTGTTGGTTTAAATTAGCCCTGGGAAAGTCAGAGGGTGTATATTTTTCTGCTGACAAGGACTGAGACTGCTGATGTTGAATCGGTGCAATTTCGATTGTTTCCTTCACCTCAATTAAATTGGCTGCTGTTGCTAACTCAGCGATAGTTTGGTGGAGAAACATTTGTTGAGAAGTTAACTTTAAGCCTAATTGATTAGCTTTGGCAACAATTTGAATTGCAATAATCGAATCTCCAGCCAATTCAAAAAAGTTGTCATGAATCCCGACTTTTTCAATTCCTAGAAATTGTTGCCAAATATTAGCTAAAGTCTCCTCAATTTCGTTTTGAGGGGCAATATAAGCATTTGCTAAATTTGGACGCGGATGACTAATGTGGGTAAGATTTGTTGTTGATGTCTCTGATAACAGTCCTAAATCTTGGTTGAGGTAATTGAAGGAATTATTCTGTTCAATTACTTGTTGAAAATCTTGGGTGGAGACAATAACACGAGGCAAATTACTTAACAAAATACGATTAAAAGCTTCTGCACCTTCTGGAGGTAGTATGCCTTTTTTAATTTCTTCTTGACGTTGCAATTTTAATTGTTCTGGTAGTGTTGTCTCCACTGCCATCCCTACTTCTTGCCAAGTATCCCAGTTAATTGACACAGTGAATTCATCAAATTCAGAGGTACGATAATTTGCATAAACATCGAGAAATGCATTGGCGGCACAATAATCTACCTGTCCGAATTCACTTAATATAGAACTCTGGGATGAACAAAGCACCAAGAAATCTAAAGTAATATTTTTGAATTTTAAAATTTCTTCTAATACTAATGTGCCCTTGATTTTTGGTGCGAAAACACTATTTACTAAATCCTCTGTTTTGAGTTGAATCATGCCACCGCCAGCAATACCCGCAGCATGGATGACGCCATTAATTTGACCAAATTTTTCTAAAGCTTCAGTAATGGCTACCTGCATTTCTTCGTAGCTAGCGACATCGGCACTTTTAATTTCAATTTGGGAACCTAATTTTTCAAGTGCCAATATTTTTTCAATCTTGCGGCTTACAGAATCTTGGCGATCGTGATTTTCTAGCCATTGTTGCCAGTGCGATCGCTCTGGTAATTTATTTCTACCAATTAAAATTAATTTAGCTTGTACTGTCTTCGCTAAATGTTCCGCCAGTACTAAACCCATACCGCCGAGTCCACCAGTAATTAAGTAAACTCCTGCTTTTTTTAGTTTAGTTTTACTAGGAATATCTTCATCTAAACGTACATTTTCAAAGGTTGGAATCCAGCGATGATATCCCCGATAAGCAACTATATTTTCTGTTTGCTGGGTTCTTAATTCTGTAATTAAATAATTCACAAATTTTTGGAAAATTTGAGCATTAGAAATTACCACATCAATCAGCGAACAATGAATATTTGGATATTCTTTGGGAATTACCTTACAAGCACCTAATATAGTTGCCTTCTCTGGGCATAATTTTTCATCGCCGATGACATTATGTACATTATTAGTTATAACTTTTAATTTCAAAGAATCGCTAATATTTTGTTTTCCTAATGCTTGAGTCAAATACAACAAACTCCAAAAGCCAAGATTCTGGCAATTTTCTAAAGTAGGTAAAGCATCATTTGGCGTAATGCTCCAAAAATGAACTATTACATTGGGAATCAAACTTTGTTTTTGCAGTTCTACAAACAAAACATCATAATCATTTCTTTGTTGGGGATTAACAGTGTATGTATATTTATTAATTTGGGTGAATTTATCTCCAATCTTAACTGCGATCAAATTTTGACTTTGCTGTTGTAATTTTTTGACAACTGCATCACCCACTCCATAGTCATCTATAAAAATTAACCAGCAGATATTTTTTTCCATTGCTGGAAATAATTCAATTGGTGTTGATTGTTTCCAACTTGGGACATAAAACCAATCAGCAATATTTGGCTTTTTAGCTAATGATTTTGGCGATATTGTTGAGAATGTAGTTTTAGAATCAACCTCAATCCAATAACGCTGATGCTCAAAAGGATAAGTAGGCAAAGGAATACGTCTGCATTGTTCGCCAGCATAAAAGCCCGTCCAATTTATCGGCAATCCTGTTAACCAAAGCCGAGACAAAGTATTAAGTAAAAATGCCACATCAGAAACTTGCTCTTGGGGATGTCGCAGCGAAGTTAGCACCATAGTTTGTGTAGCTAACTGTCGTTTGGTTAGGGTAGTTAAGGTGCGTCCAGGGCCGACTTCTAAAAATATTCGCTCTGGTTGTTGCAGCAATGTAGCGATTCCCTCGTTAAACAATACCGCTTGTCGTAAATGTCTCCCCCAGTAATCAGGATCGGTTGCTTGCTGTGCTGTAATCCAAGTGCCGCTAACATTAGAAATAAAAGGAATTTGTGGCGCTTTGAAATTGACTTCTCTAACGTGTGCTACAAATGTCTCTAAAATCGGCTCCATCATTTGGGAATGGAAGGCATGAGATGTATGCAGACGGCGACAATCTATACCTTGTTCTGTCAACTTATTTTCTAATATTTCTATGGCATTTGTAGCACCAGAAACCACACAAAGAGATGGTGCATTGCTGGCTGCTAAAGAAAGTTCTGAACCCAACATTGGTTGTATTTCTTCAGCAGAAATAGAAACAGAAAGCATCGACCCAGGTTCGAGATTTTGCATTAATTCTCCGCGAATCGCGACTAAAGTCAGTGCTTCTTCTAAAGAAAAAACACCAGAAATACAAGCCGCTACATACTCGCCGATGCTGTGACCAATCATTGCTTGGGGATGCACACCCCAAGACATCCAAAGTTTAGCTAGGGCATATTCAATTACAAATAATGCAGGTTGACTTAAGGAAGTTTGTTGGAGTTTTTCTACTGTAGTTTCTAATGTTGGAGGATAAAGTATTTCTTTGAGATTTAAATTTAAATATGGCTTTAATAATTCACAGCAATTATCAACTTGTTGCCGAAAAATCCATTCAGTTTCATATAATTCCCGTCCCATGTTTACATACTGCGCTCCCTGTCCGGGAAACATGAATACAATTGGATGGTTACGGGTTTCTGAACAATTACTAAAAATCCCTTGTTTATCTGGCGCTGTGAGTGTTTTGATTGCATCTGAAATATTTTGACACAATAAAACTCGACGATAATTAAAATTTCGGCGACCAACTTGCAAAGTATAAGCAACGTCAGCGAGATTTAAATCTGGATGTGTTTGTAGATAATTCGCCAGATTTTTTGTAGCGGTTTCTAGGGCTGTATTAGTCTTAGCTGAAAGTACCAGCAATTGATACTTTTTCCCCTGCTCATTTACCCCTTTATTCCCCTGCTGCCTGGGAGCTTCTTCTAATATGATATGAGCATTAGTACCGCCAATACCAAAAGAACTAACTCCTGCACGTCTAGGATATTCGTTTATTTTCCATTCGGAAAGTTGATTGTTGACATAAAAAGGACTATTGGCGAAATCAATTTGAGGATTTGGTTCCTCAAAATGCAAGCTGGGAGGGATTTGTTTGTGTTTTAAGGCTAAAACTGTTTTAATTAAACCTGCAACACCGGCGGCTGCATCTAAGTGACCAATATTGGTTTTTAAGGAACCAATTGCACAGAAATTTTTCTTTTTTGTGCTGCTTTCAAAAGCTTGGGTTAGTGCTGCGATTTCAATGGGATCTCCTAAAGAAGTTCCGGTTCCATGAGCTTCAATATAGCTAATTGTTTCTGCTTCTACTTCTGCAACAAATTGGGCAGTTTTAATAACTTTAGCTTGACCTTCTATGCGGGGTGCTGTATAGCTAACTTTATTTGAACCGTCGTTATTAACGGCAGAACCTTTGATTACAGCATGAATAAAATCACCATCATTTAATGTATCTTCTAATCTTTTTAAAACAACAATTCCTACACCTTCTCCACTAACAGTTCCCTGTGCTTGAGCATCAAAAGCACGGCAATGTCCATCAGGAGATTTTATACCGCCTTCTTGATATAAATAGCCAGCTTTTCTAGATGCACCAACAGAAATTCCGCCAACCAAAGCAATATCGCATTCACCGTTAAGCAAACTTTGACAAGCCAAATGTACGGCGACTAATGAAGTTGAACAAGCTGTTTGAATTGTATAACTAGGGCCTGTTAAATTAAGTTTGTAAGAAGTACGTGTAGCTAAATAATCTTTATCCGCAGCAATTGTTAATTGGTGTTCGTCTATTGAGTTTCTAATATTTTGATTAAAATAAATGTTTAATAAATAACCGCTTAAATTAGAGCCAGCAAAAACACCTATGGAACCATTATAAGTTTCAGAATCATAGCCTGCATTTTCCAAAGCTTCCCAAGCACACTCTAAAAAAATCCGATGTTGCGGATCGGTGATTTCTGCGTCTCTAGGATTAAAGTTAAAAAAGGCAGCATCAAAAAGTTCTGCATCTTCTAAAACACCATTGGCTTTCACATAATTGGGATTGTTAATCAGTGCTGGTTCTATTCCTGCTGCTAACAGTTCTTCGTCACTGAAAAAAGAAATTGACTCTACGCCAGTTTGGAGATTATGCCAAAATTCATCAAGATTTTTCGCCCCAGGAAATCTTCCTGTTAATCCGATAATTGCAATTTCTGAACCGTTATAAGAATATGTGTCGCTGGGAATATTCATAATTGATAAATTCCTTAATTATTTTCAACTGATTTAAGTTTTTGCAACCGTTTTCTTTGTTGCGCTTTCCCAGCTGAAATTTTCTCTGTTTGGATATCAGTTTCTTGAAGGGATAGTGTTTGATTTGCAGATGAGCTTAAATACTCTGCTAAAGAATTAATGGTGGGATATCTAAACAAATCAAGGGTTGATAGTTCGGCATTATTCAATATTTCTTGTAATTGGCTGTGAACTGTAACTAAAAGTAATGAATGACCGCCAATTTCAAAAAAATTATCGTGAATACCTATCTTTTCAAGATTTAAAGCTTTCTGCCAAACTGAAGCTATTGTTTTTTCTACTTCTGTTTGTGGTACTACATAAGCAACTTCTAATTCTGGCCGTAGCGCATCTGGCATTGGCAATGCTCGACGGTCTACTTTGCCATTAGATGTTAGTGGAAATGCTTCTAATATCATAAACGCTGTTGGTAGCATATGGTCAAGCAATTTATTTTGTAAGAAGCGTCGCAGTTGAGAAATTGTTAATGTTTTGTCTGGATAAAGAGTGATATAAGCGATTAAATTTTGATTTCCTGGTTTATCCTCCCGGAGTATTGCTACACTTGCAGATACCGATGGATGTTGATTGATAACTCCTTCAATTTCTCCTAATTCAACACGGAAACCCCGGATTTTTATTTGATTATCAATTCTACCGATATACTCAATATCTCCACTCGGTAAAAAGCGGACTAAATCACCTGTTTTATAAAGGCGATCGCCTTGTTGTTTACTAAAGGGATTGGGGATAAATTTCAAAGCTGTTAATTCAGGTTGATTCAAATAACCCCTAGCTAATCCCAGTCCACCAATATATAATTCGCCCGTTACGTTTGTTGTTACTGGTTGTAAATATTGGTCTAAAACGTACAACTGAGTATTAGCGATGGGTTTACCAATGGGTATGGAACCTGAAGTATGTTTTCCCACTGGAACTTGATAAATACAGCAGCCTACCACTGTTTCTGTGGGGCCGTATTCATTGACTAATATCGTATCTGGGGCTACATCTTGCCAGAAAGTAATACTTTGGGCTAATAAATTTTCACCACCAATAATAAAAGCTCTTGTTTTATTAGCTATCTCTTCTTTAGATAACTGTTGTTTCAACAAATCCAAGTGTGCGGGAGTGATTTTCACCAAACTTAAATTCGAGCTTTTCTTTAAAGCTTGAGAAAGAGTTTCAATTCCTTGTTCTTCTGATAATAATTCTACTGTGCGACCAACTAATAAAGGTGATAACAAACTGGTGATGGTTAAATCAAAACCCAGAGGTGAGTGGACTACAGTTCCTATTCCTTGTTCGACTGTATATTTTTGAGTAGCCCAACTTAAGTAATTCACTAATCCTTGATGGGGGATAAGAGTTCCTTTCGGTTTCCCAGTGGAACCGGAAGTGTAAATCACATAAGCTAAATTTAATGTCGTTGTTGTAGTAATTGGGTTATCAATTTTTTGTTGGTTTATGGTTTCCCAATCACTATCAAGATAAATTACTTGAATTTCATTTGTAACTAAATCTGCCATTAAATGCTGTTGAGTCAATAGCACTGGCATTTGAGAATCCTTTAAGATAAAAGTTTTTCTTTCTAAAGGATAATTAGGGTCAATGGGTACATAAGCACCACCAGCTTTTAAGATCCCTAAAAGTGCAATTAGCATGAAAGGGGAACGTTCTACACAAATTCCCACCATGACATCTGGTTTTACACCTAATTGTTGTAGATAATGAGCTAGCTGGTTAGCACGATGATTTAATTCTTGGTAGGTAAATTGTTGATTTTCATAAACAGCAGCAATATTGTCTGGGGTACGTTGTACTTGTTCCACAAAAAGTTGCTGAAAACATTTATTGTTTGGAAAATCAATTTGTGTATTATTAAACTCAATTAGCAGTTTTTTGTTTTCATTGTCGCTGAGTATTTGTAATTCCCTGAGTAGTGCATCAGGATAGTTAATGGCACTTTTTAAAAGATTAAAAAATTGTCCCGATAATCGTTCGATATCTTCTAGTAAAAATAACTCTGCATCATAGTGCCATTGAGCCTGAAGAGAATTTTTTCTACGAATAAATGATAATTTTACTTTAAATTTATCAAAACAAACATATTGCTGTAGTAGAGAAAAATTAACTGCATTTGTAGTCAAAATTTCACAATTTTGCTCTATAAATTCAAAACAAAAGGGTAAGAAGGGTATATTATCAAATCCTGAAAATAATTCCCAATTAAAACAATCTTGCCATTCCTCAGCTTGATTTTGCTTCAAAGTAATTTGCTCTAAAGCTTCGCTAAATTTGAAATTACCTTGGAAATGGCAATCTACTGGTACATATTTGGCTAGCAGTCCTACCATATCTTGGAGTTCTGCTTCCGGTCTACCATCGCAGTGAGTGCCAATCACCATATTTGATACATTAGTCAAGCGCCATAGTAGGATTTGCCAACATGTTAGTAATAAGGATGATTCAGTGGTGTTGAAATTTTCGGCGATCGCCTTGATTTTCGCTACAATTTCAGGGGGAATTATTTGAGTAAAAATTTGCGGTTTAAATTCAGTTTTATTAGGCAAGTTATTTTCATTTGGCAGTTTCAAATTACAAATATTATTAATATCTTTTTCTCGCCAATATTTTCTGCCAATTTCTGCTTCTTCTGACTCTAATAATTCATTCTGCCAATCTGAAAAAACTATGTATTGTACTGGTTCTTCATCATCTAAATTGCCAGTGTAAGCACGAGTGATTTCTGTTAATAAATTATTCAGGGAAGTTGTATCTGCGTATAAAGCAGGTAAGTTTAACAATAATATGCATCTAGATTCTGACAATATAGCTAGAGATATCTGTAATTTATCTTGTTTAAGAGATTCAATTAATAATTCAATAGCATGATTTTGTTCTGCGACTGTAATTGTTCTAAAATCGTGTTCTTTGATTAATAAATCGCTGTTATCTTCAATTACTTGTAATGGAATATTCATTCCTGGTAAGCAGCGAAAGCTAGTGCAAAGAATTTGATGTTTGTGGACAATAGTTTTTATGGCATCCTTCAACGTTTCTATATTTAAATTACCTGTAATTTCCACCGCAATAAATGAATAATAGGCATGGCTATTGTTTTCTTGTTGTAATAGCCATAAATGTTTTTGTTGTGGTGAAAGTTGAAAACCGTGAATTGCTTGATTATTCATGATTCAGTTAATTTTTAAACGAACCGCAGAGACGCTGAGGACACAGAGAGGAAAGAGAAATTATCTAGTTTAGGGATTTTATGAGTGAGTAATTATTGAAAAATCATGCTGAAGAGGTTCGCCCATTGCAGTTAAAATTTTCCTGGAACCAGAGTAGGAATTACGGGCGTGGGCTGTCAACATATTATCGAGCATTAATATATCCCCTTTCTGCCAAGGATAAACAATCATTTCTTGTTGATAAGCTGCAAGAATTTCTGCAATCACTGAATCTTCAATAGGAGAACCATCTCCATAAAAAGTGTTATAAGGTAAATCTTCTTCTGTAAACTCGCTGAAAAATTTCTCTCGAAATTGTGTTTGTAAACTCGATACATGCCAAAAAACAACATGATTAAACCAAACCATTTCACCTGTTTTCGGATGTTTTGCTATGGCTGGACGAACTTGGCGAGTTCTTAAGCGGTTGTTGTCTTTCCACTCAACTTCAATACAAGCATGACGACAATATTCTTCCATCACAGCTTTGTCTGTTGTGTGATAGACTTTTTGCCAAGGTAAACCAAATCCATGACCATAGTTGCGGACTAGCATCCATCCTTTTTTTTGAAAGCGTTCTCTAATTTGGGGATGAATACGTTGATATACTTTTCTCACATCAGCAATTGGAGTTTCTCCTCCTTGGCTTGCAGGTTCCATGCAACAAAACCATATCTTCATCGGATAGGTATTGGCATAGGATGATTCGTTATGTAAAGCAATAGTTTGGTCGGCAGGAAATTCGGTAGAAGTATAAACTTTTTCGCTTAATTTAGTACGAGGTGTGGAAGATTCTATGTAAGGCATTAATTGAGGACATACGGCGCTAACAAATTGCTCAAAATCCTCTTTTTGGTTAATAGCAAAACCTCTAAATAAAATGCCTCCATATTTTAATAAATTAGTGGCGATAAATTCTTGATTTTTTGCAATCCAAATAGGTAAATTGAAATCGCTGAATTTTGGCGAGATAACTAAAGGCAGTTGATTTTTAGTTTCTAAAAAAGATTCTGTAATTAATTCTTGGGGAGATAAGTTAATTACTTTTGGCTGAGCTTGTGATTTAAATGCTTTAAATTTTTGGCTACGGGCTTGTTTAAATTCCTCTTGTTTTGCATCTTGTGTTTGTTTTTCTGCTGCTGCCAATATTTCTTTGATGCCTGTAAATTTAATATTAGGTTGAGCAACAACAGCACGCAAAATTATTTCATAATCTGTAATAAATTTAGTAATCCTAGAAGCATTAAACAAGTCTGTGCTATATTCCCAACTACCACTCAAACCTTGTTCACTTTCCCACATGGTAAGTAGTAAATCAAATTTAGCTGTGCCATTATCAATATCTTCGATAATTTTCAAATTTAAACCTTCAAGTTCTAATGGCAAAGTCGGGGCATTTTGCAAAACAAACTTAGATTGAAATAGAGGTGTACGGCTTAAATCTCGTTCTGGTTTCAAGGCTAATACTAACTGGTCAAATGGCATATCTTGATGTTCGTAAGCACTTAATGTAACCTCACGAATACGTTGCAATAGTTCCTGAAAAGTTGGATTTCCTCCTAAGTTGGTACGTAATACTAGCTGATTAACAAAAAAACCAATAATATTTTCTGTGTCTGGATAATTGCGGTTTGCAACATCAGTACCGACAACAATGTCATCTTGTTTTGTGCAGTAATGCATTAAAATTTTAAATCCTGCCACTAGAGTCATAAATAAAGTGACTCCTTCCCTGCGACTTAATGCTTTAATTTCTTCACATAGTTGTTTTGGTAGTTGTAAATGTTGGCTAGTGCCGCGAAAAGTTTGGATTTGAGGACGGGGATAATCAGTAGGCAATTCCAACACGGGTAAGTTAGCCAGTTGTTGTTTCCAATAAGACAAGTGTTTCTGCATTACTTCACCTTGCAGCCATTGATTTTGCCAATAGGAAAAGTCTGCATATTGAATTGGTAATTCTGTTAAAGGTGATGGTTGTTTTTTGCTGAAAGCTGCATAAAGAATAGATAATTCACGAATCAGTACGCCAATTGACCAGCCATCAGAAATAATATGATGCATCACTAACAGCAATACATAAGATTCTTCAGCTAAACGCAATAAATTCACTCGCAGCAATGGACTTTTAGTTAAGTCAAAAGGTCGTTGAGCTTCTGCCAAAATTAACTGCTGCACTTTCAAAGATTGTTTTTCTGCTGAAGCTTCACTGACATCTACAATTGGGATAGTGATACTAATAGATGAAAGGATTAATTGTACAGGATTTCCGTTTACTTTTTTAAAGCTAGTGCGTAAGACTTCTTGTCGCCGTGAAAGTTCTTGAAAAGTTTGTTCTAAAGCATTTATATCTAAATGTCCCTTGAGGTAAACGGCGGCTGGCATATTATATGTAGAACTTCCTTCCTCCAATTGTTCTAAAAACCACAATCTTTTTTGAGCAAAAGATAAGGGTAGTTCTTTATCTCGTGAAACTCGTGCAATTGGTGGTAAAGAATTAATATTTAGCTGTTTTTCTTCTATGCTTTTAGCTAATTTTGCTATTGTTGGTAGTTCAAAAATGCGGCGTATTGGCAACTGGATATCTAAATTTTTATTAATGCGGGATATTACTTGGGTTGCTAAAAGTGAGTGTCCCCCTAATTCAAAAAAGTTATCGTTGACTCCTAATTTTTCTAATCCAAGTACTTCCATCCAAATAATTGCTAATTGCTTTTCCATAGAAGTTTGAGGTGCAACAAAGTTTTCCTCAAATTCTGGAAGTACTTTATCAAGTGCGGGTAACGCCTTGCGGTCAACCTTTCCATTAGGTGTTAGTGGTAGTGCTTCTAAGATGACGAAATTACTTGGTAGCATATAGCTTGGTAATTTCGATTCTAAAAAGTTACGCAGTTGAGGAATCGTTAATGTTTGCTGGCTTTGGGGGACTAAATAAGCAACTATTCGTTGAGAATCTAGGGAATCTTTACGTACTATAACTACAGCTTCTCTAACTGCGGAATGTTGAGTTAAGAGTGCTTCAATTTCTCCTAGTTCAATACGAAAACCACGGACTTTTACTTGATTATCAATTCGACCAATGTACTCTATTTCTCCATTTGGTAAATAGCGGGCTAAATCTCCTGTTTTATACAGACGCGTAGGTTTTTGACTAAATGGATTTGGGATAAATTTTTCTGCTGTTAAGTCGGGACGATTGAAATAACCTCGTGCAAGTCCATCGCCACCGATATGTAATTCCCCTGCTACACCTATAGGAACTAATTGATTGTATTGGTCTAGAATGTAAAATTGTGTATTGGCGATCGCACCATTAATCCCTATAATTTTTACATCAGTTTCTACCTCACATGCTGCTGACCAAATAGTGGTTTCTGTAGGGCCATACATATTCCATAAAGAACCACACCGATGCAATAATTGATTGGCTAAATATCCAGGTAAAGCTTCTCCACCACAGAGAATTTTTAATTGACGATTTCCACTCCAGCCTGTTGTTAAAAGCAATTGCCAAGTTGCTGGTGTTCCTTGCATCACTGTTGCTTTGGACTCTGTTAGTTTTGCTGATAATTGAATTCCATCTGAGGTTATTTCCCGATTAGCAATTACCAAACAACCACCAACTATAATTGGTAGAAAAAGTTCCAAAGCAGCAATATCAAAAGCATAAGTTGTCACTGCCAACAAAGTATCGTTTTCAGTGAATCCCGGTCTTTGCTTCATGGAGTACAAAAAGTTACTCAAAGCGCTGTGGGGAATTTGTACGCCTTTTGGTTTTCCTGTAGAACCAGAGGTATAAATAACATAAGCTAGACGATCGATAGTTAGGTTATCAACTAAATTTTCTTGACTTTGTTGTGCAATTTTTTGCCAATGTGCATCTAAACAAACGACTTGACTTTTGTTTTGCGGTATTACTTCTAAAAGGCAAGTTTGAGTTAACAAAACTGGGGCTTTTGCATCTTCTAAAATAAATGCTAATCGCTCTTTGGGATAACTAGGATCTAGCGGAATATATGCTCCACCTGCTTTGAGTACGGCTAATAATCCGATAAGCATATTTAAGGAACGTTCTACACAAATCCCCACCAGAACTTCCGGTTTTACTCCCAGTTTTTGTAAATAATGTGCTAATTGATTAGCTTTAATATTGAGTTCGTTATAAGTTAATTCCTGATTTTCAAATACTACTGCTACAGCATCAGGTGTTTTTTCCACTTGGGCTATAAATAATTGATGAATGCACTTTTGAGGATAATCAACTGCGGTATTATTCCAATCTTCCAACAATTGCTGATGTTCTTGTGCAGTTAGTAACGGCAAGTCTTTAATACGCTGCTGTTGGTTGGCTATCATCCCCAATAATAATATACGCAAATGCCCCAACATTCGAGTGATGACATTTGATTTAAACCGATGACTTTCATAGAAAATTTCTAATAATAATTCTGCATCCACCTTCACTGATACAGTGAGGGGATAATGAGGATGCATAAAACTACGAATATGAGATATTTTTAAATTGCTTACTTGTTCTAACTTAGAAAAATCTGTCGGATAATTCTGAAAATTAACTATACTTTCAAATAAAGGTTGTCCAGATGGAATTTCACTGCATTTTTGAATTTTGATTAATGGGCATTGCTCATATTCTCGTGTTTCATTTTGCTGTACTTGCAGTTGCTTGAACCAAGATATCAAAGATGCTTCTGAATTTACACGTACTCGCACTGGCAGAGTGTTAATTAACACCCCCACCATTGATTCAGTTCCAGCTAAATTGCCCCGGCCAGCAACAACGCTTCCAAAAACAACATCTTTTTCTCCACTGTAACGGCTTAAAAGAATAGCCCATGTACCCTGTATTAAAGTATTTAAAGTTAGCTGTTGCTGTCGTGCAAAAGATTGTAATGCTAATGTTTCGGCAGTTGATAATTTAATATATTGTTGTTTATATTCTTTTTGTTCATCAGATAAAGTACTAGAAATTTGGTCTACACTCAAGGAAGTAGTTGCATTAAATTGCTGCAAATACCGTCGCCAAAAAGCTTCATTTTGAGAAATATCCTGTTGTTGTAGCCAAGCTATATAATCTCGGTAAGGACGAGGTTTTGGTAAATCTAAATTCTGATTCTGGCTAAACGCTTTGTAAAATGTAAAGACTTCGTCCATCACCAAAGATGAAGACCAGCCATCTAATAATAAGTGATGTTGACTCCAAATAAATTGATAATTATTTTCGGCTAATTGTATCAAAGTTAACCGCATCAATGGTGCTTGAGAAATATCAAAACTTCGTTGTTGTTCTGCGGCTAAAAAACTTTCAATATGCTTTTGCTGGGTAATACTTTCAATGCCACGCCAATCTTCCTGCTGCCAAGGTAACTTTACTTGCTTATGTACAATTTGAGCGGGTTCTTTTAAGCCTTCCCAAACAAAAGATGTTCGCAAAATTGAATGACGTTGTAGTAATTTTTCCCATGCTTGTTTAAATGCTGAGATATTCAATTCACCTACAATATTGCAACTGAAGATTTCACAATAAACTGCGGAGTCTGGGGTATAAAGACTGTGAAATAGTATGCCTTGCTGTGTTGGGGAAAGTGGATAAAAATCTTCAATATTTTTCATTTTATGAATACCAAAAAATATTATTAAAATTAACTATTTTGTTGGGTCGTCAATTATGGGAAAATTTAAACCTAATTTATCAATTGTATCAATACCGATTTCTTCTAAAAATTCTGGTCTTAATGTATTATTTTCCATCACATTACCTGGTTCTGTATTATTTCCTTTATAAATAAAAATTTGATTGCGATAAAAATGGATACCAACAATATGTTTATCAAAATAATTAGGTAAATACCCAGGATTAAAAAATTCCTGATGACTTAGACAGTCAACTAATCTTTTAAAAAAATTCATCATCGTTTTTGGGTCGTATAAATCTAAGCTTCCCCCATACTGCGACCATTCAGGAGGCTGGTTATCATCGGAGAACTTTGACCAATTTTCGTAGCTGGGTATATAAGAAGTATGAGTGTCTTCAATGATATAAATTCCCCCATCATTCAATTCGGGGAAGAGGACTTTAAATGTTTTAATTACATGGTCATTGTGATGACTACCATCATCAATAATGATGTCTAATTTTCCTGTTTGTTCGACAACTTTTTCCAAAAAAACCTCATCGTCTTGGCTTCCTTGAAAAATTTTGATTCTGTCTGATTCTAAAGCTGTTTTATCTATAATATCAATACCATAAATCATACTATTAGGAAAATAATTCTTCCACATTCTTAAAGATTCGCCTCCAGAATATGGGTCATCAGCATAACCACCAGATACACCGACTTCAACACCACCTATACCTATTTCTAGAATTTTTAATTTTTTAGTTCTTAAAGGTGCAAAATGCAATTGATAACGCTGACCAAACAAATGGGGATTCCATTTGCAATCGTACAATGGCAATAATTTACTTAAATCTTTACGGTGGATGAATAGCTGTAATTGATGAGATAAATTTTGCCAAATTGTTTGGGGATAAATATCTAATTTCATGGCCATCGCTCCTATCAAATCTGTCCAAAAACCAACTTTAAGAGTTCTCAAATTTTGCCAAAATACTATCAATATCAGACTGACTCCATTGACTAGCTTGAAATTCTGCAAAGTCAGCAGGCGTGTAATTTTCTAATGCAGAAGTTTCAGAATTATTAATTAGCGATCGCAAAGCTGCAATAAAATCTTCAGTTAATTGTTTTACTGTCTCTGTTCGATGTATGTTTGTGCTATAATTCCAATCTACTTTTAATTTATTGTCTGCAATTAAAGCATTAATTTCTAATAGATGACTGCGGCTTCCTTGCAAACTAACAACATTTCCCAAAGACTTTTCAGATAGCTTCCACAAAGGAGATTTGGGTAAAGTTTCTTCTAAGTTACCAAGGTAGAGAAAAATGATTTCTGCTGGTTGTAACAAACGAATTTTTTCCGTAATGATTAAATCATCACTCAAATATCGCAATACACCATAACCAAGACCTTGATTTGGGAAATTTCGTAGTTGTTCTTTAACTAATTTCAATGCTTCCCCTGGGCTATTGCTTGCTTCTACATCTAAAAGTGCAGGAGCAATATTAGTGAACCAACCCATTGTCCGGCTTACGTCTATATCATCAAAAATTACCTCCCTACCATTGCCTTCTAAATCAACTAACAATGATTGAGTTCCAGTGTATTTACTAATTACTTGTGTTAAAGCAAATAATAGAATTTCCTCCATTTGAACTCGATAAATTGCTGTCACTTCTTGTAGTAGTGTTTGCGTTTCTGCAACACTCAATGTTATGGATATGGTGTCTGCTGACGCTACAGTGTTCGCTCCTTGTGGATAATCTACAGGTAACGGTGATACCGATTCACGATTAGCTGACAACCAATAAACTTCTTCCCATTGCAACTCTGTTGATTTAGCATATTTAATTAACCGTTGTGCCCACTGTTTAAATGAGCTTGTTTTCGCTGGCAATTTAATTTTTTTACCTTGATTTAATTGTTGGTACGCTGTTTCTAAATCATCGAGTAAAATCCGCCAAGAACCAACATCAACTACTAAATGATGAATTACAAATAGTAATCTTTGGGGTTGCTGTGTGCCAAAATCAAAAAGAGCAACTTGTAAAAGCGGGCCTGATGATAAATTTAGGGAAGCTTGTAATTGATTAACAGCAGATTCAAAAGCAGATTCTCGTAACAAATCTGGTACTGTTGATAAATCTATTTCCACAAAGGGCACAAATTCATCAGGGAGAATATTAATTTGCTGGAGACCAGATTGATTTTCGACGTAACGTAAACGTAAAGCATCATGATGTACAAGTAAATATTGTATTGCCTGGGTCAATAAAGCTGAAGAAATCGGTTGTTGTACTTCTAATAAAATAGCTTGGTTCCAATGATGCTTATCTACTAAATTTTGTTCAAAAAACCAGTGTTGTATTGGTGTTAAAGGTACTTCTCCTTGTACTAATCCTTGTTCGCCCAAAACATTCTGAGTTTTGGTTGCTACTTCTGTTAATTCTGCAATTGTTGGGTATTGAAATAAATGTTGATTGTTAACACGTAACCCCGCTTTATTTGCTCTCGCTGTTACTTGGATACTCAACAGAGAATCCCCGCCTAACTCCAAAAAATTATCGTATATACCCACTCTTTCAAATCCCAAAACTTCTTGCCAAATGTTAGCAATGATTTGCTCTGTTTCATTTCTAGGAGCAACATAACTATTGTCTAAGTTTGGTCTAGAGTGACGTGATGCTAAATTTTTGCTGAGGGAAGATTGGGAATTTTTTAATGATTCATCACCAACCCAACGTTTAATTCTCGCTGGTAAATTAGTGGTTGAAACAACTAACTGAGTTAAGTTTTTGAAAGTTAATACACGTTGGAATACTTCTATCCCTTCCCTAGCTGTCATGAAGACATCATTTGCACTTTCTTGTTGACCAGCTAACTCAGTAGCTAATTGAGTTGTGAGCCAATTATCCCAATTCACACTCATCCAAGGTGTGGAATGTGTTTGATTATGTTTATAAACAAAGGCATCAGTAAATAAATGGGCTGCTGGGTAAGCTGCCATACCCAATGCACCCAACATGGATGATAAAGAAGATATCAATAAACAAAAATCAAGTTCTTTGTCTTGTAAAACTTTTTCTAAAACAAATAGTCCCTGACCATTTGCTTGCAGTTGCTTTTCACATTCACTGCGATTTATTTCTCGAACAGTTCCTAATAATTTGATGCCTGCTGCATGAATAACTCCATTAATTTTACTAAAGCGATCGCCAGCTTGATTAATCACTGCTTGCATTTGTGTTTCGTCGCCAATATCAGCGCTTTCTACCATCACTTCTGCGCCCAGTTTTTCAAGCTGCTGGATTTTTAATATCTTGCGGCTGATTTCATCTGTCTCACCATGAGTTTTTAGCCATTGCTGCCATTCCTGGCGTTGGGGAACAGGGGATCTTCCCACTAAAATCAACTTTGCTTTGAATGTTTGTGCTAGATATTCAGCCAGTTCAAGACCTATACCACCCAAGCCACCAGTAATTAGATAAACACCAGATTCTTTCAGAGAACAATTTGTAGAATCATCCCCTGGAATTGCCTCAAAAGTTTGTATCCAGCGATGATGTCTGCGGTAAGCAATTACTAAATCTGATGACTCGTGACAGACTTCTTTTATTAGTTGGTCTATATTTTCTTCAATATTACCAATATCTATACTTTGGCAAGTAATATTTGCATACTCTTGAGGAATGACTTTACACATTCCCAATACAGTTGCTTGTTCTGGATTTAAGCTTTCCACACCAGTCACATCATGTATGTTATTGGTGACGACAAAAATCTTGATTGGTTGAGTAATATCCTGTTTTTCAAGAGATTGGGCGAGAAATAATAAACTATAAAAACCCAGATTTTGACATTTTTCAAAATACTCTGTTCTGGCTTGTGTTTCGTGGTCTGCTGTAATACTCCATAAATGAATGATTCTGTCGGGAATTTTACCTAATATTTCTAATTGTGTGATTAAAGTATCATAATCTTTTGGCTGTTGGGGATTCAGATAAAACTGGCGATCGCTGATTTGCTCAAACTGTTCTTTTGGTTGTACAGTAATCACATCATCACCATTACTTTCTAAATATTTGGCAATTTGTTTGCCGAATTTATCTACATCTCCAAAAACTAGCCAACATAACTTTTGCTCTACTGTTTTCACTAAAGATAAAATTGCTTGTTTCCACGCGGGAACATAAAACCAGTCGGAAATATTTGGCTTTTTGTAATTGGCATCAACTAAATAATTAACAGTTTTTTCAGTTTCAATCCAGTAACGCTGGCGTTCAAAAGGATAAGTTGGTAAGGGAATTCGGTAACGATGTTCATTGGCATAAAAACCAGACCAATTAATTTCAACTCCGGCTAACCAAAGACGACCTAATGTATTTAACATCAAGGCAACATCTGACTTTTGTTCCTGGGGATGACGTAATGAAGTTAACACTACTTCTTTGCTAGTGAGTACAGTGCATTTTTTAGCAAAGGTAGATAAAGTCCGCCCCGGCCCTACTTCTAACAAAATACAATTTTTATCTTGTAATAACTGTGAAATTCCCCGACTAAAATTAACCGTTTGTCTTAAATGTTTTCCCCAATAATTGGCATCTGTGGCTTGTTCTGCTGTAATCCAAGTTCCGGTAACATTGGAAATAAAAGGAATTTGGGGAGAATTTAATTTAATTTTTTTAACTTCCTGAATAAATCGCTCCTTCACAGGTTCCATCATTGGTGAATGAAAAGCATGAGAAGTATGCAAACGCCGATATTCTATACCTTTATTTGTTAGTTGTTGTTGCAGTGCATCTATAGCCGCATTAGTTCCCGAAACTACACAGTAACCAGGAGCATTAATAGCAGCTAAAGACAAATTTGTATTCAGAAAACTAATAACTTCTGCCTCTGGTAATGAAACTGCAATCATAGCTCCCGGCGGCATTTCTCCCATTAATCGCCCGCGCATCGCCACCAAAGCTAAAGCATCTTCAACAGACATGACATTTGCTAGAGTTGCTGCTACATATTCCCCAATACTATGACCAATCATTGCACTAGGAGAAATACCCCAGGATATCCACAATTGAGCCAAAGCATATTCAATGACAAATAATGCAGCTTGAGCGATATCAGTTTGTTTTAATTTTTCTGCGGCTGTGGCTGCAACTGCATTTGTTTGGGGATAAAGTAACGAACGCAAATCTATTCCCAAGTGAGGTTTTAAAATTGAGCAGCAACGGTCTACTTGGTTGCGGAATATTGCTTCATTTTCATAAAGTTCTTTGCCCATATCCACATACTGAGCGCCCTGACCAGGAAACATAAAAGCAATGGCAGGATGGCTAGTTGATTGCAAGTTTGTCAAAACTCGTTGGGAAACTTGTTCTTGCAATGCGCTCACCGCATCTTGAATATTTTCACATACTAATACCCGACGTTGATTAAACTGCCTGCGACCAATTTGCAGCGTATAAGCCAAATCTGCAAAGTTAATTTCTGGATGCTCTTTTAAATGGGTGATTAAATTAGTTGTTACCTTCTCAAGTGCTTTCTCACTTTTCGCCGACAGACACAACAGAAAATATTCACTTTTGACTTTTGACTTTTGATTTTTGACTTGTGTTGGTGCTTCTTCCAGAATGACATGAGCATTGGTTCCCCCCATACCCAAAGAACTGACACCAGCACGCCGGGGGGTTATTCCCTCTTTCCATTCAGTCAGTTTTGTATTGACGTAAAACGGACTATTGGCAAAATCAATTTGTGGGTTGGGTTGCTGAAAATTTAAGCTAGGTGGTATTTGCTTGTGTTTGAGGGCGAGAACAGTTTTGATTAACCCTGCAACTCCGGCGGTAGCATCGAGGTGACCGATATTGGTTTTCACAGAACCAATGGCACAAAAACCTTTCTTATCGGTACCGGCGCGAAAAACTTTGGTGAGTGCAGCTATTTCGATGGGGTCGCCTAAAGGTGTGCCAGTACCGTGAGCTTCAATGTAGCTAATTGTATCAGGTTCCACCGAAGCCAGCATCATGGCTTCAGCGATCGCCTCTGCTTGACCATCGACACTAGGCGCTGTAAAGCCGATTTTGGCAGAACCATCATTATTAATAGCCGCACCTTTAATTACAGCATGAATGCAATCACCATCGGCGATCGCTTCACTCAGTCGCTTGAGGACAACAATTCCGACACCATTACCAATAGTAATACCCTGCGCCCTAGCATCAAAAGCATAACAGTGACCATCAGGCGATAAAGTTCCTCCTGGTTCGTGCAAATAGCCGGTTTTTTGGGGAACGTAAATTGAAACTCCTCCCGCCAAAGCCATATCGCATTGATAATTCAGCAAACTTTGGCAAGCAAGAGAAACCGCAACCAACGATGTAGAACAAGCCGTTTGTACAGTTAAACTCGGCCCGGTTAGATTTAATTTATAAGATACGCGAGTAGTGAGAAAATCTTTTTCATTACCAATAGAAGTTTGATAGCATTTTGCCGAACCAACACCATCAGTATATAAATTAAAAGATAAATAATTATTCTGACTTGCCCCGGCATAAACCCCAATGCGACTTTCACATCTACTAGAGTCATAACCAGCATTTTCTAAAGCTTCCCAAGCACATTCTAAAAACACTCTGTGTTGCGGGTCAGTAGTCTCGGCTTCCTTGGGATTAAAATCAAAAAATGCCGCATCAAATAAATCAATATCTTCTAATATCGAGCCTGATTTTATATAATTTTTATCATTCAGCAGCGCCGGATTAATTCCGGCAGATATTAGCTCATCATCCGTAAAAATAGAGACAGATTCCACACCAGATTTTAAATTCTGCCAAAAATCTGCAATATTTTTAGCACCAGGGAAACGCCCCGCCATCCCAATAATAGCTACCCCTTCTATTGATTCACTAGTTTCTACCCTACTCATCACTTTATTTTTCCTTAGTCAGCACTTCTAAAAATTACCTATAACTTACACAAAAAACTCTTAAACTCTTATTCCTCCGCGTCCTCTGCGTTCTCTGCGGTTCGTTCCTCATAACTTACTTTAATATCACTAAGTAAAGTCACAATTCTCCGACGCTTATCGTTAAAAGACTTTCGTCCATGTAAAAACCTGGAATTATCAATCATCACCAAATCTCCAGACATCCAGGGGATAAAACCAATCAAATCATCCAGAATTTTCTGGATTTCATTGATAACTTTTACAGGAATTGCAGAACCATTAGCAAAAGTCACGATTGCTCTAGGATTTCTATATTCAGAAATTATACTATTAGCAAATGCATCTTGATTACCGTATTTAGTCTTAATAACACCAGAGCAAATATATTCTAAAATTAGCGATTCATCTTGGTTGATTTTATAGCTGATACCTGCCATATTATCTAGTATTTTTTTGACATCATCTATCGTGGCACTTGCCCCTAAAAATTGCTGCCAATGAGAAGCCAGAAACTTTTGGACATAGCGAATTTTTTGGTCGATAAATAATTGTTGTAATTCTCGGCTCATTGCCTTCCATACTTCAACACCATCCCAAAATAAAGTTTCACCACCCTCTGCTGCTGGCACAGCGCAACAAAACCAAACTACATCTGGTCTAAAAGGAGAATTAGCATTTTCACAATGGGGTGCAATGTAATGCATTCCTGAATCTACTAAAGTAATAAACTGATTGTTTAAATCAACAATTGGTCTATTGTACTGATTGAGAAATGTAGCATCAAATTGTTCGGCAAAGACTTTCATTTGTTCATAGTTGACATCAAATCCTCGAAACAAAATTAGACCAAATGATTTGAAGTCTTCTAATATTGCTGATACTGGTAATTGCATAATATTTTGTCCAGTATCATTAAAGATAATCTTACCGCTACTACTTTTTAATAATTCTGCTGTCAGCATATCAGTCAACCTCTAAATTGTTACAAGTAAACAAAATCCTAAGTTGATTATCAAACATAATTCAGGAGTCAGTCGTCAGAATTCAGTGGGGTATTTTGTACGACTGGCGGATAGCCTGCGCTATCAGTGGCGGGTCTGAATTCCCCAGTGAAAAATTGCTGAATTCTGTATTCTAAATTCTGTATTCTAAATTCTGAATTCTGAATTCTGAATTCTGAATTCTGAGTTCTGTATTCTTCTTCAACGGAGTCTCTGAGCTTTTTTCCGGCTATTTAAAGCCAACTTTTGTTTTTCAGAGCGATTCATCACTTTTTCAAAGCCAGGTTGTTCTTGCTGTTCTTCACTAAGATGTTTCGCCAACAAATTGATAGTTGGATGTTGAAAAATTTCTACTAATGATAAATCTCGATTTAATTTTTCTCGCAATTGAGCATGTACTTGACCTACTAATAATGAATGACCTCCCAAATCAAAGAAATTATCGTCAATTCCCACCCGTTCAAGACGCAAAACATCTTGCCAAATATTCGCAATCATTTGTTCTACTTCTGTTTCTGGTGGTGTATGGAGTGTATTTCTTGCTGTCGCAATATCTGGTGGAGGTAAAGCACGGCGGTTAACTTTGCCGTTGGGTAATAGAGGTAGAGCGTCCAGAAGCATGAAATTTGTAGGTATCATGTATTCTGGCAACTTTTCACTTAAAAAATCGCGCAGTTGTGGTACTAACTCCAAGGCAAATTTGGCCTGTAAGGGATTATTAGTATAATCTCGCCAAGGACGATGTTTTGCAGTATGAGTAATTTCCGACTGGGTTATTTTAATTGTTGGCTGTCGTTTAAATATGACATCGTAACGACCATTATCTCCACAGTTTGACCAAGTAATATCAATGGAGTAAGGCAAATCTTTGCTTAATGTCCAAAAATCTTCCGGCTCAATTCCTTGGTAGTGACTATTTTTTTCTAGGAATTGTCTCATATCTCCCACAGTTGCAACACCTCCAGGAGAAGTTAACCACTGCCAAATGTGCATATCTTTTGCAATTCGAGCATTGGGAACACCAGCGATACCTAAGATATTAGGGGCAGTTTCTATCAGCATTTGCTGGACAGATGCTAGTGTTAATTCTTGCTTTTCCCAGTCCAACCAAGGCGCATCTAACAAAGGAATTTCATCGCCAATATGGAGAATCACATCGTAGCGAAACTTATTCAACTCATTTTGATAGGAACCACGTTCTAGAAGAATTTCTACATGGCTAATCTTGGGTAAATGTTGTTTTAAAGCTGTGAAAAATGCCGGGTCAATCACTAGTTGTTTTTCTTCAAACAGTTGTTTTCGTGCCCGCTGTTGTAATTCTTCTTTGGAAACAAAATCTGGCGATCGCTCAAATTGCACAGATGTATGAAATACTTCTAATAAAGGTAAACTGCGAATATCTCCTAAAAAGATAAAACCTCCCGGTGCTACTGCATTCACGGCGTTCTCTAACACTTGCAGTAGATAGTCAATACTAGGAAAGTACTGCATCACAGAAACTATCAAAACAGCATCAAAACTGTTAGCCACTACACCCTCAAAGTTATTTGCTCCTCTGTGGATGAGAGTCACTCCTGATAATTCCGACTCTAGCATTGTCATCTGATGCTTGAGACTCAACAAGGCTTTTTGTGAAACATCTGTTGCACAATATTCCTGACAATGAGGAGCTATGCGAAATAACATCAGACCACTACCAGAACCAATATCTAATACCTTGGTTGGTTGTAAAGACAAAATGCGCTCTACTGTTGATTCTACCCAATGGCGGACTTCTGCTTCTGGTATTGGTTGTCCTGTGTAACTACTGTTCCATCCTTTGATATCAAATTTTAGTACTTGTTCATCGGCTAGGTTTTGATAAAGGTCATCAAACACACCTTCCCACTGTGACAACTGCTGAGTGCTTAATTCTTTTCCTAAAATTAATTCTGCTGTAGTTTCTGGTTCGGGATTTTGTACCACATAAGCAACTAAGCGTTTGTCGCCAGGTTCATGTTCTTGAGCAACAACTACAGCTTTTTCAACAGCTGGATGTTGGTTTAATATTGCCTCAATTTCTCCTAATTCAATGCGAAAACCCCGGATTTTAATTTGATAGTCTGCCCTACCGATAAATTCAATATTTCCATCTTCTAAGTACCGCCCCAAGTCTCCAGTTTTGTATAAACGTGCGCCTGATTCTTGGCTAAATGGATGAGGAATAAATTTTTCGGCGGTGGATTCCGGACGATTAAAGTAACCTCTAGCTAATCCAGCCCCACCAATATAAAGTTCCCCCACAACTCCTATGGGTACAGGCTGTAGTTGGGAGTCTAGTAAATAAATTTGAGTATTGGTGAAAGGACGACCAATTGGTACTTGTCGCTCTAGCTGTAAGTTAGTTGTGGTGGTTTCAAAATATGAGCTATCAATGGTGGCTTCGCTAACACCGTAGGAGTTAATTAATCTGGTTCCATGACTGCAAAAAGTCTTGACTTGATGATATCCACTAACATACCAGCTATCAGAACCGACAATTAGCGATCGCATAAAGTCAAGAGATTGTTGAGTCTGTTGCAAATACTGAAGTAAGTTCATCAGCACAGCTGGCACAAATTCGCCACAGTTAACTTTTTGGGAACGCATCAATGCATAAAGTCTATCTGGCTGCAAAAGCAATTCCCGCGGACAAAGTACTAGTTTCCCACCGGAGCATAAAGCCCGAACTAAGTCCCCAGTAAAAACATCAAAGGAAAAACTAGCCATTTGCAAATGACTTGTGGCTACGGAGCGCAGCGAATATACATCCTCCCAAGCAAAATAGGCATTCACTAAACCACCATGAGTAACCATCACTCCCTTGGGAATCCCTGTAGAACCAGAGGTGTAAATTGCGTATGCTAGGTTTTGCCAAGTTGTTTGATGCAGTAAATTTTCGCTGCTGTGTTGAGAAATACTCTCCCAATTGGAGTCTAAACAAACAACTTTAGCTTCGTGTTGTGGGAGATTTTTCACTAACCACTTTTGCGTCACCAAAACTGACATTTGCATATTTTTCAACATGAAAGCCAGTCGTTCATGGGAGTAGACGGGATCTAAAGGTATATAGGCTCCTCCGGCCTTCAGCACACCCAAGGCTGCTACCACCATTTCCACAGAGCGTTCCATGTAAATACCAACCATCACTTCTGGCCCGACACCAAGCGTTTGTAAATGATGTGCTAGCTGATTGGCACGTTGATTCAACTGTTGATATGTCAACTGATTTTGAGCAAATACCACTGCAACTTCATTCGGTGTTTGCTCTACCTGTGCTTCAAACAGCTGATGAATACACTGCGTAATTTGAAACTTGTGGTTGGGAATTTGAGTTTGATTAAATTCTACAAGTAGCTGATGTTGCTCTTTTTTTGTCAATAGTGACAAGTCGGAAAGTTGAGCTTGAGGATTTGCCACAATGGCACAAAGCAAGTTTTGAAAATGTTGCAGCATTCGAGCAATGGTGCTGTCATCAAACAAGTCAGTGTTGTATTCAAATGACACCATCAGCTTTTGCCCAACTTCCACAGATAAGCTTAAATCAAACTGCGCTGTTTCATTTTCTACTTTTAATTGACTGGCGACTAAATCGGGCATTTCTGGTAGAAGTGGAGCATTGCGGAAATCAAACATCACCTGAAATAAAGGAGTGTGACTGACGTTTCGCTCTGGATTTAATGCTTCTACTAGTTGGTCAAAGGTTAAATCTTGGTGTTTATATGCTTCTAAAGCCAAGCTCCGCACACGACTTAATAACTGTTGAAATGTGGGGTTACCAGAAAGGTCAGTACGTAACACCAAAGTGTTGACAAAAAAGCCTATTAGTCCTTTGAATTGTTGACTGTTGCGGTTAGCAATTGGTGAGCCGATGGGAATATCATCTTGTCCTGTGTAGCGGTAAAGGAAAGTCCCAAATGCTGCCAGTAGCAACATAAATAAAGTCACGCCTTCTTGACGAGCGATGGCTTTGAGGTCGTCTAGCAGAGTTTTGGGTAACTCAACGAATTGATGCAAACCCCGTGAGGACTGTACAGCCGGTCTTGGTCGATCCGTTGGTAATTGTAAAACAGTTGGTACATCTGCAAGTTGTTGCTTCCAATAAGAAAGTTGATTTTGCAGAATTTCCCCTTGTAACCATTGCCGCTGCCAATGTGCAAAGTCTTTGTATTGAATAGAAATTTCTGGTAATGGTGAAGCAGTTTTATTTAAGAATGCTTTGTACAGTAATGCAATTTCTTGTAACAAGACTTCAGTAGACCAGCCATCAGAAATTATGTGGTGCATCTGTAGCAAAAGAATATGCTCTTGCTGTGCTAGGCGCAAAACTTTAGCACGGAATAATGGCCCTTGGGTGAGGTCAAAAGGTTGTTGACTTTCTTGAGTTAATAATTTTTCAACTGTGAGATTGCTCTGTGATTCTATATTGATTACTGGTAAAGATAATGTTAATAAATCAGCAATAATTTGTACCGGCTCTCCGTTGACTGTTGTAAATGTGGTTCTTAAAGTTTCATGTCGCCGGATAATTTCATTCAAACTTTGTTCTAGGAAAGTAATTTCTAGCTGACCTTGGAGTTTCACAGCCAAGGAAATATTGTAAGCTGGGTTACCTGGTTCTAATCGGTCAAGAAACCATAGTCGCTGCTGGGCAAGAGATAAAGGATAAACTTTCGCTGGCTGGATTTGGCTGAGAGATTTTGAGGGAATGAAAGCTGCTGTGGTGAGTTGAGCAAGTATTTTGGTAGCGAGCGATCGCAAACTCATTCCTTCAAAAAAATCAGCTATCAATACTTCTATTTCTAAATCATTTTCAATCAAATTTTTTAACTCAAATACTTTTAAAGAATCCAGTCCCAGGCTGCTTAATGGTTCTTGATGATTAATATCATCTGCTGCAATGGAAAGTACTACCGCTAAAAGTTCAATTAAATAATTTTCTAGAATTGGTTGACATTCTTTGGGAGAAAGTGCCAACAATTGAGAACGCTGTAATCGAGTTTTTTCTCTGGAAATGTCAGTAATTTTAAGTATATTGCTGGCAACTATATTGAGTTCGCCATTTTCAAATTGAGCGCGAGTTGCACGTCGTTGAATTTTTCCGCTAGAAGTTTTGGGAATCGTACCTGGTTTAATTAAAACTACACCATAAACTTGAACTTCATGTTCTTCTGTAATGGCTTGGCGAATTGCACTAATTACTTCTGCTAAATTTGGCTTGGCGCGAAATTCTAATTCTTGTACAACTACCAATCTTTCTTCGCGGTTAACTTCTAATGTAAATGCTGCGTTAGCACCAAGACGTAATGATGAATGGCTGCGTTGTGCTGTTAATTCTATATCTTGCGGATAAAGATTGCGCCCGCGAATAATAATTAAATCTTTGGCTCTACCTGTAATGAAAAGTTCGCCATTGTTCAAGAAACCTAAATCTCCCGTCCGCAGATAAGGGCCTTTACCTGTGTCTGCTAAATAAGCACCGAAGGTTTCTGCTGTTTCTTGAGAACGATGCCAATAACCTTGACCTACACTCGGCCCGGATACCCAAATTTCCCCAATTTCATCAACTTCACAAGTATTGAGTGTTTCTGGATTGGCAATTACTACTTCCTGTTGTGGTATGACTCGGCCACAACTTACAAAATGAGAAATATTTTCATTTGAAAGAGACGATTCAACTACTCGATTCAATTCTAATGCAGATTTCTGGACTGTTTTAATGGTGGGTGCTGCCGCTTTGTCTACACCAGAAACCATGAGAGTTGTTTCAGCCATTCCATAACAAGGATAGAATGCTTCTTTACGGAAGCCACACTCGGCGAAAGCTGCGGCAAACCGTTCTAAAGTTTCATGTCGAATTGGTTCAGCGCCGTTAAACGCCACACTCCAACTACTCAAATCCAGGGTTTGTTTTTGTTCGGGAGTAATTTTTTCAGTACATAACTCAAATGCAAAGTTAGGGCCGCCACTGGTTGTTCCTTTGTAATCAGAGATAGCCTTCAACCAACGATATGGACGTTGCAGAAAAGCAGCTGGAGGCATAATGATGCAAGGAAAATTGCCATACAAAGGTTGTAATATGCCACCAATCAGACCCATATCGTGATACATCGGTAACCACGTTACAAACTTACATTCTGGTGAATGTTCCATGAATTGGTAAGTCGTGGCAGCATTGTGTAGTAGATTTCCATGACTAATCATTACACCCTTTGGTGTGCCTGTAGAACCAGAGGTGTATTGTAGAAAAGCTAAGGTATCTTCATTAATAGATGGTTGTTGCCAAGTATCTTCTATTCCCTGTGTCAAATTATCTGTAGTCAACCACTGCAAAGATTCTAAGCCTGTGTTTTGTGTCATTAAAGATTGCACTGTCGGCAGAATTTCTGTAGTAGTCAGAGCGATCGCTGCTTGTGCATCTTGGGAAATCGCTTTAATTCTGGGTGTGTTGCGTTCATTTCGTGGTGGATACGCAGTTACAGCCACAACTCCCGCATACAAGCAACCAAAAAAAGCCACTAAAAAATCTAATCCTTGGGGATAAAGCAATAAAGCACGTTCCCCAGTTAAACCCAATGCTTGTAATTGAGCCGCTACGCGACGCGATCGCCTATCCAATTCTTGATAGGTTAGTGTCGCTTTTTCTGTTTCCCCATCTAACAAAAATGTAAAAGCATCTCTATTTGGCTGCGTAGAACTTCTAAAGCGGAGTAGTTCCACAACTGTAGAAAGATTATTTATCGTATGAAACAAATCAGGAAACTTATTCATTTGTATATTCAACTCAACGTTATGTGAAATTTATTTTGACATCAGAAACTAAATTAAATCTTATATAGGACTTACGCAAAAACTCTCTCTTGCTCTTATTTCTCCGTGCCCTCTGTCTTGAAAAGTTCAGATGCCTGCGGCAACCCCTTCGGTGTACGCCGGAAGCCGGCGCTCCGACTTTTCGCTGCGTCCTCTGTGGTTCAATTTCCCGTTACCTGTGCGTAAGCAATGTTATAGAATAAGATATTTTCATAATTTAAATAAATTCCAAAAACTGAAATTTCCCGCAAAAATTGAATGATATAAATAATGAGGTGCAGTGTGAAAAAAAACTGATAACATCTTTTTTTGCCAAAAAAAATCTGCAATTTTCACGCCGTACCAAAATGACAATGAAATATTATCATCGACTGCGGTTACATGATGCCACCAAAAAGGAGGTAAGTAGAGGATTTCTCCCGGTTGAAGTACAAATTCTATTTTTTCTTGCCAAGGGAATTTCGGAAATAATTCTAAATCTACAGCATCCGGATTCACCTTGCTACCATATAGTGCGCCAGTTGCATCTTCAAGAGGTGGATAAAATGACAAATAATCTATAGGCGGATATAAAAGTAT
This sequence comes from Nostoc linckia z4, assembly GCF_002608075.1. GTDB lineage: Bacteria > Cyanobacteriota > Cyanobacteriia > Cyanobacteriales > Nostocaceae > Nostoc > Nostoc linckia. The sequence goes on from NZ_LAHA01000013.1 coordinate 123,124, forward strand.
TCTTTTTCTGCCTCGAATTTGAGCGAAAAGATTATGTTCGGCATCAAAGTGAAGGCTACTATTTGAGGTAAAATTTTTGCTGGCTAAACCAAACCACAACCTCACAAATGACTTTCTGTTAAAGTATTGTGGATAAACTACATCTCCAACAAGTTCGGGGAAACGCTCTTCTAAAATTGCCTCATTTAAATAACATTCTAAGGTGCGATCGTTATTGATATAATCCTGCAATTTAATTTCTTTATGAGGTTCGTAGCTACGTTCATAAGCAAAGTTCTGATAATCATTCCAAAAATCTTTTTTATAAAATCTGACTGGCACTAGATTATTGCCACATTTTTCGATCAAATAATCATTTGACCACTGCTGGCAAGCATCCCAATGGTTGGCAACGTCTTCAATGATAAAAGGCTGATATTGTTTTGCTATTTCTGAAAATTCCTTTTTACTAGGACTTTTGATTCTGAGAATTGATTCATTAGCTTGAACTTTCATAAAAACTCCAACATCTTTACTGGTTTTCAATCAAAGTTTGACGTTGTTTTATTCTTGTCATATAAATGTTAATTTTTAATTCATTACCCTGAAAGCAGTTTATTAGCTAACGTCTTATTTTTGAACCGATAATGAATATTCCAGACGTGTCTAATCAGATATCTTTCCCAGCCAAAGCTAATGTTTGCAATTGAGCGACTATTGAACGCCATCGCTTAACTAATTCTTCAGCAAAATCCAAAAGTCATAAGTCAAAAAAATTTTTCCTTGGCTTGTAGACCAAAATACTGAACCTCACCAATATCATGTCCATGTCCGCCTCATCACTAATCGAAAAATTCTCCAGGTCAGAGCATCAGAACCTCTGGTGTGTCGGTCTAAACAATAAGTCTGCAATCGGACATCACATAAGTTGCATCAGCCAACCATTTAGATTGTTTCAACGGTAAATATATAGTGATTTACTTGGACAAATATTTAGATTAATGCAACTAATTTTTATTTATCCTTGTTTACACTATCGAGAATAAGTTGCTTTAGCAATAGTACTACTATAGATATTTATTGTTAATATCTAATAAATAATTACTTTTACTTATGTAATTTTTATTTTGTGAAATGAACTATTGGTTTCATGTACGGCAAGGAATCACAAGCTTTTTGCCCATAATCAGCATTTGCAAATCTATTAACCCATAACTTGGGGTTGCCGCCATACTTCAATGCTGAATTTTGTCTTATATGACCTAATTTGTTAATTAAAAACCGATTTTGGCTTATAAAAGTATTTATAAAAAGAGTATTTTTAACTACCAGTACTTTGTTTAATTGCTTATCAAGCAAATAAATGTTTAGGAAGAATTATTGATTGTCATCTAAAGTAAACAAAAAAAATTATGAATTATCTTGTATCTGGTATCACTTCATAATATGATTCAACTAATTTAAATGACAATCTTTTTCAAAGTTCGTCATTGTGCGTTCAGATGCTCTCAAGTAGTGCGATCGAGTGTAAGCGGATAAATGAAGTTAGATAGATTTTTTCAAAGCTTGTTGCTGACAAGTGCGGTTGTTGTTGTTATCGGCACTGCTGCTAAAGGTGAGGAAGTATCAGAGGATGTTCAAAGCAAATCTTCTACCCAGAGGGTAGGGAAATCTACATTAGATCGGCAGCTTGCAGTTACAGATAAAAAATTTGTTATCAAAAAATCTCAGGTATTAGCCTCTAGTACCAGGAAATCCCGACTGTTGAAGTTTCAGCTTGGAAGTTCGCTACAACAAGCAAAGTCGAATGAAACAACTAAAAATATTCTTCAACTAGGGGAAATCGAACTTCCTAGCACTAGCGCTCAAATGCTAGTACAGTCACCAACTAACCCTCCTAACCCAGAACAAACAACTACTGACCCAGTGATACCAATCGCGGGAGTGAAAGCAAATCCCACACAGACTGGTGTGGAGGTGATTTTAGAAACACCCCTTGGGGAACAACTGCAAGTTACAAATCGCAGTGCGGATAATAATTTTATTGCTGATATTCCCAATGCTCAGTTGCGTTTACCCAGTGGCGATACTTTTACATTTCGTTCGGAAAAACCAATTGCGGGAATTACGGAAATCACCGCTACGAATATTGATGCAAATACCGTGCGGGTGACCGTGGTAGGTGACAATACTTTGCCGACGGTTGAGTTATTTGATGATGATACAGGGCTAGTTTTTGGTGTAACTTCTGCTGCTGCAACAGCAACGCAGCCACCACAGCAGCCGGAAGCACCACAAACACAACAGCCAGACAACCAAGAAACAGCCAACCAAACACCCCAAGAAGCACCGGCCGCACAGTCAGATGAGCCGATTGAATTGGTGGTGACTGGAGAACAAGATAACTATCGGGTCACGGATAGTAGTACTGGGACGAAAACCGATACACCTTTGCGTGATATTCCCCAATCGATTCAGGTAATACCGCAACAAATATTGCGCGACCAACAGATTACTGGTTTGGATGATGCGCTCAGAAATGCCCCTGGTGTAAGTCAGAGTTTTAACTCTGCTGCAAATAACTTCTTTTCAATTCGTGGCTTTGAAGCAGCAGCTACTAATCTTCTGCGGGATGGACTAGTGGATCCTTTAGCCGGACAACTCAATGAATTGACTAGTATTGAGCGAGTGGAAGTTCTTAAAGGGCCAGCATCCGTATTATTTGGTTTGGGTAATCCGGGGGGAGTTATCAACCTAGTATCCAAACGTCCCTTAAGCGATCCTTTTTACGCCATTGATGCCACGGTTGGTAGTTATAGTTTTTACCGGGGTGCCCTTGACTTATCAGGGCCATTAAATGACTCGAAGACAGTGTTGTATCGCTTGAATACTGCCTATAGAAACAGAGGTAGTTTTGTCGATTTCTATAGTGGCGAGCAATTTAATATATCACCTGTTGTGAGTGTGGCGATCGGGGATAAAACTAACCTGACTTTAGAAGGAGAATACATCGATGCTAGAGATTCTTATATATCTGGCGTGCCTGTTATAGGTACTGTATTGCCCAATCCCAATGGAGAAGTGTCCCGCAACCGGAACTTTGGTGAACCTTCTGATGAAATCACACAAACTATTACAAGGCTTGGCTATCAACTAGAACACAAATTTAGTGACAATTGGTCGTTACGCAATGCTTTTCGGTTTACCTTTCGTGATTACAGTGACAGACAAACGATTCCTGTGAGTTTGGATGCAGACAATCGAACTTTCAATCGTTTCTATAGAGAATACGATTTGGAAAATACAAACTACACTCTGACGACAAATTTAGTTGGTAAGTTTTCCACTGGTTCAATCCAACATCAGCTACTATTTGGGGTTGATTGGAATCGTTTAGAAAACTTCTCACCAAGATATATCCAACGCCAAGCAGAATCAATCGATATCTTTAATCCTGTATATGGTCTACCACTAGGTGAGATTACTTTTGATGAGTTTAGCGATAATTCCGAGACCAACTCATTAGGAATTTATCTGCAAGACCAAATTGCATTGACGGACAACTTAAAGTTGTTGTTGGGTGGGCGGTTTGATACTTATGACCAGAAGTATGAAGATTTCACCAATAATACAGAAAGTAGTGGTTCAGATAGTGCATTCAGTCCTCGATTTGGCATTGTCTATCAACCAATCCCAGCGATTTCACTTTATGCCAGTTATACACGTTCATTCACGCCACCAAATGGTACATTCTTTTTTGGTGTTGACTCTACCTTACAGCCAGAACGCGGTACTCAATATGAGATTGGGGTGAAGGCAGATTTGAATAGTCGCCTTTCAGCAACGTTAGCATTCTTTGATTTGACTCGCACTAATGTTTCAACAGCAGACCCCAATAATGAAGGATTTACTATCCAAGTAGGGGAGCAAAACAGCAAAGGTATTGAATTGAGTTTAGCGGGGGAAATTGTACCAGGATGGAATATTTTTGCTGGTTATGCTTATATCGATGCACGCATTACTGAAGATAATACTTTTGCGGTGGGAAATCGATTACCAAATACACCGGAACATTCTTTCAATTTATGGACAACTTACGAAATTCAACAAGGTGAATTACAAGGTTTAGGGGCAGGAATTGGCTTGTTTTTTGTTGGCGATCGCGCCGGAGATTTAGACAATACTTATGATGTGCCTAGTTATGTCCGGACTGATGCAGCTATTTTCTATAACAGAGATAGATTTCGAGTTGCACTCAACTTCAAAAATCTATTCGATGTAGACTATTTTGAAAGTGCGCTGAGTTCTAGTCGTGTTTACTACGGACAGCCATTTACTGTACAAGGAACCATCTCTTGGCAGTTTTAAGAACAAAGAATTGAGAATTTAGAAGTTAGTAGTTCTAATTTAGACTCCTAACTTCTGACCTCAATTAAGCAATCTTCCAATTGTTAATTCTGATAGATAATGCGAAAATTTTTATATTTATTAATATTAACCATTCTAGGATTTATTGTAGTTGTAATCTGCAACTATAAAACTCCTAAAACTATATCTTTACTACCCCGTTTATCACCTGCCGAGTGCCACATAGTTAAACATACAATGGGAGAAACCTGTGTTCCCAATCAACCCCAGCGTATTGTTACTTTATCTTTATCTACTTTAGGCAATGTACTGGCACTTGGTGTTAAACCAATTGGCACAACTAATGAATATTACCGGGAAGAAAACTTTCTCAGAACCTCGTATAAAACAGATGAAATCAAATTAGTTGGATTGGAGAGACCAAATTTAGAAGCAATCTTACTACTCAAACCAGATTTAATTATTGGTGTAGATTGGTTCCAGTCAATTTATCCTCAGTTATCTAAAATTGCCCCCACAGTTTTGGGGGAAATGGAGTATTCTAACTGGAAAAAACATTTAACTTTTGTGGCTGAGACATTAGGAAAACAGGAAGTTGAAAAAGCTCTTTGGAATCGTTATAATCGACGAATCGAACAACTAAAATTAGCATTAGGAACTCACTATCAAGACAAAAAAATATCCTTTATCTATATTAATGGCAAGCAAATATCAATTGATGTTAGAAACTCATTTGTGGGTTCCATTATGAATGATGCTAATTTGCCACGTCCCACTTCACAAAATATCGAATCACCTTATGGAGCCGAGAATATTTCCCTAGAAGAATTAGAAAAAGCTGATGGCGATGTTTTATTTGTAGCCACTTTTGCTAGTGGTGGAAAGCAATTTCTAGAAAAAAAACAACAAAATCCTCTATGGCAAAAGCTCAAAGCTGTTCAAAAAAATCATGTTTATAATGTGAATATTACATCATGGTCTGCAACACATATGATTGCCACCGATGCAGTGATTGATGATTTATTTAAATACCTTGTCAACATTCCTTAACTATATGCTATGCCTAAACACACGATATTTGTCTGCAAATCTTGTCACCGTTCATCTGAAGAACGGCCAAAAAATCCACCTTTCGATGGCGATATTTTCATTGACAAATTAAATAATTTATGTATGGAAAAATTCACTATTGACGAACTTGAAATTCAAGGAGTTGGTTGTTTGTGGGCTTGCGATCGAGGCTGTGTTGTAGCTGTATCCAGCGAGGATAAACCCACCTATTTGTTTGTCGATTTGACCCCAGAAGAAAGCGCAGCAGCCTTACTAGAATTTATGCAAATTTATATTCAAAAACGTAAAGGCAGTGTAGCTTGGGAACAGCTACCGCAAGTTCTAAAGTCTGCTATTTTCGCGCAGATTCCATCTGTAAAATCATAGCTACAAATTATCATGCACTGTTCTCAAATATTAACTTCATTTATTTTGTTACTAACCAAGCTTCTAAATCAGCCAAGCTAGTAAAATCTAGCAATGCTTCACTCAAATCTTCTAAAACAGGTAAAGACAAACCAGAAATTGAGCCGCGAATTTCATTTGATAGTTCCCCAAACCGCTTAGCTAAGATTCGGATAATCAAGTTAGCAGCCTCTTCTTGGCGTCCTTCTTGGCGTCCTTCTTGGCGTCCTTCTTCCTTAATTTCTTGGTAAACTCTTGTTTCTTTGAGTGTTATTCCTAGCATCAACTCTATCTCCTTTGGGCTTAATTGTTCAAATCTATACACCATTATTGTCATTATCATTTCTATTATTACACGGCTTGATGAAGATGATTCTTCACGAGTTCTTGTTAAGAGATACCTTGCTTCCTCTGGCATTTGTTCCTCGTTGACGGTGGTTAGTACCATCAACGCTACCCATAGAGGTAATTGCCGAATATTGCCCAATTCATCCAAATAAATTCGATGAACTTGCCCACCATTGAGTAGTGAACGATGAGGATAAATATCCCTTTGTTCAATAGTGCGAGATGGATAAATAATCGTTACTTGCCAATCACTGAACCTGTCACGATTACGATAGAAATATAATGAGGATTCTGCAAATACTCTTTCGTAAAGCCGTTCATCTTTTTGAAACTGTACCTGCCTCATGCTTCGGCACGCTTCGCTAACACAAAAATATACGACTCCTACACCTTCGTTTTCTGGTGGCAAAAATACCCCATCTATTTCAAATTTTGGTTCTTTGACAGCTACGGAATCAAAGCGATAAGCATCTGCATTTATTGGAGGATTTGCCAATAGCTCAAATAGTAAACCAGGATATTGTTGAAAAAGTTGATAAAAAATTGAATCTCGTCGCATAAAAAGGAATTAGAATACAGAATTTAAAAGACTCCATGCTTAAACGGACAGAGTTTTAATTAGGGACTTTCAAGTAAAAAAATATTTCACAGAAGACTGTTAACTGTTGACCGTTGACAGTCAGTAGTCAACGACCCGAAGCGGAACAATTTATTTTTTGGAGTTCCCTTAGCTTCAATCATTTGACTCCAGACTGCACTTGCCATAAACCAGCATAAATTCTATTTTTATCCAACAATTCTTCATGGGTTCCTGATTCAATCAACTCTCCATATTCCATGACATAAATGCAATCAGCATTGCGGATAGTGGAAAGACGATGAGCGATCGCTATTGTAGTCCGATTCACAGTAATCCGTTCTAAAGAACGCTGAATAGCAGCTTCAGTTTCATTATCCACCGCTGATGTAGCTTCGTCTAAAATTAAAATTGGTGGATTTTTCAAAACAGCCCTAGCAATAGCAATTCTTTGGCGTTGTCCCCCAGATAATTTTTGTCCTCGTTCCCCGACTATTGTTTCATAGCCTTGGGGTAGCCGCATAATAAAATCATGAGCTTCGGCAATTTTTCCAGCAGCAATTATTTCTTCATCCCTAGCATCAAAAGTACCATAGGCGATATTTTCAGCAACGGTACCATGAAATAAGAATACATCCTGACTCACCAACCCAATACTGCGACGTAAATCACCTAAATTTAATTCTTGGATATCAATACCATCAATCGTAATTCTGCCGCCAGAAATTTCATACAATCGCAGCAATAATTTTACTAAAGTACTCTTACCAGAACCTGTAGAACCTACAATGGCAATGGTTTTACCTGCGGGTATATGTAAAGATAGATTTTTAATTACTGGTTCTCTATTGGTATAAGCAAAAGTCACTTGTTGAAAGAAAATTTCACCACGTACTTGCTCAATAGGTAAAGATTTTTCACCTGGAATAATATTTATGGGAGCATCTAATAAATCCATGATGCGATTCGTAGAAGCCATTGACCTTTGATATTTATCAAATATTTCTCCTAATGATACTAATGGCCACAAAAGTCTCTGGACTAAAACGAGTAAAACACTATAATTGCCAATGGATATCTTACCTGAATATGTCGCCATTCCTCCCCAAAATAATAAAACTGTAAATCCTCCTAAAATTAGCATTCTGATTAAAGGATTAAAAGCAGCAGAAAGTTTAATTGCTTTGGCATTACTTTTGCGATATGCTTCACTTTCTCCAGCAAATCTCGCACTTTCATAAGCTTCGGCAGTAAAACTTTTAATTGTGGTAATTCCAGTTAAATTGTTTGCTAATCGTGAGTTGAGAAAACCTACTCTTTCTCTGACTTCAGCGTAACGATCTTCCAGTAGCTTTTGATAAGTAAAGGAACCCCAAAGGATAAAAGGCATAGGCAACAATGTTGCCAAAGTAATGGCAGGAGGTAAAATCCAGAAAGCACCGCAAGTTAAAATAATCACTGAAGTAGTAATTTGGATAATTTCACTAGCTACAAAATTTAAAAAATCTTCCAATCTGTTGATGTCGTCATTCAAAATTGACATCAACCCACCAGTGCTGCTTTCTTCAAAATAATCTGAATCTAATGCTTGTACATGATTGTAGGTATCAACGCGTAAATCATGCTGAATATTTTGAGCTAAATTCCACCATAGTCGATTGTAAGCGTACTCAGAAGCCGACTCTAGTATCCAGATAATTATAGTGACAACTGTTAGCAAAAAAAACTGCCAAATTATCTCCCTTACACCTAATTTAGCAATAAAAGAATTTTGCTTTTCTACCAAAATATCTATCGCCACACCAATTAACCACGGTGGTGCTAAATCTAAAATAGTATTGATGATAGTAAATAATGTTGCTTGCCATATTTGCAGGCGATATTGGCTGCCATAATTGAGCAAGCGTTTTAGAGGAGAAGTTGAATTTTTAGGCTTTTGAGATACTTTTGTCACGAGTGTTTATTTTTTGTAATTAAATGATTTTGGTAGACATTGCATGACGAATCTCATTCGATTTGCTGATGATTGATTTTTGTCTTGCGTCCTATTGGTATACACATAGGAGTTCCAACCACGGGATCGGGAACAATACGACACTCCAATCCAAAAACCTCCTGAACCATTTCTTTAGTCATCACTAACTTTGGTTCGCCAGCAGCAAAAATTCGGCCATCTTTTACAGCAACTAAATAATCAGCATAACGACATGCTTGATTTAGATCGTGTAATACCATTACAATAGTTCGTCCTTGAATTTGGTTCAAATCGTACAATAAATCTAAAATCTCTATTTGATGCGCCAAATCTAAAAAAGTAGTCGGTTCATCTAAAAGTAAAATATCTGTATCTTGTGCTAGTGCCATAGCAATCCAAGCTCTTTGTCGTTGTCCACCAGATAAAGTATCTAATGCTCTATCTGCTAACTTCAACAAATCAGTGATCTCTAGCGCCTGTTGTACGATTGTTTCATCTTTTATTGACCATTGTTGTAACCAATTTTGATAAGGATAACGTCCTTGTGCTACTAAATCTCGTACTGTTAACCCTTCCGGTGCTACTGGCCCTTGGGGCAAAATACCCAATTGTTGCGCTATTTCTTTGGTAGAAAGATTCAAAATAGAATTTCCATCCAGATATACTATGCCATCACGAGGTTTGAGTAATCTTGCCAAGCCTCTTAACAAAGTTGACTTACCACAACCATTAGCACCAACTAAAGCACTAATTTGTCCGCCGGGAATTGCTAAATTTAAGTCACGGATAATCGTTGCACCATCGTAAGCTAAAGACAAACTTTTGGTTGACAATCCTTTCATAATGAAACCATTTTGGATTTTGGATTTTAGATTTTAGATTTTAGATTTTAGATTTATGAAAATCTGATTTTTTAGTTGATAAAATATCCTTTTCCCCCAGTCCCTCATTTTTTCCGATTACGAATTAATAAATACAAAAAATAAGGAGCGCCAATGGCAGCAGTTACTACTCCACAAGGCAGTTCGATGGGTGCAAACAAGGTTCTACCCAAGAAGTCTGCCATGACAACAATTACTCCTCCTAAAAGTGCGGAAATAGGAATTAAGCCTTCGTGGGTTGTACCTACTAACTGTCGTCCTAAATGCGGTGCGATTAAACCGACAAAAGCAATATTACCGGCACTGGCGACTCCTGCGCCTGCTAAGGCTACCCCCACCAATATCAGTAAACCACGTTGCCATTCCACTCTACTACCTAGACTTTTGGCAACATCATCTCCTAAGTTAAGAGCGTTCAAATGTCTTGCCAATGTCAAAGCCATTGGGATAAAAACAAGTAGCCAAGGTAATAAAGAAAATACTTGCTCACTCGTGCGTCCGTAGACACTTCCAGCTAACCAAACCAAAGCATTGCTAACATTGTAAATTTCGCCAAAGGTAATCATTAAGCTGGTGATGGCAGTGGCGATCGCAGATAAACCAATACCAATCAAAATTAATAGAATCGGCGAACTACCGTTATTCCAAGCCAAGGAGTAAATTAAAATCGCCATCAGCAAAGCACCAGCAAAAGCCGATAGCGGTAAAGTATAAATTGGCGCTGACGGAAATAAGACAATTACGCTCACTGCCGCCAGACTTGCCCCAGCATTAATACCAATAATACCGGGATCGGCCAATGGATTGCGTGTGAGTCCTTGAAAGATAGTCCCAGAAATTGCCAGCGCCACCCCCACCATCAAAGCTACAAGGGTACGGGGTAAACGCAAATTGTAAATCACGAATGCATGGTCTGGGTTTCCCGTATCTAAACCCAATAGAGTTTTCATAATATCCCCAGGGGAAATCGGATATTCACCCCGCCCCAAGTTCATCGTCATTGCTATCACAATCGCTAGTGCCAAACATAGCACCATGAATGGTACCCGTCGGTTTATACGCAAGGATATTCCTTGAGAACGAATGACTACAAAATTCATTTTTTCACCTTTGACTTAGCCAAGTAGACAAAAAAAGGCGCACCCACAAGTGCTGTCATTACACCTACAGGTAACTCTTGCGGTTTGAGCAACACACGAGCGCCAATATCTGCAATCAAAAGTAAAATAGCCCCCAAAACTGCACAATAAGGTAATATCCAGCGGTAATCAGCTTTGATATAAAATCTCACCATATGGGGAACGACTAAACCAATAAAGCCGATTGGCCCGGCAATAGCAACGGAACTCCCAGCTAGTAAAACTACGCTGATAGCAGTGGCAATTTTAACTAAAGCTGTTTGTTGCCCTAAGCCTTTAGCTACGTCTTCACCCAAACTCATGGTAGTAATTTGTCTACCAAGGGCAAAAGCAATAATTAATCCGGTGAGGACAAAAGGTAATGCTTGGAAAAACATATCCATATCCCGGCCAGCTAGGGAACCAGCCAACCAAAATCTAATTTCCTCTAGGGTGCGTTGGCTGACAATCAAAGTAGCAGTGGTTATGGAAGAGATGAGAGCTGTTAAAGCTGCACCTGCCACCGTCAAATTTAATGGCGTAGCTCCTCCCCGTCCTAAGGAACCCAGGAAGTAAACTAAGATTGCCGTGGCTCCAGCCCCCAGAAACGCCACAATTGTATAAACATCTAAGGATGGGCTACCAAATAAAAAAGTCGCTACAACCACCGCCACTGCTGCACCAGACTCAATACCCAAAATTCCTGGATCTGCTAGGGGGTTGCGTGTTAAACCTTGCATCAACGCTCCCGATACTGCCAAGGCCGATCCCACAAGAATAGCAACGAGCGATCGCGGTAATCTCACAGTCTGAATAATTAAGCGATCGTAGGAACCATCAAACACTATAAAAGATGAAATAACCCGATGTAGAGGTATTTCTGCTGCACCCAGCGTCACACTACACACCAAGCAAATTAGCAGCACACAAAGTCCCAAAACCAGACCAAATAAGCCCGACATTTGCCGCTTTTTGAATTCTTTCAGTGACACTATGGTGGCTTTTATCATGATCCTGCTATCAGTTGAAAATATTACGCCCTGCTGGTTATGTATTTTTTTAGGGTAATTAAACCGTTATAGAAGGGGTACGCAGCTGTGCGCCCCCACAGAGAACAGCATTAGATGAAAAAATCTATAAATTTGCACTTTCAATATTTAGCAGCTTTCTCATCATTAAATTGATAATTTTTCTTAATAAATATATAGATTACATTATCATGCGACCATTTCTCAATTTTTTACACCAATAAAACATACTCATAAACTTTTGATATATTTTCTCAATAAACTGGTATTGTTTAGATCGACTGAAATTTAACTTTGAACAGGAAATGGGGCATGGGGGAGATGAGGAGAATAATTCATCAGCAACAATGCCCCATGCCCAATGCCCATTCCCCACATAAACGTTGCTAACACATGGTGGTGTTAATGAAGTTTGATATTTTATCAAAGTCTTACAAAAGAAAATCAATACGTGTTTTACCCTTAATACTCAGTTTCATACTGGTTTTGTTTATCGGCAGCCAGAGTATAGCTACACCAACAAAATCTACAGAGATATTATGGGATACCTATGGAATACCGCATATCTACGCTAAAGACGATGCAAGTGCTTTTTATGCCTTTGGTTGGGCACAAATGCAAAGTCATGGAGATTTGCTTTTGCGTCTTTATGGTCAAGCACGGGGACGTGCGGCGGAATACTGGGGTGAAGAATATCTAGAGTCAGATCGTTGGGTACTGTCTATGGGAGTCCCAGAACGCGCTGGTGTTTGGTATCAAGCACAAAATCCCAGTTTTCGCAAGTATCTAGATGCTTTTGCGGCCGGGATCAATGCTTATGCTTCCCAAAATCGAAACTCTATTGACGATGGTGTAGAGGTGGTGCTACCAGTCAAGGGAGAAGATGTGATGGCTCACTTACATCGGGTACTGAATTTCACCTTTGTGGTGGATCCAGAACTGGTATTTGATTTGAGCAAACAAAAGTTGCCCGCAGGTTCTAATGGTTGGGCCATTGCACCAACTCATTCTGCTAGTGGAAACGCTATGTTGCTAGCCAATCCGCATTTACCTTGGTCGGATTTGTTTTTATGGTACGAAGCCCAAATCACCACACCGGGAATTGATGCTTATGGGGTAACACTTGTGGGTATTCCTGTATTGGCGATCGCCTTTAACAATAATTTGGGTTGGACTCACACCGTTAACACCTATGATGGTTGGGATTTGTATGAACTCACACCAAAAGATAATGGTTACCTGTTTGATGGTAAAGTTCGCAAATTCCTTGCCAAAACTGTGTCGTTGAAGGTGAAACAAAAAAATGGTTCTTTAAAGGAGCAACGATTACTAGTTAAAAGTTCCATCCACGGGCCTGTAATAGCTGAAAAAGATGGTAAAGCCATAGCACTGAGAGTTGTTGGTCTTGACCGACCAGGCGTACTCCAACAGTGGTGGGATATGGCACGAGCAAAAAATCTCAAGCAATTTGAAACCGCACTCAAACGCTTGCAACTATCGATGTTTACGGTGATGTATGCCGATAGAGAAGGACATATTATGCACCTATTCAACGGTCAAGTTCCGATACGTCAACAAGGAGATTTTGCATATTGGCAAGGTGTTATTCCTGGAGATACATCTAAAACTTTATGGACAAAAATCCATCCATACCAAGATTTACCGCGCATAGTCGATCCCAAGAGTGGTTGGTTGCAAAATGCTAACGATCCACCGTGGACAACTACCTTCCCAACGGCGATTAATGCAGATAATTACCCGCCTTACATGGCACCTCGTTTCATGGATTTCCGATCGCAACGTTCCGTGAGGATGTTGGCAGAAGATGACAAAATCTCTTTTGATGAAATGATTGCATACAAACACTCGACTCGCATGGAAATGGCCGATCGCCTTTTGGATGATTTAATTCCTGCTGCCCGTAAGTACGGTAAAGACTTGGGACAAAAAGCAGCCAGCGTTTTAGAAACCTGGGATCGGCAAGCTAATGCAGATAGTCGAGGGGCGGTACTATTTGCCTTTTGGGTTCAACAGCTGGACTTAAATAAAACATTTAGTCAACCTTGGAGTGAAAACTCCCCACGCACCACACCCGATGGTTTAGCCGATCCAGAAAGTGCAGTTGCAACCCTGGAAGCAGTGGCAGCAAAAATAGAAAAAACCTATGGAACTATAGATGTGGCATGGGGAGATGTTTTTCGACTGCGTTATGGCAATATAGATTTACCTGCCAACGGTGGAGCCGATCCTCTGGGAATTTTCCGAAACTTGTATGCATCACCACAACCAGATGGAAAGTTTAAATCTGAAGCCGGCGATTCCTATGTTGCAGCAATCGAATTTTCTAACCCGGTACGAGCAATGGCACTCACCAGCTACGGCAATGCAACTCAACCGGGATCGCCGCACATTGGCGATCAATTAAACTTGTTCGCCAAGAAAAAATTGCGTCCCGTATGGCGCGATCGCTCTGATATCCTTGCCCATCTAGAAGCACGAAAAGTATTCTAGATAAACTTGGGGCATTGGGCATGGAGCATGGGGCATGGGGCATGGGGCAGAGGGGAAAAACTCATCTCCCCTGCTCCCCATCTCCCCTGCTCCCCATCTCCCCATCTCCCCTGCTCCCCATCTCCCCATCTCCCCCATCTCCCCATCTCCCCATCTCCCCATCTCCCCATCTCCCCCATCTCCCCACTCCCCATTTTCCAAAAATGAAAGATCCACTGACTGAAAACCCTATTCTTTCGATACAAGATTTAGGGCGAAGAGTTGAGCAACGCTGGATTTGGAGTCACCTCAGTTTTCAAATATTTCCAGGGGAGCGAGTAGCAGTTATAGGTGCTTCTGGCTCTGGTAAAAGTTTACTCCTGCGAGCATTGGCTGGTCTCGATGCCGTACAAGCAGGGCAAATTATTTTTCAGGGACAGCCGATAAATTCCCAGTTTATGCCTACCTATCGTTCCCAAGTTATTTATTTGCAACAACGACCAGGCCTTTGGGAAGGAACTGTAGAGGAAAATCTCCAGCAAGTTTATCGATTAACTGTTCACCGCCATTTAATTTATAACCGCGAGTTGATTTTAAATTATCTACATCTTTTGCATAAAACTCCTGACTTTTTGCAGCGTCCGGTTAGCGCTCTTTCTGGTGGAGAAGCCCAGATAGTCGCTTTTTTGAGAGCTTTGCAGCTTCAAGGGGCGATATTGCTACTAGATGAACCCACTGCGTCACTAGATGCCGGAACTGCCCAAAGTTTGGAGGCTTTAGTTACAGCTTGGCAACACGAACAGCCACAACGGACATATCTCTGGACAAGTCATGACCCCAACCAATTGGCAAGGATTACTAATCGTCAAATTACCTTAAAAGATAATTCGGAATCTGATGAAGTATGGAAGACCTGACAATTACGTTCCTGGACGAGAACGAAGATCGTCGGGTATGTGATGGCGATCGCCTAATATTTCTAACAAAGGGCCATTAACGTCAAATTTCACCATACTTACTGACGCAACCAGAATATTCACCCGATAGCGATAGCGCCCTAAATCAATTCCCAGTAAACTACAAAGCATAATCCGAATCGTGGCTTTATGGGAAACTACTAAAACGTTACCTTGGGGATGTTTTTCTTGGATTTCAGCAATTACAGGCATAGAACGGTTAGCAATATCTACCGCAGTTTCTCCACCTAGTGGTGCATTCCAAGCTGGTTCTGTCAACCATTTGACATAGTTTTCTACGTAATTATCTTGAACAAAGGATTTACTCTTAGTTTCCCATTGGCCGTAACTACCTTCTCTGAGTCCATCCCGCAACTGCATATCCATACCAATAGCATCACAAAATGGCTTGGCAGTTGCAATTGTGCGCTTCATCGGGCTAACATAAACGGCTTCCCACTTTAATTTTCGATAAACATTGGCAAAACTCTCTGCCATCTGCATCCCTTCAGAAGTCAGCTGTGCATCAGTTTCACCGCAAAAATTACCACTTTGACTAAAAGTAGTTTCTCCATGCCGCAGTAAATATAAATTTAGTGTCATAGCTTGTATGTCGATTAGGATAAATAAATTGTGCAAACATAAAGTACCATTAATCTCGCAATCGAATTTGTGACACCAGGACAAAATAATCAACGAAAAAAGTCAATCAACTACAAACGACTCCCGACTCTCCTCTACTAAACTTCTTGCAGAGTCGGGAAAAGGGGGTGCATGTTTGGTATTTTCCCTTTCCCCTTTAACCTTTCCCCTTTCCCCTTTCCCCTTTCCCCTTTCCCCTTTCCCCTTTCCCTTTAACCTTTTCCCACAAAAGTACAAAAGTGGTTTTTGCACTCTTGTCTACTGACGCTGATATTGCTACTTGTTAAAGGAAACAAAGTAATGGAAACCAAGTATATCCAGATTAGTTACGGACAATTGGCTTTGGCGACTTTGTTTATTGCCATTAATGTGGGGCTTTCTTTGAGTCTGCGGTTGGGACTAGAAAAAAGCTTGGGAATAGCTTCCCTACGTATGGTAGTGCAGTTATTGATGGTGGGATATATATTGCAGTGGGTGTTTACTCTCAGCAACCCTGTGTTAATCATACTTTTGGCTTTGGGTATGACCGTCATAGCTGGTATATCTAGTGTTAATCGCACGCGTAGACGATTCACTGGTATCTATTGGAATAATTTTATTTCGCTTTTGAGTGGTTCATTTTTAGTCACGGGGATAGTAGTTAGCGGTATTTTGGGTGTACAACCGTGGTACGAGCCTCAGTATCTCATCCCTTTTTTGGGTATGGTGTTAGGTAATGCGCTCACGGGTACGTCTTTGAGTTTAGATCGATTTATGGAAGACTTAACCAATCGCCGGGGGGAAATAGAGGCGCTACTGAGTCTGGGTGCAACTCGTTGGGAAGCCGCACATCAAACTATTAGAGAAGCCTTGAGAACAGGAATGATTCCCACTATTAATTCCATGATGGTGATGGGATTAGTTAGTTTACCAGGAATGATGACTGGTCAAATTCTCGCTGGGGCAAATCCTACTGATGCCATACGCTACCAAATTGTGATTATTTTTGCACAGACATCAGGTACAGCGATCGCTATCATAGGTGTCATTATCCTAGCTTTCCTGGCTTTGTTTAATCGCAATCATCAGTTGACAAATGTGTTAATTCACAAATCACAAGTTAAGAAGTAGAAAGAAGGCTTAGTTAACAGTCCTTGGTGGAAGCTGATATTCTCGTCTCGTTCGCCATCTAGTAGAATAACTTAGCAGCTCAGCAAGGAAAAGGTTCAGTATCATGCCTCAAGCTAGTATCGGAATTATCGGTGGTAGCGGTCTGTATAAAATGGATGCGCTCAAAAATGTGGAAGAGGTGCAAGTTGAGACTCCCTTTGGTTCGCCATCTGATGCTTTGATTCTGGGGACTTTGGATGAAACACGGGTAGCTTTTTTGGCGCGTCATGGACGTAATCACACGCTTTTACCTTCTGAGTTACCGTTTCGCGCCAATATCTATGCGATGAAGCAATTGGGTGTGGAGTATTTAATTTCTGCTAGTGCTGTGGGTTCGTTGAAAGCAGAGGCGAAACCATTAGATATGGTAGTACCAGACCAGTTTATTGACAGAACCAAAAATCGCATTTCAACGTTTTTCGGTGAAGGTATTGTGGCTCACATTGCCTTTGGCGACCCGATTTGTCAGAATTTGGCTAGTGTGTTGGCTTCGGCGATCGCTTCTCTCAATTTACCAGAAGTCACCCTCCATCGTGGCGGTACTTATGTGTGCATGGAAGGGCCGGCCTTTTCCACAAAGGCAGAATCAAATCTTTACCGCAGTTGGGGTGCAACAATTATTGGGATGACGAATTTACCAGAGGCGAAGTTGGCTAGGGAAGCAGAAATCGCCTACGCAACTTTAGCGCTGGTGACTGATTATGATTGTTGGCATCCAGACCATGACAGTGTGACGGTGGAGATGGTAATTGGCAATTTGTTGCGGAATGCAGCCAACGCTCAAAAGGTGATTCAAGAAACTGTGCGCCGATTAAGTGAAAATCCACCACCAAGTGAAGCACATTCGGCTTTGAAATATGCAATTTTGACTCCATTAGATAAAGCACCAGCCGCAACGAAAGAAAAGTTAGGTTTATTGTTGCAGAAGTATTTGTAGCAAGCTATCAAAGGTAAACGACCAGATGTCATTAAATCGCAGAAATAGCACAAACCTGTAGTCCCACAGGCGTCTGAATAATCACTGAATCTACGCCAAAAACTTGAGCGATCGCATTTGGTGTCATAACTTCTTCAGGCGTACCAACTTCCCAAATTTGACCTTGTTTTAATAAGGCAATGCGAGAACTATACCGTGCGGCTAAATTGAGTTCGTGTAGAACTGTGACAATAGTTAACTCTTGGTGTTGATTTAGTTCTTTGAGTAGTTCCAACAGTTGCAACTGATAGTTAATATCTAAAAAAGTTGTAGGTTCATCTAATAATAAAACTTTTGGTTCTTGCGCTAGTGCTAAAGCTAGAAAAGCTCGTTGTCTTTCACCTCCTGAAAGTTGTTCGACTAAGCGATCGCTTAATTTTTGTAGTTGCGTCTTTTGAATTGCAGTTTCAACCTTTAGCCAATCTTCAGCCTTTAATTCCCATTGCCACCAAGGTTGATGTGGCGTGCGTCCTAAACTGACTAATTGTCTTACTGTTAAGCCAACAGGGACTATTTGTTGTTGGGGTAAAAATGCTAGTTTCTGTGCAACTATATTTGGGGGTTGAGAATGAATTGCTTTACCATCAAGTAGCACTGTTCCCTGCTGTGGAGTCAGAATACGACTGAGCAATTTCAGTAAGGTAGACTTACCTGAACCATTAGCACCAACTAAACTTAACCATTCTCCTGTTTGCAGGCTGAGGTTAATGTCTTGAACAATTGGTAATGTGGTATAACCGCCTGTGAGATTTTGTAGTTCGAGTGGCATTTGTTGAAATTAAGTTCCTTATCCTGAAGCAGTCTGTCAATACCATTTTTACCAAAAGACGGCGAGAAAGCTATTCCTTCTACAGGGTACAGTCGTTGCGTAAGGCACGAACAGCCGTTCGCCCGTACAAGTTATTACACAAGAGTGCAAAAAGCACTTTTGCACTCTTGTGGGAAAAGGGATGCATCTTTATTGGGGAAAGGGAAAATACCAAACATGCACCCCCTTTTCCGGACTTCTGCAAGAAGTCTATTGTTTATTTTTTCGAGCTTTCATACTAAAGACGCAGCGAGGTTCGCTGCGTCTCTAGTAATTTGATGGTTAGCCTGTTTACGTGTAATTGCACCCAGGAACAATTAAAAGAATTTTGAATTTGAGATTTATTCCACCAATAAATTTGCTTTTTTTAGATATTTTGTATCTGGAAATTTCAATCCAACATCCAAAATCTAAAATTCAATGATGGTTTTTAATTAAATGATTCCTGAGCCTTTACCGCGGTTGTCGCCTTTTTCTGTTAACTTACCTTCTTCGTCTTGGTTAATTTCTTCAAGTTCTTCAACGCGTTGTGCAGCATCTTCTGTTGCTTCTTGGCGCGCATCACCTGGTTCTTCGTAGTACATTTCTGGTTCAACTGCATAGTTATTCAATAAACCTTCTTTGTCTACGGTGTAACCGTCAGTGGTACGTATGCTTTGGGAGTCGGTTTGATCGTCGGTGGCTGAACTTGCTTCTCTTTCTTCTGTGGGGACTGTTTTGAATTTATCTCCTTCTCTTTCTCTGCGAGCAGCGGTTTCAGCTGGGATAATTCCGCGATCGTATGTATCTACTTCTGCACGTTCAGATGAATCTATACCTTTTTTAACTGATTCATTAGCCATAAATTATGTCCTCGTTAAGAATCTATTGAATAACTTCGAGAACTAGATTAGGCTGTTTTTCATTGTCAATCTACTATCTTGAGAAGTGATTTAAGTTTCTAAATATATGCTTTTCTCTATCTTGAGATGTATCCAAAAGATTCAGCGAGACAGGTAAAGTGTTGACTGTTGACTGTTAACTGTGAACCATCAACAGTCAACAATCAACAGTTAACAATCTTCTAAGGTATTTTTGCTATCAAATAATTTTCCAATTATTCGCCTACAATTTCCTTTTTAAAAAATTGAAATTGCTGGGCTAATTCTTGCCGATTTGCAGCCTTAATTAAATAGCGAAAAGTAAACCAAGTGGTATAGGCGATTCCGATTAATTCAAAAATTGGTGGTAGTAGTGGAAGATCGTTAATTGCATTCAAAACTGCTAATGTTACCTTGACTGTGACGATGGCTGCAAAAATTAAACTCAGAGTTATGAGAGCCTGACTGTAATCTTTAAAAAAGCTACTTAAATATTCTGGGAGTTGTCCGAAAAATGCCAAAATTTGCCTACTAATTCGTTGCCATTCAGGTTCCGATGCTGGTGGTAGCTTTGGTAAATTTGTGGGGTTTGTTCCTTCAAGTGCTAGGTTAGCTTGTAATGAAGAAGGGTTCACAGATTCGAGTGGCTGCTGTTGGGTTTGCATAGTTTTGGTTTTCAGCAATTACAGGAGTTTTTATCACTGACTAGGCGTCAATAAATATAATAATTAAAGTCGTCAGTTGTCAATTATTTGCCATTATTAGATTAAGTATACCACTCTTAGCGTGTTTGGGAATTGCCTGATATAGCTATAAAATTAGGCTTTCAATAAGTTGTCTCTTGTCTGAAGGTGCAAAAAATGTTCCCAAATCAACCTGTATTGCTGTATGTGTATATATGGCGATCGCTTTCACTTCTAAAGTTATTTACATAGGCAGGGATTAGCTGGATAGAGGATGAATCGCGTTTGTACTCAAGAATACAAAATCAGCTTTTTCCAGTTGAGAAGGAGTTTTTCATCTAACCAATGGAGCCTTCTAACTGGAAACTAAGGTTGAGTTTGACAAATTCGCTAATTTTTTCAAGTCTGCTGTAAATTCATTTCAGGAACTCCAAAAAATAAATTATTCCGCTTCAGATGGTTGATTGTTGACTAGACCTCTTGCAAAAGTAACTTTTACAAGAGGGGGGAAAGGGAAAAGGGTTTTTATTTGCCCTTTCCCCTTCACCCCTTACCCTTTTCCCCACTTCTCTTAGAAGTCTACAGTCAACACCCTTCTATGAAATATTTTTTACTTGGAAGTTCCCCATCGCTACCTATTCTTCCTTAGCTATTTGGTGGGGCAACAGTAGCTTTTACAACTACTGCCTTCACACCTTTAATTTCTTTGGATAAAGGTTCAATCTTAGCAATTTGGTCTTGATTGGGTACGGTTCCTCCTACAGTGACAGTACCATCTTTTGCTGCACTAACTGTTAATTGACCGCCTGGTATATTAGCTTCTAATTTGGAGCGAACTTCACTTGCTAGGTCACCTGCGGCTCTATTTGCATCGCCGCCAGTAGCATTATTGCGTTGTTCGCGGGCGCGAATATCCTCATTTAATTGTCTTCTACGGAGTTCGCTTTGTGCGTCTTTTTGAGAAGCTTCTGTTGTTTGAGAAGTTGGTGTTTGTGCAGCTTCGTTGGGATTAGTAGGTGCAGATTCACTTGTTTTAGAAACGTTATCGCAAGCAGCAACACCAAATACTAAAAGGCAACTAATTACTAGGGGAGTTAATTTTTGCATATGTTTAATTTGAGTTCAGATGAAATTTGTTGCAATTTACGGCAGAGGTGAGGAGCAAGGAAGCAGTCAGAATTCAAAATTCAGGAGTGTGAGTTTGATTAATCGCGTCTGTACATGTACAGAGTTGAAAATTAGAAATTCTGAATTCTGATTAGATAATTTCTTCACGACGATCGACGATAACGACAGCAGGATCGTCTCTGTGAACATCTGTTGAGTAGTTGACGCGATCGCCGCCTGTGGTGCGATGGATTCCTTGGTCAAAACGCGAGCGATATTCACCTAAATCGGTGGCGTCATAGATGCCAAATTCTTGGATACCTCGACGGTTGAGAATGGGTTCGGCTTGGTAGATTTCGGCTTCTGTACCATCAACAATTACCAAGTAATCACCTCTTTGGAAGCGTTCGTTATACACTCTGGCTCTGTCTTCGGGAATTCCTAAACCAACCAGCGCGCCAACAATACCACCAGCTGCTGCACCAATAGCACCACCAGCCAGTGTTGTTGCTATGGCGGTGGCTGCTGCGCCACCTGCAATTACTGGGCCGATTCCGGGAATTGCTAAAGTACCAAGACCGACTAATAAGCCTGTTAAACCGCCTAAGACACCACCTGTAGCTGCACCGGCTTTTGCACCCTCGTCTGCTTTATTACCTGCACCGATGTTTCTGTTATCTACACCAGCTATCCCATGACCATCAGTATCTTTGGCAATAACTGAGATTCTACTCGTGGGGAAACCCGCATCTCGCAATTCTGTAATTGCTGCTTCTGCATCTCGACGATGAGCAAATACACCGATGGCGCGTTTGGTTGCTTGCACGGGTGTAGTTCCAGTTTGTACGGCTGTAGTTCCAGGAGCATAGCCACTTGCATCGAAAATTTGCCACTGTTGAATTCCGTGTTGGCTAATGATAGCCGCTGCACGTTGAATTTCAGCTTCACTTCCGTTAACGACGATGACGTAATCGCCTTGATTGATGCGCTCGTTATAGAAATGAGTGCGATTATCTGGTAGTGTCCAGCGATTAGAGTCCCAGCGATCGCTTAGATGAATATCTGGAAATGATTCTCGTCGAGAAGAGTCTCTGTGAATTAAAGAAATTTGGCTCAAGGGAAAACCTGCTTTTCGCAAATCGCTAATTGCAGCTTCCGCATCTGGACGATGAGAAAAGTATCCTACTGCATATTTGCCGCTAACCGCATCGCGATGAGCAACACCTGTAGCTGAATGTACGTTATCTGGACGGTCGTAAATACCAAATTCTTCGATACCACGCTGACGTAATATTGCTTCTGCTCTGGCGATTTCAGCATCCGTACCATCAACGATTACTAAATACTGTCCTCGTTTGACGCGTTCGTCGTATACTCTGGCTCGTTCTTCAGGAATTCCTAAACCAATCAATGCACCAAGCAAACTACCAGCCACAGCACCGATACCTGCTCCAGCAAGAGTAGTAGCTAAAGCGGTTGCTGTAGCACCAGCCAGCATAATAGGCCCGATTCCTGGGATTGCTAAAGTACCAAGACCTACTAATAAGCCTGTTAATCCACCCAAAGCACCACCGGAAACTGCACCCACCGCAGCGCCTTCATCTGATTTATCACCAACGCGATCGCGTACTTCAGCACCAGCTATGTCATCACGCTCTCCATCTCGCGTAATCACAGATACTCTATTCATATCAAAGCCGACATTTTTCAATTCATGTAGCGCATGTTCAACATCTCTACGAGTAGAAAATACGCCGACAGCACGTTTATGTACACCTACAACCATTATTTTTCTCCAAAAACAGTAAAATCAATTATTCAAAAATTTATATAGCAATCTCATTTCAGTTGCGAACAATATTTGGTGTTGATTGTTGACTGTCAACGGTTAACAGTCAATAACTGTAACATGTAATATTTCACAAATTATTTGGGATTGCCATAGCTCGGTTATAGCTGGTATTAATCCCTATTAATACATGTTTATATTTATTTTTCCTCAATCCCTTGGAAGAAATTTTTTATCTATCAACAGGTATAGGTGGTTTTATCTAAATGAGTAAAAAATATGCGGTATTATTTATATTTTTTGTCTTAATTCACAAAAATATTTTGCTTTTTTACCTCTATATTCGACATAGCAAAAATTTATACAATTCAAAATATTTAATTAAAAAATAGTTATTGAAAAGAATTAAGAAGTCAGAATCAATTAGTTTGGAGTAGCACTTACAACTAATTGTAGACCGCTAAATTTTTAATTTAGCGGTGGTGCAAAAACGTCGTTTATTCATTTGCCACTCGTACATAATTCAATTCTGAATTCTGAAAAATGACGCATGTATTCTGTTTGATGAACCAAAAAAATGAATTCTTTTTTTATAAAAATATATCCACATATTAATGATTTAATAATGCTTAACTTCTACTCAACTAACTAATACTTCACTTGTTAACTTTTTACGGTTAGCAGTTAACCATCAACGGTCAACAGTCAACAAACTTATACGACTTTTGATGAAAAATTTTACTACCTTAGTAAGTGTAAATTGAGTTTAATAAATATTTAGACTGATGAATAGACCATTTTATTAATCAAGTGGCTGTTTGATTGTATGCAAGTGAGAAAATAGTATGTTCCAAAGTATTCTAAGCGTATTAGGATGGCATTCCCTATCTTTTGGATTAGCACCTATGATTTTCGCTCAACAATTACTAACTCCAGAAGAAGCGTCTGTTCTTTTTGCTGGGCCTAAATTCCTAGTGGCCTTGTTGGCTGGAGTTTCAATGGCTTTAGCCTTTCAACTTTTATTTACAAACTTTTCTGTTGCTGTGGGAATTTCCTCTTGGGAAATTGATTCAGACGATGACGACGAACCACTAAAGCTAGGTAGTAAAATTCGTAACATTCAAGGTAAAGTCGGTTCTTGGGCACTAATAACCGCTAGTATTGCATTATTTATTGCTTGTTTTCTAGCGGTAAAACTTAGCTTAGTGGAAAATGCATTTCTCGGATCGGTTATCGGTATTGTCATCTGGTCTATTTATTTTTCAGTAATAATTTGGTTTGGTTCATCCGCAGTAGGTTCTTTAATTGGTTCCATTGCAAGTACTGTTAGTTCTGGTTTTCAAGCGTTGTTCGGTACAGCAAGCAGTGGTATTAGTGCTAATGCTGCTAAGCAACAATTGGTTTCCACCGCAGAAGAAGTTACAGCCGCAGTCCGGCGAGAATTAACTTCAGGCTTTGATGCTGAAAGTATTAGAAACACCTTGCAAAGTTCTTTAGCTTCTATCCAATTACCAAAATTGGATCTTAAAGAAATTCGTTCTCAATTTGACAAATTAATTCAAGATACAGATTTACAATCTGTTGTGAATAGCGATTTGTTGGAAAATGTCAATCGACAAACCTTTGTGGATTTAATTAGCGATCGCACCGATTTATCTCCAGAAGATATCAATACAATCGCTGAACAATTAGAAGGTGCTTGGCAACAAGCTTTAAATCGGAAAAATCCCACAAAACAAGTAATTAATTTACTGAAATCTGCCACTCCTGAAGAACTAAATTCAGAAAACTTAGGTGAAAGACTTCAAGAGTTAGTGACGGTTGGAGGTGGTAACGGCAAACAAAGTAATGGTGCAATCAAGCAAGCTGTTCAATATGGCTTGAGTGCAGCAGTACCAGCCGTGTTGGATAGAATAAACCTTTCTCATATCGATGTTAACAAAATTGCAACTCAGTTACAAAAACTAAAAGAGAAAGTTCAAGATGTCGATGTCGAAGAAATTACAGAACAGTTACAAAAGTTTAGAGAAGAAGCAACAGCAAGATTACCCATATCCCTGGAAAATACAATCAAAGCAGACGTAGAAGACTATATATTGAATTCGTTTCCTTGGCATTTTAACCGTATTACCCTAAAAGAAGAATTCCAAGAAGTCATCTATGATGTGAATGCAGATCCGGCAACTGTGAGACGCGAGTTAGAAGAAATTAATCAAAACTACTTTACCAATTTACTGAATCAACGGGGTGATATTGGTGAAGCTAGGGTAAAAGAAATTTCCGAACAAATGGAAAGCGCTCGTCAGGAAGTATTAGAAACTGTTAAACAGACCCAAAAGCGAGAAAAATCTGAGGATTTCCGCAGCCGTATTGCAGATTATCTGCGTTCAACTAACAAAGAAGAACTGAATCCTGAAGGTATACAAAAAGACTTTGCTAGGTTAGTTGAAGATCCAGAAGTTGGGTTTGAAGAATTGAGCGATCGCTTTCATCAATTTGACCGCGATACTTTTGTAAAATTGTTGCAACAACGTCAAGATATCAGCGAAGAAGAAGCTAACAATATCGTTAGTCAACTGGAACAAAATCGCGATAATATCTTGAATCGTGCCAGAGAATTACAAGAACAAGCAAAAACCAAAGCCGATGAATTGCGGCAAACAGTTGAAGATTATTTACGGAATACTAACAAAGAAGAACTCAATCCCGAAGCTATTAAACGGGACTTTAGAGTTTTACTAGAAGATCCGCAAGCTGGAATTTATCTTTTACGCTCGCGTTTATCGCAATTTGACCGCGATACACTGGTGAAACTCCTCACTCAACGGGGAGACTTAAGCGAAGAACAAATTAACCAAGTCCTCGACCAACTTGAAGCAGTGCGAGATAGCATTTTACAAGTACCCCAGCAGGCGAGAGAACAGTACGAAAAAACCACAACAGCCATTGCAGAATATCTCCGCAATACTAACTTAGAAGAACTCGACCCACAAGGTATTAGACGAGACTTGGAAAAATTACTAGATGACCCGAAAGCAGGTGCATTAGCATTGCGTCAACGCCTTTCTCATGTAGATCGAGAAACTTTAGTTAAACTTCTCAGTCAACGGGGAGACTTAAGCCAAGAACAAGTTAATCAAATTATCGATGGCGTACAAGATGCGATTCGCGATATCGTCAAAGCGCCACGACGTTTAGCAAAGCGTACCACCCAAACAATTGTAGATTTTGAAGGAAATCTTGAAGATTACCTGCGAAATACTAATAAAGAAGAACTCAACCCGGAGGCAATCAAACGCGATTTACAATTACTATTGTCTTCACCCCGCGCTGGAATTGGCAATTTAAGCGATCGCGCTGCTAAATTTGACCGTTCCACAATTGTGGCCTTGCTATCCCAACGCGAGGATATTTCAGAAGAAGAAGCTAACCAAATTGTGGATCGAATTGAATCTGTTCGCAATTCCATAGTTGAACAATTCCAGCAGATTCAACAACGGGTGCAGTCAGTATTGGATGGAATTTTTGCCAGAATTCGCAACTATCTTAACTCTCTGGATCGTCCAGAACTCGACTATGAAGGAATTAAGCAAGACTTTGGCAAAGTCTTTGACGATCCGCAAGCGGGATTTGAAGCCTTGCGCCATCGCCTGAGTCAATTCGATCGCGACACCCTAGTTGCTATTCTCAGTTCTCGTGAAGATATATCTCCAGCATACGCCAACCGCATCATCGACCAAATAGAAGCCGCACGGGATGGCGTATTACAACGAGCCGAACGCATCCAACAGGAAACACAAAAACGCCTAAAAGCGATGCAAGAACAAGCTAAAAAACAAGCCGAAGAAACCAAAAAAACCGTTGCTAATGCGGCTTGGTGGATATTTGGTACAGCCTTGACTTCCCTTGCGGCCAGTGCTGTTGCAGGTGCGATCGCAGTTACCGGGTTACCTATATTTTGGTAACGATGCACATTAGAGACGTTGCATTGCAACGTCTCTACATTTTTATCGATTTATTGGTTTGCTGGAGGAGGCCCTTGGCGATCGCCTTGAGGACGAGGTGGAATACCCAAAGCGTCTATCAATTGTTGTTCTGTAACTCCCAGTTTCGCCGCCGCCGCTTTCAAATCAGGACGAGGGGGACGTTGGCCTTGGCTTGGAGGATTAGCAGGTACTCCCAGCGCAGCTTTTAATTGTTGTTCTGTGACTCCCAACTTTGCCGCCGCCGCTTTAAAATCTAATCGAGGGGGACGGTGATTGCCATCGCCAGGAGGATTAGCAGGTACTCCCAGTGCATCCTTTAATTGTTGTTCTGTAACTCCCAACTTTGTCGCCGCCGCTTTCAAATCTGGTCGAGGTGGACGTTGGCCTGGACTTGGAGGATTAGCAGGTACTCCCAGCGCATCCTTTAATTGTTGTTCTGTAACTCCCAGTTTTGCCGCCGCCGCTTTCAAATCCGGACGAGGCGGATGCTGTCTTTCTGAGGGTGGTTGCTTGGGAGTATCTGTTGCCTGTGCGATTTGCTGGAACTGATTAGCGGCATTTGCTTGGTGAAGTGAAATAAAACCAAATGTACCAAACCAAACGGGAATTGCTGTTAGCACTAATATTTGACGAATATTCATAATCAATACCTCAAAGATAGATTGTTTACATTTCTGATTGAACTAACCGAAAATTACAGTTTGCCTTGCTGGTGAATTACAATTTTGTAATTTTTTTTAAGTAAATATAAACACTGAAAAAAATTACGTAATCTCCAACCCCACATCAAAAGTTGCTGCATAACCTTCTTCGTTCTGAACGAGTTTGAGTAACATTTGTTCGCCACCACCAGTAAAAATTCTGTCATCAGCATTCTTTTGGGTGCGCTGTCCTTTGCTGGCGTAAGGTGCTTTTTGATGTACGTCATCGGTAATTGAATCGTCAAAATATAGCTGTGACGTAAACTCATAACGCTGCCCAGATATGCCATCGGTGCGAACCTTAAAGTGGATATGCACGGTTCTGCCTTCATACCAACCAGGATAAATGGTTGTAAACTTCACAGTTCCGTTAGTGTCACTGACTTGATAACCGCGTAAGAACTTTTGACCGGCAGTATTGAAACTGGGATCTGCCACATCCGAATAAATACCTAATGCATCACAATGCCAAATATCTACCATTGCATTGACAAGCGGCGTACACCCACCACTGCCAACTTGAGAAATATGCAGTGTCAAATCCAGCCGTGTCCCTGCCTTCACTGAATTATCCGCAGGATCGGAACGGATATCTGAGCGCTGGAGTTTTTCATCCACAAAATAGGGGCCTTCGGTCTGTTCTGGACTGACGACACACCCAGACACAGACGATGCAGAAACAGCTACAGTCTGCTTTCTCGGTATGCATCCAACCACAAGTATTGCCGTTCCAGTTGTTCTAAATAGAGCAAGTACATCTCTGCGACTGAAAATTCGAGCTAATTTATTTTTCATTGCTTTAGCTGTCTTGAAAATAACGTTGACTGTTCGCTGATGACTGCCAATAAAAAGGCGTGGGAAAAACTCATTCCTTCTGTGGATGGGATGAACACGCCTTTTTCAGTCGTTAACAGCCAACAGTCAACCGTCAACAGTCCACTAAACCATCACTCAAAGATAACAAGTTGCAATTAACGGTTATTGTATGGTCTTTGATTTTGATTTACGTCGCGATCGTGAGGTTTTGGGGAACGTTTTTGCTCCTGTGGGCGTCGTTGTTGATGTTTGATTTGTGGTTTTTTATCTGGTTTTGGCAATTCATTTTGCGGTCTTGGGCGTTGTTGTGAAATTTCTGGTCTGGGTTTGGCTGGAGATTGGGCATTTGCTTGATTGGGTGCAACAAAACCAAATGTACCAATTACAAAAGGAATTGTTGCTAAAGCTAAGACTCGACGAATATTCATGATTGTTAACCTCAAAATTGTTGCTTACATTTATCAGGACTTACGCAAAAACTCTTTGAAACCCTCTTTACTTCGTGTTCTTTGTGTACTTCGCGGTTCGTTTTTGCATTATTTTGCGTAAGTCCTATTTATGATTAAGCAACCTCAAAATTACAAATTCCTTGGTTTATAAATTACATTTTTGTAATTTGAACCCAAAGTCAATGAATTTAAAATAGAAGAATATTTATCAAGTAATCAATATTTATTTTGTGAACATTTTATTTGTGGAAGATGAAGCCAAAATTGCTAACTTTGTCCGGGCTGGATTGAAGGAGCAGGGATTTGTCGTAGACTACTGTGACAACGGCGATGAAGGATATCTACGGGCATTAGATAACGAATACGATGCCATCGTACTGGATATCATGGTGCCGGGTAGGGATGGGCTATCAATTCTCAAACAACTACGGCACTCAGGGCGGAATACTCCAGTGATTTTATTAACAGCTCGTAACGAACTCGACGATCGCCTGTCTGGATTAAATTTAGGAGCCGATGATTATATAGCCAAACCGTTTTTTGTGGAAGAATTAGCCGCTAGAATTCATGCCGTTGTGCGCCGGAGTGTAGGCGAACGCCAAAATATGCTTGTGGTGGGGTCGCTTAAACTCGATCGCATCACGCGGGAAGTCACCTACAATCAACGAGCCATCGAACTTACCACCCGTGAGTTTAACCTGCTGGAGTATCTCATGCGCTCTCCCGGACGAGTCTTTACCCGCACTCAAATCCTGGAACATGTTTGGGGCTACGACTTTAACCCCAACACTAACGTCGTCGATGTTTGTATCCAGCGAATTCGCAAAAAAATTGACCCCCTTGATGAAGCAAACTTAATTGAAAGCATTCGTGGAGTTGGATATCGGTTCCGCAAACCAGACAATGAATCAATTCAAAATTCAAAATGATGGTTGCAGACACGGCTTAGCTGCCCTAACAAAATTCCAAATTCAATACAGCCACGCCACTTGTCGGCGAGATTTTAAACCTAGCTTTTTTATCAACTATGAAGCGTCCATCGTTTCGATTGCGAATTGCCTTATTGTCTGCGGGTTTAGCTGGAAGTGCATTAGTTGGGTTTGGTGCAGTTTCTTGGTTTCAGATTTACGAGGCTAAAATCAGTCGCCTTGATGCAGAACTGTTAAATCAATTAATGCGGGCAAGTCGTCCGCCGGAACGTCCCCCTGAAGTAGAACGATGGCAACGCTACGAAGACTCATTAACCCATAGCTTAGGAACAAATACAAAGACTCCGGTTGCAGTGTTAGTGCTGGATACCAACAGCAAAACTGTTTACCAATCCCACCAAGTGCAAGCTGACTTCGACTTGAATCGTGTGTTGCTTGGACAGATAGAGTTAACACCTCTGCCACCTCCCCTGAATAGAGAACGACCCCCAATACCTGAAAATCCAAATCGCAATCGACCTTTGCTTCCCCCACGCCCGCCTCAATTTGTCTCGCAGCACACAACAACAGGAACGTGGCGGATTGGGGCAGCTAGATTTCCCAATGGTCAAGTTGCTATTGCCGTTAGTCTACAAGCCGTCAATCAAGAGATGGCAACTATTCGCAATATCTTTGTTGTTTCAATTCCAGGGGCGCTGTTGCTAGTTGCTGTTGGTGCATGGGTAGTTGCTGGTAGTGCCTTGCGTCCCATCCATGAATTAACAAGCGTTATTCAACAAGTAACCGTCCAAGGATTAGATCGGCGAATTCCCATTGGGACAACGGATGTTGAATTTGTAGAGTTGATTCGCGTATTTAACCAAATGTTGGAACGCCTAGAACGCAGTTTTACACAAGCTTCTCGCTTCAGTGCTGATGCTGCTCACGAACTGAAAACCCCACTCACCATTCTCCAAGGCGAACTAGAACGAACGCTACAACAAGTTGAACCTGGATCGGAAGTGCAACAGCGCTTAAGCAACCTTTTGGACGAAGTGGGTCGTTTAAGCAGCATCATGCGAAAACTTTTGCTGTTGTCTTTAGCAGATGCAGGACAAATGAGTTTGTATTTGGTTGCAGTGGATATGTCTGAATTGCTGATGGAAATGGTAGAAGATGTAGAACTGCTGTCTCCCCATTTGAGGGTGCAAAGCAACATTCCTCATGGTCTCAAGGTACAGGGCGATCGCGATCTCTTGATTCAAGTCCTGCAAAATTTATTAAGTAATGCCATTAAATATAATCTTCCCAACGGTTGGATAGAAATTCAGGCTTATCAAACTCAAACAAAGCTGCATATCAAGATTATTAACGCATCCAAAGATATTCCAGCCAGCGATCGCTCCCGGCTTTTTGACCGCTTTTATCGTGGCGATCGTGCCCACACCCGCAAAGTCGAAGGAATCGGACTCGGACTGAGTTTAGCCCGTGAAATTGTCCGGGCACATGGTGGCGACCTGATCCTTGATTCAACAACATCTATGGGTCAAACGGCATTTACCCTGACTTTGCCGCAATATACTTTGGTTAAGGGAAATCCAAAAATAAATTCCGTTTAAAACATTGACTGTTGACTGTAAAGCGTCAACAGTCAACAATCTTGTATGTGAGTCCCTACATCTTCAAACTTACCTTGCTCTCGATCCTGCTTGCTGGAGTAACGATCCAAGTTGCTGTACTTTTGCTGCGACATCAGCAGGGAGATCTGCCGCAGCTCCTCTTGTATCCTCACCTAAGTCAATGAGGATTCTAGAAATAGCCGCAGTATCCCGGCTTTGGATAGCTTGTTTGAGTTCACCCAAGTCTTCGGCAATGTCATTACCTTCAAGCTTTTGCTGCCAAGCATCAATAATGGCTAAGGCATCATTCTTTTGAATTTTGCTTAGATCTTGTTGCAAAGCAGCAATGGTGGTTTCGAGATTGACAGATTGAATTGGATTAACCATGAGAAATTCCTTTGTTGAGTTGATATTGGTTGAACAAAATCGCAACTCTCCCACACCCCCTTAATATTTCTCAATGTCATAGCTGAAATCTTCATTCTTAAGGCATACACAGTGGGCATAATCGATGACATTATCAATTGTGTTCTATTTAACAATCAAGATTTCAAAGTCAGGTGACATAACATTCAACATTAGACCTCTTGCAAAAGTAACTTTTGCTCATAGGGGGGAAAGGGAAAAGGGTTTTTATTTGCCCTTTCCCCGGTTGGTGAGCTTGTCGAACCATTACCCCTTACCCTTTTCCCCACTTCTGTTAGAAGTCTATTCATCAGTCAACCACTGACTAGTGTTATCCTTTTGTTGGTATATTTTTAACTTTACGGGACAGATGTTGCAGCACAAGATTTTAGCTGATTCATACTAGGAGTGGGGATACCAAGGCTATGTCTACAGAAAACCTCACGCGTATCTTATTTTCTAACTGGCAACGCACACTCCAGCCTTTTGACGTTGATGAACTAGCGGCTGATAAAGCTTTTAATCAGTTGATTACAGCTTACTCTAGCAGCGATCGCCATTACCACACGGCTAAACACATTCATCGCGTCCTCAATATGATTGAAATTTTGCACGGTTACACCAATAACCTAACTGCCGTTCAATTTGCTGCCTGGTTTCATGATGTGGTTTATGATACTCAGGCTGAAGATAATGAACAAAAAAGTGCTGACTATGCCGTTGAATTGTTGAGTAATTTAGGTATTTCAGAAAGTACTATCGCTACTGTGAGCCGCTTGATTTTGAACACTAAAAATCACCAAGCTACGATAGATGATTTCGATAGCCAAGTCTTACTAGATGCAGATTTAGCGATTTTTGCTGCTAGTCCAGTTGATTATGCAGAATACGCCTATGGTATTCGCCAGGAATATGACTGGGTATCAAAAGCGGAGTACATTGCAGGACGACGCCAGGTTTTAGAAAAATTTTTAAAGCGATCGCATATTTACTTTACGCCTTTAATGTTGGAGTTTGCCGAACCATTCGCCCGCAGTAATATTCACGAGGAAATTAAATATTTAGCTTCAGGATATAGTTTTTGATTAAAGCTATGTAATGACTTGTGAAATTTTTATTTCTATTGTAAGTGCCCTCGCAGTTTCTAATTCTCTACTGAAATGTTTATTGCTCCATCATTTCATGATATCGATCGACTCTTCTTTCTTCTATGGTGAATAGCCCTGGACTTTGAGGGTTTGTGAATATTATGCAAAATCTATTGACAATGTATTGATAAATATCATAATAATTAGGTGATTTTGCCGCCTTAATGACAATTTTAAGTGTTCTTACCTCAATCGGTCGATCGGCTAGTGGTCTATCGCATTAATTATGATGCGTAATCAAATTTCTAAATTGGTAACTCATCAAAATTAATGATCTCTGGAAAAAGCTTGCAACATTTAATTACAAACTTAATCACAGAATTTATTTGTCTAATTTTCATTGAATTATGTGATTTTGGTATTGCTGAATCAAGATGTAAAAAAGTAGGGAAAAGTTTAGCAATCCTTGTCTCCCTATGGCAAAAGCAAAATCATAGTCCAATTGAATAACGTCCACATATTGCATGAGTTGTGAAAACTCAATTTTTGACAACTAATCAGCAAGTATCTAAATTTTTTGTCTAAAAACTGCATTTTCCCAGCTTGGTTAAAATTAACCACCGTCACTCCATTAAGGTGATGAGTTTATGGCTAACCAAACTAAATACATTTGGCATTACTCCCTGACTAACAAAAAATAAGCACAGGAGAAAAAATCATGGCTAATTCATCATTCAACCTCTCTGACCTAAATGGTAAAAATGGCTTTGTCATCAACAGCATTGCTGCAAATGAGGGCTTAGGTTACAGAGTCAGCAATGCAGGGGACATCAATAACGATGGTATTGAAGACCTGATTATTAGGGGAAATAGCAAAAACTATGTGGTATTTGGGAAAACAAATCTTGGCAGTGTTGGCACTTTCAACCTTTCATCTCTAAACGGCACTAACGGCTTCACTATTAATAATTCAGGTTCTCCAGTTAGCAATGGAGGGGACATCAATAACGATGGTATTGATGATTTACTGATTTTTGACGGGAGAGAAGTGTATGTAGTATTTGGAGCGACAAATCTGGGCGGTAGCGGCACTCTTAATTTTTCGTCAGTTAATGGCACTAATGGTGTTGTGATTAGTATTTATGGTGAGGATATTTCACTCAGCTATTCTGAAGATATCTCACTCAGCAATGTAGGGGACATCAATGGTGATAGTATTGACGACCTGATTTTTAACAGCGTTTTTACCTTCATCACCCCAGACCGGGAAGCCAATGTATTTGATGTTAATTTTAGCTCTGTGGTGTTTGGGGGAAGTAATGTAGGGAGTAGCGGTAGGTTCTTAAATTCTTTCGATGGCACTAATGGCTTCTCCAGCCAAAATACCAGATTCAGCAAAGTAGGAGACATTAACGGTGATGGCATTGATGACTTGATTGTTAATGGTAACCGTGTAGTCTTTGGGGCGACGAACATAGGTGGTAATGGTTACTTTGATTTATATGATAATAATGATGGCTTTTCCATTACTAGCTCCACCGTTTATCCCTTCTTCATTAATGCCAAAGTAGGGGACTTCAACGGTGATGGTATTGACGACCTGCTCGTTGGCTCACTTGAGCAAACCTATGTAGTATTTGGTGGAAAGAATCTGGGCAGTAGCGGCACCCTGAATCTCTCAGACTTAAATAGCACTAATAGCTTCGTCATTAATGGTAAGAGCGCTAATAACTTCGCCTTTATTAACCCTTCAGGATACCAAGTCAGCAATGCAGGAGACATCAACAATGATGGCATTGATGACTTGATTTTTGGTGAGAGTAGTGCTGACCCCAACGGCAAAACTGATGGTGGGCAAACCTACGTAGTGTTTGGGGGGAAGAATTTGGGCAGTAATACCCCCCTCAACCTCTCAGAGTTGAATGGCAGCAATGGGTTTATTATTAATGGTATCAATGCGGGCGATCGCTCAGGTACCTCAGTCAGCAAAGCGGGAGATATTAACTTCGATGGTGTTGATGACTTAATTATTGGCGCACCTGAAGCCGACCCCAACGGTAATACCAATGCTGGGCAAAGTTATGTCGTCTACGGTAATGCTGCCCCTACCCTCGACCTCAACGGTACTAGTTCAGGTACAAATTATGCTGCAACTTTTAATGGCACTCCTGTAGCTGTTGTTGATACTACCAAGCTCACCGTCGGTGACACTAACACCTCTACTCTCAAGCAAGCTACCATTACCATTACTAACCGCCAAAATGGCACAGCTGAAAGTCTCACTGCTAACACCACTGGCACCAGCATCAGTGCAACTTACAACACTACTACTGGCATCCTTACCCTTAGTGGTACGGATACACTAGCCAATTACCAAAAAGTTTTGCGGACGGTAACTTACAACAACACTGCTGCAACTCCCAACACTACTGCCCGAATTATTCAGTTTGTTGTCGATGACGGACAAGCTCACAGCAATACTAGTAAAGTTACTACTACTACCCTGAACCTGACAGTTACTCCACTCAATCTCATGGGAACTGCTGGTGCAGATACTCTGGTCGGTTCCGTTGGTAACAACATCATTGATGGTAAAGCTGGTAACGATATCCTCACAGGCAACGGCGGTCAAGATAAGTTTATTATTCGCCGAGGTGATGGCAATGATACCATTAACGATTTTGGTGGTGTCGGTAAAGGCACTAACCCATCACAGGCGGTAATTGCCAATGTTGATACGCTGCAATTTATGGGATCGGGATTAACTGCTCAAAATCTGCTGTTGACTAAAAATGGTAACAACTTAGAAGTTACCTTTGAAAATGTTTCTAATACTAAAGTCACTCTGAAAAACTTTCAGTTAGAAAACCTGGATAACCTGAAAGCTTCCGGAAGCAGACCAGCCATTGGCAATATCCTGTTTGATGGTCAAACTAGGATCGTTGACAGTTTTAATGTCCTTGATGCCAACTCTAGTGATACGACCATCGGCATCAAGAACACGGTGACTTTCCTCAATGACCTGAATAACAATCTTATAGGTTTAGACAACTCCGCTGATGTCATCAATGGTCAGGGGGGTAATGACAAAATTGATGGTAAAAGTGGCAACGACTTACTGCGTGGTGGTAATGGCAATGATAGTCTCATAGGTGGTGTAGGCAACGATAGTCTTGTCGGCGGTGCTGGCAATGATGTTCTTACAGGTGGTGCGGGTGCTGACTATTTCGTTTACAACACCAATACTGCCTTTGTTAGTTCTGCTGTTGGTCAAGATACTATTAGTGACTTCAACCGCTTCCAAGGTGACAAGATTATCCTAGATAAGACTACTTTCACTGTTATTACTTCTGCTGTAGGAATCGGTTTTAGTAATGCGAGTGATTTTAAAGTCACTACTAGTGGCGCAACCACCACAGCAAAAATTGTCTACAACCCTGTGACTGGACAGTTGTTTTACAATCAAAATGGCAGTGCTGCTGGTTTTGGCAGTGGTGGTCTATTTGCCACCCTTAGTGGTGTCACAACATTGACAGCATCAGATTTTGTGGTGCAAGCATAATTTGTCTAGAATAGGAAACTCCAAGCTTGGAACAAAAAAACTAAGCTTGGAAGATTTAGCATTTATTAACGTCTGCTACCACCACGATGAGGTGCTTCAGTTTCTTCTTGTTTTGTTTTAAGTGCAAATACTTGTTGATGCTGTGGCTGTTGAATTTTTTGCAGTGCGAATTGGGCACGGGTACGAACTCCAAGATCTGCATCTGTATCTAATATTTGCTGGAGTCGCTCTTTAATACGTAACGCTGGATCTGGTAAGGTAATTGCCATCGTTGTTGCTAGTGCTTCTAAACTCGTGACTACTGCATAGCGCACCACCCACTCTGGATCTTCAGAAATTAATAGTAATGCCTCTATTACCTGAATCTGCACAGATTCTATTTTTTCTGATGGTAGTTGGTACCAGCGCAATGTTCCTAGTCCCCTGGCTGCGGCGCGCCGCACACTCAAGGAAAAATCAGTTTTTGCTGCTTCTAGCAAAGTGTCCAGGGCCCGTAAATCTCCAATTCCTGCCAAGGCGCGAATTGCCCAGGCTCTAGCGCCATAGTTGTAGTCATCAATTAGTTGCAATAACGGTGCCACTGCGGGTTCTCCCATGGCAATCAATCCATCTACCGCCGCCACCGCAGCCCCTGGATTATTGTAGCCTAAAGCTGCAATCAAGGTGGGCACAGATTCTTCTATACGCGCCGCTGCCAACTCTTGAACTGCATCTAACAAGCGATCTGAAGAATCTGCTTGTTCCACAGCACGAATCAATATCCGAGCCAGTTCACTGTTATCCATATCAATTTCACGAGTCATTATTAGTCAGCCAATTGTAGCTTAAGTTATCCGTAGTTTGCATTATGTATAAACCCCCTAAACCTCTTTTTTCGGTTTATTCGGGGGTTTATACTGTAAAAACATTTTATTTTTAAGTATTAATCACAACTGATGACTCAGGAATCCTGACTACAACAACGAGTCCATCAAATTCATCACTTTAATAGCACCTGCGGATAAAGTGGTTGTTGCTGTGCCCTTGACTTGATGTTCCAGTAATCCTTTGAGGGAGATGAGTTTGAGGCTATTTTCTGCCAAGGTCTCGGCTATGGCTTCAGCTGCGGGTAGATACCCAATGGCTCCCAAGTCTGCTAACACAGCTCGACGCAATTGCAGTTTTTCACCAGCCAAAGCCTTTATCAAGCGTTCTCCATAAACTGGTTCTTGGGTTAACTGATACATAGCTCGTGCAGCTGCATATTGCACCAGTTCTATGGGATGCTCTAAAAACGGTTCGATGGCAGAAATCGATTCAGTAGCCTGCAAACTCCCCAAAGCTTCGATAATTGCATCGTAAGGTTGCGATAAATCTGGCTGCTGTGGTTTTAGTCGCCCTTGCTGCAAACCTGCTTTTAATAGCTCCATCAGTGGAGGAATACAAACCGGATCGCCTAGCATATCTAAAGATTGGGCTGCTGCTTCCCGGACATAAAAATCTGAACAGTTTAAACAAGCAATTAAAGGTTTTACTGCGTGGCGATCGCCAATTTTACCTAATGCTCTAGCTGCGTTCCGTCGCAGAGGATATCCACCTTCTGGTGTCCTGTCGTCTTCATCCTCTAGGGCTTGGATTAATAGTGTAACCGCAGCTGGTTCGCATATCCGAAACCTACCCAACCACCAGGCGGCATAAAATCGCAAACCTAAATCTGCGCTTTGGAGATTTGCAATTGCTTGGTCTACTGTTAGCTGTTCACCTCCAGGTGAATCCCCTGGAGGTGATAAATCTTCAAATTTCTGCGGATTGGAATTCATCAGAAGGAGGATTACTCTGTTGGCTATCTGTTTTTGTCTCAGAATTCAATGGCTCAATACTAACTATTTTGCCACCCAAGCGAGCAATCCGCCGCATTTCTTGACTCATCCGATTATCAGGTACGATGATAAATAAGCTGGCACTAGAACGAATCGGATAGTTGATTGTTTGGGTTTCTTCACTTTGGCGCAAACCAACTACTTCATAGCGGAAGTAGCGACTACTAGTTCTACCACCAATAAATTGTCCAACCATAAATCAATTTAAAATTCATTTCAAAATTTTTTATTAGTTATTTGTCAATAGAGGGGAGTCGGGAGTTTTGAGAAAATACTTTGCCTTGTTGGGGCTAAAATTTCTGACTCTACTCCCTACTCCCTACTGCTTACTGCCCCCCGAAGGTGGCTTCGGTCATTTGTTCTTTGTCCTTGTTGGTTAAAAATAATCAACGACCAATAACCAATGACTCTAAAGTGGCTTGACGCTGGCGATTTTACCACCTTGTTTTACTACTCTTTGGAAGTAGCTAGATAGCTCTTCATAAGGTAGGATTACCGCTTGATTGACACGACGTGTTTTAGGATATCCAGCTCCAAAAACTCCTGCTACTTCAATGCGGTAGAGTCTACCTTCTTTACCAAAGGTTCCTGCGCCGCCGAAAGTGCTGTTGGGGGTAACGCCTTTGGTGGGAGCAACGTAGGCAAAGCCTGAGGGGCCACCAGAGGGAGGAATCACTGCTGATGCTGCATTACGTCCTAATTCGCTAGCCAAACGAGAGGATTTACCTTTGAGTTGGGAGCGATCGCTGCTGGCATACCCACGATATAGTTGGAATATCCGGCTAAATCCTACAGTTTTCTGGCCTGTTTGAGTTTGGAACCCGCGATAGTATGGCACAATATTTTCCCCAAAGTTGGCTTGATACTCTGGCGAATCTATATATGAATCAATGTCAGCATCGTAGCCCTTATTTTGGTACAAATCTAAGTGATAAACCACATCAGACTCATCGTAAGGGGCACGACCCAACAAATGTTTGTAGTTCAGCTCAATGACGCGGGTTTGAAAATTGTCGTAGAAAAATTTCTTTTTGTACAGTTCTGATTTAGCTACTTGACGCACAAACTCTTGGACAGTGATTTTGCCATCGCGCAAAATAGATTCGGCACTGATGAGGCGGTCAGCGGCCAATATATAATCATTGCCTAACAACTGACGATATACGGCAGAAATTACTCTTTGTATCTCTTCTTTAGTCGCATTTGGACGCAATTCCAAAGGGGCGCTATCAATAAAAGGTTCTGTTCCCAGACGGGACGCTGCTGTTGTAATCGCCATCTGTAAAATTCTCCTTCAGTAATACCTAATTCGCATTGGTCAGGGTAACGAACAATAGGAAATTGAGAGTAATGAAATTCTCTACCTAATCGCTACTCTCTACTTCCTATTCCCCGATCCTATTCTTTACTTACACAGCTGTGATGCTAATCACTTTACTGCCTTTACGATTGAGTTGCTGTAACTTACTAGAAAGTTGCTCGTAGGGAATTATTAACTCGGCAGTACCACGACGTACTACAGTTGAATTGGGAGAAGCTGCTTGCAGGAATCTAATCCGGTATGCTTCTCCACGACTACCTGTAGAGAGACCAGTTAAAGCTCCTGAAGATACTGGGTAAATAGGTGAAGCCAGATTCTTAGCTATTTCCCAAGTTAATTTTCCTTGTTTTACTCCTTGGGCGCGATCGCTATTCGCATAACCCCGATACAATTGAAACAGTCGCCCATAACCAACGTTTTTCTTTCCTACTTGGCTTTTAAAACCTCGGTAGTAGGGCACAATATTTTCACCAAAGTTTTCTTGATATTCTGATGAGTCAATGTAAGAATTTATTTCTGCTTCGTAACCCTTTGAATTGTATAGTTCAACGTGGTACGAAATTTCCGACTCATCTTCTGGGGCGCGACCTAATAAATGCTTATAATTCAACTCGATAAATCGAGTTTGTGAATTGGAGTAGAAAAACTTCTCACGATAGAGTTCCGATTGAGCAATGGCTGATACAAAACCCCGGACTGAAATTGTACCCTGCTGCAACAGTGATTCAGCACTCTCCAAGCGATCGCTATCTAGTAGGTATGCATTACCCAACACTTGACGGTAAGCTGCTCGGATCACTACTGCGACATCTGCCTCTGTTCTATCAGGACGTAGTTCTACTATTCCTGAGCTTTCAAATGGCTCAATTCCTAGTCTTGCTGCTTGTCCCAAAGCCGCCATTTCTAACCTCCTCAGTTTTAACTACAAAACTGAAAACTTTTTAGAAAATATTTTTTCTAATCTTTTAACAGTCTTTATCAAAATAAAACTGCCCGGAGAGGTAAGCAACTCATAGAACTTAACTTGTCATAAGAGCTGATTTCCTCTCCGGGCTAAAGAAACACTCTAGCTCAGAGTATTAATTACGTAGTCGATGTAGGAATTTGCTTCAACAGCTGGGTCGCCGCTGAGACCGTGGTTAGCTTTGATGTACTTGAGAGCTTCAATGTACCAGCTAGGAGACAGGTCAAAAGTTTTGTTGATTTCAGCTAAGCCAGAAATCAAGTAATCATCCAATGGGCCTGTGCCACCTACAACTAAAGCGTAAGTAATAATCCGCAAGTAGTAGCCAACATCACGCACACACTTAGCTTTACCGCGTTGATCGTAAGCGAAGTTGGGGCCTTGTTGTTGGGTGGTGTAGGGGAACTTGTTGTAAACAGCTTGAGCTGCACCTTCTGTTAAACGTGAGGCATTAGCACTCAAGGATTTTGCTGCTTGTAAGCTAGCTGGTGCTTGGCGAAAACGACCAAAAGCTACTTGGATTTCGGTGCTGCTGAGGTAGCGACCTTGAGAATCAGCCGCTGAAATTGCTTCGGTTAGAGGTGTTTTTGTCATTTTTGGTACTTCCCTTTAACAAACTTTTCGTTGAAATTTTATTTTGTCCAGCGGACAATCATTTCACCCAATAGCAGTAGTGCTTGGATTAAGCAACAGCAGCAGCAGCGCGATCGAAGTAGCTAGCGATTTCAGCTGCTAAAGCGCTGCAATCTCCTCTGGTGATGCCATTTGGATCGTTAACAATCTTCAAGGAAGCATCTTTGAGCTTTTGGATACCAACAGCAACGGAAGCTCCAGGAGTTCCCAATGCCAAGTAAGTTTCGCGCAAACCGTTGAGAGCGCGGTCATCTAGAACGCTGGAATCACCAGCAAAGATCGCATAGGTTACATAGCGAAGAATGATGTCCAAATCACGGATACAAGCAGCAGCGCGACGGCTGGTGTAAGCATTACCACCAGGAGCGATCAATTGGGGTTGTTCTGCCCACAGGTCGCGTACCGCAGCAGCAACAATAGCAGATGCGTTGCTGGTAATACGGTTAACTGCGTCTGCACGCTTGTTACCATCTTTTACTAGTTCGCTCAAAGCATCCAATTGTGCATCGGTGAGGTATTCACCACGTGTATCAGCTTGGGCAACCACTTTTGCAAATGCATCTAAAACCATTGCGTTAAATCTCCTAATTGGCTTGGTTAAGAATTATTTGATGTCAAAACTGAATGGTTCAGCTTTTCTTCTTTCTGATGTCAGAGGCTTAACCATCTTCTGAAAGGTTTACAACGGACATCCAAGGTATAAGTCTACGACCTCTAGGGTTTCTGATTAAAACTTTTGTTACAAAACTTTATCTTAATATGAGAGACCAAAAAACCTTCTAGATTCAGCATCCCATCAACCTTGTACTGTTATTTTGCCTTTCAAATTATCTTTATACTATGATGATGCCTTTTGTTTTATTAAAAATTGTTATGTTACCTTGAATTTATGTTAATTTAACTTAACATAAACATTTACTCTAAGTAAAAATACGATTTTAAAATAAAATGCCGCTATCAATAGGTTTGGTGAGGGAACTCCAAAAAATAGATGATTTTGGTTAGATTTGTTAACTGTTGACTGTTCACAGTTAACGGTCAACCGTCAACCATCGACTAGTGAACAGTAGCAATGAAATATTTTTTACTTCCTTTCATATCATGTCCGGTAAATTACTTGTGATATGTCATTGCGAGTGCAACGAAGTGGAACGACGCAATCGCAAGGATTCTGCGATTACTTCGCTTCGCTATCGCTACGTACCCTTCTCTTCTCTACGAGACGCTAAGAGCAAACGAGACGCTACGCGTAGCTTGCTTCCACGAAGTGGTAAGGGTTCCGCCCTTGGCGGTACGTAATGACAAGCATTTAGCCGGACTTGATATCATTTGCAAGTTTCTAAACCCAATCTTCAATTAAATTACTACAAAAACGGTGAAGGGGCTGCCGTCAGTAGCTCCTTCACCTCCTTAGAAGGATTGTGATTGATAATGGCTCAATTTATTTTTTGGAAGTTGCTAAGTATTCAACCATACATAATTTTATACGCCTAGTAATTTTCTCTCTAAATCAAACAAAAAGCCGTGAATATACTCCTCAGTCCATTCATCACCATAGAAACGCTTGAACATTCCCCGCGCCGGGTCTTTTTCAGCTCGATATCGCAGGTATCGCAGTTGTGCTTGTTGGATATCTGCTAGGCTTTGGGAATCAGTTACAGGTTCTACTTGCTCTACAAAATCGAGGTAAGCTTTGAGATAATCTTGAAAGGCAGCAAATACTTGGGTTTCCACTACAACAGTTTCCTGGGGGCGAGTCCATAGAAAAGCAGGAGAAAAGAATGGTCGTGCTTCTTCTGGAAAATCGCCACCCCAACTTAGGTGTTGTTGATGGGTATGGAAGATAGGCAAGATTGGTTGGGTATACTTTGCCTGATATGCTGCATCGTCTCGGAATAAGGGTTGCATATCCAAGGCGATGAGGTGTCCTCCTGGTAATGTCACCAAATCTGCCCCAAAGAAAGGTAAGTCATAGTTCAGGTGTGGGAAAATCACGAAATTCAGCACTTGGAGGGAATTACCACCTTGTACGTGTGCTGCTCGAATTTGCCTGAGTTTTGTAGTTTGAAAAGCATAACTAGTGGTGAGAACCTCTTGTTGGTTCTTACCTTTACCCACAGTTGCAACCTTAGACTCAAATCCTTGAGGAATAGGATAGGGTTGTAAATCCAAACGCGATCGCATGTAGGCGATGGCATAATCGAGAAATGGCTGATAAAGTGTCATTTGATGTATAAAGATTGGGTATTGGGCATTGGGCATTGGGCATTGGGGATGGGAAGAGGACAAGGTAGACAAGGTAGACAAGGTAGCAATCTTTCTCTCTTGTCTCCCTTGTCTCCCTTGTCTCCCCCATCTCCCCATCTCCCCACCTTTCTATCTCCCTCATTTCCCCGCCCCATACCCCATACTCCTTGCGTCACCTTCTACTTACTACCAAAGGTACGGCATCTTCAAATAAGAACTCGTGGAGAAAGCGCTCAGCCCATTCATGACCGAAGTAACTGCTGAATAAGCCAGATGCAGGATCGCGGTCTGCACTATATTGGTCATAGTCTTTTTGAGCTTTGACAATACGCTGGATAT
The DNA here is from genome assembly GCF_002608075.1 of Nostoc linckia z4. Lineage (GTDB taxonomy): Bacteria > Cyanobacteriota > Cyanobacteriia > Cyanobacteriales > Nostocaceae > Nostoc > Nostoc linckia. The sequence goes on from NZ_LAHA01000013.1 coordinate 167,210, forward strand.
CTTCTGGGTCTTGCAGAGGTTGGGCATTTTCTAACATTTGCCAATACAAGTTTAAGTAATCTTGAAATGCTGCAAAAACTCGCGTTGCTACTGTTTGAGCATCTGTTTTGGCAAATAACAAGTACTTAGAAAAGTACTGATTAGCATCGTAAAACTTCATTTCTAAGTTTTGCGATAAATCTGGGTATTTTTCATGGAGAAATTTCAGCGGCAGTATATATTTTTTTTGATACTCTTCGTCTTGAAATAAAGGTTGAAAGTCAAGGACAATCAGGTTTTTAATTTTACCAAAAGATAAAAAATCAATCCCTAATAAAGGTAAATCGTAGTGATGGCTGGGATAAATCACGCTGTTAAAAATTTGGGCGCTCTCCCCGGCATCAATGTAGGTATAGCGAATTTTTCGCAATTCTTGACATTGGTGACACCAACTACGGATGGTTGCTGGGTTTCTGCCGCGATCGCTAACTTTGAATTCCAAACCAGGAGGAATGTCCCTGCTTTGCAAATCAAACCGTTCAAATAGCTCTTTTTCTAAAAATTCCAGGAAAGGCTTATACATACAGCATGACTCATTAACCCTTGCATGAAAATAAAGTATGTCGATCGTACACGTCTCATTTCTTAGAAACAAAGCAACATTCCTTAATAGGGAATGGGGAATAGGGCATTGGGCATTGGGCATTGGGCATAGGAAGTTAGGAGTTATGAGAGGTAGGAGTTAGGAGTTAGGAGTTAGGAGTTATTCTCCTTGTCTCCCTTCTCCCCTCATCTCTCGATGCGCTATGCGCCATGCCCCATGCCCCATGCCCTATGCCCTAGCATGATTTTGAGCAATCATTTGCTCTAGCAGTTGTTGAGAAACACAACGACGCTCAGAACAATAAGTCATCAAGTTGATTCCGTTCATCATTCGCACGGTACTAACTCTGACACGAAAATCATCTGTTACAAACCAACAACGTTCTTGTCCTTGGTTGTTGTCATAATCAGTATCAATGGTCAGCACTCCATCATGAGCAAATCGATATCGGCTAACAACTGGAATGCTCTCTACATAGCCTTGGTTGCGGATTAATTTGCCAGAAAGCCCTGTTTCATCGTCGGGAATGTCAATCAAAATGGCGGCATTATCGGTATTTGGGGGTCTGGTGTCTAGGTTGGCTTGCCATGCAAAGCTAGCACCTCCAGTTGCTTTGTCTGGCTCTATTCCTTGTGCTTTACAGACTTCTTGCACTTTGGGATCTTCTTTTTCGATGACGGTAATGATTAAATTCGACTCGCCCGACTCATCTGCGGCTGAGTCAAAGTGATGAACCGAACGCTCTGTAAACCATGTGCCTTCACTTTTACGAAAAAAGTCAATCATTGACAATGGTGGTATTATATGCATTTATTGGGAAACCTCTTTTTTAAAACAATAATTTCGGCAAAATCTGGTTGTAATCCTACACACCAATATCTGGTGGAGACTGGCAATAGAGAGTAGGCAACACAATTTGTTTGTGAATGATTTTAGTAGTTTTGTACTACTACGCTGTATTATTTGTACTAATTATTTTGTTGTTATGTAAAATTTACAGATGACAGCTTGCATTTTATCTTTTTTGGTTCCTTGAGTGAAAGAATTAGTTTAATAGCTATTGTTAGTTTGATATCGTAATGACAAGTAGTGAAATTCACCTGAATACTAGAGAACGCCCCAGTCCAACACCAGAAATCTTATCAGCTCTCAAAGCGGGACTTCCTTTAGAAAAAGTAGATTTGAGCGAGTTCAATCTCCAGGGAGTTAATTTAAGACAAGCTAACTTGAGTCAAGCCAAGTTATTAAAAGCTGACCTCAGCGGGATGGTCTTGAGTGATGCAAATCTTAGTGGAGCAGATTTGCGGGGTGCTAACTTGCGGGGAGCCGATTTAAGTGGAGCAAATTTGCAGGGAGCTTATTTAAACCGCGCCGACCTCCAACAAGCAAATCTGAATGGAGCAAATTTGCAGGGAGCTAAACTGCAAGTAGCGCGTTATGATACACAGACGAAATGGCCTGAAGGTTATAACTACAAAAATTCCGGAGCAGTGGGGCCTGGTGCTAATCTTAATGCTGCTTATCTCAATACAGCTTTTTTACGCAATGCAGATTTGCAAGGAGCTAATCTGCGGGGAGCTTATCTCAGCGGTGCTGACCTGACTGGAGCCAATTTACAAGGAGCGGCTTTGAGTGGGGCTGATTTGAGTAAGGCTTATTTGACAGGGGCTTACTTACGCAATGCTCGATTAACTGGAGCCAATTTGCAAGGTACAGATTTGCGAGCAACTGACCTTACTAATGCAGAAATGGAGTATTTAGAGAGTATCGCCGGGGCAGATTTTACTCTCGCTCAAGGATTAGCACAAACAACCAAAGCCATGCTTCATAGCCGTCCAACATCAGAACTTGACGTTTGGAACGCCTACACCCGCAAAACAACTCGTGAAAGTTTAAGTTAAGGACGCAAGGGGAAAGGGGAAAGGGGAAAGGGGAAAGGGGAAAGGTTTCAAATAAATCCAAATCCCCTTACCCCTTAAGCTTTTCCCAGACCATAAGGGAAGTTCATACTGCTTATCCGAACCGTATTGCCCCATCTCCTGATTACGCCTAATCCCTACTTATATTATGTCCGGTTGAAGACTTATCATTAGGACTGACGTAGGGAATTTTTTTGATAAGTGATTGGGCGGACATTATAAGTAGGTGGACACAATTATTTAGAAGAGGCATTTCGACTTTACTCAATGCTCGGTAAGCTTATTCCAAGAGGGTTGAGCGCAGCGATGCACTGCGCCGCCCTGAGCTTGTCGAAGGGAGCGTGTCCAAGTGTCGAAACCCGGCGAGATCGAGTTAGGTTTAATTTAGTAGTCCTTTTACTTGTCACTTGGGATGAATGTAGGTAATTCACAAAGCTTGCCACTTTTGTTTGAGAAGCGCTAAAAATGTAGCGTATCCTTCGGAGAAACCGGGCGGATCTGGTAGAACATATTGTGGAAACTCTTTGTACGATCGCCAAGGTTCAGAAGCATTATGCCGTAAGTATAAAGCACATTCTGAGGAACCTGGTAATCGCCAAGTCATCTGACCAGTTGGTGTATCAGTCACAAATCTCTCCCGAAATCGAAGAAATTGATATTCTATTCCAAATTTTCGCAAACAATCAGGATATTTTGTTCTAATTTCAGATACAATCAGGCTCTATAAAAATAAGAATTTTAAAATTCACGCAAAAACGCAAAAAATTAGAAGGACTTTTGAGTGCTGACTGTCAACGGTCAACGGTCAACAGTCAACAGTCAACAGTCAACAGTCAACACCTAACAGTCTTCTGTGGAATATCTTTTTACTTGGAAGTCTTTATCGTGGCAACAAATCTTCTAAAGTAGCTCCCACAACTCGGTGATCTTTATCTTGCCTGAGTTGGTTGAGGGCTGCTTTTGCTTCGGGTTGGTCAAATCGTTTGAGGGCGTATGCCACTCGCACCCGCATCCGCCAAGATTCATCATTTACCAAGTTTAGTATTTGAGATAATGCTTGAACATGCAGGTTAGAATTAGCCAGCAAGCCCAGTGCATCAACAGAGGATTCCTGAACTGTAAAATCTTCATCTTTTAAACCCTGAACGCAGATATCAAATAATTCTTCAGGACAATCCATTTCAACGAGGGCTGCGAGAATAGTACGACGGACTAACCAGTGGTCATCCTGATAATACGTCAGAACTAGATGAGAAACTGCTATTCTCCCAAATAACGATAAGGAATTTGCTGCCTCAGCTCGCACGTTGGGGGTATCGTCGAATTTCATGATTTGGATTAAAGCAGCAAAAGATTCCGCAGATTGTTGGCTACCCAAACCCCTGGCCACAAAGGAACGCACCAAGAATTCTGAGTCATGGAGTTTACTAGTTAACAAAGGCACTGCAACTTCTGATTCATAATTTTTGAGTGCAGCGATCGCTTTTAAACGATACTGAAAATCTGGATTGTTTAGTTCAACTTTAATTTTATCGATTTCCATAGGTGTATTTATTGGGCTTATTCTTTACTTTATTTTACAAATGTCAAAAAATAGCGATGGCATTTGGGAAGATTACAGGGAATGGGGAATGGGGTATGGGGCGGGGAGATGGGGAGATGGGGAGATGGGGAGATGGGGAGATGGGGAGATGGGG
>NZ_LAHA01000109.1 GCF_002608075.1 Nostoc linckia z4
GTAAGAAAGTAAAACACATTGTCAACAACTCGAATTATGGTGCTACCACAAAGGCTGAGAAATTAGCCCCGATAGTTAGAGGCTGGAGAAATTACCACAAGTTCTGCAAGATGGACGGTCAAAGCACTCGCTTTGGTACATAAACCGCAGAGCCTACACGGTATTTAACAAGGAAACAAAGCTTACACGCCACACTAGCAAGGAGCTAATTAAAAAGGCATTCCCAACAGTTTCCTACTCCGAAGGAAAACACGTCATGGTTAAAGGAATAAAATCCCCCTATGACGGAGATACTGTCTACTGGAGCGAACGTACAGTAAACTCTATGACGGTGAAACCTCTAAAGCCCTTAAAAAGCAAAACCATAAATGTGCTTCCTGCGGTTTAAAATTTATCGATGAAGAACGGGTAAATCTGCATCACATCGATAAAAATCACGCCAATTGGAAGAAAAGTAATCTGGAAGCAATTCATGAGAGTTGCCACGATTACAAACACATGAGCAAAAGCGCAAGCTAAGGACATCGGAAGCTGGGTGCGGTGAAAGTCGCACGCCCAGATTTAACTGAGAGGTGCGGGGAATAATATCCCCCATCGACTCAACCTAAAGTACCATTAATTAGCGATCGCCTGTGCCAGTTGCGTAAGTTCTGTAGTACTAAAGTACCATTAATTAGCGATCGCCTGTGCCAGTTGCGTAAGTCCTGTATTTATCAAATTAAACATGGCTTGTTGTCAAATTATTTAATTGGGCAGTTAAAACGTCCAGATATTGCTATGTCAATGGTTTAGTCTTTGGGCACTCGGCGCGGCTACGCCGCGCCATTGCTTGTGCCAGTTGCGTAAGTCCTGGAACTATTTGACCATGTTCCTTGCTGTAATTAAGTTTTGAGTTTTTTGAACTCCATTTATAGCTCTTACCTTCATGTTGTCCTAGTACAGAGTGAAGTATTTCGTGACCGTTTGGCTAAATTATCGTTCAAATCACAGAACTGTCGTTAAGGAAAGAAAACCATTAAAGTAGGCGGAAATTCGCTCTCACCGCACAACCTTTGTGCTTCTTCTTTTCTGTCCCCTGCTTGTTGGTTGTCCTCTTCCTTACCTGTACCAACACATTTTAAGTAAGTTGCTCTTGGTTTGTCATAAAAATGCTCCTGATAATTGTTTCTGTATGTGAGTAAACACCCGTGGCTGTAACTGTCGGATGGCTTCTGCTACTGCGATCGCTGCACTCAGGTCGTCAGCCGTTTCAATGCCTTTTCCCGCCGGGAGCTGTGTGAGCTTGGCTGAAGTTGGCGCACACTGGGGAGGCATGGAGGTAATCGGGGCGGCGGGGAAAACCTATGAATCCTAACCGCGCTACTTCTTGAACTGTTAGTTGGATTATTCTACAGGCGTACTCGCTAAAGTTGTGGTGATGGTTGAGAGCGATCGCCCTGCTCAAGTCTGGTTTAGTTGGGTCGAACTCCACTGCAATGACTGGACGAATCCCCGCTTGCACCATTCCCGCTTCAATCCCGCCACCACCAGTGAAAAGTACTACAGCGATCGGGGCATCATCTGGCAGAACTGGTTTTAATTTTGTGTTATCAAAATTTTTGCAGACATCTAATTTTGGTGATGACTTTTTGGATTTCGCTTTTTTGATAAAAGCGATGATATTCTCTCGTGAAATCATGGCTTTGTGTCATCATGGGATTGGTAAAGCAGAGGTAAGGCATCATGACTTCTTCGGGTCAACCAGAAGACATTAGCGTCAGGCTAGATGATATTGATACTCGTCTAGAAGAACTGGGCGACCAACTAGACTTAATCCGCACAATACAAGATGCCAATCGAAGGGAAACACGGGGTAACTCTCAAACTGTCGCCCGATTAGAACGCAGTATCAGAGAACTAAGCGATATTGCCCGTTTACATCAAGAAGGATTGCGTATTGCTCAACGTGAAGCAGAGCGCGATCGCCAAACTTTTCAAGAAGAGATCCGCCGGATTTGGGAATACTTGCGTGACCGCAATGGTGGCAGTAGTACACCCAATTGAGACTCATCGGGTAATAGTGGTGTAATTGCATACGCTTAGAATTCTCTTTGACGTACTAAGTTCTTGAACTTGGTAAACTGGTTATCAAACAAAAGCTTGACCGTCCCAGTAGGGCCATTGCGCTGCTTGCGAACGATTAACTCAGCAATGCCACGCTCAGGTGTATCGGGATTATGCATTTCTTCCCTGTAGAGCATGATGACAACATCACTGTCTTGCTCAACTGCACCACTTGACCGCAAATCGCTCAGTACAGGTCGCTTGTCATTGCGGCTTTCAACTTCACGGCTCATACTAAGTTGCGGTCAGAGGTAGTATTCTAAGATGGGGAAAGAAAGTTAAAGAACGCAGGCGATCGCTATCAGAATAAAGCTCGACTAAACCTTGACATAGTACGTCCTCAACTTGGTCTAAAGTAGGAAAAACTTGATTATAAAAGTGCTTTTCTCGAATGTCTTCCCAGATGTGTTCAACAGGCATTAATTCTGGGCTATGAGCAGGTTGAAAAATTAACCGGATATTTTCAGGGACTTTTAAAGCATTAGAACGATGCCAAGAAGCTTTATCTAACTGTAAAATTACAAAATAATCAGCAAACTCTTGAGAAATTTGTGATAAGAATAAATTCATCATTTTGGTATTAGCATAAGGCAGAACTAAGCAAGTCATTTTGCCTAATTCGGGTGCAACTGCGGCGTAGGCATAAATATACTGCCTGACTTGTTGTTTTGGTACAGTTGGGCGTATCCCTTGTGGACACCAACAAGCCCTAACCTCCCCAATTCGACCGAATCTGCCTTCATCTCCTGCCATTAATACTACAGGTCTAGTATCAGATGGCTTTCTTGTTTGATTAATTTGTTCTACTAACTGTGGAAAGTTTTTTTAAATTCATCAACAGCATTTGGGTCTTTTTTTGGATGAGTTGGTCTTGGGACAATTCTACGCCACTGATGCCGTTCTAATAGGCGATAGATTGTCGTCTTATGCACAGCAAAACCACATTCTTTTTCATACGCAAGTTTGATTTGCATTGCGGTTGCCACCTGACCACGGCGTGCTTTTTCTTTAAAGGAATCTATCAGTTCTTTTTCTTGCTCCCAACTTAGATAGCAATTATGTCTACCGCCTTTAAGAGGCGTTGATAATCCAGCTTCTCCCTTGCGGTTGTATTGTTGAATTACTTTTCTGACAAACCCTTTTGATACCCCTACGTGTAAAGCTATCTCGCCTGCTGTTCAAAGGATCTGCGATCGCATTATATATTACCAACCATTTTTGTCTTTCCCAATGAGATAATGCCTTCTTTACCTTCTGCTTTACCGTTTCTAAATCTAAGTGAGGAAATGCTTGTGTTACTTGAGTCATATCCACTTGTAAAACTTCACTTCGGATTTCACCATCTCTTTTTCTACCCTACTACATCTGACTGCAACTTGGTATCAGCTGCGATAGAGCCAACACTGGTACATCCAAATCCTTAACAAGTTTCTTCAATCCCCGGCTAATTTCCCCAACACGCTCAGTCATATTAGCTCTGGAGTCAGCCCCTTCAGCCATCAGTTGCAGGTAATCCACAAGCACAAGCCCAACACCGCCGTAATGCGATGAAACCCTGCGAACTTGGCCGAACAATTCGCAAGAGTTATCGTTGATGAAAATCGGTAGTTCGCTTAAAATACCGATCGCCTGACTTAGAGGTTGCCACTGATTGTTAGAAACGTGCCCAGTTTCAAGAAAATTGTTTTCAATGCCCGATTCGCTGCTAAGGAATCGTTGCACGTACTCATCGGTGGACATTTCCAGGCTGAAGACGCACACAGGCAACCGACTCATTTGAGCGATCGCCAGAGCTAGATTACCAGCCAAAGCGGATTTCCCAACAGATGGACGAGCAGCCAGCACGTATAACCGACCTTTACGGAAACCACCACCGAGTAAACTGTCCAAGTCGTAGAATCCAGTGGACACAGCAGGGCTAGCGGTTCCAGCAGTGGAATGATACAAGTACCACTTTTTAACTAAGCTACCAGTCCACTTTTATCTAATTGGGATTACTTTACCAACAATTTCTGACTATGGATTTTGCCATTACTATCGATCCACAAGCATCTTTACCTCTGCATCGCCAAGTTTATGAGGAATTGCGTCAGGCGATTCTTTCAGGTAGATTAGCACCAGGTCAAAAACTACCTTCCAGCAGAACACTCTCTCAATTTCTCAGTATTTCCCGCGCTACAAAGTGTTTGGAAATTTTTCAACCAAACTGAAATTGCTGTATTCCTATTCTTTTCCCCGCTTCCATGCCTAAATGGATAATTTATTTTGCACAACTACTTAGTATAGATGCAAACGTGCAGAGACTCCTGTGAGACGAGTCTTTGCTATTCGCGCAGCGTCTCCGTTAGCAGAAGGTATCGCCGCTCATGAAACTCGTTAATTTGTAAGTACTTTGCATAAATTAACATTTTTGACAGCTATCACAAGATAGAAGTATAAGTTATGCGGCTACAATGTGAATAACAAACAGTTAAAACGATCACCTCCTAGAACACAAATTGCTTTTAAGGAGAATTTTCTGCTGAACACGCACTTGACATGAATTCGACAAGTCTGTTTTGCCCTTTTACCCTACCCTTCTCCGCTTCAAAAAGCTACGAGATACACGCAAATCTTCATGTGGTGCATCTGTTCTGTCTTGGAATAAATTCGAGTCTCATAGCGCAACTCCTCTCAAGAGGACTGAAGGAGAAATTTATTCCAGTCTGCTGAATGTAGACTTTTGCTATGAGCCTGGAACTTTAGTTCTAGGCGGGAATGCTGGGAAATGAAAATTTTCGACTTGTGTGTACACACTAGGCTTCGGAAAAGGCAGCTAATACCTGAATTTTTCGTTTTTTCATTCCTCCCTCCTCGCCTTTTAAGAGACTAGGAGAGAGCGGTTTATTGAACTTACGTTAATCAGCATCGAATCTTAAGCGTCTATCATGTTAACACAAAAAGATATCACCCCAGATATAGGGTCAATTTTTTGGCTGCAATGGCAACAGTATCGAGATGATCTTTATCGTTGCTGCGTCAAGTGGATGGGTGGAAACCCAATTGATGCAGAAGACGCACTCAGTCGGGCTATGCTGAAAGCTTGGGAAAAGGCGCAAAAGTTTGCGGGAGAAATTACTAATTTTAAAGCTTGGCTCGTGACGCTGACTCATAATCTTTGCGTAGATATTCATCGAGAACGCAGTCGAGGGGCGAATCGAGTTGAGGATATAAAAGGTTACGCATCTGATGAAGAGCAAGAACTGGTTGCTGTTGAGAATATGCCCCTATGTGCGATGGAGATTGACGAGAGAAAGATGGTGATTCGTCGCGCTATTAATAACTTACCGACAAGGCTGCGCGAGACGTTTATTCTGCACTTTTATCAAGAATTTTCTTATCCAGAGATAGCCCAACAAGAAGATATTTCCTATCAGAATGTTTGCAAGCGGATTTCCCAAGCGCGGAAGATTTTGCAAGAGGACTTAAGGGGATATTTTATCGGGGATGAGGAAACCGATAGGGATAAGTCTGTGACACCGACTGCAATAAAGTTGGAAATAGGGGAATTGTCCGAGAGGAATAGGGGAGTTGAAGCGAGAGTAGGGGAGACGGTACTTGCAATTGCAGTGGAGGAAGTGGAGATTGTTGGGGGTGAGGTAGCGCGTGATGTGCCGCAGTCTGAGTCGGTGATGATTGCGGCGACTTCTGAGGGGAAGCCAGAAGTAAGGAGTGGTTTACCAACCCAATTTTGCGGTGTAGATCGAGCAGGGAGAGAGATGCAGATGGGGGAGCAGGGGGAGAGAGAACTATTTGACAACAACGTTTTTTCTCCCCCAGCCCCCAGCTTCCCCAGTCCCCCCTTGCCACCATGCAAAGTTTGCTTGGTGGGCTAGGAGTGATGGTTGTCGGTAACTTGAGGCGGTGCTGTGGAGGCAAAAACAGCATCAGGTGGGGAAATGCCCAACTAGACATTCTCAACATGGTGACTCGGACGCTCATTGCTAAGATTGCCAGAATTATCTGGTTCATTCGGCGCATCGTCGTAGCGTTGATCTGCGGTAGCAAGTATTGCAGGAGTGATAAAATTTCGAGTATGGGCTGGAGAGTGGGTGTTGAGTTGTCGTTGTGAGAAACAATAAATCTACTATGGCAGCCCTATCTCTTCAAACTTTGCGATCACACTCAACGGATGCCGCACAATGCGTCATCCTAGCATCAAGCCGTTTTTGAAGCTTTTTATGTAGCATAACTGCTTATTGTAGTTACATACTTAACTTTGTTGTACTTAATTAATGTTCTTGACATACTGTGATATTTTGGGCTTTTTATTTCCCTGTTGCGGGTTTATTCGGTTAGGTGCAAGATGTGAGTATTGTTATTCAAGAGGAGATTGTTATGTGGAGAGACTAAATTATCAAGAAATATTCATATCCCTTGACAGTATCTAGATCATTGCACTCCACCTATCTCAAAATCCCCTTTCTGTGTGAGCAATCGTTAGTCGAGATTTTTGTTAGCTCTAGCAATTCAGAAAAGCTCCCTGGTAATCGTCTTTAGATTGTACAGCTACAAACAGTCAAATGACCTACACCTATTCACTCTATCCATCCGTTGGAGTTGCTCGCGTTGGTAATAGTGAAAACGAATTTTTTTTAGCCCCAGACCAAATTGGGGGATTACCCATCGAGTGTAATGAACATGGTGATGAACTGGGAGAACCTTTTAGCAACTTTAAAGATGCTGATGGCAAGATAAAACGGCAAGGGCAAAGATTTCGGATCTATCGCAAAGATGCAACATCATCTAATGAAGAAGAACTGACCTTAGATCATCCAGATGTAGAAACAATTGTCTGGACAGTACACCTAGCCAATAAAAAAGCTGCTTGGTATCAGTTTTCAGAATCTAAAGGTAATCTCTTGTTTGGGACAGAGAATAGCTATCTAGCACAGAAGGTTGCTCTGAGAAATCAGAACGTTGAGGGGAGCGAAAATCGCCAATCCTTAATTATTGATCCAGGCCCACGGGAGCTCACAGAGAGTCGACAGACCATAGAAATTAGTCGCGACAACATTCCACTTAACTATCCTCATTGGCATTTCCCACCCGAAAATCCAACTTATGGTTATCAAATTAACAAGCTGGGTGATTTAAAAACAGACTCTTTAGGACGTTTGATCGTCTTAGGAGGTTTTGGTAAATCTGGAGGTAATGAACCACTTTCTAGTTATGGCGGTGCTGATACCTGGTATGACGATATTTCCGATGGTTCAGTTACTTGCAATGTAATATTAAAGAATCAAGCAGCTATTACTCTCACAGCTTGGGTGATTGTTGGTCCACCAGATTTTGCTCCACAAATCCCCAACATCTCGACCTGGGATGACACTATGTTTGATGTTGGTGTGCGTTACTTTGATCTTGTGCCAGATATGTATCGAGATGGGACATGGAATGAAAATTTTGTTGCCAACTATCAACGCGATATTCTGCCAATTATTCAACGAATTTCTGGTTATCATTGGGTGGCAAATGTTCAATCTATGATTGCCTTTTCCTCCAACATTTTTGACTTTTCTGACCACAATTTAGCTAATAAGGAAAATCGAGAGCAATATTTTTCCTATTTCCAGCCTCCAGTACTTCCCAATCCTGAAACATTTCCCGCAAGTCGTCAATACACCTTATTCAGCAATGACCATGTACCATTGATGCCACTTAACTCTGGTAGCAATTCCGTTAGTAATTACAATATTGAGAAATTCCTTGCACTCACAGCAACCCAATATTTTCTTCTCAGACAATGGGCAGAAGGAAAGTTCATAAATGACTCCAATTATGAACCTTATGATGGTGTTGACCAGAAAAATCAGGCTAGTGTTGGCAATGTTGTTGGTTTGCCTCAATGTCCGGGAATTGAAGTGACTTGGACGACACAAAATCCCATAATCTATGTATCTCCCTACCAAATTCAACATCATCAGTCTGATTATTACGCCCAGGGGCTGAATCCCTCCCGCGATGAGTGTGAAGGAGGTGGATGTGAACCCGGCGATTTAACCAAACGGATGGCGATTCCCTGGCAAGCCGATTTCTTCAACTGTTCAATCCAATTTATTAACTTTACAGATAAGGACACCAATAAAGTACCTGAAGATTCTGCTAGGGATAAGGATCAGGTACAACTAGTTCCTAAACCACCTACTTATTACACTTACTGGTGGCCACCACAAGCTCCTTGGGATGTAATTAGTGGTGATGAAACTGAGTCCGAACAAGAATTATCAGGTATTCCTGCTGGATTGCAAGTTAATTACATTCGAGGAGTTAACAGCTACCAACAAATGGTAAACCAGGGCTGGTCGTATTTAGCGTTCATCCGTAACAAAAATTCTGGACAAAACGGGCAGATGTTTCCTTATTTGGTGGAAACAGAACGTAACAATGATATGTTTAGTTACAAATCTGTACCAATTAGCGAAATTACTCATCGCCCGGATGATGAAGGTACAAGCGTTCAAGTATTTTATCTCAAATCTCTTGACGAACAAAGAAACATACGTGTTTCTCGATTACAGAGGTTATCTAGGGCAGTTGAAGAAGCCATGATGGATTTTGATGCCTTTCGGGAGATTAAAGTTTCTGAAGAAGATCGGCAAAGAAGACCTCGTTCTGGAACCAGAATTCGCTTCTAAATAATGTTCATATCTCCTGTTATCTATGCTGGATAGCAGGAGATTTTCTTAGCGCTATTAAGTAAAAAATTACTACATATAAGAACTATCTAAGAGGCTGGAAATGAAACAGATACAGGATGTTGATGTTGCTATTTTGGGTGGTGGAGTTGCAGGAACTTCTTTAGCACTAACACTTTGCCTTTATTCACAATTGACTGTTGCAATCATTGAATCAACGGCTTACGAAGCTATTCGTGTTGGGGAAAATGTATCTGCAAGTTTATTACCTTTACTCGATTACTTGCAGATTAAAGAAACTTTTTTAGCTGATAATCATAAACCTGTTTATAACATCGCTGCTGTTTGGGGTCATTCCTCACTCAATTCTAGAGCTTCATTATTTAGCCAGTTTGGTGAAGGTTATCTTCTCGATCGTGGGCAATTTGATTGTATGTTAGCAAAACAAGTTTTTCACAACGGGGGTAAGCTGTTTTTGCAAACCAAATGCCTGGAGGGTGAACATTTAGAGGGAGGCGGTTGGCGGCTGTTTCTCCAGAAAGATGCAGGCCAATCTTTCACGATAGAATCCCGTTATTTAGTTGATGCAACGGGTAGAAAATCTAGGGCTGCCAGACGCTTGGGAGCAAAATCTCTTGTCTGCGATTCTCTGGTGGGAATCAGTGCTTTTATTGACTTTGAAACAGACAAACCAAAAACTGAAGAAATTTTGATTGAGTCGATTCCAGAAGGATGGTGGTACTCGGCATGGCTACCAAATGGCAAGTTAATCGCTGTATTAATGACAGATGTAGATATTATGGGACAGCAGCAACTTCACAAGGAACAAAAGTGGATATCCCTTTTATCTAAAGCTAAACATACCAGCGACCGTGCTAAAGGAGGAACTTTGGATTATCCTCTTGTAGTCAAACCTGCACACTCTCATATCCTCGATCGTCCAGTTGGTGATGACTGGATAGCAGTGGGAGATGCTGTATCTGCTTTCGATCCGCTTTCATCTATGGGTATAGGACACGCTATGACTTCTGGTAGCCATGCTGCTGTTGCTCTAATTGAATATCTTAACCATAACAAAGATGGATTATTGAAAGAGTATCAAAGTGGACTAAAACGTAATTTTGACAATTATCTAAGAATGCGGCAGATGTATTACAAAATGGAAAATCGGTGGACAGAAGCACCATTTTGGCAACGTAGAATTCAGATGTCTCCTATCCCTGTTGGGAGCAATGCGATTTTCTGAAGTTAGACTTTAAACGAGCGATGTCTGCGCCAACGTCTTCGACGAACGCTAAAACATCAAAAAGGAAAATATTTAAAGGTAGGATTCTGCCATACTTGGGGATACAGTCAGGGCGTCCGCATAATGTCAATAAGCAAAGTATATTCTCAATAGAGCTAAAAATAAGGTCTAATAAATAACGTAAATAATCAATCGTATTGTCTGAATTACCAGCATTGTAAGCTTGCAGAAGTAACTTACCATTGAGATAATCAATTGCACCGTAGTATGTCTGTTTATCTCGTTCGTTAACGATACCAACTGCTATTTCTTGGTCAGTTTTACCCCAAACATAACCTGTTAAGTCTCCCCACAACAAATGACACTCATCTATTAATAGTACTCTCAGCCTTCCTGCTTCTATTTCCTCTCTGTTGCTTGCCAACAATGTTTTAATCTGTTTTTTTTGCAGCAACAGCCTCCGGATCAGCCTTTGGATTTAAAGAAGTAGTTTTCTTCCAACTAATTCCTGCCGCGTCAAATAAATCGTAATAGCTTCGTTTCGATTCGTAGATTACATCATATTCAAACGCCAATTTGTACTCCAGTTCACCAAGCTCCCAAGTATCCTTAGTTTGTAACCAACTTAATACTTCTTGCTGCTGTTCATCACTCAGGTAACTCTTTCTGCCTTTATGATTTAAGCGCAGTCCTGAAATTCCATATTCTTTATAAGCCAGCTTCCAGCTTGTTATCGAACCAACAGACACATCTAAAATTGTTTGAATTTCCTGATACTTATAGCCTTGATAAACCAGTTTCACTGCCAAAGCTTTTCTCACCTCACGAGCATCCGGTCGATTATCTATAAATTCTTGTAGTTCTGCGATCGCAACTTGTAAATGCTGGTTTATCATTGTTTGCTATTAGACAAATACGTTTCTCCGTATTATCTCGTAGTCTTTTTCAGAAATCAAATATGATTCCTATATTATAAATACATAAGTACAAGTGATAAACCGCATTTCTGTTGGGACGCGCGACTAGCCAGCATAATCCTTTTAGTTTTCGCCCAGTTGGGTGATTGAATCAACTATGAATCATAAAATTGAATTATCTCTAGAACAAGAGTTTAGCCTGAAAGTTTTTGCTGACCAAGTACAGCAGTTATCTGGTGAACAAGCTAAAGAATTTTTGCCCATGCTCTACAAGCAGATGATGATTCGGGAAAAGACCTATCAGGAATTGCTAAAGCAGGAGTGTCAACGAAGTTTAGATGCTCTATCCGGGTTTGAAACAGTAAACTAATTTCTGGACAAAATTACGGTAAGTTTACTGTTTCCCACTTCTTCAATTCATTCGTTTTTCTAGATATTGCCTTAGCCGTTCTTACCAATTAAGGACGGCTAAGGCAATTTGCAACTCGCAATTCGCAATTCGCAATTCGCAATTTTAAATCTAAAACACTTATTACAAGTATTTAAATGCTTGGTTAGTTTAGAAATTCCAATTCAAGCAAATATCCAATAATATTAAATTGATATAAACAGGAAAACATTGCTAATTTAACTGCGAATTGCGAATTGCGAATTGGTTTGGTTAACCATAATGCACCTCCTGATTTGAAAGTAGACTGCACAGGTAATCAATCCGTTTCCAAGCAACAGCAGCTTGCCGGGGAGAACAACTCAAACCGTAAGCACGACGCGCATCGTAGTTGCCTGGAATGCCCTTTAGCACCCCGACGGAAACCCCATGAGCCACCGTAAGAACTCCGGGTTGATAGCTTCGGACTTCAGCAGACTCCCGCACTTCCGCAACATGATTTCCAATTTGGTTTGCCCAGGCGGACGGGATGACTTTGTTGAATAAGCCATTGGGGTAGGCAATAACAAAGATGCGCTTTCTTTCGTGTGACAAGCCGACTTCTTGTGCAGAGACACAATTCCATTCCGCATCATACCCGATGGAGTCAAGGTCAAACAGGACTTGGTTAAGTCCGCGACTGAGTAAACCTGTTGGGTTTTCGATGAGAGCGTTCCCGCTTCGGGTTGCCGAAGGCATCGCCGGTCTACACTGGTCGATAACCCTGAATTGTTCTGCCCACAATGCGGATCTGGGGTCAGCAAGCCCTTGTTGATTGCCGGAGTTACTGGTGCCGCTGCAAGGGAAACCGCCACACACGATGTCGAATTGCCAAGGCTGGCAGTGGTAGTTGGTGATGTCTGGGTGAATTGGAATTGTGGGTTGTTCATGGCGAAGTCGTGATTGAGAATAAGGAGAAATTTCGACAAATTGCTTTACTTGGAACTTATGAGATAAACCCGCAACAGCAATACCGTGGTGGCAGAGTCCGCCGATACCAGAGAATAGGGAAAGGACAGATATCATGCGACTGCCTCCAGGTGTTGAGAGTGCAAATCAATCTCTGCATTAAACAAACCTTGCCTGCCAGTGATAGGTATAGGGCGTATGATTCGCTGAATATTCTCCAATTGCCATGCCATACGCCCGACTTGCCAATCACCCGTATCAATCTCTGAAAGGGGAGCAACGCGATTTCGTGAGGTCGGAGAAAAACAAGCGATCGCTAAAAATTTGCTTCAGTACGCTATAAATATTTATAACATTACAAACAGTACTAATACTGGTAAAATTTTATTTTTATTCTCAATATAAATATGAATCGTTTTTTGGGACAAAAAAAGGTAGGATTCCCAATTAGTAAAGGTTTTGATATCTGACATCAAAACGGGGAGTGCCTACGCTGAATGAAAAATAGTATA
>NZ_LAHA01000110.1 GCF_002608075.1 Nostoc linckia z4
GCCCGCCTATGCCTCACATTCTCATCGCTGAAGATGAACCGCGGATTGCTTCGTTTATTGAAAAAGGATTGCGATCGCAAGGATTTACTACAACAACAGTGGCCGATGGACTGTATGTGGTAGATGTTGTACACAATGGAGCTTTTGATTTATTAATTTTGGATTTGGGTTTGCCTGGAAAAGATGGATTTCAGGTGTTGGAAGAATTGCGGGGACAGGGTGAGGATTTACCTGTAATTATTCTCTCGGCTCGCAGTGATATTCATGATAAAGTCGCTGGGTTAGAAGGGGGTGCGGATGATTATGTCACTAAACCCTTTCGATTTGAAGAACTGTTGGCGCGGGTAAAGTTGCGTTTGCGAACTACTAGACAGGTGAGAGATACCCAAGAGTTTACCTTGAGTGCAGGTAATGTGGTATTGGATTTGCGGACTCGACAAGTGAAAGTAGGCGATCGCTTGGTGGAATTACCAGCTCGTGAATTTACAATGGCAGAGATGTTTTGCCGTCATCCCGGACAAATTATTAGTCGCGAACAACTGCTAGATTATGTTTGGGGCTACGACTATAATCCAGGTTCTAATATTGTCGATGTCTATGTCGGTTATCTCCGTAAGAAACTAGGCAGCGACATCATTGAAACAGTTAGAGGGATGGGTTATCGTTTGAAGACATAATATGCAATACCAAATTGTTGTTGGAGATAAAGCAGCCAATAAAGACCATCGCAAGTAATACCAATTCACCAAAATATTGATACACATACAATAACTTGTACGGGCGAACGGCTGTTCGCCCTTACTCGTGATTGAGTATGATATCAAGTTCGGATAATCACTTATAATTCAAAACTCTCCCTTGTCTCCGTGTCTACCCGTCCCCGCGTCAGTCATAATTATAACTATTCAATTGAACCTGATATGAAGCGGCACAAGAATTTTGATAAACTGGCTGGTGGATGGTCAAACACTGGCATACAGCCATTAAATAACTTTGGGTATTGGTTCAGTCATCTGAAAGTTGGTCAAAAAATAGGTGTTGGATATGCACTAGTTGTCAGTATTGCTGTGCTGGGGACTACTATGGGTTTTGTAATTGCAGAGCGTTACCAACTCAAGGCGCAAAAACGAGAAGTAGCAGCGTTTCAAGAATTATATCAGGCGTCTCAATTGAAAACGAGTGTGTTTTATGTACGCACCACTCAACACCAACTTATTCTCTACATGGATAGACCACAGCTATGGGAAAAAAATTATGCTCAATTGTTGGAGTATGTTGCCCAAGCCCGACAAGTTTGGTCTGAGTTAAGAGTAAATTACAGCATTCAAAAGCCCATAAAATATAAGGCTGTAAATAAGCAAAAAGAATTCTACCTTTTATTACAAAATTATAAAAATTTTAGTGCTTACTTACAGCGCACAGAAGCTTTTTTTGAAGATAATAATCCCAATAAATTATCAGCAGATAAAATTAAGACAGCACAAACTCAATTGTTTAATTTTATGCATGGCTCCTCAGTTTTTTTGATGGATAACTTTCTCGATGACATTACAAATCTCGTGGAAGTGACAGCCAAAGATTATGAGCAAGCTAAACAGCAATTACAAACTGCGGAAAAATTACGTTTATATATTATAGTTGGTAGTCTATCATTATCAATTGCCATCGCCACATTACTGGCAATCTACACTAGTCGCGCCATTGCCCATCCTATTCAAGCAGTTACTCATATTGCCCAGCAAGTTACAGAAGAATCTAACTTCGATTTACAAGCACCGGTCAAGACTAATGATGAAGTCGGTATCTTAGCTACTTCCCTTAATCGTCTCATCCAAGAAGTTCAGCAACTCATCAAAGCCCAAAAGGATATTAACGAACAGCTAGAAGTATACAGCCAGGTACTAGAAAAAAAGGTGCAGGAACGGACACAGGAATTAAATGAAAAAAACCAAAGCTTAGAATTAGCTTTAGAAGAATTACGTTCTACTCAAGCAAATCTCGTGAAAAATCAGCAAACAACAAAGGCGCAGGAAGATAATGATTTATAACTCAATAGGCTTGGGTTAAGGTTAAAACTCTTTGTCACGAGCAGCGGCAAGACAGAGGCTACCGCTCCAAGCGCAGAGAACACAGAGAGAAGAGAGCAATGCTTAACTGAACTGTATTTATTGATTTACAACTATAATTTTGTATAAGTAGAAGGACTAAATTAAACCTAACTCGATATCGCCAGGTTTCGACTGCGCTCAACCCTCTTGGAATCAACTTACTGAGCATTGAGCGTACCCTTCTCTTCTAGACGCTACGCGAACGCAATGACAGAACATATTATATTTATTTATGTCCATCTACTTAGTAATCAACTTGGATTTAGATAAAAATTATTAGAATGAGCAAATATAGAATTTTAAACCCAGAACAAAGTTATACTTTTAGTCAATATTTTTTGCTGCCTAATCCAACGATAGATATATTGGCTGAGTTTGAGTACAGCTACGCTCGCACAGAATTAGAATTACCGAAATACTTTGGCGAACTTACTTATTTAGAATTTTTACAAAATTATTTGCAGCGAAACATAAAACTGTTTAATCCAACAGCAGAGATATCAATACGAGAATTTTTAATTGCACCTATCTTTGCTGAAGTATGCGAACATACAATGGCTCAATTATATAGTGAGTATCCGATTAATGTGAATGAAAAACTCAAAGGAACTTTAGATTATTACTTATATAAATCTAACTCTTTATTGGTAATTGAAGCCAAACAATCAGATATCAGAAGAGGATTTACACAGCTAGCTGTAGAATTAGTTGCTCTAGATAGATCCCTAGATTCAGAATCATGCATTTTATATGGAGCAGTTACCAATGGAGATGATTGGAAATTTGGTATTCTTCATAGAGAAGAGAAGCGGATTACAGAAGATATTAAGCTTTATCGTGTTCCTGAAGGTTTAGAAGATTTGCTACGGGTACTGGTGGGCATACTTTCACACGAAGAATTACCAGTATGAAGTTTTACTCAGTAGACTTCTTGCAAAAGTCTTTCTCTGTGTTTTCTTCTCTGCGCCTCTGCGTGAAACAAAAAAATATTTATGCAAGAGACTCCATGAGCTGCGCTCATAAGGAACAATAAAAATCAATCTTCTCATGTCCAATGCCCAATTTTCATCATGAGAATTTTCTCATAAAAGGTTCATAAAAGATTCATTCAACATTGAGAACTTAGTTAAGTCAGGATTTTAGATTCTGAATCCAAATTGAAATTGGCTTGAGACCCACTTAACTTATGTATGCAGAAATTCTACATAATTTTTTCTGATTCCACAGGACAAACTCCACTGAATACTTGAGGGATATTTGGCCATGAAATTGATGGTATATTCCCACGATGGCTTCGGTATTGGTAATATTCGCAGAATGCTAGGCATCTGCACTCATTTATTAGATTCTATTGATAAACTTTCAATTTTAGTAGTTTCTGGTTCGCCAGTACTGCATAACTTTCGACTGCCGAAAAGACTGGATTACATCAAATTACCCTGTTTAAATCGGGGGATATCTGGTGAAATGTCTGTCAAGTATCTGGGGATAGAAATTGATGAAGTAGTCAAATTGCGCTCCGAGCTAATTTTATCAGCGATCGCTAATTTTCAACCAGACATGTTTCTCGTAGACAAAAAGCCCTACGGTATTGGCAATGAATTGAAAGCGGCTGTTGAATATTTGAAAACAAAATTACCAGAAAGTCCTTTAATTTTAATCTTACGGGATATTTTGGATCGCCCAGATGCAATCATTCCAGAATGGCAAAACCAAGGTTACTACGAAGCAATTGAAAAATTTTATGACCGCGTGCTTGTTGTTGGTACTCCAGAAATTTTTGACATCCGCCAAGAATATCAACTACCGCCAATGGTAGCTCAAAAGGTGCAATTTTGTGGCTACATCCGCCAACAATTAGGACACAAAAGCCCAAATTTAATTCGCAGTGAATTAAAACTCACTAAAGAAGAACAACTAGTTTTAGTTACCCCTGGAGGTGGTGAAGATGGTTACAGTTTAATTGACACTTATCTATCAAGTTTGGCATTATTGCCTAAGGGTTATAAATTGCGAAGTTTAATTATATCTGGCCCGGAAATGCCACTAGAACAGCAAGCTGCACTCAAACAAAAAGCAGCTGCATATCCTGAGGTGGAAATAACCGAATTTACTAATGATTTAATGAGTTACATCGCCGCCGCAGATGTGATAGTAGCGATGGGTGGATATAACACAACGTGTGAAATTCTTTCTGTGAATAAACCAGCAGTTATAGTACCCAGAATAAAGCCTTCGCAAGAACAGTACATTCGTGCAGAACACTTAGCAAAACTAGGTTTTTTCACAACTATTCATCCAAAGGATCTAACTCCAGATATATTACTGCGATCGCTGTTACAACAACTGCATATTTCCCAGATTTCCATTCCCGAAATTAATCTCAACGCCTTACCCAAAATTAGTCAATACATCTCCAATTTACTAGTCAAAAAAAACAGTCTGATTCCATTTTGCTATAACTAACCAGAACAATTTCCTGATTTAGCGACGAGTTGAAGTAGAAAGTATTTATTTCATCTTTCTTTTGCCTTTTAACCTGTCATTGATTCATTCACTAAAAATTCGTAGAGGTAAAATTTCATGAAACGTCTGATGTTTTACTGCCAACATATTTTAGGTATGGGGCATCTGGTTCGCAGCAGGGAAATTGTACGTGGTTTAACCAAAGATTTCCAAATTTGTTTTATTAATGGTGGTGAAATAATTCAAGGATTTGAAATTCCTGCTGGTGTAGAAGTTATTAACCTCCCTGCAATTAAAACCGATCCTCAATTTACAGAACTGGAAGTAGTAGATGACGCATTTAGTCTCAACGAAGTCAAAGAAATCAGAAAAAATCTACTACTGAAAATTTTTAATGAATTCCAGCCTGATATTTTAGTAGTAGAATTATTTCCTTTTGGCAGAAGACGGTTTTCTTTTGAGTTGATTCCTTTACTAGAATTAGCGAAATCAAACAAAAATCATACAAAAATTGTTTCCAGTTTACGAGATATTGTAGTTACCAAACAACACAAACAAGCAAAAAACGAAGAAAAAGTTTGTCACTTAATCAATAAATATTTTGATGTGTTATTGGTTCATAGCGACCCGGAATTTGTTCCATTAGAAGAAACATTTTCTAGAGTCGATGACCTAAAATGTCAAGTTTATTACACTGGATACGTGGTGCAGGAACAACCGAGCAATCCTGTGTTTACTTATGAAGATAAAGCAATTCTCAAATCAGACAAACCTTTGATTTTAACCAGCGTCGGAGGTGGCAGATTTGGTCATGAACTACTTGATTGTGTAGTGAAAACAGCGCCATTTTTAGAGAAAAGACTGCCACATAATATTCAGGTTTTCACAGGGCCATTTATCCCAGATGCAAAATTTCATGAACTGCAAGCATTGGCAAGAGATTACAAAAATATCCACATCCGCCGCTATACTCCTTACTTGTTAAGTTACATGAAAAAAGCAGAACTCTCAATTAATATGTCTGGCTATAACACCACAATGAACATTTTAACCACTGGTGTGAAAGCAATGATTCTTCCCTTTACAGGTAACGAAGATCGAGAACAAACTATCAGAGCCGAAAAATTAAGCGATTTAGGTATTGTTAAACTTCTCAATCCTCGTGATTTACAACCTGATTATTTGGCTATTAATATTATCAATTATCTCAAGGAGCAACACTTTAAAATTAGTGTTGATTTCTCTGGAGTTGAGAAAACTACAAGTATCTTAAAGAATTTGGTAGTTAAACAACAAATTGCTTAGTGTAGAGAATTCAGGAGTCAGGAGTCAGGAGTCAGGAGTCAGGAGTCAGAATTCAGGAGTCAGGAGTCAGGAGTCAGAATTCAGGAGTCAGAATTCAGGAGTCAGGAGTCAGAATTCAGGAGTCAGAATTCAGGAGTCAGAATTCAGGAGTCAGAATTAGTAGAACGATTTGAAAAGACGAAACTATGCTGAGTAATGTAAAAATAAAAAGCTTGGTCTAAATAGTTCGTAGTAAGGACTACTCTCCTTTGAAAGGACTAAAGTCCTTACTACAAACTTTTAACTCCTAACTCCTAACTCCTAACTCCCAACTCCCAACTCCTAACTCCTAACTCCTAACTCCTAACTCCCAACCCTAACCCTAACCCCAAATTAAAATCATGGATAGAACTAAAATCTGCATTACCACGCTTGAATATCCCCCAGACATTGGCGGTGTTGGGGAATCAGTGCATCGAATTGCTAACATGTTAATTACTCGCGGTTATGAAGTTCATGTTGTAGTTTTTCGCTCAAAACAACGTTTAGCTGCTGAGGGAATTCGTCGGCGGGCCGGTTGTACAACAATGCTGCAAAATGGAGTATTTGTGCATCGAATTCAATCAGCAATTCGCAACAATGTTACAGAAATTCAAGATTTTTTTAGCGAAATTTATTTACAACTCAAATATTTACATCAAAAATACAATTTTAATTTATTTCACGCTTTTTTTCTCAATGAAACAGGTTACATAACCACCCTTTTAGCAAAAGAAAATGATGTTCCGGTAATCAATAGCGTTCGCGGTAATGATTTGCATAAGCATATTTTTCATCCTAAACATCACGCTCAAATAGCGTGGATTTTAGAAAATTCTGATTGGGTAACATTTGTTAGTGGCGATTTGCTCAAAAGAGCGAGTATTATTGCTCCAAGTGTCAAGTTGAAATCATCAGCTTTTTGGAATTCTATTGCACCCATCAACTTTGAACAACTCCCTACGCCATCTTTAGTAAAGGAATTATCAGGTATTGTTGTCGGTTCATTGGGTAGGTTCCGAGATAAAAAGGGAATTGAATTTCTCCTTGATGCTTGTGCAGAGTTGGGTCAAGAGTTGGATTTAACACTTTTGTTGGTAGGTGATTTTATTGATAAAGAGCGAGAATATTGGCAGCAGCAAATACAGCAAAGTCAAATTGGCCATCGCCTCCGCATCACTGGAATTACCAGTCGTCAAGAAGCTTTAGCATATCTGCCATACCTGGATATTTTTGCTATTCCGTCAGTGCATGACGGTTGTCCGAATACGCTCTTAGAAGCAATGTTAGCCAGCAGAGCAATAATTGGCACTCGTGTAGATGCGATCGCTGAAATTATAGAACACGGTGTAGACGGTTTGCTAGTCAACCCCGGCAATACACAAGAGTTAACCGCCGCAATACGATATCTAGCCACTCAACCACTACTACGGCAAAAGTTAGGCGCAGCAGCCAAAACAAAAGTAACTCAACAGCTGACTCCATCAGTGGAATTCCAAAACTGGATAAATGTTTACCAACGAGCCTTGGGGAGATCTGAAGCAGTTTTGTTAGGCAAAATATCCCTTGTGTAATGCGTTTGAAGCGGTAATTTAGACCTAGCAACTCAATTGCATCACCTAGCAACTCAATTGCATCGCCTCACAACTCAATTGCATCGCCTCACAACTCAATTGCATCGCCTAGCAACTCAATTGCATCGCCTAGCAACTCAATTGCATCGCCTAGCAACTTAATTGCATCGCCTAGCAACTCAATTGCATCCATCGCAACTCAATTGCGTCGCCTTGCAATCAAATTTCGTCCACTTAAAAATTGACAGCACTATCCAGCAACTCCAGATTTTATCCCAGTTGTCAGATAAATCCTGTCTCCATACATTCCCATTTTCTATTCGCCACTATGAACAAACCACAAATCACTATAATTGTTTCGCAACGGGAGCGATTTAGTTACACGCGCGAATCCCTAGAAAGCATTTACCAACACACTGAACTACCTTTTTCTTTAATTTATGTAGATGGTGGTTCGCCGCAACACGTCCACCGCTACTTGCAACAACAAGCCCAAGAAAAAAAATTTCAATTAATCCGCACAGAACATTACCTTTCACCAAACCAAGCCCGCAACTTGGGTTTACAACAAGTTGAAACTGAGTATTTAGTATTTATCGACAACGATGTAATTGTCAGTCCGGGCTGGCTAAACTCCTTAGTGGAATGCGCCCAAGAAACAAAAGCCACTGTAGTGTGTCCGTTGACTTGTATTGGTAAACCTTTAGGAGAAACAGTACATCTGGCGGGTGGCGAAGCTCATATTGTTGTGGAACAAAAGGAAAGTAAAGTCAAACGCCGATTGCATGAAAAACATTACTTTGTCAATCGCAAAGTTGTTGAAATCCGCCATCAACTTTATCGCCAACAATGCGAGTTTGCCGAGTTTCATTGTATGTTAGTTCGCGCTGAGATTTTCCAGCAAATCGGATTGTTAGACGAAAAATTGCTGAGTACGCGGGAACATATCGATTTTTGTCTGACGGTGGCTGAGGCTGGAGGCACTTTTTACTGCGAACCGACTTCGGTGGTTACCTATGTACCGGGACTAAAGTTTGAATTGTCAGAACTGGCATTTTTTATGCTGCGTTGGAGTAATGCTTGGGAAACTGCCAGTTTAGAACACTTCGCCCAAAAGTGGCATTTGACAGTGAAAGACAAGTATTTTCAAAAGCGTTATCAAAGGATGGGACACCGTCGCCATCAGGGATTTTTGAAGCCGTTGTTAAACCGCCTGACCTTTGGATACAATCCCTTGTGGTTAGAAAAAATAGCCATCGCTCTAGAAAAAAAACTCAATTATTATATTAGCGATCGCTACACTCAAAACCAAGTTGGTTGTTGAGTGTTGACTGTTGACTGTTAAGTGTGAACCGTCAACAACACATTGAAATTTGGGATTTTGGATTACAAAACTTTACTAGAAAGTTCCAAATTTCTAACAATACTTTCCATGCCAATTTGCTATTAATTACGAATTACCAATTATTATAATGGCGGCTAAAGATTCTAAAAGTCTCAGGGCAGCTTTACCGGGAATTGCCCGGATTTTGCGGCGATTTGCGCCCCAGTTGAGTAAACAAAAGACGCTGCTGATTGCCTCTTTTGTGGCATTGATGGCTGAAATTTTCTTACATTTGCTGGAACCCTGGCCGCTAAAGTTCATTTTTGACTATATTCTTGTGCCTGGTTTTCAGCCCCAGTCTTTGGGAATTCCTGTGTTATCAGGACTGGGACAGTTTGGCCTATTAACAGCTTTGACTTTGGGGTTAATAGCGATCGCTTTACTGCGGGCTACTGCTGCTTATTTTAGTGTAGTGGGAATGGCGCTAGCAGCTAGCCATGTGTTGACTGAAATTCGCTCTGAACTTTACAGTCATCTGCAAAATCTCTCGCTATCATTTCATCACAAAGCCAAAACTGGAGACTTAATTACCCGCGTTACCTCCGACATCGAAAGACTGCGGGAGGTGACGGTGATGGCGGTGTTACCTTTGATTGCCCATTCCCTGACTTTGGTGGGGATGATATTTGTGATGTTCTGGCTGCACTGGGAACTAGCGCTGATAGCCGTCGCCGTTTTTCCTTTGTTTGTTTTTTGTACCATACGGTTGACAAAACGCATCAGACAAGTAGTGCGATCGCAACGTCAACGGGAAGGGGCAATGGCAGCAACAGCAGCAGAATCCATTGGCGCAATTAAAGTTGTCCAAGCCCTATCTCTGCAAAATATGTTAGAGAATAGCTTTTCTCGCCATAACCGCCAAAGTTTAAAAGAAAGTGCCAAAGCTCAAAGATTAGCAGCCGGTTTAGAGAGGATGGTGGAACTGCTAGTGGGTATTGCCACTGCTTTGGTGTTATGGCGGGGGGTACAACTAGTATTAAAGCAAGCAATCACACCAGGGGATTTACTGGTATTTGTCAACTATCTGCGGATTGCTTTTAAGCCCATGCGCCAACTTGCCAAGTACACCGGACAAATCGCTAAAGCTACCGCCTCCGGCGAACGCATCTTAGATGTCTTAGACACAGTACCAGACATCCGCGATGTGCGGGGAGCAACGGAAGCACCACCTTTGCGGGGAAGCGTCCGCTTTGAAAATGTCAGCTTTGCCTACGAACCCACAAACAGAATCTTGCACAACATCACTTTTGAGGTGCAACCAGGTCAACGCATTGCCTTAGTGGGGCCATCCGGCGGTGGTAAATCCACCTTAGTCAGTTTATTGTTACGCCTTTATGACCCAATAGAAGGACAAATTTTAGTTGATGGCGGCGACTTGCGCCAGTACAAATTGCAATCCATTCGCCGACAAATTAGCGTCGTCCTACAAGATACAATTTTATTTGCTGCCAGCGTCAGAGATAACATCGCCTACGGTTGTTTGGGAGCTTCTGACGAAGCAATAGAAAAAGCTGCGCGTTTAGCAAACGCCCACGATTTTATCATGGCGCTACCCGAAGGCTACGAAACAGTATTGGGAGAAAGAGGGGCGACACTTTCCGGAGGACAACGGCAGAGAATTTCCATTGCTCGTGCTGCCATTCGTCAAGCCGCCATCGTCATATTAGATGAGCCGACCACTGGCTTAGACAACGAAAACGAACGCGCCGTCAACGAAGCACTCGAACGCTTAACTCACAAACGCACCACCTTTGTAGTGTCCCATAACCTCAAAGCGATCGAACAAGCCGATTTAATTTTTTACATCGAAAACGGCCGAATTTTAGAACAAGGCACGCACAAACAACTGCTGCGCTTCAATGGACGATACGCCGCCATGTATACCTGTGAGAAGGAAGTGGGGAGTGGGGAGTGGGTATTGGGGAGATGAGGGAGAGGGGGAGAGGGGGGAGAGCTACCTTGTCTACCTTGTCTACCTTGTCTACCTTGTCCTCTTCCCATCCCCCATGCCCAATGCCCAATGCCCAATTTAAAAAATAGTCAATCTATATTTACCAAGTTCCTGTGGATTCTTGGAAGTAACAACTATATAGTAAGTATCATCCTCAGGTAACCTAGCTCTGTCGATTAAAGCAGTATATACATCACCTTTGTCTTTGTTTTGATCTATGGCTACGGGTTGCCCTTTGGAATTGAGTAAGGTGACGTAAGGAGAAAATTCTTCGTCAACACTATCTACGCGAATGCTGATTAGCTGATTTTTTTTACCTTGAAAATTGGAAACATTGTAAGCTCCTCCATTTTGTTTTAAGGTGGAACTTTTGGCGTTTAGTTGACCGGATTCATCTATAGTGTAGCTAGCTCTATCATTCCTCAAAGCTAAACTATAGCGACCTATTTCTCCGGGGTTTTGGCTAGTAACTGCAATTTTGTAAGTGCCATTCACCGGCAACCGTGCAAAAATGAAGGCATCATCGCCACCACTGTTTTTGTCTAAAGCACTTTTTTTGACGATGATATTATTATCGGGATCGTGCAAAAATAATAACGGTTTTAAACTTAAATTATTTGTTCTGCGGTTATCATTACTGCCAACAAGTCTAATTTGGACTAATTGATTTTCTCTACCTTCAAACTCGTAGAAATGGAAATATCTACCTTGAGATTGGAAGTCATTTCTATCCAAAATACCCAACGCCACATCTACAAAATTAATTTCTTTGTAAATCGGTGCTGGTGACTCCTGAATATTTTGGTTGTTGACAGCTACATTGCTACTTGTCTGCTGAACTCTAGCTGGGCGATTATTAGAACGATTAGCAACTCTCCCTCCAGAAGATCTAGAACCAGAGCTATTACTAGCACGATTATTGTTGGAATTAGAATTATTAGTTCTACGTCCGGAAGGTCTAGAACCAGAGCTACTATAGGAACGCTGGGAACTTCCTGTGTTAGAAGATATCCGAGGAGTTTGTTGTCGTATTGGTGATTCAACAGATTGTTTTTTTCTGGGAGATACTGTTGCATTAGAAACAGGAATTTGCTCAATTCCTTTCTTTACTGCTTCTGGCTGTCTCTCATCTGGAGATTTAGCAATTAAAAAGTTTTGCGAATTTTGAGGTTTTCCTAAAGCGCTGATAGGTAGCCCATTACTTGCGATGAACAAACTACTACTCAAACAACAAATTAAAAATTGATTTAATTTGTGACGATAGCTGTTGTTTTCTCTTAGCATAATTATGCTCCTAGTTTTGCTAAAAATTTGATATTTTAGGAAGAAATTTAATTGTTCCTATTTTTACCCCAGTTAAATCAAGTTGAAATTTTGTGCAGACTAAATTGAATTTAAATTTCTGACTCCTGACTCCTGAATTCTGACTCCTGAATTCTGACTCCTGAATTCTGACTCCTGAATTCTGACTCCTGAATTCTGACTCCTGAATTCTGACTCCTGAATTCTGACTCCTGAATTCTGACTCCTGAATTCTGACTCCTGAATTC
>NZ_LAHA01000111.1 GCF_002608075.1 Nostoc linckia z4
TTTTTAGTCAAGCAAGTTGAATACATCTATTATTTGGGCGATACCGTAAATTGTTCATTCTGAATTTATAATTCAACAGGTTAAAAATCTTCTCAGCAATTGACAATTAAATTTTTCGAGAGTGCCTTCAGGTACAAGCAACGTTTTTAGCTGTTTTTGTTCTCGTAAGACACACGCGAACAAATTATGATTTATTCCACTATCTATTTTCCCTTAACCGAGCAGTATTGGAACGTAATTACTTATTCCACAAGGATTTTGAGTATCGTGTTTTACAAATGAGCTTTGAAATTCGTAAAGTTGCCCGTTCTCACTTGATTGATAAGGGTTTGAGCTATTTTCTGCCCAAGGGTCTAAAATGTAGCGTGTGGGATGCCACAAATGTAAGTGCTTTTGTAGAGTCTCTTGGGAAATAGTTTTGTTAAAGCGACGTTTATACTCAGCACGTATAGCTTTTGCCCGTTCAGTAGCCCCTGCTGGTAACCCACTATCCCACTCTATTGCTGTTACTACTATCTGGATGCGTCTTTGGGCTTGTTGGCTACGTTCCCAGTTCTGCTGGAGGCGACGGTCAAATGGAATTACGTTATCTTTAGGTTGATCGATCCTGCTAACACCTGCTATGGCTTCTGCAAATGTGTTGGCGAATGTACCCAACAGCCGTTCGGGATAACTAACGTAGGCACTGTACCATTTGTTACGAATTGTGCATTCTACCCAATGCCGTACTCTAGCTTCGATTTCATGTTGGTGTCGGCAATATTGCTTATAGCCAGGGGCGTTGATTGCGGTGGAGACGCAAAATTCGACTAATTTATTGCCTCTTAAGTCTAGAAAGACAATTCCGTAGCCTGCAAAGATTTGTAGGAGGGTGTTTGTTTGTCCTTGTCCTGTCCAACCGATCGCAATTGTTTCTTCCCAGTTGGCACGCCACTGTGCAGCATCAGCAGACTCTTGCTTACGATATCTCTCCTGTGCAATTTGTTTTTTGGCTTTGTTCGCTACCCGTTTTAATTTGGTTAAATCTTGCCGACTGGCCGCGCGATCGCAATAATCGAGGAAGATAGAAACGGAATCGCTAATTGGTTGTAGGTCATCATCAAGTAAAAATGACCCACTATCCGGTTGCATGGGACAACGGATGGCTTTGTAGTTGGTTATTTGTTTGGCACTATATGGTTTAGTGTTGGGGAAGATTTCTAGGTGTCCTTGGCGCAGGATAAAGCCTGCATTTCTCAAGGTAATTTCTAAGGCGCAAGCTACGGCAAAGGTAGGCAGGGGAGATGCAAAGTTTAAAATCAAGTGATAACCACCACTAAAGCTGGACTGGAGAATGACGATATCGACTATGCCAATGTCCTCTAGTGCGGCTTTGATGCGACTTATAGATTCAATGTTATGGTAGTCGCCAAAGAAGTCTAAATCGATTGTGGCGTAACGGGTTGTGTTGTCAAAACGCAGACCTACTAATTTTGACTTATCTTGGTGCAGCTTCCACAGTTGGGAAGGTTGCAGGTAATAATCGATAGTGCGCCATGCTGGTTTTGCACCTTCTACTAAAGAAGGGGCAACTATCGCCCCAAATGGATGCCAAAAACGCTCTACGTAGCGTTTACCCAATGATTCTGCGGGTAGATGGGGTTTGATTTTCTTTTTTGCAGGCTGTGAAAGACTTAATTGGGGCCTGTTATCAACATCTGCCCCGAAATCTTCTTGGAACATGAGTGACTGTCCTGATGGTTTTAGTGCATCAGGTAGCCTCGCTGTTGGTCAAAATGTGTTAGCCTAAATTTGAAATTTTTGTTTTATTAAGAAGCGGTTGGTTATCCGCTTGTTGGAGGCGACTGGTAATCGTCTCATGGTTGAAAGCAAACAGAGGTTATACTTGTTTAGGCTTAGACATACGTAGGCTTAGGCTAAGATTTAGTCCAACACGCTTCACCAACAACAATGCGGCTACCCAACTTTTTTTTGAGAGCTATTTAAATACGTCAGTTCTAACGAAGTTGTGACTAAATCTAGAAAATAGTTTTGGAATAAGAATACAAAGCTAGTAACACCTAAAAGTGTCACCAAAAGCTGACAGAGGTTAGTACAATGGGTGAAGATGAAATTACACTCCACCAACGAATTTAAAAACAAAAAACAGTCAAATATATCCATACGAGTTCGGCACCCAAAATATGAACTCGTACTGCAATCAGTATTGAGATGCTAATCTATTAGGTAATGTTAAATTTTGGGATAAATTCTCTGCTAGATTAACTGCTCACAGCTACCTATGCAGCACGAATATTATCCTTTTTTCTATTTGTAGACATTTCCATTGCTTGCATTTGGCTCTTATAGTCCTCCCAAGTTTTTTCAAATACGTCAGATTCATACATCCGCAATAAAACCTCCTCTTTATCAGTTAAATTTGGTAGTTTTAATAATTCAGCTAAAGATACCTGAACTGGAAAAACATCCCTAAACTTTTCCATTAAGTGAAGTATTCTTTTTCTCTGTTCAGCAGATGGTTCATCTTGCAACTCTGCATCAATCTGTCGCGGACGTAGATTCACGATTTCTAGGTTCATATTTACTAAATTCCTCAATCCAAACACAACAAATTCATTAGTTATACCAATAACACGCCCCACGATTTCCAACTCTGGCCGCAGTCTTTTCTTAAATTGATATACTTGACCAAGTTGGAAACGCCGAAACGGATTGCGTTCGCCATTCCGCATCCAAGCGATACCATCACTTATACTACCTATCTCATCTGCTTCAATCAGGTCTATAACCTGGTCACAGATATCTTGATTGCAAACAAACTTGTAAGCTGCATCAATACTCCGGTTAAATTCCGCCTCCAGTGCCACAACTGCCTTAAATTTTTGCAGTTCCCTTAATTGAGAAATATATTCAAATACTTTTTTACCCTTGTGATAACTACCAACGCTTATCCTTAGATTCTCTGAAACCTCCTGAATCACAGGTTTACCTTTCTTTAATTGAAATTGATTCTCATCTATCGAAGTGTTCAAATTTGAATACTTCGTTTCATTCAAACGACGGGCACTTTCCCGTTGTCTTTCTTTCGCTTGGGGACGAAGTACGCTCTCCCAGTACTGCCCCTCGTGAAATTTTTGGTAATGAGTCTTTCCTCCTTCTCGATGAAGATTAAAATCAAGCACTAATTTCAAATCTTCTTCAGGCGAACTAGACTCGACAAATTCCACCTTCACAGCAGAAATTCCCAACTGGCGGGCTATCTGCAAGCGGCACTTACCTGCCAAGACAACATTTACACCAGTGCGTGCAGATACCTTTAAAGATTCCAGAATCCCTTTTTCCGAGATACTTTTTTCTAAAGCGGGACGAACCTCATTTTCACCGTATATTTCTATCAGCTTCGGATGAACAACCAACTCCGTAGGAGAAATATATGTAATTGCCGGACTATGCACCTCAGACATATTGATACTCCGGGTCACAAATTGCCTAAAAAAGATAAGTTCAATTTTGAAAAGCTTAAGCAGAAAGCAGGAAAACTTAAGCAGCAGAACTTATGGCACTTTCTACAGTGAAGTAATATTATTAAAAAATAATTAACTTATGTAAATAATGAACAATTACTTATCAAACAATCTCTTAAATAAAATTTTTCCAGGAGAGAAATATTATTATTGACCCATTTAAAACCAGCGCGATTGAAGAGAGATTTTATGATGTTATTTTTGGGAAAAATACATCTACCTAAAGAAAGGTTTGTAAAACTGGTTAAACTCATGATATGATGTCTCTAGTTAATTAAATTGACAAAACAATGTTCCGCCTTGTTTTACTAACAGGTGGGCTTGTTTTCTCCTCAAAGCCCTGGTGCAAACAGGGCTTTGGGTGGGTTTTTAGAAAAAATGAACGCTACAAAAAGAGTATCTCAGGCTTCATTCCATTTGGCAAAATTGTACAGTAAAGAGGGGTAAATTTTTAGATGCCTCATCTTCAGATATTAAATTCTCTTGAAAAACAAGCACTAGAACACATAGCGGCAACGAGCAGCGATGAAGTTAGCAAAAGAGCGAAAATTCTGCTAGGGCTAAACGAAGGCAAAAAATATGTAGCTTTAGCCCAAGAGATTGGTGTAACCGAAAACTCAATAGCAAAGTGGAAGAAAAGATGGACATCAAGTACCATCTTGTCAGAAACCCAGGAGTCGGCGATCGCAAAAGCTAATGAAGTATTGGGTGTCAACGTAGGCAGACCTAAGAAGTGCAAAAGTACAGAGGCAAGCAAAATTGTCGAAATCAGCGAATGGAGCAAGAACCGAAAACCTAGTCGCTCAAAGCACCACTACCATATGCAGGTAGCAGAAGAAGCCGCTAGGAGAGGTTTACCAACACTATCGCCAAGAAGTATAGGACGCATTTTAGAAGCTCAACCTTAATAGAAAGAGTCATCAAGCAAGTATTATCCTATCCCAAGGGAATAGTTTTGCAATCCCAGTTTTTACCGAGGCTTTTCACCAAATTTTAATTCTAAGCAAGCATTTCCACACACTCGACCACTTGAGCAGAGGTCACTTGTTGCGCGATCAGAAAGTCAACGAGTCCATCGAGTTTTTTACGGTTGTAGACGGTAGAATAGCCTTGAATTCGGCGTTCTTTGCAGAACTGTCGCAGCTTCCGCGCACCTAAATCCAAAAGCTTCTTCCTTTCTTCCTTAACGTCTACTAGCACAAGCTGTCTAGCTTCATCCGTAACCCCAGTTTCAACAACTGGCGGCGCAGTTTCAATAATGGAAGATTCTGGTTTGGATAATTCTTCCAGAACAGAAACAGCACCAACACCAGTCAAATTCCCATGAGTTTCCAAAACCGGCAACTCTTTAAAAATCACCCCAACGCTATTACTAACCTGAAGTGATACTGATTGAGCAGGGACAAATATCACATAGAAGATTGGGAAAACCATCAAAAACAACTCGATTGGAAACAAAACATCGTTAACAGATTGCACAAAAGGCGATATTGCAAAAGCAGACATAATGTGGTTTCTCCATGAATTACTGATGGGCGGCGTTATAGCGACTTACCACCCAGTAGCGGGGGAAACCCCCGTACTGAGTGAAAGCTTTTATACGTATCCCAACCAATAGCAGGAGGAAGGAGGATAAATTGCCTTTTTAAGCAATTAGATGAACTAAATTTTCCAAAATTTGCAGATGTTGAATTGGAGAAATTACCAGTTCAAGATACAGAAATTGCAAAAATTCGATTTTTCCGACTTGGACTCGCAGCTTTTAGAAATTCCTTATTCATCTCAACACTCCAGATTTTTTACTCTTAAGGTAGTTAACGTAGCTAACCAAGTTGTAGTTATATCTGAGTTCTTGAGGAACGAAAGTTGAGTAAGGATGCAGCGATACACCATCACAACGAAAGCGATGACAGGGCGCATATATATCAAAAAAGATAGATATTTCATCACCATCAACTTCGATTTGAGCTATGCCCTCAAGTTCCTTTGCAAACTCTAAAACTCGTCCTGATGCTACGTAGTCAAAGACCACTACATTTCGAGTACGGAAATACTGGATGTAAGAAAGAAGTGTTGCTTCCATACCAAGCTCAAGCAGTCTGTCAGAATGTTTAAGCAAGATACCGGAATAGGAAAAAGAAAACCTACGGTTAGCGTATTCATCCGACAAGATAAGATTGCCGTAAAATTTGTAAATATTCGCTTGATTGGACGATATTTCTCTATTTAAATTTTCGACAACAGCATCATCTTCAAATGGAAACAACGCCTTACGTTCATCCCATTGTTTATCTGGACAGCAACCATTTTCAAACCATCCATATGGATGAATCCCACAAACAATATTATTGGCACCATGCAGTAACTTACATTACACCCAGCACATACTTGTAAATAGCAAGAACTAAATTCTTCGCTATTAACTGCATTAATATAGCGTCGGTGTATATCTAAATGCTCCTCCAAAGCTTCATAAGGTAAAGGCTGATATGAGGAGAATGTTTGTCCAATTAATCTGTCTGGATCGGTTTCATCATAGATTACTGCCAAGTCGTCAATTTGGTGAAAACGTAGTTCTTCGTAAAGTACGAATTTCCGATATGGTTCTTCCTCAAACCTACAAATAACCAAGCACTTTGAATCAGGATGTCTTTCAAAATTCATCACCTTGTAAGTGTAAATTAAAGGCAGACAATCAGATTTTTCAGAGTTCTCAGTTTTTGCTAATACAAGCGGTTTTATGTCAGCTATTTTTGCAGTTTCTCTACTCGAATTAGTTTCCTCCGATTCTTCAACAGCGCTTAAGAAAGCACCGCCCAAGGAAGCAAAAATAAATCCGGTAAAGCCCAATACAATAGCACCAGTGCCAATGTAGGCAATTTGTTCGGAGCGTTCTTTCTCAACTATTGGGAATCCGCCCCTAGCTAAGTACAATAAGCCCAAACCAGAAAAAGTTGCTACAGTGCCTAAAGCAATAGCAGTTAAAGACACTATTCCAAAAGCAGCATTAAGGTTTCTCAAGCCATTAAACGCAAACTTCTTCAACATAATTTATCCCTCCAAAATGCAGGTCACAAGGTTTTTAATTACTCTCGCCCCGGCACAAATTGGGATTTGCTGAGAACTACACTACTAACCTACCCCTTACTCTATTAACAATTCCACAACTATTTAATAGATATGTACTCATTAATTTTCAGTCTCAGTAGTAGTTTCATTCCCAATGGTGATAGCAAGAGTCGAACTTGCTTTGTTGCTTAAAACAACAATCTAACCGAACTGAAATATCACCAAATCACAATATATAGAAATAACATATCTACTTTCGAAAAGTCCAAGTATTAGTTTCGTTTAATTCCAATTCTTCAAAACAGTTAGCAAAACCCGTAAAATGAAAACATCTTAGCGGCATCCGAGATATTAATAGTAAAGAAAAATTCTCTAGTTTAGCCAACTGTTGTAATCTCAATAAATCATTGCTAAAACTATCGCTAACAAAGTGCAACCTATCAAAATTATCAATCACAAGTAGTCTATTTAATCCATCAGATAATACGCTTATTATATTTTGCCAATCCTGCTGGTAGTACAAATCAAAACTTATAGGAATAACATCAAAGAGATGAGCCACACTAAAAGGATATTCAAGATTGAGATAGACAGACTTTAAAGTAATATCTTTAAGTAAACAGTTTTTAACAGTAAAAGTCTTGCCAATATCCTGTTTACCCCATAAATTAATATTCTTGCCTGCATTTAGTTTGCCAATCAACCAAGTATATTCTTTATAACGTAACATTACTATTATCCTTTAGATAAACTACAATTGGTTTGAGATTAAATGTGTGATTTTTTGATTGTATCTTTCTAAACTGTTTCTAGAAAATTGGTTAGATACAATAAAATTATCTAATAAAAAATCAGGTGATTGTGAAAGTCTTAACAGCACACCATCATCACCACTACTGCGATGATAGTAATGTACAACAGGTGATTGGATAACTGTCAGGTTATCGTTACGAATTGCTCGCCCTGTAACTAGCCCATCCATAATAAATTTAGCGGCAGCAGCTACATTATCACTATCTCGTGCAAAATTTTTGAGATACCAATGGAACTCAATCCACACTGTACTATCTAAACAAAATTCACATTCTCTAACAAATTCACCAATTAAGTTTGTCCAGTACTTCTTAAGTTCAGCACTTGCTTGCCAACTTGACCGTGCCTGGTTAATAATTTCGTTCATACAAGGGGGTAAAGGCATGGTTAGTTCAAATATCATCTTCACCACCACCTTTAAGGTTATTTAAAAATTCTTCGACAACGTTTCTAAATTTTTTGTATGACCTACCATCTTGACGGGATAAATTGAATACTGCTTTGACAATTTCATCAAGTTGATAGCCCTTTTGATGCAAATTCATAATTGAGTTTCTTGCTTCTTCGTCAAGCTGCACCTTAAAACTAAAACTGCCCTCAAAATCAGTCTTAGACTGCTTAGTTTTAGTAGCAGTAGTGGCTTTAGATTTACCATTATCATGACTACTACTCTCGCCATACAGACTAGCGACAAATTCATCAAAGTCTAACCCAGATTTCCATGCTGTATAAGGATCGTTCTGGTTTTTTGCTTCCAAGAGTAATTGCTGGAAGTATTCAGGGTCTTCATCGTCAGCAACATATAAAGCTTGGAGTCGTAAAACTTCAGTCGTCTTGTACAAGAAATCACCGTACCCCAGCAAATAAACTGCACGCTTGTCTTTATCGTCCCCCAGGATAATACAACTATCTTCAGGACGGGTTGTAACAAAGGCTGTCTTTGCTGGAAAGTTTGAGCGAATCAACGGATCTATCACATTTTTGTCAGGTCGTTGAGTATATAACAATACATGAATCCCTGCACCACCCGCTTTTGCAAGCAACTTCATCAGCGCAGTCTCAATGCGATCGCAATAGTTATCATCGGAAAGTAGATCGAAACATTCGTCAATCAGACAAATCACTCGTGGCATGATGCAATCAGGTGCGAACCGTGAATTGTACTGTGCGATCGTTTCAATGCTGCTGTGGCGCTCAAATTCCTGGTAGCGCAATTCCATTTCTTCGACCAAGTAATCAAGCAAGTTAGCGGTAGACTCTGCATCACGCGCAACTGGGGCAATAAGATGGGGAAGTCCATCAAATTTACCAAAGGTCACACGTTTAACATCTGAAAGTGCCAATCGAACAACAGAAGGGGGATATCGTCGCACTAAGTATAAGATTGCGGCTTTCTCAAACTGCGACTTTCCACCCCGCGTCCGCCCACCACCCAGGATATGAGTCACGTTATCGCTATAAAGGGGAATTTCAACATAGGTGCCATCAACATCAACACCACCGGGGATAGACACCGAATAAATGTCAGGTTCGCCCTCAAAAGTAAAGTAATCACGGAAATAAGCAAATTGTCTGTCTAACCTGGGTATGTCAAATACAACTCCCCCAGGCACTACACTCACCATTGGCGCAACTTTTAAGCCTAATTCTTCACCAAGCTGCTGTACTAAGTCATTACCGATATCTTCTACTTTTTTATAACTAACACCTCGTCCCAGTTTTACCCTAATACGGTTAAAAGTAGGGCCATTTTTGGCATCAACATACTTAGCATTAATATTAAAATCTTCTAAAGTATCAACTAATAGTTTTCCTGCTTGTCCCATAGTTAAAATATTTGAGCTAACAATCTCATTATTAGCAATTTCACTATCCAAATATTTAGGTTCTTTTAAAAGAATTGAGCCATTACCTGTTGCTTTTAAATCTAATGGTTTACCTGTGGCACGCGCAACAAGCACTGCCGTTCGACAGCAATAGTTTTTAATAAAGTTATCTCTCGCTTTATTTGCTAAATCAGTAAAATAACCAGTTCCTTTATTGCTCAAAAATAAATTATAAAGATTCTCCTGAACTACTTTATAACCAATCTGCTTGAGATAAATATTTTTGATTGATTCTATATATTCAAATAAAGATTCAATTGGCGAGAGGCTAACTATCTCAATCATTTTTTGATACACGTTATTTTGCTCCCACTGTGAGGGCATTCGATTGAGATGGATATACTCAAGTGCATAACGTACAAACTCGTACTGATTTAAAGTACAGTGTTCTGCACATATTGATAATATTTCATCATCGTTTGTACCTGCAATTACTGATTCATATATTACCTGAAATAAAAATTCCAAATTAAATTCAACAACTGGACGTGATAATTTTGTTCTAAAGTCAATCTGCTTTAAAACAGTTTCAGCATAAAAAACCATTGCGTCCGGTAAAGCTTCCCGTATATTCTCTATAATCTCTTCATTGCTCAAACCATCTTGTTTGGCCTGTACAATTGCAGTCCAAAGCTGTTGTTTTTGAATTTCAGTATTGTACATTTCTAACATGGCTTTTCTCAATTATTAGGATGATAAAATTGAGTTAAGGACTAAAAAATTGACTATGAAAAATTGGAATAGGTGGAATGCAGAAGAAGAACAACTTCTTGCAGAATTAGTTACAAAATGCTCAAATATTGATGAAATACATCAGGAATATTTTCCATATAGAAGTAGACAATCAGTAAAAGGAAAACTGAGGTTACTAGGATTAACACTTGAACCACAATGGACTGTCGAGGAAGAAGAAATATTACACCAACTTTACTCTGAGCTATCACCAAAGTTGATACAATCTCAGTTCATGCCTCATAGAACTCTTCCCGCAATTCACGCTAAAGCACAAAGACTTAACCTAAAACAACGCCATAGATGGACACAAGATGAAATACAATACCTCAAAGATAACTATTTAACTAAAACTTATGAGGTCATAGGAAAAAAATTAGGTAGAGACGAAGCAGGGGTAAGAGCTAAAGCTCAAGCAATGAAATTAAGAAAACTTGAGTCGTACACAGTTAATCATAATTATTTTAGCACTCCAAATTTAGAAAATTGCTATTGGGCAGGATTTTTAGCAGCTGATGGATGCATAAATTATTCAAGTCATGGTTATATTTTAGAAGTTGGACTACAGGAACAAGATTTAGAGCATTTAAAAACATTAAAGGATTTACTTGAATGCGATCATCAAATAGCCGAAATGCATAATTCTAATCAAAAACATCAATATCCGTTTGGGAAAACCTACACTAATGGTAAAGCCTTTAGATTGAGAATAAACAGTAAACAAATATGTGATGATTTAATTAGCATATTTAATATTACACCAAATAAATCTTTGACTCTTAAACCTCCTGTTCTAGATAATGAGCAATTGATAAAAGCATTCATTATCGGATTAATAGATGGGGATGGTGGCGTAAACTTATTCAAAGTCAAAGGAAAAGTTAATAGCATAGAAATAGACCTCACAGGAACAATAGAAGTACTCAATTGGGTAAAAAACTGGTTTGATATTTGGGTTCCTAATAATCACTACAAATGTGCTAAACCCAAACAAAGCATGAATTCAAAAGCTTATCGATATCATGTAGCAGGAAAACGAGGAATAGAATTATGGAAAATACTATCTGAAGTTAATGTACCTAAGTTAAAACGTAAATGGCACAAACCTTTACCCTATTTTTGACTTCCATAAACTACCAACATTTTTTGATAATAATTACGTAACTCTTCTAAAGATTTTGGGTTTTGATTGTACGAGTTGCAAATAAAACTGGCCCAAATTCTACCTACTTTGCATACAGCAGTATCAAACCTTCCTGCTTCAATGTCACTTAAAGCATTATTACGACGAATATATTCAATTGCCATCTTGTCCTGAGAGGCTGGACTAAAATCTTTTAAGTTTAACTTTAGCCGAAGGTCATACCAACTTATATCCAACATTTGATAAGCACCAGCCGCAGTCGAACAAACATTTTTACCATTAATAGGAGCGCACTGTTTCTTTAACGGGTGCGTAGAAAAATCATTAAAAGTTCCGTTAAATACTAACTTGCGATAACTTTCTGACTCACTGGTTCCTGTTTCCGCCCAACGAATTGTTGCTAAAAAAGCACTCAATTTTGGTGAATAAGGATGTGTTAAGTAATCTATTGTACTAACTCTTCCTTTTAAACTATTTGACGACAATGAAGAAACACCAGTACTTTGAGAAATCGAAAAATAAATGCCTAAAGTAATTAAGGAAGCAGTTGACAAATGAATGGGTTGAAAACGGGATATAAATTGATGATGAGGACTGAAAACCAATCCTACTAGGGAGCAACGCGATTTCGTGAGGTCGGAGAAAAACAAGCGATCGCTAAAAATTTGCTTCAGTACGCTATAAATATTTATAACATTACAAACAGTACTAATACTGGTAAAATTTTATTTTTATTCTCAATATAAATATGAATCGTTTTTTGGGACAAAAAAAGGTAGGATTCCCAATTAGTAAAGGTTTTGATATCTGACATCAAAAC
>NZ_LAHA01000014.1 GCF_002608075.1 Nostoc linckia z4
TTCCCCCTTCCCACCCTGTGTTGCTGAAATTAAAATAAAAATCTTTGTAGAGACGTTGCAATACAACGTCTCTACATCTGGATTCATAACCACCAATGCCCCAAGTCTTATTTATTTTTCCACAGCTTGGCGCAGAGCTAATTGCTGTTGTTTGACATAAGGTACGTAATTACTGCTATTTGATACTCCATTTGCCACAACCCCAATCAAATTTAACTTGCTGAGCATGGCTGTAGCTTGAGTTAATTGGCTGCGCGTAACAATACCGATGCTTGCCACCATAACGACACTACGAGAGGATGATGCAGTGAGCATGGCATCCACCATACCCAAGACGGGCGAAGCATCTATGAGTACTAAATCGTAGTTTTCCTCAAATGCTGCCATTAATTCCATCATCCGAGGAGAACTCAAGAGATTAGCGGGGTCAGCAGGTTTTGGCCCGGCGGTCAAAATATCGATGTAGGCTGAACCTGTGTACTGAATATTAATTTGATTGGGTAGAGTTGCATCGCTAGCCAATAAAGTTGAAAGCCCTTGTTCATTGGGAAGATTTAGCTGTTCGTGCAGGCTAGGATCGCGTAAATTGGCATCAATGAGGAGTACTCTTTTATGCAAACGTGCAGCACTCATAGCCAAACCCAAGGCTAAAGCTGATTTACCCTCATCCGGCAAAGCCGAGGTAACCATTAAAGATTTTAAATTGGAAACAGCATTTAAAAGTTCAATGTTTTTATAAATCAAATCCAGCGATTCCCAACGCGGTGGAGATTGCAATACTTGAATTGTCCAAGGTGCGAGAACTTCTGGCTTGCCAAAAGGCAATTTAATCATTGATTCTCTCGGTTTAGCTGGCGGTAATTTGGGAGTTGTTCCTAACAATGGCAAAGGTATTTGCTTCTCTAATTCAGCAGTAGTATGAACAGAATCATCAATGGATTCCCGAATAAAGACAGCAATTCCCCCTAACATTAACCCGACCACTCCACCTAACAACAAATTCTGTTGTAAATTGGGGCCTAATCGTAAACCTTCTTGGGGTTCTTCTACAACTTCCCAATTAAATCCACCCTTAGCCAATTCTTGCCGTAATTGTTGTTCTGCCCTTAAAAGTTGTTCTAATCTTTCACGGCTAAATTGTAGCTGCGGTAGCATTCGATTGTAATAAGCTAACAAAGGCGGAAAGCGTTTGATTTCAAAACGCAGTTCATTTTCTTTCTTAGCCAAAGTTTGGTCGCGGGCGCTTAAAGCAACTAAATTTGTTTGCGTTTCCACCAACTGACTAGCAAGGTTGAGATCGATTTCACCGAGTTGTCCTTTTTCCAGGAGAGAGTCTCCAGACATGAACGCACTAGCAGATTTTCCGCCTAAAGTTCTTCCTACTTCTTGTTGCAATAACTCCTTTTGACTTTGAAGCTGTTCTTTAAGCTTTTGTACGCTGGGAGTTGCATCTGTAAACCGTAAGCGTTCTTGTGCTAGGGCTAGTTCTGTTTTTTGGATTTCATTGAGTAAGCCTTGATAGCGAGTAGACTGACTTAGACGAGAAGCTACTAAAGCATTTTGTGGAGAACGATTAAGTTGTTCTTCTAAAGATTTTTGTCGTGCTAAAGCTTCGCCATATTGAGCGCGAGTTGTTTGGCGTTCTTGAGCAATATTGTTTAAAGCTGTTTCAATTGCTTTCGCCTGTGATTCTGGGTCAATTAAATTTTGGTTTCTGCGAAATCTTTGGAGATTTGTCTCAGCCGCTTTTACTTCTTCACTGGCTTTTGCTAACTGTTCCCTAATAATTTGCAGACCCTTTTGTAAACGCGAATCCTGTTGTTGTTTATTGTATTCAACATAAACTTGCCGAATTGCACCTAAAACTTTTTGAGTTTTTTGGGGATCTTTATCGGTGTATTCGACTTGAAAAATTTTAGTTGCAACATTATCTTCTTTGCTTCTTAATTGAGTTAAGACCAAAGAACCTTTAATTTCACCTGTACTGATATCTGGATATTCAGACTCCAGTTTATCAACTGCTTTTTGAATCAAGCCCGAACTTTGCATCAAGTTAAGCTGGGTTGCAGTGTCTATCACCACATTGGAGTCTGTAAACTCATTTTCTACTCCTCCTCCTTCTTTCTTACCTTGATAGTTCGGTTCTACTAGCAGCTGCATGGAACTTCTAAAAGTTGGTTTGGTTTTTAAAGTTACCATACCTGCAATGGTAATAGAACCAAACAATACTATTAAAAACCAAGGAAATCTCCGCACCAAGACAGTAAACATTTGTCCATAGCTTGGTTCAGTTTCCGAAACTGTAGTTATATGAGAATTTAGACTCGTTTGAACCACTTTTATTATCCTTCCCAGAATTTACGCTAGAGATAAGAAGAATTCAGAATTCAGAATCCAGAATTCAGAATTCAGAATCCAGAATTCAGAATGTAATCAGTAGATAAGTTAAATCTGTCAAGTTGGTAAAATTAGTAAATTTGGTATTTAGTCAAGAAATTCAAAACAGTATTTAGTGAAGCTGACAGAATTTATTCTGAGTCCTGACTCCTGAATTCTGACTCCTGAATTCTGACTCCTGAA
The DNA here is from genome assembly GCF_002608075.1 of Nostoc linckia z4. Classification (GTDB taxonomy): domain Bacteria; phylum Cyanobacteriota; class Cyanobacteriia; order Cyanobacteriales; family Nostocaceae; genus Nostoc; species Nostoc linckia. The sequence goes on from NZ_LAHA01000014.1 coordinate 2,581, forward strand.
TTCTGACTCCTGAATTCTTGTTAAATTTACACCCTACAAGCTTGGTGAATAATTCCCTCGACTTTAGTAAAAAATGCGTTTTCAGAAAAATTTGTAACTGCATGATGGCGAATGCGATCGTAATTCCAAGAAATTCCCTTGGCTTCTTGTAATGCAATTTGCAAAGAATCGGGTGTTTGTCTTTTGAAAAAGACTCCGGTTTCACCAGGTATTTGAGTATCTAATACTCCACCAGCCCCATAAGCAATAACTGGTGTGCCGCTGGCATTGGCTTCTACTGGTACTAATCCGTAGTCTTCTAAAGCTGCCACAATAATAGATTTAGCTTTAGAAAATAAGTCTTTGCGGGTTTTATCGCTGACGTGTCCCAAAAATTGAATATTTTGTAATGCTTTGGATTTTAACCGTTCTAGTTCTGGGCCATCACCTGATATTAATAACCGCCAGCCTAACCAATTAAAAGCTTCTACTATCACATCAAGACGCTTATAGCTAATCATCCGAGCAGAGGCTAGATAATATTCATCTTTAATATCAGAAAAAACAAATTTACTAGTATCAATTGGATAGTTAACCATTATTGCCTGTTTGCCGTAAATATTTTCAATTCGGCGGGCAACAACACTAGAATTAGCAATATAAATGTCAGGTTCTTGTGCATATTTCAAGTCTACCTTTCTCATGGCTTGGAAGACTTGCTCGATTAAAGGAGCAAAATATTTATAGTCTCCATATTCCTTTAAATAAGTTGCTGTATCCCATAAAAAACGAGTCACATTATGGCAAAAACAAATGTGACGAGCGTTGGGATTTTTTCGCACTGCTTTAGCAAAGCTAGTGCTACTACTAATAATTAAATCGTAGTCTTGTAAATCTAAGGCACGAAAAGCAGGAAAGTATAAAGGAGCCATTGACCGAAAATACTTAGCTGCATAGGGAATCTTTTGTAAAAATGTTGTGTTAACTATGCGATCGCCAAGGTCGATAGTTTTTTGCGGATCGTACAGAGATGTGAAAATGTCTGCTTGTGGATAACGCTGACAAAGCAGTTCAAATACACGCTCTGCCCCACCCCGCTGAGTTAAATAATCGTGGACTAGAGCTATTTTCATGAATTTTACCTAAAAAAATAGGGAATCGGGCATGGGGCATGGGGCATGAGGCATGGGACATGGGGCATGAGGCATGGGGCATTAGTCATTAATTATTCTCCGCGTCCCCGCGTCCCCGCGTCTCCCCATCTCCCCATCTCCCCATCTCCTCATCCCACTGTTGCCAAGATTTTCTCTGGGGCGAAATACTTGTTTTGCTCGGCTCGTAATTGGTCGCAAAGTCTACCTTCGGGTAATTCTACGTCGTCGTATGTGAGGACTCGATCTCTGGAAATGTCTCGTTTGAGGCGACATCCTTCGGCTAAACCGATTGGTAGGAGATTTTGCTGTTGGACGATGTCGGAATTTTCGCATTGTCCGTAGGTCATGTAGTAACCGATGCCATCCAGAATTTCTCCGGCTTTGAGGTCGATTTTGGCAGTGGTGACTACATCTACTAAGGGGCCTGCTAGGGGAGACATGACCGCATCACCGAACAAAACTACACGCGCTACCGATAGGGGAACTTCAAAATGACAGAGGTGATAGGGAGTATAGAAGCTGTAAAGGGGGCCTTCGCCTAATTTGTATAAGTTCAGATAGTGGCGTTGTTTGGGGTCGTCGTGGGTGGCAAATACGTATACGCCAGGGCCGGGTTTGGCTCCAACTACATAATCGACGATACCACCAAGTTCTTTGAGTTGTTCCACATCATAGAGTTTGGTCATTTCATCGACGTAGCCGGTGAAGTCATATCCGAACATACCGCGTTTGGCTACTTTCATGCCTGTGGCGTTGGCGACGATGGCTTGCTCGAAGGAAATTTTGGTTCCATCTGCAAAGCTAGCTACCATGTGGGGCTTTTGACCCCAACGTTTGGCAAATCCTTCCTGGGTGGTGGGATTGCGATAGGGGTCTTGGAGTCCTTTGATGTTACCGCACAACAGGGGAGTTAAACCAATGCTTTTGACAAACCGGTAGAGGTTCATTTGTACCCCTGGCTGGTCGCCATCACAAGCACTGAGAATGACGCCTGCTTTGTCGGCATACACTTTCAGGATGGGGCCAATGGTGCCGTCGAGTTCGGCATTCATCATAATCACATGTTTGCGATGGGCGATCGCTTCCATGACGATTTGAGCGCCAAATTCAATTGCACCTGTAACTTCGATGAGTGCATCGATACTTTCGGCACGACACAGTAACTTAGCGTCTTCTGTGACTGCATATTTCCCGTTGGCGATCGCATCTTCTAATTCGCCGACAGTTGCAACAACTTGAATATCTTCAATTCCTGCTTCTGAATAAGCTTGTTTAGCTGCATCAATATGGCGATTAAAGATAGCAACTAACTCCATTCCTGGGACTGAATTGACAATTTGGTTGGCAATTCCTCTACCCATAAAACCAGCACCAATCATCCCGACTTTAATGGGATTACCTGCTGCTGCTCTGGCTTGTAAGGCGCGATCGATAATAATCATGGACTAAACTCCTTTTGAGAACTGTTTGTTGTGTTACAAATTTCTAATTATTTTGTACTTAATAATTAGTTACCAATAGTTATTAAGTACATTTTCAGATGCGATTTGTATTAGTGATACTTTGGTACTTGATAGCAATTTCCAGTTTAATGAGGTAGGAAAGCGCATTCGCCGTTAGGCGTTCCCGCAGGGTAGGTACGCAAAGGTTTATTAATCACAGTGCAAATAAGTAAAAAATTTAAAGATAAATACTTTTTATTTTTTACTTTGTTGTACGAGTTGTTTGTTAGATTCTATGGGATAACTCTGTTTTTGAGATTTTTGGCGATCGAGCATTTGCTCTACAGCATTTTTATATGCTTGAGCAAACTTTTCTCTGGTATGATTTGTTCTGGCGTATTCCCACGCTTTTTGAGACATAATTTTCAGGTCTGCTACGGGGGAATTGGCAATACTTCTGACTTTCGCTTTAATTTCTTCTAGAGAAAGGTTATCAAAAATCACACCAAAATCGTGGACATCCACACCAGATTCATAACTTAAAATCGGAATTAATCCAGCGTGTAAGCAACTGATGACTGCTCCTGACTGTCCCTCGGAAACGGAAGGATAAACAAGTCCAAGGCAATTATTTGTTACCTGGATAAACTCAGGACTACTAACATCAATCCAGCCATAAGTATGAATGTTTGGTGTTTCGTAGAGTTCTTTATAGAAAGCCTTCTCAAATTCTTTGTCATTACTAATGGGGCCGCAAACCGTTAAATGGTATTCTGGCATTTGAGCAAAGGCATCTAAAACTAAATCTAGTCCTTTGAGAACTAAAGCACTACCACCAAACCACAGAAAATTTTTCCTGACTGCGGCAAAATCTTTCTGTTCGGGATAGGGATAAACAATGGGGGTAGAAATGGGGATACGATACATTGGTTTGTTGGCATATTGGAATGTACCAACTGTAAAATCGTTGCCCAAAACAGTAGCACAATCGGCATATTCAATGCCCAAATTAGGCGTTTCAAATCGCTGTGGAGTTAAGGTAATTCCTCTGCGTTGTTGGAGTTCTAGCAGCCGATTGCATTCAGCTGCATTACGAAATACCATATTCGCAATGTCAACATGAAAAACTTTAATGCAATCTTTATTCAGTTTTGGTGCAAGCGCCTCCATTCGATGACGAATATCAATGAAAAATGCGTAATTTTTTTCGGGAACGAATTTGTCATTGTGGAACTGGATGACATCAACGTTGTAGCGCATGTCTAAAAAGGTTTGCGCTATTTGCCAAACTTCCCAATACCAAGTATGGTCGTTAGGCATTGGTTGACCTGGTTTTAATAAGAATGGTTCAATGCGATAAGAAAGGAGTACGTTTCCTTTAGAAGGTTGTTTGGGTTTGAGGGAAACAACTTGTAAAGTTTTGGCGTAATTGATGCGGGCTTGGATTTTTTTAGAGATTACAGAGGAGGCGTTGGTGAGCAGAGATAGAATATTAATTGGCATTTATTTCTACCTTGATTAATTTTTTGACTCACGCAGAGGCGCAAAGGCGCAGAGAAGCGGAGGAGAGATTATCTAGTAGCTGTACCGCCGACGGTCATCATTCTTAATAAGGGCCAATGTAAATCTTTTTCGGAGATTTCTGTGACATCTAAAGGCCAATCAATATTAAAAAATGGGTCGTCATAGCGTAAACCGCGCTCATATCCAGGAGTGTAAAATTCACCTACTTGATATACAACTTCGGTTTCATCTGTGAGTGTTTGATAACCGTGAGCAAACATTTCTGGAACATACAAAGCACGGCGATTTTCTGGAGTGAGTTCTACGCCGATGTGTGATAAAAAGGTGGGAGATTCGGGACGCATATCAATAATTACGTCATAGATAGCGCCTTTAGTGCAGCGAATTAATTTTGTTTCGGTTGCTGGTTGAATTTGATAGTGCATACCCCGAATTGTGCCTTTTTTGTAATTAAAAGACAAATTACATTGGGCCACTGTCGGCTTTAAATCACGTGCTGCAAATTCTTGAGCGCAGAAAGTCCGAGCGAAAAAACCGCGATGGTCTGGCTTTTCTTCTAAGTCAATAATGAATGCGTCTTTGAGTTCTGTTTCAGTAAAAATCATATTGATTCCTTTAAGATGAATGTTGAATAGAGGAAAGAGACGAACCACAGAGGCACAGAGGACACAGAGATATGAGAGTTTGAGAGGTATTTTGTGTCAGTAAATATGCAATTTTATTTCTTTTATTCTGTGTTCTCTGCGCCTCTGCGGTTAATTAAATTAGATATTCTTCCACCACAAGCAGAGAAATTTACATTTCTAAGTGGAAACTTTAAGTCCATCTGACATTGAACGTAATTCTGCTCTCGGATAAGTATCATCCCAATATTGCGTACAAAGCTCTGGTCTTTCCGGAGGATTAGCGGTATAACAAAAGAATAATGTTGACCGTTCTTCTGTGCGGACTGTACCGTGATGCAAAGCATTTTTTGTATCTACAATAATCACTGTACCTGCTGCACCCGTGCAAGATTTCCAAGCTGATTTAGGGATGATTGGTTTAACATCTTCGTCGTCAATACCCATATAATTTGACTTGAAAAGTTTATAGTAAAGCTGAATATATTTCCAACTGAATATAGGAGTTAAAGAACGAGGAATATATTCAAATGGGCCGGTTTTTTGTTCGACATCATTCAGATAAATAAAGATTTTGATGATGCGGCGGTCTTCAGCATCGCTATGCCATAACAGCGTTCCAAATTGGTGTTTGCTAGGAAAATCTTTGCGTAAATGTACGCCATGAAACGCAATAGGAAGACCAATATAATTTTCAATGATATTGAGCAGCCTTGTGTCGTTTCCCCAGTTAAAAATTTCTGGTATACCTGTGACTGTGTAAATTTGTGGTAGCTTTTCCTCTAAATGGGCATTATTTGGATCTGCCATCTGAGACAATTGTTCGTAAGCAGCTTTCAGGAATTCTGAGCTAGAATTTAATCCTAAATCTGCGAGTGTTGTGACATAAACACCGTCTTTTTTAAGAGCTTTGAGGATTTGGCGATCGCCTGCTGTTAATGCTGGCAATTTTTTGCTATGCTCCCAAAGGGCTAGGTAGTATTTTAAATCAAAATACAGCATAGATGTTTTGTGTTTAATTGCCCGGAAAATTCCATTCAACATAATGTAAAATCCTCCTATTTATTGATATGATTGCAAATTTTACTAGCGGAGAATTTCGCAGAAAAAAGCGTCATTGCAAATTACAAGGTACGAATTATTTAAGGCTCGTAACTCCGCATTTCCTGACTAGATATTTCACTTGATTCTGCTAACTCAAACTCTTTGTAAATCATCACGTCAAAAGCACACAAACTGACTAAAGCTAAGAATGGAACTACTGTCTTGATAGCAGACATCGGCCATCTTCTTAAAGCACCCAAGAAAACTTTCCAGTTGACTTGTTTACCGTTTTGCAATAGCATTCTTCTACAAAAATGCTTAGAATATCCATTTTCTTGCAATTTCAAAATCACTTCTGGTATGTGTTTGTATTGCATTAACAGTGCAGATTTTGGTTCTTTTTGCCAATAACTCACACCAACAACACATTCCAAATAAGTTTCTTTAGTGACAATTACACTACCATTTGCAGCACAATAACCGGCTAAATAAGCTAAAGATATCCAGTTATTTTCAGCGTCAGGCCAAATTTGCAAAGCGCGTTTTACTAAATCAGTACGGTAGATTGTAGCTGTTAAGAAAATAACTGCGCCGACGCTTTTGGAAAAGCAATGTTCAAATATACCTTTACCGTCACCATCACCATGTTCGCTATCTATATCAAACCAGCGATTCCCAACAATTGTGGGGGGATGAACTGGTTCGCCTGTAATTTGATTGCGTCCAGAAAAATTCAAAAACAATAATGATAGATTTTCGTGCAATCTGAGTTTATCGATGACATAAGCAATGGCTCTATCTTGAATTGGATCGTCATCACCAATTGTCCAAACGTATTTTGTTGTTGCAGAATTTAGGCAATACATAATATTCTTGACTACGCCTAAATTCTTGTAGTTTTTATTTGAATTGAATGTGATATTACTGAGTGTATTTTGCCATTTTTTGATGATTTCTTGAGTATTGTCTGTGGAACAATTATCAGAAACTAAAATTTCACATTCATCTTCAAAACCTTTGATAGCTTGAGCCAGCCATGCTAATTGTTTATCCAGTAATACAGCGCGATTATAAGTAGGAATGGCAATGGTCAGTAATTTAGGCATAGTGGAGTATTGAAATTTGCAAATAGCCTATGGTTCGATAGCAAATATTTTCATGGCAAATACGCCTTTTTAAAAAAGGTAATTCAGGAGTCAATCATTAAACATTACAATCATTGATGATGAATTCTAATTGATGACTCCTGAAAGACTTATATCTACTAATTACAATGCTATTAAAACCCTATCAGGAACAGGACATGGGTAAATTTGTACTTCAGGAATTGGCACTACAAATTGTCCGCCCCATTCGCTAATAAATGCCATTTGTTCCATAATTTCTTCCTTGAGATTCCAAGGTAAAATTAGTACGTAATTTGGCTGAGTTTCCCGAATTTTATCTGGATGAAAGATAGGGATATGAGTTCCAGGTAAAAATAAACCTTGCTTGTAGGGATTGCAATCTACAGTGTAATCAATAAAATCTTTACCAATACCACAATAATTGAGCAAGGTATTACCTTTAGCAGGTGCGCCATAACCAACAATTGATTTTCCTTCTGCTTTCGCTGCTAAGATAAAACTTAATAGCTTGTGTTTTGTTGCTTTAACTTTCTCTCCAAATGAAACGTAAGTTTCTATTCGATGTAGTCCAGCAGCAATTTCTTTTTCTTTTAAATACCGTACTCGTTCTCTAATGCTAGGATAATCAACATCATCGTGTTTGGCATATATTCTTAGTGAACCGCCATGAGTTGCTAATTCTTCCACATCAAAAATTCGCAAGTTGTGTGCTGCAAAGATTTTTTCAATGGTCAGGAAGGAGAAATAAGAAAAATGCTCGTGATAAATAGTATCAAATTGATTTTGCTCGATGAGTTGCAAAATATGAGGAAATTCCATCGTCAAGATGCCATTTGGTTTGAGAATGGCTTTCATCCCAGCGATGAAATCGTTTAAATCTGGCACATGAGCTAAAACATTATTACCTATTAAAAGGTCTGCTAACTTTCCTTGCATAACCAGTTCTTTGGCAGTTTCAACACCAAAAAACTTGTTAATAGTGGGAATACCTCTATCTTCTGCAACCTTGGCTATATTTGCGGCTGGTTCTATTCCTAAAACGGGGATGCCTTTCTCTAAAAAATATTGCAGTAAGTAACCGTCATTACTAGCGATTTCAATAACTTGGGTATGATGATTAAAGTGAAACTTTTCCACCATCATATCGGTGTAATTTTTGGCATGTTTGAGCCAACTTGTTGAATAGGAAGAAAAGTAAGCGTAGTCACTAAAAATTTGGTCTGGAGTTTCAAATTGTTCTAATTGAACTAAGAGGGTATCTTCCGAAATATAAGCGTGGAGAGGATAAATCTTTTCGGCTTTATTTAGTTGTTCTGGTCTTAGATAAGCATTGGCTAAGGGTGACATGCCTAAGTCAACAAAGGTTTTATGTAAAGGTTGACCACTAAAACGACATTTTGCGATCGCCATAATTTCCAGCCCTATTAATAGTGAACAAATTGCTGTGTAAATAAGAATATATATTTGTAGTTTGCACTTTAGCGCTAAAGCACAAACTACAAACACTTTCTACTTCTTCCAGAAGAAATCTTTGTCTATTTGCTCAGTACGAATTAAATACTCTAGCTGTTTTAAACGAGTAAATCCTCTAAACAAGAAAGTATCTTCAGCCATATCAATTTGACTGAATAATTTAAGTAACTGCTCGGCACCAAGGCGAGCATTCCAATCACATTTAAATCCAGGTAAAATACTGTTAATTTTCTCAAAGGATACCCGGTAACTGCGGTTATCTGCGCCGTTATTGCCAAACAACAATTTACAATCAGGGAAAACATCAGCAATAATTTCAGCGATTTCTTTCACCCGATAATTATTAGCTGTATCTCCAACATTGAAGATTTGGTTATGTACAATGTCTCGTGGTGCTTCCAAGGCGCAGACTATCGCTTTGCAAATATCCAATGCATGAACTAATGGACGCCAAGGTGTACCATCACTGGTCATTTTGATTTGTTTGCTAGTCCAAGCCAACCCTGCTAAGTTGTTTAAAACAATATCAAAGCGCATCCTGGGAGAAGCACCAAAAGCAGTTGCATTCCGCATAAAGGTAGGTGAGAAGTCATCGTCAGCTAATGGCGCAACATCTCTTTCTACAAGGGTTTTACACTCTGCGTAAGCTGTTTGGGGATTAACCGGAGATTCTTCTGTAACATCAGTGCCGGTAGCAACACCGTAGACACTGCACGAAGACATATACACAAAACGACGCACACCCATAGCCTTAGCCAAGCTAGCCAAACGAACTGAACCTACATGATTAATTTGGTAGGTAATGTTGGGTGCTAATTGTCCTGCGGGGTCGTTGGAAAGTTCCGCCATGTGAACAACTGCTTCCACACCTGACAAATCATCAGGGGTGATATTGCGGATATCTTTGTTAAGGGTTTTGGCTGTGATATCAGTACCGTTGTAGAGCCAACCGACTTTATAGTAACCAGTATCTATACCGATAACTTCATGTCCCCGTTCCATTAACAAAGATGGCAATAGTGAACCCAGATAGCCTTCTGTGCCAGTTACTAATATTTTCATTGTGGTTAATGCCTTTGTATTGAAGAGTTAAAGGAGTCAGAATTCAGGAGTCAGGAGTCAGAATTCAGAATTCAGGAGTCAGGAGTCAGAATTCAGAATGGGCTACGCCCTGCTGCGCTAACAGGAGTCAGAATTCAGATAGTTTCTATGTCTGTTTTTGAAACTTAGATGGTGTACTTCACCCTTGTGGGATGGGCGTCTCGCTCGTCCTTTGATGTTGTGGGCGGGCTTTTTGGCCCAACCCACAAGATTAATCTCTGAATTGGGAAACGTTAATATGTATGCTCAAAGCATAAGCAACTATAACTATCTATGCAGTTACTACGCTATCTAGATGCGAAATTTGGGGAATTTGCGCCACAATTGCTTTGCCAATTTCTAGAGAAGAAGTAGCAGCAGGAGAAGGGGCATTGCAAACATGGATGGAGTTTTCGCCGGAAACAATCAAAAAATCGTCTACAAGCTTGCCATCGTTCATTAAGGCTTGAGCGCGGACTCCTGCATGGGTGGGAACTAAATCTTCTGCTTGGACTTCGGGAATTAGTTTTTGCAAACTTTTTACGAAGGCTGCTTTACTAAAGGAACGAATAATTTCTTGGATGCCTTCAGGTGCATGTTTGGCTGCTAATTTCCAGAAACCGGGATAAGTGATGACTTCTAGAAAATCGCCCAAATCAAAATCGGTTTTTGTGTAACCTTCGCGTTTGAGAGATAGAACCGCGTTTGGCCCTGCATGAACGCTACCATCAATCATCCGGGTAAAGTGAACGCCCAAAAAAGGAAAATCTGGGTTGGGTACTGGATAAATTAAAGTTTTGACTAGATAGCGTTTCTCTGGAGTGAGTTCGTAGTATTCTCCCCGGAATGGAACAATTTTGGCTTGGGGTTCAACTTGATTTAATCTGGCAGTGCGATCGCTATGCAATCCACTACAATTAATTACGAACCGAGTTTCAAAGCTACCTTTGTTGGTTTCTAGTACCTGGCTTTTACCCCTTGGTAAGATTTTCAATACTTTTGTATTTAGGCGTAAATCTCCCCCTTGCTGTTGAATCAGCTCGGCATATTTCAAACAAACTTGCTTGTAGTTAACAATGCCGGTTGAAAATACCCGAATTCCCCCAACACAACTAACATGAGGTTCGATTTCCTTGACTTCTTCGGGGCTAATTCTTTGGACTTTTATGCCATTTTCTAAACCGCGTTGGTAAAGATTTTCGAGGCGTGGTAGCTCTTGTTCTTCAGTGGCAACAATTACTTTACCACAAACTTCATGGTCAATTCCATGTTCTTGACAGAAATCTACCATTGAGCGGGAACCATCGCGACAAAATTTAGCTTTGAAACTCCCTGGTTTATAGTAAATACCAGAATGAATTACCCCGCTATTATTGCCAGTTTGATGAAATGCCCATTGACTCTCTTTTTCTAATACTAAAATACGTGCATTGGCATAGCGTTTACCTAAAGCCAACGCTGTAGAGAGTCCAACTATTCCCCCACCTATAATTGCAAAATCATACATTAGAATTATCGTACTTCTACTTACATTAAATTTATAAAGTCATTTGTCATTTGTTATTCGTTATTTGTTATTTAACTCCTAACTCCTAACTCCTAACTCCTAACTCTTTTTTACCATACCTTCCAAGGAGCCTGATTGCTGTTCCATAGGCCCTCTAGATAATTTTTATCACGTAAGGTATCCATTGGTTGCCAAAAACCATAGTGTTTGAAAGCAGATAGCTGTTCCATATAAGCTAACTTTTCCAATGGCTCTTGTTCCCACACGGTGGAATCATCAGCAATCAAGTTTATCACTTCTGGTTCTAATATGAAATAGCCGCCATTAATCCAAGCACCATCGCCTTCAGGTTTTTCCCGAAAACTGGTGATTTTAGTTTGCTCATATCCTAAGGAAATGGCTCCAAAACGTCCTGCCGGTTGTACTGCTGTGAGGGTTGCTAGGGTATTTTGTTGTTGGTGAAATTGAATTAATTCGGTGATATTAATATCACTGACACCATCACCATAAGTAAAGCAAAAAGTTTCATTTCCCAGATGTTCGCTGATGCGTTTTAAGCGTCCACCAGTCATTGTACGATCGCCCGTATTTACTAAAGTGACACGCCAAGGTTCAGCATATCCAGAATGCACATTCATTTGGTTAAATCTCATGTCAAAGGTGACATCTGACATGTGTAAAAAGTAGTTAGCGAAATACTCTTTAATTATGTAACCTTTGTAACCACAACAAATAATAAAGTCATTAATGCCGTGGGTAGAGTAAGTCTTCATTATGTGCCACAGAATGGGCTTACCACCAATCTCAACCATCGGCTTGGGTCTGATACTAGTTTCTTCACTGAGGCGTGTACCAAGCCCTCCAGCCAAAATTACCGCTTTCATGCAATTACCTCGGAAATTTGCAGAGATATTATTTGTCTTTCCTGATATGAAGAGGATGCACTTATATGGAGAAAAATTGATTTCTGATTTATTTTTCTCAGTCAATAATCTAACTGTATTTTTTGACAAAATTATGAAGTAGATATAAATTAAAATCTTTTATATATAAAGAATATCTATAGAGTAGAATTCAGGAGTCAGGAGTCAGAATTTAGAATTCAGAATTCAGAATTCAGAATTCAGGAGTCAGGAGTCAGAATTAATTAGGCAAGTATAAAAGAATTCTTTAATTATTTTTTAATAAATTATGCATTAGTAATCCACTTGAATTTTTGAACTCCTACAGCATAGGTATTTAAATTATTGTAGGGGCACACAGCTAGCTGTGCGCCCCTAGAAATTGCTATGAAATTAACACTAGCAAATCATAATCAGATTTGATTTATTCAATCAAAACCAATAATATCCAACTAATACAGCATTCAATAATCCTGAAGTACACAATCTAAATCTGATAGCTAAGCACAGAGATGATTCTAATTGTGACTACTGAATTCTGAATTCTGATTCCTGAATTCTGAATTCTGATTCCTGAATTCTGAATTCTGACTCCTGAATTCTGACTCCTGAATTTAGTTGATTTTTTCTGCATTACTTGAGCCTGGGAATAAAGGGTCACATTTATTTTCAACAACTACACACATATTACTGAGTGCTTGCTGATAGTTATCCATATCATCTTGCTCAAGAAAGATTTTGGCAGCTGTCTGTAAATCTGCCATTGCCTTTGTTTGGTTTTGGTTGGATTCACTGCCACCATATTGTGCTAGTTCATAACGCACCATACCTCGTTTGAGGAAGGCTTTTGCTAGTTTGGGGCTGATGGTTAATGCTTGGCTAAAGTCAGCGATCGCTTGTTTATATTCTTGCTCGTAATTGCTGCTATATTGGGCAATTTGATAGTAAACAACACCACGCTGAAAATAAGCTTCTGCTTTGGATAAATTCAGTTTGATTGCTTGAGTAAAATCTGCGATCGCTCTTTTATAAATTTGTTGAGACTCACCGCTATATTTAGCCATTTGGGCGCGGACAATACCGCGTCTAATATAAGCTTCAACTTCTTGAGGATCGAGACCAATGGCGCGATTGTAATCCGTGAGGGCTAAATTATATTCTGTATCCGGATCGTTGCTATATTCAGCAAGCATAAACCGCGCATTTCCCCGATTCACCAAAGCTTTAATTTCTTTGGGTTTGATTTTCAAAGCTTGGGTATAATCTACTACTGCTCCTTCATAATCTTTGAGATTATAACGAGCATTGCCTCGATTAACTAGGGCTTTGGCGTGTTTGGGTTCTTGTTCAATGGCTTGACTATAGCTTGCAACTGCTTTTTCATAGTCTCGCTGTTTGTAAGCACTATGACCTTGCTGATAATAATCGGCAAAGCTAAGTTTATTAATTCCCTGACCAGATTTCAATGTTTGTTGAGTGTAAGCGTTTTGGGAAACTAACGGCTCAGTAAATTTAATCATTAAGTCCGCAGATCCCAATAAAACTAAACCCAATAAGCAAAAACCAATGGGGTACAACTTGGATTTTTTGGAGCGTCTATAATAGGAACCGCTTGGCGTCATGGGTTGCCAATAATTTGCCAGGTGCGATGGCATGGCTCGCTGTGGCAAACGCGGTGTTTGGGTGTGGCGCTTTTTCGGCTTGATGCGCGGTTGGAGATGTTCTCTGGCTTCTATTGCTCGATGTGATGGGAAAGGATCGCGTCCACCCAATCGCACGGTACGTTCGCACCAAGGACAAAGGTCTAGGTGGTTGTTGTAACGATGTTGGGGATTAGTTGTGCAAGTAATTAGGGAATCTTCGGCTTCTGCGATTGCACTGAGCCAAGTTTGGGCGCTAGGACGCAGCTGTGGGTTGTTGTGACCATCTTCAAAACAACGCACAAATAGTTCTTGTAACCCAGGATGAAGAATTTCCCAAGGGGGGGCGATGGGTGTAGGTAGGTAAGGTACGCGTCGCTTTTGGCTGTAAGTGAAATGACCTGCGGCGATGCGAGCTTCGTAAGGTGGAGGCTCGATGGCACCTTGAAAAATCCCAGAAAATGGGTGCGTACCTTCCATTAATAGTTGGAATACTAGTACTGCTAACCCGAATAAGTCGTGAGAAATTTCGCGATCGTGTTCTGCAAAAGTTTTATTTTGAAGTTCTGGTGGCGTAAACTCCGGTTTACCCACTGGACAACGGTAAACCAAGTTACCATCAGGGTTACGTACTTGGAATGAGTCTGTGTCAATTAAGGTCACCAGTGCTGTGTCACTGACGAGGATGTTTGACTCATTCACATCACCAATGCAATATCCGCTAGCGTGTAAAGCCGCAAAAGCCGCCGCCAAGTTACGAGCGGTGCGGAGCAGGTACTGATAATTGAATAAGGGGCAGTGTTGGCGACGAGTTCTGGGGTTATAAAAGTCAATGATTGGACGCATTCCTTGAATGCGTGGCATTAAAAACCCCAGAATGTTGTTGCTACCATCCGCTGCGTGCAAGAAAGCCTCAGGCCAAGCAATGGAAATATGCCCCAAACTAGCTGTGGGGTTTTCTGGCGGGTTAGCCAGCATCGCTTGGAGTTTTTCGGCATGGGCACTGGTTGGCTTATGGTATATCTTGGCCACCAAGTTGCCATCGGATGGCACTGCATAAACACAAGCTTCACCGCCACGCCCCAGACTCATACTCAAATTGAGGATTTCTTTTTTAGGAGAATAACGTAGTACCTGCATAGTCAATTACCGCTAACGGGAGTATTTAAAATCTCAAATTTTTAAAGTTAATGCTTATGAGTTGTTGAATGCAGCTATTATCAGTGTCAAATCATCATCAGTGCGTTGGGCAATCCGCTCTGAACGTAAAAATTTTACTAACTGCTCTTTTGCTGCTGTCTTGTCCTCGGCATTGGCTACAAATTCAAACAGCGGAAAAAAGAACGGTTTATGAGGTTCCCCAACAACCATATTTAAAGCCAGCATTTGTAACCCGTCAGTAATTATACCAACATTTACTATGTCTGTACGCCATAATCTCATCTGTGCTGTGTCTAAGGCAGTGGGCGAAGTTAAAAAAGTGGTTTCGTTGATGTATTCGCCACTATCAGGCATAGTTACTGCTAAAAGGTTGCCCATTCGGTCTTTGGCCACAGCCAGACCATCACCTATTTGGGCTACAGCCACAACCTCTGGTGTGGCAACCATAATAATTAAAGTAGTTGCTAAGTCAGCAAGTTGTTTTTCGCAAGCAACTGCTTCTTGTTCAACAGCTTTTTTGGCAGCTAGTATGGCATCATTTAAGAGCGATCGCACATTAGCATCATTAGTCAAACTGCTCCGGGTTAGTCCTTTACTAGATAGGTTTTCGATGGCTGTTTCCACAGCCAGCATCGCTCCTACTTTTCCCAGACTTGCAGAACCCGCGCCATCTGCTGCTGCTGCCACTAAAATGTTATCCGCCAATATCTGCCAGTGATGAGCATCCTGGCACAATTGCTTGTTTCTTAAGTGACTTGTACCACATACTGACGCAGCCACAATCCGCCATTGAGCAATCTGTTTCGATATGTTCATAAGGTTTTGTTCCAACAGCTAGCTGCCATTTTTGTAATTAAACAGTCCCCCAACCAATTGGCGGTAGTGCTACCTGTTCGTCCACCTGGGAATGCGAAACAGCCGACATACTAGCTGAAAGCCAAACAAACATCTCAATGAAGTTTAGCCCTTTGAGTTTCAGCGGAGTACGTACAGCTATTTGATTTAAGCGCGTCATATTCGCATTTTCTACACCTACTGTGAAAAATGCTACACGCTTACTAGCTTCATCACCTTGTAAGCGTTGGGCTGCTTGCTCTACTACATGATCTAACTCTCCTTGCGGTTCTCCATCGGTAATCATAAATACCCAAGGACGGTAGTAAGCAATTCCATTGGTACGATACTGAGACTTTCTTTCTTGAATAAGATCTAAAGCTTTATGAATTCCTGCACCCATCGTTGTCAATCCCTGAGCTGTTAAAATTGGCGGATTGAATTGATCGGCGGTTACAAAGTCTTGTACTACATTAATATTGCTGTCAAAGGTGACGATGGCCACTTCTACTCTTCTCGCAGCCAAGGGATTTTTGACTAATTCATCCTTTAAACTGAGTAAACCCTGATTCAAAGCCTCAATGGGGTCTCCCTGCATTGAGCCGGATGTATCTAGTAAGAGGACACACGGACAACGCGGTTCTGGGTTTTCTGCAAATTCTACAACTTCATCAAGTCTTAATGTATCATGCATAACTTTTTGTGTTATGTTAAAATCCAAAGTTTTAATTTCCTGTTTTCAATCTATATGTTTGCTAGTCACTAACGCGACTACAGATAATAGTATCTAGTTGTAGATGCTGTGGTTAGCATCAAACAAGTTCTTCTCACCCAGTTCTCTACATATTTCAGCAGAGGTTGAACGGCGTTTAGTTTTGCAAAAAAGAGTTTCTCAAAACTCAGCATTATCTGTTGTAGTGTATCTACCAAAAATTTATATCTATCAAACCTACAGTACAATAAATACGTAGAATTTCCTACATAAGTTTTTAAAGATTTTATGTAGGACAATGATTTCTTAATATAAAAGTAATTAAGCATAATTAAGTTCGTTTACTTTACAAGTGTGCCTGGGTAATTGTGAAAACCGAGAATCAAATTTAGTTCCTTAGGAAACTACTCTAGCGAAAGATGTAGATGATTGCAGTTTCAGATCGAGAGCGATCGGTAGTCAGTCAAGTTAAAAACAATCAAGATAATACTGACATTGTATTGATAATTCTTCTTTACATTTGTTTATTTTCACCTACATCAGTTAAGAGCAACTGGAAACACAACCAAAGACAAGTTTTTTCATAGATACTGTACACAATTAAACAAAAAGACTTATTTTACACACCTCCAAAAAACGTATAAAATACAACCAACAATTTAAAAATTTATGAATTTTAATATATATACATATTTCAAATAAATAATTTGTGCATAAAGAAATATTACAAAGAAGAAAATACTTCATCGCTGATATTTGTAATTTACAAATGTTAGGTTGTTGATTCCGCAAAAAAGTAGAAAAAGTATGAATAATTCAGGTGTGTTTGCCAAACTACGTCCTTTAAGTTTGTTAAGACAATTATCTAATTGCTCGGACACTACTTGTTTACAAGCATCTAGTAACTCAGTTTCGTGGTTGATTTACTTAGAACAAGGCAAAATAACTTACGCTACTCATTCAGTAGAACCCTTTGACCGACTAGAACGTCATTTGCGTCGCTTAAGCCATCAAATTCCATTACTTACCAACGAGGTTCGCGTTCAAGTTCGTTTGATGTTTGAACCTGACTTGCACAGTCAATTAACAGAACAAGATGCTCAATCAACAAGCCAGCCTCCTGAATATCAAGCTATATACTGGCTTGTTAGTCAACAACATCTACATTCTACGCAAGCAGCAGCATTGATTCAAGAATTAGTTAAAGAAGTGATTGAATCATTTTTGCTCATTAAAGAAGGCAGTTATGAATTAAGTGAACCTTTTAGTAGAATGCCAAAAATTTGCAGGTTCGATATAGAAAAAATTTTAGAACGCTGCCAAGCAAGATTAGAGAGTTGGCAGTCCTTTGGGCCACAAATTTCTTCTCCCTATCAGCGTCCATATCTGTTGGCTAACAACCAATTAGAGCAAAAAGATTTACCAAATCTCCAGCCGAATTTAACTAACTGGATGAAAGGTTTTAGCATTTGTCATTTGGCTGCAATTTTGAATCAGGATGAAATTAAACTAGCTCGGCAATTATATCCCTACATCGTTCAAGGGAGAATTATTTTGCACGAACCAGATCCACCATTTGATAAACTACCAAAATTATTTGAGGAAAAATCGTTTTTACCAAAATTGACCACAGATTTATTTGATACTCAAGAAGAAATCAATAGTTCTCTAGATATTCCTCAAGAGAATGATGTCGTTGAACAATTACCACAAAATTCCACTCCTCCAACAGCCAACTTTCAAGAACCAACAATATCAAATAACATAAATTCCCCTTCCGAAAGAGTAGCCGCCGCTACTGTAACTCCACCAAAAATCCACAAAATCGTTTCTGTAGATGATAGCCCCACAATTCTTAAAGAAATTAGTCATTTTTTAGAAAATGAAAATTTTTCTGTAGTCACCATCAACGATCCATTAAAAGCCGTTTTGTCAATTATCAGGCACAAACCAGACTTAATTTTGCTGGATCTAAACATGGCAGGAATTGACGGTTATGAATTGTGTAAGATTATACGTAATAATTCAATGTTTAAACAGACTCCTATTATCTTTGTTACTGGTAACAAAGGAATTGTAGACAAAGTAAAAGCCAGATTAGTCGGGGCATCTGGATATTTAACCAAACCATTTACGCAAGCAGATTTACTGAAAATAGTTTTCATGCATTTAACTTAAATTCATGAATATACCGAATTTTTACTAGTAGAGAGAGGTAACAGGGAACAGGTAAAAAGGAATAAAATTGACTTTTGAATGCCCCATACCCAATCCCCAATCCCCAGTTCCAGCCTATTGTCTGTCGGCTGCTATAAATTGAGATTTTGACATAGAGCGATAAACCAAAGGCGGGGATGAATTCAAGTTTTCCTGATTTGCTTGTTTTGTGAGTGTGGTAATTAGGTGATGGTGTGGTGAGAGATGACACACAGGATCGGTGGTAGCAGCATTGTTTGTCAGAAGTAAAGCTTGGCAACGGCAACCACCAAAATCAACCCCACGGCGATCGCAACTTTGGCAAGGCTCAGGCATCCATTCTGTACCCCGGAACCGATTAAAAGCAGGCGATTCAAACCAAATCCAATCTAGTGAATGGTTGCGGACATTGGCAAATTCTAATTCTGGAATGGAAGTGGCGGCTTGGCAAGGTAGGACATCACCATTGGGAGCAACAACTACAGCTCGATGACCCCAGCCACCCATACAAGCTTTGGGATAATCTTCATAATAGTCTGGAAGCACGTATAAGATACCCATTGGGCAGATGTTACGCTTTCTCGCGGCTGCCACTGCCGCATCTGCCCGTTTTAGCTGCTCGCGGGTAGGTAGTAAAACATCACGGTTGCGATATGCCCAACCATAATACTGAGTGTTCGCTAATTCCACTCTGTCTGCTTTTAAAACCTCACACAGTTCTAAAATCTCCTCAATCCTGTCTAGGTTTTGCCGATGCAGAACAAAATTGAGTGTCAACGGGAAACCCAAAGCCTTGACTAATCTTGCCGCCTCTAATTTTTGCTCAAAACAGTGACTTCCAGCAATATAATCCGACTCAGCAGCACGACTATCTTGGATGCTAATTTGTACGTGATCGAGTCCGGCATCACGCAGCTGTGTAGCTCGTTCTGGAGTTAATAAAGTAGCAGCAGTAATCAAAGTGGTGTATAGTTCAGCTTTAGCTGCCGCTGCCACAAGTAATTCTAGGTCTTTTCGTAGCAGTGGTTCGCCACCAGTCAAGCCAAGCTGTAACACACCCAAGTTCGATGCTTGGTGAATTACTCGCAACCAATCTTCAGTGGAAAGTTCTTGACGATATTGGTTATCGCCATAATTTAGTGGATTGGAGCAGTACGGACAACGCAGTGGGCAGCGATAGGTTAATTCTGCAATTAAGCTTAACGGTCTATAAATTGTCATATTAATTCGTAATTAAATATTGCTGATTTTATGTATAAAAACGATTGTGGGCCATTGCAAAATCGTTGTAGAAAGACGTTGTATTGCAACATCTCTACATTTCTATAATTAATAATCCTCGTTGACTAATTCGAGAGAGCAGATGGCGCACATCCTCTATGAGATTTTCGCCTTGGTAGTGTTTCTCCAACTCTGTTGCGATCGCACTCAGAGTCCGCTCACCATTACAAAGTGCTAGAATTGCCGCCGCTGTGGAATTTAATTGTAGTGCCCCCTCCGGAACTAGGAGCCAATGCTGTTTTCTCACATCATCCCAGCGTAAACGCACACCACGAACTAAACGCGGTCGGGCATGATTGTCTATAGTACTCATTTAATTCCTAATTAATGTTTTGGGCATTGGGGATGGGAAGAGGACAAGGTGGACAAGGTAGACAAGGTAGACAAGGTAGCAATCTTTCTCTCCGAAGTTCTGATGGTCGGAAACCTCCGCTCAGACTTCTCTCCTTGTCTCCCTTGTCTCCCTTGTCTCCCCCATCCCCCCCATCCCCCTACCTCTCTTGAGGCCTACTATCCCCCCGTTCAATGGCCTCTAACTGGCTCCACAATAAATTGCACTTGAATACTAAAGCTTGTATTGCTTTTTCCTGAGATTCACGAGTACGACAGTGTTTGAGGACTAGCTTGAGGGCATATTGGGCATCTCTGGGGGCTTGGTAAAGACGCGCCCGGAAGTAGTCAAATCCAGCAGGATCGATCCAGGGGTAATGCTGTTCTAATGCAGCTAAGCGGACTCGAATTGCATCCGGGCCAAAGAGTTCGGTTAGGGATGCAGCCACCGCCTCAATCCAAGGTCGAGTGCGACAAAAGTTAACGTAGGCATCCACAGCATACTGAACTCCTGGTAGTACGTGCTTGTCTTCTAAGAGTTCTTGACGAGATAAACCTACAGCTTTACCAAGTTTTAACCATGCTTCGATGCCACCTTCGTCTTCGCCTTGACCGTCATGGTCGATGATGCGTTGAATCCATTGCCGCCGCACTTCTAAATCGGGGCAATTTGATAAAATGGCAGCATCTTTTAAGGGAATACTTTTTTGATAGTAAAATCTATTTGCTACCCAGCGTCGGACTTCTGTTGGCGTTAAATCACCGCTGTTCATCCTTGCATGGAATGGATGCAGATGATGATAGCGGTGATGTTGCGATCGCAATACCGCCTCTAGTTCTGTCTGAGTCCAAGGGAGAGGTTCTTTAACTAATTCCAACACGCTTTTTATTGCACCTCAAAATTACAACTCGATGGTCAAGCCATCGTAACCAACTTCTACTCCTGCGGCTTCTACAATTTTGCGTTCTTCTGAATCAGGTAACAGGATTGGGTTTGTGTTGTTGATGTGAAGGAGAATTTTCCGAGGACGGCTCAAATTAGCAAGGCTTTTTAAACTAATGTTCAGGGGTAAGTGTCCCATATCGCGGGCTTGAAGTTTTGATATTCCTAAAGCCAATAACTCGTCATTTTGCCAGCAAGTGCCATCTACTAAAATGCAGTCACTTGATTCAAACCGTTCTAGGATTTTTTCGTCAAGTTCGGCTAAACCAGGAGCATAAGTAGCAACTTTGCCAGTGGTGCGATCGCGAAATGTTAAACCAATAACCCAAACTCCATCTAAATTTGCTTTGTGACGCATATATTTTGGTGGTTTGGCTCCTAGTGGAAATACCTCCACCTCCAAACCATCTGCACCACCCAGGTTGATAGGTACGTGAGGTTCGAGTACAGACCATTCCACACCACAATAGCTTGCTAAGGTAGACAGCAGGGGATAACCCTCTGTCAAAGCCATACGTACTGTTTCAGTACCGTAGACACGCAGTTTTTCCGTAGATTCTCTGAGGATAACCAGCCCAGTGGTATGGTCAATCTCTGCATCAGTTAATAGAACGCCAGCGATGGGACTTGACCGAATTGTAGACGGTTGTCCTTGCCGCAATCTCTCTAACTGCGGACGTATATCCGGAGAGGCATTGACTAAAAACCAAGGCTGATTATTTTTTCTCACTGCAATTGATGACTGGTTGAGCCAATTGACACCTGCACGACTTGTGCGGACTGCTTGGCAATTGGGACAGTTGCAATTCCATTGAGGAAAACCGCCACCTGCGGCAGTACCGAGAATTTTTATAAACATAAAAACAAAAAGCAGGTAGAGGTTTTTATCAAAGAAGGGAATAGGGAATAGTTTTTTGTTGACTGTTCCTTGCTTTGGGGGAGTAACAGACCAATACGGTTTGGGAAAAGGGGAAAGGGGAAAGGGGAAAGGGGAAAGGGGAAAGGGGAAAGGGGAAAGGTTTCAAATACATCCAAATCTCCTTACCCCGGTTGGTGAGCTTGTCGAACCATTAACCTTTTCCCAGACCACAAGGTAAGTTCATACTGCTTATCCGAACCGTATTGACCCCACAACCATCAAGTGGTAGGAAACTTTATGTTAAGAGTTCCCTTTTATTGCCCATTGAGGATATATGTCGTAATTTCCATACACAAGTCCAGTTCGTCAAAATCTGGTTTTTCCCAATCAATTGCTGACTTAATATTTGGAGGAAGAAATGAAGTTCTAGTGGAGACATCCTCACTTAATTGTGAGCCATTGTTGTCTTGCTCTTGCATAGAGCGATCGTTAATTTCGCGAATCATAAGGAACACCTATTGAAATCAACTTTTCATTTGGCCTGCAATTAATTGTAGTAATTTTACTTACTATTTGTCTTAATTTGCTGGCTCAAAATCTGTTTGCTATAGGCTAAACCGTGCTACATGAGAAGCACACAGTATTTTTACTGTTATTTTATTAATTTTTATCCTGGGATTGTTATGTCAGTGCAACATAGTACGATTGTTCAAGAGAAAGGCTATAACTTGCGGAGTGAATAGCGATCGCGAGCGAAAAGACACTCTAAAATGAGAGCAAAAGACGATTCCTAAAACCAGCACACTCCATGCGTATTTCTTTAAACTGGCTGCGCGAACTAGTAGAGATAAAACTTAGTCCAGAAGAATTAGCCGAAACTCTGACAATGGCGGGGTTTGAAGTAGAAGATATTGAAGACCGCCGCACTTGGGCAAATGGCGTAGTTGTGGGGAGAGTGCTTGAGCGTCAACCACACCCCAACGCTGATAAATTAAGTGTTTGTCAAGTGGATATTGGCGCAGATGAGACTTTAAATATTGTCTGTGGCGCTGCTAATGTCAAGGCAGATATCTATGTGCCTGTGGCAACTACGGGAACTTACTTACCCAATATTGATTTAAAAATTAAACCTGCAAAACTGCGTGGTGTCCCTTCTCAGGGCATGATTTGTTCTTTAAAAGAACTCGGTTTGCCCACCGATGTAGACGGAATTCATATTTTTCCCCAAGAAAAATTAACCTTGGGTAGCGATGTGCGTCCGTTGTTGGGTTTAGATGATGTTATTTTAGACCTCACGGCAACCGCTAATCGGGCTGATGCCTTGAGTATGGTGGGTGTAGCCAGAGAAGTAGCAGCTTTGACTGGTGGAAAATTGAGCATTCCCCTACCGAGTGAAGTACCAATTACTAAAAATACAGGAAATTTAGCTTTAAAAATTGCCGATACCCAAGCTTGCCCTGCTTACATTGGTACAGTCATTGAACAAATTAAAATTGCGCCATCTCCTGATTGGTTGCAACAGCGTTTGCGGGCTGCGGGAGTACGCCCGATAAATAATGTGGTGGACATTACTAACTACGTATTGTTGGAATGGGGACAACCACTGCACGCCTTTGATGGCGATCGCTTAAAATCAGTTGCCAGTAGCGAAAGTTTAACCATCGGTGTCCGCTTCGCCACTGCTGGAGAATCCCTGAAAACCCTGGACGGACAAACTCGCACTTTAGCATCCCAAAATTTATTAATTACCGCCAACGACAAACCCGTCGCCCTAGCCGGAGTTATGGGTGGAGAAGAAACCGAAGTCTATGAAGCTACCGAAAGCTTAGTTTTAGAAGCCGCTTTATTTGATTCCGTGGCCATTCGCCGTTCTTCTCGCAGTGTGGGCTTAAGAAGTGAAGCTTCTGGAAGATACGAACGAGGAGTTAACCGCGCTGAATTAGAAGTCGCAAATCGTCGCGCTTTGTCGTTAATTAGCGAATTAGCTAATGGAGTTATTACTCACCAAGAAATTGCCGACACCCGCCCCGACCCATCTACCTGGAGTCGTTCCATTACTCTGCGTTTAGAAAGAGTGAATCAGGTACTAGGGCCAATCGATTTGGGAGAAGAAACAGCAGAACTCCAAGAACAAGACGTTGAAAGGATTTTGACTGCTTTAGGCTGTAAGTTAACTGCTTTGGGTAATGTTTTAGGACAAGATAATACACTGCAACCTACATGGTCTGTTTCAGTTCCACCCTATCGTTACCGCGACTTAGAACGGGAAATTGATTTAATTGAAGAAATCGCCCGTTTGTATGGTTACAACAGATTTTGCGATACCCTACCAGAAAAAGCCGAAGCGGGTTATCTGCCTTTAGACCAAGAATTGATTCGCAAATTACGATCTTTCTTGAGGGCAGAAGGTTTAACAGAATTAATTCATTATTCTTTAGTTAAACCAGGAGAAGACAGACAAATAGTATTAACAAATCCATTGTTTGTTGAATATTCAGCTTTGCGAACCGATTTAATCTCTGGGTTAATTGACGCTTTTCAATATAATATCGAGCAGGGTAACGGGGCCCTCAACGGCTTTGAAATCGGGCAGATTTTCTGGCAAGAAGAAGACGGTTTGCAAGAAACAGAAGTCTTGGCTGGGATTATGGGAGGCGACATTTTCATTGGCAAATGGTCAAAAGGCGGTCGCGAACAACCCTTAACATGGTTTGAAGCCAAAGGAATTTTAGAAAGTGTATTTCGTCAAATCGGCTTGCAAGTAGAATATCAACCAGACTGCCGAGACGAACGCTTGCATCCGGGACGCACCGCTTCTTTATGGATTAGAGGTAATAGGCTGGGAATTTTTGGACAAATTCACCCGCAACTGCGGCGAGAAAAAGGCTTACCAGATTCAGTCTATGTCTTCCAATTAAATTTAGATGCACTTTTAAATTCCCTAGAGGAAGACGAAACCTTCATTCCCAAATTTCGCCCCTATTCCACCTACCCAGCAAGCGATCGCGACATTGCCTTTTTCGCACCCGTAAAAGTCTCAGTGGGGGAACTGCAAAAAGCAATTACCAAAGCTGGCAAAGATTTACTCGAATCAGTGGAATTGTTTGACGAATATCGTGGCGAAAACGTCCCCCAAGGCCAGCGGAGTCTAGCATTCCGCCTAATTTATCGGGCAAGCGATCGCACCCTCACCGAAGCCGAAGTGGAACCAGTACACAATAAAGTCCGCGAAGCCTTAGTGGAAAAATTCGGCGTTAACCTTAGGAGTTAAGAGTTAGGAGTTAGGAGTTAGGAGTTAATATAATTCCTCACTCCCCAAAACACTGACTCCAAAATTCAAAATCCAAAATCCAAAATCCAAAATCCAAAATCCAAAATCTAAAATTCAATATGCCTAAATACGTACTCTGGGGAACTTACTGCGAAGACGTTCTTGAAAAACGCGTTCCTTACCGCCAAGCTCATTTAGACGGATTAGCAAAACAGAAAGAATCCGGCATACTGATTACCATTGGCCCCACCAAAGATGTCACAAAAATTTTTGGAATTTACGAAGCCGAAGACGAAGCCACTGTCCGCGACTTGATTGAAAACGATCCTTATTGGAAAAACGGCATCTGGACAGAATATTCCGTCAAAGAGTGGATTCAGGTTGTTTGAATTGGGCATGGGGCATTGGAAACGAATATTGGAGGTTTGTCGATGAACCTCAGAACTTTGTTGATGAATATTAGAGCTTCGTCAATAAGCCTAAAACTCCAATTTTTTACCTCCTGTTTCCCAATGCCCAATCCCACATGCCCCATGCCCCATATCCCATACCTAAAATATGAAAACCTGGCAGGCTGATTTTTATCGTCGTCCATCACCAGATGCATCTGGAAAAGTTTTATGGGAATTGTTGATTTGTGATGCAACTCGTAGTTTTGAATATGAAGCTACTTGTCTCCAATCAGCAGTCAATTCTAATTGGGTTGCAACTCAATTTCAGCAAGCAGCTGGTGAAGAATTGCCGGATTTAATTGAGGTGTTTCGTCCTCAATCTCTCAATTTAATTGAGACGGCTGGACGCAGTTTAGGTATTAAAGTCGAACCTACTCGCCGCACTTTAGCACTCAAACAATGGTTACAGGAAAAGCAATATCCTTCAGTGTTAGATAAACCACCACCTGCACCACTACCAGAGAATCTCTGGGGAGAACAATGGCGTTTTGCGACACTTCCAGCCGGGGAACTAGTGGATGTGTTTGCACAACGCCCAATTCCGATTTTGCACATTCCAGAATATCTCAAACCAATTAATTTAGGTTTAGCATCAACCATCGCTGTTGCTGGTGTGGTAATTTATGGTGGAAGGCGATCGATACAGTTGGCGCGGTGGCTACAGCAAGCCCGTCCCGTAGCATTAAACTACATTTCTGGCCCACCAGATGGCTTAGTTTTAGAAGCAGGCTTAGTAGATAGATGGATTGTTGCCACTTTTGAAGATTCAGAAGTTACCACAGCAGCTCAAACATACGAACAACGAAAACAACAAAGCCAAGGATTACATTTTTTGTTAGTCCAACCCGATGATTCTGGAATGACTTATAGCGGCTTTTGGTTATTGCGAACAGAAGATTAGTTCTCTACCTTTTTTCTACTAGCTGTATCTAAAATAGATGTTGGTCTTAAAAGAGATAAGGAAGCTTTTTCTGCAATTTCTTGAGATAGGTGAATTTGTTTAATTTGAATCAGCCCTTCTTCAAGAAAAATATCTCTAACGCGAGCGTTTGCCCTACCAACAAAAGGTGTTTCATAATATACTTCTTTAATTCCTGCCGAAATAATCAGTTTCAAGCAAGAAAGACACGGTTCTAAAGTTACGTAAATGCTCGCTCCGTTGGTTGCTATGCCGTGCTTAGCAGCCTGAGCAATTGCGTTAGCTTCAGCATGAACCGCCCTAGATGGTAAATCCTTACTAGCATCACAACTAGCCAGTTCTGAATAACAAAAACCTTGGGATATACAATGGCTGGAGCCTGAAGGCGGGCCATTGTACCCAGTAGCTAAGACTTGCTTACTCTTAACAATAACAGCACCTACGGGAAAGGCTAAGCAAGTCGATCTAGTTGCTGCTAGTTTTGCCAGCATTAAGAAATATTCATCCCAAGATGGCCTGTTATAAGCCTGTTGAACCAAAACCCTTTCCTCCTCTAGTAGTCGTACTCAGTTCTTCGCTGGCCTCAACTTTTACTGTAATTACAGGTTGAATTACCATTTGAGCTATCTTCATTCCAACATCAACTTTAAAGGTAGTACGACCATGATTAATTAAAATTACACCGATCTCTCCTCGATAACCTTCATCAATAGTTCCGGGTGAATTAAGAACCGTTATCTGATGTTTTAGAGCCAAACCACTGCGGGGTCTAATCTGAGCTTCAGTGTTTGGAGGTAGCTGAATGCAAATGCCTGTTGGAACTAACGCACTTTCACCAGGCTGAATCTGAGTTTCAACACTGGAAAATAAATCTAGTCCAGCATCTCCTTCATGAGCATAAGCAGGTGTGTGGGAGTTCTTTGAGAGAAGTTTAACTTTCAATACGTAGTCCATACAAGATTAAATGAGCAAATTTATTAAGTATAAAATTAGTGATTTTTAGAAGGCGTGCCCTATGCTGTTTGCTATCTCAACTTATTCATCAAGGTGCTAACCTTGCTTTGCCTAAACGCTGCTTTTCATACCATTGAGCAATAGCAGGTGCCCAAGAAGCAAAGTGAGGCCACATCAGTTCGCACAATTTTTGAATTTCCAGTTGAGCGTCTTTCTTGTTTCTCAAATCACAAAAATGCAAGAAAGACCTTAAATTGAAACTAACCACAAAATGCTGACGATAGTCAAAAGGTACTTTACCTCTGGCGTGTTCTTCAGACATTCCACCTTCAAAATCAGCTTTATATCGTTTAGCCGCTTCTAAGCACCACTCTAAATCGGCAGCACGTTGTTCTGGTGTATAGTAATATTTCTTACCTTGTCTATCAGTGTAGTAACCAACGGGACGCAGATAAATAACATCTTCTATGTCCTTCTTGCCTTCTACTACGTCAATAAATTGGTTGCCTGTATATCTAAAAGACTGGACATCAAATGAAACTCCTACTCTGTGAGTACGCGCCTGTTGCATGACACTGTGGGGAAAGTAACCACAGTTGAAAATAATCTGGGGATGCTCTAGAGGGCCATAATGTCCTCTTTCTCCCGCCAAAAGTCGCTTGACAATAATTTCGCCGCTTTGTGACTCCGAAGGCCATGAATCGCGCTCGTCAAACACGAACCCATCGGTATAGTCTTGGTGCATCGCGGCATAGATTACCTGCTGCGGGTTTGGGGTTTTGGCAATAACCTCTACTCGAAATCGATGCATTAGTGGATTAGTGATTGAGAGAACATCAGAACAAAGAACAAAGCCTATGACGGTTAAACACACGGCTTTGAACTCAATCCATAATCATATCTCTGCCTTGGACAGATGAATATACTTTACAAATATTAATAAACTTGTTACACTTCTTTACATAAGAAATAACAGGGGATAATCACATGCGTACAAGTACTGCTATAGTTGACGATCAAGGCAAACTAAACAACTTTGCCCTAGAGCCAAAAGTTTATGTAGACGAGCAAGGCGATCGCACTGGCTTCACACCTTATGCAGAACTGCTCAACGGTCGTTTAGCAATGATTGGTTTTGTTTCTCTAATAGCATTAGAAGTATTTACAGGACATGGAATAGTGGGTTTTTTGACCAGCCTGTAATTACTCAGTTACATAAAATAATCTTCAATAAATCTGAGAAGCGGGAAATATCTCGTCTCTCAGATTTGTTCAATATTTAGTGATATCTTGAAAAGATACTGATAGCAAAAGCTTCCATCGGGGTAAAAATATCAGGTGAATTATGGCTTTAACAGCTTCAACAATGTTGCCACTAGGCACCAAAGCACCAGATTTTAATCTACCGGAAGTTGTATCTGGCAAGGCAACTTCACTTTCTACATTTGCAGACAAAAAAGCGCTCTTGGTAATTTTCCTTTGTCGGCATTGCCCATTTGTCAAGCACGTGCAGCAAGAATTAGCGCAGTTAGGCAAAGATTATTTTACGAGTGATTTAGCGATCGTTGCCATCAGCGCTAACGATGCCAAGAATTATCCAGATGATGCACCAGACTCATTAAAAGCATTTGCCACAGAACAAGGATTGACCTTTACCTTATGCTACGATGAGAGCCAAGAAACGGCAAAAGCTTACACAGCAGCTTGTACGCCAGACTTTTTTCTATTTGATGCCTCGCGCCGACTTGTTTATCGGGGACAATTAGATGATAGTCGTCCTAGTAATGGTAAACCCGTAACGGGTGCAGATTTACGTGCAGCCATTGAAGCAGTCTTAGCAGATAAACCTGTTACCACTGACCAAAAACCGAGTGTTGGTTGCAACATTAAATGGAAACCTGGAAATCAACCGAGTTATTTTGGTTGAAATGAGCATCGGCCAAGCAGGAAATTAGGAGTTAGGAGTTAGGAGTAGTGGGGTGAAATTCTATTACAATCTCCCCATCTCCCCATCTCCCGATCTCCCCAGATATCAATGTTTAATTTCCAAATTCAGAATGTAGCGTCCTAGTTGGATTTTGTCTGCCCACAATTCATATTCCAGTCGCAAATGTTCTGGTAAAGGATGTGCATTGAGAGCTAGGCTCGTAGTAAAGTTTCGTAAACGAATTGGATCTTTAGATTGCAAGGACTCAGTTGGCAACCAATAACGACTAATACCATAAACACCCTGTTCCCAAAAGTGACGATAACTCACTTGGGCGTTACCTTGCATAGTCATAATTACCCGATAAGGGGAAATTTCCAACCACAAAATTCTGGGACTGCTAGGAGCATAAGCTTTATTTTTACTTTGAGGAGAAGTGTCTTCTGAACTGAGGACACTTTCTACTTCGCAAGTAATTAGGGGCGGTGCAGTTAGTAGTAAATGAAACCGGTCAGTGTCTTTTTGATACAATGTCCCGGCAGTTTCAACAACAGACCAAATTGGTAGGTCAGTAGAAATAATTGATAAGCACACGGGCTTGCGGTGATGGGTCAGCATGGGAGCGATAAGGGCTAAAAGCTACTAAACAAAATGAAATGAACACTAGGAGTCTAATGGTCGGGGTAAGAAACTAAATAGTAAAACAGGTTTAATATTAACTGAATTCGCTGGTTGGTTAAGCTACACAAATTAGGATAGAAACAAGTACGATGCAAACCCAGACAGCAAAAACAGCAGTTTTTCTAGAAAGAGCTAATTTGTAATTAAAGCTTGTAAATATTCTAAAGCTATAGACCCAAAACAGTGGGAGTCTTTAAATAGATGCAAAAAAACCTTCTTGTGGGGACTGACCGTAAGTAGGTCGGTGTGAATATTTATCATTAAGATAAAGCAGAAGGCAGGAGGCAGGAGGCAGGAGAGAAGAGGGTCTTAGCTTTATAATTTTTCTTGACATAGTTTGGTTTTATTATGCCAACTTACATTAGATGTAAGTTTCATACAAGAAAAATCGTAGGACGCTAGGAAAGAATTCAGCAGCTGCAAATTAACTCGCTGATGAACTTCTGGTGTATTCAAAAGCTAGTTTATCCTAATTAATAGCCAAACGAACACATTGGCTCATCCAAATCCAAATTGATATAGAGCCACAAAGTTATTAATCTTCAAAAATTAGGTGACAAAAAGAAACACCTAATTGTTGATGAAAAATAATTTCATAACTCTATAAATTTATTTAGATATTTTTTGTATACCGTTACTTTCAGTATAAATACTGAATTACAGCGATTTTGGCAAAATCAACGTTTTTTTAGGACATCAACAGCCAGAAATCATCATAGCTTTGGACTATTCAGCATTGAGGATTTTTGGTACTTTGAAAAATTCGCCTTCTTGTTCGGGGGCAGCATTGAGGATGCTTTCACGGTCAGAATAGGGTTGTAACTCATCTTCTCGTGTGATATTACTTACATCTATTGCCCGCGTTGTTGGAGGTACATCACTAACATCAAGTTCGTTGAGTTGTTGAATATAGTCAAGAATATTTGCCAACTGGTTAGTAAATTGTTGTTCTTCTTCTGGTGTCAACTCTAAGCGAGCAAGATTAGCTACTTTGTGGACTTGTTCTTGGTCAATCATATTTTTTTAGTTAGGAGTTAGGAGTTAGGAGTTAGGAGTGAAGAATTAGGAGTTAGGAGTTAGGAGTTAGCCATAATTCGTAACTTTTAACTCTTAATTCCTCACTTTTTCTCAATTCTAGAAGAATACGTCAATTTGCGATCGCCCTGTGGTCTTCAACCAGTTTTGAGCTTCAATGTAGTTATTGGGAGCCATACGAATAGCTCGAATCCAATAGTCTGCGGCTTGGTCAAACAGTGCTTCGCCACCGTCGTTATCCCCAGCTTCTTTGGCTTTTTCGCCTTTGTAATGATAAATCACGGCGATGTTGTTCAAAGCTTGGGGCATACGTGGGTTTAACTCAATTGCTTGGTGGTACAGTTCTAAAGCTTTTTCGTGGTCGCCATTGCTGGCGTAGATTAAACCCATGTTGTAGAGAATGTAGCCGCGATCGTTGGGGTCTTCCTCTAGTGTTAACGCTTCTTCATAGTATTCCAGTGCTTCGGCATATTCTCCTTCTGCTTGGGCTGACATGCCATCTCGGTAATAAACAAAGGCTTCTTTAGCTTTTTTGTTGGCTGGCAGAATCTTGAGAATGATATCCGCCATCACTGTAAAAGATTTGTCAATGAAGTTATCGTTTTTTTGCGTTCTTGGCATATTTGTCTCTCGGTACTGGGTATTGGGGACTGGGCGTCAGGAAAACTCTTCTCTAGTCCATAGTATACAGTCCTAGTCCCCAGTCCCTAGCCTCCACTCATTGGCACGATGCATTCCGGACTGTTATGCCGAGAGTTGTTTACTAAGGTGCTGACTGGATAAGCAGTCATCGCTGCGGCTGGATAAGACCGCAATAACTGTTGTAGGGTTTGGGGCGTTTGTACTTGCGAATCTAGCCATAAATCGTAATCTTGTGGGTCTAGAATCACTGGCATTCGCTCGTGAATAGGTTGGAGTAATTCGTTGGCTGCTGTTGTCAAAATTGTACAAGAAGTTATTTCTTCGTTGCTAGGGGATTGCCATCTCTCCCATAAACCCGCAAAAGCAAAGGGTTGCCCATCTTGGAGACGAAAATAAAATGGCTGCTTCTTACCTTGTTGACGTTGCCATTCATAAAAGCCATCAGCTAGCACTAAACAGCGTCGATGCTTAAAAGCCGAACGAAAAGCCGGTTTTTCAGCAACTGTTTCCGCCCTGGCGTTGATGGTTTTTGCCCCTATTCCCGGATCTTTTGCCCATGAAGGAATTAACCCCCAATGCAACTGCTGAAATTCACGTTTTTTGCTTTCGGGATTTTGTAACAGTGTTGCTACTTTTTGCGTAGGTGCAATGTTATATTCAGCTGGTAAATCTGGAAGTTGCTGAACATCGAAAATTTTAGCTAAGGCTTCTACTGGCTGGTTTAGAGTAAATCTTCCACACATACTTTAATTCTCGATCGCTGCATAAATTAAACTTCTCAATGTAGAAATAAATAATACTTTTTTTATTTTTAAGGATGATTTTATCTCGTACTCAGAAGTTAAATATAAAAGAAATTATCCTGATTTTGTAAAATATTTTGGTAAGATAATGTATTTTGAACTCTTAGTTACCAACAAATTGCTTATTGTATTTTAACATGGAACTACTGCGTTTGTACGATTTTTTACCTTCTGGTAATGCTTACAAGATACGTCTTTTATTGACACAACTAGGTATGCCTTTTGAGAGGGTAGAGGTTAACATCTTAAAAGGCGAGACTCGAACGCCAGAATTTTTGAGCAAAAATCCCAACGGCAAGATTCCAGTGCTGGAAATTGAGCCAGGAAAATACTTGGCAGAGTCAAATGCTATATTGGTTTACCTGAGTGAAGGTACAGAATTTTTACCCTACGATCGCTTCTTGCGAGCGCAGGTCTTCCAATGGTTATTTTTTGAACAATACAGCCTTGAACCTTTTATTGCTACCTCAAGATTTTGGATTTCTATTTTAGGTAAAGCTGAAGAATATAGTGAAGCATTAAAGCAGAAACGCGAACCAGGTTATGCAGCACTTAACTTGATGGAAAAACACTTGAGTTATCATACTTTTTTAGTAGGAGAACGTTATACCATCGCTGATATTGCCTTGTTCGCTTACACTCATGTAGCTGATGAAGGTGGGTTTGATTTAACACAATTTCCTGCTATCCAAGCTTGGATAGAAAGAGTCAAAGCTCAGTCCAGATATATCAGTATCAAGGATGTACACAAAGAAATAGAATTTTAAAAATTCTATTTTCTCAGAAGCCTGTGCCTCTCGATTTTCGATGGCATCCAGTGATATATAACATTACATGAAGTTTTACCAAGCAGCGAACAATTAAAGATAGAATAGTTAATACTAAATAGCCGTGTGAATTTCAATTAGCTTTTGTCGAGAGGACAAGCCGGACTTAATTCTAATATCAGATTTAGCTACACCAAATTTCTCTGCTAGAAGTTTAATTAATTCTTCATTAGCCTTGCCATCAACTGGGGGCGATTTTAGATATACAATCAGGCTTTCATCTGGTTGTTCTAATATTTTTTGTTGTTTGGAGTTAGGTTTAACTTTGACTTTTTTTTGCATAACCGATTTTTTGTAATTGTTGTAGCCACAACCAACCTAAAATACAACCCACTAAGTAATGAGGAAAATCCCACCAAACAAAGGTAGTACCAAGTAACAATTTACCGATGAAGGTGGCGCGAATGTTGTCTAATAGTGGCAGATGCCAAAGTTGCAAAAATTCTATTATACAGGTGATAACAAAAACCCATATTGGAATTTGGATAACTGCGGCTCGACTTCTAAAAAACCAAAATCCAAACAGACACCAAAATATTTCGTAAAGTATATCTCCTCCGTAATCATTAAACCACTTATAGCCAGGGCCAGTGTAATACTTAAACAAAAAACCCATCGGTACAACGATGAGCATAGAAAGAAGAATATATCTTGTTTGGTTTTGGTTGCGATGCATTTTTTGAAACCTTAGAGACTAAGCAAAATTTTAGCCTCTGTGGGAGGGATTGGGGATTGGGAGTGGGGAGTTAGGAGTTAGGAGTTAGGAGTTAGGAGTTATTCTCCTTGTCCCCGTGTCTCCGTGTCCCCTTGTCTCCCCACTCCCCCACTCCCCCAGTCCCCATTTACGGATATCTCCGACTACCCGCACCGACTACACCGATTTTGTGGCGATAGGAAAGTTCAGCGCCGAACCAGCCGGAAGCGCTGGTTAATGTACCAACAATTAAGGATAGAAGCAATCCCCAAGGTAGGATTCGGGCTTCGGCGTCGCCCCAACGCAGGAGGAAGTTCAAGAGTGTCAAAACCAGGATAGAAACGTTAAGTATCAAGTGGGCCCAACCAGCGGTGCGTTTGCGGACTCGTTCGATTTTCAAAAAGTCACTCAGACCGATGGCGGCTGCAATTAAACCTCCAACTAATCCGAGTCCGATTAACCATAACGAAGCCCTGGCCCAGAAGAAATCACGAGTTAACCAGTAGCCAAAATCAGTTCCCAAGGCTAAGGCTAAAAAGGCGATGGGGAAAATTACACTCAAGGGATGTAACGGATGTCCGGCGATGGCCACAGTGCTAGGTACGCCAGTATCACGATATTCACTATCGTTACTTTCAATAACTGGTGGAATATTTGGAAAAGGTGTTGAATTTGTTTCGGTTCTTTCTGTAGTTTCCATTATATTAGTGTCCTCAGTTTATAGTGCTGTTTTGCGAAAATTCAAGAGTCAGGATTCAGAATGGGTTACGCTTTGCTGGATTAACAGAATGATTGGAAAAACAAAAATTTCAAAATTATTCTGAATTTTGAATTCTATTAGCAGTAGCGGGGCGTTTAGCCCATTCTGAATTCTGCTTCTATTTTTCACCAGTAGGAATTTGTTCTACATACGCTTGGGCTTGCAGGGTTAGTTTACCTAGTTGTACTTCTAGTTGGTTGACTTGTAGATTCATTCCTTCCAAATCAAAGTTACTCAAATTCAAAATTTCGCTGGTTTGATTTATCAAAGCTTTTGTCAAATCTGGTGAAATTTCTTTAGTTTCACCATACTCAACATTTTCCAGCGAAACACTTTTTCCATTACCACTAATGGTCGGTACTGCTGAAAAAGCAATTTGTTGATTTTCGCCTGTTTCTGCTAATTTAACCCTGGCATTTAGCGCTACTTTTCCATCTCCAGGTAGTCGAAAGTCTACATGTTGCGGTTCAATAGTCCTTTGTTCACCGTTAACCTGTATTTTTTGATTTTGTAGCTGCGAACGGACATATTCAGAGTTGAAAGCGCGGTTAATGTCAGCTTCAGTTAAAACAACTCGTGTATTAGCTTCAGTAGGTTTTGTGAGTTCGATTTTGCCAAAAGCCACACTTAAAGGATTGATGGCAACGCTATTCATTTGCATTTCTAGTTCCTCCATGCGGAGGTCTTTTTGCATTACTAAACCTTCACCTTCAATGGTGACTGCATCTACCTGTCCTTGAACTACTTTCAGTGGATCGGTTTTGATATTTACATCTAATTTTTCTACTTCATCTAACTGGCTAGATAATCCTATTTCTGCCGCTTTATTCAGCGCCTGTTCTCCTAATCCAGGACTGTCTGGCATTACTAAATTAACTCCTACTGGAAATATCATATCCTTGAGTCAATTTAATAAATTCACATCAGAATTTTATCTATCTGGCGATGTACTAAAGTTCTAAATTACGTCTATCTAAAAGTATAATCGGATAATTTTTTAATTTTTTTTTGTATTGGGAATTTTTGAACTCATATTACATTATTATCATAAATGTCAATAAATTATGACATTTGATTATTTCAGTTAGGAAATCAGCAGTGCTACCAAATAACCGTACTCCCACAAACCAAACTCAGCGCTGGAAGTTTTTACAACTTTTTGGACTGGTAAGACGTAATCCTCTTTTCATTTCTCGGTGGGTTTTACGCTGGGTAGTGGTGGGGACTGTTTGTGGTCTATTTGCTGGTTTGTACTGGAATATTCTGGAATTAATGACTCACCAACTAGAAAAATTTGAGGGTGTGAGTCTGCTAATAGTGATGCCAATAGCGGGATTAATTGTTGGCTTGGTAATTCATTTTTTGGGCAATCCTGGGGAAATTGCCGTCATTGTTGATAATATTCATTTTCGTGGCGGGCGTTTGGATGCACGAAAAAATCCGGCGATGATTCTTGCGTCTTTGATGAGTATTGCTGCTGGGGGTAGTGCAGGGCCGGAAGCCCCATTAGTACAGGTTACAGGATCTTTTGGGACATGGGTGAGCGATCGCCTTGGTCTTGAGGGCGAAGAACTCAGATCCACGAGTTTAGCAGCAATGGCAGCTGGCTTTACCGCCTTGTTTGGCGCACCATTAGGTGGGGCGATGTTTGCCTTAGAAATTCTGCACCATCAACATATCGTAGAATACTACGAAGCTTTAATGCCAGCGATCGTTTCTAGTTGCGCTAGTTATTTAGTATTTGCTTTCATCACCCATTTAGGAATTGCTCCGACTTGGTATTTTCCCCAATACCGTTTAGAGAACATCGATGATTTTGCTTTGGCTATCCTATTTGGAATTATCGGCGCTGTTGCAGGTTGGATTTTTATGGCCATTTTTCGCGGCTGTGGTAGACTTTTAACGATGGTTCCTGGGCCAGTTTATCTACGCACCACATTAGCCGGATTTTGCTTAGGTACTTTAGCAGCCTTCTTACCCCTAACCCGTTATTTCGGACATGAAGAATTAGAATCAGTCCTAAGAGCTAATTTTTCAGTTGTTTTTTTGTTAATTTTAGCTTTGGGTAAAATGGCATCCATCAGCATTACAGTCACTGGCGGGTGGCGTGGTGGTTTTATTATTCCGTTATTTTTTACTGGTGCTTGTATTGGTAAAGCGATCGCAATTTTAATTCCTGGTTTAAATCCTGCACTAGCTATGATTTGTACAATGGCGGCTATCAATGCAGCGGTGACACGCACACCCATAAGTACAACTTTGTTGTTATCAAAATTGACTAATTTTAGTCCTTTTACACCAATCCTATTTGCTAGTTTAATTGGGTTTTTTCTCGCACCAAAGGTTCCCTTAATAGCTTCTCAACTGAAATCACAAGAATCTGTTGAGGAAATACAAAGTTAAAAATTTAAAATACTAAAGATGGATGAGTTGCTCTGAGTGTCAATCGCTTCTACAATAATTTTTTTAAAGGCAACAAAAAACCAGGCACAACATCTTCTCCACTTAATATTGCTGTAGCTGGATATTGAGTAATTGAACCATCCCGACGATAAACTAAAGCTTGCTGACTTCTACTATCAATTAACCATCCTAATTGCACACCATTAGCAATATATTCTTCCATCTTGGCTTTAAGTTTTGTCAAGCTGTCATTTTTAGAACGAATTTCAATCACAAAATCGGGTGCTAAGTTAATAAATTTGTCTTCTTGCTCATCCCAACCTTCTGGTAAACGCCCTTTAGCGACAAAAGCCGCATCAGGAGAACGCACTGCCGTATTTGCTAATCTAAAACCTGTACTTGGGCCAAAAACTTCACCTAAATCTTGACTTTCTACCCAATTCAATAGATAGGCTCCCGCTTTGATTTGTCGATTACCCGAAATTCCACCAATTGGGGGCATAGTTTCTAAGGTTCCATTAGCATTGCGTTCAAACCGTAGTTCTGGGTTTTGAAAGCTCATCAACATTAATTCTTCGTCAGTGACAGTATACAAAGACTCTACTGTTACTTGTTCGCCGGTCATAATAATGTTATTGCAAGCTTAATGGACACTTCAATTTTAAACTCAGATTCCATTATCTTTTAAGAATCTGTAGCTTTACTTGATAAATAAAAAATTAAGCATAAAGAATAAAGTTTTTAGACTTCATTCTTCATGCCTTGAACGTCAATGAAAGTGTTTTATTGACTAGCGAAACATGCTACTTACTGAGGTATCTTCATGAATTCGCCAGATAGTTTCTCCTAAGAGATTAGCCACAGACAGCACCACTAGTTGGGGAAAACGATTGCTTTCTGGTATGGGAATCGTGTTTGTGATGATAACTTCTTCAAACAACCCACTAGATAACCGCTCCACAGCAGGTGGAGAGAACACTGCATGAGTGGCACAGGCGTATACCTGACGCGCTCCTTCTTCACGTAGTAGTCGCGCTCCTTCAGCAATTGTACCGCCGGTGTCGATCATATCATCCACCAAGACTGCGGTTTTGCCTTTAACATCGCCAATCACATTTAAGACTTCTGCAACATTGTGTGTCTGACGACGTTTGTCAATAATTGCTAGTGGGGCATCATTGAGCTTTTTGGCAAATGCTCTGGCTCGTGCAACACCGCCAACATCTGGAGAGACAACTACAAGGTCGGGTAGTTGTTTGCTTGCTAGATAATCTAACAATACTGGCGAACCATAAACATGGTCAAAGGGTATGTCGAAATAGCCCTGAATTTGAGCCGAGTGCAAATCCATTGCTAGAACGCGGTTAGCACCTGCTTCTGCGATCAAGTTAGCAACTAGCTTGGCGGTTATTGATTCTCGTCCTGCGGTTTTGCGATCGGCGCGGGCGTACCCATAGTAGGGAATTACAGCGGTTACTTGTCGTGCAGAAGCTCGACGACAAGCGTCAACCATAATCAATAATTCCATCAAGTGATCGTTTACGGGTTGACAGCATGGCTGGATTAAATAGACATCACAACCCCGAATCGATTCTTGAATTTGAACGTAAAGTTCTCCATCCGCAAATCTTTTGCGGATCATTGGCCCCAAGTCCATGCCCAGGTAACGAGAGACTTCTTGAGACAGTTGGAGATTGGCAGAACCAGAAAACAGCCGCAGGCGATGATTATCAGTCAGTCTTGTTGCGGATGCTTCCACTTTGAAAGTTGCAGAACTGAGCACAGCAGATCCTCGATGTGCATTCATAGCAATATTATCATTAGAGATTTTATAGATTTAACCAAGAAATAGCCTAAAAAAACATCTGTGAGTTTTATTGAAGCTTCAATACAAAATTTAAACATTTTTCCATAAAATTATCATTTGGTAATTCTCTAATTTTCTTGGCTTACAAACTATTGATACCTTTTGTGGTATTAAGTCAAGTCTGTCCACTAGACTAGTGGAATTTTTTTGGTGTTGAGGTAAATAACGCTAATCCCTCAAACATTGGTGTGATAGATAGATTGTTCTAACTACCTCATTTATAACTGAGAGCAAAGTAATTACAACTTAAGTGATATTGAAATTTTTCAAAGACAGAACAAGGCTTGTGACTCAAGATTCAGGTGGTATTGTATTATATCCTACGATTTTAACCGCAAATAAATAAACTGACAGATTTAATTCTACGTTCTAAATAACACAATGAAAACCGAAAATACCCGTATTTAACGAAATTCCGATGTTGATGGTTGACAGTTAACACTCATCAGTCATCAGTCAACATTCAACGTCAAATTCTTTTTCGTAAGGTAAAATATCGCTGCATGTAACTGTCGGTCACCACTGAGACTTAATCTTTGTCGGTGACTTACTCCTCGGTTGCCATTACACTCAATCATTCGATCATGCAATCACCCATTACAGTTGGTACTGTCTTGCAAAACCGTTACCGAATCATTCAAATTCTCGGACAGGGGGGATTTGGTAGAACCTATCTGGCAGAAGACCAGAGGCGTTTTAACGAGCTTTGCGCCATCAAGGAATTGATTTCAACAGCAATGGAGCCTGCGGCTTGGGAAAAGGCGCAAGAGCTTTTTCACCGAGAGGCTGCTATCTTATATCAAATCGAACACCCACAAGTGCCAAAATTTCGAGAAAGATTTGAACAAGACCAACGCTTATTTTTGGTGGAGGACTACGTTGCAGGTCAGACTTACCGGACTCTGTTGGCTGAGAAGCAAGCTGTGGGTCAAACTTTCACACAAGCAGAAGTATTTGGGTTAATTCAGTCTTTGTTGCCTGTTTTAGAGCATATTCATAGCCGAGGAATTATTCATCGGGATATCTCCCCAGAAAATATTATTTTGCGAGATCGCGATGGTAAGCCTGTA
The DNA here is from genome assembly GCF_002608075.1 of Nostoc linckia z4. Taxonomy (GTDB): domain Bacteria; phylum Cyanobacteriota; class Cyanobacteriia; order Cyanobacteriales; family Nostocaceae; genus Nostoc; species Nostoc linckia. Next base: position 42,697 of record NZ_LAHA01000014.1, read on the forward strand.
TTAATTGACTTTGGGGTGGTAAAAGAACTGGCAACGCGTTTACAATCCCCTGAGAGTGTAATGCCAGTAACCAGTGTGGGAAAATTAGGCTACTCTCCGAGCGAACAAGTACAAACAGGAGGAGCGTATCCTAGTAGTGATTTGTATGCATTAGCGGTGAGTGCGATTGTTTTGTTGACTGGTAAAGAACCAAGAGATTTATTTGATGAAAATCAAGTAACTTGGAATTGGCAGCAGTGGGCACAAGTAAATCCAAGATTTGCCCAGGTTTTGAATCGGATGTTAAATCATATTCCCAGCGATCGCTACCAAACTGCTGCTGATGTATCGCAAGCATTACAATCTTTGCAGCAACCAAGCGCCCCTAATGCTGATTTTTCCAATTTGCAAACAATGGCTGTCGGTCGTCGCCCTGATTTAGTGACACCAGCAGCTTCACCAAAAAAACCTGCTCCCGTAATTCCACCAAGTCAGAGTAGCTCAGTGTTGGATAATCCCTTAGCGATCGCTGCAATTGGTGGTGTTGTAGTGATCTTAGCGGGATTTGGTTCTTGGGCATTAGTAAGTTCCATTCGCAGCCAATCAAAATCACAACCAGACCAAACGCTTCCCCAAAATTTTCCTTCACCAGTAATTTCTGGTGGTACTACATTCACCTCCACACCCACACCTACACCTACACCTACTCAAGAACAACCTGTTATATCTACTAAGCGTTTGAATTTGGGAGCATTTAACGCAACCGCAGTTGAAGGTACTATCAAAGCAAATCAAATCAACCGCTATACTTTTGTTGCCCAGGAAGGACTGAAGTTAAGTACATTTTTGGAGCCAGGAACCAGTGTTTTGCTAACAGTATTAAATCCCAATCAACAACCAATTGATAATAATGCAGTGCGAGTTATATCCTATGAAGGTACATTACTACTTCCTGGTGTATATACTGTTGAATTAATTCTGCCTCCAGGAGTTGCCGAAAGTAATTATAATCTGAATATTGGATTACAAAAACTCATTCCATCGACACCCACACTCAGTCCCACACCAACCCCAACTATAACTCCAACTGAAACTCCATTGCCAATTCCTACAGAAACTCCATTGCCAATTCCTACAGAAACTCCGTTACCATTTCCTACACCAACTCCTACGCTAATTCCCACTCCAGAACCAGAAAACAATACTCCATTGATTGATAGCACACCTACACTAACTCCCGATCCAACTATTTCACCCTAAAAGCTAGATAATTGGGGATTAGTTTCCAGAAAAATCTGCTTTTTTTGTAACATCAAAGCATCATTGTAACGATGAATTTAATTGTGCGAATTGTACTAAAATGATTTATTAGTGATGAGGCTTTATTTTCCCATCGCTAATAACTACAGCAGAATTCAGAAGTAAAACAAACTCTGTGTTTGACTTTTACCTAAACTGAAATTTGGTGTAATAATCAAAAAACGTTAATTATTTAGCAATCATTGTTGAACGCATTACTGATTACTGCAACTGATACCGAGGCTGGTAAAACTGTTTTAACCACAGCGTTAGCAGCCTATTGGCAAAAACATTACCCGCAGCGTAGCTGGGGAATCATGAAACCGATTCAATCAGGGATTGGCGATCGCGAATGGTATGAAAATCTATTCACCCTAGAACAATCCCCCGAAGAAATTACACCCTTGTATTTTCAAGCGCCCTTAGCCCCTCCCATCGCCGCAGCACGAGAAAATCGCCGAGTAGATTTAGCAATTGTGTGGCAAGCCTTATCTAAATTGCGATCGCAGCGTGATTTTGTGCTGGTGGAAGCCTTGGGTGGGTTGGGTTCCCCTGTCACAGAAGAATTAACAGTAGCCGATTTAGCCGCAGAATGGCGTTTACCAACAGTATTGGTAGTGCCAGTGAGATTAGGAGCGATCGCTAGTGCAGTGGCGAATGTGGCATTGGCTAGACAATCCCGCGTTCATCTCAAAGGCATTGTATTGAATTGCGTACAGCCCCGTTCAGATGCAGAAATAGCCGATTTGACGCCACCAGAATTGATTCAATCGTTAACTAACGTCCCAGTTTTAGGCTGTTTACCTTATGTAGACAACCCCACTGATTTAGAAAAACTTGCTCAAATAGCATCAGATTTAGATTTAGAAAGACTAGTGTAAATTGCAAAAAACTTTTCTAATCTTATGAGTGTAGAATTCCAAAGCGAAAAAGACAAAGGAAAGACAAGCACTAGCATAGAAATCAATCAACAAACAGAAAACGAAAAAATTCTATGTTCTCATTGTCAGCGCACCGCTACCAACGGTATTAAATGTAAAGGTATTTGTGTCGCTGATAGTGATTATTAGAGGATGTTTGAAAAGTCATGATTTGGGGAAAGGGAAAATACCAAACCTTTCCCCGGTTGGTGAGCTTGTCGAACCATTACCCTTACCCTTTTCCCAACTTCTGCAAAAAGTCTAATTACGAGTTGTCATAATTCCAAAAATTTCTGCGTTGCCAATATTCGGCGAGTCTTTTTTCCCACTCTTGCCAGTAATCTTTTATCGCTGTTGGTTCAAACCAAAATACTTCGGCTGGCATTTCTGGAATTGCTACTACTAACAAAGCATGATTTAGTTCAATGCCATAATCTCGATAATAGTTGTTAATTGCTCCAATGTATGCTGTAACTTGCAGTGGATGTTCGTATAAATGCTCGATTGAACCTTTTGGTTTATCTGCTGTTTTCCACTCGCAAATACAGGGAATGCCTTGATAACTGGCAATGCAATCTACTTTGCCAGAATAACTCAAATCGTAATGAAAAACCGAGCCTTCCACGAGTCTGATTGTGTCAATTTCTGCTAAAACTGGCTGAATACTTTCCCAATAAGGGCGACTGGCTTCGGGACAAACAGGATTTTGTCCAAGCAGGTAACGCTCAATTTGTTTGTGTGTTTGGGTTCCGCGACGACTGGCGTTTGTAGATATGCGGGTGGCTGCTTCTGTTCCTACACGCGCTTTCCAATTTAATAATCTGTCTCTATCTTCTTGGGGTTTGGTGACATTAAGTATTGTGGTGACGCTAGGAAAGCGGTTTCCCTTGGCATCTACATAATATTGTTTGCCATTTTCTCTGAGGGTTTTACTATTAATTCGGGGTAGTAGTTGGGTATTAAATTGCATTTGTAATTCGTAATATTTTGACTGCGCTCAATACAAGTTCGTAATTCGTAATTCGTAATTAAGAAAAATGTAATTTTCAGAACTTTTAAATCCTTGATAAAGTTGAGTATATATTGGGTAATCATTCTTGTTATAGTTGCGCTAATGCTTCATCTATATTCAGAGGTATTTCATGTTTTACTGCCTTCATTGCTAAGATAAATCCTTCATCTTCAATAGCTTCTAGCAATCGTAGATAGTCATCAAAATCTATGACTACTTTGCGGATATTACCTTCCATATCAGTAATCAGTTCTTGGGCAAAAGGGTATTTATCAGTTTGCATTTGGGTTGTGATTTTTGTAGTCATACTATGACTTTAGCGTTATTAGCTGCCCAGAACCCCGACTTCTTGAAGAAATAGGGGTTCTAAATGCAGTTTAAGTAAGTGACATTCCACTCTACATATTACTTTTACTTCAAATCATTCCCCTCTGTCTCCTCTGGTTCCAGCAATTCCCAAATTAAAAAGGCAATTTCAATGAAAATACCCGAACCTGGGATTAACAAGTCTGCAATTAAGGGAATTACAAATAGTAAAACTGTCACCAGCTTTTTAATATTGATAGATTTCGTTGCCTTTTGCATTTGTTTCACCTTGAATACTGAAGCAACGGTAGATTTGGGGTAGTTAGTGAAAGCAAATGCTGTTGTTTGTTGGCTGCAATGGGTGAATACCCGGAGATTTGAGTTTGGGGATGCTAGATTAAGTTTGGGGAATCCCGAAACTTTATCCAAATTTCAGCAAAAGTAACCGATGGCGCGTGTTAGCTATGGCGATGATGTCAAAGCGCGGGTAAGGCAGCTATTAGAAAGGTTGTTGGCTTATGCCAATGATGAGATAGAAAACGGTGAGCGTTTTAAAATTGACTTTAATTGGCAAACATCAAAGCAACTAGTTGTGAGGACACAGCTAAGAATTTTGGCGGAACTTGGTGGTTTAGATAAAGAACAAGTTCGAGAAGCATTAAAAGCACTTGATGAGTTTTTGGGTGTTCTGGAAGATTTGCGCGAACACAAACGAGGTTCGGAAAACTGGCATTTTAAGCTGACGCTTTGGTGTGACAAAGGCGATAAAGATGGAAATTTAAAGCAATTCGATGCAGAATGGCAACGCCTTAGAGAAGAAAAGCCAGGCGTGCAGCGTGGTGAAGCGAGAAAAGCTAAACCCAAGCCGACGTTTTACGAAAATATTCCCTTAAGTGGGGTGGTGGAGTTTGTTGGACGTGAAAAAGACCTCAAAAACCTCCACCAGCTTTTGCAGGAAAATGAACAGGTTGTAATAGCTGCTGTTGCTGGCATGGGTGGAGTTGGTAAAACAGAACTTGCCCTACAATATGCCAGGAATCACCGCAAAACTTACAAGGGTGGAATTTGCTGGTTGCTGGCAAAAGCTGGTGATGTGGGCATTCAAGTTGTGCAGTTTGCCAGAACTGTGCTTGATTTAAACATACCAGAAGGTTTGGATGTCTTCGCCCAAGTGCAATACTGCTGGCGGCATTGGCGTGAGGGCGATGTGCTGCTAGTGTTAGACGATGTTGGGGAATATCAGCAGGTTAAGCCTTATTTACCCTCGTCATCTTCCCGGTTTAAGGTGTTGATTACCACGCGCCAATACTTGGGAGCATCTATTAAGCAATTATCTCTGGATGTATTGCAACCAGAAGCGGCGCTGGAGTTATTAAAGTCATTTTTTAAAGAAACACCACAGCGAATTGAGCAAGAATTAGCTGTGGCAAATCAGTTGTGTGAGTGGTTGGGATATTTGCCTTTGGGTTTGGAATTAGTGGGGCGATATCTCAAGCGCAAAGTAGATGTTTCTTTAACAGAAATGTTGCGACGGTTGGAGAAAAAGCGACTAGAACAATCCGCACTTATTAAACCAGAAGGCGACATGACAGCACAACGAGGTGTGTTAGCAGCCTTTGAGTTGAGTTGGCAGGAATTAAACGACGATGATAAACAATTGGGCTGTTTATTGAGTTTATTTGCACCCGCGCCTATAGCTTGGGATTTGGTGGAACAGTGTTTACCGGAGGAAGATGAGGAAGAGTTAGAGGAAATTCGGGATGAGAAGTTGTTGAATTTGCATTTACTCCAGCGCAAAGATGAGGGAGTTTACCAACTACATCCACTGTTGCGCGAGTTTTTCCAATATAAGCTTACAGGTTTAGAACAGGCAGAGGAATTAAAGCGATCGCTTTGCCGGGTAATGGTAGCAGTTGCTAAAGGTATTTCTCAAACACTCACCCTTGAACAAATCAACAATGTCACCCCCGCCATACCTCATTTAGCTGAAGTAGCTAAGCATCTGATTCAATACCTCAGTAATGAAGATTTAATTTTTCCTTTCATGAGTAATGCGAGATTTTATCGTGGTCAAGGACTTTATGCTAAAGCGACACCTTGGTATGAACAATGTCTACGAATTATCAAAAAACGTTTGGGAGAAGAACATCCAGATTTTGCCCAAAGCCTCAACAATCTAGCATTACTTTATAAATCCCAAGGCAGATACAGCGAAGCCGAACCTCTGTACCTCCAAGCTTTGACACTCAGGCGTAAGCTGCTGGGAGAAGAACATCCAGATGTTGCCCAAAGCCTCAACAATCTAGCATTACTTTATAAATCCCAAGGCAGATACAGCGAAGCCGAACCTCTGTACCTCCAAGCTTTGACACTATGGCGCAAGCTCCTGGGAGAAGAACATCCAGATGTTGCCACTAACCTCAACAATCTAGCATTACTTTATAAATCCCAAGGCAGATACAGCGAAGCCGAACCTTTGTACCTCCAAGCTTTGACGCTCAGGCGCAAGCTACTAGGAGAAAAAAATCCAGATGTTGCCCAAAGCCTCAACAACCTAGCAGCACTCTACTACTTCCAAGCCAGACACAGCGAAGCTGAATCATTGTACATCCAAGCTTTGACATTCAGACGCAAGTTGCTGGGAGAAGAACATCCAGATGTTGCACTTAGCCTCAGTAACTTGGCATTACTTTACAAATCTCAAGGCAAATACAGCGAAGCTGAACCATTGTACATCCAAGCTTTGACACTCAGGCGCAAGCTGCTGGGAGAAGAACATCCAGATGTTGCACTTAGCCTCAACAATCTAGCGGCACTCTACGACTCCCAAGGCAGATACAGCGAAGCCGAACCCCTATACATCCAAGCTTTGACACTATGGCGCAACCTGTTAGGAGAAAAACATCCAGATGTTGCACTTAGTCTTAACAATCTAGCGTCACTCTACGAATCCCAAAGCAGATACAGCGAAGCTGAACCGTTGTACATCCAAGCTTTGACACTCAGGCGCAAGCTGCTGGGAGAAGAACATCCAGATGTTGCCCAAAGCCTCAATAACCTAGCGTATCTCTACAAATCCCAAGGCAGATACAGCGAAGCAGAACCTCTGTACCTTCAATCTTTGGCGCTCAAGCACAAGCTGTTGGGAGAAGAACATCCATCTATTGCCACTAGCCTCAAAAACCTAGCAGTACTCTACGAATCCCAAGGCAGATACAACGAAGCTAAAGCCCTGTACCTACAAGCTTTAAATATTTTCGAGCGACGCTTAGGGGTGGATCATCCTAACACTGTGACTGTGCGTGAAAATTTAACAGATTTGCGCGATCGCCTCTCCTCACAATAGCAAAATTCTTGTTCCCAAGTAAAATAATGGTGTTCTGAGGGCGTAGGCGTAGCCCGTCAGAGATATTACTCTGCTCCAGTTTAATTGGAGAAGGATCTGACCCACAATAAATTAGTACAAAATTACCGATGAATCAAGAACTGACTCAAGCGATCGCCTCTGAAATTCAGTTATTTCAGAATATCGAACAAAAAGAAAACTTTCTGTTTTTACTCGGTGCTTTAATTGCTAAAGTAATTAGCTTAAAAAAAGCTGCGGAAGTCATGCAGCTAGAACCAGCAGAATTACTCAAGATTCTAGACTTGATGGGAATTGAGTTTTCGTATCTCTGTGAAGAAGATGTTGCTTTAGAAAAAAGCTGGTGAATGAATGCAGATTATTCTTAATTCATCACCCCTGATTTTTTTGTCAAAATTAAACTATTTGAATCAGTTTGTTGAATCTCCTGATGATTTCTACATTCCTCAATTCGTTGCAGATGAAATCAAAGCTAAATCAGATCCATCTAGCCAAACTATTCAAGCTCTGATTGACTCTGGTAATCTTCAAATCAGAGCATCCAAGTTAATAACCCTTGTCAATAGTTTAAATCAACGCTTGGGTAAAGGAGAATCAGAAGCTATTGCCTTGGCAATCGAGTTAAACACAGATATTTTGTCTTTGAGGTACAAAATGAAAATTAAAGTAATTAATGAACAAGAAAATTTACAAGAAGTAATACAGGTTTTACTCACCCATTTAGAACCATCGAAAGTAATGAAATTTTGGGCAGCCTGTAAACTAAGTGAAGGCGACTATTTGCAATTTAAAGAAAAACTGTTTGCTGAAGAAACAGTTGCTAGTTTATATGCCAAAATTAAAGATTTTCAAGATAAGGGTAATAAACAATCTCCAGAATCAAACCCATAGCCATAAAATTAGAGATCTATCAGATGGCGTAGGCGTAGCCCGTGGAAGACATCGCTCTACCTAAATTGTAGAATGATATGGGGCTTTTATGTTTTTGTTGATAATGCAGAGCGATCGCTTATTCCAAAATAAGCATTATTCAAGTAAATCATATCCCTGTTCGCTTCTTAACTTTCCGTCAAAACTTACTGTTGAACTACAACCATTATGTTGAGCAATTGCGCCGATTAAATAGTCGGATAAATCTGCCTTTCCCTGCTTAAATCGCTGTAATGCTTGATAAACTAAAGAGCGATTTTCTAACTCAAACACGGAACATTGCAACATTAATTCTATAGTGTTGCTAATTTCTTCCCTGCTAAATTGATATGGCTTTCCCCGTAAAACCCAAACCAGTTCGCAAAGAACTATATTCGCTATAAAACATTGCTCTCCTGCTTCAATGATTTGGGCAGCCTGTTTCCACTGCTTTTCATCATCTTTTGTGAGGTATCGCACTAAAATATTTGTATCAACTCCAATCACTTGCGCCTTCTTGGATTGCTGCTTCCATTTCTTCTAAAGTCGCACTTTTCATTGCCGGACGATGTAAAATGCCAGACAAACTTTGAACAGGAACATTGAGTGGAATTAGTTTAACTGTCCCATTTTCATCAATGACAAAATCAACCTTACTACCTATATCAAGATTAAGATAATCCCGAATTTCTTTAGGAATAATTACTTCTCCTTTGGTGGTGATGGTGACGCTAGCCATTACGTTTCCTTACATAAATTATTTACTTAAATATAACGTTTCTTAACAAATGAACACAGCGATCGCTCGACTTAAATTGTAGAATAATTCAGCATATTTGTATTGCATCCAACTTTTAACGGCTATATTGCAACATTTAAGTATGCGTAGCCCGTCAAAGACATCGCTTTTATTTAGATTGTAAATCATCGCCTTTTAGGTAAAACCCTAACTGCATCAGTGTCATTGTGTAGAGTGCCATTGGTTTGCTTGGATGGAAGCGATCGCTTTAATTCAGTTAAAATAGCCTTAAATTTCCACACTTGAGGCGCTATAGAGATGGCAACCCTTAATCTCAATGTTGAGCAAGTCATAACACTGGTGAAGCAACTAGCAATTCCAGAGCAGCGTATGATATTGCAAGCCATCAAAGCAGAGCAAGATAGTTGGTGGCAAAATAGACTTGATTACGGAGAGCTACAAATCCGCTCTTTGAGTACAACACGCGGTCTTAATTGGGATATTATGACCGAACAAGAGCGAGAAGAATTCATAGACAATATTTTGTACGAGTAGTAATGACCTTTTAATCAGGAGAAGGCTTGATGCAATCAGCATTACGCATTGAAACTAAAGTGTTACCAGGCAACAAAATTGAAATCACCTTGCCTGATGATACACTCTCAACCTCTGTAGGACAAACTATTGAGGTAATTGTCCTGATACCACAAAAAACGACACTGGAAGGACAATCGATTATGCACCTGCTTGAAGAAATCCACAAACAGCGTCCTGTTGGCAGAAGTGTAGAAGAAATCAATCAAGATCTCCAAGCAGAACGAGATGCATGGGACAACTAATTCTGCCAAATGCGGCTCGTGTATACGTTGATACGGTAACAGTTATTTACGCTGTCGAACAGACCCCAACTTATGGGGTGTTGTTGAATCCCTTATGGAATAGTCTTCAGGCGAGAACTCTTGAAGTCTTAAGCAGCGAACTAACTCTGATGGAAACCTTAGTTGTGCCACTGAGAAACTCGGATACATTTCTGGTTGATGTCTATGAGCGATTACTGCGTTCACGAAGTGTCTCGGAACGAGAATCGCCTCAAATGCAGTTGATTTCCATTAGTTAGACCATTTTGCGTGAAGCAGCAAGGCTACGCGCAAGCACACCTTCTTTGAGAACACCTGATGCCATTCATATTGCGACAGCTACAACATCTGGCTGTACTCAGTTTCTCACCAACGATCGGCAACTGAGGACAGTCACAAACTTGCCCGTTGTGATTCTAGATGAGGTGCTGACATCATGAGCGATCGCTTTTATCTTCCAAACTCGACATTTCGAGTTACAAATACGTTGGCACGGGCGTACAGCTGTACGCCCCTACAAGCGATTTATTAGTTGCAAAGTATTGTACAAACGCGATTTATCGCGTCTGTTTTCACGCCATTACCATCCCACCATCAACATTAAAAACTTGTCCGGTGATGTAGGCGGCGGCGGGGTCGGCGGCGAGGAACCGCACCATCCCAGCGACTTCTTCTGGTTGACCAAAGCGACTGAGGGGGATGAATTTGAGAATATCTTCGGTGTTGTTAAGGTCGCTAGTCATGTCGGTGGCTATGAAACCAGGGGCGACGGCGTTAACGGTAATGCCACGAGATGCAAGTTCTTTGGCAACGGTTTTGGTAAAACCAATTACACCTGCTTTGGCGGCGCTGTAGTTTGCCTGACCTGGGTTGCCCATTTGTCCAGCAACGGAGGTAATGCTGACAATCCGCCCCGATCGCTGTTTGAGCATGATTTTACTGACTGCACGAGTACATAAGAACACACCAGTTAAATTGAGGTCGATGACGGCTTGCCAATCTTCTGGCTTCAAGCGCAAAAGCAGCGTATCGCGGGTAATACCTGCGTTGTTGACTAAGATATCCACACGCTTAAACTTTTCCATGACGGCGTTAACTAGCGCGTCTACTTCCTCGACTTTGGAAACGTCTGCTTGGAGAGCGATCGCCTGGCCTCCGGCTGTGGTAATTTCTGTAACAACTGCCTCCGCTGCTGCACTGGAACTGGCATAATTAACAACTACGATGGCTCCTTGTGTGGCTAATTCGATGGCGATCGCTCGTCCAATTCCCCGCGAAGCACCTGTGACAATTGCGACTTTATCTTTTAATAGTGTCATTTAATGTCCCTCAATCTTCAGAATACCGCGCTAATTATCTTATGGCGATTTAGGGAACATCTGAAATATTGTTTGGATAAAATCTTACTATTGGGCGGCGATAATCTTACTAGGATGATGCAATTTGGATAACTAATTAGCTAGATATAACTCGATTAACATGAATTAACTGTCCTTTGAAGCTTTCAAATTGAGTAATAACTTGGTGTATACGATTAGCAAAATTTTCCCAGTTACGATCGTCTCGGCAAATAATAATACCACTATGATCTGGATGATTATAATGTAATTTTAGGAAATCTGTACGATTAAGAGTTAAGATAGCACGTTCTTCCTGAGTAGCAAATTCTAACACTTGCAAATCAGGAATCTTATGATTCGCTTTTCCTGCTTCCTGTACTGTTAAAATATCATGTCCTAATGAGCGCAGAATTTCTACCACCGCACGAGGAAAATGTTCATCTGCGTAGAGACGTGCCATTTATTCTGCTTCCTCATTTTCTTTAATATCCTGTGCAATTTCCTCATTAAATGCCTCTGCATAGGCCCAAGCATTTGCTAAATCTGTTGCTGATAAACTTGGATAATTACTCAGTATATCTGTTTCACTATATCCTAAATTACGAGCATGGACTAATCCCCAAACGGGGATACGAGTGTTAATAATGCAGGCTTTTCCACTACATATTTCTGGTGTTTTCTCGATGCCCTCCCAATGATTAGCAAGGCTTTGGGAAAGAATGTTAATAATTTTAGCTTTTTCGGCTGGTGTTAATTTGAGTAATTTAGCTTCTAATTCTTTGAAGATCATAATTTTCGTAAAAATTAACTATCTATACTTATTTATTTGCTAATGAATTGATAACGTTGAACAATATATTTATTGTTGGTTCAATTATAGCTGCGTAGGTTAGCTTGTTGTAGAGTAGACATCACCAGATTGTATAAACTGCCAACTGTGTAGACATCAATCTCATTAAATTCTGTATAATTATTCAGTTAGTTAAAATCAGTTCAAATAGACATTGAACTGGTATGCACAAAATAATAAAATTCTTCTATTTTATTAGAATTATTTAATATTTTTCCTAACTAACTAGTCCATATTGATTAATGTAATCTTTTCGTGAGAAAAAATCATAAACATATACCGATTTTATATTCTAAGAATTACCATTGAAACAAACAATTGAAAAGCGGTGTGTATCACATGGCAACTAAAAAACAATTTAACAGCTTTGAAGAAATGCTGTCTGATTCTGATGTGCCCGTATTGGTAGATTTTTACGCTGAATGGTGCGGGCCATGCCAGATGATGGTGCCAATTTTAGAACAAGTGAATGCCCAACTCAAGGATCGTCTGCGAATTGTGAAAATTGACACGGAAAAATACACGCAATTGGCTACTCAGTATCAAATTTATGCCCTACCAACCCTAGTCTTATTCAAGAAGGGTCAGCCTGTGGAGCGAATTGAAGGTGTTAGACAAGCAGCGCAGTTAGTGGAACATCTAAAAACATTTGTTTAAATTAAATTGAGAATTTGATGTTAGTTCCCAAAGGCGCGAGATTTCGCGTCTTTTTTAGCTTTTCATCCTATTTTGGATTTGAGATTTTAGATTGTTATCTTATATCAAATAATTAGAGTTGTTAAGCCTCTTCCCGCTTTGGTAAGAGATTTCGAGGAGGTTTTTGGAATCTGTCGAATTCAGGTTATTTTACCGAATTAATAAGCGCTTAGTACCGTCGCCCTACTGGAAGAATCGCCATTTGATTGAACTACTAGCAAGTGAAATCTTAAGCAAACATTAAGCATATCTACTTATATGTCTTGAGAAAGTAGCCTAAACATTAAGAGAACTATATTGTGTAGAAATAATAATTTTTTTTGACAAGTGAGGCAAATTATGGATAACAAGCCACAAATGCCCAATAAATCTTATATTTGGGTGAATATTGATTTTGATAAGGTGAAAAATAGAATAAATATAGTGACTTCCAAGATTGAGCAAGTGATCCAAAAGTACCAATTTTCAACTAAAACTCGTGACTCTGGTAAAAGAAACAATTAGGTTGTTTGCTAATTGGACAATAGTTTCGATTGTTGACAGCAGTTTTGAGTGCTGTAATGTTTGCTGTTGAGTTTCTTTGCTTAAGAACGTCTGACATTCAAACAACACCATTCTTTGCGTTTCCAGAGAGTAGCGACTACCCAGTCATGTTTTTCTAAAGCATCGGCTACAGCTTTGGATTGTTCGAGTAAAATACCGCTGAAGATAGCCCAAGTGTTAGGCTTAGCGATCGCACTCATTTCTGGAACCAACTCAATAATCACATTAGCCAAAATATTGCAAACAATACCGTCTACTGGATTTTCCAGCAATTTTGTCAAAACGTCTATACTTCCCTGTGCAGGTATTAAACGTTCTGGGCTAATTTCATTCAAAGTACGATTGCTGATAGTTGACTGCACCGCCAAGGGGTCAGTATCCACTGCATAAACTTTCTCTGCTCCCAGTAGCAGCGCTCCGATGCCAAGGATACCAGAACCGCAACCAATATCAGCGATTACCGTATGTTCTTGTTTGCTATCAGTGCTGACAAAAGATTGTGGTACTTGACTCAGACGCATTTCTAACGATTCTAAACACAACTGAGTCGTGGCATGATTTCCTGTGCCAAATGCTACACCAGGATCGAGACGAATGACTAAGCGTTCGGTTGTTTCTGGTAATGGTAGCCAAGCGGGGTTAATCAAAAAGCGATCGCCAATTTCTTGGGGTTGCCAATATTGCTTCCAGCTAGTGGCCCAATCTTCTTCATCAATCAATTCCCAGCGCAGGCTGGGAGATGAAAGCCCTACACAAAGTGCATCTTGACGCAGCCGCAATGATAGTGCAGCCAAATCTAGTAATTGTGTTTGAATTGTCGGCAAATAACTCCTAATTAAAGAGGAATTTCCTTTGCTTTCACTAGCCATACCACGACAGCCAAAGTCTTCCAGCCGCCAAAAGATAGAATCTTCTAGGTCTGGTTCGCATAAAATTTGTAGTTCCCACCAAGTGTTTGCCATATAATTTTAGATTTTAGATTTTAGATTTTAGATTAGGGAATTGGTAACAGTTAATGGTCAATGGTAAAAACAATGAGCAATTATCCATTACCAATCCAAAATCCCTCTTGGAAAGTTCTGAGCGGCGGAAGCCGCCGCTCAGACTTTCCGCAAAATCTCAAAATCTAAAATTAAAGTGTTACTGTATAAGCGTCCCGAATGCCAGGGACTTTAATAATCTCATCTAAGATGCCCTCAGGTAAAGGGTCATCTATACTCAGAGCCATGACTGCATCGCCACGGACGATTTTTCGACCGACTTGCATACTGGCAATATTCACATTGAAACTGCCAAGCAGGGAACCGAGTTTACCGATAATCCCTGGCATATCGCGGTGTAGGGTAAACAGCATATATTTACTGGGTGGGACATTAATGGGGAAACCGTCAACATCGGTGAGATGGATTTCTTTCTCGCCCAACAATGCACCAGTGACAGAATGAGTACCCAAAGTACCAGTGGCTTCTAGATGTAGGGTACCGGCATAATCTCTAATGGAAGCATCGCGGGTTTCAATGACGCGAATACCTCGTTCTTTGGCTTCGATGCTGGCATTGACGTAATTTACCCGTTCCCGCAAAGCTTGATAAAGTAGTCCTTTGAGGGCAGCTACTACCAAAGGCTGACTTTTATTGGTTGCAAGTTCGCCTTGGAGGCGCACATTCAATACTTCTACTCGTCCACCGGCTAGCTGTCCCACCAGATTACCTAGAGTTTCTGCTAGTTGCATGTAGGGTTTGAGTTCTTCTAAAACATCGGGGCCGAGTCCGGGGATGTTGACGGCGGAACGTGCGGGTAGTCCTAAGAGTACATCCCGAATTTGTTCGGCGACATCAATGGCTACATTGACTTGGGCTTCTGTGGTGGATGCTCCCAAGTGGGGGGTGAGGATGACTTCCTTGCCTAGCGATCGCAATTCCGATTCACCCAATGGTTCTGACTCGAACACATCCAAGGCTGCACCTGCAATTTTACCAGCTTTGATGGCTGCTGCTAAAGCTGTTTCTTCAATGATTCCACCACGAGCGCAGTTGACGATCCTGACTGTGGGTTTCATCTTTGCCAAGGTTACGGCATTGATTAAGTGGGTAGTTTCTGGGGTTTTTGGGATGTGTAGGGTGATATAATCTGCTTGCTGGAAGAGTAAATCCAGTTCTACCAACTGACAGCCAATTTGTTCGGCTCTTTCTGTGGAGATAAAGGGGTCGTAGGCTAGTAATTTCATCCCCATTGCCTTAGCCACAGCGGCCACATGGGAACCAATTTTACCCAAACCGACAATACCAAGGGTTTTTTTGTAAACTTCTGCGCCGATAAAGCTATTGCGATCCCATGCACCCCGTTTCACCGAAGCATTAGCATCGGGGATATGGCGAGACAAAGCTAAAATCATTGCTACAGCGTGTTCAGCAGCAGCGATGGTGTTTCCTTCTGGAGAATTAACTACCACAATTCCTCGGCGTGTGGCGGCGGGAACATCCACATTATCCACACCCACACCGGCACGACCGATGATTTTTAGTTGCGTACCGGCTTCAATAATTTCTTGGGTGACGCGCGTACCAGAACGAATCATTAGCGCGTCGTACTCTCCAATAATTTCTATTAGTTCTGCTGGTTTTAGACCTGTTTTGACATCAACAGTAGCAACTTGGGAGAGAATGTCAATTCCAGCTGGGTCAATGGAATCAGAGACAAGAACCTTAGACATGATTAGTTTATTTAAAGCTACAGGTTTTGCTGCACAAGACTTTTTAGTTTAGTCTTTATCTGTCGCAATTCAGCAAAAATTATCCGTTTTAATATCAACTTAACCTTGAGTTACACTCTGTGGTGATACGGGAGCGCTAGTTGCTTGTGGTGATGGCTGCTGCCTCCTAGTGTTTGTACATGAGTGGGTGTTTGCACTACCCTGTCGCTAAATATAAAGCATCAATGGCATAGAACTCGATATATTTATCAATAGTTAAGAGTTACCAAAAATTTTGCCTGCTTCAGCAAGTTTGCGGAATGTTCATACTGCTTATCCGAACCATATTGCGATCGCTTCCAATACGGTTCGGGAAAAGGGAAAAGGGGAAAGGGGAAAGGTTTCAAATACATCCAAATCCCCTTACCCCTTAACCTTTTCTCAGACCACAAGGCAAGTTCATACTGCTTATCCTAACCGTATTGCGATCGCTCCTATTGATTTGTGAGAACATGTCTTGCACTGGAAATCGCTATAATTCTGGTGAGGCAAAAAACCAAGTATCATTTGAGTTTTGGGAAAACCAACTATGTTAGAGTACAACTTGCCAAGGTACTTGCCCTCAGCCGAGGAACTACCGGACTCTGATGAAACCCCTGTGGATAATGAACTACAAGAATTGATACCAGGTTTGCTTAAGGCGATACTGCTAATACTTTGGGCAGAACGCATGGACTGGTTCTTTGGCATAGATATGGGTATTTATTATCACCCCGATAAACCTGCGATCGTGCCAGATGGGTTTTTGAGCTTAGGAGTAGAAAGGTTTTATGATGAGGAACTACGCCCTAGTTATGTGCTGTGGGATGAAAACGTTCTACCGATTTTAGTATTAGAAGTTGTTTCCCAAAATTATCGCAAAGAATATAGTACAAAATTGGATGAATATGCAGCATTGGGTGTACTTTACTACGTCATTTATTCTTCTCGCCGCCGCCGCAAACCACGCCTGGAAGTACATAAGTTAGTTAATGGTAAGTATGAATTACAGCAGGGTAACCCTGTTTGGCTACCAGAAATTGGTTTAGGAATTGGTTGTGAAAGGGGCAATTATTCGGGAGTAACGCGGGAATGGATGTATTGGTATGATGAGGCTGGAAAACGCTATCCCACACCAGCAGAACAAATTAAACAAGAAGTAGAACGCGCTCAACAGGAAGCACAACGCGCTCAACAGGAAGCACAACGCGCTCAACAAGAAGCACAACGCGCTCAACAGGAAGCACAACGCGCTGAAATTGCAGAACAACGCGTTCAACAATTGGCAGAACAATTAAGAGTGCTGGGAATAGATCCGGATAATTTAGGTTAGCTAAATATTTGAAAATGTTTTCAACAAATTTACTACTAAAAGCTGCCAGTCAAGAAAAACTATTGCTTTTTAGGAATAACGCTTCTAATTCCACTTTTATGAGAAACAGTATCACCTTTGTAACGAGGGATGATATGAATACTAGCGTGCATAATATTTTGACCTGCTTCTCGATTAATATTCATTCCTACATTAAAGCCATCAGGCTGAAATTCTGTTTTGAGAATTTCTTGGACTTTATTTACCATCAACCAGCAAGCAGATTGTTCTTTAAATGATAGCTCAAAATAATTACTCGTATGACGTTTAGGAATAACTAAAACATGTCCTTTACTTATAGGATAGGCATCAAATATAGCATAAGCGGTGGCTGATTCAGTTAAGAATTTGAGATTTTTACGGGGATTACAAAATATACAACAATTAGATGAATGTTGCTGATGATTATAGTGAATATATTCATAAAGTTCTCGATGTTCATCTAAATAAAGTGAAGAAAAAGGAAGTTTGACAATACATTGATATGTAGGTTTTTGGTGAATATAATGTTCGCGGAAACCTTCTTTTTTGATTTCTCTTCTCACAGCGTAATAAGCTTTACCTCCGGATTGTAATAAGTGTGAAACTTGCATCAGAATATTAGCTTGTTCTTCCACAAACAAAACATTTAAAACATAAAAGCAAATTATGGTATCAAATTTATTCTGAGGATATTCTGGGAAATAATAGGGGTCATAACCTGTAATATCACAACCTTTTTGGCGTAATATTTTCACATCATTACCAAAGCCACAACCAAAGTCTAGTATTTTGCCTTGTAATAGGTTTTGATTTAATAAAAACTGTGCTGGGAATGATAGATAATTTCTTTCCATTGCAGTCAAATGACTGAATTGATTTTTTTGCTGTTTCATAATAATTTTGGTGCAGATGTCCCAAAATTATTATTCCCAGCATTTCTTGAAGTTATGCGATGTCTACGCATCAGGGTCAATACCTAATTCGCGTAACCTTGCTGCTAATATATCAGCACGTTGGCGTTCCTGTTCAGCACGTTGGCGTTCCTGTTCAGCACGTTGGCGTTCCTGTTCAGCACGTTGGCGTTCCTGTTCAGCACGTTGGCGTTCTTGTTCGGCTTGTTCGCTACTCCACAACAGCAAATTTCCTTCTGTATCCCACCAGCGCAGCCAATTTGTAGTTTGGCAAAGTCTTTCGCCATACCAAATTCCCAGGAATAAATCTAACTCAGGAACCCGAAAGCGTCCATTGCTGTCTCCTTGCTGCAAAGTATATCGCCCATTTTGCAAGCAGCGTACTTCTAAACTGGGTTCGTAAGGATCGTAGGTTACGTAAGTTGGAACCTTAAGAATGCGTTCGTAGAAATAAAGTTTACCATAAGGTGGAGTTGAGCGAATCGAAAGTTCTCCGCCTTCTGTGTCTGAGAGAAATTCCATCACCACAGCAACAGCACCACCTTCTAAATTCTGGGTATAGCTACGGCGAATTACATCAGCAGCTACAGGGTGTACTTGAGGTACATAAAACCAGTCTGGGGCTTTAACGACGATTTTTTTATTGACTGTGGCGACAAGTCCAAAATTAGAGCCAATTAACATTTGCGGTTGAATGCGTCCTGCGGTTCCCAAAGCATCGGTAAGCGCCGCAGCAAGAATTGGTTGTTGAATATTTTCCACAGGATCGTCAGGTAAAATAAAATCGGCTGGGAGTGCTTCCCAAGTCACAATTGGTTCTTTTTGGGCGGGCTGAATTTGTAGAACCATAAAACGACTCCTAATATTAATTTAAAAATTATCAGTTATTAGGTTTGTTTAACATACCACATCTAAAATAGTTCTAATATTTGTAGAAATATAAAGTATTAAATTATTTCATTAAACTAAAGTGTAACTATAGGAATCTGATTTGATATCTGAAATTATTTGCGTGGTGCGCGTTCGCGCAGCGCAAGCGCCATAGGGAGGGAACTCTTAACAGAGAATAGGGAATAGGTAAGAAGGAATCAAAGCGGATTCCCATATATTGGTAGGAAATACCTAAATTAGTTATAAATTATCACAGACAACAAAACTTGTCTTCATCATTGCACCGAATCAAACTTTTATTCTTGATGCAATATTGATAGTATTGATTTAAAGACTTGTGGAATCTGCTGTTTGTAAACAGACTGGACTTGCATAAATTACTATTAACAACTTTCCCCTGAGATTATGAGCCGCTTTGTCTCTATTTTTCTCGCAGGCTTGATAGCTTCTGCTTCAGCTTTGGCTATTTCTCCTAAAGCTGATGCCTCTTATATTGTTGAGTTGGATAACCATAGCTATCATCAAAATGATGATGCTAACTATGAGCTTCAGAGTCGTAACTACAGACGTGGTGA
The DNA here is from genome assembly GCF_002608075.1 of Nostoc linckia z4. Classification (GTDB taxonomy): domain Bacteria; phylum Cyanobacteriota; class Cyanobacteriia; order Cyanobacteriales; family Nostocaceae; genus Nostoc; species Nostoc linckia. Next base: position 61,973 of record NZ_LAHA01000014.1, read on the forward strand.
TGATTACCGCGATCGCGATTTTCGCAACATTCGTGACGATGGCCGTCGTTATGACCGGGATAATCGCCGTTATGACCGGGATAATCGCCGTTACGACCGGGACAATCGCCGTTATGACCGAGATAATCGCCGTTATGACCGGGACAATCGCCGTTATGACCGGGACAATCGCCGTTATGACCGGGACAATCGCCGTTATGACCGAGATGGCGACTTTCGTAACATCCGTAACGATCGCCGTCGCTATGAACGCGATCGCTACTGGAATCGTTATTAATGGCTCAGCGTTGATTTATTAAGCTTGGTTCTACTTGATGGTAGGACAAATACAATCTCTTTTTCCATTCATTCTAAAAGCTGACTTTTCGCTCTTATTGGCAAAACCTCGCTTCTATTTCCTAGTTAGCAAGCTTTTTAGGGGTTAGGCTTAGCATTAGTTTTTGTACAGAGATGAAAAGTCAGATTTCATCTGTTGCAACTTTACATTCCCTGTTCCCTTGGTTGTGTTAATTCTTTTAAAAAAGCTAATGCAATCAGTTTATCAAACAGAATACATGCGTTATATCATGTCTGCCTAATCACTTATCAAAAAAATTCTCCGCGTAAGAGCGTCTCCACGTCTTTATGTCAGTCTTAATGATAAGTCTTCAACCGGACGTGATATCAGTCGTCAGAATACAGGAAAGGTATTTTGTGCGACTCGCTGATGCTACGCTATCAATGCCGGGTCTGAATCCCTCACTGAAAGATTGCTGAATTCTGAATTCTGAATTCTGTATTCTTCTTCAATAATATGCCTTATGCATACAACAAAAATTTTTCATTATACTTCAGAGGAAATTTTAATTTAATCCAAGGCAGTATATTTAGCTAATTTCTTTCTAACTTTAGGATAGTTTAATCTCGAAAAGATATATTTATAAATAAAAACATAGGTATTACAACTTATGTTTTTTAGACATATATTGTAAGACATTTATACCAAGTTGAGGTAAACAATTATGTCAGAGCAAGATCAATCTAATTTACTTGTGGAACTATCTCCTGAAGAGCAGGAAGTTCAAACAGGGGGTTTTTATGGCGGTTTTTACCCCTACGGTGGTTTTTCTGGTGGCTTGTATGGCCCTGGTTTGTATGGCCGTCCCTTGTATGGTCGTCCCTTTTACTTCTAGTAGTTCGCCAAGTCAACTTAGCTCTTTAAAGGGTAAAGGGGAAAGGGGAAAGGTTTTAAATCCCTTACCCTTTTCCCCTTACCCTTTCCCCAGCTCTCACAAATTTTTGGGTTGGCAGACCACTAGAATGGCTCCTCCTACTCCCTATTTTCAAGTTATATCAAGTTCGGATAATTACTGATAATTCAAAACTCTCCGCGTCTCCCCGTCTTTACGTCCCCGCGTCATATCATGTCCGTATAATTAGTTATGATTCTGTGGAACTGGTTCGGGGAGCGCATACTCTACAAAAAGGCGTTTCAGCTACGACGCAAACCGCCAAGACTGCGACCCACGAACCACAAATCTCTGGGAGAAATTAAGCTTTTTTGCCTAAATTTCCACTTCTACCAAGCTGTTCACAGTTTCTTCTACCAAACTGGGAACTTTAGCTTCTTGTTCAACTCCCAGGTCAAAGTCATACCACTCATCACGCCATTGCAGGCGAAACTTCAAACGCGTCCAGTGAGATGGAAGATTTGGACAAGCCACCGGGCCAAACTGAGTCATGCGGATACCGCCAAATCCAAATACCACTGCTTGCCAAACTCCTCCAGCACTGGCGGCGTGAATTCCTTCACCTGCGTTGAGTCGGACATCTTCTAAGTCTACCAAGGCCGATCGCATGAAATGTGTATAAGCTGCGGTTGGTTGATTCAAATCGCAAGCTAAAATGGCGTGAATGGCTGGGCCGAGTGATGAACCGTAGGTGTGGTCTGTACGTTGGTTGTAATAATCCCAATTAGCGGCAAGGGTGTTATAGTCATAACGCTCCCGCAGTAAAAACAAAAGCATTAACACATCTGGTTGTTTGAGAATCTGCTTTTGGCTTGTGGCTTCAATTCCCAATAGGCCTTGCAGAGATTTAGTACGCGGTTCGTAATCAGCAAAGTTAATGTCTTCTAGCTGGAAAAATCCTTCAAACTGCTCAATTAAGCCGGTTTTTACATCTTGATTCACGAATAAATTCTCTGAGATTTCTGCCCAATGGTGCAAACGTTCTGTGGTTAAGTTGAGTTTTTGCACTAATTGGGTTGAGGTTTCGGGGTATGCTTGCTTGAGCCAGTCCCACAGTGCCAAAGCTGATTGTAGATGCCACTGTACCATGAGATTGGTGAAGGCGTTGTTATCGACGCGATCGTGGTTTTCGTCAGGGCCAATTACATCGAGAATGTCATAGCTGTGGCGTTCTTGGTTCCACTGTACGCGACTTTCCCAGAAAACCGCCGTATCCAGGATAATTTCGGCCCCGTAATCCCGTATCCATTCATCATCGTTGGTGGTGTGCCAGTAGTGTAATGCTGCATAGGCGATATCTGCGTTGATATGCACTTCGATGTCACCACACCAAATACGGACTAATTCACCTGTGGGAGTCGGTACCCAGCGCGGGGTGACTTCATCGCCAGTAACAGCACTTTCCCAAGCAAACATCGCTCCTTGATAACCTGCTTCTTGGGCTTTGCGCCTAGCTCCTGGTAAAGTGTGATAGCGGTAGGTGAGCAAGTTCCGGGCTAAGGCGGGCTGAGTGTAGGTGAGGAAGGGAAGCATGAAAATTTCTGTATCCCAAAAGATGTGTCCGCTATAGGCAAAACCGGAAAGGCTTTTGGGAGGAATGCTCACTCGGTCATCGTTACGGGGTGTGACGGCTAGTAACTGGAATAGATTATAACGGACACTTAATTGAGCTTGGCGATCGCCTCCAATAATAATGTCACTGTCTTGCCACACTTGCTCCCATGCAGCAATGTGAGCCGCCAACAAAGTCGCGTACCTTGGTTCGCTACCAAGCCTTTCTATGGCTGCGGCAATGGGGAGTTCTGTCTCCCGTGAAGTAAATACAGTGACAATCTTTTCCACAGCCACCGTTTTTCCTGGGTAAAACTCAAAGGAGGTCGCCAAAGTGGGAGAACTGCAAACATTTTCGACACCCACAGCTGTAGTGTCATCATCTTCGACCACTAACTTAGCCACCATTCCCAATTGAATCGCTGAGTGCAAAGTTTGACTGTTGAGCCAGATAATTCGATCTACACCACCTTGATTTATCGTTCGCCAATGTCTAACACCTTGGGTGTGTGGTTCGCTATCAAACCCCGCTTCCACAGTCACTTCACCCTCGAAGTCTACGGATGTGATTTGAGTACGAATAGCTAAAACATGTCGATCTGCTAAACTAGCGAAGCGCTGAAAGTGAAAATCTAAAGTATGACCGCTAGGACTACGCCAGCGCACATCACGACTAACTAAACCCAAACGCAAATCAAGCCGACGTTCGTAGTTGAGAATTTCACCACTATCCATACTAAAGCGTTCACCTGCCACTTTGAGTGTCAATGGCAGCCAGTTAGGACAGTTCACAAGTTCAGTATGAGCAATTTTTACATCATCATAAACACCATGAATCAGCGTGGCACAAGAATCCTGAGGATACCCTTCCTCGAAACTACCTCGCACTCCTAAATAGCCGTTAGCAAGGGTAAAAACTGTTTCTTTATGATGCAACCGCGTTGGATCGAATTCCGTTTCAATAACGTTCCAATCACTAGTATCAATCAATTGCTGATTTTGTTGAGAATTTTGAGTGGACACGTTGAGCATGAGTAATAAAACCTATATCTTGGGACTGGCTGTGGACGGGATGAAATACACTCAGGACTAATAATCGGAACGGGATTTGATTTGGAGAATCACTTGTAGATAGGAAAATTTGATAAAAAGGATTAAAGGTGTACTTAGCTTGGCAAAAATTAAGTATGAGTCCCATATCAAATGATTCATTCCTTGTCTTTAGCATCTACACTTGCAATATAGGCTAAACACAAAAAAGCCACATTCTTAACAACAGTAACGTTTCATATTTCATCTGTCTACAGTTAGATTTCTTTGATAATAGAAGCTACAACTCATAAATCTTCATCAGAAACAAATTGCTACAGTTTTTCTCTAATTTCTGGTACACAGCAGAACTGAAGTTAAACGTGTATCGAATCTGGCTTGAAAATAGGGAGTAGAGAGTAGGGGTCAGATAAGCCTGTTTTTTCTTACTCCTGTTAATGAGTTACCCCAAATCTGTTGTTTTACCTTTGAACTGCGATGACCGACTTCTAAACTCGAAATGTCAAGCTTTTTTCTTGAAACTTCATAACTTTTTGTTCTTCTGCCAGAAGTGATATATTGGCACTTGAGCAGAAGAGGACAAGGGAAAGGGGAGAATTGACAGCCCACAGCAAGAAAAAACCCTTGTTCCAAATTGTACGATCCCCTGTCCTGTCTACGGCACGCTCCCGAAATATATATGAAATAATTTAAAAGGTTTGTGTCGAGATACCTAGTGGTCTGCCAATCCAAAAATGCGCTTGTGAGGGCTGGGGAAAGGGGTAAAGGGTAAGGGATTTAAAACCTTTCCCCTTTCCCCTTTACCCCGCCAAGTTTACTTGGCGAACTACTAGTGCTAAACATCAAGCGTTGGTATTAGGGACTTCCAAGTAAAAAAATATTCCATAGAAGATTGTTGACTGTTGACCGTTGACGGTTGACAGTTAACAGTCAACAGTCAACGACTTTAAGTGGAATAATTTATTTTTTGGAGTTCTCTTACAAGCCTTGTCTTGAGATATGGGATTGTCCCTTTCAACTCCATGCTGACCATCGCCAAAGCACCGCAAAATGAAGTATACGACTTTTTGAGCGAACAACAGTGCCAGTTTCTAAATAATCTCTAAGAAAGCGCTAAGAACCTCTTGGAATTAATCAACCATATCCTCGACTTAACTAATATTGAATCTAACAAAATGGAACTACAACTTGCTTCGACTTCAATTCAAGAACTATGCGACTCTTGTTTCAACTTTATTAAACCTCTAGCATTGCAAAAAAATATCCAGTTAAGCATACAAGTACCCGAAGAACTCCCACTCATCCAAGTTGATGAAGAACGCATTCGAGAAGCATTTATCAATTTGTTAAGCAACGCCGTTAAGTATACTCCAGAGGGAGGCAAAGTTTGGATTGAAATTCAACCACACCCCACAAACCAACATATCTTTTTCAGCATCGTAGATACTGGTATTGGTATTCCTTCGGATGACTTGTTCCAATTATTTCAACCTTTAGACTCTGATGAAAGTTCATACACTCGTCGTTCTGGAAACACAGGTTCAGGATTACTAACTGTGCAAAAAATTGTCGAGTCCCACGGCGGTAGTGTCCATGCTGAAAGTCAATTAGGCAAAGGTAGTAGATTCACAATCAAGCTTCCTTGGAAAAAGATGGGGGAATGAGGGATATGGCGAGGCGGTGAGACTCAGAAAATTTCGCAACTAAAAAATTTTCATAATCAAGCATAGTTGAGGACATAAGCTGAGGGTAAAACCTTGACACCAAGAGACTTTCAACCCTCTTCGCTATTCGCTACTATCAGTAATTATCCGTATTTCCTTTTAGCGAACAAGCTTTGGTGCAAAGATCCACAGACATTTTAATAAGTGATTATCCGGATTTGATATCAATTCCGTTTTAATACTTACAGTATTCTTAGATATTTACCTATTAATAGCAGGTTACTAAATTCCATATTTAAATATTTTCCAGTAGTGATACTTGGAAATATTCAAATAGAATGCAAAATATTTTTCCGTATTTGCACTGATTTTATTTTTCATAAAAAATTTCATACTTTCTAAGATAAAAAAATAGTAAAGAAATAGGGTTATATCAAGAATTTAGACTAAAACTTCCCTTGAATCAGAACTAAAGAAACACAGAGTATGTCAGACAGAGTTACTGAAGAGTTAGGAAATTTTTTCCAAACAATAGAAAAGCGATCGCACTTTCATGCAGGTTATCCATATAATTTAACTTGCGATTACAGTGAGATAGTTAAATCATTTAATTACATGCTCAATAATGCTGGAGATCCTTATGTAGAACCAGATTTTGGTCTCCATTCTCGTCAATTTGAGCAAGAGGTATTATCTTTTTTTGCCCAATTATATAAGATTCCCGAACATAAATTTTGGGGTTATGTTACCGCCGGGGGAACAGAAGGAAATTTATATGGAATGTTTTTAGCAAGAGAAATTTATCCCAATGGAATTCTTTATTCATCACAAGATTCTCATTACTCAATTCCCAAAGCAGCTAGGTTATTTCGCATCAAATATCAAGTTGTAGATTCTCAGATTAATGGTGAAATGGATTATGACCATTTTGCAGAACTAATTAGTCAAAATCGTGAGTATCCAGCAATAATAAATTTAAATATTGGTACTACTGTTAAGGGTGCCATCGATGATCTAGACAAAGTTCTAGAAATTTTAGAGCGTTATCAAATTAAAAATTATTACATTCATTGTGATGCTGCACTTTCAGGATTAATATTACCCTTTTTAGATGGCGCTCCCCAAATTAACTTTCAAAAAACCATAGATAGCGTGGCTATTTCTGCTAAATTCATGGGTTCTCCATTGCCTTGTGGCGTGGTTTTAACTAAGAAGAAATGGGTAGAAAGAGTGGAAACAATGATTGAATATATTGGTTCCAAAGACACAACTATTCTCGGTTCTAGAAACGGCCACGCTCCTTTAATTCTGTGGTATGCGCTGCAAAGCAGAGGTTATAACGGCTTAGCCAGAGAAGCAAAGACTTGTATTCGGAATGCTCAATATCTTTTTCAACAGCTTCAATTGAGAGAATATCCATGTATGCTCAATAAGTTTTCCACTACAGTCGTGTTTAAAAAACCTTCTCAAAGGTTAATTAAAAAATGGCAGTTAGCAAGTTTTGAAAATTGGGTACACATTGTAGTCATGCAAAACATCGATAGAGAGAAAATCGATACTTTTATTGATGAACTTGTATTAGAACAAAGATTGTTTGAGCAAGTAAAAGATTTACAGCTACAGACAGTAAGCTAAATTATGATGGGGCATGGGGCATGGGGTATGGGGCATGGGGTATGGGGAGATGGGGAGATGGGGAGATAGGGAGAATAATTCTTAATTTTTAATCTCAGTCAACAGTCAACAGTCACCAGCCAACACTCCCAATTACCAATGACAGTTTAGTTACTTAAAAAGTTTTTGTAACAAAAGTTAGCAGCAAGTAATGTTTCGACTTCTGCACCTTCCATAGGTGGTAAGAAGAAATATCCTTGTCCAAAATCACACTCTAATGCTTGAAGTTGTGCTAACTGTTCTACAGTTTCTATACCTTCTGCTGTGACAGACATATTTAAATTATGAGCTAAGGTTACAATTGCTCGCACAATTTCTAAATTCTCTCCTCGACTACCTATGTTATTAACAAAAGAACGGTCAATTTTAATAGTTTTTATTGGTAGCCGATGCAGATAATTCAAAGATGAATAACCAGTACCAAAATCATCCATATGTAACTCGATATTCAGCGCAGTTAATTCGGAAAGTACGGTATTCGCTAATTCAAAATTATCCATTAACAAACTTTCAGTAATTTCCAATTTTAAACTGCATGGTTCTAGTCCAGTTTGCTGTAAAGTCTGTTTAACTTGTTTAAAGATATCAGTTTGGGTAATCTGTTTACCAGAAAAATTGACGCTAATTGTCAAGTTTAATGAACTAGGAAATTGCTCATGCCATGTATGCATTTGTTGGCAGGCTTGATAAAGTACCCATTGCCCGATACTAACAATCATTCCAGTTTCTTCGGCCAAGGGGATAAAATCTTGAGGCGAAACAATTCCTCTTTCTGGATGATGCCAGCGTATCAATGCTTCAAAGCCAATAATTCTGCCAGTTATCAGCGAAACAATTGGCTGATAGTAAAGGCGAAATTCATCTTGCTTCAGCAGCAGTGCGTGTCGCAGAGCAGTTTCTAACTCTAAAAGCAAAGATGCACTCTCGTGCATTTTTTGGTCAAATACTTCATAACGTGCTTTACCAAGTGCTTTAGCAGAGTACATTGCCACATCTGCATCGCGGATTATTTGTGCTGCTTGCTGATAATCTGCTTTGCTGAGAGCGATGCCAATACTAGCATTAGTAAATACCCGATGTTCATTCAATTGAAATGGCAAAGATAATACCTTTTTAATGCGTTCAGCTATTTGTATGGCTGTATTAACATCATCAATTTTTTCAATTAAGATTGTAAATTCATCTCCACCAAAACGGGCAACTATATCTCCTATGCGGACAACTGATTTGAGACGATGGGAAATTGCAATCAAAAGTTGATTTCCTAGTAGATGTCCCAGGCTGTCATTCACTACTTTAAAGCGGTCTAAGTCTAAGAAAAGTACAGCAAATAAATAATTTTTATCCTGTTTGCTATGTTCTATTGACTGCTGCACTCGGTCGATAAATAAACGTTGATTGGGTAATCCAGTTAGCCCATCATGAAGGGTATTGTGTAGTAATTGTTCTTGTGCTTCTTGACGCTTAATAATGTCTTGTTGGAGTTGTTGATTAACTCGAATCAGTTCCACAGTGCGTTCTAAAACTAATTGCTCAAGCTGGCAACGATATTGGACTAATTCTTCCTCTGCTAGTTTACGTTGAGTAATATCGCGTACAATCACAACATACTCTCGTAGTTGGGGATTAAATGATCGTGAAACAGTAGATTCAACAATTCGTAGACCTTGGTTAATTTTTAAGGTTTGCTCGCTCCTAATAGACCATTGGTCGGGTTTGCCGTGATAGCAAATTAATAATTGATTTAAATTTTGTCCAAGCAATTGTTGAATACTCGATTCAAATAATTCCTCAGCCGCTGCATTTGTTTGGCAAATCATCCCGTTTTCATCTAAGACTAAAACAGTATCTGGAACTGTATCGAGAGTTGTGATAAATAAATTTTTTGCTTGTTTGCGTGCCTCATCAATAGCAACAATTTGTGGTAGAGTTGTCCAACAGGCGATCGCCACTCCTCCAAAGGAAAGCGTTACTAGTAAAATCGCTAATAAAGAGTTATGACTATCACCAGTAGTTTTGCCTAATAAATCCCGGATAAACCAACTGCTTGTAGCAGTAATGCAAATTAATGATACTAAGACAATCACCTGTAATACAACAAAGTCTGGACTGTTTTTAGTAGACTTTGTATCATAAAGGTCTGCCCAAAATTTTACAGATAAGGCCGCAAAATTTAGGCGACTTAGCAGTGCGTCTCCTAACATCAAAAAAATCGGTAATAACAATCCCACTACAAAATCTCTCCAATTCCAAGCTAAACCTCCCACTATCAGAACTATCGCTTCTACAAAGAAAAAACCAAGCGAACACCAAGGCCATAACACCTCAGCTTGACCTCGACACAACCATAATCCTAAATGTAGTCCCATAATTGACAACAAAAAACAAGTACCCGCCACCGTCACTAATTGAGATACATTTCCCAAATTTAAACACAGTAAACTCAGCACAAAACCAACTAAAATGGCAGGCCCAAGAACACCTTGACGAGAAACCACTGTAAATATTTGGGAAACCTGTCCGTCTAAACCAAGTTGATACAATATTCGAGGAGAATTAGAAACTGCCGTAGCAGAACTTAAAAGGCATGATACAGTAATTAAAAGTGTTACTAAAAAAGAAGCGTATTTACCCCAAAAAGGTAAAGAAGCTGCTAGCAAATTTAAAAAAACATCGTCGCCTATTGCTTGATTTGGAGCCGAACACATTAAAACCCAAGAACTGCCTAAAAATACTGGGGGAATTAAGCAAGCAGCCACCGTTAAAAACTTCAAAGTTTTATCTGGATTGTGGCTATCAGCAACAAAAGAAGAAGTAGTTTCACAAGCATAAATTGAATAGCTGGCCAGGAAAAACCACTTTGCCCATTCTTGAAAACTCAAGCTATGTATACTAACTGTCGGTAAATTAAAACTAGTACTTGAAAAGGTTAACCATACTACACCTTGAATGCAAAATAAAAACAGTAATAAAATCGCTGGAAACGCAAAAAATAAGTGCAGTAGCGCTAAAGCACGACTACCGCTGAATGCTACGATAAAGGGAATAGCTGTAAATACAAATTTTAAAAAAGTTTCTGGACAAACAATACCTAATGTTTGAAAATTGATTTTAATCAAATTTGTCAAAATAATTGCATACAGCGCTGGTGCTGCTGTCCAACTAAAAAAGTATCCTAAAGCTACGTAAAGACCTAAATAAGGAAAGTTTTTTAATAACCTTGTGGCATAGTTTGGTGTTCCTCCTGCGACTTCTGACCAATGTCTACCTAAACTTTGTACCTGCAAATTAAGTAAAAAAGATACAATAGTGCCAAACAACCAAATGAAGATAGCTTTAGACCCTAATGCTGCATGAATAATCGGGGCAGTACCAATCCATCCAACATGACCCGTTAACCCAAAACCCCAGGTTTCCAGATAACTCAGAGTACGCGGTAAACGCATTCGCAAAGTCTGATTTTTCTCTGCCTGTATAAAATCATTACTAGTCATTGTTTCTTAGCTAGATTTACTGGCCTTTTCACTCAATAACTGAATCTAGCTATTAAAGCTTCAGTATAAGTACTAGATTTAGTAAAAAATTAGCTTAATGATTACCAAGTTTTATAGACTTATAGCCCGTATTTTTCTCAAGACTAGTAGTCTGCCAACCCAAAAATGTTAGGTGGAGGTTGGGTAAAGGTTAAAGGGAAAAGGGTAATATCGTGTCCGCTTGATTACTTATTAAACCCGAAAAACCCCAAAGAGCCAAAGCTGTGCTTTGTCTCCCCTCAGAGCCTGCGGGGAGGGGATTAAGGGGTGGGGTGCAATGGCTGTGGGAATTATAACTAATTATGCGGACATGATATAAGGGATAAAAAATCTTTTCCCTTTCCCCTTTGTCCTCTAAAGAGCCAGGTTGCCTTGGCGTACTACTAGGGATGGAATGAATTGCTACTCGCCGTCTTAGTCATTAGTACTATCAAACACAAAAAATCGCGTATAACTACCAATGTTGCCCAAAAGTTAGGCAATTTTTATGATGCTCGTAAGGCTCAATTTGAGAATAACCCTGAGCTACGGAAACAGAAAGCTTTGTCCAAGCAGCAGTACACAGATTTTGCACTAGCATAAGAGCGATGCACTAAGCTTTTTGTACAGGGTAATATTAGGGGAGATGAGGGAGATGCACAGACACAAGAGCGGGGTGAAAGAGATAATTTTTCATTCTTCCCTATGCCCTATGCTCCATGCTCAATACCCAATTACTAACATATTTGTCAAATTAACTGTTAATTTTTTAGTTGTTGGGGTTTATAACAAGTGCAACAAAAAACCAAAATCTGGTATTCTAGGATTGTTAAACAAATTATTTGACTAAATTTACTAGATTAATACTAGATGTACTCAAAGCAACGTGATAGCAAGGCTTCCAAGAAATTAGCTGATGTAAACATAGGTGTAGACAAGGGTTCTCTACGCTTGCAGTTTAGTACACGTATAAGTCGTAAATTTTACGACAAAAAGCAATTCTATAAAGGGCTGGGTAGGAGCGATACACCAGAGAATCAACAGTGGGCTGAAGGAATAGCCAGACGGATACAGGCTGATATTGACCATCCAGATGGAGGACTGTTTGACCCTACCCTTGCTAAGTATCTGGATATAAAGCCGATGCTAGCTACAGTTACCCAGTTACCGACCGCAAAACCATTGCCGAAGTTAGGACTGTTTGACCCTACCCTTGCTAAGTATCTGGATATAAAGCCGATGCTAGCTACAGTTACCCAGTTACCGACCGCAAAACCATTGCCGAAGTTAGGTGAACTATGGGAAGAGTTTGCAGAATGGAAGTTGAATACAAAGCAGATAGAAGAGACAACTTATAGAAAAAAATATTGTGTTGATTTTACCAATCTTCTATCACCTTATTTAGACAAAACTTTCGATTCTCAAATTGCTAAAGAATTGATTAAGACTCTTTTAGCCAAGCAGAAAAATAAAGCAACTATCAAAACTTTGTTTGGTTTGTTAAGTGAAATGTGTCAACGCGCAATAGCCAAAAAATTATTAACTGAAGACTATCTCGCGGAAGTTAAAAAACACTACTCTTTACCCAAAAAATCAAAACAACTTTCAGAAGTCGAAGATTATCGCTCTTATACAGTTGAGGAACGGGATTTAATTATCAACTACATGAGAAATCATAATAGAGTAGCGATTAATCAAATGGCTAATATAGTTGAGTTTTTATTTCTCACCGGATGCAGACACGGGGAAGCCTTCGCTTTGCGGTGGAGAGATATTAAATTCGAGACTGGATGGATAATCTTTAAAGAGTCTTACGATTCACGAACGGGAATTACTAAAGGAACAAAAACAGATGTTGATAGACTTTTTAAAATGCAAGGAATGAGTAGACTAATTAATTTACTCAAAAGATTGTATGGCGATAGCAAAAATCCAGACGATTTAGTTTTTAAAACTAATGCTGGTAAACAATTCAAGGAACACACTTTACGAGGGGGGTGGCTGTATATTGAAGTATACAGAAAGGAAAAAAAACATAGATATTTAGGTGCAGTATCCGAACTAGCGGGACAAGGTAAAATCAAATATCTTAAACCATACTCAACACGGCATACATTTATTACCATTCAAGCAAATAACGGTGCTGATTTAAAACTACTAGCCGACAGTTGTGGTAATTCAGTAGATGTCATCATAGAACACTACTTAGATACAAACAGAAATGTCACTCTAAAAGACATATAAACCCTTCTGTCCTCTAGTTATCTAACAACTTGTCTAACAAATAATAAACTCTCTAGAGTGCTTATTTCTAGAGGGTATTTTTTGTGTACCATTTCCTTGGACTGGTTGTGTGTATTCTTATCTCTCCATCTTCCTGTAGTTATTGGATAACTTGTTAGATAACTTTCAACTACTAGGAAACATCCAACTTGATGTTTTCAAATACCTTGACAAATACTTCCTCAGTCAGTCACAAGTGGCTGAAGCGATTGGGGTAGATAAGTCTGTGATGTCAAGATTCCTTCGTGAACTACGAGAGAATGAGGGTTATACGGGTTGCATAAACGATGGGGTGAACGACCTCAAAGCCTTGTCCAGTAATGGTTATACGGGTTGCATGATACCCATAGAAAACAACGGCAATGGTAAGCGTGGTGGTAGCAGAATTGATGCTATCCCCATCCAAGTAGCTATGCTGTTCTGGGTCAATCAAACGAAAAAAGGGCGTATTAAAGCAGAATCCTTAGTGTACGCTTGTGCAATGGAACCACTAGAAACTAGATGCAATAAATTATTCGGTGATGAAATTAGTGAAGATAAGCGAAATCTGTTACTAGCTGAACGTGCTACATGGGGTGATGCTAGGGGCTATTGCAACAGTGAGGTGAAGCGAAATCTCAGTGAGTGCTTTATCTAGCTACCTACCTTCATAATCCTTGCTCTATAAGCCCGTCAAGCCTCTTGTAGAAAACAATTTTGATACAGGTTAACCCGTTACAAAAATGTTTTTAGCTCAACGCTACAAAAGGGGCGTTACGGAACTTAGGAAAAACCATAGAGTTTTCGCAAAAACAAATAGGGAACCGTGTAGTAGGCTCCCTAGAGTAAGGTATGTGTAATTTTAGACGATTATAGCAATCTACTGAGGTAAATGGAATGTACCTTACAATGGAACCCAAGGTACATTTTTAGGTATGTGTGTATGCAAGCTATTCATCAATCAATGCAATTGAATCAAATTTTTAATTATTTTAATAGGGAGCTATTTGACAATAAATTAGAGAAAAATCTAGTTTTAGGATTAAGTTATAAGCTTCGTACTGAAGGTTCATTTTTACATGATAAATGGGATGATTCTGGACAAAAAAGCTACCATGAAATATTGATTGATGAAAATTTATTAAATGAAGAGAAAGAATGCTGGTTAGCAGTACTTGTACATCAGATGGTTCATTTATGGCAGCACCAATATGGAAGTAATAAACCTACAAAGCATTATCATAATGAAGAATTTGCAAATAAAATGCAAAGTATTGGATTAATAATCCATACTGGTTATCCTAATGAACAATCAATTAATCCTGATAGTAAATTTATGCAAGTAGTACAAGGTTTGATTAACAGTCAGGAAGAGTTACTTTCATTGAAGCCTAGAAATGCCTCAGCACAATTAGGAAATAATCAAAGTAAGAATGGGAAAAAATTTAAATACTCTTGTCCTGAATGTAATATGAGTGTTTGGGGTAAGTTTGGTTTATCTATTAGATGTGATATTTGTAATAAATCATTGGAATTGCAAGAATAAAGCTTGTGAATATTTTTGGTAAAAATAATCCTCTAGAATTAAAATCTAGAGGTATTTTTATTTACTCAAATTAATGGTTAAGTGATTAGTTACTATTTCTGTTTATTTTTATCTAGCGCCTCTTGAATAGCACGACGGCAAAACTCAGGTGGGTCATCCTGTTGCTGCACTTCCTCTTTCATTGATTTAGTCATACGTATATTCATTTTCTCGGTTAGTGGCTCCTCACCTCTTCTCTTTCCTGGTTGCAAATTCTCAGGTGTTCCCTTGGGGTTAGGCATTGTTTAGAAATATAAATATAAGTTGAATCGATAGGAAGCCATCGATTAGAGTTTTAAATCGGTGAGTTACAAGTTTCTCAGGCTTACAGACTCACCGATACCACTTTTTTGGAATGGTAACTCTATGTTTACACGTTCAGAGCTTGAAATAAAGACTGTACCTGAATTACGCGATATGTGCCGTAGATACGGTGTTCGCCCTACTGGTAGTCCAGCACTCAAGGGAAGCTACATCACTTCTCTGATGTCTTTTGCGATTATCGCTATCAAACAGATGGAAGAGGGGCGCGGATTAAGGTTACCTTCACTCGCTTCTATCCAGGTGATAGAGTCAGCGATAGATGAAATGAATACGCCTACAGATGAGCAAGCAGGGTTGATTAAAATCTCAATGGAGGGGAGAAGGATGAATTACCCGGATAGGTATGAGCAAGAGAGGCTATTAGCCTGGTACATGGTGAAAATGAAGCTGGAGGAAATAATGTCACTAATCGCTAGGTAATAGTCAGTTCTCGACCGCATAACTTTACGGCACTCCT
Source organism: Nostoc linckia z4 (assembly GCF_002608075.1). Taxonomy (GTDB): domain Bacteria; phylum Cyanobacteriota; class Cyanobacteriia; order Cyanobacteriales; family Nostocaceae; genus Nostoc; species Nostoc linckia. The sequence goes on from NZ_LAHA01000014.1 coordinate 77,281, forward strand.
GAACGGGGTGCTTTTTTGTTTGTACTTGCTGCTAGTTGTTCAACAAGTTATTGGATAACTACCAGAAGATAGAGAGAGATGGATAAATGGGAATGGAAGGTACGTTACACCAGTTCCTTTCCTGTTACCTGCATAGCCTGTTTCAAATCAGCTAGCAGTTGAGCCAAATACTTGTACCTTTCGCTCGGCTGATTGCTTGCTGACTTTCCCCTACTCTCATCTACCCTTGATTCCCAAGTTTCAAGGATATGCCGTACCATCTCTAATTCCCCTACTATTTCCTCTGCATTTTCGCCAAGGGAAGGCGGTAAACGGTAAACCTGAGTCTTTACGCCCCATTTCGCTGTTCTACCAGCACCGCTACGCTTCCCGCCGTGGCTATGCTTCACTTTGAGGATGTCCCAGGTAGGGTATCTCACTTTTGCTTCCTTGGTAGCATCATCCAGTGAGTCAGCATCTAGCTGCAATAGTTCCCTCTCCCCAGTGGTAGGCTCTACCAGTTCAATCAGGTATTTAGTCATAACCTTTATTCTGTATAGCTTTCATTACTTTAATTTGATTGTGTAACAAAATCAAAGTGAATAAAAAAGGTTGATAGATGGCGATCGCAATACCCATATTTGATTATGTAACGAATTCAAGTATGGTGATAGAGAGATTATATTTGTGTCTATCCCTGTTGCTGAAAGTTGTTAAACAAGTTATTGGATTTAGTTAGAGTAATACTTGAAGTAATTGAGAATATAAGAGAGATAAACAAGGAGTGTAGAATATCTGTCAATTGATTTACAAAATCAAATTAGAAATTTACTATACGGTTAATTACCCTGAAATAGTAGTTTAAATGTACTAAAAAGGGTCAAATACTAGAAAATTAGTAGAAATGTGTAGATAGTAGGCTAAAAGTATTGATTTTGTATTGTTTTCTCACCTTTATAACAAGGACTACTAACAACTTTATTTAAGATGCTAGCTCTGTTAAAAACAATTCGAGATGCGATCGCTAGTTGGTGGTCTGAGTTCACTCTCCAGACCAAACTGTTGGCTGTGGCGACAATGGTAGTCTCCTTGGTGATGAGTGGTTTGACCTTTTGGGCTGTGAACACCATTCAGCAAGATGCAAGGATGAATGACACCCGCTTTGGACGTGATTTGGGACTGCTGCTTGCTGCCAACGTTGCCCCCCTAGTGGCTGATAATAATTTGACTGAGGTTGCCCAATTTTCTCAACGTTTCTACAGCAGCACCTCTAGTGTGCGTTATATGCTGTACGCTGATGAAACTGGGAAAATCTTTTTTGGCATTCCTTTTTGGGAACCGGAGGTAGAAAACTCCCTCACCATTGAACGGCGGATACAACTGCCAGAGGATTATCCTGGTGATGGCGAAAAGCCGATGGTGCGACAACACATGACCCCATCAGGGACGGTGACTGATGTCTTTATTCCCTTGATCGTTGATAAAAAATACTTGGGTGTATTGGCGATCGGTATTAATCCCAATCAAACTGCTGTCATCTCTACCAATTTTACCCGCGATGTTACCATTGCTGTTTTTATCACCATTTGGGTAATGGTAATTTTGGCAGGAGTGATTAACGCTTTAACCATTACCAAGCCGATTAAAGAATTGCTGGTGGGAGTCAAACAAATTGCTGCGGGGAATTTTAAGCAGCGCATTGATTTACCTTTGGGGGGTGAACTAGGGGAGTTAATTTTCAGCTTTAATGAAATGGCAGAGCGATTAGAACGCTATGAAGAACAAAACATCGAAGAACTCACCGCAGAAAAAGCCAAGCTAGAAACCTTAGTTTCCACCATCGCTGACGGTGCTGTGTTGATAGATAATAATATGCAGGTGATTTTGGTTAATCCCACAGCAGGGCGAATTTTTGGTTGGGAAGCTGCCCAAGTGGTAGGACGTAATGTGCTGCATCATTTACCGCCAGCAGTACAAATGGAAATCACCCGTCCTTTGTACGAAATGGCCACAGGTGAATGTGAAAGCGCCGAATTCCGGATTTTTCTCAATCAACCAATCAAGCGGACAATCCGCATTCTCTTGACTACAGTACTCAATCAGCAACGAGAAAGTATCAAAGGCATCGCCATTACCATCCAAGATATCACCCGCGAGGTGGAATTAAACGAAGCCAAAAGCCAATTTATCAGCAACGTTTCTCACGAACTGCGAACCCCTCTATTCAATATCAAAACCTATATTGAAACCTTGCATGACTACGGCGAAGATTTAGGGGTAAAAGAACGGCAAGAGTTTCTGCAAACAGTGAACCATGAAACCGATCGCCTGACTCGTTTAGTTAACGATGTTTTAGATTTATCAAAACTCGAATCTGGTCGTAATTATAGCTTTGATGGAGTGGATATTACCCAGGCGATCGAACAAACACTGCGTACTTACCAACTCAATGCTAAAGATAAATGTGTTGAAATGATTCAAGAAGTTGCGCCTAATTTGCCTTTAGTAGTTGGTAATTATGATTTGCTGGTACAAGTATTTGGTAATTTAATTGGTAATGCCCTAAAATTCACAAAAGCTGGTGGTAAAGTGGCAATTCGCGCTTACCAACTAGATTCCAAGCCTAATCAGACCCAATCTCCCCCAGTGCGAATTGAAATTTCCGATACAGGAATTGGCATCGCCACAGAAGACCAACACTCAATTTTTGAACGCTTCTTTCGCGTTGAAAACCGAGTTCACACCCTAGAAGGCACTGGTTTAGGTTTATCGATTGTCAGAAACATTATTGACAGACATCGTAGCAAAGTCCATTTGGTCAGTGAAGTTGGCGTTGGCACTACTTTTTGGTTCGACTTAACTGTATTTGAAGAAGAAGTATCATTGACAGCGGTTGAACCTGAAACCTCCACAATCACCACAGCGTGAATTTGGTATGGGGCATTGGGCATGGGAAGGGGGCAAGGGAGACGAGGGGGACAAGGTAGCAAGCTTTCTCTCCGAAGTTCTGATGGTCGGAAACCTCCGATCAGACTTCTCTCCTTGTCTACCCCCTCTCCCTCATCTCCCCAAAAAACACAAATTTAAGATGTTGATATAACGAACAGCAAACACAATAAAAATAAACCTAATACCAGCAGCAAAGCCTGATTACGTTTTAGCCAATTTTTCACAGTTACCGCGAAACTTTTGGAGTGATGCTGCTGTTCTAAATCTAATTTTGTCTCTTCAATATTTTGGTAGAGGGTACAATTTTTGGCGTAGGGACGCTGAGGAAAATTGCAACTATCATCAGCGTGATAGGTACAAGTGTCGCATAGATACCCATCCCCTGTAGCACGGTGGAGGGGAATACCAGGATGACCGTAAGCTTTGAGTGTTATCCGGCAATAAGGACAACTAATAGCTTGACTCTCAATCAGTTGATGGCAGCGGGGACAAGATACAGTAGCCAAAACCTTTAGGACAAATATGTTAAGTCAACACTTTGATTTTAGCCATTTACGGTGGTAATGGGGAAATACAAACTTATACCAATTCTGTATGAAGATGCGCCAAACTACATGAGGAATGAACCGCAAAGGGCGCATTCGCGCAGCGTCTCGTCAGAGAAGGACACAAAGAAAGAAAGAAAGAAAGAAAGAAAGAAAGAAAGAAAGAAAGAAAGAAAGAAAATTTGGCGCAGCCTCACAAAGAAATGGTATTAGCTAACCCCGCATCTGTCGCAATGCGTCAAAGGCCTTCCTTCGTAACCCAACTGGTAACAGCGATAACCCTAAACCAGTCCAAGCTTTAGCAGTGGCAAAAGATTTTCCTGCTAAAACTAGTTCTCTGCCTTTTTGCGTTTCCCCCGTTTCAATTAAACGCAAGCCTAATAATAACTGCGTTTCCATTAAACGCTCTTGTCGAACTTTTTCTAATTCTTCCGATGCAAATTGATAACTTTCTAAATATCGGATTTTATCAAAAAAATAAGGAATAGCTCGATTGATACCTTGTTGTTCTGAGTGTAAACGATATTCCATCAGTAATTCTGACAAGTAATAAGCTTTTTTACCAGCCAAAGCTAATCTTACGAATAAATCATTGTCTTCACAATTTTGGAGATTGGGCAACATAAATCCCAATTCTTGCAAGGTTTGACGGCGAAATAATGTTGCTCCAATTTGAAAACTTTGACGAACAAATACAACTTTCAGCAAATTATCTACAATACCTGTGGGTAAATCCTTTCTTCCCCAGCGATGAGAATTTTCCTCAGTTTTTAGCTCATCTCGGATATTGTTAATATCAATTATCCAATGGTCTGTACCAACAAAATCAATACTAGAGTCTTGGTCAAGAATAGCTGCTGTAGTTGCTAGAAAATCAGGCGTTAGTCGGTCATCATCATCAAATTTAATAAAATATTCACCACTAGCAGCATCAAAACCAGAGCGCATATTGTTGCTTTTACCAATATTTTGTGAATGACGAATGTATTTAATCCGGGGGTCTGTGTACTCGGACATTAATTCAGGTGTTCCATCACTGGAACCGTCATCACAAACAATTAGTTCAAAGTCTTGCTCTGACTGATTAAGTACACTGGCGATCGCATAACGTAAAAGACAGATACGATTAAAAGTAGGAATACAAACAGTAATTTTCGGCATACTACATAATAAATTGTTTATATTTAGTCAATAGTGCAAATAATTGCGATCGCTGTTTGATGAGCGATTATTTCCGAATCAATGTTTCATTGTATACATATAGGAATCCTATTTGATTTTTGAACAAAATTCCGTACACTTTACTCTTTTATAACCCTGTTGCCTATTGCCTATTGCCTCTTGCCTGCCTATACAGATTCAGCTCATTAATCAAATCGGACTGTTATATCTGTGGCATTTGGGCTTTTTGGTTTCTTGTCAGAGCATAACCCCTACTGTTGTCTAGGTTTTACATAGCAGCATTACCTAACGTTGGTTAAGAGCGTTATAAAATAGAAAGAAATAAAATTTATATACATTAGGCTCATTAAGCGTAATTTCCCATGACCACTTCTAAACGCCACTATCACATCACTACTTTCGGCTGTCAGATGAATAAAGCTGACTCAGAACGCATGGCTGGCGTGTTGGAAAACATGGGTTTTGAGTGGTCGGAAGATCCAAATAATGCAGATGTGATTCTCTACAATACCTGCACAATTCGAGATAATGCCGAGCAAAAAGTCTATTCTTACCTTGGTAGACAAGCAAAGCGCAAGCACGAGCAGCCAGATTTAACGTTGATTGTTGCTGGTTGCGTTGCCCAACAAGAAGGGGAAGCTTTGTTGCGGCGCGTGCCGGAATTAGACTTGGTAATGGGGCCGCAACACGCCAACCGCCTCAAAGATTTGTTGGAATCTGTGTTTGAGGGTAACCAAGTTGTAGCAACTGAACAAGTTCATATTATGGAAGATATCACCCAGCCGCGACGAGATAGTCAAGTCACTGCTTGGGTGAATGTCATTTACGGCTGTAACGAACGCTGCACCTACTGTGTGGTTCCCAACGTGCGCGGTGTGGAACAATCTCGCACACCAGAAGCTATTTGGAAAGAAATGGCAGAATTAGGAAAGCAAGGTTACAAGGAAGTTACTTTACTCGGTCAAAATATTGACGCTTACGGCAGAGATTTACCCGGAACTACACCAGAAGGTCGGCATTTATACAACTTCACAGATTTACTGTATTACGTCCATGATGTGCCGGGAATTGAAAGGATAAGATTTGCTACTAGCCATCCCCGTTATTTTACTGAAAGATTAATTAAAGCGTGTGCTGAATTGCCCAAAGTCTGCGAACACTTCCATATTCCCTTTCAATCTGGAGATAATGAAGTTTTAAAGGCCATGTCGCGTGGTTATACCCATGAAAAATACCGTCGAATTATTGATACCATTCGGCGCTACATGCCAGATGCCTCAATTAGTGCCGATGCAATTGTGGGATTTCCTGGAGAAACAGAAGAACAATTTGAAAATACCTTGAAACTTGTGGAAGATATCGGCTTTGATATGTTGAATACAGCCGCATATTCGCCACGTCCAGGAACACCCGCCGCTTTGTGGGACAATCAACTGAGTGAAGAAGTTAAAAGCGATCGCCTACAAAGATTAAATCATCTAGTAAATGTGAAAGCCAGCGAGCGATCGCAACGTTACTTCGGACGCATTGAAGAAGTTCTAGTAGAAGACCAAAACCCCAAAGATAAAACTCAAGTCATGGGACGCACAGGCGGTAATCGTTTAACCTTTTTCACTGGCGACATCAAAGAATTGAAAGGTCAATTAGTAAAGGTAAAAATTACCGAAGTTCGCGCTTTTAGTTTAACAGGGGAACCTGTAGAGACGTTGCATTGCAACGTCTCTACATTGGCGATATAAACATCACATCCATAAATTTGTAGAATTGTTTTTGTCTTCGTCCCATTTAGTCGGATTATTAATGATGTATTCTCGGATTCGGTCTAAAGAACCATCAGCACGAATAATGTGTTCGTAAAATCGCTCTTGCCAACCAAAATCTTCAAAACTGTTTTTCCGACACCAACGGGTCACAGCAGATTTGTACGATCGCACTATCGCCCCTAATGAACCTTTTTTAGGAGATATGGCAGACATGAATTCCCGTTGTGTAGAGACGTTGCATTGCAACGTCTCTACAGGTTGGCATTGCAACGTCTCTAAATTTTGGGGACGGTCGATCGCAATAATGCCATGTACGTGATTGGGCATAATGACATAGGCATCTGTGTAGGTGTAAGCAAAATGCTTCGGAATTTCTGCCCAGAATTGTTGGGCTATGTCCCCAATTATTGATAATTGGACATTTCTTGTAATTACATCTCCCAAAAAATGAATGCGATCGCTTGTGCAAATTGTGATGAAATACCACCCATTAGCAGCGTAATTGCGATTTGGTAACCGAGTCGATTCCACTCGGTATTTGCCCTGAAATTTAGGATCGTTTATAATTACAATCTCAAACTTGCCTCGTCTACAGATGTGCCTTGATGTGCCTCTGTTGTATTTGGCTTTTCTTGGGGACGTGGTACTGGCTTTTGCTGTCCAAAACCATCAAACAAGTCATCCAGCTTGACAGTTAAACCTAAATATGCGCCTCCAGCCGATCGCGTCCCAGAAAAATCTCTGTCGTCAACTTCCCCAAACACATATCCAGCGGAAAGTCGCAAATTAGGAGTCAGGTAGTAACCAGTTTCGATCACAAAACCGGTCTCACTATAATTAGATTGACCAATCCAGCGAGCCTCACCAACTAAATCCCAGCTATATCCCAAACGATAAGTAGCTCGCAATTGTGCCAAATTCACCGTACTCGTACCAACTAAATCGTTGGCTAAATAAGAAGTACTGTTACGCAAAGCATACTTTCCGTAGAACTCCCATTGCCAGTTAGGGGCGTAAATAGCTTCTAAAGCAAAAGTATGGTCTTGGGAACCAGTACCACTACCTAAAAAAATCGTTTCCGGAATCAGTGCTGGATTTTGGCGATATTCATAACGCAACAAAGCATTAAATTTATCACTATGGGGGTCGCGGTAAGCTAAACCCACCTTCAGATTAGCGGTATCTGCCAATCCTGAAAGTCTTTGATTGGAAGAATTTGCTTGTTGATAGCGTACTAAAGCCGTCAAAGATGGCGAAATTTTACCCACTGCACCTGCGGTAATTACGGTATTGGTACCACTAGAAGAGGAGCGATGCTCATAGCGGGCACTAGCTTGAAACTGGGGATTATCGCTGTATTCCAAGCCTACACTGTAACTATCGCCACCATCAAATCCGATGGACGATGCGGCTTGACCATAGGCGTAAGGTTGGGGATATTGTTGACCCGCCGCCGTCCGACCAAAGAAGTTACCGAATACGTGTTCGTAAGCTAAATTCAACCGCAATCCGCGAGCAATCGTCCAGCGATTATTTAAACCGATTGCACCTTGGGTAGTCACTTCATTAGCACCACCCAAAATTGAGTAACGACCAGTTATGGTGGTATCTTTTCCAAGTTTGTGTTCGCCGTTGACACTCAAGCTGGTGATGGAGTTACCAGAAAATTGACCACTGCTGTAAAACTGTTGGGCCAGACTAACATTTACACCAGGAATTACTGCCCAATTTAACCCGAAGATAGTACGGTCGGGATAAATACTATCTTTTTGAGAAGATAAACTCAGTTCGTTTTGGGCTTGGAAAGTCAGGTTTTTCACAATGGGAACCGTAAAACGCGATCGCAATTGATCGGAATTACTATTCAAAGCATTGGGTGAAATGCGGTCTTGGCGATCGCGATGAATCCAATCCAAATCAAAGATGGCGCTACCAAAGCGTTGTTGAATTCCTGCGGTAATTGTGGTCAGGGAATTATTAACTTGACTTCCTGGTATAGCATCATTACGGGGTGCAAATAATTCTTCAAAGGTGTCTAGGGGTTGGGGAGCAATCCCAAAATTGTCTTCGTGGTCGTATTGGACTCTAGCAGTGGTAGTTCGAGTTAGTTTAGCTGTAACCTGCGCTCCATAACGAGTTTGTCCCGGTACAAAGCTGATGGTGGCATTATTGGCAAAACCTGTATCGGCGAACCGATAATAAGCACGTCCTTGAATTCCATTAGCAATTTGTCCCTCAGCTTCCAAGCGATAAGCATCACCCCTAACCTTTCCCAGAACATCAGAATCATTACTGGAATGGGCGTATTCTGCAATTAGCTTACCCTTATCACCCAAAGATATCAGCGCATCTGCGCCATACAGTTGAAAATCACGCACTCCTTGATTTTCTTGGACGTAGGTTGCTCCAATCCAACTTTCTTGATTGAGCTTACGGGAAAGATTATATTGCAAACGACCGGCAAAGATATTGCTATCAGAGTCTTCAGTTTCATATTGATAGCTAACTACAATCCGACGTACCAAGACTTGTCCGGCTTCATCGATATCGGTGCGAAGAATTGGTTCGCGGAATAATAAAGTACCGCGATCGTAGTCGATTTCGTAGTCTGGGCCTCGATTTAGCTGTTTACGTTCCAATACAGTCCCAGGACGATTTAGTTCTTCTAACTCGATAAAAACATTTTCGCTCCCTGGTTGTAGGAGTCTGCGAGAAAGGAAATAATAACCGCTAGTACCATCGGGAGCAATGGTGTCTCGTTGGAATCCTTCTAAGTTATTACCGTAAAAACCCGTAATTTGTAAATTTCCTAAGTTGTAATTAGCTTTAAAGCCGTGGAGTTGACGAGTGATGGAAGTAAATTGCTGCGATCGCCGGGCAAATTCTTCTGTGTTATAGTCACCCCACATAGCAAAATCAGGGGAAGATCCAGGTACACCGATGGAGCGCTCAAAACGCAGAAACACGCTGTCAATGGAAGGAGCCACCACATCAACTTTCGAGCTATCGCCATAAACAGGATAGTTTTGCTCGCTAAATTGATAAGTTCTAAACAAGCGATTGTCACAGTTACAATCTTCATTCAAGTTACGAGAACTGTTATATGCACCTGTAAACAACCACTCTCCAATCGTACCGGTGGCAAATATCGCTGAATGGAAATCTAATTGCGTTCTGTTGTCTTTATCGGGAGGAATGAAATCGCGGAAACTACCGTAATAATTTGTACCTCTTGCGCCCAAACGTAAATCTATAACCCCGGTGAGCAAACTCGGACGCAGAGCCGTTTCAAATTGCAACTGCGTAAAGGCTTCTAAATTATTAACGATCGCTCTAATTGTCACAGTTTCTGCTTTTAGTTGCGATCGTAATCTTGCTGTAAATTGTCCCCCTTTGGCCTCCACTTGAAATCCAGGTTCATCGGGTTTGAAATCTTTTTCCACGAAATCCCCAGCAGTAGGTATCAAAGTAACCACAGCATCATAATTAGAACGATTCCCACTAGCATCAAGCAGTTGACCCCGAATTGTAGCTGTAGAACGTCCATCTGCTGGAATACGAGACTCAACAGTTTCTAAAGTTAATTGCTGCGGCGCTCCCCTGACTACAACCTGCACCGTGACAGGCGGTTCGGTTCTTCCCACCACCTGTGCAGAGATAGTATTTTGACCTTCTTGTAGAGAAACACCATACCATGTCTGCTTTACTAAATTAGTACTCGTATCAGTTTCCGTCCGCCCCACTAAGGAAGGATCTACCAACACCCCATTTACCCGTAATTCCACCTGACTACCAGTAGGAAACTCCACAACCACGGTAGTAGCTTGTAGATCTACAACACTGTTGGTTGTGGGAGTCAAGATTTTGATTCCTGTAGAAATTGTTGGAGGTGCAGACACAGGGATGTTTTCATTCACCCCTTGTTCATCCTTGACATCTTCCTGTCCCCCCATCTTGGCGTCAGGGCGTTCTTCTATCTTTGGGTCTTCCTGTTCCCCCATCTTTGCATCAGGGCGTTCTTCTATCTTTGGGTCTTCCTGTCCCCCCATCCCCACGTCCCTATTAGCAATTTTGCGTAAGCCTCTGGGTAAACCTACAGAAGTTGATGGTTGAAATGGTTGTATTTCTCTTTGAGATTGGTTTTTCTTGTTTTCTATTCCTGCAATTTTGCGTAATCCTCTGGGTAATTCCACAGAAGTTGGTGGTTGAAATGGTTGTATTTCCCTTTCACTTGGTTGGACATCTGAAATGGTAGTCACAGTAGTCGAGGCCAAAGAAGTTGAGGAAAATTCCACAACTCCAACCTCTTCGTTATAATTTCCCAATAAACCAGAAGAATTTAACCGTTGTCGAGTTATTTTTCTCACCTTTGCGTCTTTGGCTTGAAAACTTCTATTCGCCGCTAGCCAAGAAACTCCAAAAGTATTGTGTTTTTGCGTGACCTTTTTAGATCCTGAATCACCAACTCCAGAATTCACATCCATAGTTTTTTCAACCACTTTATTTTCAACGGCTCGATCTTCCACACCCTTGTCTGCTGGCAAAAACAGGTTTTCGTTGGTGACTTTTGCTTTGACTATGGCAGGATACAAAATGAGGCTGAGAGCTATCGGCATCGCCCCCATCAACCTCAAGTTGAAAATAGTTGCACAGTGCAATCTAGGTTTCATTTCTTGACTGGCTCCTGAAATGGGGTGACACCGAAGTTCATACGTACCAATCCACCTGGTTCTAAATGCACCAGGCGAGATTGGCTATTGCGTTCGCGGAATTTTTTATTGGGAGCTAAGGCATAACCGGGTACACTACTGAGGTCTAGAACACCTGTGTGGTATCCAGGTAAGACGTTAGCTAGAGAAAATAAACCATTGGGATCTGTGGTGATGCGGTTACCATCTTCTAGATAAACCACTGCATTGGGTATCCCAGGCTCGCCACGCTGTTGTTCGCCATCAAAGTTTTTATCAACAAACACTCGACCGATAATCGTGCCACAATCAGAAACAATTCCGGGACGAATTTTCAGTTGATGCGTTGCTGGGCCGTCCTTAGTGCTAAAACCGTTATCACTTCGTTGGGCATTAGCGATCGCACTATTGCGACCACTACCACGCAGAGAATCGGCTGTTAATTGAGCAGCGTAGGCAATATTCAAGACTTTCTCTGTGGGAATCGTCACATCTGTCCGGAATATCACCGTATTTCCATTTCTTTGAGAGGTGATATTGACTGCTGTACCATCCAGTTCTCCGCGCACAGATTTCTCCAAAAACTGGAATCCTAAAGGCAGGTTGTCGGTGATAACTACATTGTTCAAACCAGCATCAGCAAGATTTTTCAGCGAGAGCCGATAAATTACTGTATCTCCAGGTTCAGCAGTAGCGCGATCGCCTGTTTTAATAATCTGCAACTGATTGGCTTGGCACATATTTGTAGTAAATTCAAAGGCTAATAAATCCAATCCCACTGTTTCTGCATTGGGAACTAAAACAACTGTTTGCTCTACCCTGGTTTGACCTGTAAGACTAATTGGTTGCCCATCTAAAGAACTCGCTACATATCGCACTACACCATTACCTTGTGACCCAGTGCTATCAAGGATTTCAATCTTAATGCGCCGTTGTTTATAGATAGAATTCGGTGGTGGATTGACTACAAAAATATAGATTCTACCTGGATTGGTTTGCCCCTTGTTTGGATCTAGTAAAAAGTTGTAGACGCCCGCAGGATTATTCGTAATGAAATATGGGTTACTATTTTCAATATTTGGAGATTTTCCACCAGGCACATTGTTATTAGAAATATCCGGTAACTCTGTTCGAGTCAAATCAGCTAAACTCCCCAATTCTGTACCAGTCGGGTCGCTAGTATTGGGTTCGTACACTCCTACTGAAAAACCTGTATAGTCTGGTAACAACGTCCCTGCACAACCTAAAATTCGACCTAATGGGTCAACTAATGGGTTAGGAGTAGCATTAATCTGACCAGAAATTCCTTCATATTTACTATTAGTAGCTGCGTCTGTATAAGTATAATTAGCTTGATTTGTAATTGCTACAGAAGCTACTTCATTATTATTTTGTTGTGCTGTCGCTGAGCTAAGTAAAGTAGTATATAAAAAACTTACCATTAAAAAATTAGCAGTTAATTTTTGCCACAATTTACTGCTATAATTAATTTGTTTTTGTTTTTGAGGACGGCTCACTGAACACATCTCCTCGAAATGCAAATTTGATTGTTAATAAAACACTTATCAAAACATAATTAGGGAGTCAGAATTCCGCATTCTGAATCCTGAATTCTGAATCCTAAATTCTTCCTTCAATCAACGCACTTGGGCTTGATAAGTCGCCTTGACTGTGGTCTTTGCTGGAACTGACGAAATCTGTAAACGGATGTGGGTGTAAGCAATGGCTGGCGCTGGTTTAATTTCCACTTTGCCGTCAGGAAGAGTAACTTTAACGGTGGGATTTTCGACGAAGCTACGCCCACCATCAATGCTATAAGTAATTTTTCCATTATTAGTTACATTTGCAGATTTCAGTACGTAGACCATTCCACGCGGAATAGGTTGATTCAAAATTAAATTTTTCACTGGGCGATCGCTTTGATTTGCGCCGCTTAAGGTATATCTCAATACATTTCCCGGCCGCACCACAGCTTGACCTTTCAAAGGTTCCCATTTTTCGCTTTGTTTACCCTGCTCATTTTGAGCTACCACTAGCTTTTCGGCTTCTAAGCGCAAATTCAATTGCGCTTGAGTTTTGATATTTTGAGCGTAAGCACTTTCTAAATGCCAAATATTTGCAACTCCTGGAAATTGACCCGAAAATGAAACTGTAGTTATTAGTGCTAACCCACCCAAACCTGCAAAAGAAATACCTTTCATCATAAATAACTTCTAGAATCTTGATTGTTGACTTATCTTTCCCTGCTTGTACTCAAAAATAGTCACTCCCCACTTTGCCTAATCTTTAGGTATGGGGTATTGGAAGGTGTGGGAGGAAGGAAAAGAGGAAGAAGAGGGGGAAGCATAAATTCTCTTTCCCCCCACACTCCCCACCTCCCCATCTCCCAACGAATTAGTTAACCTTGCGCTGGAAAGTAAATGTTCTTTGCACAGTCGGTGCAACCTGTCCAGTTACAGTATTCACATACTTGCTGACATCAGTGTTTACCGTAGTTCCAGTTTGGTCATTCCCAGAGTTAGTTGCTGGATTACCACTGAAGAATTGAATAGTTGATGCTCCAGAATCCTTAGCTGAACCAACAATGTTGCTAGTATCAATTTGACTATCGTTATTATTGTCTAGCGCCCAGTTGCTACCACCTTGAGTGCCATCTTCAGTAATCACAATCTTGTCGGCACTCAGAATTATATTTCCGCTTCCTACTTGAGGACTAGAAATATTTTTGTAAGTAATCCGATACTCAATAATGTTTCCTGGGGCAGGTTTTTTGGATGTAGTACTAAATGTGCCATCAGTGCTACCTGCTGGCAGTGCTGGCCCAGTTCCTTGTAAAACTCTTGACTCTTTGAGCAATTGCAAGAAGCCAGTGTATACACGGTCAATAGTGATGTTAGTAGCTGCATCATCAGCTAAGCCATTACTGTTGCTATCAATAAAAGCTGTAACCGGTGCGGGAAAACCGCGTTCAATAGTCGTTGTGACAGTTGCACCTTGAGCAGTACTATCAGTTGAAAGTGGCGTACCAGGAGGCAAGTCAACGCTTACACCATAGTTAGCTGTACCACCATTGGCGGCAACTCCATCAATTCGCAGTGGATTAGTGGCACTAATTGGGTTACCCCCGACTACACCAGTACCAGTTGTGAAGGTAAACTGTGTACCATTGTAGGTGTAAGCAGCTGATAAACCTTGATAGGATATCGTCACCACTGTACCCACAGGTAAATCAGTTAGTGTTGCAGGTGGTGTAGGTATAAGAGAAATATTGGCAACAGATGTACCAGTATTTTGAACTGTGTTAGTAAAGGATACCCCAGCCGGATCGACTGTTGAACCAGGAGCAACATTAGGTGGAATTAGCGCTGATTTATTGGTGAAGTCATCATTGTTGCTGGTGGGCCCAACGGCATTAGGTACTCCATTTGGGCCATTCAACAGTGAGGTGGCATTGGGTACTGAGAGGGTAGTTACGTTTACATTCCCAGTCGGACTATTAGTACCAGTGTTATTATTCCCTGCGTCAGTTTGATTTGCCGGAACTACCGTACCATTGGGAACAAAGCCGGCGTCTGGTGTGGTAGGAAAGGTGCTATTAGTGGAGTTAAAGTTACCTGGGTTTTGGTCTCCTGAGTTGTCATAGATTTTAGTGGTCGGGTCTCCAGCAGTCGTACCAGTAACTTGAGCGATGTTGTAAATGTTTACCGGGCCATTTCCAGTTGCACCAGTGGTTTTAACTTGAATGGTAAAACCGTTAACTGTTGTCCCAGTAGCAACTGAAGTCACAAGGTTAGGATCGTTAATGAAACCGACCCGTGTTACTGAACTCAAGGAGCCTGGAGCAGTAGTTGACCACGCAGCTGCTTCAGCATTTGTAGTAGTAGGAGTGGTACTATAAACTACTCTCCAACCCGTTGGAGCAATTGGAGTGCTATTAAGCACTGTATTTGCTGGAATAGCATCAGATACTAAAATGCGGGTGACTGGTGTACCGTCAACATTGATATTTGTACCAGCTAAAGCTGCGGGGGTCACACCAGTATTAGTTACGTCATTAAGCTCAACCCGTAAGCTCAAACCATAAGTTAGCAGGTCATCAGTCAAGGGACTAGAAGTACCAGCATTGTCATAGGCTGTCTTAGTTTTGAGGATAGTCGCTAAGGCCCTGGTTGTAGCAATGTTTCCTACTTGAATCTGCTGGGTAGCACTGGCTTCTCTAACGCCATTGACCGGCGCTCCGGCCGGGTTGTTATTATCTACAGTGTAAACGTCGCCACCATCAGCAATCCGGGGTTGGTTTTGAGCATCACCAGGAGTTTGTCCTAGTCTGACAGTGATGGTATCACCTGTTTGAGCGCCGGGTTGCACGGTAACTGGTACACGCACCAACACAGTCCCATTAACTGGAATCGCACCTGTAGTTAATCCACCAGCAGGAATATTTGTCCAGGTTGCACCGCCATCAGTGCTGTATTGCAAGTTCCCATTGGACGGCGTAACACCATTCTTATCTGGAGGTAGTACCCCTGATACTGTAGCCGGCCCTGTTGTTGTTGCTAAATTAGGAATCTGGAATTTAGTGAGGTCGTTACCAACGTTGGTGACTGTGTAAGTGTAAACCAGCGTATCACCAGGCTTAGTACTACCCCCTGGGGTAGTCTGATTAGCAATCCCAGAACCTGTAACAGTAATACCAGCTACCTCTGCTACACTCACGGTAACAGTGTTAGAAGTGGAATTGATGGGACTCCCTGGCGCATTGGGATCTTCGTAGGTTGCGGTGGCTGTATTACTGATGGATGTACCAGCGGTAGTTCCCTCAGCTAATACAGGGGCAACAAATTGGAAAAAGCTACCAGTTAATAAGGCTGCTGCTACTAGGGATTGATAGCAATGATGTTGCTTGTTTACAAATTTGTTTTGCTTTAACATAGGAATAGTTTGTTTGTTTGCTGAACTTGTGCCCTGAGTTTTAATAGAGGATAAAGTTCGGCAATTTTTTAAAGAATTACCGATGATATTTACCTAAAACATTAATGTTTTGGGAATGCAGACTTGAGGAGTTAAAGCAGAGTTGGTGAATTCTTTGAATCAGAATTCACCAGAAAATTTTGAGTGCTTACTTCGATGCTGGTACACCCTACCGTAGCCATCGAAACTTCAAAGACTAAAGCACGCTTATGTTTAACACCTGGCTTTGAGACCTATTTTGTGTATTTCAAGCTTCTTAAAATCTGCTGTCAGTTATTAACACTCCTCACCAAGTATGTTGAAGCAATACCTTCAAATAATTCGCCGATGTGAATTTGCGATCGCCTTTAATAATCAAGGCTAGTAATCACAAGTATGGGGAACCTACTGTTACGTACTGCTGAATTGTTGATGCAAGTAGAAATGTAACTTTTGCTGCAAAAAAAATCCACCGTAGAAATAAGTAACTTGGCTAGGGGTGAATGAGTGTATCAAATATTAAAATTCAACTTGTTGCAACATCAATAACAAGTCGAATCTTCACTCCAAGATAAAAATACTAAACCCTATATCTGAAAATACTTCTGGCTCTTTGTTGTTATATATTTACTCTGACTCTAGAAAGTCATTTAAATAAATCCAGTCAGCATTTGACACCGCTAAAAAGTCACTTTTGTGGAAATAAATGCATATTAATCATATATAACATGCAATTTTATCATACTTTGCAACAGTATTAAGACTGAATAGCCGCAACTCAGATTTTAATTTGTAACTAGAAACAAGTAAGTGTAAATACTAAATGTACAAAATCATGGCGATGAAAATTTTACAAAAATTATTACTGTGACTACTAGATATACCCGACTATTTTTGTCGGGTATGTTTGACTGGTATTTTTACTCGTGTTACCATCAGGCGACAGTTGATGGACAGACAGGGAAAGCTAGTTTATGACTCAGGCAATCACAACCCAATCCCAAGTCGGTAATGCCACATTTTTTAAAGCCTTGAAGTGTAAGGAATGTGGTGCCGAATATGAACCTAAAGCCAGCAATGTTTGTGAGTTATGCTTTGGGCCTTTGGAGGTCAAGTATGACTACAGCCTTCTACGTCAGACTGTCACTCGCGAAACAATCAAAGCTGGCCCGAATTCAATTTGGCGCTACCGTCCGTTTTTACCTGTCGCAACTGATAACGTTATAGACGTGGGAACTGGTATGACTCCCTTAGTTCGTTCCCACCGTCTTGCCCGTCGCCTGGGTCTAAACAAGCTTTATATTAAAAATGATGCCGTGAATATGCCCACCCTGAGCTTTAAGGATCGGGTGGTATCGGTGGCTCTCTCTAGGGCACGAGAGTTGGGTTTTTCCACTGTTTCCTGCGCCAGCACTGGTAACTTGGCAAATTCTACAGCGGCGATCGCTGCTCATGCCGGTTTAGATTGCTGCGTGTTCATCCCCGCAGATTTGGAAGCTGGTAAAATTCTCGGTAGTCTGATTTACAGTCCCACCCTCATGGCTGTAAAAGGCAATTACGATCAAGTCAATCGTCTATGTTCGGAAGTTGCTAATACACATGGTTGGGGTTTTGTCAATATTAATTTGCGTCCTTACTACTCTGAAGGTTCCAAAACCCTGGGCTTTGAAGTTGCAGAACAACTAGGCTGGGAATTACCCGACCATGTTGTTGCTCCTTTAGCTTCTGGTTCTCTGTTTACCAAAATTTATAAAGGTTTCCAAGAATTTGTAGAAGTTGGTTTGGTAGAAGGTAAGAACGTGCGTTTCAGTGGCGCTCAAGCTGAAGGCTGTTCCCCCATCGCCCAAGCATTTAAAGAAGGGCGCGACTTTATTAAACCAGTGAAACCGAATACAATTGCCAAATCAATTGCCATCGGTAACCCAGCAGACGGTATTTATGCCGTAGATATAGCTCAAAAGACTGGTGGTAACATTGAATCAGTCAACGATGCAGAAATTATTGATGGCATCAAACTGCTGGCAGAAACCGAAGGCATCTTCACAGAAACAGCAGGTGGTACAACCGTCGCCGTGCTGAAAAAATTGGTAGAAGCTGGCAAGATCGATCCAGATGAAACTACCGTAGTTTACATCACTGGCAATGGTCTCAAAACCCAAGAAGCAGTACAAGGCTACATTGGCGAACCCTTGACTATTGATGCCAAACTCGATAGTTTTGAACGTGCCCTAGAGCGATCGCGTACTTTGGATCGCTTGGAATGGCAACAAGTCCTCGTTTAATTAGGAGTGAGGAGTGAGGAGTTAAGAGTTAGGAGTTAGGAGTTAGGAGTTAAGAGTTAGGAGTTAAGAGTTATGAGTTTTTTTATTCCTAACTCCTCACTGTTAGGAGTTAAGAGTTATAAGTTATGAGTTTTCTTATTCCTCACTCCTCACTTTTCACTCCTCACTTTTCACTCCTCACTTTTCATTCCTCACTTTTCACTCCTCACTTTTCACTTTTTACTTTTTACTTTCTACTTCTATGGCCGTAACAGTCTTAGTTCCTACAGCTCTTCAACAATTTACTAATAACCAAGCTACCGTAGAATCCAGTGGTAGCACTATTGCTGAACTTGTGGATTCATTAGAAAAAAGCTTTCCTGGATTTAAATCGCGATTATGTGATGAAGAAGGAAAGCTACGGCGGTTTGTGAATTTTTACCTCAATGACGAAGATATTCGTTTTTTAAAAGGTGCAGACACACGGCTCAATGATGGTGATGAAGTCAGTATTGTCCCCGCTGTTGCTGGTGGTTGATACTAAAAATACCTAGAAGATGTAGAGACGTTGCAATGCAACGTCTCTACAGCGATTTTGATATCTTGTTTGGTTAATTGCAAATTGTTTTAACTGAGCTTTGATGGTCTATCTGGTTACATCTTAACCGTGATTGCAAAGCGTCGATTTTTTCTAAAAGCGACATTCCCCATAAAATAGAAATCACCAACTTGATGGTCATACCCAGAAGCAAAAGTGCAACAATTCTAGAAGATCTTTTTTGTTGAGCAAGTCTTTTTTGTTCTTCTGCTAGTCTGGCTTCAACTTCTTTGGCACGTTCAGCTTCTAATGCTTTTTGCACTTCTCGCCGGTCTAATTCTTCACTCGCAGCTAAAAATTGATAATCTAAGTTGCTCAAGTTTTTGCCATTGGCCCAAGTTTGAGCGTCAATTAAAGCTTGACCGCGCAAGAGGCGAGATTCATCTTGTTGCTTTGAGGCTACCCATGCATTGAAACTTTCGTAGTAGGGGCGCAAGTTAGCTAATTTTTTTCCAACCCACTCTAGATTGAAAACTTCTTCATAAATGCGGTTTTTGATGTGGAGAAAACCTTGCTTTTTAATCACCAAACCAGACAGTAACAGTTCTACCTGTTCTCGGCTATCGTCAATAGGTACTTTAACTCCTTGGAGGGTTTGTTGATAAATTCCCAGCAATCTAGCGGCAAATTGTTCATTTCTGAGAATGCGATCGCGAATTGTCCTCAGATGTTCTGGTTCATCTTGGGATTCCCATTTTTCAATAATATGCGATCGCACTACATTTTCTATCCAAAATTCTTCTGTTCCTGGAGGAATTCTCAATTTTCTACCCAATTCGTCTTGAGATAAACTCACAAGCAGCCGACATAATTTTTGGGTCAAAAATGGTTGCCCTTGTGTCCAAGACAAGATTTCTTGTAAGACTTTTTGGGCATGATTACCTTGAATATTCAGCCCCAAAGCCAATGGTTGAGCTTCTTCAAATGTAAAACCATTTACTTCTATAGCTTTGCCAATATTAAATGGGGTTGTATGATTTCGATATAAAATTAAGTCTGAAGGTGTAGCAACGCCGAAAATTGCAAAGGTAATTCGATGATACTCTGGATTAATTGCTCGTTGGTTGTAGCAATACCTAATCAAGCTAAAAAAGTCATCAACTGGAAAATCTAAACTCAGAATACTATCAATTTCATCAATAAAAATAAATAATCTTTCGTTAGGAAACTTATCTAGGAGTACTTCTGAAATAAAATGACTGAGTTTTTGCACCAAAGAAATATCTTTTTTTTCTTGCCACCAGGTTTTTAAATTAACTTTTCCTAACAACTGAAAACCTAACCATAAATCCCCCGCTACTCCTTTGTACCATTGTTCCGGAGTGATATTCTCACAACCAATATTAGTCATATCAACGGTGGCACATCGAAAACCCTCTTGTTGTAAGCGATGTTTTGTTTTGACCATCAATGAGGATTTACCCATTTGTCTACAGCTGAGAATATAGCAAAAGTCACCTTGTTTTAAAGCATTGTACAGTTCTATATCTGCTTTGCGCTCAACATAGCTAGGAGAATCACTGGTGAGAGTACCACCAACTTGGTATCGATAATTGTTCATTTGATTTCAAATTTTAAATATATTTTTTTTTCATCAAATAAGTTAGGGAACTCCAAAAATAAATTATTCCAGTTAATGGGTTGAACGCCAATTGCTTCTCCTGTGGTCGCCGCTGTGCGTAGCTTGCTTAAGAGGAGGGGTAAAAGCCTGGGAAGCCGTCCAACGCACTGTGAACCGTTAACAGTCAACAGTCAATAGTTAACAATCTTCTATGGAATATTTTTTTACTTGGAAGTCCCTTATCTAAAAATCATAAATATTTTAATTATTTATCTATCAAGGTTTTACCAGAAGTATTGACATCCTGAGTGTTTTAATATCTTACATTAGCATTAAAATTTCATTATTTATGTAAATGTACTTAGCTTTTATTTGGTAATAATAGCATACTACTGAATAAATTACGCTTAATGTGAATTAAAGAAGTTGACATTGAACAACGAGAACATTCATGCCAAAACAAAACGTCAAAGAAAGTTGGAAAAGTGCGTTTTAGTGGTAAAAGTAAGAAGTGTTTGCAATAATCTTGCATTTGAGCAATATTAAACCACAGACACACAGAGAACACAGAGAAAGAAAAAAAGATTACGGCTATTTTAGTCTGGTGGCGCTACTACAGGTAACCTAACAGTTACAGTAGTTCCTGTTAATAGTTCAGAAAAGATTAATAACTCCCCATTATGAGCATTTACTATGCGTTTGGTGATGGCAAGTCCTAACCCAGTACCACCAGTTTTTGTAGAGAAAAATGGCGTAGCAAGCTTAGCGATAACTTCCGATGGAATTGGTTCGCCACTATTTTGGACATTAATACAGACTTTATCTGTTTGAGCAAAGTCTACTGTCCACTTAATCACATCTCCTGGGGCTACTGCCTCACAAGCATTACGCACGATATTAATAAATACTTGTTTAAGTTTGTCTTTATCGCCCAAAATTTTGATCGGAGACGATGCTGGAATAAATTCAATTTTTCGTTCTACAGTTTCTGGCATTTCACGGATGGATAAAAGTAACTCACCAATGAATTCATTTACGTCCAATGCAAAAAGTTGCAAAACTTGGGGTTTAGCGTAGAGTAAAATTTCACTCAATAAACGTTCTAAACGGCTAGCTTCGCTGAGGGCTAATGCTAATCGTTCTTGAGCCGATTCAGTTAGAATTGTTTTGCGGAAATACTTTAATCCCATCAGCATTGTAGTCAAGGGATTACGAATTTCATGGACAATAATAGCAGCAAATTCACCAATAGCTGCTAGTCGTTCTTGTTCTACTAATTTGGCTTGGGCTGCTTTTAATTCTGCCGTGCGTTTTTCTACTTCGGCCTCCAAGATATGATTAAATTGACACTGTTGCTGATAGAGATGATAGTGATCAATGGCGGTGGCTGCTCGTTCTGCAAATAATTCCACAATTTGGATTTCATCACCAGAAAACTCCCGTGGCTGGCGATGAAAAGAACAAATAGTACCAAATACTTCCCCTTGGGAAGTTTGCAACGGTATTCCTAAATATGCTCGATAACCAGGTGCAGGTTTGCCGTATTCTGAATTGGCCACAGCATCTTTAACCGCTAATGTACGTCCAGTTTGCAAAACTGTAGCAATTAGCCGACCATGCAAAGCATAAACACGGGGCGCATCTTCCGCCATTTCCAAACTACTTGCTAGAACAGTTTCAAATCCCTCTTGACAAAAAGTGACAACTGTCCAATCTACTCTAATTAATTCGCTGACTCCGCAGGCAATGTTATGCAAATAGCTTCCCAGTTCACCAGTTCGATAGTTTAAAGAAGACAAACGTGCTATGATTTGTCGCTCGCGCTGCCAAGTTTGGTTATGTAAAAACCCTTCGTCATCATTGCTTTTGCTCATGGATGCCTATTGCATGACTGAGAAAAATAATTTAAAAAATAAGAATTAAGAATTCAGAATTCAGAAATCAGAATCTGAGGTATTTATCTAAAAAATAACTGTAAGTAGCAACTCCCTAAATTAGACTAAGATAAAAAGATTTTACTAAAAATGTATGTTATTTGTATACAACTAAATTATGAAATTTTACTTAAGCTAAATGTAAATTTATACAACAATTCCAGAGCTAAAACTAAATGATGTTATTAGCACTCCAGTAGAACAATACCAAGGTTAGAATTAAAAACCACAGAACCCCAACTTTTCAAAAAAGTCGGGGTTATTGTTAATAAATAATTTAATTTTTCCAGGCGATCGCTTGTTAAGTTACTTCACTTCATTGGGATCGAACTTTGTCACTTTGCCTTTTTTAATGGCGACAATTACATCATAAGTTGAACAGTAAGAAAATGTGACATCATTAGCTTTGTTATAGAGATTAACTACATGACCTGCTCCACCTGGTTGGATACCAATTGGTTCTAAGTCACCGTAAAAGAAACGACGCAGTTGGTCGCCGCTACCAATTTGACCTTTACTCTTATTGAGCAAATCTAGTTTTTGGGAGACAGAAAATTGTTCGGCCGCTGATGCTTGAATTAATGAAGGATTAATCGCCTTGAGTGGCACATCCCAAACCGTGAAAAAACCAACTAAGGCTACGCTTGTAAGTAGTGGCGCAAGTTTCATTTGTGGCTCCTGAAGTTTTATTTGTCCCGCACAACCAAAGCATCGCAGTTGGGACTGAACAACAAATGAAACTGAGGCAGTAGTTTCCTGAATTTCTGACTCAATAAAATTTACTCAATTCTCAGCATTTTTTCAGGGAACAATGGTGGTCACAACTTAAAGGTGAATTTAAGTATTTTTTCAGCAAAACCTCATTTTTAAGTGGAATAAAGCAAATTAAGATAATGAAAAACGCCTTGATTGCGGTGATGTGATTGTGAGTAGAGCTAAAAAAATACCCCGCTTCATTCCTCGAAAAATTTCCGGACAAACATATCTCTGGCTAGCAATGCTAATTTTTGGAGCATCTAGCGCAGTCACCCGCAAGCTTACAGAAATTGGTGCCCAACATTTTATGGGCACTCGCAATCCCATTTCTTTGTGTAATGTTTTATTCGTAGGCAACCTCTGTGCCTTGATACTTCTAATTGTAATTTATGGGCGACAGTGGAACAAAACGACTTTAAAGCAGCTTTCCCAGAAAGATTGGATTAGTCTAACAGCAGTAGCTATCCTATCAGGAGCGCTTGCCCCTGGCTTAATTTTTCAAGCACTAGCACTGACGGGGGTAAACAACATTATCTTAGTTGGACGCTTGGAACCACCATTAACTTTGGTTTTATCCATTTGGTTATTGAGCGAACAAGTACATCTTTGGGAAATTGCAGGAGCGATCGCAGCCTTTGTTGGCGTTATCCTAACTATTATTCTCCAACCCCCACAACAAGCAATGATGAACATGGGGGGTTTGAGTTTAGGTTTAGGGGAACTTTTGGCAGTAGCTGGAGCGATAGCTGTATCCGCCTCTACAATTATTGGCAAGAAATACCTTTCGCAGATTCCTTTAGGAATCTATAGCATCTTTCGCACTGCACTAGGAACAATAATCTTTTTCTTTATTGCTTTAGTACTTTATGGTAGAGATCATTTTGCTGATGTACTCTCGCCATTTCTTTGGCAATGGATGTTTTTATATGGTGGATTGATTGTAGTAGTGGGTCAGTCATTTTGGATTAAAGGCCTAAAAACTTCCACTGTATCTATGGCTTCCTTAATCGGTTCATTTAGCCCAATAGCAGGCATTCTAGCAGCCTATTTGATATTAGGTGAAGTACCTACCTTAGCTCAATATATTGGCGGTAGCTTGATTTTATTAGGCATATCCCTCAGCCAGCTTGGCATTAGACGTAAAACCAATAACAGAATAGCCTCTGCCAAAGTCAATTCCATGCAAACACAACAACAGGTAGAAACTAATATGGGATTTAAAGGGATTTAAGGGGATGGGGCATGGGGCATGGGGCATTGGGGATGGGAAGAGGACAAGGTAGACAAGGTAGACAAGGGAGAAAGATTGCTACCTTGTCTCCCTTGTCTCCCTTGTCTCCCCCATCTCCCCCTCTTCCCCATCTCCCCATCTCCCCATCTCCCCATCTCCCCAACTCCCCAACTCCCCATCTCCCCAACGACACTAGTATGTCAAAATAAAAATACCCGATATCTCAAGGTGAGCGATCGCTCAATCAAGCAAGATTAAAGGATTGACCTGAGTAATGGCAGAAGAACCGAATCACAATGAAGCGGGAGAGGTAGCTCCCAGCACTGTTGACAAGCAGGCTCCCAGTGTCGCTGAAGAAAAGGCTCCCAGTACAGACTCATCCCAAGCGACAGACATCCCTACTGCCAACACGCCAGATCCTAAGGCCGCAAACCCGGAAGATAACCCCAATGCTGCTAAACCTGCTGCGGCTTCAGCCAAACGCGAAAAACCAGCCACCGCAGGAGAAGAAAAACCAGCCGCCGCAGCTAAAGCCCCTAAGAAAGAAAAAGCCCCATCTGTTGAAGATAAACCATTTGTAGAGTTTATTGAGCAAGACTATTTGCCAGCTTTACAAAAAGCCATCGCTCAGCAAGGCGTACAAGATTTAAAAGTGGCTTTTGCTAAGCAAAAGGTTCCAATCAAGGGCTTTGAATCAGCTGAAGAATCCTGGCAAATTATCGGCAGTTGGCAAAACGGTTTGTACAATTTTAATTTGTATTTTCCTGAAGAAGATATTCAAGGGAAAAAGGGTTTTTCTTGTAATGAAGGCAAACAACCCAGCACCCTTGAGTCATTCTTAATTGATGAGCGCAAAACTACACTAGACCTCTTGGTATTTGGCCTAGTGCAGCGTTTAAACGGTCAAAAGTGGCTAAGTACAAATTAGTCATAGGGCATAGGGCATAGGGCATTGGTTATTCTCCGTGTCCCGAATACGGTTTGGGGAAAGGGGAAAGGGGAAAGGGGAAAGGGGAAAGGGAAAAGGGGAAAGGGAAAAGGGGAAAGGGAAAAGGGGAAAGGGAAAAGGGGAAAGGGGAAAGGGAAAAGGGGAAAGGTTTCAAATACATCCTTTACCCCTTACCTATTAACCTTTTTCCAGACCACAAGGGAAGTTCATACTGCTTATCCGAACCCTATTTTCCGCGTCTTTGCGTCTTTGCGTCTCCGTGTCTCCGTGTCTCCGTGTCCCCGTGTCCCCGCGTCTCCGTGTCCCCGCGTCCCCACGTCCCCATGTCCCCATATCTCCCTACAACCTTTAAAGTTCATGGAAATGATAGGTAACGGCTCCAGTAATGGGGTCGTTATCGATTTTTACATAACCTGATTTATACATTTCTTTGAGAGCTTTTTCGACTTCAGCAAAGCTAGCTCCTGTTCCTTTCACACCTTGGGTAACAGTGAGACTACCACCCCTGTTTTCTGCCACTTCAATGAGTTTAATCATCAGCTGATTTCCAGTTGGGGAGTGAACTTGAGTAGCGATCGCTGTAGGCTCATTTAAAGGTACACCAAATGGGGATACACCTGCTTTTAGTCTGAGATTGGCCTCGTATTCGTCAACCATACTAGGGACGAGAAGCAAATCCACAGCTTGTCCAATGTAAAATAAACCAAAAGTACACAGCCATAACAATCCCGTGCCGATTTTGCCATTGTATAAGCGGTGTAGTCCTCCTAAGCCAAAAAATCCGACTCCACACAAGATGTAAGAGACAAGAAGTCGGTCTTGGTGCTGATTCTTTTCAGGATTCATCTTGTTGTCAACCCTTTGGATTTGCTCTTGTTGTTTAAAATAGGTGTTTCATACTGTTTTATTTGAGAGCAGTATGAATAGCTAAGTTCATATCTTGCGCCAGTTATTTGATGAGAATTTTTTTAATTTGGCACTGCTGAGTATCCCGCTTAAACCCTGATTTTTTTGTTATGTAAAGTGCCTTGTCTACATTTGTTAATAACGGTGCAAGCTCTGGAGTAAAGTAATTAGAAGTAGTTACTGATAGTGCCAGTCATAGATTATTAATTTAAAGATAAGCAACTTATTGATAAGGCCGCTTTATTTATTGTAGTCAGAACCACAGAAAATGACTGTAAAAGTGGGGACTGATGACTGATGACTGGGGACTGGTGAGTTATTATTATCGCCTGCCCCTTGCCCCCTGCTACTGTCCCTCATCTCCCGGTTGGTGAGCGTACTTCGACTCCGCTCAGTACAAGTTCGCGTAGCGTCTCGTAGAGAAGTCGAACTGCATCCCCCTCATCTTCCCGCCTCCCCACTTACTTTTTGTTGCAACTCTTAACGTTTTGCTTACTTATTTCTCGCCCGCGCCTTGGTAGACTGAACTTTATACAAATGAATTATTTGTCGGCTGTTGAGCGTTACCAGAACAGATAAAAAGGCGTCAGTAAAACCTGTTTCCTTTAGGGATGGGATAAAAGATGCCCCGACACCGTTAATTTTTGACTGATGAGAGCCAGCTGCTTTTACTCTAAAAACCAGAGCAACGCACTAGCTACTGTCAACAGTCAACAATCAACAGTCAACTGTTAACGTTGCCTTTCTGGTGTACTCAAGATAATAAAGACACTCATTGCAATCAAGACATGGTAGATTCCCTCAAAAAACCAGGCTTTGAAGAAATACGGCCAGGAATTAAAGTCCCCGCGAAAGAAACTCTGTTAACACCTCGGTTTTATACTACCGATTTTGATGAAATGTCGCGGATGGATATTTCCGTCAATGAAGACGAGTTAAGAGCCATTCTCGAAGAATTTCGCGCTGACTACAATCGCCATCACTTTGTTCGGGATGCCGAGTTTGAACAATCCTGGGATCATATTGATGGAGACACTCGTCGGTTGTTTGTTGAATTTCTAGAACGTTCCTGTACAGCAGAGTTTTCTGGGTTTTTGCTGTATAAAGAACTCGGCCGTCGTTTGAAAGACAAAAGCCCCGTCTTGGCAGAGTGCTTTAACCTGATGTCACGGGATGAAGCACGTCACGCTGGCTTTTTGAATAAAGCCATGTCTGACTTTAATCTGTCCCTAGATTTAGGGTTTTTGACTAAGAGCCGTAATTATACCTTCTTTAAGCCAAAATTTATCTTCTACGCTACTTATCTTTCTGAGAAGATTGGTTACTGGCGCTATATCACCATTTACCGTCATTTAGAAGCACATCCCGAAGACCGGATTTATCCGATTTTCCGGTTCTTTGAAAACTGGTGTCAAGATGAAAACCGTCACGGTGATTTCTTCGATGCGGTGATGAAATCCCAACCGCAAATGCTCAATGATTGGAAGGCGCGGCTATGGAGTCGGTTCTTCTTGTTGTCAGTGTTTGCAACAATGTATCTCAATGACATCCAACGCAAGGACTTTTATGCGACCTTGGGACTGGATGCGCGAGAATACGACATCCATGTAATTAAGAAGACCAATGAAACCGCAGGTAGAGTATTCCCGTTGATGCTGGATGTGGAAAATCCAGAGTTTTATGAACGGTTGGATGTTTGTGTAAACAATAACGAAAAGCTGAGTGCGATCGCTAACTCCAATACTCCCAAATTCCTGCAATTCTTCCAAAAACTGCCAATTCTCGTCTCCACTGGCTGGCAGTTATTACGGCTGTACTTGATGAAACCCATTGACGCTGCTTCTGCTCAAGGCGCAGTTCGTTAAGTCATCACAATTTTGCAAAAGCTCAGTGGTTCTGTTGATTGCAGAACCACTTTTTTGTCGATATTCATAAAAATCACTATTTGTCAATAGTTTTAGGCAATTAATTTTACCGTGTGAGAGGTGGTGGCGATCGTAAAAAATTACCTTTCAATTATCCGTCGAATAAAAGCCATTGCCTTGCTAACCCATCCCTGGTTAGAAGATACTTCATTAGCAATTACTGACTTTTGTTCATGAGTTTCAATTTCTAAAATTTTCTGTATAGCGGATCTTGTGTTTGGTTCAATCTCTAAAATGTTGTGATACTTTTCCTTTGCAAGAGCGTATTCTCCTTGAATTATTAAATAATGTCCATATTCGGAAAGTGCATTACAATATCCCTCCTTAAAAGATTGATAATCCGCTTGTAAAAGTTGTTCGTAAAGTTCTAGGGATTTTTCAAAATCTTTCGCTTGTAAATATTGCTCAGCCAAAGACACTGAAATATTAAAATCATTAGGCTTTAGCAATAAAGCCTGTTCGTAAAGCTGTAATGCTAACTGGTTTTGTCCCTGTTGACACCAATAATTTGCTGCTCCCATTAGGTTCTTAACAATATCTTCTTGTTCCTTTTGTGTTTGTAATTCTGCTTGTGATTCCTGTCTTTTTATGAAAGACAAAAAATTTTGTATTTGATATTGTAATGGATGATATTGTAGCAACCAAAAACGGATTAGTTCAACTGTAAGTTTGCCTCCATCATCAGATAAATAACTGTTTTCAATTAGTCTTTCCCATGCCTGATATAACTGTTCTGTCTGAACTATATTATTTCTAATCAGCAAATCTAATGGTTCTTCTGGAAATCTCCTTTGTGTCTCAATCGCTATCTTTTGAGCTTCGGCTACAGCTGACATAATGATTCTTTCTTCGTCAGTGAGTACCTGCCAAAAACTTTGCAAGAAGGAATCGGCTTTTTCAATTGCTCGGTATAAAATATACTCTACGTCACCACGTTCAATAGTCCATTTATTATTTTCTCTTGCTTGTTCAAAAAGAACAGAACAAATAACTTGAGTAAAACATGGGTGTCCCGCTGAAAGTTGTAAAATTTCCTTTATTGCTTCTGGTTGATATGTCAAAATCCCTTCAGCAGGATTAGTAATCATTCGTTCGGCGCTAATATCATCTAGCAAACCAATTGATTGGTGTGGCGCACTCATAAATAAACGTAGTAAGTTTGGGAAATCAGTAAGATAGCCTTCAATTACTGGAATGATAAATAATTTATCGTGTTCTTTCAATAATTTTTTTAAATATGGGTAAAAAGTCTGTTGTTCAACTATATTTATATCGCTTATATTTATATCACTCTTATTTACAACATCGAATTCATCAATGAGTAATACTATTTTTTTATCTTTGATTTCTTGATAAATATTTAGTAAAAATAATTCCGAAAATAAATTTATATCTTCTTCTAATTGTGTAATTGTTGGTATTTCTAAATTATCTGCTTCTATGCCAATTTCCTCTATAATTGCTATAGCTAGATTATGAATGATATTACTGAGACTTGACTGACTTTGATGTTGCAAGTCAAATTGAACAAAAATAAAGTCATTAGATTTAATAAAATTTGAAATTTGTCGCAATACAGAAGACTTTCCAATACCTCTTTGACCATGTAACAAAATAACTTTCACATCTTGGTTCAGATTATCTTCAATAAAATGGAATACATGTTCACGACCAAAAAATTTATCTCTTTCATGAATTGGACGACCAATAATGTAAGGATTGCGAACAAATCGATTACGTGAATTTCTCTCCAAATTCTGATCTTCATAAATTGGACGTTCGTAAGTTATGACAGTTTCTTCATTCTTAGTTACCACTTGAGTAACGCTAATTTGCCCAAGACTTAACACCCTAATTGGCACCCCCCAACTATTCGCTAAGGTTACCGTAATTTCTCCCTGCATTTCTTCTTGCGCTGCTGTCAGCAAAAACTCCGCTGCTCCATAACTCCCGCCAAAGCGGTGTAAAACCACAGCTGGCTCACCCAAAGGCTGACAAATAAACAATTGCGAAGTATCCAACATACAGTAAATTGGATACTCTTCTTCCTCATAAGGCCACTCATCCTCAGATGATTGCAAGTCAATTGTCATCAGGTAAGTTTTACCCACCTGTGCTTGACGCGGGTAGCTAATAATAGGCTGAATAGATAAGGCTAATTGTTGAGTATTAGACATTAGGCTATTCTCCTTGTCGAGTGAGCCGGAGTACAGTCATTGGATTGCCGTAGTAAACATACATGAATCTGTATATTAAAGATAAAAGCTGTTTTTCAGTTGGGTTATCGCCTAAATTTTCTACTGCCTTTAACCGTAGCTTTTTTAGTATTGCAGCAACGGAAAGCTGAGGGAAAGTTAAAGATTCTTTAATTAACTCACAAGCAAATTCCGCTGCATAAATGTCACCCACAGCAGCTAATGTACCAATTACACCCCGCGCCCCTTGAGCTAAAAAAAGTTCTATAAAACCCATGCGATAGCTGTGGCGAATAACAGGATCGACTTGCTCACGAGCAGAATGACAAGCATTAATAAAGACAATTCCTTGAGATTGTTGAACCAGATTTAGTGGAAATTTACTTAAAGTTTCTAAGTTTAACTGTTGGTTCTCTTTTGAACCCGATCCCAGAGCCATTTCCTTTGGGCTATTTTTAAAGGTTCCATGACAAGAGATATAAACAAAACTATGGTCAGCATAATCGTATTGTAAATGAGTATGGAATTTATATATACTATTATCTTCACTGCTTTTGTAGATTGTTCCTTGCAATTTTGTTAAAGTTTTAAGTTCATCTTTTGCTCCTTCTAATTCTGTATCGAGTACATAGGCAACTGTTTTACCGCAGGACATATCTGCTTTAAAGTTCAACTCAATATAATTATCATTAACAATGCTAATAACTTTTCGCCAACGAACTGTTGTAATTAAAGCACCTATGTATTGATGTGGCGATTGATAAGGCGATAATTCTAACATCTCCCAAGGAATTTCAAAATCTGTGTGATCGGCTATTACTAAACATAAATGTTCGCCAAATTCATCCCTTAGATCCTTTATCCACTTACGAAGCTCAAGATTTACATGGGAAAAATTCTTCATCCGCTTTTTAATTTCGTCGGGATAAACTTTCTCTGTTACTTGCTTTCCTAAAGAAAGCTCAGGTTTATTTTCTGGGTCAGTTCGGTCTAGTTTTTTGTATAAATGACCTCCCCAGACACTATATTTATTCTCTCCATATTCAGAAATATGTAAAATTGCCACATTTGCTGGTGGCTTGATTGTGATGTAAAGTTTCTTAGCCTCAGGTAATTCTGGTTCTGTTACAATTTCTGTACCTTTTGGTATCGACGGCGTAGTTGGTGTTAGCTTTACTGTCTCTGAAGCTTCAAAAGGTAATTCTTTGGTTCGACTCGAAACTTTTGGTGAAGCGATCGCTCTTTGAATCAAAGACTTTGGTTTATCAGCCATCATTCCTCCTCCACTATCCCCAGTGGTGGAATCGAAACCACAGATGCACCCATTTTTTCAGCTAGTTCTAAGGGCAAATCTCGATATTGTTTGGGCTGGGGATTCAGCAAAACTCTCTTGACTCTATCCAATTTCCCGATACTTTCAGCTACCAGCAAAGCATCTTCTACGCCTTTACGTCCCACAGGCTTTTTAATAGAACCGTCTAGTGGTACATTCCCCCGCCCGTCACTAATTACCACCAGTACCGCCTCCTGTACTGCACTACGTCCGTGTTGCAGTGCATGGCGTAGGGTCTGCAACCCTAATTGCAAACCATGAGCAAGGGGAGTTGCTTTACCGCGTCCGGCTTCTAGTCCCGCATTAATCCGAGGCACAAGTATATTGTGTGCCATGATGCGCTCAGCTTGTAACAAATTGCTAGCATTTGCCGCCCCCACCTGGATTAAACAAACACTAGCTCTCTCTACATACGCCCAACTGAGGTAGGGCAATAATTGTTCTTGCCAGTCGCAATCTTGTAAGCAGGTATGATCGAGTACCAGCATCAGCATTTGCTCTGCTACAGGCGATCGCCGATAAGAATAAAAATCTGTAGGAGACAATAAAAGTAACGATTTTTCGCTCGCCGTTTCATTTTTGCGACGAATTGGCTGATATTTTGCCGCTTCCAACAATGTCGGCACTAATGCTATGTCTTGCAGAGTTTTCGCCTTTTCCACGCCTATAATCGAACCTCTAGGCGCAGCCTTCGACCGGAAACGCCTTGTAGGCAACCTTAGTGAATCTACTTCTCGCTCAACAGTCGCGGTATCCTCTGGATAAGGATTTTCTAGCTTAGAAGTCAGGTTCAGGGGTATTGATGGTAAAAGCTTAGGTTTATCTGGCTGATACACAAGCTCAGATATCTTCTCTGTTGTACCTGGGAGTTGTGAATTTTGCTTTTCTGATGGTGGTTTTTTTTCTTTAGGCGTGGGTTCTGGGGGAAGTTCAGGAATCGGATTTGGTGTTTCTTTTATTGGTTCGCTGATAAGTTCCAAACCAATCATTTGAGCCGCAATATCTACATGATTTGCGCCCATTTCATCTGCACCCTCTAGCCGCACATTTGCCAAAGACAATCGCGCTAAAGCAATTTCTCTGCGTGGATAAATTTCCGGTTGTGAGGTGTAATTCAGTATCCTGGTTATGGCTTTGGGGCTAATTTGAGGATGATGTTGCAGACTTTTTTTAAGTTTGTCGCTAATTTCAATTGGTAAAGGTTCAGGTTTCTTGGCTTTTTCTAATCCTTCGTCATCAATCAATTCCAGAATTTCCTTTGCCCTATCCGTCGTCTTCCTTATCTGTCCTTTTAACCGCAGAGCAAATCTGTCTAACAAGTGCGGAGAAACCATTCCCACTTCACTTACAGCACAACCCGCCAACCAACAAATATTCGGTTGGAATTGGCTTTGCTGTCCGTGACGTTCCAGGTGTG
Source organism: Nostoc linckia z4 (assembly GCF_002608075.1). GTDB lineage: Bacteria > Cyanobacteriota > Cyanobacteriia > Cyanobacteriales > Nostocaceae > Nostoc > Nostoc linckia. The sequence continues at coordinate 110,403 of NZ_LAHA01000014.1, forward strand.
CCACATCTGCTCCCATTAGCACCACACAAGCTCGTGCTGCTGCGAGACTCAGCTTAGTCAAGTCTGGAATTATCGCCAAGCAAAATTGGGAATCATTTGTCAGCAAACCCGGTTTCCATTCCAAGGCCTGTTTTTCTGATTGAGCGCTTAACTGCCAGCTACCCCAGAGGTTTTCTTCAGACTCAAAGCTGTTGAGATATACAGTTTTCACTGGATAGCCAACGACAACCTCCAGCATGTCGGCTGTGATTTGAGCAGCCAACTGCAACACTTCCAGAGAGCTATCAAACAGCAGGATACTTCGCAAGCCTGGAGTGATGGCAGCACAGGCAAGCGATCGCGTAAATGAGTCATCCAAACTGAGTCGAAATGATTCTGCCAACTCAGTCACCTTCCAGATCTAAAATATCTCTTACAATCTGCTGATATTTTTCATTCCACAGCATCTGACTGTTCTGGAGGCCTTCGGGGTGACGATGCTGGAGTGCCATCTGAACCACAGTTGCCACATGTTCGTTTGTTACTTCTTCCACACCCTGAAGTGCTGCATAGGCACGAGCAGCCAAAGCGATAGTATAGTCACCACGGTTACCTTCGGCTTTGACAGCTGCTGCTAACTTCACGCAGTTTCTCGCAATGTTTTCAGGAACTGTAACAGAGGAAAACTTTTCCCTAGCTTTTTCCAGTACATTTTTGCGTTTTTTATCTTCTTCTAAAGCGTCATTAATATAAGGCGGCAATTTCTTCTCAGTTTCAGGTACATCCTTGCGTTTTTTATCTTTTTCTAATTTGTTGAATTCAGTTACTGCTTCATCGAACTCTAAAACCGTTTGCAGAATTTTTACTCGTTCATCCTCATTAGCTTCTGCTGTAACGCTGACCATTAAACCAAAACGGTCTAGTAACTGTGGTCGCAGTCCCCCTTCTTCTGGGTTCATCGTTCCCACCAGTGTAAAGGAAACTGACAGTTGTTTATTCTGCCCATCTCGTTGCACCTCTAGGATTCCTGTTGAGGTGACATCGAGAATAATATTCACGATATGGTCATCAAGTAGATTCACCTCATCAATATAAAGTAAGCTGCCATCTGCATCTGTGAGCAATCCTGGTTGCGGTTCCAGCTGGCTTTGCATTAATTTATCAATTTGCCAACCCCCAACTACTCGGTCTTCTGTAGCATTAATTGGTAAAGTAACCGGGAGTCCAGCGTACATCATCTGAGTAAAAGCCCGTACAGCCGTAGATTTACCAGTTCCCCGTTGTCCACTCAGTAACACACCACCAATGCGTGGGGCGATATATGCCAACTCCAAAGCTAGTTTTAGCTGTTTTTGACCAACAATCAGCGAATAAGGCAATATTTTAGCTAATGGCGAAACTGATTCCACAGTCATAGCGATTTTGGATTTTAGATTTTGGATTAAAAGCCTTTAGTGCCAATTTGCTATTGCTACTCAGAATTCAGAATTCAGAATTCAGAAGACTTAGAGGTTGTTTGAAAAGTAATTGGCTGTGATTTTAATTACGTTGTTACCCCCTTAGCCCCACGCCACTTGCTACCCTACGGGTTCCGCTTTAGCGGTACAAGTCGGCAGAGCCGACGCCAGTCGCTCATGGGGAGCCAGTGCGTTGGGCGGCTCTGCCGACTTGAAGCAACTGGCGTGGAAACCCCCAAGACCGCGCTGGCTCCCCAACGCAGTGGCTCCCCTTATCAAGGGGGGAAACAAGAAAAATCCGGTTCCCTCCCCTTTATAACGCTACGGTGTACACACAAGTCTCTTGATCTGCACCTTTGTTGCATCGCCCTGCAACTTTGTTGTATCGCCCTGCACCTTTGTTGCATCGCTCTGCACCTTTGTTGCATCGACTCACACCTTTGTTGTATCGCTCTGCACGTTTGTTGTATCGACTCGCACCTTTGTTGCATCGACCTACAAAAATTAACCCACCCTATGTTACGAAGCAACTTTAAAAGACTTGTGTGTACACCGTAGCCTTTATAAGGGGAGGGTTAGGGTGGGGTAAAAATATTTGGCACATCACTCATAACTTTTCAAACATCCTCTCATACCATTTCCTTGTAAGGCTGCGCCAAATTTTTTTAGCTTCTTCTTCTTTCTTTGCGTGCTTTGCACGGCAGTTGCTTCAAGTCGGGGAACCCGCCCAACGCACTGCCTCGTCTTTGCGGTAGCCTGCGGCAAGCCGCTGACGCTCCTTCTCTGCGAGACGCTGCGCGAACGTCGCTACCGCTTCGCTAATGCGTCTACATTTTTTATCATATAGTTTGGCGTATATTCATACAAAATTGGTATTAGAAACAAAAGTAAAGCTCGTAGTAAGCGCTTCAGCGCTAAAGCGCTTACTACAAACCTTTAATTTCATTCAGGGGACTTAGTTAGGTGCTGAAGTGAGCGATTGTTGAGAAGTGTCCTGAGTGATTAATTGTTGCGGAGTTTCCTTGAGTTTCCATTTCATGGTGACTTGCATTTGTGCTTCCCCACTAGCTTTTGCTATTACTGGTATGACTGCACCCACCTCAGAACCAACCTTGATACCCAGTTGCAGCTCTAATTCATCGGGCTTGGCAGCCTCATGCATTTGTTGAAAACTTTGTATAGCTTTGGCAGCACATTCACGCGCTAGCCTTATGCCCTCTCCAAAAACATCACCCACATCCTGGACAGCTTGGGCAACCCTTTGCCGAGAATCGCCTCTTGTATTCCCATAGGGATCGTATCCATTATTTACATTTGCATCAGGTTGTTGATCTACTTCAATGAAAATCTCAACTAGCTGTCCTTCAACCTCGCTCGTACTTTTAATAATCGCCACAGGTATTACTCCACCTAAGATTTAACTTCCGTAGGGTAGATACATGTTATTTTCACACTATTACGGATGATTTTCTCAGTAGGTAGCAATGAGGCGCAATGTCTACGACGATCTTCTCTACGAGACGCTCCGCGAACGCTAACGCACTTTCACCGAATTTTAGATTTTAGATTTTAGATTTTAAATTTTGGATTGAAGATTCAAAATTCCGCGCGTCCCCGCGTCCCCGCCTCTCCGTGTCCCCGCGTCTCCGCGTCTCCGCGTCCCCGTGTCTCCGTGTCTCCGTGTCTCCGTGTCCCCGCGTCCCCGCGTCCCGCGTCCCCGCGTCCCCGCGTCCCCGCCTCTCCGCGTCCCCGCGTCTCCGTGTCCCCGCGTCCCCGTGTCCCCGTGTCCCCGCGTCCCCGTGTCCCCGCGTCCCCGTGTCCCCGCGTCCCCGCGTCCCCGCGTCCCCGCATCAGCCTTGACTACAAGTATTCAACCTCACATAACATTATTCCTGCACAGTCATCGGTAGACGAATAGTAAAAGTAGAACCAATTCCCGGCTGACTGTTGACAATAATTTCACCGCCCATCATTTGGCAAAAATGACGGCTAATTGCCAAACCCAGTCCTGTACCACCGTATCTTTTCGTAGTGGATGTATCTCCTTGTGTAAAAGGTTGAAATAACTGTTGCTGTTGACGGTGAGACATACCTATGCCTGTGTCGCTGACAGTAAAAGTAATGCTCCCTAAAGGAGCTTCTGGTGTAAAATCGTCTTTTTCTCTTCTGACTCTCAGAGTCACCTTGCCGTTTGTCGTGAATTTACCTGCATTACTCAGTAGATTTAATAACACTTGGCGCATCCTTGTTTGATCGGCGTACATAGTGCCAAGTTGGTCATCCAAATCGACTTCTAAGACATTAGCATTTTTTTCTATAGTTGGTTTGACTGTGAGGACGACGTTATGAATTAGGGTTGCAATCTCGAATGTCTCTGGATAGAGAGTCATTTTCCCGGCTTCAATTTTTGACAAGTCGAGAATGTCGTTAATGAGTTCTAATAAATGCCTACCAGCAGAGTTAATTGTTTCTAAGTCTGTGATAAAGTCAACTGATAAACCAAGATCGGTTGCGTCGTCTTCTAAAAGTTGGCTCAAGCCAATCACAGCATTTAATGGTGTGCGTAACTCGTGGCTGACATTTGCCAAAAATATGCTTTTTGCCTTGCTAGCAGCTTCAGCTAATTCTTTAGCTTGTTGTAATTCTCTAGTTCGCTCAGAAACTGCCTCAATCAAACGATTCAGAGATTTGGCGAGTAGACCAATTTCATCTTCAGTGGTGATGGGAGCTCGCAAATCAAAATTAGATTTTCTCGCTACTTGCTCAGCCACTTGGGTTACGGTGATGACTGGCTCAGCGATCGCTCGACTAGTCCGCCAAGCTACAATAGCTGCGATGGCAACGGAAACGAGCATACTCGCAATTATAATAAACCGCTCAACTATTTTTGCCTCTTCAACGGCTCTTTGCCTTTGTTGCTCTTGATCTTCGGCAGTTTGCAGGATATTGGACAAATTTTGCGAAAGTTGATCTAGCCGCACCGCTGTATCGCTACGCATAATTTCTAATAACTGCGATCGCGCCAAAGATATTTCCTGTTGCTGTACTGGCTGGTAATCAACTTTGCTTAAAACCGCTTCTATTTGGTCAACATAAGCTTTTAAATTAGTATTATAATCCTGCAACAAAGTCTGTAAAGTAGAACTTGTTGCGGCTAGTCTGTGAGGTTTGCTGTCGATAAATCCGTTAATTTCTGATTCTAGTTGCTTAGCTTTTTCAAAACTTTTGAGAAAATCAGCTTTTTTACTTTGTAACCGTTGTGAATTTTCCAACAAAGCAACTAAATTAGAACTATGCAATTGTGCCCCTACTACTGCATCCTTATAATTACTCAGTAGTTGTCCTTGTTCGTGGGCTTGATTGAACTGCCTGACTTCCCTTCCGCGGTAATAGTTGGCGATTACCAACCCAGTCAACGAACCAAAAAAGCCAATTCCAATAGCTACAAAATAGCCATAGCCAATTTTTTGATGAATGCGCCAAGAACTGGCTTTAAGTTTCCCTCGCGAGGGAAATTCTATTGTGGGGAGTTCGTCTGTTGATGGCTCTGACGCTGACACTTTTTTGTTTTCTGAACTGCTGTCAATAGGGGTTGGCTTTTGAGTCGGCATTTCTCAAACCTCCTTGCCTTCCCGCAAACATCACCAAATCAGTCTAGCTTGTACAAACACTTCAACTGGTGGTTAACATCTAGATTATCCTCTTTTATAGCAAGAGCAAATCATTCGTTACCAATTAATTAGGATAGGCTTATGTTTGGGCATTAGGAGTTAGGAGTTAGGAGTTAGGAGTTAGGAGTTAGGAGTTAGGAGTTAGGAGTTAGGAGTTGGGAATTCTCACCTCTGCTCCCTGCCCCATGCCTCATGCCCCACGCCCCATGTCCAATGCCCCATGCCCAATACCCAATGCCCAATGCCCCATGCCTTAAGATAGCTTTAATATCCGATAAAATCGGTTTTTAAGCTTATATAAATGAGAGGTGGATTAATTTTTGCATGATTTGTATCTAGATTTAGTACGATTATGGGCAAATGACACGAAATCGGATAATCTACAACCTGAGGATTCGAGTTGATGACAAAAAATACAACTCAGGAAGCTGATTATAATACATTCTGCTGCCTTGTGAGTTCTATCATACTACTGACTTTCTACCTTGTAGTTGATGCAGTAGATGTTACGGGCAATTATGGTTATAGGATACTAAAATCATTTTTTTGCCCTTGACTCAATTGTGGTGGTAGATTCGTACATTACCTAATCAACAGCCTTTTGGTTGTAATTATCCACATTAAAAAAACTCAACTGTCAAATTTATTGGGAGTAAAAATGCCAGAACAAGATTTTACGGAAACCACATCCAAAGAGGCTACAGTGCCAGAAATCAACACCCAAACGGGAACCATTACCAAACTCCAGCCTCCCGCCCAGCCCCAAGACGAATGGCTAAAATATGGGGAGCAAATTTCTAGCTTTTTAGCATCGTTACCTGAATACGTCGGAAACTTCTTTAAGCAATATAAGCAGCCCTTGGTTAGCGTTGGTCTAATTGTGGGAGCAATTGTTGGAGTTAAAGTACTCTTGGCAGTATTGGATGCTCTAAATGATATTCCCTTGGTGGCTCCTACTTTTGAGTTGATTGGTATTGGCTACTCTGCTTGGTTTGTTTACCGCTATTTACTCAAAGCCTCAACTAGAAAAGAGTTAACTTCTGAAATCACTACTCTTAAATCACAAGTTGTTGGTAAACAAGTTCCAGAAGCTTAATATCTGAACTTTTGCTTCTCTTATCAAGACGCTACGCCAATGCTCTCATTCAAAATCACGCCTGATTTTATAATCTCCACCCACTCGTCTGGATTTTGCTAGGCGTAGCGTCTTTCATAGGAGAAGTTTCGATCTAAAAATCAGGTTGATTGTTGATTGTTGACTGATGACTGGGGACTGGTGAGTGGTGACTAGTTAATTATTATTCTCCCCTGCTCCCTGGCTACACAATAATGAAATATTTTTTCCTTGGAAGTTTATTATTGAGATGATCCGCCTGCTGATAAGTTAACCTTTGGGTTTTGTTTTGGAAGGGGTAATGGTTCTGACGGGTTATACCTACGCACTATGTTTTCAGATGAAATTGCCTTCAATTTACCTTGTTTGACTAAAGCTTGATGAATCATCGCCGCCACTTCACCACGAGTTGCTACTTTGTTGGGAGCAAGGATTTGTAGGTTTGGATAGTTAACGACAAGTTCATTAGCTGTAGCAGCAGCTATTTTAGCTCTAGCATATGACGGGATATCTTTAGCATCTTCATAAACACTTAAAATCTGATTTGGCGAATTAGGTGTTTTCAAATTCAATCCACTAGCAAGGGCAACTAAAACCTGTACTCTTGAAATATTTTGTTGTGGCTTGAAGGTTTTTTCTGGGTAGCCTTTGAGAAATCCGTTGCTGATGGCTTGGTTAATTGCTGAATTTGCCCAAAATGTTGTTGGTACATCTTGAAAGGCGATGGCGTTCTTAGAAATTTCTTGGTTAAAAGCTTTTTGTAGTATGGCAGCAAATTCAGCGCGGTTTACAGGCTGGTTTGGTCTAAAAGAATAATCAGGAAATCCTTTGAGAATACTACGAGAAGAGAGAACATCTATAAAACGCCGACCCCAGAAGTTACTAGGCACATCATTGAATGCAATTGGCGGTGGAATAATTGATTTTGGTTTTGCTGGGGTTACTAAAGGTAACGCTGATGATGCAATTGAGGACTCAAGCCCTAATGAAGAGGATACAGGTATTTGTGGTTGTGGAGATTGAGTCGGAGTTACTTTAGGAGATGATAAGACTTCAGGGTAAGGAGTTGGGCTATTAGTCGGTAATAAAGGTGTTTTGCGTTCAACAGTTGCAGTTGGAGAAGAGTTGAATTCAGAAGCTGGATTTGGTTCTACTTTGGGAGTAGGAGAAGGCGATACTTTATCGGGGTAAGGGCTAGCAGAACTAGTGGGGGAAGGCGAGAGCAAACTGTTGAAATTCCAACTAGAATCTCTGCGTGACAATGACCAAAAAAGAATTGCTCCAATAGTAGTGAAAGCAACTAAAATCGCTATAAATTCATCAAAGCCAAGGGCAGTTCTTTGAGATGACTCAGGTTCGGAAGGAGGTCTATTTGTCATCGCGATCGCACCTGGTAGCAGTAAAATCTGTGTCTAAAAAAATTAAGCCACAGATGACAATTTTACACCAGCGATTTTCGATTTATAATTCAAAGAAAAATATTATACTTCTGGTTCCAAACCGAGCGATGTCTGACGACAAGCCACTTGGTGTCTACGCAATTGAGCAGCTAGCCGTTCAGTTCTTTGGCGTTCCTGTTCTATTCCTTAGTTTAAAAACTGAGTAGGGAAGTGGGGAGGTGCAAAGATGAGGGGGATGAGGGAGATGAGGGAGACAAGGGAGACAAGGGAGACAAGGGAGCAGGGGGGAAAGAAGTAATTTTTCATTCTCCCCCTTGCCCAATGCCCAATGACCAATGCCCCATACCCAATTCTAAGATTCCCGTCCACTAGCCCAGGTATCACGCCATTTAACGGTACCTTCTTTGGCAATTACCCAACGGCGGTTAACGAGATTTTCGCGCAGGGGCGATTGCCCTTCCCGCCATAAGGCATATTTATAGGCAATCAGTTTGCCTGCACTCTCATTGAAGGGAATCTCGGCAAACCAAGTATTAGTATTGATGTATTCCAAAGGATAGGCTTTGCTAATATCCCAGTTGCCTAACTCTGGGCAGTCTCCAATCACAACAATGGTTTCACCTGGTTGAGTTTGTACGCCATTGAGTTGGGCGCGGACTATGGTTTGCCCTTTAATCCGTTCGCCAACGTGGCTGAAAACAATTACTCCCCGTTCTTCGAGTACCAAGTCGTAGATTTTACCGTCTTTCACTTCATACTTGTTACGAGTCAATACACAAGTATGTTCCCCATCAGGTAATTCTGTTTCTACTTCTGGGAGAGTAACTTCTCCTCCCCGGTTTAAAGCAACGAAACATAGAGAATCGCGATAACGGCGGACGTAACAATAAACGTCGTTTGTTAAGTATTTTTGCCAGTGGCTACCCATTGAAACTGCGGGATTGAGTCGCCGTAAACCAGACAATAATCTGATGTAACGATATACTTCTGTATCTGTATCCCAGCTTTCCATCATCGGGCGATTATATGGATCGTTACCGCCGTCGGTGTCGTTATGCAGATATTGTTCTGTGCCGTAATATATACAGGGAATACCGCGAGATGTCATGATTAAGGCTATGGCCACCCTCAACATCGCTGGATCGGGGTTCAGCGATTGGAAACGGGGCATATCGTGGTTATCAATGAAGGTGACTAACTCTGTAGCCCCACTGTAGCGATGATCTTGGTCAAAAATATATTGAATTGTATGGAATCCGTTTTCCGAACCTTGGGCTAGTGCTGCCCGAATTGCCACGCATAGTCCAAAGTCTAGCATGGTCATGCCTGAGTGGTTGGCAAATTCCACGGAGCGATCGTCACTAGGATTACTGTAAATCCACTCACCAAAGATAAACACATCTGGTTTGTGATTGCTGATGTCGCCGGTGAATTCTTGCCAAAACCAAATGGGCATGTGTTTGACGGTATCCACCCGCAGTGCATCTACACCACGGTCTAGCCACTGTTTAATTGCTGACTTGATATACTGACGATAATCGCTATTGTTTTCATTAAAAGTTGCTAAACCGGCTAATTCACAGTTTTGCACTTGCCATTCGTCTTCCCAGTTTTGCACTTCGCCATAGTGGTGATACCAGTGATTGACATCATCATTGAAGTCAGCTATTTTGACACCATCATCATATAGTTCACCTTTACTACCGCTGGTATCAGGACTGCTATGGTTGCAGACAATATCTAGTATCAGCTTCATATTGCGCTTGTGCAGTTCGGCAATTAAGCGATCGAAGGTAGTATTTTTTTCTTCTTGAGTAGCATTTAAAGAAGGGTTTTCGCCGTTGGCAATATACCGAGGATTAAGTCGCTTGAAGTCTTTTGTCCAATAACCATGTAGCGCGGCATTACCGACAAACAACTCTTCCACTTGCTCAAACAGTGGAGTTAACCAAATAGCGCTAACTCCCATGTTTTTGAGATAATCCAATTTGTCAATCACACCTTGCAAGTCGCCACCCCAATACTTACCCCAATCTTGCTTAGTTGGATCGTAGAGTTCTGAGTTTGCACCTTCGCTGTTATCTGGATCGCCATCATGAAAGCGATCGACTACGAGAAAGTAGATTGTCTCCTGACGAAATTCAATATCCCTAGTGTAGAGAAAGTCTAGATTGATTTCAGTATCTGATGGAGGCGTTTGTATTAAAGCTTCTACTTTTTCTGTTGCTGAATCAACTTTGTATTGTTCTGGTGAAAATTGGGATGGAGGTGTTTTTACCATAAAAAACTCAAAATCTCAGGGAATTTACGTTTGTATATTAAACAGTAGATGTTTTGAATATCTTGTGTAACTGCAAACGTCGGTATTTTGACATCCTGCCTGCGGTGTACGTATCTACCGCTAGCTAGTTTATAATTCTATCCATAGACATAATTCATCTGCTAGAGGATAAAACAAAAAAATATAGCAGTTTTAGGGGCAATTCATTTTTAACAAAAGTTAATAATATCAATAATTTATAGTCTAAAACTGACGGTAAATACTGATAAGAGGATGTGTTGGACTCAAGTGGACACATCTATTACATCGTTGTTCAGCTTCACAGATCAATTCAGCGAAATTAATTGTTTAAAAAATAACTAACTATCTTCGATATTTTTCAATAAAGTAATAAAGTAAATAAGAATTTGAGAAACCCCACCCGCAAGTGGGGTGGCTGTATTTAATGTGTGAATTTTGAATTTATTCATTTTTGTCTTTCTATTTACTATGAAAATGGTCATCATTTATGACAGATAAACCAAAAAGGGTGAGATTGCTCAAAGGTCGCACAGCATTTCTGTTTATCCACGGTATTGGCGAACAAAATCCTTTTGAAACTGTAGATTTTTTCACCCATAATTTTCTGAAATATTTTGATAAACAAAATTTAGCTTTCAATTTAGAACATCTAATAGCTAAACGCAGACTATCAACTGGGTCTGTTTGGACAGAAAGCTTCGTGAGATTGAAATCAGCTAGTAATGAAGATTGGCTAATTGATGTTCACGAGTACTACTGGTCACCTTATACAGAAAAAAAAATCACTGTACCTGAGATATTGCAATGGGCAGAACAAACTTTAAATGGGACGATTAAGTTTTATAACCGTAAGGAAAACCAATTTCTATTAGATAGTTTATTGGCTAACAGAGATAATAAAAGTTTTTTTAAATATCGGCTGCGATCGCTAACAATATTGCTGCGGATATTTAACTTTTTATATCCAGTATTACGAATGGGTGTTTGGTTAATTCTGTTCTTAGCAGGGCCATTTCTCAAAGGTCGTTTTCTCCAATCAGCTTGGCAGTTAAGCAAACAACTTGTTACTCCCCCATTGGTTGATTTTGTGGGTGATATCACTATTTACAGTACCACTGACCAAAAATCGCCTTATAAAATAATTCGTCAGCAAATTTTGAGTGAATCTTTAACATTACTGAAAGCAATTTTGAAAGATAAACAAGCAAATTACGACCAAGTAATTATAGCGGGGCATTCCCTTGGGAGCTGTATTGCTTACGACACATTAAACCTCCTGTGTATTGAAGCCAGCCTTTCTCAAGATAAAAATAACAATCTTTTATTAGATAAAATAAAAGGATTAATTACCTTTGGTTCGCCACTAGATAAAATCGCCTTTTTCTTTAGAGAAGTACCGCAGGAGGGACAGTATATTAGGCAGCGAATTTTAGAACACCTCAATTCCTTCCGCGTCAAACCAGAATTTACACAAAAAAATCAATACTCAATCAAAAATCCAGTTGAATGCAAACTCGATGGAGTTCGTTGGGTTAATTACTACCATCTGCAAGATCCAATTAGCGGTCACCTAGATTACTATGAAAACCTAGATAACGTTGAAATGAAATATCAAGCATCCTGGGGTGACCAAGGACACCAAGGTTACTGGTTCGATGCCAGTTTTTACGAAAATATTGCCGAACGTTTTTTGTATGTTACCAATGGAGATAAAGAATACAAAAGTGAGTGGTAAAGGCTAGTTTTCTGGTTATCGCTTTGGAGAAATTCCCCTCAAAAGTTTTTTGTTCCAGATTTTTAATCATCAATCTCAAATTTTACATTGTTGTCAATCAGCATATTACTGAAGTTTTTCTTTTGGAGATTCACTCCATTGCTAAACTGACCATTTTCACTTTCAAACTGTTATGACTATATAGCAATCTATCCTGGTAACAATTATGAGCAAATATGACAAGATTTTTAACTCATCCGAGACATCAGAAGAATCCCTAAGTCCAGAGGAAGCCGTAGCAGCCATCGCGACTGTCACAGCGATCGCTGATTTATCTATTGAAGATGTGGATGCAGAAAGTTTAGCTGGTGTACTTTGGGAATTCGAGGTTTTTGAAGAATACTCAGAAGATGAAATTGTCGAAATCGTAGATCGACTCATAGGTATTGCAGAAGACGAAGGACTCGGTTGCTTGTTTAATACCGCTAAAATTTCTCTCTCTGATGAATTGGTACTCGATGGTTTCGCCGCCGCAGTCATAGTACTTTTAGACGACGAACTTGGCATTCCCAAACAAAAACAAGGCTACCTCAAAAAGCTACAAACAGCCTTAGAACTTGAAGATGAAGAAGCAGAGGAAATTATTAAAGAAGTAATTGCAGTTTTTGAAGAAGCTGAACAAGAAGAAGAATATGCAGATGATGAAGATGAAACAGTAATTATAGATGAATATATCCAACAGACCTACAAATCTCCTTTGGGTAATTTTACAGTACCCGTTCCAGTGGATATCGAAAACGGCGGTAGAATTCAAAGCCAGGAAGGAGTAGTAGGCTTTTCTGATGATATGGGGACTTTGCTGAGAATTGACTATTATCCTTTCCCTGTGGAACAGTTAGAGGAACTCGAATCTCTGGGACAACAAAAATATTTACATTCAATTTTAGTAGACAAATACGTACCCCAAGCAATTTTAGCGAACGTACCAGATGCCACAGTAGAATATACTAAATACTTAGAAGATACTTTATCAGGGGCTTACTACGTATTAGTGGATATGCCCAAAGGTTCCACGATTTCCAAGCAAGAAAATAATGGAACTGCTGTCAGATTAGATGCATATCGAGGGCTACTTACCTTTATCAACGGTCAATTTTTGTACATAGTTAGCAGCCAGCACAGCTTTCTCAACGGCGAAACACCAGATTCCATCGAAGAAGAAGCCGAATATATCAAGGAAAATATTTTAGAGTTTGTTGAGACTATTGAGTTTGCGTAATGGGGCATGGGGCATAGGGCATGGGGCAAACGGGGAGTGCTGAGTGTTGAATGTTTAGCTGAGCCGGAGACTTTGAAACTCCGGTGAGAAGTTAAAATTATTCTCCTTGTCCTCTTCCGATGCCCAATGCCCAATGCCCAATGCCCAATGCCCAATGCCCTAAATTTAGCGAATATGCTAACCTAGTATGGCTAACTAATCTCACACATCTAAGAATTCGGGTGTTTCTCAATTGGGAAATACGCTTGGATGGAGGTTTAACCCGAATGGAGTTGAAAAATTTATGCCAGTTGTTTCATTGGCTCAAATGATGGAGTCAGGGGTTCACTTTGGGCATCAGACCCGGCGTTGGAACCCGAAAATGTCCCCTTATATTTACACATCTCGCAATGGGGTGCATATCATCGACTTGGTGCAGACTGCCCAGTTGATGGAAGACGCTTATAGTTATATGCGTACACAAGCTGAACAAGGCAAGAAATTTCTTTTTGTCGGCACAAAGCGTCAAGCTGCTGGAATTATTGCCCAAGAAGCTAGCCGTTGCGGTTCCCATTACATTAACCAACGCTGGTTGGGAGGAATGCTTACCAACTGGGCGACTATTAAAACACGGGTAGACCGCCTCAAAGATTTAGAACGGCGGGAAGAAAGCGGCGCACTAGATTTATTGCCGAAAAAAGAAGCATCAATGCTGCGTCGGGAAATGGCGAAGCTGCAAAAATACTTGGGCGGCATTAAAACAATGCGAAAAGTCCCCGATATCGTGGTGATTGTAGACCAACGTCGGGAATATAACGCTGTTCAAGAGTGCCAAAAACTCAACATTCCCATTGTGTCTATGCTGGATACAAACTGCGACCCAGATGTAGTTGACATCCCCATACCAGCAAACGACGATGCCATCAGATCCATCAAGCTGATAGTCGGAAAATTGGCAGATGCCATTTATGAAGGTCGTCACGGTCAACTCGATGTCGAAGAAGATTACGAGGATTATGAAGGTGCTGAGTATGAGGAAGATTACGAAGAGGGTGACTACACTGACACCTTGATCCCCGATGACGACGAAGAAGAATAATGAGTGCTGAGCGCTGAGTAAGATAGAGATACTCAGCAAATTGGATGGTGCTGAGTTTTGATAAGTCATACGAATTTTGGATTTTGGATTTTGGATTTTGGATTTTGGATGAAAAGCCTTTGCTATAAAGTTCCAGAATTTCAAAAAATACTTCCTACATCAATTTGGTATGAACACTCAAAACTCAGCACTCAGCACTAAATTAGGTGAGCAATTACAATTTCGAGGTCAAGTTAGGAATTGAGGGAACATGGCGGAAATATCTGCAAAACTCGTCCAAGAGCTACGCCAAAAAACTGGTGCTGGCATGATGGACTGTAAAAAGGCGCTGAAAGAAACTGATGGCAATATAGATGAAGCCATAGATTGGCTACGGAAAAAGGGCATCACTTCAGCGGGTAAAAAAAGCGATCGCATTGCAGCTGAAGGTCTAGTAGACACCTATATTGAATCCGGTGGTCGAGTCGGTGTACTCATAGAACTCAACTGCCAAACCGATTTTGTGGCTCGTAACGAGGCTTTTAAAGCTTTGGTGAAAAACCTAGCTAAGCAAGCGACAACTGCTGACAGTGTTGAGTCTTTGTTAGCTCAACCCTACATTGAAGATCAAAGTGTGACTGTAGATGAATTCATCAAGCAGACTATTGGCACACTTGGCGAAAACATCCAACTGCGTCGGTTTATCAAATTTGAACTGGCAGAAGGTTCCCAAGGTATCGTCGATAGCTACATTCACACCGGCGGTCGAGTTGGTGTATTGGTAGAATTGGGTTCCAAAACAGAATCAGCTGCTGCTAAAGAAGAATTCCAAAGCTTAGCGCGGAACGCAGCCATGCAAGTTGCAGCCTGCCCCAATGTCGAGTATGTCAGCGTAGAGCAAATTCCTGCCGAAGTAGCCCAAAAAGAAAAAGCCATTGAAATGGCCAAGGATGATTTGGCGAACAAGCCAGATAACATCAAAGAAAAAATTGTTCAGGGACGAATTGACAAACGCCTTAAAGAATTGACTTTGCTAGATCAACCTTATATTCGAGATCAAAGTATTTCCGTAGAAGAATTGTTGAAGCAAGTCAAGGGGCAATTAGGCGAAGACATCCAAGTAAATCGCTTTGTCCGCTATGTACTGGGTGAAGGCATTGAAAAGGAAGAAAGTAACTTCGCTGAAGAAGTCGCCGCACAAATGGGCAAGTAATATTTAGTTAGGAGTTAGGAGTTAGGAGTTAGGAGTTAGGAGTTAGGAGTTAGGAGTTGACTTGATAATTCATAACTGGGGTTAAGAGTTAGGAGTTGACTTGATAATTCATCACTCACAATTCATAACTCCTAACTTATTTAAGGACAGGTCAAGCCAATAGCCTGACCTGTATTTTATTAATAGAGCAGCGAAATTTCGCATATAATTCAAAATTTAAAATGCTTGAGAAAGTTATCTAAAATAAATACGTACATTAGTACTATTTAGTGGTTGATATGGGTAAGAGCGAGAAGTTATGGCAAGAGCAATTGAGCGAATTGAGCGGGATATTGCAGCACTTAAAGAAGCTATTGGAGCGATCGCACTACAACTACAAACCGCTTATGCTAGTTATCTAGCCAGCTTGGGAGTAACTTTACAAAAACAGTTGATTCTAGCTACTTACCACCTTTGTACTCAAGGGTATCCAGAAAACTTCCTGAATTTGTCATTGAATCAGCGCCAGCAATTGCAACAAGGCATCCGCAAGTTAAGTCAAGTGGCAGCGGAGCAGTTGGTTGCTTATATTAACAGTGAGGAAGTAGGGGAAGATGAGCAAGATGAGGAAGTAGGGGAAGATGAGCAAGATGAGGAAGTCGGGGGAGATGAAGAAGAAAATACTTCTTTATCCCTCTCATTCCCTGATACCTCCAATCCCATAGAACTAGCAAAATGGCAACAGAATACAGAGGATATTACGCAAGAAATACTGAAAAAAGTATCCCATGAGGCTAATGTTTTATTACAAAAAGCCGGGATATTACCGAAAAAATTACCAGAACCGATTTTAGCAGCTGCGGCTGCGGCGGCATCAGAAGCATCTGCTGAAGTAATGCCAGGGCCGCCCAACTTATTAAACTTAATAATTGAAATTGACAATGAGCAGCAGTCAGAAGATTCTGGTCTGACACAGATTATGGCTATTAATTTGCGACTGGGGGAAATTGAATTTGCTGACCCGACACTCTCATCGGAACGCAGGCAGATTCGGGGTATTTTAGTTCAGCTCAACAAACTAGAACGGGAGTATCAAAAGAAACTTCGAGAAAAAACCGTTGCTGAAGCTGAAGCTGCTTGGCGTGCTAGTTGGTTTGAAAATTAGTTATTAGTCATTAGTCATTAGTCATTAGTCATTAATACAATGCCCTATGCCCTATGCCCCATGCCCAATAACCAATGAGTAATGAAAAACCAGATTGGATAAGATTGCACAAAGCCTTGGCAGTAGAAGCCGAACATGGTTTCTCAGATTTGATGGGCAGACAATACCGCTTTAGCGAATTTCTTAGCTTGACTTTGGGAAAATTTCCCGCAGGTTTACCCCAAAACGAACGCCGTCGTTGGCAAGGATTAGCGGTGCAATTTGCCAGTTATCCACATTTAGCGGTGGAAGAAAGGCAACACTTAGTAGCAGAGACTCGTAGGTATCTTTACCAGCTACAGCAGGAGGATGAGGAAGGGGAGCAAAGAAGCGGGGAAGCAGGGGAGCAGAGGAGAAGTTATCAATCCAAAATCCAAAATCCAACAACTCCTATTGTTGCTGAGGTGAGCCGGAGGCTGGCTCCGAAAATTGAGCAAAAGCTGAGCGATTTACCAGAAATCGGCTTTAAAAGAGCTGATAATTTAGCGCGTCTTGGTTTGTATACCATCCGGGATTTGCTTTTTTATTATCCCCGCGACCACATTGACTATGCGCGTCAGGTGAACATCCGTGAGTTACAAGCGGGTGAAACGGTGACAATAGTGGCAACGGTGAAGCGTTGCAACTGCTTTACTAGCCCCAAGAATCAGAAATTATCTATTTTAGAATTGGTAGTAAAAGATAACAGCGGTCAAATTAAAATTGGGCGTTTTTACGCAGGTAGCCGCTATAGTAGTCGCGGTTGGCAAGAAAGTTTAAAACGCCGTTATCAGGTAGGTAGTATTGTGGCCGCCTGCGGGTTGGTGAAAGAAAGCAAATACGGCTTGACGCTGGATAATCCTGAATTAGAAGTTTTGGCAAATCCAGGGGATGCCATTGAGTCGCTGAATATTGGACGTGTGGTGCCAATTTATGCATTGACAGAGGGAGTGGTGGCCAATGCAGTGCGACAAGCGGTAATTGCGGCTTTACCGGCTGCGGCTCAATTGAAAGACCCTTTGCCTAGTGGTTTGCGGCAGAAATATGCTTTGATGGAATTGAAAGATGCGATCGCCAATATTCACTTTCCCAAAGATGGCGAAACTCTGCAAGTCGCTCGTCGTCGTCTAGTATTTGACGAATTTTTCTACCTGCAACTCGGTTTACTGCAACGTCAACAACAAGCAAAGGCAATTCAAAAGGCTGCTATTCTCGCACCACGCGGTCAACTGATAGAGAAATTTTACGAAATACTGCCTTTTCAACTCACTGGGGCACAGCAACGAGTCATTAACGATATCCTCAACGACTTGCAAAAACCCGCACCCATGAATCGTTTGGTGCAAGGCGATGTCGGTTCCGGTAAAACTGTGGTTGCGGTGCTGGCTATCCTGGCAGCAATTCAATCTGGCTATCAAGCGGCGCTGATGGCTCCCACAGAAGTTTTAGCAGAACAGCATTATCGCAAGTTAGTTAGTTGGTTTAACTTGCTGCATTTACCAGTGGAATTACTGACTGGTTCAACGAAAACTGCTAAACGCAGACAAATACATTCTCAGTTGGAAACAGGTGAACTACCGCTATTGGTGGGAACTCATGCCTTGATTCAAGACCCTGTGAATTTCCAGCGTTTGGGGTTAGTAGTAATTGACGAACAACATCGCTTTGGGGTAGAACAACGGGCGCGTTTGCAGCAAAAAGGCCAGCAACCTCATGTGTTAACAATGACAGCTACTCCGATTCCCCGAACTTTAGCACTGACAATACACGGGGATTTAGACGTTAGCCAAATTGATGAGTTACCACCAGGACGGCAAAAGATACAAACAACAATGCTATCAGGTCAGCAACGCAACCATGCTTATGAACTGATGCGTCGAGAAATTGCCCAAGGAAGGCAAGTTTATGTAGTTTTGCCGTTAGTGGAAGAATCAGAAAAATTAGACTTGCGATCTGCGGTAGATGAGCATCAAAAGTTACAGGAAAGCGTTTTTCCAGATTTTCAGGTGGGGCTGCTCCACGGTCGCATGAGTTCAGCCGAAAAAGACGACGCAATCACTAAATTTCGGGATAACGAAACACAAATTTTAGTTTCAACTACTGTTGTTGAGGTGGGTGTAGACGTGCCTAACGCTACAGTGATGCTCATTGAAAATGCAGAGCGATTTGGGTTATCGCAATTGCACCAATTACGGGGGCGTGTTGGTCGTGGCGCGGCTCAGTCTTACTGTTTGTTGATGAGCAGTTCTAGGAATCCCGATGCACAACAAAGATTGAGGGTTTTGGAACAGTCCCAAGATGGCTTTTTCATCTCAGAAATGGATATGCGTTTTCGCGGGCCGGGGCAAGTACTGGGAACTCGTCAATCTGGAGTGCCGGATTTTACTTTGGCGAGTTTGGTTGAAGATGAAGAAGTTTTACTTTTGGCACGGCAAGCAGCTGAAAAAATCATAGAGATGGATGTGACTTTAGAGCGCTGGTTTTTGATGAAAGAAGAATTGAAATATCGATATGAGCGGTTGATGGGCGGAGCGATTTTGACGTAAAAACAGCCATTAGTTCAAAATCTGTGCTAAATCTAACACAAACCCAGGTAAGACATCCTCTCCTGATAAACTAGTGGGCGATTGCAGAATCTCAACATCTTTTCCTGGGCGATAAATTTCTACTCGTTGGTTTTGGGGATCGATTAGCCAACCTAAACGCACACCATTGCTAATGTATTCCCGCATCTTTTCTTGCACAGTTTTTAAGCTGTCTGAAGCAGAGCGTAATTCCACCGCAAAATCGGGTGCCATTGGTAGGAATCTGTCGGGGTCTGGATTTAAGGCTTCTAATCGCTGGCGACTCACCCAAGACGCATCAGGAGACCGATTTGCACCATTAGGAAGCTTGAAACCCGTTGAAGAGTCAAAAGTCAGCCCTGTACCATCAGCCTCACTCCAAAATTCTAACCGGGCTGTTAGTTTTGAATTTCGATTTCCGCTTTCCCATCCAGTTGGTGGCATGATAATTAATTCTCCCTCTGCCGTGCGCTCAAGTCGCAAATCTCGATTATTTTGACACAGTTGGAAGAATTGCTCGTCTGTTAGTTCAATTGTGGGGCTGAGGTTAAGAATTAGGGCAGTCATAATTGCCTTTTAATTTTGCTACCAGTAGATTAGTATTGAGATGATTTTTAGGAGTAGTGCCACCATAAGTATTTCACATTCGAGATTTTATGGTGATGGTGCAAGTTTCCTTGCCAAACTTCATAACAATCTTGAAATTCAGCTAGGATTACAGCTTTTCAAACATTCTAAAAAAAATTTATGCAAAATTGGCCTTCTTGGATTCCTACCCCCC
Source organism: Nostoc linckia z4 (assembly GCF_002608075.1). Classification (GTDB taxonomy): domain Bacteria; phylum Cyanobacteriota; class Cyanobacteriia; order Cyanobacteriales; family Nostocaceae; genus Nostoc; species Nostoc linckia. The sequence goes on from NZ_LAHA01000014.1 coordinate 130,096, forward strand.
GGTTTTGGGTAAATGCGATCGCTCTTATTCTATTAATAATTGGTTTACAGTATGCGATCGCCTATCTGGGAATGATTATTTTCATGCTCATTAATTTACTACCCAGGGTAATTTTTCTCAAGTTCATCTATTTATTTAGCTTGGTAGCGCAACTTTCCCCCATCATAGTGGTAGCATTTGTTCACCATTGGCTGCATCGGTTTTTAGATAACTTCTTCCCAGAAAGTCGAGTCACGGAAACAGAAGCAACCCCAGGAGTTTTACCCAGTTTTCTCAGTTGGTGGGAAGGATTATATGGTTGGTCGGTGAATATTCTCTCAATAGTAATAGCATCTGGTCTTTTGGGGCTTTTTATGCCATCTCCTGATTTATTTAATTTATTAACTGTATTTAAAAATGAACTACCGCATTTGCCGACAATTTCCATGTTCATTCAAGTAATTGTTGCTGCCTATCTTTATCAGTTTGAGTATTTAGTGCATCAGCATTTGATAGCAGCAGCTAGACAGTAGACTAGGACTTACGCACTCTTAACGGAAAATCGAACCGCAGAGGACGCAGCGAAAAGTCGGAGCGCCGGCTTCCGGCGTACACCGAAGGGGTTGCCGCAGGCATCTGAACTTTTCAAGACAGAGGACACGGAGAAATCAGAGTTTCAGAGAGTTCTTGCGTAAGTCCTATAGACTTGCCATCAAAGAGAGGTAAAATTTTAGGTCTCTACAAACGTTTTGGTAAGTTTCATACATTAAATTAGCAACACAAAAAAACATCAAAGCGCTGTAATATATGCTTCTAGAGTATCTTTAACTTTAGAAGCTTTACAATATGGAGTAACCTCAGAATAATCTGGTTTTACTGTCCAATCGTAATGGCGAAGTAGTGTAGAAAGCACAATTTTCATTTCCATTTGGGCAAATTCCATGCCTAAGCAACTGTGGGAACCACCACCAAAACCGATTAGTGCAAAAGGATGCTTTTTATCTTCTTCGCGAGGGGGTGCAAAGCGGTCGGGGTCGAAGCGATGGGGATCGGCGTAGAGTTCTGGTAGACGGTGAGTCAGCATTGGGGAAATTGTCACAAACCAGCCAGCAGGAATGCGATAGCCTGCATACTCAATATCTTTGAGGACGCCACGATTATAGGCATACACTGGAGGATAAAGGCGTTCTGTTTCTTTGAGGACGTTCATTAACTCTGGAAATTGTTTGAGGTGAGACAGAGTTAAAGGATTATTTCCCACAACTGCTAACTGTTCTTGACGCAGTCTTTCTCGCCATTCAGGCCGATGACCTAATTCAAATATTACCCAACTCAGCAAAGAAGCTGTGGTTTCATGTCCTGCAAATAGCAGTAATAATGCTTCGTTAATTACCTGTGCTTGGCTCAATTTATTGCCGTCTTCATCAACAGCGGCTAGCAGTAATCCCAAAACGTCTTTTGATGCTTCTAAATTACCTTCTTTGATACGCTGGGCAATAACTTGATTTAAAAAAGCTACTAATTTACTTCTGGCACTTTGACCGCGACCATATAAAGTAAAAGGAACATTCCATTTAAATATTGCCAAACTGCTATCAATTAATTGTGTAAACCACTGACTAGTTTGTTCTACTTCGGTTTTGTTTTGACTTCCCAAAAACAAGCGACTAGCAACTCTTAAAGTTAACTTACGAAAACTAGAATTTAAAGAAATTGTTCCTTGTTCTCCCCAATCTTTGAGGAATTCTTCTACTATATTTTGAATTATGTCGAAATATGTAGCGATCGCCTTTCCATGAAATGCTGGATACATTAAGCGACGAGTTAGCCGATGTTCTTCGCCGTCTTGCAATAAAATATTGTTACCAAATGTAGGTTCGAGAAAATACCAACCTATCCGCGATGACATATTTTCTGCTTGTTCTACCAAGACTAGGCGATTAGCATCAGGCCCAATTAAATAAGCGCGTTTATGTCCCAACACTCTAGTCTTAAAAACTGAACCATACTGATGAAATCGTCGCCATAGATACAGTTCTAAATCGCGGAATATTTCCAAAGTCTCGCCCAAGAAAGGCAAACCATAGGAACCAGGGATTTCGTCGGCGGGTTTTAGCTGCCCCATATTTGAGTTCCTCCAACAGTAATTAGCATTGATTTGAAAGTGGGGAGTAGAAAATGGGCATTGGTTTGAACTTAACGCCAAACGGACGGTTAGAAACCACGTTTACACAAACAAAACCTGCCTCCCGCCTATCCTGACGATAAATATTCACGACGACCTACCTAATTCATTTTAAGAGTAATACGGTTCGGATAAGCAGTATGAACTTCCCCAGGACTTACGCACAGGCAAGGGAAAATCTAACCTATTCCCTTGTGGTCTGAGAAAAGGTTAAGGGGTAAAGGATGTATTTGAAACCTTTCCCCTTTCCCCTTTAACCGAACCGTATTGATTTTAAGAGGTGCGATCGCTACGATAATAATCAAGTCAGATTTTTTAATCACTTAACCGACTAGGCAAAAGGTTAAAATTCTTCCACTACCCAATCTACTGTATGTGCTTCGGTAACATCGGGGACTTCTAGGCGCGTTTTCAAGCGAGAAAGTACTTTTTCTGGCAGTTTGGCGGTGCGATGGGTGTTTCTTCTCAGCAATTCTTTCCAAGGTGCTTCCAAATATACAATGCGAATGCTGGCTTGATAAGTGGCAAAGAAACGAACTAGCATCCCCCGCAGTTGGCGGCTGATGTTAGTCGCATTCCAAACAAAAGATTGTCCATCTCGCATATATTCTTTAGCCATTGCTTTGGCTGCATTTACCACTGCACCTTGATTTTCTTCTGGGTCGATCCCCATTGAATTCCGCAGTTTATCTAAAGAAATTATCTGCCAGTCGGGAAGATTTTGTTTAATCCAAGTATCTTTTCCCGCACCTGGTAATCCTGACATCATCACCACCTGAAAGCGCGTATCGTCATAAGCTGCATAATCTGGGTTACCATCTTCTTTTTGAAAATAAACAAACCGACTGTGTGCTGATGGAAATACTCGCGGCTGGTCAAAACAGTGATTTTCTTGGCAAAATTCCCGAAAAAACTCGATTTTCTCGAATAAGTTTGCTTGGTCATTGCAGTAACGTCCCTTAACGTCTGCTTCTGCCAACAAACTCAGCAAATCGCAACGAATAACTTGACTCGTTTTAATGACTGCGCGTTCTGGGTTGGGTTTGTCCCAAAACCACAAGGGTAAGCTGCCGTATTTTACCAAAGCCACAATCGCTTCCCGTTGATGGAAGGGTATATGCAAATTCCAGAGAATCTCCCGTGCCATTTTTGCACCTTGGAGTACATGACCTTTTGAGGTAATGCAACCATCTGCTTCTATTTGTGTAGCAGCAGGTTTGGCAACATCGTGCAGCAAAGCCGCAGCAAACAACACAGAACGTTCTTCAGTTGGTAATGCCCGCCATTGGGGTAATGCCACTAATGCCTCGCATACCAATTTGGTATGGATGAGAACATTACCTTCAGCATGGTAGCGCTGATCTTGGGGACAATCAGCAAGCGATCGCAACCAATCAAATTCTGCTTCCAATGCTGGCCAATCTATCGACCAATCGCTTTCACAGGGACAATAAGGAAAAGACCAAGATTGCAACACAGTATTCATATTCCTAATAGAAAGAATTCAGGAGTCAGGAGTCAGAATTCAGAATTCAGGAGTCAGAATTCAGGAGTCAGAAGTCAGAATTCAGAATTGAATGGGACTTAGGCAAAAACTCAAGGATAAAGTTTTTGGGAATGGGGTATGGGGAAGATGTTACTAATGCCCCAAAGTTATCCGAACAAATCAGCACCAACACATAGCTGATTTGGTATAATCGGACGATTGAGCCAATGTCCATCTGATTGCAGAATGGTTGTTAAAAAGCTCGAACGCACATATTTATAGCGATGAGTAACGATATCTCCCGCCTCAACTTTGATGTATAAACCTTCCATCAAAGAACTTTGGTCAGTTTGTTTGAGGGAACGCCCAATATCAAGCCCCAGTTCTTGGCAAATTTGCTCAAAACGTTGCAAGTGTCCGGGAGTTTGATAGTGCGACTCACCCACCAATTCAATCAGCTGTTTGTAAGATTGGAGTTCACCAGCAAACAATATGGGTACTGAAACCACAGGTAAGCCAGCAAGTAACTGCTGACGGTTTTTAGTGCTGAGAAATACTTGATTGTCTAAATCCAGAACATCGTACTCTAGAAAGTAGTGCGGTAAAGCATCGTAAAACACCGTGTGCTTGGCATACAGCCATTCTCCAAACAGAATAAAACGACTTCCCAAAACTTCCCAAAATTTTGCTGCGTGGGTGTGCGCCCACTGTTTAAACAAATTAAAGTGTTTTTCTCGCGCCCCACCAGTTAAATAGTGTCCCCGGCTTTGCAGTCGAATTTGCCCATCATCTGTAAAGCTAATAGCTGCATTTGCGCCGTCAACTTTTTCTTCAACTACTACATATTGATTTTTGATAGCACTAAAAGGAATGCTATTGAGGTCTTCATCCCCAGCTTGCAACCGCGACCCTTCAATGTGATGGGTACGCGGATATTTATAAATTTGTTCCATGATTTTATCTCGGTGATTGCAATCAAATAATTTCGTAGCGGATTTTCACGAATAAGTAGGTATCCTAGAAGCTGTTATCTCAGGATTGTTATTATTCGCCATTGACTAAATTTGATTGACACCAGAGACTACATATACTTGTACCAGAATATTATTTCTATAATACATAGACTCCACAGTTTGAGGTAGCATTTCCGGAAACAAGCATTTATGAAAAATTGTCAGTAAAAAGCATTCCTTCCCCGATGCGGTCAACTCTCAACAGTCAACCATCAACGTGAAATCCCACCTTGAGATGATTTGAAATTTCCTGCTAATGGTCTTGAAGTAAGCCAAGGGTTATGCAAAACTTGAGATCCTTCGCTCCCAGCATACTCTTAAGGAATTGAGACATGGCGCGTCTAGCACTGCTGAGTGTATCTAATAAAACTAACTTAATTGACCTAGCCCGTAGTTTGGTTGAAGAATTCGACTTTGATTTAATCAGCAGTGGGGGAACAGCCCAGGCACTCAAAGATGCTGGACTCCCAGTTACTAAGGTTGCTGATTATACAGGTTCGCCAGAAATTTTAGGGGGTCGAGTTAAAACGCTGCATCCCCGAATTCACGGCGGAATTTTGGCACGGCGGGATGTTCCCCAAGATATTACAGATTTAGAAAATAACCAAATTCGCCCGATTGATTTAGTAGTGGTAAATCTTTATCCTTTTGAGGAAACCATCGCTAAACCAGGGGTAACATTAGCTGAAGCTGTTGAACAGATTGATATCGGTGGCCCGGCAATGTTGCGGGCATCATCGAAAAACTTTGCCCATTTAACTGTATTATGCGACCCGGCACAATATAACGAGTATTTAGAGGAATTGCGGCAAAATAACGGCGAAGCATCATTAGAATTTCGCCAAAAGGCAGCTTTAAAAGGATTTTTACATACTGCTAGCTACGATCAAGCGATAGCATCTTATCTCGCAGGCACACAAAACTACAATCTTAGCGGCACACAATTACAATCTCTGCGTTACGGCGAAAACCCCCACCAACCAGCCGCTTGGTATCAAACTGGTGCGACGCCAACGGGATGGGCAGCCGCGACTAAACTCCAAGGCAAAGAACTCAGTTACAATAACTTAGTTGATTTGGAAGCTGCACGCCGAATTATTGCAGAATTTACTGATACCCCAGCAGCAACGATTATTAAACACACAAATCCCTGTGGTACGGCATTGGGAAACAGTATTTCAGAAGCCTATCAAAAAGCTTTCAATGCTGATTCCACCTCTGCCTTTGGTGGAATTGTGGCACTCAACCACCCCATAGATGCGGCCACAGCCAGCGAGTTAACTAAAACATTTTTAGAATGCGTGGTTGCACCAGGTTGTGAAGCGGAAGCTCAAGAAATTTTAGGCAAGAAATCTAACGTGCGAGTTTTGATTTTACCAAATTTGAACACTGGGCCTAAAGAAACAGTAAAAGCGATCGCGGGTGGTTTTCTCGTCCAAACTAGCGATGACATCATTGCTGATACCAGCCAATGGCAAGTGGTCACCGAACGCCAACCCACTAACGATGAATTAGCAGAGTTGCTGTTTGCTTGGAAGGTTTGCAAACATGTGAAATCTAATGCCATCGTTGTCACAAGCGATCGCACTACACTAGGAGTAGGTGCTGGTCAAATGAACCGCGTCGGCTCAGTGAAAATTGCCTTAGAACAAGCCGGTGAAAAAGCCAAAGGCGCAACTCTGGCTAGCGATGGATTTTTCCCCTTCGATGATTCCGTGAAAACAGCCGCCGCCGCCGGAATTACAGCCATTGTTCAACCAGGCGGAAGTTTGCGCGATAAAGATTCCATCAAAGCCGCTAACGACTTGGGTTTACTCATGGTCTTAACTGGTGTACGTCACTTTTTACACTAACTTCTTCACACTAATTGAGTGCAGTTTTAAAACTGTCACTCAAAATACTTGCTCTTTCATGGAAGCAATGATATGTTTTAGTTGTGTGTGAGGAGCAAGTTAAAAATAAAAAGCGTTTGGGGTGGAAACACGGCAACACTCCCAGACGCTTTTTAATTTGTATATAAAAAAATTCCACTTTGTTATAAAACTTTAATAAATTGTTATTCAACATACTTGCCTTTTCATAAAAGTGGTGATATTCTTTAGTTGTGTGTGAGGAGCAAGTTAAAAATAAAAAGCGTTTGGGGTGGAAACACGGCAACACTCCCAGGCGCTTTTTAATTTTTGTTTAGAAATTTAGATTGTGGTGCAGTTTTGAAAGTGTCACTTACTACACCTGCATTTTGATTGCACCAGTGATATCTTTTAGTTGTGTGTGAGGAGCAAGTTAAAAATAAAAAGCGTCTGGGGTGGAAACACGGCAACACTCCCGGACGCTTTTTTAGTATAAAAATTGGCCTAAATACTTCATATTAAGGACTAAAGTCCTTACTACAAACCTTTAATTATTTGCAATGTGGATAGTTGCTTTTCAAAGTAAGTGCGGTAGAGTTCGCAGCGCGGTACAATGCGATCGCCTTGGTAACGGATCAACCCCAAGCTTTCGAGTTTATGAGTATCAATGGGATTGAGAGAAATGTTTTCCTTTTTGGTCACTACTCTGGCGTATGCTTTGGCTAAATGAGGTTTTTCTTGAAGTATTGACCAGTGTCGCCATAAATGGTAGCGGTAAATGCCACCATTAGCCATGGCCTCTTCTATGAGATTTTCTAAGGTGATTGCTTGACAGCACAGATAATACAAACCAATTCTAACTAATGCTGGATGTCCCCCCACCAGCGACATCAGTCGCCTAACCTCCCGATCGCTAGACCAATTTAACCCATGTCTTTGGGCTAAATATTTGACTTGCTCTTTAGTAAATTCATTTAGACGAATAGGCAGCCCTATATTTAATGGCGAGTGGTTAATATTTTGCCATACATAGACTTCAGTGGAATAAACCACCACTAGCCTCAATTTCTGCAAGTTGCTATCTTGTCGTGCAGCTTCATACCAAGAACGGAAACAAGCAAATAAATGCTGAGCAACTTCAGGATGTTCAAAAAAGCTATCAACGTCATTTAATACAAAAACTACAGGGTTTTCAACCTGCTGGAGCAAATACTTTTTGAGGTATAAAAGATAACTAAATTGACATCCGATTTCTTCATTCCAGTTATCATCTAACTTTGGGTCAATACCTAATTCTGTTGCAACTCGCCAGCAAAGACAACGCAAAAGCTTGTTTAAATCTGTCAGATAGCTGGTATCGATTTGGTTACAGTTCAAGTTCACTGTGTGATAACCTTGCATCTGTGCAAAAGCCAACAACCGCAGCACTAAAGAGCTTTTACCCATCTCTCTCGGCGCTCGAATCCAAATCGCAGAGCTTGGTTGAGTGACTTCTCGATAAACTAGCTCCTCAATGGGGGGGCGTTCGACGTAAAAAGGCGAATCTAGAGCTACAGGGCCATCTGGATACGACCAAAGATTTTCCAATTGTTCGGAGTCTTGATTCACAAATAACTCTGTGTATGAAGGCTGCGAAGAATTTACTTCTTCTGTATCCCCGCTCAACGAGAGACTTTGATGAGTTTGAGTATTATTCGGTTCGCTCAAGATTGTATAGTCTGTGCTGCGTAATTGTAGATTAAAGGCACTAAAGCATAATTTTAGGGTTTTTTGATCTACGCCTGTATTCAAAGACCATAGTCGGCTGAGAGTTTTCGTAGAAACATTCATCCGCACCCGTAATTGTTCTAGAGTAAAGCGATCGCCTTTGTTTTGTTTCTTTTCTACAGCTAAAATCGCCCCTTGTAAGCGCTGCAATCCAGCAGGAGTTAGCACAAGTCCCCGCTTTCGCGTGCCCTTAAATTGTTTCATATCGCTATCTATGAATCTACTTTTTTATTAACTGTCTTCGTATTTCTTTATTGTTCCATGTTTTAAAATGGTTATTCAACTGTTATTTGAATGTTATTAAATACTTAATCTTTAGTCAAAAAAATTACCTAGATTTTGACTAACATTGCTAAGTAAGTGAGTACAAAAAAACATAGCTATCAATTAGCTTTACAGTAATCTGCGATTCTTATACTACTTGTTTTTTACTTAAGCGGCCGGGTTATTTGGAAACATTAATCTGAAAATATCCCTTATCTAATGCCCAAAAATAAAGCTCAAAGGGTCTAGAATTTGAAAAAAATATTTTCTTTTTTCAAATAAAAATTAATATTGTACTGAAAATTATATGTAATATATTATCATTGTACGAGTACGAGTAACTCGGATATTAAGTGCTAATTGTTTTTAATAGAGTATATTTTATTACTTTTGATTAAAATAATATACTTTATATAAATAATATTATTTATGCTTATCTTGCTAAGATATTATCTAAATTTATTTAACTAACTTATTTGGTATTAATCTAAATTTTGAAATACAGATAAATCCAACAAAATTCAAAAAAGCGATGGCAGATTTGACTTTCTAACTACTTACGTAGTAGTGTACTAAGTACCAAAATTTATGTTTTAAATGTAATAAGTATAGGGTAACAGTATTACTGTTACCCTAGCAATGTCTTGTATTCCATCGAACTCAAAAACTGTAGATATAGGAATCCAATTTGATTTTTGAAAAAATCTAAGTATGTGTATGGTGTATTGTCGCCAAGCGGCGCATCAAAAGTCATGAATCATACATTATGGCTGACGCCTAACCCTACGTGTATTTCTCCAAATCAAATATGAGTCCTATATGGCAGTTGGTACTAAGCTTGTTGCCTACTATGTAGCAGTTTTCAGATAGAATTTAGCGTTGAACTTGGTTGGAGAGATCTCTACCAGTCTGTGCTGCACTATCCCGGACATCGCGAGCAGTTTCTTTTGCACCCTCTACATAACCAGAGCCAAATTGTTTAAAGGCTTCTCCTGATTGTTTTCCAATTCTTTGAAGCCGTTCGCCAGGAGAGCCTTCGGTTTCACGAGCTTCTCTATTCCACTGGCCTGTTGTTTTTGGTCTTTGAGCGTCATCTTGCTCTAGCTGTTGACGAACTCTCTGGCCTAAGTCTTGGTTACTGTACCCAGAAGTAATATTCGTCGTCAGCACTAGAAAACCAACTAAGACAACAGCTAAAAAACGTTTTACCTGAAGTCCTTGAAGCAAAGAACTGATATGAACAATGGCGTTAGAAATCAAATTTGTCATGAGAATTAAGTTGCTTTTTTCAGTACAGATAAAGACTAACGATAAAAAATCAATTATCCTTCTAACAAAAGGCATATCTCATTACTTCTGAAAAATCTCAGCTTTTTAAATCCTGGGGAAGAGGCGATTTTTGAAATTCAATGAAGGAAACAGAGAAGAGTAGAGAATTCAGCAAAAAATCTGATTTTGAAAAATCCTAGTTTTCCAAAAATTAAATCGACACAGCTATACCAATGCTATGGAAATAATATTTGAATTTTAAAAATATCTACCTGTTTGGTAAATGTAAAGTAGGCATTATACCTCTTGCAAAAAGCACTTTTGCAAGAGATGGAAAAAGTGGTGCATCTTTATTGGGGAAAGGGAAAACACAAAACCTTTCCCCCTTTCCCGACTTATGCAAGAAGTCTATTGATGACTGTTAACTGTTGAGTGTTGATTGTCAACTGTAGTCAAACAACAACTTGGGCAGTAAGATTTCACAAATCATTTAGGATTACTAGAGTCTGATGATTTGAGGGAAATCATCAAACTCAATAACATTTTGAATTTTAGATCTCAACAAAAGATTTCTGTGTAAATTTGTAGAAAATACTCTGAAAGCTTGCTAAGTCAAGAATCTACCACAAAAGCAAGTTTGATGTTAGGACACAATAACCACCATAACCTAACAATGGGTGAAATTAGCAATATTGTTGGGAAATACGCCGATTGATCGAGTTACACCACATTTATATAACTCATACTTTAAATTTCTTACTGTGGCAAATGTAGCAGCCAATACAATTTTAGTGCTACATTTGGCTTTAAATACAAGATATAGTTTAAAAAAACATGTGTCTTTAGATATAGAAATTATTTATCTTCAGACATAGATAACTCCTGTGTAAATAATTTCTTCTCAAAACACATAATTACTGAAGAGTTACTAATAGTAATCAAAAGTCACATTACTTTTAGGCTATTTGCACATTTAGTCTACATTTTCTCAACACGATAACTGTTTCAGCCGGAAAGCCAAAGGATGAAATACTGGGTCGCAAAATTAGCAATCTTTTTAGTTTTACTGTGCAACTTGTTACTAGTAACGGATTACGCAGCAGCAAACCAACTTGAAAATATTGATTTGCAGTCATTTAATACATTCCCAGTAATTGAAAATTTAGCAAGTGCTGACAATAATTTTGGCAACAGTAGTAAAGAAGATTTTCTGCGATTTATTCAAATAGCTAAAACCTCAGAGAAACTAGAGGGACTCTTCACAATTTATAGCAATAGTGAATTAGATAAAATTTACTTAGAAATTCAACCGGAGCAGTTAAATAAAAACTATTTAGCCACAGTAACATTAGAATCAGGTATTGGTGAAAAGGGTATTTATAGTGGATTGCCACTGGCAGATTTTCTATTTTATTTCCAAAGAATCAACAACAAATTACATTTTGTCATCAGGAATGTAAAATTTCGTACAGAAAGTAAATCGGAACAGCGATCGCTTGCTCGTTCCTTTAGTGATTCAATTCTTTATTCGCTGCCAATAGATGGTATTCATCCCTTTAGTAAAAATATTATCATTGACCTGGATAACCTCTTAATGCAGGACTTTCCAGGATTAACTCCTCTATTAAAATACTCGTTACAAGCTGATTATTACTTAGAACCAAGCAAGTCTTATTTTGGTGATGTTAACAGCTTCCCCGAAAACATAGAGATTGATTCTATTTATGGTTTTTCTTCACGAGAAGGAGCAGATTTAGTCAGCGTACCCGATAGCAGGGCGCTCACTCTCAAGGTACACTACAGTTTTTCCCAACTAAGAGAAAACAACGATTACATTCCTAGACTTGCCGATGACAGAGTAGGATATTTTATTACAGCCTTTCAAAATTTTTCTAACAATCACTCTCAAGAAGAATTTGTCCGTTACATTAATCGTTGGCATTTAGAACCATCCGACCCCAACGCTTCTTTATCTCCACCCAAAAAACCAATTGTCTTTTGGATTGAAAACGCTGTACCACTAGAGTATCGGGATGCAATCAAAGAAGGCGTATTGATGTGGAATAAAGCATTTGAAAAAGCTGGATTCCAAAATGCCATTGAAGTCAAACAAATGCCAGATGATGCTGATTGGCAACCAGCAGATGTACGCTATAACACTATTCGCTGGTTCAATTCTCTGGACGGAGGTTTTGCTAGAGGGCCGACTCGCGTCAACCCACTCACCGGCGAAATATTGGATGCAGATATTATTGTGGACGCTAATATGGTGCGCTCAATTCGCCAAACATATCACACCTACGTAGAGTCAAACAATAAAAAATTAAATTCCCCATGCATTGGTGAAGATTTACCAGAGAAAAGTAGGGAGTGGGGAAAAAAGTTGATTGGTGGCGGTTTACAGTGGGACACTGCTAACTCTCAAGTGTTGAATTCACAACAAAATTCTGATGTCTGCTATGGTATGGGGTTTGTAAATCAAGCAACTATGGGGGCGTTAACCTTGTCCATTTTGCAAAACACCACACCGAGTAGTGCAGCTATGGAAGAATATGTGCATCAATATTTGCGTTCTCTGATTGCTCATGAAGTCGGGCATACCCTTGGTTTGCGCCATAACTTTCACGGTAGCGCCATGTTAGCGCCTCAAGAATTAAATAACACAGAAATCACTCACACTAAAGGTTTAGTTGGTTCGGTGATGGACTATTTACCCGTGAATGTAGCACCGCAGGGAGTAGAACAAGGTGACTACTTTCCGGAAATTGTGGGGCCCTATGACGAATGGGCCATAGAGTATGGTTACAAAATCAATGCATTGGCAAAAATTGAACCAATGATTCCAGAAATGGAAAAAACTTTTTTGGAAAACATTGCCTTGGCTTCACCACAACCAGAATTATCTTACGCAACAGATGAAGATATTTCAGATATTAATCCCTTAGCAAATGTTTGGGATATGAGTAATGATGTGCTGGTTTATTCCCAGTGGCAAATGGATAACGCCCGCGTGATGTTGCAGCGCCTCGAAAAGGGTTATCTATCACCAGGAGAAAGTTACAGTAACCTGCGTATTTTGTTCGATAGAATACTTGGATATTATTTTAGTAATGCGAAATTACTCTCTCAATACATTGCTGGGCAATCCTTTCGGCGTCTCCATGCTGGTGATGATACATCCTGGGCATTTGTACCAGTTTCATTATTAAAGCAACGTCAAGCGTTGACTAAATTACAAGAATATGTATTTGGTGAAAATGCTTTTAATTTCTCAGGAGAATTATTGAATCAATTAGCGCCATCGCGTTGGCAACATTGGGGTAGTTTTGCGCCGAATTATCGCCTTGATTATCCGATTCACCATCGCATTTTGAGTTTTCAAACTGCGATATTGCGATCGCTATTAGATGGCCATCGCTTAAATCGTTTACAAGATATAGAATTAAAAACTCAGCCTGGGGAAGCACTATCGATTCCAGAATTATTTCACACCCTACAAACAACCATCTGGACAGAAGTTTTAAACCCTGGAGAATTCAAGCCAATTTCTAGTATCCGGCGTTCATTACAACAAGAGTATCTAAATATTTTGCTAGGGATGATGTTGCATACTATTGATGCCCCTGAAGATGGCCGGACACTGGCGTGGTATGAATTGCGACAATTGCAAACAGCCATAGATATCAGACTCAAACAACTAAGTGAAAACATCGATATTTATACCTTAGCCCACTTACAAGCTTCTGGCGATCGCATCAATAAAGCATTGAAATCATTAGTCATTAGTCATTGATCGATTTTAGTTGAAAAATTACTTTTTACTTATTAAAGGAATACGGATAGTAAATTCTGTTTCACGTCCTAGAGTAGAATTAACTTGAATGCTTCCTGCATGTTTTTCGACGACAATTTCATAGGCGATGGCCATTCCTAATCCGATTCCTTTACCCACTGGTTTAGTAGTAAACATGTGGTCAAATACTCGTCGCTTGACTTCATCACACATGCCAATGCCATTATCGTAAATCTGAACAATGGCGTCCTGAGTTAATTTATCAAGTTGGGTTTGGATCCTAATATGATTTGGGTTAGTTTTCAAAGTTTGTAATTTACGTTCTTCGCTGGCTGCTTCTAGCGCGTCTATGGCATTGACTAAAACATTCATAAACACTTGATTCAGTTGTCCAGCATAACATTCTATTTGGGGTAAATCGCCGTATTTCCTAATAATTTCAATTTCTGAGCGTTCGGGTGTGGCTGTCAGGCGATGATTGAGAATCATCAGGGTGTTGTCTAATCCTTCATGGATATCTACCATTTTCATGTCTGCCTCATCAAGGCGGGAGAAGTTACGCAGAGACAGCACAATTTGACGAATGCGCTTGGTTCCCACTTGCATTGATGTCATTAGCTTGGGTAAATCTTCCGCCAGAAACTCAATATCCAAGTCTTGTGTTAGTTCGCTAATTTCTGGTGTGGGGTTTGGATAAGTTTGTTCGTAAAGCTTTAGCAAATCGAGGATACCTTTAGTGTATTCACTGGCATGGTTGAGATTAGCATGAATAAAATTCACAGGATTATTGATTTCATGTGCCACCCCAGCAACCAGTTGTCCCAAGCCAGACATTTTTTCGGTGTGGATGAGTTGGGCTTGGGTATTTTGCAGTTCTGTGAGGGTGTTGCTGAGTTGCTGCGCCTGCTGGCTAGAAATTAAGGCACGTTGGCGAATCTCTTCATATAATTGCAACTGTCGCCATGCACTAATCAAACCAACTATTAGCAATCCTCCCAAAACCGTAGCCAAGATATTCAACGCTTGCAATGGCGATTCAATATTTTCTTGTGGCACAATCAAAGCGATCGACCAATTTGCTTCTCTCAAGGGAGTGTAAGCAACATAGTTCCATTTGCCATCTAGTTGAGCTAATTCAATATTTGTACGTTTAGACACCATTCGTTGAGTAATTTCAACTAACCGGGGATTGGCGGAATTGAGGAAACTCTTGGCGGCTTTTTCAGGTGTGCCAATTAGTCGCGTATCGGGATGGGCGATGGGAACTCCTTGGGAATTGAGCGCAAAGGCATAGCTACCCTTGCCTTGATGTAAATTGTTGACTACTTCAATAACTCGGTTAATGGGAATTCCTCCCATTAATACACCTGCTGTTTTTGTACCTGTTTTGTCAGGAATCGGAGAACTAATTTGAATTTGTAATTGATTGGTTGTGCGTCCAATAATTGGATCGGCTGCTACTGTTTCACCTGTAATACTCCGTTGGAAAAATTCTCGGTCTCGAACATCAAGAACATCTCCTTGAGTATTTCTTAATGTGCCATCTGGTTTAACGGAGGCCATGAGTAAAAAGGTTTGTAGCCGCTTTAACTCAGATTGTAAATAAGGTTCCATCAATGACCAATCTAGCGATCGCACCACAATTGAATTTGCCAAAGTCTTAATTTCTGTCTTCCGAATGGCTAACCAATTATCAATATCTTCCTCGCCTTTTTGTGTTTTTAATAATGCTTGCTGCTTGAGGCTATCTAATAATAATCCTTTAACAAAGTTGTAACTAGTAATAGCAGTAACACTAATACTAATGGACAGAATCACCACAAGTGATAATAAGAGTAAATTTCGCGATCGCCATTTCAATGAAAAGTAATTTTTCTCATTCTTGATATACTTTTTGAGGTTGATTTTCAACCAGCTTTTGCATAATTTAAGTATCATACTTGGTTGTCTCCAAGTTAAAAATAAATTGTTCTAGTTCAGGTTATTGACCGTTCACAGTCAACAGTCAACAGTCAACAGTCTTATGGGTGAATATTTTTTTACTTGGAAGTCCCAAAACACCAAATACCAATGATTTTTTACTTTTTAACTTTGTTGAGTAGAAATTTGAATAACAAATTCTGTCCCTCGCCCAAGTTCAGAAGTGCAGGAGAGCGAACCACCATGTCCTTCTACGATAATTTGACGGGCAATGGCTAATCCCAAGCCTGTACCTTTACCCACAGGTTTAGTAGTAAAAAGATGGTCGAAAACTTTTTGTTGAACTTCCGGTGACATCCCTACACCATTGTCAGCAATCTTAATTAAAACCCGCTCCCCTGATTCTGCTACACGTGTTTGTATAGTAATACAATTGGGGTTAGCTAAAATTTCTTCTAGAGTCCGTCCGGCGTTATATTCTTCCAGTGCATCAATGGCATTTGCTAACAAATTCATAAACACTTGATTGAGTTGTCCGGCAAAACATTCCACCAAAGGTAATTGACCGTAATCTTTGACTATTTCAATTCCCGGACGGTTTTCGTTAGCTTTTAAACGATGTCTGAGAATCAAAATTGTGCTATCAATGCCTTCATGAACGTCAAAGGGAACTTTATAATCTTGATCGGCTCTAGAAAAGGTTCTCAGACTATTGCTGATACTGCGGATACGGCTAACACCCAATTTCATCGAGTCCAGTAATTTCGGCAAATCTTCGCGTAAATAATTTAAATCCATCGCATGAATTTCGTCTTCAATTTCTGAACCGGGTTGGGGAAATTTTTCTTGGTAAAGGTTAATTAGCCCAAATAACTCTTGAACATAATCTTTAGCTGGTTCAATGTTACCGGCAATAAAGCCAATAGGATTGTTTATTTCATGAGCAACACCCGCTACTAAATTTCCCAAGGCGGACATTTTTTCATTTTGAACTAATTGCAATTGCATTGTTTGGAGTTCTTGCAATGCTTGTTCTAATTGTTGTTTTTGCTGTTGTAACAATTTTTCTGCTTCCTCACGTTCGGTGATATCTTCACTAGTAGCAAGGATGCCAAAAACATTTCCCTCTTTATCTCGTAGGGGAATTTTATTTGTATTCGACCAGCTTTGTTTACCATCTGCTCGCTGCCATGTTTCAATAATGTTCAGTTCTGCTTGTCCAGATTCCATAATGCGGCGATCGCATTTTACATACCAATCCGAGTCTTCATCAGGCCAGGGAAGTTCATAGTCGTTTTTACCAACAATATCTTCTGGCGATTTTAGACCGGCCGCCTCAGCAAAATTACGGTTACAACCCAAATAAACGCTATTGAGGTCTTTCCAAAAAACTGACTGGGGAACGTTGTCAATAATTAACCGCAAAAATTGTTGGGTTCGTCCAAGGTTTTTTAAGGTATCTTGTGCTTGTTGATACAAACGTGCGTTTTCCAGAGAGATGGCAAGTTGAGTGCATAATAGATTCAGAATTTCTACGCGATCGTTCGTAAATGCCCCAGTAGTTAAATTATTCTCTAGGTACAAAATCCCCAATAGTTTGCCTTGGTGGAGAATTGGCATACACAACAAACTTTTAGGTTGCTGCCGGATGATATAGGGATCGGCAATTAACGTGGAATACATTGCTGTATCAATAATGACACTAGGCTGGAGATTGCGTTTAACAGCATAAATTAGGCTGCAAGGAACGTCATTGCTATCTTCAATTGGGATCGATTGCAGGACAGTTGATTGCTGCCCAACTTCAGCAGTTCCTTCAACGAGTAATGTCTCTTCTTTGACGAGTAGCAACACACATTTCTGTGCCCCTGCATTTTCAATCACCACAGAAAGCAGTTTACTAAGTAATTTCTCTAACTCAATTTCTCCAGAAAGTGTCTGAGAAGCTTTGATAACTGTTGTCATATCTAGCATCAATGCTCCATTGCTACTAGAAGTGAGGGATTTACCGAGGGTAGAATGCCATGTAGCAAAGTGATTATTACTAATGGTGTCATTGGATGTAACCGGCAATGGCGTTTGTCGTAAAATCGGTGCTAGAAGTCGGGGATAGCGTTGTTCTAAGTCATCGATTTTTGCTTTAGCATCCCAACGAGCATAACAATAGTAGGCATTAATCAAATACTCTTGGGCAATGCGTTCTTTGCCCCATTCCAGATAAAACTTGGCTGCGAGTTCATTAGCAAGTGCTTCTTCGTTGAGATATTCGTTTTTCTGCGCTTTGGCAATGGCGCGATCGTATAATTCGATGGCGTTCATATACTTGCCAGAAATTCTTGCCATTTCCGCAGATAACAATAGATATCTATGCAAAAAGTTTTTCGGGCAATTATTCGCCCAATTTTTCTGCATTTGTTGATGTTGTTGCATAATTTCCCAATACTGTTTTTTCTCATTAGATGTTGCATTGGGATAAATGGCTGCCAAGGTCAGTGGATAATAGAAATGATATTGAATAATTGGAAAAAACCCAGAGTTACTAGGTAGAGTTTTTTCAGCTTCTTTTGCCGCTTGAATTCCATCTTTATATCGGCCATAAAGATAAGATAATTGGATTTTGAGAAAACAATACCAGTTAATTCCATGTTCAAAGTTACGCTTTTGTTGCCAAATTTTGATGTAAGGAATATCTACTTCGTGGTCGCGATCCCAGAAATCAGTAATTTCCAACATGCCTTGTAAATTTAAGAGAAACTGCCGTTGTAAAGTAAATGCATACAGCATATTGACATCATTTACTTGTTGTACGTAGCCCAAATATTTCTCAGTTTCAGTATAGATATCTGAAAGGCGATCGCCTTTAATTAACATCGCCCAAATATAAAATGAAACTGCCCAAACGCCAAACACTAAATTTCCAGTTTCTTGAGACACTTGAAATGATTGTCCAGAAATGGGTAAGTTCGTTTTTAAATGTTGATGATAGGGGTTAATTGTATGGGCAAAAATATTATTTGTTTTGGGAATAAATTGGCTACTATTGAAGTGGCGATCGAGTTTGAGTGCTAATTTGCCAAATTCATAAGCAGTTTGATAGTTTCCTTGGTTCGCTAAACTCATGCCATACAAACAATAAGCAAAACCAGAACTTTCGGCATTGCCATAACTCAAGGATAGACTAATCATTAATAGGGGAATCAAAGCAGACAGATTTTGATGTCCTCCCATATAAGCTGCTGCCCAAAGGTCAGCTAAAAGACTCATACAAACTTTTTTTACTGGATCTGTCATCTCAGGCAAATCAAATAAATCTACCGGACGAATCGCTAAGAGTTTAGCTTTTAATTCTTTAATTTCAGCATCAATAGCTACTTGCTGTTCTTGTGCAGTTACGGGAAGATTCATCCCCATGATGCTCAAACCTTTAAGTCCACAAGCAAAGCCAGCTTCTATATTTTCACCCTGAGTCATTTTCAGGTACATTTGAATGCCGTAAATCTCTGCTTGATGAAATTTATCTTGACTGCGGTTTAAAGCCACATCAAAGAGTTTCTCTGTTTCTTGAAAATTGCCAATTAAATATTCGCATTCTCCAGCTTCTCTATATAATTGAAAGGTGAGTTGGTAGTGAGTTTGCCAACTATCTTCTGTTAGTAATTCTCTGCCTAATGTGAAATATTTAACAGCTGCCTTATAAGCAGTGGAAGCTTTTGCTTTCTTGCCGGCAATTAAATTTAGTTCAGCGAGTTGACATCGTTGAAATTGTTCATCAATGATATCAATTCCCTCATTGAATTGATTGACGATATCAAAAATATTGGCTTCAATTTCTTCAGAGGATGTACTTTTTAAAAGTAATTGTCCAATTTTTAAATGAGTAGCTTGCTTTTGAGATTCAGGAATCAGTGAATAAGCTGCTTGTTGGACGCGATCGTGAAGAAATTTGTAAGAACAGGAGTGAGGATAATCATAATTGGAAAATTGGGAATTTGCAATTTCTAATTCTGAGTCTTCTTGATAAAACTTGTAAACTTCATTGATGGGAATAATTAAGCCATCTTGCACGGCTTTCCAAAAATCTGCGGCTGTTTCTATTTGGGATTTTTCATGGACAATTGCCAATGTTGCCAAATCAAATTGGTTACCGATACAAGCTGCTAATTTCAAGACTTCTTGAGTTTGTTTTGGTAACTTTTGGAGTTGAATTGCCATGAATTCTACAACATCATCAGTAAGAGAAAGCGATCGCACTTTTGCGAGGTCGCATTCCCAATAGCCGCCCGCAAAATTAAATATAATGAATCGTTCTTGATGTAGCGCTTTGAGAAATTGGGTGCAGAAGAAAGGATTGCCTTTGGTTTTGCTCAATACCAAGTCTGCTAACGGTGCTGCCAATTCCAAAGAACAACTCAATGTATCTGCAACCAAATGATTGACAGATATTTCATCTAAAGGAGCTAAAGTAATTGTATTGACTCTAGCGCCTAACTTTTGAATTTCATCTAAAGTTAGTAGTAGTGGATGCGCTGGATGAACTTCGTTATCGCGGTAAGCACCAATTAATAGTAGATAGCCCATTTCAGCTTCACTCATTAACAAGTGCATCAACTTTAAAGAAGCAGAATCCGCCCATTGTAAATCATCAATGAACATCACCAAGGGATGTTCTGGTGCAGCGAATACTTGAGTGAATTTCAAGAACAGCAAATTGAAGCGATTTTGGGCTGCACTTGCTGAAAGTTCCGGCGCAGGAGGCTGTTTACCAATCAGGCTTTCCAGTTCTGGAATCACCTCAATCATCACTTGTCCGTTTTCACCCAAGGCTTTGAGAAGCTTGGACTTCCACTGTTCGAGTTGAGTGTCACTTTCACTCAGCAGTTGTGTCATCAAGTCTCGAAAAGCTTGTACAAAAGCAGAGAAAGGGATATTGCGCTGGAATTGGTCAAATTTACCTTTAATAAAATAACCCCGTTGGCGGACAATTGGCTTGTGGACTTCATTAACCACAGCTGTTTTGCCAATTCCAGAGAAGCCTGCAACTAACATAATCTCAGTGCTTCCCTGACTGACTCTCTCAAATGCATCGAGTAAAGTTTCAACTTCAGCTTGCCGACCGTAGAGTTTTTCAGGGATGATAAAGCGATCGCATATGTCCCGTTTACCTAATTCAAATCTCTCAATCTGTCCAATTTCTTGCAGTTGACGCCGACAAACTTCTAAATCATATTTCAGTCCTAATGCACTCTGATAGCGTTCCTCAGCATTCTTCGCCATCAATTTCATCACAATATCACACAGAACCAAAGGAACAGGTTCTTGATTTTTGATTTTTGAGTCGCACCTTTGGTGCGCTAGAAGCGCAACTTGAATTTTGAATTGATCTGGCTGCTTGGCGATGTGACAATGAACCAACTCCATCGCATCGCTAGATTGAAAAGGTACCTCTCCAGTCAGTAATTCATAAAATGTAATTCCTAGCGAGTAGTAATCGCTGCGGTGGTCAATTGCGCGATTCATTCGTCCAGTTTGTTCGGGGGAAAGGTAGACGAGAGTTCCTTCTAAGACATTAGGATTTTGAATTTCCTGGGTTTCTCTGGGCAAAAGCGAGGCAATGCTAAAATCTATTAACTTAACTTGCTTAGTTTGCGGATTGATGAGAATGTTGGCTGGCTTAATATCTTTGTGGATTACCCGATGGCGATAAAGTCCGTCGAGAATTTCACTCAAAGCAATGGCAATCTCTAAAAACTCTTCCAAGAAATTTGGATTACTCTCCATTGCTGTTTTCATCCATTTCCTCAGAGAAATACCACCGAAATCCTCCATTACCAAAGCATAGCTATTGCCATAGGGTTCTAAACTGTAGGGACGAACAACACCTGGAAGGTCGAGATTTTTCGCAATAGTATACTGATTGCGAAACTGAAGGAGTTCGCTGAAGGTAGGATACTCCTGATGAAGCAGTTTGATAATTACCGGAAGTCGATCGTCTTGTCGAATTGCGCGGTAAACCAGCGTTCTAAAGCTCGTATAAAGTTGTTCGGTAATTTGATAGTTTAGAAGCTGAACTATATCCTTAACTGCTGTATCCATGCTCGCTCAACTCTTGTGAAATCAGCTATTTATTTCCAGTAGTTTGCCCAAATATCAGGTTTGGCTAACTCAGTTTGATTTTGAGCGTAGACCTAGTGGTTCACCAAGGCAACTTGGGGGGGAAAAGGGGAAGGGGTAAAGGGTAAGGGGTAAAGGGTAAGGGGTAAAGGGTAAGGGGTAAAGGKGAAGGGGAAAAGGGGAAGGGGTAAAGGGCAAGGGGTAAAGGGGAAGGGGTAAAGGGCAAGGGATTAGACAAGAGTGCAATCAATTGCTTTTTGAACTCTTGTGGTCAAAGGGATGCATCTTTATTGGGAAAAGAGAAAATACCAAACCTTTCCCCTTTCCCCTTTCCCCCTTCCCCCTTCCCCTTTCCCCTTTTCCCCTTGCCCTTTCCCCCTTCCCCTTTCCCCCTTCCCCCTTTCCCCTTTGGGTGCCTACACTTGGTGTTAACATCGACCACATTGCCACCATCCGGCAAGCACGGCGCACGGTGGAACCAGACCCGGTAGCAGCGGCGGTGCTGGCTGAATTAGGGGGTGCAGATGGAATTACAGTGCATCTGCGGGAAGATAGACGGCATATCCAAGACCGGGATGTGCGAATTTTAAGACAAACAGTGAGAACTCACTTAAATTTAGAGATGGCCGCTACAGATGAAATGCTAGCGATCGCCCTCGACATCAAACCAGATTATGTAACTTTAGTCCCCGAAAAACGCGAAGAAGTCACAACAGAAGGCGGACTAGATATCGTTGGACAAATTGTTAGAATAGGTGAGATCGTTGATAAATTGCAAGGCGCTGGCATTCCAGTCAGTTTATTTATCGACGCCGAGCCAGCACAAATCGAAGCATCTGTCAAGGTACAGGCTAAATTTATTGAATTGCACACCGGACAATACGCCGAGGCTAAGGACGAAACAACTCGCCACCGAGAATTAGCCATCTTAGCCAAAGGATGCGAACAAGCGATTCAAGCCGGACTGCGAGTCAACGCCGGACATGGACTCACCTACTGGAACGTCTACCCAGTGGCAGCCCTTAAAGGTATGGAAGAACTGAACATTGGTCATACCATCATCAGTCGGGCAGCCTTAGTAGGCATAGAAAGAGCAGTCCGGGAGATGAAAGAAGCGATAATGGGGCATGGGGGATAGGGCATGGGGCATGGGAAGAGGACAAGGGGACAAGGGGACAAGGAGACAAGGGGAAAGACTTACTCTAACTGCTCCCCTGCTCCCCATCTCCCCATCTCCCCATCTCCGCACAAGAGGGGTTGTAACTGCGAAATCTAGAAATCAATCTTCAACTAAAAAATTCTATGAGCGCAACAGAGTCTAACAACCTACCGCTTTGGGTACAGGATCGCGATCGCGTAATAGCAGAAAGTATTGATAGTGAGTGGCGCTATCAAACACCACCAGATTATTCTCGATCCAAAGAAAATTTAGCTCAAGAAAGTACGCGCAATCACTTAGAAGGTACACTAGAAGCGATCGTGCAAAACTTGGTGCGAACCTTTGAGATGGAAGTATCCTTTAAAGCTAACCCGCAACAGTGGTTGTCTATTGTGAATGACAAGTTTCGCCTCAGTACTAATGGCGGAGTAGACTACACACCGGCAGATTTATCAGCCCAAGGTACTTACAATCTATTTATGCCTGATTCAGAACACTACAAAGCTTCAGAAGAAAGCTTTGAATCATCGGCAAAACTCTTCCACACAACATTTCCCAAAGGATTTCCTTGGGAAGTGCTGGAAGTTTTCTCAGGGCCGCCGAATGTAACATTCAAATGGCGGCATTGGGGACATTTTAATGGACAATACAAAGACTATGCACCTACTGGAGAAACGGTGGAAATTATCGGCATGAGCATTGCCAAAGTTACCGATGACTTAAAGATTATTTCCTTAGAACACTACTTTGACAATAGTCTGTTCTTGACCAAGCTCACATCTGGTGGCAAGGTAAATGCAGACAATCAAGGAAGTGCTTGTCCCTTCAGTTCTTGGTTCAAGAAGTTCCAAAAAAGTTAATTTTCAGGGGTACAGTGTGTAGTGCTGTGCCCTGAAATTACTTTCATAACAAGCAAAGGATGAAAATGCAAACATATCATTACGTTTTGGCTAGTCAACGTTTTATTCTCGAAGAAGAACCAATAGAGGAAGTTCTCAAAGAACGTACCCGTCACTACCACGAACAAGAAAAACAAATTGATTTTTGGCTAATCAAGCAACCAGCTTTCTTAGAAGCGCCCCAGTTTGCAGAAATAAAAGCAAAGTGTCCCCAACCAGCTGTAGCAATTATTTCCACTAATCCGCAATTTATTACTTGGTTAAAACTGCGTTTAGAGTACGTCATCACAGGAGAATTCCAAGCTCCTTCTGAGGCAATACCTGATGCTCTAGCATCTTTGGCTACTGTATCTTAGATGTGAAGAATGGGGAGACGAGGGAGGTGGGGGAGCTGGGGAACTGGGGAAAAGGTTAAAGGGAAAAGGGAAAAGGAATCAATTTAATCTTTCCCCTTTTCCCCGGTTGTGAGCTTGTAGAACCATACCCCTTTCCCTTTCCACATGCCCCATGCCCTATTCCCAATACCCTGTTTGGCCAATGCCCCACTCCCCACTCCCCATTTTTGTTTATAAAATCTTTTATGACACTGTAATTTATCTATGTAACTTTTGTGCAGAGACTTCAGACTTTACCAAGTGTTTTAAGATTAGCGATTTCTACGATGAGCTTTGCTTTTGCTGGGTTAATTGGTGCCATGAGTTCTGTCTATGCCCAACAAGGTATTCCTAATTGTCAACCACCGAATGCAGGGGAATATCTTTTATTAGTAGTCAGTCCTACAGCAGAAAATCAAAAGCAGTTGCGTAGTGCCCTACCCCCTCAACTCAAAACGGTTACCTGCCAATATCTCAACGAAACTGTGACGCGTATCGGGGGCTTTAATCAAATTGATGATGCCAATCGCTGGGCAAGGTATGTCAGTAATATTGTTGGTTTGTCTGCTATCATTACTACTCGGCCAACAGCACCAGATGTTGTGCAAGCACAGCCACTCCAGCAAACAGTCACCTATAATCCTCAAGCTTTAGGAGAGGGTTATGCAGTGTTGGTAGATTATTACAATCGCCCAGAATTAGCAAGTAGCATACAGCAAGTGGTGGGAGGTAATGTCGGTTTTGCTTCTTATGGACAACGCCCATACTTGTTAGCAGTTTATACTACTAACCAAAGTGAAGCATACAACGCCTTACAAAAGCTAAACGATCGCGGTTTTGTTGCCAGTATCGTCAATAGTCGTAAGGTGATTTTGTTACGGTCAGCTGTGGGATTTTAAGAATAAAGAATTCAGGAGTCAGAATTCAGAATTCACAATTAATTAAGTATAAGTGGCGGTAAAGTTAGCAGGTTAAAGTTCCTGACTAAAATCTTCTCTAGCAGACGCTTTTGCTAGCTTGCTGAAGAGTAGAGATACAATTTAGTGGTCAAGAAGAAAGCAACGGGTTTAATTGCCCACTAAAAAATTGCTGAATTCTGTATTCTGAATTCTGTATTTTGAATTCTGCATTCTTCTTTAATAAGCAGACCTAGCTAACCAATAAATCGTTATACCCAAAGCTGACCCGGCTATTACCTGAACTGGTGTATGTCCAAGCAATTCCTTAAGACGGTCTTGGCTAAAGTCTGGTTTTTCATGAAATAATTCATCAATCATTTGATTGAGAATACGAGCTTGTTTGCCAGCCGCTTGGCGAACTCCAGCTGCATCGTACATCACGATGATGGCAAAAATCATTGCCACTGCAAAATCAGGAGATGCCCAACCCAATGTTTGCCCTACACCAGCAGCTAGAGCTGTAACTAAAGCTGAGTGGGCACTGGGCATTCCTCCGGTTGTCACCAAAACACGTATGTTCAGCTTGCGATTTTTGATGATTTCGATTATGAGTTTTAATGTTTGAGCAATTAAACAAGCTACCAGAGCAACCAGCAGCACCCGGTTGTCTAAAATGTTGCCTATATCCTGCATGGTATTGTGGTTAGGTTAGTGATATGAGTAGCAGTTGTTGGTTGAGGAAACATTTAGATTCAACCCAAAATCCGAAATTAACTGAGTACATGACGGTGGAAGTAACCCAAAGGTTAAAAATAGACAAAAAGTAGATACTTTGAGCATTGATGACTCTTTACTTTTGCCTTTTTGTCTTTTTGTACTAGTTATTACGACTGATGATAAAATGAGCGATCGCTTGGAGTGGCTTGGCTCTTTCCCCAAATGTTTCTAATTCCGCGCAAGCTGCTTTAACTAGCTCTTGGGCTTTTAAGCGCGATTGCTCAATTCCCCAAAGGCTGGGATAAGTAACTTTTTTCGCTTTTTCGTCTTTGCCAGCTGTTTTGCCTAATTGCTCTTGGGTTGCAGTGATATCCAGAATATCATCTACGATCTGAAATGCTAGTCCAATATTTTGAGCGTAACGGGTTATCCGTTGCACATCCTGGGACGATGCCCCAGCTACAATACCGCCACAAACTACACAAGCTTCCAAAAGCGCAGCTGTTTTGTGTTCGTGAATGAAATTGAGCGTTTCTAGAGAAATATCTGATTTCCCTTCACATTGTAAATCCACGACTTGACCGCCGACTAAACCAGCTGCTCCCAGAGCGCGGCCAAGACGGACAACTACTTGCAAAACTCTTTCTCTGGGAACATTTTCAGGAGTATGAAGGGCAACATATTCAAAAGCCAGAGCCAACAAACCATCTCCAGCTAAAATTGCCACATCTTCGCCATAAACCTTATGATTCGTCAGCTTTCCACGACGATAATCATCATTATCCATTGATGGCAGGTCGTCATGAATCAAAGACATTGTGTGGATCATCTCCACTGCACAAGCTGTTGGCATAGCCATTTCGATGGTACCACCCATCATTTCGCAGCTAGCAAGGCAGAGAATCGGACGTACACGCTTACCTCCAGCTAATAACGAGTAGCGCATCGACTCATAAATTGTTTCTGGATAAAGAACGGGAATAGCCCGATCTAAAGCAGTATCACAAAGCTTTTGCCGTTCTTTGAGATAGGCTGCTAAGTTAAAGTTGGCTTCCTCTGGTGGTGTCTTTTGAAAGTTATCGGTTGCTACCATTCTTCAATTCCTGACATTTTGTGATTTTGTCTTATACGTCACAATTTTAAGGTGCTGTGGGACTCAAAAAATGAGGAGTTGGGAGTTGGGAGTTGGGAGTTTGGAGTGGGGAGTTGGGAGTTGGGAGTTTGGAGTGGGGAGTTTGGAGTTGGGAATTGGGAGTTGGGAGTTGGGAGTTGGGAGTTGGGAGTTTGGAGTTGGGAGTTGGGAGTTAGGAATATAACTCTTAACTCATCACTCTTAACTCATCACTCCTGACTTTTAACTCATCACTCATCACTCCTGACTTTTAACTCATCACTCTTAACTCATCACTCATCACTCCTCACTCTTAACTCTTAACTCATCACTCCTCACTCTTAACTCATCACCCCTTGCTCCTTACTTTCTTACCGTTCTCGAATAGCTAGCAAATGTATTTTGCAACAATAAGGCGACAGTCATTGGCCCGACACCGCCAGGAACTGGGGTGATAAATCCTGCTACGGCAGCAGTTGATTCCAAATCTACATCGCCGACTAGCCGATTGTTGCCACTGGCATCAGTGACCCGATTCATTCCCACATCTACCACAACAGCGCCCGGTTTTACCATATCAGCAGAGATTAGTCCGGGACGACCTGCTGCTGCAATCAGAATATCAGCATTTTGAGCGATCGCTTTGAGATCGTGCGATCGCGAATGAGCAATGGTGACTGTAGCATCAGCCTCCAATAACATTAATGCCATTGGCTTACCCACTAAAATACTACGTCCTATCACTACTGCCTGCTTTCCTTGCAAAGGAATTTTATATTCTTCTAAAAGCCGCATCACGCCAGCCGGGGTGCAGCTACGTAAGCCCGTTTCTCCCCTTACTAGTCGCCCCAAGTTAACTGGGTGCAGTCCATCAGCATCTTTATCGGCATCAATTTGATGTAACAAGCCAACAGCATCCAAATGGTTAGGCAAAGGTAGCTGCACGAGAATACCATCCACCCGTTCATCGTGATTGAGTGTATGAATAACCTCTTCTAATTCTCCTTGGGTAGTTTCGGCGGCAAAATGCTTGCCAAAAGAAGCTATACCAACTTTGGCGCAGGCTTTTTCTTTATTGCGTACATAAGCAGCTGAAGCCGGGTTATCGCCCACCATCAGCACTGCTAAGCCAGGAGGCCTTCCAACTTTTGTTTGTAATTCGCTAATGGCAACAGAAAGTTCTTGCTGAATTTTTCCAGCTAAAGCTTTACCATCAAGGATTTTGGCAGTTTGTGTTTTCATGAAAATTTCCAGCTATCTTCGTGTTGTGTCGCAAGTTTGGTTGAATAGGGGTATGGGGCATGGGGCATGGGGCATGGGGCATTGGGAAATGATTTATAACTGTAATTCGGTATAAGTTAAGATTCGTGAATGAGTATTTGAACTCCATTAATGAGTGTTTGAGCTTCATTAATGAGTGTTTGAGCTTCATTAATGAGTGTTTGAGCTTCATTAATGAGTGTTTGAACTCCATTAATGAGTATTTGAACTCCATTAATGAGTGTTTGAACTCCATTAATGAGTGTTTGAACTTCATTAATGAGTGTTTGAGCTTCATTAATGAGTGTTTGAACTCCATTAATGAGTGTTTGAACTCCATTAATGAGTGTTTGAGCTTCATTAATGAGTATTTGAGCTTCATTAATGAGTATTTGAACTCCATTAATGAGTCTTTGATACTCGCGAACAAGCATAAAAACTCGATTCTTTTTGCCTCCTGCACCCTGCTTGTTTTTCCTGGAGCCTTTTTTGCCCAATCTTTAGTTTCGCACGTGGTGTTTTGACTCTTGACCCTTGACTTTTAAGTATTATTGTGTTGCTGTTTGATGTCGTAGCGTTTCTCTCACAGTAAATCCATGATGTTTATTTTCTCAGATCGAGGGCTTTATAGAGAGATGGGGAGATGGGGAGATGGGGAGATGGGGAGATGGGGAGATGGGGAGACAAGGGAGACAAGGGAGACAAGGGAGACAAGGGAGATGGGGAGACAAGGGAGATGGGGAGACAAGGGAGATGGGGAAAAGGTTAAAGGTTAAAGGGAAAAGGAATCAATTTAATCTTTCCCCTTTTCCCTTTACCCCTTTCCCCCTTTCCCTTTCCCCATACCTTGTTTGCCCAATGCCCAATTCAAAACAAAGTACCATAGATGGGAACTGACCCGATGGAAGTGGCGACAAAACAAGCAGTGAAGCAAAAATTTCCTCAATCGGTGGCTTTCATGGAAAAAACTAGAAATTCGTCCCTTGCCTTTTTGTCTGGGCACAGTATTTTTCTGTACCGTGTAGGGTTAGCTTTTTTCCTGGTGGCAGGACTTTCTAGTTGTGGTAATTTAGCTTCCTCTGGCTTGAGTGGAACTGGCTTAAAATTTGGCGCTAATGTTACCCCAATTCGAGAAATTCAAGCACAAAAAAAGAATCAGGCTACAGTTTACATCCAAGGTACGGTAGAAAATCAAGCTCCCCTAATTAAGCAATGGGCTTATCAAATAAATGACACAACCGGCAAAATTTGGGTTATCACTAATCAAAAAAGTTTGCCAGAGGGTTCGCAAGTAGTATTTAAGGGTAAAGTGCGCTATCGGAGTATTCCTTTAGCGGGGAAAGAACAGGGGGAAATTTATTTAGAAGAAGAATAATTAAGCAATTAAAAATGAATATATGAGCAATGAACTAGTACATGTGGCGATCGCTATTCTCTACCAAAACAATAAATTTCTCATGCAACTAAGGGATAACATCCCCAACATTCCTTATCCCGGTCACTGGGCGCTATTCGGCGGTCATATCGAACCTGGGGAAACACCGGATGTGGCAGTCAAACGAGAAATTTTAGAAGAAATCGGTTATACCCTGCCGCCTTTTGTTGAATTTGGCTGTTATATAGATGAAAGAGTAGTCCGCCATGTTTTCCATGCACCACTCCTAGTGGAGATGAATGAATTGGTTTTAAATGAAGGCTGGGATATGGGATTATTGACTCCAGAAGATATTCACCAAGGTAGATGTTATTCAAAAAATGCCGACGAAGTGCGACCATTAGGGGAAATGCATCAGCGAATTATGTTGGATTTTATTGAAAAGAATCAAATGTAAATGGGGCATTGGGCATGGGGCATTGGGCATGGGGCATGGGGCATTGGGCATTGGGCATGGCCAGGGGAGAATAATAACTCACCAGTCAACACTCAACACTCAACAATCAACAGTCAACAGTCACCAGTCAACAACAAGCAAAATAAAATTAAAACTCTTGTGGAGTAATCATCACTAATGCAAACAGCAAACAAACTGCCACGATGGTTAAATATAGGGTTGGCGTTCCCGATTATTATTCTCAACGGCTGGCTGTTTCTCCAGGTTGTGCAGTATTTTCAACCTCTGGTAAGCATTATTGTTGCCGCTATCCTCTTGGCTTTCGTTTTGGACTATCCAATTCAGTTTCTTCAGCAACAAGGGGTGAAACGAAACTTGGCCATTGGGGGAGTGTTACTGTTGACTGTGGTGATTATAGTGGGTTTGGGCATCACTTTAGTGCCGCTAATTATACAACAACTCAATGAATTAGCTAATATTTTGCCTAGTTGGATTGATTCTGGTACTCAGCAGTTACAAGCTTTCCAAGATTGGGCATTAAGTCAACAGCATTTACCGATTAATTTAAGTGCTTTGGTTAGCGAAATTTTAGAAAGATTATCTAATCAACTCCAGTCTTTCACGGGGAGAATTCTCAGTTTTGCTGTTGACACTATTGGTATTGTGGTGAACGTACTGCTGGCGGTGGTGCTGACTATCTACTTGATATTGAACGGGGAACGTCTTTGGGATGGCATTTTTCAATGGTTTTCCCCTAATATTGGTTCAAAAGTCCGGCAGTTACTCCGAGAGGATTTCCACAATTATTTTATCGGTCAGGCTACATTGGGTGCTGTGCTGGGAGTGACCATTACACTGGCGTTTTGGATTTTGCAAGTACCCTTGGCGCTACTTTTTGGTATTGGTATTGGCTTGTTTTCTTTATTTCCTTTTGGTACAGGAATAGGTATCGGTATAGTCAGCCTTTTGGTAGCGTTGCAAAATTTTTGGTTAGGAGTGGAAGTTTTAGGTGTCGCTGTTGCTATAGATCAAGTTAATTCTAATTTTATTGCGCCCCGAATTCTCGGCAATTTAACAGGCTTAAATCCGGTTTGGGTGGTCATTTCTTTATTACTAGGAGCTAAATTAGGAAGCGTTTTAGGTTTGTTAATTGCAATTCCAGTTGCTAGTTTTATTAAGGATACTGCTGATAGTTGGCGTGCTGGTGAATTTAATCGAATAGATGATATTGAATTAGAGTCTGCAAAGTCTACAAACACCACAAATGAGACAGTAATTAATTCATTTTAGAGACGTTGCAATTGCTAATTTCTATACTTGAATTGATACTAAACACAGGAACTAAGTTCAACTGGAATTTTAATAATAAACTCAGTTCCTTTACCAGAAGCGGAGATACATTGTAATTGACCGCGATGTTTTTCTACAATAATTTGATAACTAATAGATAACCCTAATCCAGTTCCTTTACCAACCGGTTTTGTAGTGAAAAATGGATCGAATAATCGCTTTTGTAAATTTTCTGGAATCCCAGAACCATTATCAGCAATACGAATAATGACTTCCTTCGGGTCGATAAATTGAGTACGAATGTGAATTTCAGGTTTTGAGAGGGTTGAATTGTGAGTATTAGTTGAATTATGATTTACATCTTCTGTGCTTCTTCTATCCCCCAATTTGCAGAAACCTGAAGCTACATCTTGACTCCCCACTTCCCATTCCTTACTTCCTATTCTCTCTTCTATGGCATCAATAGCATTTGCCAAAATATTCATAAATACTTGATTGAGTAGTCCAGGATAACATTCCACTAGGGGAAGATTTGTATATTCTTTAATCACATTGATATTTGGTTCAATTTGATGATTTTTAAAACGACTTTGTAAAATTAATAAAGTACTTTCAATACCTTCATGGATGTCAACTAATTTTTTCTCAGATTCATCGAGGCGAGAAAAGTTTCGCAAGGAAAGAATAATTTCCTCAATGCGCTTTGTACCCACTTTCATGGAATTGAGAAGTTGAGGGAGATCTCTAGTTAAAAAATCAAGTTCAATTTGAGCGATCGCAGTTTTTATTTCCCCTGCTGGTTCGGGATAACATTGCTGATACAATTTAATTAAACTCAGCAAATTCTCGCTATATTCAATGGCATGGACAAGATTACCAGCAATAAAATTCACTGGGTTGTTAATTTCATGAGCAATTCCAGCCACCAATTGTCCCAAGGCAGCCATTTTTTCATTTTGAATTAATCTGGTATAATTTTGTTGTAAATCCTGAAAGCCTGCTTTTGCAACCCTCGATTGTTCTTCTACCTGCTGTAATTGAACTAATGTTAAAACGTGAATTTGAGAGTAGGCTAAAAGTAATTGATGGAAATCAATCAAGCTATATTTTCCAGATGCACTTTTAATTAAAATCGGTTCATAGGCAATTTGATGCGGCCGTTGCAAAGTTACTTCAGTGGCTTTGACAATGGACATATCCTCAGAAAGTATTAATATCTCTCTCTGGAAAAATTTGTAAAGAATTTTAATTGGTCTGAAGGAAAATAGTGACAAACTATAGGGATGGCTCATCTCCTCAAAGAATTTCCGCCGTGAAATCATCCCGACATATTCTTGATGATTATTCAGAATAATTCCTGGTAATAAAGGCTCTTGGTTAAAAAGCGTAGCTAAATCATTACCTAGATGCTCTACTTCAAGGCAAACCTGCCAAAACGGTAATTCTTTTAAAGTGGACTCTAAGCGCAAGTTCGGCTGATTAGCATTTTTGACGCCACTTGTAGGCATCATACTCTCAAGACTAGACTGCTGAGGTAATATTTCTGGTAACATGCTGAACAACCGTCTCGCTAATTTTTAACTTCATCAATTGTTACAAACTTATTTTTCCCAAATTATTAACTAAAAGTCACAGGTTAGATGGGGAAAATTAAGTTTACCCAAATAGCGATCGCTGGTCACATTGTATTATTTATTACATAGATAGATATTACATTTGCTTGTTTCTGAAGAGGAAAAATAAAAATCAAGTATCAGACAGCCATACTTTATTTATCTATTACTTAAGCCAAGGTTAAAAAAAGATTAAATAAAAAATAAATTATTCGGTTTCCCCTCATTGACTGTTAACTGTGAACCCTCAACAATCAACAGTCAACAGTCAACACTTAACACCAATATTGTTCACAACTGAAATAGGATTTCTATGTTTGTTTAACCTGATATTTTCTAACTTTGCCAAAATCAAGTTAAGCTTTAACCTTTTTGATGGAGGTTCCTTTTAGCTTTAATATCCCAACAACACCACAAACCAAGAGAACACCACCTAAAGTTGTAGGTTCCGGTACTTTTTGATAAGAAACTTGACCAGAAAAAAGTTCAGTATTTGGCGAAGTGCTAGAAAGTACTGTAAAGTTATTACCAACGATTTCGTAAGTGAGGAAGCTTTCGGGATTGATATCGTTAAATGTATATTCTAATCCGACAAACGATGTTTGGTTTATTGAATAGACAATGGGAAAATCTGGATAATTTATATCATTTTCTTCGGTGTAAATTGTCGATTCGCCATCAAATTTAAAAGAGACTGAAGTAGCGATCGCCTCTGGAATGCTATCATTACTAAAACTTGAATCATCAAAACTAAAAAAGCCTTGTCCCTTCTTTGTCGGACTATCTACTGTAAAAGCGTAATTAATAATTGCCGCAGATACAGATTTGATATCTACACTAGCTAAACCCAGAGCAAGACTACCAGCAAGCACTATTTGTGGAATAAATTTCATTTTTTTTCCTCACGATAAAATTTTGCAAGCAATCCAGACATCAAGTTTAGAAATATTATTTTGGAGTTATGAGTTTAAGCAAACTTTAATTCCAGGTAAAAATAATATAAGTAGATAGTCATGATTAAATCTAAGATGTCATTGCGTTCGCGTAGCGTCTCGTAGAGAGCGAAGCGAAGCAATCCCAGAGACTTTGCGATTGCTTCGCTTCGCTCTCTACGAGACGCTACGCGAACGCAATGACAGAACATATTATATTTATTTATGTCCATCTACTTATAATAATCCGAATTTATTTAGAGAATGTTTACTGATGACTGTTAACCGTTAACGGTGTCGGGTTGTCTTTAATCCCATCCCTAGAAGGAATAGGATTAAAAACACTTTTTTATAAATTAAATAAAATTACAAAAATTCAATATTTATTAACCATTAGATAACTCAATCTTTACTTATAGCTCCAGAGGAATATGGTAGAGACTTATCGTGTAATGGTTTTTAGGCTTGATATTATTTAATATGCTAAACCGTCGCCAGTTTTTGCTACGTTCTACTGTAACAGCAGGTGGGATCATCGCCACCAATGTTGTATCGAAATCACCGGTTTTTGGAGAAGCACCTGCAATTATTACCTCTGACAAAATGCGTCCTAACATACCTTATGGCGTAGCTAGCGGAGATATATCTAACGATGGTATCGTGATTTGGAGTAAGAGCGATCGCCCTGCCAAAATGATTGTAGAATATTCTACCAGCGAATCTTTTAAAAATGTCCAGCGAATTGTAGGGCCAAATGCTTTAAAAGATAGTGATTTTACAGCACGACTTTTTTTGAAGAATTTACCACCAGACCAACAAATATTTTATCGGGTAATTTTTCAAGATTTAGATTATAAAAATACCTATAGCGCAGCTGTGAAAGGCAGTTTCCGCAGTCCCTCCAAATATGCGCGAGATATATTCTTTGTTTGGGGTGGTGACACCGCCGGTCAAGGATGGGGAATAAATCCTGATTTCGGTGGAATGAAAATTTATGAAACCATGCGCCAACTGAAGCCTGACTTTTTCATTCATTCTGGCGATAATATTTATGCCGATGGCCCAATTCAAGCAGAAGTTACCTTAGATGACGGCACAATTTGGAAAAATATTACTACACCAGAAAAATCTAAAGTTGCAGAAACACTAAAAGAATTTCGTGGCAATTATATCTACAATTTGCTTGATGATAATATTAAACGTTTCAATGCCGAAGTTCCGATTTTGGCACAGTGGGACGACCATGAAGTTACAAATAACTGGTATCCGGGAGAAGTTCTTTTAAGCGATAGTCGCTATACAGTTAAAGATGTTAACTTGCTAGCCCAAAGAGGAAGACAAGCATTTTTAGAGTATACACCTATTGGATACGAAACAAACAATCCAGATAAAACGAGAATTTATCGCTCCTTCAATTATGGGCCATTATTAGATATTTTCATGCTCGACGAACGCACTTACCGAGGGGCAAATACTCCTAATAATCAATCGATACCAAGTGCAGAAACGCAATTTTTAAGCAGAACGCAAATACAGTGGTTAAAAAGACAATTACTCTCATCAAAATCTACATGGAAAGTAATTGCTAGTGATATGCCTTTGGGATTAATAGTTAGAGACGGTAGCACAGATTTTGAAGCTTGGGCTAATGGAGACGGCCCGGTTTTAGGAAGAGAATTAGAACTTGCTGATTTATTGCGATTTATCAAAAACAAAAATATCCAGAATGTTGTTTGGTTAACTGCTGATGTACATTATGCAGCAGCTCATTATTACAACCCTGCAAAAGCCCAGTTTACAGACTTTAAACCTTTTTGGGAATTTGTTGCCGGCCCTTTGAATTCTGGTACATTTGGCCCTAACCAATTGGAAAATACTTTTGGCCCAGAATTGAAATTCCAAAGCCTTCCTCCAGGTACAAAAGCAAATCGTCCTCCAAGTGAAGGTTTACAATTCTTTGGAGGAGTTAAAATCAATGCAAATACAAAAGTGATGACAGTAACGTTGCGTAATTTAGTAGGGAAAATTGTTTACGAATTAGATTTGCCACCAGAAAGATAAGTTGCTATGGCAATCTTAAATCATTCGTGAGAAACAAAATCCCCGATTTGTCAAAGAAATCGGGTATGTAAGCACTGCGAACATTGAATTTGCTCAATCGTTTATTGAATTTGCTCAATCGTTCATTGAATTTGCTCAATCATTCATTGAATTTGCTCAATCGTTCATTGAATTTGCTCAATCGTTCATTGAATTCGGGCAACCAGCAAATAATGTAACATTTTAGTCTAGACAGTGCAGTAGTGGCGTGTCTAGACTAAAATAGCGCATCAATAAACTCTTGTGGGGTGGGCATCTTGCCCGCCCGGACGGGTGAGGACACCCATCCCACAATAAAATCTATTGCAATATTTAATGCTTGCCACGCCGCTACCAAACTAAGTAGCTACTATTGCCTATTGCCCATAAAGAGTAAAAAAACCTTGAGCGATCGCCTTTTGCCTCTAACATCACGTTATCATTAAATACTGTGGTAATTTTCTCCATAGTTACTAGCAACTATGACATTCATAAAATATAGATAATTAACTAAACAGGAAAACCTCATGGAAGGTAAAAGATTTATCCATTCTATTCGATTAGAAAACTTTCTTTCCTATGGAAATGAAGGAGAAGAAATTGAACTGCAACCACTCAATGTGTTAATTGGTTCTAATGCATCTGGAAAGTCGAATTTAATAGAAGCTATTGGACTATTACAAGCAACGCCAGGTAATTTAACTGCTCCTATTCGGGAAGGAGGGGGTGTTAGAGAGTGGCTTTGGAAAGGTGCAACAGGTGTCCCAACCGCTGAAATTGAAGCAGTTATAGATTACCCTCAAGGAATAATGCCTCTACGCTATAAACTAGGCTTCACAATGGTTAATCAAAGACTTGAAATTGTAGATGAAGCTATCGAAAATCAAAATGCAAACTATGACGGAGCAGAAGATGTATATTTTTTCTACCGATATCAAAATGGGCGTCCTGTTTTAAATGTTAGAACTACGCCAGAAGGTCAGGCGGGCACTTCTACAGGTAGAAGTTCCCGCCGTCTTCGTCAAGAAGAACTTAGTCCTAATCAATCTGTTTTATCTCAAAAAAAAGATTTAGATTCTTATCCAGAATTGACATATTTAGGTAATCAATTCTCTAAAATTCGTATTTATCGTGAATGGAATTTAGGAAGATATACTCCTCCAAGAATGGCTCAACCAGCTGATTTACCCAATGACTTTCTTGATGAAGATGCTAGAAATTTGGGTCATGTTTTAAATAACTTAGACTATCAAGGAGAAAAACCAAAGCTACTTAAGCAACTACAGAAGTTTTATGATGCAATAGATGACATTACAATTAGAGTTGAAAGTGCAACAGTGCAGGTATTTCTGCGGGAACAAAAACTAGGTTTAGCGGTTCCTGCAACTCGTCTGTCAGATGGTACACTTCGCTATTTGTGCTTACTAACTATACTGTCCCATCCTAGCCCGCCGCCTTTAGTATGCATCGAAGAACCAGAAGTAGGCTTACATCCAGATATTCTCCCCACTATAGCTGAGTTGCTCATTCAAGCGTCTAAACGTACTCAGTTGGTTGTAACTACTCATTCTGATTCTTTAGTTTCTGGTTTAAGCGAATATCCCGAATCAGTAATAGTTTGTGAACGAGATCAAAAAGGTAGCCACCTCCACCGTCAGGAACCTAAGAGATTGGAAAAATGGTTAGAAAAGTATAGCCTTGGCGATCTCTGGCGGATGGGGCAAATTGGTGGAAATCGTTGGTAATGAACATATACATTTACATTGAGGGTGCTGGAGATGAAGATGATATTGAATTGCTACCTAGACAACGGCTAGGTTTTCGTAGCCGTATCATCAGTGGAAAAGAAACGACAACTGGATTACGCCCAGGTTTTAGAAAATTTTTTCAATCTCTATATGATATTGCTGATGAAAATATCAATATATTTCTCGTTATGTGTGGCTCACGGAGTGATGCTTATGAGAATTTTAAAATTGCTTTAGAGTCTCAACCAGAAGCTTTCAATGTTTTATTAATTGATGCTGAATCTTCAGTTGATTCAACTGTTACACCTTGGGAACATCTGAGAAATAGAACAAAAGATCATCCTTGGATTTTAGATTCAGTCAATTTTGAAGATGATTGGTGTCACCTGATGGTGCAAACAATGGAAGCATGGTTTATTGCTGATATTGATGCTTTAAAAAAGTTTTATGGTGAAAAATTTAAAGAAGATAAAATTCAGCGTGGAATCAAGCAATTACAAAATGTAGAGAAAGTTTCTAAAGATACTCTTAAAGTGTGGCTTGTCGCAGCTACTCGCCACACAGAAAAGGGCAAATATCATAAAACAAGACACGCTCCGAAGCTTCTAGAATTGCTGGACGCGGACAAAGTATGTCAAGCTTCGCCGTATTGCGATCGCCTCTTCACCACACTAACAGCAAAAATGGGTATATCAACCAACGAACCGAGCCAAGAGTAAAAAAACCTTGAGCGATGGCCCTTTCCCCCTCACATCGCGTTACCATCAGATATTGTGGAATTTCCGTGCGTAACTCGATAGCATCTATGACTGCCTCTCACTCTGAAACTCCATCTACCAAAGGCGATGCCAGTACTTTTATTTGCGATCATCGACAGGTGGATCGCAGTAAGCTAAGTCAAATGTACCTGCATTATGTCGAGACGAAGGATAAATATCCTCACGCGATGTTGCTGTATCGAGTAGGCGATTTCTTTGAATGTTATTTTCAAGATGCTGTCAAACTAGCACAAGAATTAGAATTAGCCCTCACTAGCAAGCAGGCTGGGGAACAAGGACGGGTAGCGATGTCCGGCGTTCCCCATCACGCCTGGGAACGCTACGCAACGATGTTAGTGGAAAAAGGCTATGCAGTGGTAATTTGCGACCAAGTAGAAGATGCAGCCGAAGCTACCGGGAGATTAGTACGGCGGGAAGTAACACGCATCCTCACTCCTGGCACTTTGCTAGAAGAAGGAATGCTCAAATCCAGTCGCAATAATTACTTAGCAGCAGTGGTAATTGCTGCAAATCATTGGGGTTTAGCCTATGCAGACATCTCCACAGGGGAATTCCTCACCACCCAAGGCAGCGATTTAGAACATCTAACACAAGAATTAATGCGCCTGCAACCTTCTGAGGTACTGGTTCCCACAAATGCGCCGGATTTGGGTAGCTTGCTGCGGCCAGGGGAAACTTCGCCGTATCTACCGGAGTGTTTGCCGCCAGCATTTTGTTATAGTTTGCGATCGCAACTTCCCTTTTCCCAAGGCGAAGCTAGACCTAGATTATTGCAGAAATTTAAACTGCGATCGCTCGAAGGACTCGGTTGCGATCGTCTGCCGCTAGCCGTTCGTGCGGCTGGTGGTCTTTTAGAATACCTAGAAGATACTCAAAAAGAAAACCCAGTTTCCCTGCAAAGACTTCGTACTTACACTGTTACTGATTATTTAATTGTCGATAATCAAACACGGCGTAACCTGGAAATTACTCAAACAGTCCGCGATGGTACATATCACGGTTCTCTACTCTGGGCCTTAGATCGAACGAGTACGTCGATGGGTGGGCGTGCTTTGCGGCGGTGGTTATTGCAACCACTAATCGACATCAAAGGCATTCAGGCGCGACAAGATACCATCGAAGAATTGATGGAAAATACACCCCTACGCCAGGATTTGCGCCAGCTGTTGCGGCAAATTTATGACTTGGAACGGCTAACGGGAAGGGCGGGTTCTGGTACTGCTAACGCCAGAGATTTAGCGGCTTTGGCAGATTCTCTCTCACGCTTACCGGAATTATCCCACTTAGTTGCCGATGCCCGTTCTCCATTTTTAAAAGCTTTACAAAAAGTACCCTCAATTTTAGAAGAATTGGCCCAAAAATTACACGCCCACCTTGTAGAATCACCACCAATACATATCAAAGAAGGCGGCTTGATTCGTCATGGCGTGAATTCCCTGTTAGATGACAGGAAAGCCACTGTACAAGCAGACCAGCAATGGATTGCTAATTTGGAAGTTGATGAAAGAGCCAGGACGGGAATTCCCACATTAAAAGTAGGATTTAACAAAACCTTTGGTTACTATATCAGTATTTCCCGCGCTAAAGCCGACCAAGTACCCGCTAATTACATCCGCAAGCAAACCCTGACCAATGAGGAACGCTACATCACCCCAGATTTGAAGGAACGGGAAGCGCGAATTCTCACAGCACGGGAAGATTTAAATCAGTTGGAATATGAGATTTTTACAGCTTTGCGGGAAGAAGCAGCAGAACAGGCCGAAGTCATTCGCAATCTTTCCCGTGCAGTAGCCGCCGCAGATGTGTTATGTGGTTTAGCTGAATTAGCGGTACAGCAAGGTTATTGCCGTCCAGAGATGGTGTCAGGAAGAGAAATCAACGTTGTTGATGGTCGTCATCCGGTGGTGGAACAGTCTTTACCTGCGGGTTTCTTTGTGCCGAATTCAACGCAATTGGGAAGAGAGGATGACGCACAGAGTGGGAGACACAAAGAGAAGTCAGAGCGCCGGCTTTTGGCTATCGGAACTTCGGGGGACACGGAGAGTGAAAATGTCACCGCGTCCCCGCGTCCCTTTGTCACCGCGTCCTCTTCACCCACACCCGATTTAATTATCCTCACCGGGCCAAACGCCAGTGGCAAAAGTTGTTATTTGCGTCAGGTGGGATTGATTCAACTAATGGCGCAAATTGGTAGTTTTGTACCAGCTAAATTTGCTAAGTTGGGAATCTGCGATCGCATTTTCACCCGTGTCGGTGCAGTAGATGATTTAGCAACTGGTCAATCTACATTTATGGTGGAAATGAATGAAACGGCAAATATTCTTAATCATGCCACATCTCGATCGCTGGTATTATTAGATGAAATTGGCCGGGGAACGGCAACATTTGATGGTCTTTCCATTGCTTGGGCGGTGGCAGAATATATTGCAGTGGAAATTCGGGCGCGGACAATTTTTGCCACTCATTACCATGAGTTAAATGAACTAGCCAGCATTTTACCGAATGTGGCTAACTATCAAGTGACAGTCAAAGAATTACCAGACCAAATTATTTTTTTGCACCAAGTCCAACCAGGAGGCGCTGATAAATCTTACGGAATTGAAGCGGGAAGATTAGCGGGTTTACCAGGGGTGGTGATTCAACGAGCAAAACAAGTGATGGGACAAATTGAGAAACACAGTAAGATTGCCATCGGGTTGCAAAATTTAGATGCAGATTAGACTTCTAAGAGAAGTGGGGAAAAGGGGAAGGGGAAAGGGGGAAAGGTTTGGTATTTTCCCTTTCCCCTTTAACCTTTTCCCTTTCCCCCACAAGAGTTTTATTGACGATGGGCATTGCCCACCTAGTTTGACTAAAAGTTCTGGAAGTTAGCGATCGCCACTTTCATTTTATCCAATACCTCATCCACAGATACAGCGCCCAATTCCCCAGAGGCACGGGTGCGGATACTCAAGGTGTTGGTTTCAATTTCCTTGGCTCCCACAACTGCCATCACTGGTATTTTATCTTTCTCTGCGTTGCGAATTAATTTACCCAAGCGATCGCCACTAATATCCACCTCTGCACGGATGCCCAATGCTTGCATCTTTGCTACCACATCTTTACTAAAATCTAATTGTGCTTCACCCACAGGCAACAATCTCGCTTGCACTGGTGCTAACCACAAGGGAAAATCCCCTGCATATTCTTCAATCAAAATCCCAATCAACCTTTCCAAGGAACCAAAAGGCGCACGGTGAATCATCACCGGACGTTTGCGGGAACCATCTTCAGCAACATACTCTAATTCAAAACGTTCTGGCAAGTTGTAATCTACCTGCACAGTTCCCAATTGCCATTCCCGTTCTAAGGCATCACTGAAGATAAAATCGAGCTTCGGCCCGTAAAAGGCCGCTTCTCCAATTCCTTCAAAATGTTTCATACCCAAGGTTTCAACTGCACGGCGAATCGCAGCTTCGGCTTTGTCCCAAACTTCATCGCTACCAATATACTTATCACTAGCTGGGTCGCGGAAACTCAGTCTTGCTTTAAAGTTCTTCAGTTGCAGTTTATTGAACACCGATAAAATCAAATCCACCACATCGAGGAATTCACTATCGAGTTGTTCTGGAGTGACGAACAGGTGAGAATCATCCACAGTAAAACCCCGCACCCGCGTTAAACCACCCAATTCTCCCGATTGTTCGTAGCGATAAACAGTACCAAATTCTGCCAACCGCATCGGTAGTTCTCGATAGGAACGTAACTCACTCTTATATATTTGGATATGGAAAGGGCAATTCATGGGCTTCATCACGAAGCCTTGTTCCTGTGCAGCCGCTTCTTCATCCTCCGCCATCAATGGGAACATATCTTCTTTATACTTTTGCCAATGTCCAGAGGTTTTAAATAAATCTACTTTGGCAATGTGGGGGGTTACCACAGGTAAATAACCACGCTTTAGTTGTTCTTGTTTGAGGAAGTCTTCTAAAAGATTCCGCAACAAAGTGCCTTTAGGTGTCCACAAGGGTAAACCAGGCCCTACTAAGTCAGAAAATATAAATAATCCCAGTTCCTTACCAAGTTTCTTATGATCTCGCCGCAACGCTTCTTCTTTGCGTCGCTTATATTCAGCAAGTTGTTCTGGAGTTTCCCAAGCGGTGGCATAAATGCGTTGTAGTTGGGCTTTGGTTTCATCTCCACGCCAATAAGCCCCAGCAACACTTTCTAATTCAATGGCTTTAGGGTTCAACTCACTGGTATTTTCCACATGAGGCCCCGCACACAAATCCCACCATTCATTTCCTAGATGGTAAATTGTAATTGGTTCTTCTTTGATGTCTGCTAGGATTTCTAGCTTATAAGGCTCCTTAATTTCCTCAATCCGGCGTTGGGCTTCTTCACGGCTGACTTCTTCCCGAATCACTGGCAATTTGCGATTGATAATCTTCACCATCTCTTTTTTGATGGCCTTAAGATCGTTTTCGCTAAAGGGTTCTGGATTGTCGAAGTCGTAATAAAATCCGTTTTCAATCCAAGGGCCAATTGTCACTTGCGCCTTGGGAAACAGCTTTTGTACCGCCATTGCCATTACATGGGAAGCAGTGTGGCGAATCTTTTTTAAATTCTCCGATTCGCTGGTACGGGGTAAATAAATTTTTTCAGGTTTTTCTGAATCTTCTGAAGGATTTGATGATAATTTTAGCGACATTGGCTGCTGAACCATTGGCGAAGTGATTACGAAAAGCGATCGATTCTCAATCTATAAACTTATTCAACTATAGCGGTATTGGTCAAACAGGGAGTGCTGACTGGTGACTGTTGACTGGTGACTGTTGACTGATGATTGTTGATTGATGACGCTCGGAGTTATTATTCTCCCTCATCCTCCCCATCTCCCTATCTCCCCATACTTCGGCTCCGCTCAGTACAAGTCTCCCTATCTCCCCATCTCCCCATCTCCCCTGCCCTTCCGCCCCATCTATACCTATAGACACCTTTCCCAGGGTTCTGTACAAACCTGCTAGCAAAAATATATAATTAAAAATGTGATTTTTGTTACATTTTGACAGGTTTTTTCAATTTATTTTGTGTGAGAGAGATAAGATAATTGTTAAGAATCGTAAATAACGTTAATATTAGTAAGCAAGTTGGAAATATTCTTCAAATTTATGCCAGACTCGAATTTACCGGGGACTGATTTGCTGAAAACGGTTTTAGAACCCCTCCTGGAGGATTTTCAGTATTGGTTTACGCGATCGCGCGATTTACTAGAAACCGAGCAACTTTCATTTATGAGCAACCAAGAGCAATCAGACTTGCTCTGTCGCGTTAAACAAGCGCAAGAAGAACTAAACACCGCAAAAATGCTATTTAGTGCTACTGACGGACAAGTCGGAGTAGATATGGCAACACTAATGCCTTGGCATCAATTAGTAACAGAATGTTGGAAAGTGGCAATGCGTTTTCGTCAAACACCTGGAGTCTAAACAGCATCAGCTAAAGTTAGACACCACAGACAGCTTAACAATTTGAAGACGACGCATTCAGTCGTTAAACAAATACTACAAAATTCTTAACATTATCTTAAGTTTGTTTGGATTAACAAAAGAATGTATCCTATGTTACCGTAAGTGGAATAACGGTTGACAGATCGCTCCATATCAATACAAGCGCACTAAAAGTGCGTGAAATGTTTCCCCTCACTGTGAGCTTAAATCTAAGCCGCAGCGTCGGCGAACCAAAACCTTACAAAATAAACTTTTAAAAAATTGCTGCCCTGGAGGAAAATTCAATGTTACACCTGCTTTACATCTTTGCTTTTACAATCCTGGCATTTATAGCC
This sequence comes from Nostoc linckia z4, assembly GCF_002608075.1. Classification (GTDB taxonomy): domain Bacteria; phylum Cyanobacteriota; class Cyanobacteriia; order Cyanobacteriales; family Nostocaceae; genus Nostoc; species Nostoc linckia. The sequence continues at coordinate 174,249 of NZ_LAHA01000014.1, forward strand.
GTTGGCAATTTAATTCGTAACCTGATTATGTTCAGTTTCGATCGGGAGCGAACTTATCCAGCTAATTCTTCGCCAATGGGTGAACGAGGTAGTTTTGGTTATTATGCATCGAGAAAACAGTTTGTACCCCATCCAGAGTTATTAGATAACGCGGGCAATTTAATTAAAGAACCATTATTGGTGATGCGTTCGATTAATGTTGAAGATGCTCGCCAACATCTCGATGCACTTTATGAAGCATCTCCAGGGCAAAAAAGAGAAAATTCCGAGGAAGCATAAAAGAAAGTTAGGAGCGATTCAAATTTGGATATGGGATTTTGGATTGTGAGGAAAAATCTCAAATCGCAAATTGCCGGAATTAAAAACTAAAAATTAAAGATTAGGATAAACCTTGGTGGGGTGCGAATATGGAAAGCGCTCGCTAAGGTTTTTTAATTGGCGATCGCTTCCCCATACTTCTGATACGCTAGGCTTAGTGCATACCTGGAAGTTGCAATTTGCTAAGAGACTTCCAAAAAATAAATTACCTCATTGGAAGGATTTTTCGTCATTCCACCCGATGTAGAGACGTAGCATTGCTACGTCTCTACAAACCTATGCTTCGATAACTACCCGCAAATTACCGCGTTTTTTGGCAACGCGACAAGCAGTAGTACCACCAGAACGCTCGAATTCTAAATCAAGGACTGTAGTACCAACTTGTAAATTATGAAAGGACAGGCGATTAATGGATTCTGGTAAAGCCGGGTCGATAATTCGCAAACAGTTATTTTGGGCATCAGGTACCAAGTTGACCATCATTTGCAGTAATTGGAAGATACTACCGGTAGCCCAAGCTTGGGGAGTACAGGCCACTGGATACTGCACAGGTGCATTATCGCCGTTACGTTCGTAGCCGCAGAAAAGTTCTGGAGGACGTTGATAGGACTGCTGGCTAGTCATGTCAAATAAACCTTGGAAAATTTCCAAAGCTTGATCGATAAGACCGAGCGATCGCAATCCCATTGCAATCAACGCGTTATCATGCGGCCACACCGAACCAATGTGATAACCCATTGGATTATAAGCGGGTGACAAACTACTCAAAGTACGAATGCCCCAACCATTAAACATATCTGGTGCCCGCAAGCGTTCTGCCACATTGTAGGCTTTTTCGTGTGTGAAGATGCCCAAATGCAGACAATGACCGGGATTTGAGGTAATACTATCTACTGGCTTACCATTTCCATCCAAAGCCAAAGCGCAGAAATCCTGGTCTTGCATCCAAAAATCTCGATTAAAACGCACCTTGAGATTTTTCGCTTCTTCTTGCCAACGGTCTGCCAAATCAAGGCGCTTTTTCATCCTGGCTATTTCTGCTAGGCGCATTTTGGCTGCATAGACGTAAGCTTGCACTTCACACAAGGCGATGGGGCCGTTGGCTAGTTCTCCTTTGTGGTCAACAATACAATCACCGGAATCTTTCCAACCTTGGTTTGCAAGACCGCGTTTAGATTTACAGTAGTAGCTGAGGTAGCTGGTTTCTTTAGTATTGCGATCGATCCACTCCATTGCTGCTAAAGCGTTTGGCCAAAGCAGTTCTAGGAGTTCGCGATCGTTAGTCCAAGCATAATATTCTGCATACAGCATCAACCACAAAGGAGTGGCATCAACTGTACCGTAGTATGGTGTATGGGGAATTTCTTGACAGCGAGCCATTTCACCCAAACGTAACTCGTGTAAAATCTTACCAGGTTCTTCTTCCCGCCATTCGTCTTCTGTTTTACCTTGGTATGTTGCAAGTAGTATTAGGGTTTCTTTAGCGATTTGAGAGTTTAACATCAGGGTTTGGGAAGCTGTAACCAAGGAATCCCGGCCAAACAATGTAGAAAACCACGGTACTCCGGCGGAAACAGTTTTATGCTTGCCAAAAGACTGGCGTAACAAATACATATCTTGCTCGGCTCGCTCAATCACTCGATTGAAGATACTTTTGTCTGAGCTAATGCGTGTAATTTGTTGTAGCCAATGTTGTTCTTCCATCCACTCAGCAGATTTCGCCTGTCCTAAGGTGGCGGGGGCGCTGACAGTTGAAGTGGACTTGTTGTTGGTCACCATGTTTGCCCGATAACCAAGTTTTTGAGTTTCGTGAGAAGCCAATTCTAGCCGCCAAACCGCAGTGTAACCCTTGAAATAGTCTGGTTGTCGATGCTGGAACAAAAGACGCGATTCCATCACCGAGCCATCCAAAGCTTGATAGGCCAGTGTTAAAGATTCTTCCCTAGAGGCTGATGGCTCTTTGGTTACAGGTGAAACACCATGCACCAGAGAAAATATTCCCTCTTGTGCCGTTGGTTCCACTAGGCGTAAAAGCCTACCGCGTTTTTCTCTCTCGTAACCCCGGACTTCAAATAAATCAACAAAATCCGCGTCAAAACTGATGCTGAGTTCAAAACTGACGGTGGTTGTGCTGTAGTTAGATACCTCGATTTCTTCAAATAGTGCGCCATTTAGCACCATTTCTCGGCGAATTCCCACAGTTTCGGCTCTTAAGCGTTCGTCGATTCTGGGGTTGGTACACAATACTGAGAGTGAAAAGCCTTTTTGGGCAGTACTACTTAAGAGTACAGGCGATCGCCCTTCAATTTGCAATTCCAAACGATTGAGAAATCGGGTATCACAGCAAAACAACCCCATGCTGGGATTGCCATCATTGAGGGAACAGCCAGAAATATTCCCCATAGTATCTGTAACCAAAAATAAATCGTCATCTTTAACCGTCAGCGTTGGCTGTGGTCTTTCACTGACAACACAAGGCCACTCTGGAATCGGTAATTGTTCAGCAGCAATAAAAGTTTTTCCATCAACTGAAATTTTTTCCGGGGTCATGAGCGCATCTGATGTCATTAGGCAAACTTCCGTTTTCAGGTCTATATTTTATTTTGGCGATGGTATTATTTATAGCTGTTCTGCATTGCGTGAAATACATCCTCAGAGAGGATACCATGCAAGAAAATTGCAATATACGGCTGAATTGAGAACTGAAAATTCATAATTCAAGCATAGTTGATACATGGCTTTGGGATTTATAGCAGACAAAAGGCTTGTAAACCTTTGTGGATGCTGAATTTTAGCAAGACCTAAGTAATTACATAAAAGTGGGCTAAGCTAGCTGTTTTCGTGGAGCAGCCGACAATTTTCCAGCATTTATAGCAGTGGCCACTAATTGTTAGGACATTTCCCCCAACCCTGTTACCTTGAGATCAAAATATGATGTCCTAATCAATATGTCCGTTGCTATATATTTTTAAAATTTCTACAAGCCGTCATCCCTTGAAGACTGTAATTTAGCACAGTCAGTCACCTTTTAATTTTTTACTTTTGCTTTGTTCGATGATGATAAAGGCAAACAAGAATGTATATTGGGCTTAGTGGTCTATCATTTAAAACATCACAATGTCAGCCAATGGATAAAAATATTTGAGTTAAGAACAAAGCGATCCTGGCAAATGACTACGGCACACCAAGGTGTGAAAGACAAATGCATTGCCGCTGTTGCTCTATTTCCTACTCTAGACTTTTAAATTTTGTAAATGAAGCTAGCTGCACTTACTCTTGCTAATTGGTAACAAAGTGTTGCATTTGCTGAAGGGAAAAGTGCTTTTTAGCGTTCTTTACATATTGAAACTGTCTATTTAACTTGAGAGTCCTTTGGAATTTGTACAATGCAGCTGTGACGTGGATCTTGTTGAGATTGGGCGTTTAACGATAATTCATGAGCATTTCGACTTCTGTGCTGAGCGATCTCCTAAAGTCCCTACCCTACTTGCGGCCCCAGCTATATTTTAAGGCTTCATTAACGGCGCTCTCCCACGCGATGGAAGATCAAGTTTTGGCTGCGACTTTAGCTCAACCCCTGATAATAGCTAGTTTCCAGCGAGAGCGATTCTACCGCCAAGAAGCTCATCGTTACCAGCGGCTTGCTTTGCGAAGTAATCAAATATACGTGTTGTCAGCTCCGGAAACTGATTTTGCTAACAGTTCGGAACACTACGAAAAGGTAGCTTTTGAGCCAGATGATGGCTTAAGTCAAGAGTGGCATTTAGTGGTGATTGCTGACAGCTACGCGACTTGTTTGGTTTGCCGAGAAAACCTTGGTTCTATTGCTAAAAACAAGCAAGCGCCAGAGCAAAGCCCCAGCCTGGATATGGATACAGCACGAAGATTTGAAGGAATTTGGACATCAGAAAGGGGAGTTAGCCTCAAAGCCGCCGAGTTATTGTTACAGAGGATTTTGTTCTACAGACCAGAACTAGCAAGCAAAATTGAGCGGGCGCGTCAGAGGTTTGGTATTGGGCAAACGAGAACCTATTTTGGAGCAGAACAAATCAGCGAATATGCTTGTGACATTGACACAGATCCCTTTGTGCAACGCTTGGTGACTTACTTGCAAGCTAGTCAGTACAAATTACACAAAGCCTACCGCTCAATTACTGCCCAAGCACGAAAAGAACGATTAGTCAATACAATTAGTACTGCCATTCGGCGATCGCTCGATCCTCACGAAGTTCTCCAGATAGCAGCCCAAGAATTAGGACAACACCTCAAGGCCTGTCGTTGTTTAATTTACCGCGCCCAAGCCACAGATAAGCAAGCGATCATTGAACATGAATTTTTGACTGCTGGTGTTGTATCTATCCGCGGACAAACCTGGGAATTAGAGAAAAATTCTCTATTTCGGGACATTACCCAACAAGGCGAAGGAGTTTGTATTAGCGATACACTCACCGATTCTCGTGTTATCAATTCGCCTGGGCTTTCCTTGATTGCCAAAAAATTTGCCATCCGTTCTTGGCTCATGGAACCAGTATTTTATCAAGGACGATTACTGGGCATCGTTGAGTTACACTACTGCCAGATGCCCCCCCACGAGTGCCAACCAGGGGAATTGGATTTAGTCAAAGCCATCGCCACCCAAGTAGGCGCAGCTCTCATCCAAGCCGAAGCTTACGCCAACCTAGAAGAACTCAACCAGCAGCTAGAAGCCCTAGACCGTACCCGTAGCAACCTGATAGCCATCACCGGACACGAACTGCGTACCCCCTTATCCACCATTCAAGTGTGCTTAGAAAGTCTAGCCAGCGAGCCAGATATGCCCTTGGAATTGCAACAGGTGATGCTCAACACAGCTCTTGCAGACTCAGAACGAATGCGGAAACTCGTACAAGATTTCCTCACACTTTCCAACTTAGAAAGCGGTCGCGTAGAATGGCATCCAGAATCCCTGACTTTACAAGAGTGTATAGATTTAGCACTCAGCCGCCTCCGCACCCGTTCCTCAACCGAAAAGCTCCCCCAAATCCAAACTCTTATCCCCGAAAACCTACCCTTAGTGAGAGCTGATGGCGATTGGCTAGTAGAAGTACTAGCAAAACTCATCGACAACGCTTGTAAATTTACCCCGTCCCAAGGAGAAATCACCATTAACGCCATTCGCAACAGCCATCAAATGGTGGAAGTCACCGTAGCTGACACAGGACGGGGCATTGAACCGAATCGCTTAGAAATCGTTTTTGACCGTTTCTATCAAGAAGAAGGAGCGCTCCGACGCACCACCAGCGGTACTGGACTGGGACTAGCAATTTGTCGGCAAATTGTCAATGGCTGGGGTGGAGAAATTTGGGCTAAGTCCGCCGGCAAAGACCAAGGCAGTGAGTTTCACTTCACCGTCCCAATTGTTCAGAGTAGCCAAGAGGAGAAGCGGACGAAAGTCAAGAGTAAGTAGAGTATGGGGAGATGGGGAGATGGGGAGGCAGGGGAAAAGGTTAAAGGGAAAAGGGAAAAGGAATAAATTTAATCTTTCCCCTTTTCCCTTTACCGCTTTCCCTTTCCCCATGCCCTGTTTGCCCAATGACTAAAAACTGTTACAGTCTATGACGCGATCGCAATATGATCGTTATTACGATGTTAGTATGCCCTAAAAACGTTGAGAGAACACTTTATGGCTGAAACACTCTCTGGACAAACGCCACGATTCGCTGGCAACACTGGTGGCTTGCTTTCTAAAGCACAAGTAGAAGAAAAGTACGCTATCACCTGGACTAGCCCGAAAGACCAAGTATTTGAATTGCCTACAGGTGGTGCAGCTACTATGGTCAAAGGCGAAAACCTGTTGTACTTGGCCCGGAAAGAACAAGGCATCGCTTTGGGTGGTCAACTCCGGAAATTCAAGATTACAGACTACAAAATTTACCGGATTTTACCCACCGGAGAAACTACTGCAATTCACCCAGCCGATGGTGTCTTCCCCGAAAAAGTGAATGAAGGGCGTGAAAAAGTACGTTTCGTTGCACGCAGCATTGGGCAAAACCCCAATCCCGCACAACTCAAGTTCAGCGGTACAGCCACCTACGATGCATAGGGGCTAGTTATTGAGAAATAGGGACTGGGGACTAGGAACTGGGGACTGGGGGTTACAGGTATCAGGTTGAAGGTCGCAAGTAGCAGGTATTTTTACCTCCAACCTTCGATTTGCGACCTAGTACCTCCGACTTGATACTTCCTCTGGAACCTCATCTCGCTATGCCCCATGACGGCAGTTGCTCCACTTGGGGAGACCCCAAGACCGCACTGCCTCCCCTATGCCCAATCCCCAACCCCTAATCCCCAATTCCCCAGCTGTTTATGGTATTCCCCGATTTTTCTGAATTTTCACAGCTAGCTGTACAAGGCAACTTCGTTCCGGTATATCAGGAATGGGTGGCAGACTTAGATACGCCAGTATCTGCTTGGTATAAAGTCTGTGCAGGCCAGCCCTATAGCTTTTTGTTGGAATCCATAGAAGGTGGAGAAAAAATTGGGCGCTATAGTTTAGTGGGTTGCGATCCTTTGTGGGTATTGGAAGCAAGAGGCGATCGCACAACTCAAATCAACCGTGATGGTTCTCAGGTGGTTTTTGCTGGCGACCCTTTTACAGCCCTAGCTCAATGTCTAGAACCTTATCACCCAGTAAAATTGCCACAGCTACCGCCAGGAATTGGTGGTTTGTTTGGGTTTTGGGGATATGAATTGATTCGCTGGATTGAACCCCGCGTACCAATTCATCCACCAGATGAGCGAAATATCCCCGATGGTCTGTGGATGCAGGTAGACCACCTGTTGATTTTTGACCAGGTAAAGCGGAAAATTTGGGCGGTGGCCTATGCTGATTTACGCAATGTAGAGACGTTAAATGTAACTTCTTTACACGCAGCATACCAAGGAGCTTGCCATCGCGTTAACCAAATGCTCGAAAAACTATCTCTCCCACTATCACCAGAGAAAACGAGATTAGAGTGGAAGCCGCCAGGGAGTAGAGGCACACAGGAGCAACACAGCACACAAGCACAGGAGTATCAAAGTAACTTTACCCGTCCCGATTTTTGTGCCAGCGTCCAAAAGGCAAAAGAACATATCAAAGCTGGTGACATCTTCCAAGTAGTTATTTCCCAGCGATTATCAACAACATACACAGGTGACCCCTTTGCTCTTTACCGTTCTTTACGTCAAATAAATCCTTCGCCTTACATGGCTTATTTTCACTTCCAAGATTGGCAAATCATCGGTTCCAGTCCCGAAGTGATGGTAAAAGCCGAAACCGATCCCAATGGGGGAGGAGCGATCGCAACTCTGCGTCCAATTGCAGGAACGCGCCCACGCGGTAAAACCACCAAAGAAGATACAGCTTTTGCTGAGGATTTATTGCAAGATCCTAAAGAAATTGCCGAACATGTAATGCTTGTGGATTTAGGACGGAACGATTTAGGGCGTGTCTGTCAAAGTGGTAGCGTCAAAGTTGACGAATTGATGGTAATTGAACGCTACTCCCATGTTATGCATATTGTCAGCAATGTTGTAGGTAAATTAGCCATTGATAAAACAGCATGGGATTTACTCAAAGCTTCTTTCCCAGCAGGTACAGTCAGCGGCGCACCAAAGATTAGAGCAATGGAAATTATCCACGAATTAGAGCCTAGTCGGCGCGGTGTTTACTCCGGTGTTTATGGATATTATGATTTTGAAGGACAATTAAATACTGCTATAGCAATTCGCACAATGGTAGTGCATAACAATACAGTAAGCGTCCAAGCCGGCGCAGGTTTAGTAGCTGATTCTGAACCTGAAAAAGAATACGAAGAAACCCTCAATAAAGCTAAAGGTTTATTAGAAGCGATTCGTTGTTTGCGTTAAATTGAGTTATTAGACATCTCCAATAATTAATTCTGCATTGCCCGAAATCCTTAGTAGGGGCGAATGGTTGTTCGCCCCTACAACGTGGTTTATTTACCTGAAAATTGCTGTAAATTTCCAGGTGCGATCGCTTGGAAGAAGTGAAAATATTCCGTATATTTATCTAATTTTGTACGTAAGTACTGATTTTTCGGTATATTCATCACTGGTATCCAGAAAATTTCGGCATAACATCCAAATTAGGAGATTAAACGGAAATTTTCTAAATACTATTTATATGGAACAAAACCCAAAAATTTAAATATAGCAATCCTATTTCAGTTGTGAAAAATATTGGTGTTGAGTGTTGGCTGTTAACTGTTAACGGTTAACAGTCAACAATCCTAATATGTAATATTTCACAAATTATTTGAGATTGCTATATATTTTTTTTCATCATCAGCGCCAGCCAAAGGATATTGTCAAGCGCGTCTAGTTTGAAAGTTATTTCCCTACACAAAAGCTTTATCGCTCTTAATCCTTAACTTTTGATTTGCACATGATATATAAGCACCATCAACAAAAGCTGTTGAAATCAATGGCATTGTTTTTAATTGCAATATTTTTGCAATTTTTGTTTTACATCCCAACACCAGTCTTATCCCAAAATACCAATAGCTGTAGCAGTATTACAGTTCCTCTGACAGCTGAGGAACAAACTTATGCTCGTGCTGCTTGGCAGTATTTTGTGAAAAATTATCAGCCAGCAACGGGATTTACCAATTCCACTGGGGGTTATCCTTCCGGTACACTCTGGGATATGGGTAATTACCTAATGGCGTTGAATGCTGCACGCTGGTTGAATCTTACTGACCAAGCAGACTTTGATACCCGCCTAAATAAGTTTTTGACGACTCTCAGCAGCCTCAAGTTATTTGAAGACGCTTTGCCCAATAAAGTCTATAACGCAGCCACCGCACAGATAGTTGATTATGGCAACAATCCCATTGAACGGGGTATTGGTTGGTCTGCTTTAGATATTGGTAGAATTCTAGCTGCCTTTGATGTAATTCGCAGCTGTCATCCCCAATACAATGATTGGCTCAAGGGAATTGTCGCTAAATGGCAGGTAGGGCGATCGCTCAAAGACCGACAACTTTTTGGCGCTACTGTTCTTCCAGATAACAAAACATTGCTGGTGCAAGAAGGACGACTCGGCTATGAAGAATACGCCGCTAGAGGTTATCAACTTTGGGGTTTCTCTGCACCACAAGCCATTGCTTTGCAGCCATTTAAGTTAGTGGAAATTAATGGCGTGCAAATTCCCGTTGATACCCGTGATTTTCAAAGCACTAATGCCAATAATTATGTTGTTAGTGAATCTTATATTCTTGATGGTATTGAATTTGGCTTGCAAGGTGAATTGGCTGATTTTGCTGCCAGAGTTTTAGATGTGCAAAAACGGCGTTACGACACCACAGGGCAGTTGACTGCGGTTACAGAAGACAATATTGACCAAGCACCTTATTTTCTCTACAACACCGTTTACGCCAACGGTACAAACTGGGCAACAATTACCGACGCTAATCAGCCTTATCCACAGTTTCGCAGTATCAGTACCAAAGCGGCTTTTGGCTGGCACTATCTTTTTCCAGATAATGCCTATGCTCAAAAACTTTTTGATGCTGTCAAGGATCTCCGCAGTTCTGATGATAGTGGCTACTATGCTGGTATTTATGAAGAATCGAAGCAACCTAATAAAGCTTTGACAGGTAATACTAATGGGCTAATTTTAGAGATTTTATACTACAAAGCCAGGGGAAATCGCCCTTTAATTGCCTTGAGTTCTGTAAGTGTCTCTACTGGTAACCCCAGCGAGAATGTCACAGCAAATTCTACTGTTACAGCTCCTACCCCAACTCCTGCGGACAGTTCTAAAATTACGGAAGTGGCTGTTGCACCTATTCCCCCAGTGGGTAATCCGCAACCATCATCGAGCTTGAAACTACAAAGACCACTGTCAGTAATTGAACGACGCTATGCACAGGCGGCTTGGCGATACTTTCAAGCCAATTATCATAGCAAAAATGGGCTAATTGACGATCGCAGCGATTTCCAAGGTACAACTCTCTGGGGCTTAGGAGATTATCTCGCAGCCCTCCATGCGGCGCGATCGCTCGATATCATTAACCCCAAAGAATTTGAAGAGCGCACCCGACATTTGTTAGGAGCCTTGACAAAATTACCACTATTTGCTGGTGAGTTACCGAGTCGCGGTTACGATAGCAGAACCCTGCAATCAATAGATTATGGTGGAAATCCCATTTCAGATGGAAATGGTTGGTCAGCTTTAGATTTGGGCAGGATGCTGGCAGCACTTTACAATTTAAAAATTTGTCATCCAGAATACACGGCTGCGGTGGATAAAATTGTCCTGGATTGGTCATACTTGCGTGTGGTACGGGGAGGTATTCTTTCCAGTGCTACTGTTAGCAAAAATCAAGATGGGCGATGGCTTACCCGCGTCAACCCTGAAACCCGCTTAGGCTATGAAGAATATGCGGCTCGTGCTTTTCAATTATGGGGGTTTAATGTTGAGGGTTCTGCTGTTGGTGGTGAATATCAAACTGCTTCAGTAGAGAAAGTAAAAGTACCAATTCAACGGCATCGCACAGATACTAACTTCAAAAACCAATATACAGTTAGCAATCCTTTCCTATTGTATGCTTTGGAATTTGGACTAGATCCACAAATGCGATCGCTCTTTGAACCTATTTTTCAAGCACAAGCCGAACGTTACCGTCGCACCGGTACTCTCACAGCTTCAGCTACTACGTTAATTGATGCCAAGCCTTACACTGTCCATAGTACAATTACTGGACAAGGCAATCCTTGGGTAGCATTAGGAGATGACGGTCAACCCGTAGCTAAGGGAAGATTGGTAAGTACAGCAGTAGCTTTTGCTTATCATGCTTTGCTACCGGAAAACAGGTATAGTCAAGAATTACTGCAAGCAACCACAGATTTATACAATCCATTGGCTGGATTTTATGAAGGCTTCTATGAAACCACAGGTAAAACAGCAATTGGTTTCACTAGCAGCACCAACAGTATGATTTTGCAATCCTTGTTGTACAAAGTGATGAATGGACAACCTCTAATTCGTCCCACTACCACCATGAAGTCTCCTTGGTGGACAGCAGTCACCGAGGGTAATTCTGGGCGAGGTTTACCCAACACTGCAATACAACAAACCAAGCTAATTTCTGATGGCTCTGGAAGTTACTGGACTTCAACCAGCAAAAATACTTCATTAGTAACTCGTACCAAAGTCACAGAATAAATTGAAAGGCAACTAAATGCTAATTCCAAATTAACAATCTGTAATGGCAAAGCCGTGTGCGTTAATCAGCAATTGTATTTGGGAATACTTGTAGAAGAGTTGATGTAGTCATACCATGTCCGCCTAATCAGTTATCAAAAATTCTCAGTGTTTGGTGTGTTGCTAGTCCCCCATACCTTTTGGGTTGCTACATGTAGTAGAGACGTTGCAATGCAACGTCTCTACAAGGATTTTCATACATTAAATCAGCAACGCCAAAAAAACTACTATTAACTGTTTCTCTAGGAAAAGCTACGCAAACAAAATCTAAAATCTAAAATCCAAAATCCAAAATCTTAATAAGATGACTTCAGTTTCTATTATTGATAACTCCACAAACTTTTCTGGTAACAGCCGCTCGTTACTCAAAAAAAGAACGCTGTTATTTCGCTATTTGGCAGAAATCAATTTAATTTTTGGTATCTGGTATTTGCAGTGGCGCATCACTCATTCTATTAATTTTGATGCCCTTTGGATTTCTATCCCGTTGCTAGTAGCAGAAATTTATAGTTATTTCGGTGGGGTAATGTTTGTAATTGGGTTGTGGCGGCCTTTAGTTAGACAAATTAAATCTCTCGACCAAATGACCCCAGCAATACCTAAATCTGATTGGCCGACAGTGGATGTGTTTATAACCTGTTACAATGAGCCGCCAGAAATTGTAGAAGAAACTGCTAAAGCTGCTTTAGCAATGGATTACCCGCCAACCAAGTTACGTGTTTATGTGCTAGATGATGGTAACTCGGCTGACATGCGAGCAATGACGGAAAAATTGTGTATTCAGGATTTGCAGTCATCACAACTACAACAGGAAGCAGAACGAATTCATGCAGAACACTGTTGTTTATTGGAACGCTTGAAGCAATTGGAAAATCTCACACCCAACACCGAAGCTGCTGAAGAATGGCTAGAAGCATCTTCACAGCCAGAAATAAATGAGTTTGCTAGCGAATTTGTCAAAAGTCTGCGACAGTTTATTCTTTGGTTACCTCCACAGCATCAAAGTATGAGGGAACGCCTGATTAGCGAACGCAAAACTTTAGAAGAAGCTATTCGCAAAAAAGAACTAGAACTAGTTGAATTGGCTCGTTTTCGTTACATTGCTCGTCCCAAACCAGCTGGTGTACCCCATCACGCAAAAGCGGGTAATCTCAACTACGCAATTTTTTCTGGGGAAACTTTTGGAGAGTTTATTCTAACTCTAGATGCCGATCATATTCCTAAACCACAATTTATTAAACGAGTTCTGCCTTATTTCTACACTTATAATCTTTTCACAGGGAAATATGACCAGAATCAAATTGCTTTTGTCCAAACCCGCCAGGATTTTTACAACATTCCTGAAGGCGATCCTTTTGGACATCGAGCAAATTTATTTTATGGGCCGCTACAACAAGGAAAAGATGGCATGAATGCCGCTTTTTATACAGGCACAAATGCACTTTTGAGAAGGGAAGCACTAATTAGTGTAGGACTGCAATATTTTGCTGATGAATTTGCCAAGGATGAAAAACGTTTAAATGAATTTCAATTAATTGGTGGTGTATCCAGCAACAGTATTACAGAAGACATGAATACAGCAATGCGTCTGCATGGTGCTGGATGGAAATCCATTTATCACAATGAATTGTTAGCGGAAGGTTTAGCACCAGATGACCTCAGTTCTACTCTTAAACAACGGCTACGCTGGGCACAAGGAACTATTCAAGTGCTACTGAGAGAAAATCCATTAACAAAACCAGGGCTAAGTTTTTGGCAGAGATTACATTATTTTAAAACGATGTATAGCTATTTTTCTGGTTTTGCAACTCTCATTTTTATTTCTTGTCCAATTATCTATTTTTTTACAGATATTATTCCAGTTAAAACCTACGGGCCGGACTTTGCTATACACTTTTTTCCAGCTTTTATTATCAACCGTCTGACTTTCCTTGCAGCTACCTGGGGCATTCCCGCTAGAGAAGTTTGGCGTTCTGAACAATATGCCATCGCTTTATTTCCGTTATTAATCCAAGCAGTATGCAGTGTATTCACCGGACAAAAACTTAATTTCCAAGTCACACCTAAACAACGACAATCTGGTATTTATCTAAGACTAGTTTGGCCACAGATTGTTGTTTTTATCTTGACCATTTTGGGAATATTATGGAGCCTTTATCGATTAGCGATCGGTCATTTGAATTATCCTGAAGTTCATTTACTTAATGGTGCATGGGCTATTTATAATTTGTTACTTTTGTGGGCTATTATCCGCGCATCTGTTTGGCAACCTCCAAAAGCAGCATAAGGAAATAAGGGAGACAACATAGTAATTTTTCTCCCTTGTCTTCTCCTCTTCCTATACCCAATGACTAATGACTAATGACAAAACAGCTATGAACAATCATTTAGACTGTAACAACTTTGGGCAACGAACTGTGTTAACAATTTATGCTCATGCTGATGATGAAGTTCTACCTGCTGCCGGTACTCTCAGTTTGATGTCAAAAGCAGGATGGAATGTTCGTTGCTTAATTTTGACTGATGGTAGTCTTTCTAGTTCATCTGTTAAGGGTACACGTCATCAAGAAGCAGATGCCGCTGGTAAAATTATCGGTGCAAATTATGAATTTTATGCACTTGAAGAGTGTAATTTTTCAACACAAGCAGTGATTAAAGTTACTGAAGCAGCTATTGGGAATTGGCATCCAGATTTGATTATTACTCACGCACCACAACCTGAAAAATATGGCCATAGAGATCATGAAGTGTGTGCCATTGCAGTTTCTAATGTTGCTACCCGCAAAAACATACCTTTGTGGTATTCAGCACCGCCTGTTTTTTTGCGTGGTTTTGAACCGAATTTTTTTGTGGATATAACTTCTGTTATTGAGGAAAAAATAGCAGCTATTGGTTGTTATGAATCAGAAGCCAAAAAAGCATTTATGCAACTCGATGCTATACTTGTTTTGTCTCGTTTTTGGGCGCGAGAATTAGGTCAAAAAAATGGATATTTTGAAGCTTTTGAAATTTCTCGTCAATGGGTTGATGCTAGCTTTTTTAGTGCCATCGCTAATAGTAATAAACAAATAAATATTAGTCATTAGTCATTGGTCTCAGCACAAAAGACTAATGATAAGTTAATGTGCAATTGCAATGAATAATAACTTATCTCATCAATTACATTGCAATTTTGATATATCTTCATTAAAAATTCAATTTTAAAACAATGAGATATTTTAATATTTTATAACCTCTTGTATGACAGTTGCTCTTAGAAGTGAGTTTATAAATCAGGGTTTTGTATATAAAGAAAATTATTTTGATAACTATTGCAGTTTATGTTAAATAAATGCCAAAATAATAGCATATTTTCTACGGAGCATCTATCTATGAATAACAATGTAACTGTCCTCGAATTATCGGGAATTTTAGACGGTATTAGAGGCAATGAATTGCGTCGTGAAGTTAGCACTATTATGGACAAAGGAACAAATATTTTGTTGTTAGATTTAAAAAATGTAAAATTTATTGATAGTTCTGGTTTAGGTGCTTTAGTATCAGCAATGCAAATAGTACGAAAAACCGATGGACAACTATTTATCTGTTCGATCAACGACCAAGTCAAAATGTTATTTCAATTGACTAAAATGGATAGAATATTTCAAACTTTTGCTGACCAAGAGGAATTCAATCGCCAAGTAATAACAATGCAAAATGGAGTATATTAATTTGTTTTGCTTTTGAAATTTATTTGCGTGCATTAGCTAGTTTGTCAAGAAGCAACTAATTGCATCTGTAAAGAATATAAAATAAGCTGCTTCTAATTGCAGACAAGTTATTTCATAGAATGCAATAGAGCTAATGTATTGATATTTAACTATACTAGCCAAAGTTAACCTTGACTAAAGACAAATCATCATCAAGATTTTCTTTGGCATTAAAGCCAAGAAGATTCATCAATAATTGATTGAGGTTGCAGATATCAGTCTGGCTACATTTTGTTAGTAGTTTAATGAAAGCATCAAGACCTAAAATTTTACCATCTGGCTGATTAATTTCATAAATACCATCACTAAAGATATATAAAATACTGTTTTCTTGAACTTCAAAAACAGCATTTTTAAAATCTACATCAGGTAAAAAGCCAATTGGTAAATCTAAAGAAGTTAGTTGTTGAACTTGGATATTTTCTGTAGAACTACTAGATAGCAGTAACGCCGGTGGATGTCCGGCGTTGGCGTATATGAGTTGGCGTTTGAGCCGATGATAAACTCCATACCAAATTGTAAAGTATTTGTCGCCATGCTTCCTCATTTGGAAGGCATGATTGAGGGCTTTTAGGACTTCATTAGGTTGACAAAAGTTGGTGTTTGGTAGAGATTGCGATCGCAGCACATTCAGCACCGATACAGACAATAGTGCTGAACCCACTCCATGTCCTGATACATCCAACAAATAAATCGCCAAACGATCCTCATCAATCCAATTATGGCCAAAGCAATCACCCCCTAGCTGTGCTGAAGGAATAAACAGATTTTCTGTAGTTACTGTTCCTACCAAGGGTGAGGGGAGAAGCGATCGCACGTAATCAGCGGCTTGAGCCAATTCTGTTTCTAAAATTTGCTTTTGGGTTCGTAAATCCTGATTGAGTTGTTCCAAAGCTTGTTTTTTACTTTGTAAATCCTGATTCAGCTGATGTAACCTTAATCCTGCTCTGACTCTTGCTTTCAATTCATTCATCTCTATTGGTTTAGAAATAAACTCATCTGCTCCAGCATCGAGTCCTCTGACTCTATCATCTTCTTCTCCTCTAGCTGCTCCTCTAGCAGTCAACAAAATAAAAAACGTAGTCGCCAACTCTGGAGTCGATCTAATTCGCCGACAGACTTCTAGTCCATCTAACTGGGACATCATCCAATCACAAATAATTAGAGCAGGATGCAGCAGTTGTGCTTGTATAATTCCTTCTTCACCATTACTAGCTACGGTAACATCATAACCCTGCTTTTTCAGCGTGCTTTTAAGTACTGCTCGGACTGTAGGATCGTCATCAATAACCAAAATTTTAAACATAAATTACATTTTGATAATTACGATGGCAAATCAATAGTTCATTTAATTTAAATTATATGAAATTTAATTTTTCATGTATAGTGAAAATACTCAAATTAAATAAAGTAATTAACGAATAAGATAATTTACAAAAGTGAAATTGATTGATAATGAGTAAGAAAATTTATTTAAAAGTGAACACAGATCTGACAGCTTCCCCTGAAGTTTTATCTTGGTTCGAGCAGATAAACCAGCCAAGCTTTCTCGATGGACAAATTTGGTGGCAATGTCAAACACTTTTAATGGAGGGCTTTACTAATATTGTTGAACATGCCCATAAAAATTTACCCGTTGAAACTCCAATTGAGATGGAAGCTATGTCTTTAAACAATTGTATAGAAATTCGCATTTGGTCTCAGGGTAAATACTTTGATTTAGAGGAACAATTGCAGCAAGCATCAGAATTGGAAAATAACGACCAAGAACGCGGACGTGGTTTAAAAATCATGTCTGCTATTGCCGACAAATTGAGTTATGAGCGAACAATAGACAATCGTTACTGTTTATTTATGATTAAGTATTACTGATAATAAATCAATAGATTTTAAGGTTTATAATTTCCCCATAAACCCTATTTGACTTTTGAAATTTGCTGTATGTTATTTATTAGTCAAACTAAATTTTAGGGCGATGCGGCGAGACTCTATATTTTACAAACTTTTTCAACAATCTCCTTCTTTGTTATTTGAATTATTGACAAATCCGCCAATAAATGCAAATGCTTATCGATTTGATTCCGTGGCCGTTAAAGAACCCAAATTTGAAATAGACGGGGTATTTTTACCACCAGAAAACGCGGGTGCAGGAGTAGTTTATTTTTGTGAAGTGCAGTTTCAAAAAGATGAACAACTGTATGAAAGAGTATTTGCTGAATCATCGTTATATTTTTACCGCAACCGTGCCAGATTTAGTGACTGGCAAGCAGTAATCATTTATCCGTCACGCAGTATTGAACAAACCGATATTCATCCTCATCGAGGATTGCTTAATAGCACTCAAGTACATAGGGTTTATTTAGATGAATTGGGAGACATTCGTCAACTACCTATCTGGGTAGCATTGATGGTGTTAACCACAGTAGAGTCACAAGAAGCACCAGAGGAAGCCAGGTATTTGTTAAGTAGAACCCGTCAACAGGTTCCATCTGGGGCAAGTGACGCCATAATAGATATGATAACGACGATAATGGTTTACAAATTTGAACAATTAAGTCGAGTAGAGGTAGAGTCTATGCTAGGGATAACACTCAAAGAAACCAGAGTTTATCGAGAAATCAAAGAAGAAGGAAGAGAAGAAGGAAGAGAAGAAGGAAGAGAAGAAGGAAGAGAAGAAGCAACAATTAACCTTATTATTCGACAATTGAATAAGCGGTTTGGAGAACTGCCCGATGAAATGCGTTCCTTTATTTTTGATTTACCATTGCCTGTTCTTGAGGACTTGAGCGAAGCATTGTTAGATTTTACTAGTGTGGCTGATTTACAGGCTTGGCTGTCAGCACGATAATTAAGCTTCTATTTTGTCATTAAAAACTCTTGGATGCGTTTAACAAATTCTTCTAATTCTGAGATGAATTGATTACTACCTCGACGTTCTTGGTTATGAGCTAGTTGTTCTAGTTTTTCTGCTGCCTGATGCATATTTGTAACTCCCATATTGGCACTAGCACCTTTAATTTGATGGGCTTGGAGTGCAAGTTGCTCAAAATCCAAAGCAGCGATCGCCATTTTAACAACCTCTATCCGCGCTTGCATATCTTCCACAAATATTTGCAGTAATTCTGTTTCAAATTCTGGGTTATTTTCTGAAAGTTGATGCAAGCGTTCCCAATCAATCGGCAGGTCAACTAAACTAAAATTTGTTTGTTTTACTCTAACAACTATACTTCCCCAATGTTCTAGCATTGCTGCCAAATCTTCTTTCATGACTGGCTTAGTTAAATAGTCATCCATACCTGCATCTAAACACATTTGTTTGTCTTCTTTCATAGCATTAGCTGTCATTGCAATTACCACAGGACGACGACCACTTGCAAACTGACTTTCTTGCCAACGATGAATTTCTTTTGTAGTTTCTAAGCCGTCAAGAATTGGCATTTGGCAATCCATCAAAATTAAATCATAAGGAATTTTTTCTAAAACTTCTAACGCTTCTTTTCCATTATTAGCAATATCGGCGCTGTAGCCCAGGTTTTTGAGTTGTTTCAAAGCAATTTTTTGATTAACTAGATTGTCTTCAGTTAAGAGAATTCTTAATTTAGGACAATCAGGAGTAGAAAAATCACAGTTGTTTTCGTAATTTTCTATTCCTGAACCGTGACTTCTAAATTCTGTCAGGGTACTGGGACGTAGCCCATTGTGAGTTCTGACTTCCGATTCCTCTCGAATCACAGAAGCAGTAATCGTGAAATAAAATGTACTGCCTACATCCAGCTGACTTTCAACCCAAATTCTGCCGCCCATTAACTCGCATAGTTGCTTGCAGATGGCAAGACCTAATCCCGTACCACCATACTCTCTAGTAATGGAGGAATTAACTTGACTGAAGGCTTTAAATAAACGTTCGAGGCGATCGCGTGGAATTCCAATACCTGTATCTTTGATACTAAACTGAATTTCGCAAATATTTACAGCGGTAGAATGACTAATTTCGCTGGAATTGCGGGTTATAACTGAAACTTCTATGCTTCCAGTTTTGGTGAATTTAATTGCATTACTGATTAAATTAATCAAGACTTGGCGCAGTCGAGTAATATCTCCCACAATCATAGTAGGAAGTCTAGGATCATCTAAAAATGTGAGTTTTAATCCTTTTTCTTGAGCTTTAGGTGCAAGTAAATTAAGAGCCTGATTAATGCAATTTCTTAAAACAAAAGGTTGCTCTTCTAGTTCCAGATTGCCTGATTGGATTTTAGAAAAATCAAGAAAATCGTTAATAATTTTGAGTAAGGAATTTCCACTTATGTAAATAGTTTTAACAAAATCTTGTTGTTCATCAGTCAACTTACTATCTAACAACAGACTCGCCATCCCAGTTACAGATGTAATCGGAGTCCTAACTTCATGACTAATCATTGCTAAGAATTGCTGTTTAGCGAGTTCTGCCTGTTTTCGTTCAGTCATATCTCGCAAAATGTAAACATAACCTTGGAAATGTTCAATTTCAGTTTGAATGATTGAGTAGGAAAAATCTACAGGAATAGTTTTACCACTTTTGGTATAACAAACTGTTTCTAGCTCCTTTCCTAAATGATTAACATCTGGATTTTGAGATATATTAGTAATTCCAATATTGGCGACTTTATTCAGAACTTTAGTGATTGGTTGACCAATGAGTTCGGCTTCGTTGTATTCCAGCAAAACTTGTGCTATTGGATTCAATTTTTTGATATTTCCTGACAGTGTTGTTACCAACAATGCATCTGGCATTGATGTCAAAATTTGGTCAATATATTGTTTAGAAGCTTTTAAATTACGTAGCAAAAGATTTGCTTCATTTGCACCTTGAAATAAAGATTGCTCAAGCACCATCCTTTCTGTGACATTCTGCACAAGAATGATTAAAGAACTGCTTGAATTGTCTTCGTGTATATTTTTAGTAATACAAATATCAATATATAAAGGAGAAGTTTGATCTGGCGATCGCCTAATTCCTTTTAATTCAAAACTATTTTGTTCTCCTTGTTGAATGGCATCAAAAACCTCTTCAAGTCCCTGTAATTCTGGAAACAAAATCCGAACATCATCACCTGGTTTTACTTCATCGGCAATATCGGCAAAATGAATTAATCCCAGAGATATTTTAATAATCTTTAAGCTATCATCAATTATTAAATATTCGATTCCACACACAGATAAAACATTTGACGATATCAAGTTCATTTGACTAAATTAAATGAGTAGCTAAAGTTTGAAATATTTCATTAACATTATTGCCAGTTTTAGCTGAAGTTATATAAGTGTCTAATATATTAGCTTCATTACTGAATTGATACATTTTACGGATGCTCTCTAAATATTCTGCCGCTATCATATCTGATTTATTCAGTGCAACAACAATATAGCTTTGAGGATTAACAGCTAAAAAAGTCTCAATATGTTCTCGGAGATGATTGAGAGTTTCAGGTTGTGTTACATCACCAACTAGTACAGCACCTTTAGAACCTTGAAAATAATTTTTAGCAACTGCTTTAAACTTGTTACTACCTTCAATATCCCAAATTAAAAGCTGTAACTCTTCCAAATTATGTACGCTTTTTTGAGACATATTAAGCATTTTACGAGAAATTTTTACTCCCACAGTGGAAAGATATTCATCACTAAATTTAGATTCGACAAATTGACGAATCAGGCTTGTTTTACCAACACCAAAATCACCAAATAAGCAGATTTTCTTAGAAATTGTAGACATTGTTGAATAAAAGTTGGATATAAATCAATTCAAAACTGCTTGTTTATTGGTTCTAGAACAACACACCGACTCAACCATAAGGGATGAGTTGCATCAATTCCTGGTGGGAAATTTGTTCTACCAATAACTTGTAGACGAGATGGTTCAATACCTAATTTAATTAATGTTTGTTGTACAGCTTTGGCTCGTGTAAGTGCTAATTTTTCAGATGTGTTTTTATTACTCCGATCGGAACTATAACCAATAATTTTTAAATGCTGATTTGGATGCTGATTGAGGAAAAACTTTACTTGTTTGACTTTTTGTCCAAAATCAGCTTTCATCAGACTTGCCGAATTGGGTTGAAAGTAAAATCGCACTTCAAGCTGTAAAGGTTCTATTCGCACTGCACTAGAAACAGATTTTACGCCTGGAATTTGCTCAAATGCACGAGTGATAATTCGAGCATCTGCAATCCGGTTAACAGTACCTTCAACAGATACTTTACCAGTAATATATTGACTAGAAATAGCTGTACCTTCTGTTTGATTTAAAACTGCTGTGACTCGTTTAACTTCAGCCGCAGCTAATACGGGATCTGCTGGGACTTCGACTAACAAAATTTGATTGTCAATTAACCAATTAGGAGAGGTTAGTTTAACAATTTCTTCAGCTTTATGGCGAAGAAGTTGATTAGGTAATCGTCCGGTTAATTTTAATTTATTGTGTTCTACCTGCACGGTTAATCGATATACAGCTAATTCAGGAGCGGAAGTTAGAGCTAATAAACTTTGATTTTCAATAGAACGTATCACTCCACTATGATATTGCCAAAATCCCCAAGGAATGAAAATACTGCTGAGAACTGTTAAACCGAATATTACTATAGGTGAGAAAATATTTTTTTTCTTTTTCTGCTGAATATCTAAATCTTGAATTTCTTGTAAAAGTGTATGGACTTCACTAGAAATTGTATCTAAATCACCGTCAAAATTTTCTAATTCTCCGCCATATTTTTTAATAATTTTACTGAAATTTTGCCGCATTTTATGAATAAAATTTTTGTTTGGTTCTCCTTGAATAACAATAGCTAAATAGCAGTATCCTGCAACTTCTAAAATTATTTGGGATGTACCGTATGTGATTGCATCTAATTCGGTGACACTTCCAGATTGATTGATGCAATCATTGGCAAAGCTGCGAATTGCAGTCAGCATCCCTGCTACCATTTCAGCTTCAAGCTGCTGTGCATCAGAACGCTGAATATTTGAGATAATTAAACCAGATGTTTTATGAATCAAGAAAATGGCTTGAATTCCAAATGATACAGCTTCTTTAAGGATTAATTCTGCTTCAGAAACTCCCTGTAATTTGGCACGAATTTTACGTTTAATTCCTTCAACGCTGAGGGTTTCTTCAACTTGTCGGTTAATGGCCCGGATTGTCTCTGCCATATATTTGGCGATGGTACTACCAATAATTGGGTAGAGTGCATCGACAACAATATTTTGTTCAATTTCAATTTGCTTTTTAATTGCTCGTCCCATTGCCGGAGCGATCGCATCAGAAACTTCCTGTGGTGCAACAATAATTTGTTGGGAAATTGCTAGAGGAACAGCAGGTGCGATCGCCTCGCTCATACTAATTCTATCCTGTTCAGTACGACTACGAATAGTGCGATCGATAATAGGAGCCATTATTTCTATAATTTCCTCTTTTGACTCGGCAATTTTTAGCTTTAAAAGCTCAGAAATCGATGGTAATAAAAGATTTATTAACTCTTGAGGTTCATAAATTTGATACTCTAATTTTTTTAGTTTTTCTTCTAGTTGGTTGATGAAATTATCTACTTCTGCTAATTGGTGACCAACCAATATTCGCTGTAATTTTTGGAATGCATCTTCTGAATTGTCTGAAATTTCCTCAAAAGGTACAAATATTTCCCAAGATTTGTCTACATCTTCTTCAACCAGTGGGGATGAACTAGGTATATTGCTAAGAAAATTCAACCTAGACTCTAAATAAGCTTCACATACTTCTAATGGAACTGAAGGAAGTTGTAATAATTTAATTTCTTCTACCAAAACCTCATCATTATTATTTTCTAATGGTAGTGAATAACAAGATGGCTCAGGTGATTCGATAATTTTGAGTTCGATTAGTAAATGTATTAAGTTGTCAATCTGTAGAACTTCTTCCTCTTTTAAATCAACAGATTGATAAATCGAATTTTCCACCTGAGTCATATCAGTAAATCTCATCTTCAAAAGTGTTGAGTTAGGAGTTAGGAGTTAGGAGTTAGGAGTTAGGAGTTAGGAGTTAGAAGTTAGGAGTTTGGAGTTTGGAGTTTTGAGGTAGGAGTTTGGAGGTAGGAGTTTGGAGTTTGGAGTTTTGAGGTAGGAGTTTGGAGTTAAGACTCCCCATCTCCTCCATTTCCCCCATCCTCCTCATCTCCTGCTGCGATTAAGAGTGTAATTCTGCCGTACTGTTAGACTGAGTTAACACTTTTGACAACTTTGTAGTTTCTAGAAGTGGTACAGCACTATAATCGTTGCTGCGTTCATCGGCTGCTTCTCGTAGTTGAGGGATGAATTCAGTTTCTTTGAGGCGCATTCCCAAGGCAAACAAAGTTTCAGCCATATCGTCTTTAGAAACTTTGGCGTTTGTCAACTGTGAAAAGCGACGATCTATTTCTTCTAGAATTAGATCCCGTAGTGCGGTAACATCATCTTGTAATTGAACTTTAGTTTGAAAGATTTCATCTCGAATTGATGTGGTTTGACTATCTAAGGTTTCATCCAGGGATTGAACACTGGTAGAGAACTTTTTATTGAGTCGATCGACTTGTTGGCGTAAATCAAGAGTTTCTTCTTGAGTTGTGATGTTGACTGACTTCAGCTTTTTATCTAACGCTTCAAAGCCGGCTTTTAATTCAGCCGAAAAATTGGACTTGAGTTGCTCAAGATGCGATCGCGTTTGTTGTTGCAACAAAGAAATATCTGACTCTAGCTTACTAAATCTATTTTCGTAGTCTCTTAGCTGTGTGCCAAAAATAATATCGCGGATCTGATCGATATTGCCCAGCCGTTCCCGTACATCGTCTCTACTCATCTGATTCATCAGGAAAACCTCAGAACCTAATTTTAGGATATTAAATTTATTATTCCCATTAGTCATTAGTCATTAGTCATTAGTCATTAGTCATTAGTCATTAGTCATTTGTTAATGCCCCATGTCCTATGCTCCATGCCCTATGCCCCATAACTAATTACTAAAAACTCTTGGATGCGTTTAACAAATTCTTCTAAATCTGAGATTAAGTTATTAGTGCCTCGACGTTCTTGGTTATGAGCTAGTTGTTCTAGTTTTTCTGCTGCCTGATGCATAGTTGTAACTCCCATATTGGCACTAGCACCTTTAATTTGATGGGCTTGGAGTGCAAGTTGCTCAAAATCTAAAGCAGCGATCGCTATTTTAATAACCTCTATCCGCGCTTGCATATCTTCCACAAATATTTGCAGTAATTCTGTTTCAAATTCTGGGTTATTTTCTGAAAGTTGATGCAAGCGTTCCCAATCAATTGGTAGCTCAATTAAACCAACATCTGTAGTTGAAATTGTCTCTTGGCGAACAACGGTTGGTTTTGGCAATATCAGCATTGTCCAACGGTCTAACGCCGCTGCTAATTTTTCCTTCATTACTGGCTTGCTTAAATAATCATCCATGCCTGCGTCTATACACATTTGTTGGTCTTCTTTCATGGCATTAGCTGTCATCGCAATCACTATAGGACGACGACCGCTTGCAAAGTTGTTTTCTTGCCAACGATGAATTTCTTTTGTAGTTTCTAAACCATCAAGAACTGGCATTTGGCAGTCCATCAAAATTAAATCATAGGGAATTTTTTCTAATAATTGCAAAACTTCTTGACCATTCCCAGCAACATCAGCGCTGTAGCCAAGACTTTGGAGTTGTTTTAAGGCTACTTTCTGATTCACTAAATTATCTTCTGCAAGGAGAATTCTTAATTTTGGAAACTTAGAAATTGAGAAAGGGAATGTAGGGATTGAGGGATGCTCTGGGGTGGGGAATGTAGTGGATAGATTTTTTGTCTCCTGTTGTTTTGTTTCTAAAACATTGACCATCGCATCAAAAAGTCGAGACGGCTTAATAGGTTTAACCAAATAAGCGGCAAATCCGATTTTTAGCGCTCGTTGAATTTCATCGCGTTGATTAGTAGAGGTGAGCATAATCAAAGGTAAATGTGCGAAGGACGGATCTGCTTTAATTCGCTCTCCCAAAGCCATGCCATCGATTTCTGGCATCTGCATGTCAATCACAACAATGTCATACAAACTTTTGTGCTTAGCAGCTTGTTCAATAGCTTTCAGGGCAATATTAGCTGAAGCCGCTCTATCTACTACCATTCCCCAACGAGTGGCTTGATATTGGATGATTTTGCGATTTGTCGCATTATCATCGACTACTAACAACCGCCGATTAGTTAGAAGTGTGTGACTCTCTATTGAACAGCTGGGATGAAGTTGCTTCGAGAAAGTTATTTCAAACCAAAACTTAGATCCTTTGCCTACCGAACTTTCTACGCCAATTTGTCCTCCCATCAAAGTCACTAGTTGTTTGCAGATGGCTAATCCCAAACCTGTGCCGCCATACTTGCGGGTGGTGGAAGCATCCACTTGGGTAAATGGGGTAAAGAGTTTGCATTGGTCTTCAGAGTTAATCCCAAGACCGGTGTCTGTAATGGCAAAATTAATGGTGGCAGTATTCAAGGAAAGCGATCGCAATTCTACTTTGACTATCACCTCTCCACTGCTGGTAAATTTGATGGCGTTGCTGATTAAATTCATCAAAATTTGCCGCAAACGACCAGCATCACCTTGCAGATGAGTGGGGACGTTGGGATAAATTAAAGCTGCAATTTCTAATCCCTTTTTATGGGCTGGGGGAGCCAATAATTCCAACACCTCTTCCACACAGGTAGACAAGTTAAAATCTAAAGTTTCTAAAACCATCTCCCCAGCTTCCAGTTTGGACAAATCCAAAATTTCGTTAATGAGGCTCAACAAAGCATTTCCACTAATGCGAATTGTTTCCATAAAATCCCGTTGTTCTGGGTTGAGGGGAGTTTCTAACATTAAACCGGTCATCCCCAACACAGCATTCATAGGAGTACGGATTTCGTGGCTCATGTTGGCTAAAAAAGCACTTTTGGTTTTAGAAGCTAATTCTGCTTCGTGTCGCGCAACTTCAAGTTCTTGTCGTTGTTGAGTTTCTGCATCTAACATTTGAGCTTGGGCTAAGGCAATACCTACTTGGTCAGCTATTTGCCGTAAAAGATGAGTTTCAAAACTAGACCATTGACGAGAACTACCACACTGATGAACAATCAGCAAACCGCAAAGTTCTTCTTTAACAAGAATCGGTACAACTAAATGAGATTTGACTCCAAATTGTTGGAGTAATTCTATGTGATTTTTTTGGACTTCACCCAGATCCAAATCTGCCAGCCCCAAATTCGGTTTTTGACGATATTGTTGTAGATAATACTGTTGTAAATATTCTCCTCGAAAGTAAGTATCGGTGAGCTTTTTCTCTTTGATTGTCAGCCAGCCAGAAACTACAGCTTCGACGATGGTACTTGTAGATCCATCAGGCAAAGGCTGATAAATTAAGACTCGATCGCTATGGATAATTTTTTGTACCTCTGTAACAGCGATTTGGAGAATTTCTTTAATTTGCAAAGACTGGCGAATCTTCAGGGTGATTTCAGTGAATAATTGCGATCGCAAGTTTTGACGTTGCAGTTCTTCTTCTGCTTGTTTGCGCTCAATAAATTGTCCGACTTGCTCGCCAATGGAATTCATGACTTTTACCAAGTTGGAATCAGGCTGCTGGATTTCATGGCTAAAGCAAGTAATCACGCCAAGGATTTTTTTACTGTCACGAATTGGAAAACCAAAAGCTCCATGTAACCCGACTT
The DNA here is from genome assembly GCF_002608075.1 of Nostoc linckia z4. Lineage (GTDB taxonomy): Bacteria > Cyanobacteriota > Cyanobacteriia > Cyanobacteriales > Nostocaceae > Nostoc > Nostoc linckia. The sequence continues at coordinate 201,299 of NZ_LAHA01000014.1, forward strand.
TGGCAGCGATTTTTAACCGCACAAAATTCCGATCTTCAGCAACATCAGTAATCCAAACAGGTTTAGCACTAGCCCAAACACGACCAGGCAAGCCAATTCCTGGAGCAAAGGTAATCTGCCGACTGAAGATTTCAAATTCCTGCATCTCTAATGAGGTTTTATACCAATTGTCGAAAAAAGCCAGTACATTAGCTTGCCTATCGACCATCCAAATTTCACTTACAGCTACTTCTAAACTTTCGCAGATTCCTTGTAATATTTGGTGCATAGCTTCGTTGATGGTGTTAGACTCTGCTAAGACGCGGGTTGTAGCATACTGGGCTTTGAGATGCTGTTCTGCCCGTTTGCGTAAGCGAAGCTCGTCGTAGACATCGCTAATATCAATACCCGTGGCAACAATGTATTCAACGCGACCCTCATAGTCTTGCAAAATAGTGTTAGTCCATGTAATTAACCGCCGACTACCATCTTTGACAATCCAATAACTTTCGTACTCTTTTGAGCCTTCACCAGTCCGCAGTTGTTCAAAAACTGCCTTCACCTGCTCTACTTGTTCTGGTAGTAGAAACAGGTTCCAGAAATACCTACCTCTGACTTCATCAAAGGAATAACCAGTTGTTTGCTCGCAAGCTTGATTGAAGCGAACAATTTGCCCTTGTGCATCGAGAACTATCACCAAAGCACTAGCTGTATCAAGAACTGCTGAGATAAAGTTGCGTTCTTTGTTTAGTGTCTCTTCGGTGAATTTACGCTCCTTTACCTCACGATAAATGAAGTAGTAGACTATAGCCAGAATCAGAAAACTTAGGCAAATAGCAATGGTCTGCGTCAAAATTGTATTGCTGACACTGGTTTGAGTTAGTTTTAAATTTTGCTGAAGCTGTTTTTGCGCCTTGTTTTCCATTTCACGAATGATATTGCGAATATCATTCATCAATTTATTTCCCCGATCTGTTTTAATTACCTCCAATGCAGCATCCAATCCTCGATTTTGGCGCAAATCTATAGTTTTTTTGAGTTCGTTGAGTTTTGCCACTATCAGAGGTTGAAGTGTGTCGAGTTGACTCAGTTGTCGAGGATCGTTTGCTGCTAATTTTCTGAGCTGCTGAATTTCTGGAGTAACTTTAACGAGTGCGGTTTGATATGGTTCCAAATACGCTTCATTTCCAGTGAGTATATATCCCCGTTGTCCCGTTTCAGCATCCTTGATATTAGATAACAGTTCTTCCAAAACGCTTATTGTCATTTGAGTGTTGAACAAATTTTTACTCGTATTCATCAACACTTCTGTACTTTGATATGAAAGGCTGGCAATCAAAATTAAAATAGCCAATGCTAAGGCAAATCCTTGGGCAATCTTTGTTAAAAATTGTTTGCGTATCTTCTGTACTTGTTTGCGTTTATCGCTGGCCAAAACCAAACTTGCTAAAGTGCGCCGCATTTCTAATTGCTTGATTACCTGACGCCCTAGCATTCGTAATGCTTCAATTTGTTCTGGAGACAAATTTCTCGGTACATGGTCAATGACACAAAGTGTTCCCAAAGCATATCCTTCGGGATTTGTCAATGGAATGCCAGCATAAAACCGCACATGAGGTTCCGAGGTAACTACTGGGTTGCTAACGAACCTTTCGTCCTTTGTGGCATCAGGGACAACAAAAACCTCAGATTGCAGAATCGCATGGGCGCAGAACGCGATATCTCTGGGTGTTTCTAGAGCATCCAAACCAACTTTTGACTTGAACCACTGGCGATCGCGTTCGATTAAACTGATTAAAGCAATGGGAGTTCCACAAATAAATGAAGCCAGACGAGTCAGGTCGTCAAAAGCAGGTTCCGCAGGAGTATCAAGGATTTTATACTGTAAAAGAGACTCAAGTCGCTGTGTTTCGTTGTCAGGTAATGGTGCTTTCATCATTGAGGAGTCAGAACTCAGGAGTCAGAATTCAGGAGTTGGGAGTTAGGAGTTGGGAGTTGGGAGTTGGGAGTTAGGAGTTGGGAGTTGGGAGTTGGGAGTTGGGAGTTGGGAGTTAGGAGTTAGGAGTTAGGAGTTAGGAGTTGGGAGTTGGGAGTTAGGAGTTAGGAGTTGGGAGTTAGGAGTTTAAAGACTTTTACACTAAAGCTTTATGATTTGAATAAAATTAAAAAACCAAAAATCCATACCACGCTTGATTTTATTCATTCTGAATTCTGACTTCTGAATTCTGACTTCTGACTTCTGACTTCTGAATTCTGAATTCTGAATTCTGACTTCTGACTTCTGAATTCTGAATTCTGAATTAAAATTTGACACGCAACTGTCCTGTTAAAGAGTTACCGTTGTAAGCACTTTCTCCTGTATCTTGATTGCGGACATTACTGAAGCTATAGCCCAAGTCTGCTTCAATATTGGGTGATAGCTTCACCGTACAGCGTGTTTGATAAGTATTAGCATTATCAAATTCTCCTTTAAGTCGCTGTCGTCCGAAATTAGCAGCTAGGCGACAGCGTAAGAATTTAGTAACATCACCTTCCCAAGCCACTTCGGCGTTGTAAACTAGGAAATCTGGGGGTGAAAAATAGCCGCTACTGCGTTCTAAATCGTTATCGTAACTCCAAGTAAATAAGTTAGCTGCTAAAGAAAATTGTCCCAATTTTCGCTCTAGTCTACTAAAAGTTTGTACCTCAGAATTACCATCGTTGTAGTTACCCAAACGCAAAGAAGAAAATAAGCTGGTATTGCGGTCAATTTGCCAGAATAAATCAGGCCCAAATCGCCAAGCAGTAATTTCATTTTGTAAAGTCCTGGCATTAGATTTATAAGGGCCTTGTTCTAAATTACCTGATAATACTAATAGCGATCGCAATTGCCCTGTTGGCGAAACTCGCGCTGGTAAAATCGGAACTTCCACCTTTGCATTGAGATTTATCGCTGCGGGTAAACGGTCGAATACATCAACTCCTGCGGCTGTTTGTAGCGTTACTCGTCCAATTTTTCCTTGCCATCCAATTTGCAAGGGAAAATTGCTCACTGATTCTACACCGCGTTGATCGAAGAAATCAAAACCTGTCTTCAAAAAGATTTTATTGCCATTTCTTAATCGAAATTGGAGTGTTGGTTCGATGAATAAATTTGTTTGCCCAAAGTTATCTGTGTCGTAGCGATAGTCTGTATCAATACTTTCTAAAACTGCATTTGGTGTTGTTGGTTCAGTGGCAGGTGTTGGAGGGCTAGAATTCTCTGGTGGCTTCGGTCGTGGTGGCGGTACTCGCAAATCAGGATTGAAGTTTTCGGGTGCAGCAATCAAAAATCTATGAGGGAAAGGTTTTGCAAGTTCTAAGTAATACTGATTTGTATTTAATGGGGAAGATGAGGGAGATTTAGTGTTTTCATGGAGTTGGGCTGCTTGTAACTTAACTTCACACAATGCACAAATACCCACGCTGAATATGACTCCCAATTGAATCTGTAGGTAACCCAAAATATACTTAGTAAAACTATATCGATGGATAAAGAGATAACGTCTAAAACTATCTACCATCAGCCGATACTGTAGTTATATCAATGAAAAACTAGCTGCCAAAAATATTTTCTGGCTGCTAGCTTGTTTATTCTGCTTGGATTATGATGCCCACAATATATGCTGATTACAGCGATTTTCACATGATAGGTTTACGGAACTTTTGCAAAAATAAATGGGCAAGAGGCAATAGGGAACTACCATAAAATATAAAATTGGTCAGTTTTTGGTTTGAAACATTCTGCAATTCTACGTTTGGAATATTTCAATCCAAAATCCCAAATCTAAAATCTCAAATTTTATCAAATCTGCTCCCCACGACGGTGATTAGCGGCTTGCAGTAACAAAGATTCGGCAAAAGCGATGGCATCACTCGCTGATTTGCCACCAGCTAATTGTGCTAGTTCTTCCCGGCGAGTACTTAAATTATCTAAGGCAGTAACTCGCACAACAGTACGTTGTTCCCCACTACCATTGTTAGCTTTTTTACCTTTGTCTTGATTAATAGTTTGCTTATCTACCCGGAAATGGCGGTCTGCCATTGCTGCCACTAAGGGCTGGTGGGTAACACATAATACTTGGTTGCGTTGGCTGAGTTGGTGTAATTTTTCAGCGATCGCTTGGGCGACTCTTCCAGAAACCCCCACATCAATTTCATCAAATACCATTGTCCCGGCGGCATCAACTTGAGAAAAACAAGCTTTCAAAGCCAATAAAAAGCGGCTCATTTCCCCACCAGAGGCAATTTCTGTTAATGGTTGCAGTGGTTCTCCGGGGTTGGGGCTAAACATAAAGGTAATTTTATCTGCTCCCATTGCAGTTGGGAAAGTCGGCAAAATTTCAACTTGAAATTTCACCTTTTCCATTGCTAAAGGTTTAAGTTCCGATATCAAACGCGATTCTAAATTAGCTGCGGCCTTGCTACGCAGTTGAGTTAATCGATGGCTGGTTTCGGTGAGTTTTTCCAAACACGCCTTTTCTTGTTGTTCTAAACTTTCAATCGATTGTTCGCTGTCGTTAAGTAGGGCTAATTCTGCTTGGATACGCTGATAATAAGCGATGGCTTCTGTTAACGTCGGCCCATACTTGCGACAAATTTGCTTTAATTCCCGAACCCGTTCTTCCACTTCTTCCAATCGCTGGGGATCGGCTTCTAAACTATCGCCATAAGCATTAATCTGCCTTCCCACTTCCATCACCGCAGCTTGGGCATCCCTGACTAATTCCAACAAAGGTTGCAGCTGGGTGTCGTATTCCACCATGTCATTTAATGTGGCTTCGCTGTCTCCCAATAAATCTGCGGCGGCGGGAGTTTCATCGTCGTTTTGATACAAAGCCTGATAAATTTTGTAGCTCATTTGTTGCAAATCAACAACATGATTCAGGCGTTCCCGTTCTTGCGCTAGCTGTTCCAATTCATTCGCTTCGCTAAGATTTGCTGCTCCTAATTCTTGCACTTGATAGGTAAGCAAATCGAGTTGTTGCAAACGTTCCCGTTCTGATGTCCGGCGTTTTTCTAGTGCTAGATGTGCTTGTTGGTAAGCATTAAAGCTATTGGCGACCTTTTGGCGTTGCTGCATCAGCGAGTCACCCCCATACAAATCCAACCAGTCCCGGACTTGGGCGGATTGTCCTACTTGCACCGTTTGACCTTGGGCTGTGATTTCCACCAAGCGATCGCGCAATCCTACCATTACCTGGCGATTTACCAACACCCCATTCACCCGCGATCGGCTGCGGACGTTACTAGCCGTGGCGGAGATTTCTCGGCTAATAACTACACAATTTTCATCAAGCAAATCGATTTCCTGTTCCGTCAACCAAGCAGCTAAGGGGGGGTTGGAAGTGAAAGTAGCTTCTACCATTGCCCGACTCGTCCCTGTGCGAATCACTCGACTAGAGACTTTACCGCCCAAAGCAGCATCAATGGCATCTAAAATAATTGATTTTCCAGCGCCGGTTTCACCAGTCAATACATTGAGTCCCGCGCCAAATTCTAATTCTAGTTGGTCAATCAGGGCAAAATTTTCAATTCGCAAGCAAAGCAACATCTAGCCAAAGTCTCCTTCCATTGTGCTGAGTGCCCAGTCGTGAGTCAGAAGAAAATTTCGGAGTTAGTTAGTAAGGGCGCATGTCTTTACTTCAAGACTTGGCACTTTTAACTCAGCACCGAGAAAGGCAGCAATACCTACTACTATTAAATTAATACGCCCATATTAGTGTAGCAAAGCAATAGTTATTGGGGAATGGGGCATTGGGCATTGGGCATTGGGCATTGGGCATTGGGCATTGGGCATTGGGCATTGGGCATTGGGC
>NZ_LAHA01000112.1 GCF_002608075.1 Nostoc linckia z4
GCGATCGCGCTTTCTTTTTTGCAGCCCATTACCCAACAGTTGGCGCTCCCACTGTGGTTCAAAGGTTTGACAGAAGTCATCGACAGAACAGAATAGTTCTTCTAGAGTGAACATAGGGCAAGCAGATGGATGAGAATTTAGCACTTTCAGCCTACCTGTTTTGCCCCTTTCTTATCCCGAACTCACGTTTTCTTAGTTTTTATTAGTAAATAAGATGCGTTCGCCCTGTTTATCATTCCAGAAAAATTATATGGCAGAGAAAACGAAGTCCAACAACTACTAGCAGCCTTTGAACGAGTGGCTGTTGGTAGTAGCGAACTGATGTTAGTTGCAGGTTTCTCTGGAATTGGTAAAACTGCCGTTGTCAAAGAAGTTCACAAACCAATTGTCAAGAAACGAGGATATTTCATCAAAGGTAAATTTGACCAATTTAATCGCAGTATTCCTTTATCAGCCTTCGTCCAAGCATTTCGCAATTTAGTCGAGCAAATCTTAACACAAAGCGATAGTCAAATTGCCCAATGGAAAAATAAAATTATCGGCGAATTAGGTGAAAACGCACAGGTAATTATAGAAGTTATTCCCGCATTAGAAATCATTATCGGCAAACAACCACCAATACCAGAGCTATCAGGAACTGCTGCCCAAAATAGATTTAATTTATTATTGACAAAATTTATTCAAATATTTGCCAGTGGAGAACATCCCCTAGTAATCTTCTTGGATGACTTGCAGTGGGCAGATGCCGCTTCTTTAAAATTTTTACAATTATTAATGAATGAAGTAAATCTGGAACATTTATTATTAATTGGAGCTTATCGAGATAATGAAGTATCGCTAGCACATCCTTTAATATTAATATTGGATGAAATTCGCAAAACTGGTGCAAAAATTCACACAATTACCTTGCGATCGCTGAGTCATTTGAAATTAAATCATTTAGTTGCGGATACCCTTGCGTGCCCAGAAGATGTAGCATTTCCACTATCACAATTGGTATATCAAAAAACTAAAGGTAATCCGTTTTTTAGTACGCAGTTTCTCAAAGCATTATACCAAGACGGGTTAATTGAGTTCAACTTACAATCAGGCTGTTGGCAATGTGACATCGCCCAGATAAATCAGCAAGCTCTGACAGAAGATGTGGTGGAATTCATGACATGGCAATTGCAAAAGTTACCTGAATTTACTCAATTTGTATTACAGTTAGCTGCTTGCATTGGCAATAAATTTGATTTAAAGACATTAGCTACAGTTTGTCAATTATCAGAGGTAGAAACCGCTGCTGCTTTGTGGAAGCCATTACAAGAAAATTTAATTTTACCCGAAAGTGAAGTTTATAAATTTTATCAGCAAGAGTCATTAGTTAATAGTCATTTGTCATCATTAGAAGATAGAGAACAAATGACTATTACCTATAAATTTTTGCACGATCGCGTCCAACAAGCTGCATATTCTTTGATTCCCGATGACCAAAAACAAGCTACTCATTTGAAAATTGGGCAATTGCTACTCCAAAATACAACAGCAGCAGAACAAGAAGAAAATCTGTTTGAAATTGTCAATCAACTCAACATCGGCAAATCTTTAATTATCGAACATTTGCAGCAAATACAACTCGCCGGACTCAATCTCAAAGCGGGACAAAAAGCCAGAATTGCAACGGCTTACACCGCCGCCTTGGAGTATGCCATCACAGGCATTTCTTTGTTGAATCTTGCTGAAAAAGAATCTTGCTGGCAGACACAATATAACCTCGCCTTACCACTGTATGAATTAGCAACAGAAACCACCTACCTCAGTGGTGATTTTCAACAGATGGAGCAATTTGCAGATATTGTTCTTCAACAAGCTAAAACAGCCATCGACAAAATGAAAGTTTATGCTGTTAAAATGCAAGCTGAAATGGCCCAAACTAAAAAATTGCAAGCTGTTAAAATTGGCATAGAAGCTTTGGAATTAGTAGGGATAACTATACCTGTATCGCCTAATTCCTCAGATACTCAGCAAGCAATTACTGAAATAGCAAATTATCTCAATGGCAAGAATATCGAAGATTTGATTAACTTGCCTTTGATGACAGATATCGAAAAATTAGCAGCTGCCAGAATCTTAAATAGTATTGGTACTGCTACCTATCAAGCCGCGCCCGAAATTTTTCCCTTAGTGATTTGCAAACTGGTAAATTTATCAATCAATTACGGCAATTCACTTTTCTCCAGCTATGGTTACGCTTGTTACAGTATTCTCTTAAATGAAACAATTCAAGATATTGACTTGGCTTATCAAACCAGCAAATTAGCCTTAAAATTAGCCGAAAATTTCAATATTCCAGAGATGAAAGCAACTGCATTTATGGTGGCGGGATGTTCGACGATTTTTGGCAAAGTTCATTTGAAAGAAACATTGCCAATTTTGTGGGAAAGCTATCAAAATGGCATGGAAAGTGGCAACTTAGAATTTGTTGGTTATGCTGCCTTAACGAAATGCCAAAATTCATATCTATTGGGGTATGAGTTAACTGGATTGCAAGAAAATATGGCAACCATTGGTGATGTTTTGACTCAACTCAAACAAGAAAATATTTTATATATACTAGGTATTTATCAACAGTCAGTGCTCAATTTGTTAAATTCCTCTGGAGATCCATGCAGTTTTCATAGTGAAATCTGCGATGAAGAAACTTGTTTACAACTACTAGATAATGCTAGCGATCGCACTGCATTTTTTCAGTTTTACTTGAACAAAATGATGCTTTGTTATCTATTTGGAGAATACCAAGATGCCTGTCAAAATGCACTGCTAGCCCAAGGGTATTTAGATGCAATACAAGGAACAATCTTCGTCTTAGTATTCAATTTTTATGATTCTTTGGCGCACTTAGCAATTTATTCATCATTGCCAAATGCAGAACAACAAAAAATCTTAAGTCGAGTGACAAACAATCAACAAAAAATTCGCCTATGGGCAGACCACGCACCAATGAATTTTTTGCACAAGTTTTATTTAGTGGAGGCAGAACGAGAGCGAGTACAAGGTAATAAAGCCCAAGCAATAGAGTTTTATGATGACGCCATCAAAAAAGCTAAGGAAAATGAATATATCCAAGAAGAAGCGATGGCTAACGAACTCGCTGCTAAATTTTACCTCCACTGGGGCAAAGAGCGCATTGCTGAAGATTATTTAATTGCCGCCTACTATGGCTATGCTCGCTGGGGTGCAAAAGCTAAAGTTGCCGAATTAGAACAAAGCTATCCGCAATTGTTAACAACAATTCTCCAACAGTCTACTAGAGGATACATACCTAATGAAACTGTGTATGCAAACGAAAACCGATTTATTTCTCAAACCTCCTCATCGGGAAGCGGTGCTAGCGTATCCACATCTTTAGACTTAAGTGCCATCCTCAAAGCCTCTCAACAACTATCGAGCGAAATTCAACTCAACAAACTACTGTCAGCACTCTTAGAAATCGTCACCGCAACCGCAGGCGCAGATAAATGTGTGTTGATGTTGTTCGATGGACATCAACTGAGTATTCAGGGAGTAGCTCAAATAGGGCAACCTGCGGTGGTTTTGCAGTCCATACTGCTGTCAGAAAGCAACGATGTGCCTGTGAGTTTAGTGAACGCAGTCAAACGCAGCTTAAAAGCCACTGCCATCGAGAATACAATGGAGCATCCATTGTTATTAACCGAAGCTTACATTTTACGCCAACAGCCAAAGAGTATCCTGTGTACGCCAATTTTGCATCAAGGCAAACTCCTTGGTGTGCTTTATCTAGAAAACAACTTAACAACGGGAGCATTTACCCACGAACGGGTCGAACTGCTGAACTTACTTTGCACACAAGCCGCCATCTCCTTAGAGAATGCCAAACTCTACCAACAAGCACAACAAGCAATCCAAGATTTGCAACAAGCACAGTTACAAATCGTCCAAAGCGAGAAAATGTCTGCACTGGGTAACTTGGTTGCTGGGGTAGCTCATGAAATGAATAACCCTCTGGGTTTTATTGCTGCTAGTCTCAAACAAGCTAAACCCACACTTGCTGATATTGTTGAACATCTGAAACTATATCAAGAAAATCTACCAGAACCAGGGGATGAAATTACAGAACATGCCGCAGAAATTGACTTGGATTATAGTTTAGCAGACTTACCAAAGATGATTGATTCCATGACTATAGCGTGCGATCGCTTGAAAAATATCAGCACTAGTTTAAGAACTTTCTCCCGTGCAGATCGAGATTACAAAGTACGTTTCAATATTCACGAAGGTCTAGATAGCACGATTTTAATTTTAAAACATCGTCTCAAAGGAAACGAACAACGTCCTGCCATTGAAGTCACCGTCAACTATGGTAGCTTACCACAAATTGAATGTTTTCCGGGTCAATTAAATCAGGTATTTATGAACATCTTGGCTAATGCCATTGATGCCTTAGAAGAAGCAAATCAAGGACGTAATTTTGAGGAAATTAAACTTAATCCTAACCAAATTACAATTACAACTTCAGTGGTAGATCGAAATGTCAAAATAGCCATTGCCGATAATGGTCAGGGGATGAATGAATCAGTCAAACAAAAAATCTTTGACCATTTATTTACTACCAAATGTGTTGGTAAAGGTACGGGTTTGGGTCTAGCGATCGCCCATCAAATTATCGTAGAAAAACATGGCGGTACTTTAGAAGTCAGTTCTACACCGGGTGAGGGAACTGAATTTACCATTATCATACCGATTCACGAGCGAACGAAGGGGTGATGGGGAGGTGGGGGGATGAGGGAGACAAGGGAGATGAGGGAGACAAGGAGAATAATAACTCCCCACGGGTGAACGAAATTTTGTGTGGGATTTCTAGCTAAGTATCCAAAAAATTACCCTCCACACTTCCCACACTCCCCACACTCCCCACACTCCCCACACCTTTTTTCGCTCACCCACTCCCCACTCCCCAGTCATCAGTCACCAGTCAACTTATTTGAGTTTTAATACGGGCTAGCTGTGGGACGCACAATAATCTCATTCACATCTACGTCGTCTGGTTGGTCGATGGAAAAGGCGATGGCTTTGGCTATGGCTTCAGCGGGAAGTGCTACTCTCCGGAATTCCTCCATTCCTTGAGCAGCTTCGGTATCAGTAATACTATCTGCTAGTTCGGACTCAGTTACACCCGGTGAAATCACTGTCACACGAATGTCGGTGTTTTCCTGGCGCAGTCCCTCGGAAATCGCCAGCACAGCGAACTTGGTGGCTGAGTAAACGGCGCAGGTTGGCCAAACGTTGTGTCCACCAATGGAAGACAGGTTGACGAACTGGCCAAATCCCTGACGTTTCATAACTGGGAGTCCGGCGGCGATACCGTTGAGTACGCCACGAATGTTGACATCAATCATCCAATCCCATTCATCGACTTTGAGGGCTTCTAATTTTGAGAGTGGCATAACGCCGGCATTGTTGACGATGACATCAACGTGGCCAAATTTGCTTTTTGCAAATTCCACAAAGGCTTGGAAGTTAGCACGATTAGTGACATCGAGACTCTGGTATTCTGCTGAGCCGCCCTCGGAGCGGATAGCAGCCACGAGGCTTTCCAATCGCTCGGTGCGCCTTGCGCCCAAGACTACATGGAGACCCTTGCGAGCCAGTAGACGTGCTGTTGCTTCACCGATGCCGCTGCTTGCGCCTGTAATTAATACGACTTTCTCTTGGTTGGTAGTCATAAAATCAATTAGTTGAAGTATTTAAGGGACTTGCAAGGAAAAAATTGTTGACTGTTGACTGTTGACGGTTAACTGTGAACCGTCAACAGTCAATGCTTTAACCGCAATAATTTATTTTTTGGAGTTCCCTAATAGTTTGATATTGCGCTGAACTTGGATTGATTGTCCGGCACACTCTTAATTTAAGAGAGTTAAAACCTGGTGCGGTAATCCAAACCTGCTGAATTCTTGCCTAATCCTGCATTCTTTTCATTGCCTATACTCAAAGGAGAGACTGACACAGGCGGCTGAATATATTGGAATTGCCTTGAATGATACTGTGATAAAAGATTTCTAGAGAGATTATGGAACAGACAATTACAAAGCAGCAGTTAGAGTTTGCTGCTTTGATTGCACAGAACAGTAAAACAGATGGTATCCATGCCACAGCCATCGAGCGGTTGTTTTTAATCCGTTGCTCACAACCAACTGCGCCTCTCCATGCTCTGCATGAGCCTACTTTATGCATCGTTGCTCAGGGCAAGAAGCAGGTGATGTTGGGGGAAAATTTGTATGTTTATGGTCAAGATCGATGTTTGGTGGTGTCCATCGATTTGCCTGTGGTGGGTCAGGTGATTGAAGCAACGCCAACTGTTCCGTATCTATGCCTACGGCTAGATTTAGATCCTGGAGAACTCGGTACACTGATGATGGAGGCAAAACTAGACACTACTGTAAACCAACAACCAGAGCCTGGTTTGTCTTTGAGTCCTGTTACTCCCCAACTATTGGATGCAGCGATCCGACTTCTAAGGTTGTTGGAAACTCCCGAAGATATTGCCATCCTCGCGCCTTTGATTGTAAAAGAAATTCTCTATCGGTTGCTATCAGGCGAACAAAGTGGGCGATTGCGACAGATTGCTTTAGCCGATAAACGGCTTCAGGGAATCGGTAAGGCGATTAACTGGCTCAAATGGAATTATGAAAAGCCATTTCGGATTGAAGCGATCGCTCGTGAAGCCTGCATGAGTCCGTCATCTCTTCATCATCACTTTAAATCTGTCACTGCCATGAGTCCTTTACAATATCAAAAGCAACTCCGGCTCCAACAAGCCCGTCGGTTAATGCTAGGAGAGGGCATGGATGCGGCAACAGCCAGTCATCATGTAGGTTACGAAAGTCCCTCACAGTTTAGCCGTGAATACAGTCGGTTGTTTGGCGCACCACCCTTGCGTGACATTGCTCGGCTCAAAAGTAGTCAAGAAACGTAAAAGAAAGTGACTACAGAGGAAATTTATAAGGGCTGTACGGAGATGGTAAAAAGAAATTTATCAACAAAGAATAAATCAAAAATTACCCGGTATCAACTCTCGACTTTCTGAAATAAACATTGTACAAAACAATTAGACACTACAGGATGTAAGTTGCATGGGTCGAAAAATTAGCAAAGTTTTTACACAATCTGGAGTTATTCCCTATAGAGTTAACAATGGTAAAATCGAAATCTTGTTGATTACAACTCGTAATCATCAACACTGGGTAATTCCCAAAGGAGATATTCCATCAGGAATGAGTCCACCCGATTCAGCAGCCAAAGAAGCTTGGGAAGAAGCAGGGGTGATTGGACAAGTGGACGCCAACGAAGTGGGCACTTATAAATACCGCAAACAAGGTAAAGCCTACCGGGTAAAAATGTATTTATTGCCAGTGGATATCCTGAGTGAAGATTATCCAGAAGCAACTAAAAGAAAACGCCAGTGGGTAGAAGTTAATCAAGCCATCAGGTGGGTTAAGTTTAGTTCCCTTAAACGAGTTATGAAAGATTTTTTTCAGGTCAAATCTTCTTCTTGTGCATTTCGATGCTACTGAAATAGTCTGAAGAAAAACTCATAATTCACAAGTCAGGCTATTTTGGATTTTAAGCAAGTCGGTGTGAAAAAATTTCGTTATCAAAAGGCAGGAGGCAGGGGTAGGAGGCAGAGAGCAGGAAGCAAAAGGGTAGAAGGTTTGAGTTGTTCTGTTTATTTGCATTGTTCTAAGTATAAATACACAATTGATTCACCAATTCACCAATTCTGATGCTTCTTCAAGTCACTCTACTTATTTATCCCTTGTTTCATGTTTTTACGACTATATTTAATTAAATAAGTTTTCAATAAGGAAAACAAAATAAATGAATAAGATGGCATTTATAGTTGCAGCAGTTATTACCATGTCACCTTTGACTTTAGCTGTAGCAAACAACGTGCAACCTGCGAACAAGCAAGTAAAACAAACTCAGAGTAATCAACCAGAACAGTCTGTGCAAAAAACTTTCATAAGTCTGATCAATGCTGTTGAACAAAACAATTACAATCAGTTTATATCTCAAGGAAATGCTGCTTTCAAAGAAGCGGTTACAAAGCAAACATTTACACAAGTTAGTGGACAGTTAGCTCCTCGCCTCAAAAAAGGGTATTCATTAGTTTTCTTAGGAAATCTGAATCAGCAAGGTTATCAAGTTTATTTATGGAAACTGACATTTAAAGATAGTGGCGATGATATATTAGCTAGACTTAGCCTCAAAGATGGAAAAATAGGCGGATTTTGGCTAAATTAATTGATGACAGGACTTATATCATGTCCGTTTAAAGACTTATGATTTAGGGTGACGCAAAGAAATTTTAATCAAAACCTTGTCTAATTTGAGAACCGTAGTTTTTTACCAAAGTTTTGGGATTACTTCCTTCTAGACTTCTAAGAGAAGGCGGGAAAAGGGGGGCCCCTGAAGGGGAAAAAAATCAATCTTCTCATGCCCAATGCCCAATGCCCAATGCCCAATGCCCTATGCCCAATGCCCAATGCCCAATGCCCTATTTTTAAGCTAGGTCTATTCACCACTGTCCAGAATTATCTTCTCGTTGTAAACCAATTAACTGTCGGCGCTTCCAAGCATAATGAAGAATATTAATTCCCAGTTCTTGAGCTATACGAATGGTTAATCTGGGTAAACTCAAATCTCTATCTAATCCCCAAGCAGTTGCTAAATCACCAATTACTAAAATAATTCCTCCACCCATTAAAAGTTTAATCTGCTGTTGATTCACCAATGGCAGCGCCGCAAATAAGAAAGGTTTTGTTCTTAAAGGATGACTGCGTTGTAATTCTTCTAATGGTCTTAAAGGACTCTCTAATTGTTGTGCTAATGCTTGAGTACTGTCAATTAAAGCATTAGCATTTGTTGGTGCATCAACTAAAAGTACGCCACCTAAATTTAGGTAATTTTTCAAGGATTCAAATTCGAGACTATTTAAAGATAAAGCTTGCTCGCCAGTGAGATAAAGTAGGTCATAATCTTGGACATTTTCTGATAAAGAAACTTGACCTGGTTCATCTGCTCCCCGCAAGCTGGGATATAAGGATTCTACTGCTTGTAATAAGTATGAAAGATTGAAAAAATTACGCGCACATTCAGGATCGCTATGAGTTGTCTGGGCAATGCTTACCAGTGCTTGGGGACGCATTTGTGCTTGGCGGCGATAACGCAAATCAATGTTGTTATAGCCAGGGAAAAAAGCATCCGCAGGTTGGGTAATGTCAGTATGTCCTGGTTGTAGGAGAATGCGACATATTTCAATTTCTGAACTGATTGGCGTTGAATTTCTTTGGTCAATTCGATAGGTTTCTTGCACAATATCTCTTTGCTGTGCGCGTCGCAATTCATCAGGATCTACATAGCTAACTACTAAATAAATTGTGATTGGTTCTGAAGTTGCTACTTCTATATCAATGGGAAAATCATAGGAAGTGGGTACAACAATTAAATTACCTGCTAAATCAATGGCGATACCTGGTTGAATTTGTACCCAACGTCCATCTCGATATCTAGCTTCTACTTGGCTGGGTGCGGGTATATCTCGCACACCCAAACCGCAGACAATTCCTGGTTGATTTAAACTTTGATATTGGGCATTTTGCCGCAGCCGATGATAATCGTGAGCTGCTCGCCAGCGTTCGGCATTAATTAGTAATCCGTCTGCGGCTTGTAGGCGTTCAAAGGATTTAATTGGTGGGGGTGGGAAGGGGTGAGACATGGGGATTTTGGATTTTAGATTTTGGATTTTGGATTGAAGAATTTTAGATTATAAGTTTGTTATGTAAATTTAAAAAAATACTAGCCATCTCATTTGCAATTTTAAATTAGAGGTAGTGGCGTGACAAGTTTTAAATGTTGCAATAGATTTTATTGTGGGATGGGTGTCCTTACCCGTCCGGGCGGGCAAGATGCCCACCCTACAAGAGTTTAGTAATGCACTATTTTAGTCTTGTCACGGTAGTAGGGTGTATTATGTTGAAGGCTAACTTATCTTTAATTTTTTATGCCTCTTTACGCTCATTGATTCAGAATTCTGAATTCTGAATTCTGAATTCTGAATTTTTTAATTTCGTTGATTTTCAATGGTTAATTCGTAGGTACAGAAAGCTGGTTTTTCTTGTTCGATGATTTTTTGAATCAGTTGTTCGTTGATAATGCCACTGGAAATGTGAGAACGCAAACGAACTACAAAATGATATGGTTGTCCACCGGCTAAAACTGCACTTCCCAGTTGTGCGTCTCCGATAATGAAAGCTGGGCCAAAAGGTTCGGTAATACTAATATGTTTATCTGCTTCATTGGGTAAATGTTCGTCTAATGGTAAGCCTGTATAAAGATGTAAATAAAGACGCAATCCTTTACGAGTTCCTCGCCAGCGATAAAGTTCTACTGCACGACGAATTAAACGGCGCTGTTGCTGGAGATCCCAAACAGAATCTACTTGCCAAGCAACCCAATGAGCCATAAAGGGTAGGAGTGCTTGGGGTGCTGTCAGGGGGTCGAGGTTTGCCCACATGACGTTATAACTGTCAATTATTGGTTGAAAAGCTTGCTCAAATATTTTCATAAAGCGACCAATAAAGTCTACTTCACGATACAAAATAGGCAAGAATTCCATGTAGGCAGTGTAGGGACGGATATATAAATCAAAATATTCGCTTCTGTAGATTTGTTCGTTGTCTGTACCTTGGTCGATGTGTAAAGTAACTAAGCTACGAAAATTCAGAGTTAGTTTGTCTGTTTTTCCTGGGGCTATGGCTTGTTGGTCTTCAAAAAATGTTTCTGGAATAGAAAAGTACAACACTGCGTCCATTTGTCCGCGCGGTGGAATCTCACTACCTTCCGTACCAATTTGACACCACTCACTGGGAAAATTTCCCTCAATCCTGAAATTTACCTGCAATGGTCGCTGTTCTAAGTTTTGCACTTGGACAATCATTTCACTTGGGTGTCCAGGATGCAAAAGTAAACTACGTCCTGCTGCATCAACGCTTTCCTGATTGGCAAAGGTTAAACCCCCCACAGGTAAAGCTTCAGGAATTTGCATTGGCGTTAATTGAATGCGGATAGATGGAGTAGAGCGACTTTGAACCATA
>NZ_LAHA01000113.1 GCF_002608075.1 Nostoc linckia z4
AGATGGGGGAGATGAGAGAGGTGGAGGAGATGAGGGAGATGAGGGAGGTGGGGGGGAGACGGCGATGGTGGCGGATGTGGGTTCTGGTGGCTTGGGGGTGGGGTATTGAGTGGGGGGATAGTTGACTGGGGGGGGGTTGAGGGCTTGGAGTACTTGACGGGCTGATTGATAGCGATCGCCTGGTCTGGCGGATAGCATTTTATCTAATACTTGCCCTAACACCGGACTCAGGCTGACTTCTCGTTGCCATTGCCAGGTTAAATTATAAGTATCAATTAATTCCTGGGGTAGTTTACCTGTCAGTAAAACCAACATGGTGGCTGCTAAGGCATATAAGTCACTGTGGGGAGACACTAACCCAGTTTGCATTTGTTCTGGGGGAGCAAACCCTATTTTACCTAACAGAGTTGGTGACGGTGAAGAAGCCATGACACCGGGTTGGTAATATTGGGAAGCGACAGTTGCCACTACTTGTTTAACACCGCCAAAATCGATTAATACTGGTAGTTGGTCAACGGTGCGGAGTATTAAGTTATCTGGAGAAATATCACGATGAATTACACCTAGTGAGTGGATGTACTCCAACACTGGCAAAATTTGTTGTAATAATTGGCGGACTTCTGCTTCTGTAAAGCGTAAACCTTGCTTGGTTCGGGTATGTAACAAAGAGTTGTAAGTTTCCCCTTCTACATAATCTTGCACTAAAAACAGATATTCTCTGCCTTGCAAGTTAGTGCGAAGCAATTCACGGAAGCGAGGGATTTGGGGATGTTGCAGCTTATAGAGAACGCTTGCTTCTCTCTCAAAAAGTTCTTGAGCTTTTTCAACAACGTAAGCGGTTTGGACTTGGGGAGAAAATTCCTTTAAAACACAAAGTTCGCGGAAGCGGTTAAAATCTTCAGCTAAATAAGTGCGTCCAAAGCCACCTTGACCGAGTTGACGCACAATCACATAGCGATCGCCTAAAGTTAGTCCTGCTTGTATACCATAACTCATGGGCGTATCCAATTTTTCACTACATTAGAGATTGAGCATTGGGCATTGGGCATTGGGCATGGGGCATTGGGAAGAGGCAGGGGGGCAGGGGGCATTAAAAAGTGACAAGTCAAAAGTTCTTTAATTTTGAATTTTGTTAGCGCAGCTAAGCTGTGTCCGCGAGCGTCATTTTGAATTTTGAATTGATTTGTCTCCCTCATTTCCCTCATCTCACACTACTTGCCAGATTTTACTTGATCGATTCGATCGGCCGCCATCGCATACCAAATTTGACCGAAAGTTTGCTGATTGAGTTTCCCACGGTCTTGGTCAGGAAACAAGCGATCGAATTTCTCATTTGTTTCTTTGTTCAATCGATCGATTGTATAATCTCCGAATTCTCCAGCCCGCGCTTGTCGTCTCCATCTTTCGTAATCTTGTGTAGTGTAAGTTCCTAGTTTGCGACGCGCTGCTGTACTGAGGTTAGCTTGTTGTACTTTATTCAAAAAATCGTCAGCAATACTGTACCATTCATCTCGCAAACGGGCATCTTCAGGTTTTGAGGTGAGACTACGTCCCTTTAATTGGGAATTTTTTGTATAAAAAATATCATCTACGGTGCGAGTAAAAAATCCTTCGCTAATCTGTAGTTGTTGACGGCGATTGATAATTTCTTGGAGGTTGCGATTTGTATTGCGCTCGCTCACTGGTTGAGTGCTAGGGTTGGGTAATTGGGGAATTTGCGGTAAAGAAATCGATGGTATCGTAATGGAAGATACTCCCCGAATAACTGCGTTTACCACCGCCCAAGCACCTGCACCAGTTAACACAACTAACGCTGTACCGCCAAGACTCATGACAAAAGGACGAATCCAAGCGGGGAATGATGCTGGTTTAACAATGGCTTGGGTTCTGTTGTGGAATTTACTGATAATCGCACTGGCGCGTTGTCTTCCTGGAGCAACTACCGTTGTTTTTATTTTGGTAATATAATTTGCTGGTGGTTTAGTTGCATTTGGCGATGGTAAATCTTTGAGGATTTGCTCGGCTCGTTGATAGCGATCGCTCGGTTTATACGCCAGCATCTTTTTTAACACAGACTCTAGTTTGGGACTCACTTGGATTTGCTTGCCCCAGTACCAAAGTCCCTGATAGCTGTCGTATAATTTCTGCGGTTCTTGTCCCGTCAGCAACACTAATGCAGTTACAGCTAAAGAGTATAAATCACTACTTAAAAATACTTTGCCTTGTCTTAACTGTTCCTCTGGGGCATAACCTTTTTTACCCAGCAAAGTGTTATTCCCAACCAATTGAGTGCGCCAAAAACCTTGAGAAGCTGGCAATTGTTTAACGCCACCAAAATCAATTAATACTGGTAGATTATCAGAACGCCGCAAAATCAAATTATCGGGAGAAATATCGCGGTGAACTACATCCCGTGAATGGATGTAAGTTAACACTGGTAGAATCTGTTGCAGTAAAGTAATGACTTCTTGTTCGCTGAAGGCTTTTCCTTGGGCGCGGCGCTGTTCTAATAATTGGTCAAAATTTTCACCGTCTACATAATCTTGGACTAAAAAGAAAAAATCTTTAGTACCTATTTTTACTTGTATTGAACTGTGAAAACGCGGAATTTGAGAATGCTGGAGTTTTTTAAGGACATCGGCTTCCCGTTCAAATAACTCTTTGGCTTTTTGTAAATCTTGCTTTTCTTGGACTTGGGGTGCAAATTCCTTCAGCACACAGGTTTGATGGGATTTTTTATCCTCTGCCAAATAAGTGCGTCCAAAGCCGCCTTGGCCGAGTTGACGTATGATTTGATAGCGATTATCTATAACCTGTCCCACAGTGATGGGTAACGGTTCGCCGCAATGGGTACAAAAGCGGTTACCATTATCATTCGTGTGTTGTTTGCTGCAATAGACCTGCATGATGCCCAAGTATTTAAGATTTTATTTAATGACTACAATGTGCGTACAGTTGTTTTCGGATATCTTACCAAACGTTAGTGTAGGGTGTTCCTATCCTTAGGAATATGGTTTTGTATGGTTATGTAATATAGTAATCAACTTTGATTTTTGAATTCCTACAGTGTGAGAATAAAGGCAATTAAGTCTTGTCTAGACAACAGTAGAAAATAGACGATGGCTCGTTGCAGTCAAAAATCAAATAGGACTTATATAACTTAAAAAGTAAAAAAACGAAAAATTTAATAAATATTTGTTTTTATTTTGGTCTTTGAGCTTTTTACTTGCAAATAAAAAATGTTAGCTCTACTTTTAGGATAAAAACAAGCATTATGAATTGCAAATCACAAAGCCAGCGAGTAATTAAAGAATTTGAAAATTTTCTTTCTACCCCCCTGGAAACGCAACTGCAACGACATCTTAACACTGAAAGTTCAGCAGTTTTAAGTTTATTTCATGATGTCGCGGTGAATGTACCGGCGTACAAGGCTTTTTTAGCAGAAAGACAAATTAATCCAGCGAATATTCAAACTTTGGAGGACTTTGAAAAACTGCCAGCGATCGCCAAAGAAAATTATATACTGCGTTATCCTTTGGCTGACTTGTGCCGCCACGGACAATTGCAAGGGTGTGATATGATAGCCGCTTCCTCTGGTTCCACTGGTAAGCCGACATTTTGGCCGCGTTTTTTCACAGATGAACTCCAAATAGCTACACGCTTTGAACAAATTTTTCACGATAGTTTTTTTACAGATGCTAGACGTACTTTAGCTGTGATTTGTTTCACCTTAGGAACTTGGGTTGGTGGAATGTTCACCACCAATTGCTGTCGCTACCTTGCTAGTAAAGGTTATCCCCTGACTGTAATTACTCCGGGTAACAACAAAGAAGAAATATTGCGAGTTGTACAACAATTGGGTTGTGCCTTCGAGCAAGTGGTACTTTTGGGATATCCGCCATTTTTGAAAGATGTCATTGATACTGGAATTGCTCGTGGTGTAGAGTGGCAGCAATATCAGATAAAATTTGTCATGGCTGGAGAAGTATTCAGCGAAGAATGGCGGAGTTTAGTTGGTAAACGTGTTGGTTCAGAAAATCCCTGCTATGATTTTGCATCACTTTACGGCACTGCGGATGCGGGAGTTTTAGGGAATGAAACGCCTTTGAGTATTTGCATTCGTCGTTTTTTAGCAGAAAACCCCGATGCAGCTAGGGATTTATTTGGCGAATCCCGCTTACCTACACTAGTACAGTACGATCCTTGCAGTCGGTTTTTTGAAGTTCAAAATGGCGCATTGTTATTTTCTGGAGACAACGGTATTCCTTTAGTGCGCTATGACATCTTGGACACTGGCGGCATAATTAGTTATGATGCCATGCTGGAATTTTTAGCCAAATGGGGATTCGATCCTGTTGCACAGTTGCAAAATTCAGTACTTCCCACTCCCGACTTTTTTAGAGGTATTCATCAGTTACCTTTCGTATATGTTTTCGGTCGTTCTAACTTTACAGTTTCCTACTTTGGCGCAAATATCTATCCAGAAAATGTAACGGTGGGATTAGAACAACCAGTGATTCAAGAATGGGTGACGGGTAAGTTTGTGTTGCAGGTGCAGGAAGATGCAGATAAAAATCGATTTTTATCTGTGGTTGTAGAATTAGCACCAGGAGTAGAAGCTAGCGAAGCTCAAAGAAAAGCGATCGCCTCTTCCATTCTTTCACAACTACTACGCCTAAATAGCGAATTTGCTAACTATGTTCCCGTAGAATATCAAACACCACAGGTGACATTAGCTCCAATGGGCGATGCTGAATATTTCCCTGTTGGCGTGAAACATCGTTATACCCGTAAATAAGAGACCTGCCTTGAAAATAGAGGCTGAAACAACGCAAAATCCTTCCAAGATCATTTTCATTGTTCCTTGTGAGCGCAGCTCATGGAGTAAGAGTGCAATCAATTGCTTTTTGGACTCTTGTGGTCAAAGGGATACATCTTTATTGGGGAAAGGGAAAATACCAAACATGCACCTTCTTTCCCGACTTCTCTTAGAAGTCTATCCTTTTCCCCAAGATTAGAGGTTCTGTCTAGATTCATTAAATCTTTCCCGAATTCTCTTAGAAGTCTATCCTTTCCCCTTTTCCCCTTTCCCTTTCCCCTTTCCCCGACTTCTCTTAGAAGTCTATTAAGTAGAGGGGTTGTTGTTGACCGTTGGGGAAACTCCAAGACCTCAGTGGCTCCGGTTTACAGTCAACAGTCAACAATCAACAATCAACAATTTTCAGTTTCATTACCTGACTACCGCTTCAGTTTTTTCCTTAACTGGTACATAGGGCTTTTCTTCACCCTGCGCCAGATATTCTGCTAACTGACTTTCAATTTGGTCGCGGACAATTTGGCGATACTCTAGAAAATGTTCGTTGTGGGCACAAGCGGCGAGGTAATGCTCAAAAACTTTGGGGTTACGTTTGAGAATACTAAATAAATGATGCCAGAATTTCCAACGGGTTTCGCGTTTGATTCCTTGTCGCCAAATCACAAGTAACAAGGCTTTCACAACTACCCACTCTGGCGTTTTAGCTGGTGCTTTCCAAGTGGGCGAACCCATCATCAAGAAGCAGCGGTAAGTACGATCCAAATATTTAACTGGGTCGTATAAAGTACAAAACGCCTCAATATATTCTCTGGCAATTTCTTCTAAAGGACGAGTGGGTACGAAGTTCATCAATGTTGTTTGGTTGATGTTGCCATCTTGATTTTCTCGGAGTCGTCCTTCTTTTTTCAGGCGATGCCACAGGGCAGTGTTGGGTAACGCTTGCAACATGGCAAAAGTAGTTGAAGGAATTGCTGCTTTTTCTGCAAACCGGACAATGCGATCGCCTGCACCGGATTTTTCGCCATCAAATCCAATAATAAATCCAGCCATTGGACGCAATCCAGCTTTGATGATGGTTTGCACAGCATCAATTAAAGAATTGCGGGTATTTTGAAATTTTTTGGTTAATTGCAAACTGTCTTCATCTGGCGTCTCAATGCCCAAAAATACCGCAGCAAAACCCGATTCCACCATCAACTCTAACAGTTCTGGATCTTGTGCCAAATCAACTGAAGCTTCAGTGTCAAATCGGAACGGATATTGATGTTCAGCCATCCAGACTTTTAATTCTTTAAGCAACAATTTCACATTGCGTTTGTTGCCAATGAAGTTATCATCCACTACGAACACACCCCGCCGCCAACCTAGTTCATAGAGGTAATCTAACTCTGCTAACAGTTGAGACGGCGTTTTAGTACGTGGTTTGCGGCCGTAGAGAACAATGATGTCACAAAACTCGCACTGGAAGGGACACCCCCGCGAAAATTGCACAGACATCATATCATAGGCATCGAATTCTAATAAATCAAAGCGGGGTATTGGTGTGTTTGTGACATCTGGTTTTTCTGTAGCGCGGAAAGTTCCAGAAGTTTCTCCCCGTTGAATTGCTTCAACAAACATCGGTAATGTGATTTCCCCTTCATCCAAAATGAGGAAATCTGCACCAACATTTTGGACTTCGTGGGGTACAGAAGTCGGGTAAGGGCCGCCCACTGCAACCAACTTACCGCGCTGCTTTGCTTCTTTGATTTGGTCGAGTAAATCTTGTTTTTGAACAATCATTGCTGAGAAGATGACTAGATCCGCCCACGCCCATTCCGCTTCTGTTGCTGGACGAATGTTGCGATCTACGAGTTTAAATTCCCATTCTTGGGGCAAAATTGCTGCTACTGTTACTAAACCCAGAGGTGGTAATAAAACCTTGCGATCGACTAATTCCAAAATTTTTTCATATGACCAAAAGGTTTTGGGAAATATTGGATACACCAGCAATACTCGCATTTAGTATCAATCCTCACACTTTGATTATTATCCCAACTGTAACGAAAAATAAAGGCTTATTGACCGTAGCAATTCTAGATTTTGCGAAAAAATTGAATGACGGAAATTGGCTCTCAAAGCTTTTCAAGACGGATTTGAGATGGTTTTGTTTCACGCCGGACTAACCCCATCCCACCTGCGTTAACAATCGTTGTGGGTAGCACAAATCTAAAATCTCCCTGTGTACCCTATGAGAAAAACTCTCGTAATATTTAGCAAGCCAAGAAAATATTTGTGGAGCTTAAAGCAACATGGTACTCATATAATAAACTATTAGGCTTTTAAATTGCTCGCTCATACTGTTGACGGCTGACACTTAAGTGTCAACAGTCGCCAGTGCCTTGGACGAGTTTTCCGACTTAAAGCAACTGGCGTTTAACAACCACACCAAAAAATGTACAACGCCAAATCCAAGGGCATTAAATAGAATATTTTTACTAATCTTTGTCTACGAGAGGCTACGCCAACGGGGTAGGAGTAGCAAGTGAGACATTGCTGTCAACTTCAGATCAAACGCTTATCCCACAAACGTTTTACCCAACCCCCGCCCTTGTCAAGGGGAGGTTTTGCGCCAGAAAAGCCGGGGTGGGGTAATGCAGATCCAATACGGTTCGGTTAAAGAGGAAAGGTTTCAAATACATCCTTTGCCCTTTACCCCGGTTGGTGAGCTTGTCGAACCATTAACCTTTTCCCAGACCATAAGGGAAGTTCATACTGCTTATCCGAGTTCCCAAAAAGCTAGACTATTTACTGAAAAAAGGAACCACAGTTATGCTGAGGCGAACTTTTCCCTCACCAGAAGCGTTGCGGCGCTTACCGTTTGGTCTAGCTGACATCGCCTTGATTATGGGTACGTTAGTATTAGTGGGACTAATTGCCCGTGTAGGTGCAGGGGCATTAATTAGCTTTGTACCGCCAGATGTTGTACCTAGTGTCAGCTTAGATCCAGGTAATTTGCCTTATTATGCAGGGCGTTCGACTCTACGAATGTTTATCGCTCTGTTTTGTTCGACTTTATTTACTTTAATATATGGCTATATTGCAGCCAAAAGTCGGCGGGCAGAGCGAGTTTTAATTCCCCTGCTGGATATATTACAGTCGGTTCCTGTTTTGGGGTTTTTATCAATTACGGTGACTGGTTTTATTGCCTTGTTTCCGGGTAGTTTATTGGGATTAGAAGCCGCTTCGATTTTCGCGATTTTTACCAGCCAAGTGTGGAACATGACCTTTTCGTTCTACCAATCATTGAGAACAGTACCATCCGAACTTGATGAAGTAGCAAGACTTTACCGTCTCTCACAATGGCAGAGGTTCACAAAATTAGAAGTACCTTCAGCTACCATTGGGTTGTTGTGGAACGCCATGATGAGTTTTGGTGGTGGTTGGTTTTTTGTGGCGGCGAGTGAAGCGATTAGCGTCTTGAATCAAAAGTATACACTTCCAGGACTAGGTTCTTACGTTGCGGCGGCGGTTACCAAAGAAGACTTGTCTGCTTTGGGTTGGGCATTAGTGGCGATCGCAGTGGTAATTTTACTAGTAGACCAACTATTTTGGCGACCGTTAATTGCTTGGGCAGATAAATTTCGCTCAGAGACAAGTGCAGCAGCAGAAGCGCCAGAATCTTGGCTATTGGATTTGTTCAAAGCTGCGCGACTTCCTAGTTTAATAGTCCAGGTATTGACACCAGTGGGTGAAGTTATTAACGGTCTTCTGTCTTCACTGACTCCACCACATCCAATAAATAATAATGTAGATAAAAATCAGCAAGTATTAAGCGATCGCCTTTACAACTTTGTTTTATTAGTAGTAATCGGCGCACTTGTAATTACCGGCTTGCACTTTATTTTCGCCACAGTGGGGTTTAGTGAAGTAGTCAAAGCATTTTTGTTAGGATTACTTACCTTGGGGCGGGTAGTAGTGCTGTTGATAGTAGCATCGCTGATTTGGACACCCATTGGTGTAGCGATCGGCTTTAACCCAAAATTAGCACGACTATTACAACCTGTGGTGCAATTTTTAGCCTCATTTCCTGCCAACTTCATCTTTCCCTTTGCCACCCTCTTTTTTATTCGTACCCACATCAGCATCAACTTCGGTAGCATTTTATTGATGTCCCTTGGCGCTCAGTGGTACATTCTCTTTAATTCCATCGCTGGAGCGATGAGCATACCCACAGATTTGCGTGAAATGGCAACAGATGTCGGTTTACATGGCTCAAAGTTATGGCGTAAATTAATAATCCCTGGCATTTTTTCTTCTTGGGTTACAGGCGGTGTTACCGCCAGTGGTGGAGCCTGGAACGCCAGCATTGTGTCTGAAATTGTCAGTTGGGGACAAACCACTTTAATAGCAAGCGGCTTAGGAGCCTATATTGCCGAAGCTACCCAAGCCGGTGACTGGCCTCGCATCACCTTAGGAATTGGAATGATGAGTCTATATGTGGTTGGTATAAATCGCTTATTTTGGCGATGGTTGTATCACCTAGCAGAAACAAAATATCATTTGTAAAAAATCAATAGCGCGCGAAGCATCTTGACTTTGTGTATCAGTGGACATGCGTTATTTGAAGGCAAAACTTGTATTCAAAACGCGAGGAATTGAAGAAGAATACAGAATTCAGAATTCAGAATTCAGAATCAAGACGCTCTCTACGAGACGCTACGCGTAGCTTGCTTAAGAGCAGGGGTACGCGGACACGGCTTAGCTGCGCTATCCGCCAGTCGTACAAAATTCATTCTGAATTCTGACGACTGACGCCTTTATTCTGTTTTGATAAAGTTGGGTAAACAGGCTTGAAAGTCTCTTTCTGTCATACTTTTATGAGCAAATAAGAGTAAAGAATAGTGTAATTTATGACAAAAATCACGCCAATTACAGAGCAAGTATTAATCGCCGTTGAAGAGGTTAACAAAAGCTTTCCGCTTCCCGATGGCAAAGGGGAGTTTACTGTTCTGCGTCACATTAACGCCAGAGTAAATTCAGGTGAAGTTGTGGCTTTACTCGGTCGCAGTGGTAGTGGTAAAAGTACTTTACTGCGAATTATGGCAGGCTTGATTCCACCCAGTGAAGGACAAGTCATTAGCAATGGGAAAGTCTTACGCAGTGCTAACAAAGATGTGGCAATGGTTTTTCAAAGCTTTGCTTTGTTACCCTGGCTGACAGTACAGGAAAATGTGGAACTAGGGCTAGAAGCACAAGGGGTGAATCGAGAATTACGACGACAACGCGCTCTCAAAGCTATTGACTTAGTAGGTTTAGATGGTTTTGAAAGTGCTTATCCCAAAGAATTATCCGGTGGGATGAAACAGCGAGTTGGCTTTGCGCGGGCATTTGTAATTGAACCGCAAGTATTATTTATGGATGAGCCATTTAGTGCTTTGGATGTTTTGACAGCTGAAAACCTGCGGGGTGAAATTGATGACCTCTGGAATGCCGGGGGTTTTCCTTCCAAAAGTATATTAATTGTCACTCATAACATTGAAGAGGCAGTATTTTTAGCAGACAGAGTGATTATTTTAGGAGCAAATCCGGGGCGCATTCGTGGTGAAGTTGTAATTGATTTACCACGTCCTCACGATCGCACTCATCCGCGCTTCAAAGCTTTAGTAGATTATATATATACAGTGATGACCAACCCAGAAGCCGAAGTCACCGGAGAAGTTGCACTCGCAGCCACCAAACCACCAACACGAACATCTAAATCACCCTATAGCCAATCATTACCTCATGTCCGAGTCGGTGGGATCAGTGGTCTTTTGGAATTAATTGTTGAACAACCGCAAGGCAAAGAAGATATTCCTAAGTTAGCAGAACGGCTGCAACTTGCAGTGGATGACCTTTTACCGATTCTTGATGGTGCAGTGTTGTTGGGTTTCGCAAAAGTAACACAAGGTGATGTGCAAGTAACTGATATTGGACGTGACTTTGCTACCACGACAATTTTACGAAGTAAAGATCTGTTTCAACAACAAGTTTTGCAAAATATACCAATGTTAGTCAGTATGGTACAAACACTGCGCGAAAAACGCAATGGTTCAATGCGCGCAGATTTCTTCCTAGATTTACTGGATGAACATTTTCCCCATGCAGAAGCAGAACGACAATTTGCTACCGCAATTGACTGGGGTCGCTACGCAGAACTATTTGAATATGATGCCAGAGAAGAACGTCTCTATTTACCAGAACCAATGTTTGGAGATGAGGAGATGGGGGGATGAGGGGGATGGGGGGAT
>NZ_LAHA01000114.1 GCF_002608075.1 Nostoc linckia z4
AGAAGAAAAAACGGTAGTCCTGCAAACGGACATAAAAGAGTCCCTTAGAACTCGCTTAAAACTTCAAGCTGTTCGCTTGGGTACAACTATGAGTCTGTTAACTGAACAAATTTTGGATGAAGCACTCAAAAAGTTAGAACAGCAGGAAGTTCGGAAATGAGCATTCAAGTTGTTAATCCTTTGACCCTGCCATCGCTATCACTCCAGGAGCGCCGCAGTTTGCCAGAGTGCGCGGCGGTCTACTTTGTTCTGAACAGCAGTGATGAGATTCTGTACATTGGGGGAACTGTAAACTTATCTCAAAGATGGTTTACTCACCACCGATGGCATCAGCTGATAAGCATGGGTGATGACATCCGCATCGCTTGGCTAGAGTGCAGCGAACCAGCTTTGGTTTTGGAAATTGAGGCAGCGTTGATTGAACACTTTCAGCCAACTCTGAATCGCGCCCGTATTCCTGACAATAGACGTATCACAGCCTTTTTACCTCCCGACAAAGCTGAGTTCCTGGAGGAATGGGCAAAAAGAGAACATAGGGCTGTAGGCAATCTTGCTGCCGCTATACTTCTCAATGTTATAGATGCAAAGCAACTGGAAGAAGCTAGTAACACAAAGGATTCAGCAGCATGACCATTGAAGCTGTTAACCCCTTAACCCTGCCATCGCTGTCACTCCAAGAGCGCCGCAGTTTGCCAGAGTGCGCGGCGGTCTACTTTGTACTAAACAGCAGCAGTGAAATCCTTTACATTGGTAGAGCAAACAACTTGGCTCAAAGATGGCTTGCTCATCACCGATGGACTCAGCTAACAGCGATGGGCGATGGCATTCGCATTGCTTGGCTAGAGTGCAGTGATCCAGTTTTGTTACCCATAATTGAAATAGCTCTGATTAGGCACTTTCAGCCAATTCTTAACAATAGTCCTATTCCCAATGTTGAAAACGGGAAAGGACGAATAGCCGTAACTTTAGAACCTGAAATTTATCAGCGGATCGTTGAACGTGCAGCCAAAGAAGGAAGATCATTAGCTAATCTTGCAGCTTTTCTTCTCAGTGGCACTGTTAAAGAGCAGATGGAACAGGAAGCCACCAAAGACAAAGATGCAGCATGAGCGAAGCAACCCCAGACCGCCTAGACCGCATCGAGCGCATCCTTGAAACGCTGACCACCAATCAACTGTCCCTCCAAGAAACAGTTCGCCAAAACACCGAAGAAATCCACAGCCTCACAGATATCCTCATGCACTCCATCCAAAACGCCGAAACTGACCGCGAGGTATTTCAGGCTGAAATTCGCCGCATCTGGGAATATCTGCTAGGGCAACAGCGCAATGGCAATGGCAGCAGTGGCAGTTGAATAGCATCAGGTATCTGGAATCATTGAACCAGATTTGACCCAAAAAAGCGATCGCACTTCTTCGGGACAGATGATCGTTTAACCATCAGCTGTGGGTAGTGAGTGGGAGCGATGCGGCGCTACGTCTTACTTGCTCAACCAGTTACCTAAGCCCTATGTAACTATTCCTGTGTAACTACAATATGTAACTAATAGGTAACTGTCAATAGTCACTCAATATATAGGGTATTGCAGCAGCAATGAGGGGTTATAGTCCGACCATACAAGGACTATAACCCCATTAAAGTAGAACTAAGACCCTAGTATAGTGCTGTTATAGTCCAGGTATAGAGGGGTTACACAAGGACAATACACCACTTATGCACCACCAATAGCCAGACTATTGAGAGACTGCTCCCCAACAACTGAAAAAAGCATAAAATTGGGGGTGAAAATCCCTGAAACTCTCTGTGACAATTGATTTTAGCGATTAGAAAATAATTTTCTACCTGACTAATACCAGAAATTTTTATGTAACTAGTCTGGTTACATATACAATGGTTACATGGACATTATGTAACTAAGATGACTAATAAAATCTGCTCGGTGGTGCAGGGAATATTAGAGTCAGATTCGGGGTCAAGCATCGACCTCGAATCACCGCAATGGCTCGAATGGCTAGAAACTCAAAAATCTTTTCGCTACTGTCCTGTGGGCGATGACTCCCCGTTCACCGCCAGGAGAGAGGGCGAATACTGGTATGGTTACAGAAAGCAGCAAGGTAAGTTACATAAGCGATATATTGGCAAGGCTTCTGAGTTGACCTCTGCCAAGCTGGAGGAAATAGCCAGCTTATTGAATGTCCCAACTGAATCACGTCCCAAGTCTGTAACTGTAAATAATTCAGTTACAGACAAATCATCTGTAACTAGAGCCGATGTCGATCATCTCTGGCAAGCGCTCTCCCAACTGCGCCAGGAGGTTGCTAATCTGGGAAAATTGAAAGCCCGGTAGACGGCAACACTAGCGCTACCGGGCAAGAAAGCAACGAAGATTCAACTTTAGCTAATAGCGAGGTTATCAGCCAGTTACAAAGCCAAATCACAGAGTTACAGAAAGAAAACGAGAAGTTACACAAACGAATTAAAAACCAGGACGAGCAACTCCAAAAAGCTGATGAATTGAACCAAGAAATGTTGGAACTAAGACCCAAACACTGGCTCACAACAGAGGAATTGCGAATTAAGAACGAGCAATTGCAGCAAGCTGAAACTGCAATTCAACGACTCAAACAGGAGAATCTTGAGTTACAGAAGGAAGTAGGTAACTCTCTTGCACCAGACTATTCAGCAATCCGCGATCGCGTTTTGACCAAGTTAAAAATAGGTAGGCAGTCAACAGCCGGAAAGGCAATCGATACATTTATCCGGCAACTTCAAAAACCGTCGGCTGTGAATTCACCCCAAGGGTGAAGAAGTTGTTCGCTAATACTTTGCTCAAAAACATGGACGGGTTAGGAACTTTAGAACTGTAGTTTTTCATTTAAAACAATGAATAAGCAAACCCATCCTAGAATCGCTAGTATCGTTGCCAGCACAATTAGAAATCCCTACTTGACCCCAGAAGCATCTATCGCGGGTTCCTATTTGGAAGGCGCAAAACGTCGTTATGCACAACTAAAAGTGAAGCCAATTGGCTTGGATTTTTACTTGGAAGGCAGAAAACCACGTTATGCACGACTTAGATAAAGGCAATTAATTGGCTTTACTCCGTTGCAGTGCGTTGAAAATTGCACTGTGACTGCGTTGCAATTTTCAACGCAGTTACAGCGCGATCGCTAACTCTCCCGATTGGGCCTTAACCCTTAATCGAGTTGTCGTTGACTAAAACGCGATGGCGTACCCGCCCGCCGTAGGCATCGCTGACTTCCAATACCCAACTTCCAACTTCCACCAGCTAGTTAATGAAGTTGTAAGTTGAAGCCGGAAGTCACTGCAACTTGCAACGCACTCCACCAGCCGCCGCCGATTGCGTACAAAATCGAAGGGCGATCGTCGGCGTTTTATTTGCTGGAGTCGCTTGATTCTTCTTGCAGGCTTTTGTGCAGTGCAAGATAAACTTCCATGCAACGCGCTGGTTTACGCTCGAAGCCGCTTTCTGCCATTTGAACAAAAGAATTCAAGGTATCGATATTTGTAGACCACTCGTAACCCGCTGCTTTTCCTTTTTTGGCAATTGTGTAGATCATGCCAGCCAAATCACCGTCATTCTCAATGCAGAGTTTTTCTAGCTTTTGAAACTGCTGCCTGTAAACATCAATCTCCGCTGGTTGTTTTCTCCCATCCTTTAATGCCAAGGCTTTTGGATAATCGGTTGTTCCTGAAGCCTTTGTAGAAGAATTTTGTTGCGTTCGCGCCTGGACAGAACAACTACTAACTAGCAGCATCACTAGCAGACTTGCAAAAAGTTTTTTTCATGGGGAGATTTGCTTGCACCTGTATTCATGATGCCCAGATTTGTAATCTTTTACACAGGAATGCAGATAGAGTCCCCGCATATAAGAACAAATTATTCAAAAAGCCTCAAAGCCTGATTCTCTCGTGGCTTCAGTGTGTTAGCAATTGATAAGTTTGGTTGAACCGCCGCCAGACTTGGGCATGAGATAACGAAAAATGAAGCTTTTACCCCTGCAATCTACAAAACCTGCATTATGTTACTTATTCTAGATTGCATCTCTACTCTTTCCATGAAAGTCGCCGGGAACGGACAAGCCAAAATCCTCACCTCTTTAGAAGTGAGAGCCTTACTCAAAGATGGGTTTACCTCAAATCGCGATCGCGCTTTGTTTGGCATCTGCTTGTACACAGCTTGCAGAATCAGCGAAGCCTTACATTTACATACCTCGGATGTGAAACTGCAAACCATCGTCTTTAGAAAAGGTAATACTAAGGGCAAACTCGACACCAGAGAAGTTATCGTCACCCCGCCCCTGGAAGCCATACTTGCCGATTACCGCCCCAAAACCGGATGGTACTTTCCCGGCAAGCGCGGCATCCGCGAAACCCTGGGACGCCATGCCGCCGACCGAATTCTCAAAGCAGCTTGTCAGCGTATAGGGGTAGAAGGAGTCAGTACCCACAGTTTCCGCCGCACTGCACTGACGATGATGAGCGGCGCTGGCGTCCCGTTGCGTACCATCCAAAAAATTAGCGGGCATCACGACCTCGGTGTGTTGCAAAAGTACTTGGAAGTGTCGCCAGAACAACTCCTGAATGCCGTGCTTACTCTTCAGTTTTGATATGAGACGCAAGTGGTTATCTTTGGCTCTCAACAACATTCCCTCAAGCTCTGGGGTTTATGGTTTTAAAGTGGGTAAACGCTGGCTTTACATTGGCAAAGCCGACAACCTCAAACGGCGACTAACACAAAGGCATATCCCACTGCAAATTGCCTTAGAATGCTTTCCTCGTGCCAATTTATACTATATTTTGTCAGAAACTCCCCTACGACTGGAAAAGCAACTGCACGAGCAGCTCAAGCCTGAGTGGAATGGAAGAACAGCAATACGTGGTGGTAAGTTCCCATCGTGTGAAATTCCGTATGACATTAAAATGACACCTGAAGAACGACACAAAGCACTTTCTGTAATTGGGTTTTAACTCACCAAAATGTTGATTAGTACCCATAGGGTACTAACAAAGGACAGTGCATCGTTCTAGACTTTCGGAAACTTTGAAAGTTTCCTTGCGTTCTGAAATGCGATCGCGTTTCCCACTGCTTGGATCTCTTAAGGTTTCCCCGATGCGAAACGTAAATGAAAATACGGGATGCTAACACGTCCCGTACTTTGGAAACGTTATACCTTTCCCTATCCCCTGGAAGCATCCAAGAACATCACGACAATTTCCAAACCCTATAGGGGTTCTCAAGTATCGGGAACTGTTTGGGATGATTTTTAATTCACGCTAATATTTTTTCGGCAAGTTAACTTGTGACTGGTTTAATATTTGCAAAAATTGCAGTGCCAGCAATGGAGTTAGTCTCTTCGACATTAACCCCAAAGAAACCAAGTTCACCGTTCGTCACCCAGAAAAACCCATCAAAAAACACCCGAAGGGTTTAACCTTTCCGCTGAAAAAAAGTGTACGAACAAATTCGCTAGAAACCTAATAGGTCTGGCCAAAATCGTCTACGGATTTTAACGGCAGTTTAGCCGCGGCCTCATAGCTTCTTGGCAATGGTAAATTCTTACTCAGTTCGTGGCGATTAGTATACTTGTCCCCAGAACATTTTTCTGACAGGTTAACCCATCAGAATAACGTTTTCTACTTCTGACCATCAGCCGCGCACTCACGCCGCCCCTAGCCTTTGGTGCAGCAAGTTATTACTGCGTTGCATCCTGACGCAGACTGTACAGCACTCCTCACCAAAATCAAACTTTTGCAACGGTAGAGCGTGGCTGGCACGAATCTTGCGGCCGCACAATGTAAACCAAGTTTGCTGACCGGGCTTTTCAGCGTCCATTAGGTGCAGTGCCTTGTTTTGGCTCATTCGCCTTCCTAGTACAGTCATACTAAACACACTCCCGTTTTAGATAAGTGTATAAACTTTGACAAACTCGCTGCAAGCATTTGCAAAAATTTAATGGACAACATATGTTATCCGCCTGCGAATTTTGACGAAAATTTACCGGACTACATTAGGTTATCCGCTTGCAAGTTTTGACAACAATTTACTGGACTACTTAACTTCTCCGGCTGCAAGTTTTGAGTTGCATACGGTCAAAACTGCTAGAAAGGTTAAGCCTTTCCGAAAATTGGTATGTGTGACTAACACATTAGCTAAGGGTTCTCGCTCTTAGGTGGTTTCAGGCTTCCCCGCTTCACATATCTCATCTGACCGCCAGGAAATTGAATTTGTACCTTTGCGCCCCTGTTCTCCCAACCGACTATCTCCACCATTTCACCACAGTAATCAGCTTTACGCCCTACACCAATAATCAACTCGCTCGTTGCTGGTGACGGTGCTGGTGACGGACTCGCTGACAGTTGAAAACCCTTGGTATTTAAGGATGGTGACGGAGGTGAAGGCCGAAAGCCAACACCATTTAAATTATTCAAATTTTTGGGATTAGTAATTTCTGAAATCTCCATCTGAGTAGAGATAAAGTCGTCACCTTCGTCACCTTCCTTATCTAGCAAGGGTTCCAGGTCGTCAACGAGTTCGTCACCTAGCCCGTCACCAAACGACAATTTTTGTAAAAGTGCGTAGTCGTGGGTCGGAATGTGATCATCAATTCCAGCGACTCTAAGGCGCAACCCTTTAACGAATTTCCCTGTTTTGGTGACTTTGCGCTCGACATCCCAGCCTAAAACAGACTTGCATAACTCCAGCAAATCGGGTGAAAAGTTATTGTGAGCCTTGGGGCTGTTACCAGTGTTTTGGCAGTAGCGGTTATAGGAGCCAAACAAGGTAACGACCTGTTCGCCGTTCGCTCCCTCATGGCGATTTGCGCCGATGGCTGTTTGGGCTGATTGGTCGTAAATTACGTGGCTGTTGATCCAAGCTGCGATTGAATCAACCCGCATCCTGTTTTCCCAAAATTCCAAAGTACATTCGGGAATTGTGCGACCTAAGAGCGTGTTGGCGACTTGTTCATCTGGGATGCTCAGAACATAGTTGGTAAACGCTGACAGTTCCGGCTCGAATTGCGTTTCTAAGTCGAGTTGCACCACTGCTACAGAGTTATTGCATGGCACAGTAATCACCCGCCGCTTTACTCGGTTGGCACTGCCACCAGCAAAAATCGGCTCATTCGACAGTACCAACACCATACCGTCATAGCGGTAAAGGAAAGCTTTCTTACCTTTCTCCTCAGCCCGGATGTCATCTTCACCAACCAGGCTCAAGAATTTACCCAGCTTCCCTGTTTGCTTGTCCTCATCTGGGAACAACACCAGGCGCTTTTTATAGGCGTTCGCCCCTTCAAACCTGTTACCCAGCCAGTCTTCTAGAGTTGTGGAGTGAACATTCTGCTTGCCAATCAGCGAAACCAGTAACCGGGCAAAGGTTCCTTTACCAGTTCCGCCCAAGCCAATGAGGTGTAAAAACTTTTGGAGGTCGTGCCGTCCTTTAATAACCGCGTTGCAGTAGCAAATTAGCAAATTTTTGATTGCTTCGTTGCCAGCTGCAAGATGATCCAAAAAATTATTAATTGTTGGCCAGTCACCAGCTTGGGGTTTGTGTTCCCTTGGTAGATGCCAAGTGAAGCGATAGCCGGGTGAGTGTGGGTGTAGTTGACCTGTGGCGATATCTAACACGCCGTTGATAAATGGCAGCATTTCCTTTGGCGATCGCTCATCCCACTTGTAAACCAACAAGCGGCAACGCATTATTTTGACAACGTTGGTAATGTAAGCGTAGCTGTTAAAACCAACAATATTTCTACTTTCTAGGATGATTTCGATGATTGATTCAACATATTCAACGGTTTGCGGCGTCCATACGCCTTTATACTCAGCCTCATACAACATCCAGCATCCTGTCTCATTGTTATAGGCGAGTTTATCGCGGTATTCTTCTGCGATTTCTCTGGCTATCCTGTCGGCGGGTGGGTTCTTTTCAGTGTTGTCATCCGGTGATTTTTTAAATTGCTTCTCCCACTGCTTCACCGTTTCGGCATTAGCTAAAGCCTCATGAAATGCGTCATCGCCATTGGCAACTATAAAATCGTCCATTCCTTTATGCTCCTTTGTCCACGTTGCAATCAACACCTCACACCCTTTGGCTGCTAGGAGCTTGGCAAATTTGATGATGGCTTGACGGCACGAGGGCTTATCTCGGTAATCGCTATCAAAAGCAATGATGTGTTTCGTCCCCGGCTGTGCCCATCGCTCAACCTCTGGCGCTAACTTGCCATCTTTCCCCCAGTTCCACACCCCAGTTAAGGCAATTGTCGCTAGCATCAGCGTCAAGCCCGCCGCCGCTTTTTTCACTCCCTCCGTCCACACCCGCACAATGCTTTCATCGGCGTAAACCTTTGCCCAATAATCCTTGTCCGGCATTCTCAAAAAAATCGCATCCGGTTCCATGCCGCTAGCGGTCATGTACTTGGCTGGTTTTTTATTCGGGTCGATGACATGTTCAACATCTGGCTTGGCTTGCCCGTAAAACATTCCCATCGGCTGACCGTTACGCCAATTCACTCCCCGACACCACCAACCCGGTGTTTGAATTGGGTACTTGGGTTTAACCCTAGCGTTGAGTTCGTCGGCTGTCAGTGACTCGATGTTGAGCGCTGCTATTTCTTCACTGACTCCACTACGTTCTGTCCACTCTGCTAAATGGTGCGCTGCTACTGGAAGCGTGATATTATTATTTTTCATATTTGAGCGATAGCTGCATGTGATGATGACTACTCAAAACTGGTTACTCCAGTGCTGTAGCGATCGCTCTAACTTTCTTAAAGTTTGATCTCCCCCTTGTTATCCCACCCCAGAACTTGATAGCCTGAATGCACATTTGTTTTGTGGTCTTGTTTTGTTGTTCTGGTGCGGCTTTTACAGGACGGTTGACCTCTGGATAATGGTGGGGGAAATCGACTTTAAGAAAGTTAGCAACTTTCAACTACAAGACCTTTTCTTCAGTTTTGTTGTCTAAGAATTTTGCATTTATAAAAATGCAGAATTCCGCGAAAATTGCTTTATCCAAGCATACATCTGAACCCTCTACCCATCAATCAAATACATCCCATATAAGATTTACAAGGTTTTGCACGTGCCAAATCCTATTAGGAAATTCGAGTTATCCCCATCTTGAATTGGGTGTACAAAATCAAATTTTCCTCTACCAAAACGCTTTAATGCCGTCTGATACGGCAATAGAAACATTCTTTGTATTGACGTGTGACGGCTCAATACAAAAATACTACATTGGATGTTACGTTGGCTGTAAATCAAACTCTGAGATGGTTTCTTTTGTTGAGTAGTTTTCAGACTGTGAATATCCTACAACCCTTACTGGGTAAATGTCTTGGTGATTGTGTTTTGCACAGCATATTCGTTTTTTGTAACAATCTCGTTACATCGTTTTTTGCACTTTTCTATGGTTTATAGCTTGACAATTTCACATCCTTTTCTGTAAAGAGAATTTCATCATTGGGTAAGAGGTAGTAACGCTGGTAGCTGCTATTCCGCTCGATAGTCCTTTGATGCTTCCGCATCTGTCTAATAAAAGGTATTAATTGATTCTTGTAAAACCTGGTGTCTTGTCTGGCGATCTCCTGTGCTTCAAACAGCAATAACGTTGTGGGACAATTAATTGTGGGGTATTCTCTAGCCTTAAAAGATAGACTCTGCAATTGTGAGTAAACCTCGGTAACTCCCTTTAATGTCTGTTTTTTGCCTTTTAATGCAGGTTTTCCCAGTACACCCGATGTTCTTAGGTCAATCTCACTCGCTGAAACACATACCCGAAACCACAATGAAGCCGGCGATCGCAATTGCAAAATTTCTTCGTTAAGTGTGTTGTTGTAAACCTCAGTAGCCAGATGAAAGTAAGTCGCTAACTGTTTGGCAGTCAATTTTAAATCCTGGAACAAATACCAATTCTCGTCTTTGGGCAACCATTCACCTAAAAGTATGTTTTTTAACCAGTATGATGCCCCCATGTACTTTACCCTTTTGGCTCTAAAAATCTCTTCTTCGCCTTTAGAGTCAAAAAGCACTGGAGGAGTGTAAGGCAGATGCCCCACTAACCGAACGTAGTCACTTAATGTGAAAAGATTTGATGGGTGTATCATGTTTTAATTTGGTGTCAACTCAAACAAATTCATAGCGTATAATCCAGGGGCAAGCACCCCTGGGTTAACTTTTGCGGTTAACAAGCTTCTAGGTCAAACTCTGGTATGTCTGCCCAGTAGGTATCACTCTCTAGCAATTGATTGGGCGGAAACCAGACGTGATACACCCAACCAACTTCAATTCGCCACCCCTCCGGCTGCCACCACAAGCCCTTAACTGTGCCTGTTTCTTCCACCAGTTCGGGGAAGCCTTCTAGGTCATGCCAGGTTTTAACTCGCTGACCGATGCGAAATTGGGGAATGGGTAATGGGGAATAGTCATCAGTCCTTTTTGGTGTGACAGCAGCAACTAGCACCACTGGCAAACTAGCCAGCAGCTCGCGACGCGATATCATTTCTATTGCCTCCTAATCGTGGGCTAAACGGTTAACGATTGGGTCGTAGTCGTCCTAGTAGCGGTCTCGACCCCGCTCTAGGGCGCATTTAGGCTAGCAGTAATATTTGTATTGCTAGCATTGTTAGCAATATAGCATGGTAGTATGACTAGCAATGTTGTTTAAGCGATAATTGTTTTAAGTGCTGCTAATGCTGGTAATGTCACAAGAAGAAAAAACGGTAGTCCTGCAAACGGACATAAAAGAGTCCCTTAGAACTCGCTTAAAACTTCAAGCTGTTCGCTTGGGTACAACTATGAGTCTGTTAACTGAACAAATTTTGGATGAAGCACTCAAAAAGTTAGAACAGCAGGAAGTTCGGAAATGAGCATTCAAGTTGTTAATCCTTTGACCCTGCCATCGCTATCACTCCAGGAGCGCCGCAGTTTGCCAGAGTGCGCGGCGGTCTACTTTG
>NZ_LAHA01000015.1 GCF_002608075.1 Nostoc linckia z4
TTTACCAACAAGATAATGTTTAAATGTGGAACAAGCTCAAGTGCAAAGAATAATCCGCCACATTCCTGTAATTATCGGGAAAGGCAGAGGGCAGGAGGCAGAAGGCTTTTATCAAGAAAGGCAGAGGGCAGAAGGCAGGAGGCAGAAGGAATACTGTTTTCTGCACTCTGCCACGACCGGAGGGAGTAAGGGTTTAAGACCCCCACCACAATCTCTGATTTGGTGGGGGTCTGAATCCCCTTCTTAATTGTCCCTTCTGCCCTCTGCCCTCTGCCTCCTGCCTTCTTCAATCAATCGCTTGTACAGTCAGCGATTGAATTTCTGAGTCGTCTTGTTCAAAATCGTGAAGTTGATATTGCCATTGCCCATACAACAAAGGCATATTTATAGCCACCCAATCAATTATTTTTTGAATCTTGCCTGAATCACCTAAGCTATCTGTAAACTCTTCATACCACTGTTCTTGGGTAACGCCCCATCCAATACAAAATCCATCGCCTTGCATACTCTCTCGATAATTCCTAAATCGCTCTAACTCTTGTTGACAAGCATCTAAAAACTCTAGACTATTAACCGAACAATTGTATTTTTGTGCGATCGCCGAAGCTTGTTCCTCTAACTCTTGTCGTTTGGCATCTTGCTGGCGTTTTCTGTATTGCTGTAAATCTTCAACGCTCAAAATGTCATCATGACAATCTTGTAGAGCTTTGAAAAGCTGTTTTTTGGTGTTTATTCCATGACATCCAATTTCATTTTCTCTAATAAAATTAACTATCTCATGAGAATTTACAAGTTGCACAATATTGGGCTTTTCGTTGTCGTTACAGTCATAATCTAAGAATGAAATAGCTACACCCAACCCGTCAAATGTTGTAGCGACATATATTTCGTCGTCTATTTTCTGTTGCTGCATACTCTCAATACGTGCTGAAAAAACTTCCCATCTTTCCATGTCAACTCCTAGCTTTTACGAAAACAACTTGATAATATCGAACACTAAATCAACGACCTGTCCACCAGCAGCAATACCTTTTTGAACTACTTGCCTAACATCATCAACCTCCTGCTTTTTAAGCTTTCTGGGTTGTGGTTGCGCGGCAAGTTTTTTAGCTTTTTTCCTAGTCATGCTTCATCTCCATCATTTTCAATCTCGTCTGCTGTAGGACATGGTTCAAAAAAATCAGCACCATACGCACAGCAATTTCTAACAACAACCAAAGGGCAAATCTGTTCTCCAGTCAGCACCCACTGATTGATGTAAATTTCATCATCTATTTGTCTGCGGTGGGGTAAATCAACAGCAGGGGAATACCCCAACCTTAATGCAGCAACTTTAGTGCGATCGCCCTGTAGCCGATTAAAAGTCACAGTTCTTACTGGCAATTCGTAGATAGCTGCTTTGCCACCCCAAAGCCCATCAAATACAGTAGCAACTTCATAGTCAATAACTAGATTCAGTTTGCTAATCATTTCATTTAAATCAATTCCCAGTAAACATTTAACAACTCAATCGGGACATACCTAATATCAATTTCAGGATTAGCCTTTTGACAAGCTTGGGCAAACTGCCAATCTTCTGAGGCATTGTCAGTGTGAGCGTCCCCTACAATCCAATAGTTTCTAAATGACTTACCAGCATCTTTTGTGATATTCAGAAAAGCCTCAATTCCTGGTTTATCAGTTCTACCTGTGCATGTTTCATGCACGAATATATTTGACAATAAGTTGTAATAAATTGAGTTATTGCCACCTTGGTTGGTTGCAAATTGCCAAACAAATCCAATATCAAATTCTTCATCAAGGTAAGCAGCTAACAAACGTATTTCTTCTTCTAAAAAATCAATTGTTTTTTGCCCGGTTCCTATACCTCTTTGGTTGCTGACAACGTATAGCAACGACGACCTCTTGTCGTATTTTTTTGCCCATTCTTCAAACTCTGGTACGATTTCAAAATCATCAGGCGATCGCGGAAAAGTTCGCCCTTCTTTTGGACATTTAATAGTTTTATACATGTCGAAAACAATTACATTTGGATAATCCAGGCCCCTCATTTGCACAGCAATATCTTTTGCAGTTATTCCTAATTTTTGTACTGGATTAAACGGTTCCCATCCAGACCGCATACTTTCGAGTACCGCATCAGGAACATTGTGTGTAGAAGTTGTACGCTCCCCATTAGCAAGTATCACAGCTTCACTCGTAACTACATGAACTGCATAACCGTATTTAGCAGCTAATTCAATATACGGTTTGCGGTAAATATTACGGGTAAAAGTGTTATGTACTATTATTTCCTCCTCCCCCGCTTTCATCCACTCTTCAACGGTGTTGTGACACCATTCATGAGACGTTTTTTGCAAGTCTGCTTGATACACCCCATCTATATACAAATTTGGGTAGTCGTCTGCTGCGATCGCTTTTCCCGGTAGTTTCTTAGATAAAGAGGTTTTGCCATCACCAGGACAACCCATTACTAAAGTCACGGTTTTATGCATTGAAATAACTCCGTTTGTTTTTGAACTTCTACTTGAGGTAAAACTAATTCCTCAATATCTTGCTTAGAAACACATCTGTAGACTGGTTTTCTGTATTCAATGACCCGATTCATTGATTGGTCGAGAACTTCTCCAGTAACAGTCTGTTCTCTCACATCTGTGACTAGCAAAAGCCTATAGTCAGGCTTCTTGTCCGGGAGAGGAATTACTTTAACAATGTCGCCTTTTTGGTATTTCATTCTTAGAGATTAGCAGATTTTGTACTTAATCAATACAAAGTTTACATTTATTTACAATTAAAATGGGAGAATCGCATCTAGAATTTCTCCGAACAGCGTTTCTGTCTCTATTGAGGCGTTAAGAGTGGTTAATCTATTCTGCTGTTGAAAATACTGCAACACTTCTTTTAGTTTTCCAGATTCTTGATTTAGCTTTAAGTAGATAGCAAAATCAAATTCTGTAATCATGCGACATTGGCTAAGATTTCGTGGAAAACTATCAATTATCCAGCTTGGTTTCAATAAAATATCTTTTGCTGCTTCAACTACAGCAGGATCATCCAAAAACTGCCAGTCATAGTATGAAGTGGTGTAAAACTCAGCCAGTTTTTTACCTTGGACGTTCTTGATAGAATTAGAATCGCTTAATAAAATAATTCTCATCTCAGTAACCGCAGTGCAGCAAATAATATGATTTTCAATCATTATCAATACTATGTCGCTAAAGTATAATTCGTAAGTCGTAATTGGTAATTGAGTTTCTTAATTACGAATTACGACTTACGAATTACGAATTATTCAAGGTCTTGGGCGTTGATGCTCAACTCTTGCTCTAAATAAGCTTTCTCTTTCTTGAGTTCGAGTATCTTGCCGTTCACCAAATCCCGATCGCACCTTTTAGATGCCAGTTGTTGGGTGGATTCTTCGAGTTGTCGGCTAAGGATTTGTAAGCGATTTTGCAAGTGGCGATCGCTCCCGGCAATCTTCGCATGGCATTCCCGCATATTCCTAATCAATCGCTGTTCGGTCAAACGGTAAGCAAAATCATAATTACCTTCACCTTTTAACCACAACTCAACACTTTCACCTTTTTTACTTACATGGAACCTGCTGATGATTTGCATACCACCATATTCACCAATGCATATTGGCAGACTAGAGAGGAAGTCTTTATCGCTTGCTTCTAAATCTAGAGTAGTTTTTTCTAAATTAGCTTTGATGATTTGGTGAATGTGGGCATCAGCTAATTTAATAGCTTTCTCGTTTTCTTGTTCGTTGTAGGTTGTATCTCCTACTTTGCAAACAAAGTATGGATTGTTAATGTGAGATTTAGCAACTTCAACATCGTTTTTACCTAACTCCAACTGATTAGCTACGTACTTAATATTGGCTTTGATAACAGGCAAGCTAATATCACTAGAACCAATATTTAGTTGATTGATTTCTCTGAGTAGCAAATTAGCCCGACTTTCTTCCATTTCTAACTCGGTTTTGAGTTCCATGTACCGCATAAACCGTATGTCGCCGCTAGCGTGAGCCGACAACATCATAAATAACAATAG
This sequence comes from Nostoc linckia z4, assembly GCF_002608075.1. Taxonomy (GTDB): domain Bacteria; phylum Cyanobacteriota; class Cyanobacteriia; order Cyanobacteriales; family Nostocaceae; genus Nostoc; species Nostoc linckia. Next base: position 4,057 of record NZ_LAHA01000015.1, read on the forward strand.
CTGGTCGTCTTCCTCAACTATCCTCCTTACCGATGGGTCACCCCTTAGCACTTGTTCGCGGGATTTTAGCTTAGTTTGTAGCAAGTGCATTTGAGCGGCGTCGGCCCCGAAGTTCCCATTCTTGCCTTGAGTCAGATATTGATAAATGATAACTTCCTCGTTTTCGTTCCCGCTTCGCACTGGGCGACCTAATCTTTGCTCGTACTCGTCTGGGCGTCTAGGAATATCGAGAAAGTGAGCAATTTTTATTTTCCTTTGCATATTGACGCCAATACCCATAGGTTCGGTGGAACCGAAAACTACTCTTACTTCCCCAGTGTTTACTTTACGGCTCAACTCCTTTTTAGCTTTGCCTTTGGAGTGATCTTGAATAAAGGCAATTTCCTCCTTGGGGATGCCCTTATTTATTAACTGCTGCCGCATCCATTCATAAATTCCAAATTTGGCACTGCCCCCAGGTGTGCCCATATCCAAAAATACCAACTGAGTTGAGCGTTGCACTTTAGTTAGCTTCCACCATCTGTAAATCCGCCGCACTGCCTGATTGATTTTATCGAGCCGATTAATTGCTTGTTCTGGGTCGATTAACTGTGGCGCAATCATCAGTTTTCTGGCATCGGTTCCCAAAAGTAAGTGATTGTCGAACTTTTTCCCCCACTTCAAACCCAGCGCCGCCGCTTCTTTCTCGGTAAAAATCGGTTGATGAGTATCTGGATGTAGCAATCTATTACCCTCTTCATCCAATAAAAAACCCGCACTGTCGCGGGAGGGAAAAGTCAATGGTTCATCGTTGATTATCCAAGTGCGCCGCTTGGCTATCATGTCCATCTCATACTTCTGAAATTCAGATAAAGGTGACATCACAGCCTTTACCCTATGTTTAGGGCGAGTAAACCCAGCTTGCCCAGCAACGTCATCAAACCGCTTGATATGACAAACCTTGAGGTACATTTGTAACAACTCAGGAACGTTGACAAATTCCGCAAACCTCTGAGAAACTATCAAATCCCCTGAAACACTGGGTTCCAATTTAGAAACAATCCGCCCAAAAGTAGCTGCCCAAGCGTCGAAATGAGCCAGACCCCTTTGCTCTAGTTCCTCTGGCTGCAAATAGCACTGAAATATATAAACCCCGACTAACGAGTTTGTGGGTTCTGGAGTCCCGGTAACCATCATCAAGAAATTGTTATGGTAGGTCTTCCGCATCCATGCCAATTTCAAATCGAAATCCTGTGACCTACCTGAAGGCGATAAATTTATCCCCTTAGCTTGAATTTTCGTAGAGAAAAAATTGTTTTTGAAGCGTTGACACTCGTCAACTATTAAAAGCGACACCCCAAGGTCTTCAAAGTGAATACCGACATCGTGACAAGTTGTTAACTCCTCCAAATGCGCTGTAATCTTGTCGCGCATCTCCTCCAATCGCTTGACTATGCGGTTGCCGCGCTTTTTCCCAACCTTTTCACTTGTTTCACCCTTGGAGTAAAGTGCCTGTAGGTCAGACTCAATAATTGCCAATTTTTCCTCAACAAACAATTTCTCTGTTTCGACGCGAGTTGGTATCGCCTTGAAAGTTTCATGAGTAATAATGATTGCGTCGTAGTTCCAAAATGCGGCTTTTGCTAAGAACTTCTGCCGATTCACCCCCGCACAGTCTTCAGGTGCAGCACAAAGTACGCTAGCATGGGGATAAGCTTCTGTAAAAGTATCGTGGAAATCAGACAAAGTCGATTTCTGGACTACAAACATAGCTTTCGTGCTGGTTTTGTGAAGTTTACGCAGCATTGCAGTGGCGATCGCTGAAATACTTTTGCCCAATCCCACCTCAAGACCCAGCAATCCATTACCATTAACCGACATTCGCCAAATGGAATCTAATTGGTAAGGTCTAAGCTGCTGCACCCACTTTTGACTCATTCCCGATCGCACCAAAACATCCCGGAACCCAGCAGGTGCAGAATCGTCCCAGTTGGGTAAAACCAACCGATTGAATTTGTGATTGTAAATCTTTTCTAGTTCCAGTCCCCTTTCCCCTTCCTTGCACCAATCAACCCAAATCCTTTGTAGTTGCTGCTGCTTCAATGCGGCTTCCCTTCTTGCAATTCGGTCTGCAATCTGTGGAACTTTGAAATGCATCGCCATCGTAAATAGCCCGTCCTCAATTTTCGTGCCGACAGCAGGGAGGTTTTTGGTTACTTGTTGCCCATTTTTGCGCTCAACGACGTAGCTATAGCCGTAAGTTACAGTATTGGCGTCAGAATTACATCTTCTTGTATCGATTTCCCAGTTACCACTAACCGTCGAGTAATAGAAGCTGGCATCAACATCAAATACATCTAGTACAAACTGTTGGTAATATTTGGTGGGTATCCAGGTTGCTCCCACCGTGATATCAATATCTGCGATCGCAACATTTAGCGGTAGTATTTTCCTCAAAGCTTGCACTTCCTCTTCAAAGGAAGCATCAGCTTCAAAAGCTTTTTCAGCTTTCTCTAGCTTGGACAAGATATCACCAGACAAGAATCTATGAGCATCAACAATTTGGAATGGGTACATAGGTAATTTCTAATTCGTAGTTCGTAATTGAGGGCATGAAAAAGCGATCGCATTTTGGTGCGATCGCTATTACAGAATTATTTTTTGAGAACTATCAGCTATCTTCTATCTCGATATCTACATAAACATAGTTAGAAGCTCCTGCACCTGCTGTATGTATATGAGAATAAACTTCTACAACACGACAAAGTTTTTTACCCAAATAAAGCTTTTGATCGGATTCTAAGTTTGTTGCATAACTCCCTAAATATACTTTCTGTTGTTTGCTCCATCGATAAAAATCTGGGTCGTACTTGTTATTTTCATCATCCCAATCAACAGGTTGTTTATAAAAAGCAGCATTACACCTGCCTTGCTCGTCAACCGTTACAGACTCTATTCGCTTATTCATACTTAACCTCTCAATGCCTCATTAAAATTAGCGATCGCAATACAATCTACAAATCTAAATTCACCAGATTCCGACTTAGAAGTTATCAATCGTAAATTAGGAGAATCGGAATTTGGAAACTTATCAAACACTGCTAAATACAGTTGGTCGCACATATCCAATAAATGTTCTCTGGCAATTTGAGCTTCATCCATTTGAACTCGCTGCAACATAACTTCAGGAGTGCCAAGCTTTTTACCTAATCTTTCTTCCTCTTCTTCGCCCATCCTACAAAGAGCTTCGCCTAATAATTCTGTAACTTTTGCATCAACTACTGCAAAATCCACCCCTGAAAAATTTGTAGCTGATTCAACTAGTAATTTAGCTGCTGCAATAACAGCATTTTCACAAATTTCTTTGTCCATGATTTTATATGTGGGAGTTTTATACTCCCACTAAAACTAACTACTCAATTGTTTTCCCACCTGGCTTATTAGATTGATCGAATCCAAAATCACCATTCAACCAATCATCATCAGAATTTTTATCAACAGGATTGGGTTGTCCATAGACTTGTTTTCCACCAACCCACTGATTATTTTTTTGAGGTTTCTTTTTTGGTTTTTCCTTACTCATGGCAACAATCCTTTAATCGCAGACTTCAACAAAACTTGATTTTGCATTTTACTGATATCGCACACCTGAAAACTCCCACACCCAACTCTGGCTAAATTCGCCATAAATGCGATCGCCTTAGCATCGTCATCCGGGCCAATATACAAAGTTGAAATCGTCCCAGTTAGCTTTTCTGCTGCTTTTAGGGCAGCATCCGCATCATCTGGATGCCCGTCGCTAACTACTAAGGTGTGCTTGGGGGCATAGCTTATGGCTTGAATAATTGCCAACCGCACATCGGTATTGCCCAATGGTTCGGGAATTGATTGAAAGTTTGGGATGCGATCGCAATTCTGAGAGAAAACCAACACAATCTCATTTATCGCCAACGGTCTATTCACCGCGTCCCGCAAAACATCAATTTTGCGGCGACCATTTTCTACTTGTTGTTCCATCGACCCAGAAATGTCTAACAAAATCACCGTAGGCGATGCTGGATTGGCGTTTAACCTGGTGGCGTACTTTTCGACTTCCCCGGTGGGAGGAATTTTAGATGCTTGATTGATGAGGAGTTGTAGAGGATTAACTAGATTACTCATGCCTTAACCTCCTGAGCAATTCCAATCGCTTTGAGATACATAGCTAAATGCCTTGGCGACGGTTCCACGTTTCCCGTTCTACAGGGAATAGAAATGTCTCCCTTCCAAGATTCAGCAATAGCTTCCAAAAAAGCTTTGAGTTGGTCTTGCTTGTCATCAAACCAACACCTGTTACCTTCACCCTCTAATTCACCAGGGGCGTGATATTGATTGCCAGTAACGTACAAACACCACTTCCAAGTCCATCGGCGTCCCGCATCTTGAAAATAAATCCTCCTGTCTGCTCCACGACTCCAAATATTAATATCAAAGTCTCCTTCATATCCCCACTGCCGAATCGCAGCAACGGCAGCAGACTTTATAGACCACTGGTTCTCAGTTTTTTCGACTTGTTTTTCGATGTCTTGCTGACGCAGCTGCGCTTCAGCTTCTTTGGCTATCCGCTTGCGTTCTTCCTCTTGCTTCTCAATCCTCAATTTCTCTGCCACGGCAAATTCAATCGCTGCTCGTTCTTGAGATGACAACACCTCCCCTTGGGCGGCCGCCCTGACCGCGCCTCCCCGCTTAATGGCTTCTGCCATCGCACCTTTTAATAATTGCAGTAGTTGGTCATCTGTTAAAATTGAAAAATCCATATTTCCTCGCAATTTGGTAGTTCTAAGTAATGGGATGCTCCAACATCCCATTACTAAACAATCATTACTGAATCTTCCCGAACCAGCATCCATCCATTTTTAGTAGACGATGCCAAAGCCCAACTTTGGCTACAGGCTCGTAAAATGTCGTTGACATATTTGGGTGCTATCCCCAATCGTTTCCCCATTTCTGTCGCCGTGTGCCAGTTACCATCTTTAAGGATCTCTAAAAGTGCGATCGCTCTTTGGGCAGTGACGGGGCAAGGGCTAGGGATTTTACCCTGCAATAAATCTGGGGCTAGCTCTTTGAGTTGAGCGATCGTTGAATTATCCACTAATAACCTCTGATTTCTTCAAGTTTACGCATATATTCACAGGCTACTTCGTATTTCGCATCTGTGGAGAACTGCGATCGCTCAAGCCCCCATTCATAATGGATGTCTTCAATTTTCTTAAGTAGCAGAGGCGTTAGTCCCTCTCTACCTTCAAATTCTTTTTGAAGATTTTCTACTGCAACTTGTTTTTGGTATTCAGCTAACTTTTCTTTAGCTAATTTCTCAATCTCAGATTGAGAGATGACACGTCCATCATATTGAACGTCGTTCTCAATAGCAAAATTTTCTTCTGTCTCTAATTCTTGCTCGGCTTCTTTTACTAAAAGTTCCCACACTTCAGGGCTATCAATATTCGCCTTAATGTAAGAATCACGCTTGTTTTTCTCAGAATTACGACGTTCTAACTCTGATTCAAATGCTTGTCTCCATTTAGGAGAATCAAGCTTATCAGCACCCCACTCTAAATACTCTGTGGGAATTTTGCTAATGTCAGACCCTTTATGTTTTCCAAAAGTTATTGTAGTCATAATTACCTCTTTTTCATATTTTTAATATTATACCCTTGAAGGGTATATGTCAATTAGGAAGATATTTTTGTTTTTCACCCCCCACCTGCTTATTCAAAGAAACCTTATCGCCTGCTGCCATCCCTGAAAAATAGCCTTCGTAAGACCTACAAGAAGGTCTGCTTGTCCTATTCTTAATCTTGAGGTTGGCTTTGGCGTAGGCATCTAATTCGGCTTCTAGCTTTTCGTAAAGCGATCGCACTACAATCGCAGATATGGGTTTTGATTCCCCAGAGGCAGCGATACCTTCAGATTTTTGTTTCTCTACAAGTTCGCTAATTCGAGTAGAGATGCGACTAGCACAACCAAGCCTGAAAGAATTTTTGTAAGCTCTATCGCCGTCTTCAAGACTTGCCAACCTATCAACAGCACCAACCAAATACTCAAGTTGAATTTTGGCAGATGAAATATTAGATGGGCGTCCAAGCATCATTTGTTTGACTGTAGCGCCTCTACGAATAAAGGGCATACAGTAATTAGCATCAGCTACAGCATTGAGTAAAATCTCCTTCCAAGAAACTGACCGCCCCGTTTCTTCAATAACTTGCTGTTCGACTTCTTCAGGGGAGTTGTCCTCCAAATCTGCCATCGACAACTGATAGCGAGTTAATAGTTCTTGGGCTTTGGACATAGCCTCTGCGGCTTCTGCTTCGTTGGGCGACTGGGACAGGGCAAGCAGTTTTTTGATTTTGTCCCCAATTTTTTCAAGGTTAGGGGGTGGAGAGGTGTGGGGAGGCGGAGAAGAATTTTCTGTTTCTTCCTTAAGATACTCAATAAATTTCTCAACCTCATCTTTCCAAAAACAGTAATTATCCCAATTTTTAAAGCTTTTACGCTTCCAGATATTACTGTCTTCTTCCTTAAAAAATTGTTTTGATTCTAATAACCGCTTGGCTTTGTTATGTACCAAAATATTAGAGTCAAAATTACTAATTTCTACACCGATAGCAGTTGCATAAAATATAGCTTTAATCTCCATTAAACCCACTCCCTATAAACTAATTTCAGCTTGAGTAAAATCTCCAAAGTAATATCGCTATCTAAGCCCGATTTTTCAGCAATTTCATCCAATCGTACTTCCCCGAACCACCCCATACACCAACTAAAGGCATTAGTTATTCGAGTATCCAAGTCCTCTTCAAAAAAGTGTTGCCCATGCAGTGATTTGGGAGGATGATTAATTCGTTTGTAGAAAATATCAGATTTATTCCCAGATTCATCGGTTAGCTGGCTTAAATAAATCTCCAATCTGATATCATTCCAGATGCCATCGTAGTAGCTTTTACAGTTTTTAAGTAAACCAAATTCACCTACAAAGTCATCGTAGAAATGATTGAGTTGTTCCCGTAAGCGATCGCACTTTTGGTCATCCTCCTCAGTCGTTTCTGCCTTAAGAAGTTCTTCAATAATTGAAACACCTTCTATCAGGCACTTCATCACTTCTATCTGTTCGATTGGTGCGTCAATTGGCTGAAATGTTCCCGGCAAAATGGGAACTTTAGAAGGCGTATCAGAATGCTTTTTATCTATGTCCCAAATCAACCCCTGGTGGGCATTTTTGAATGAGATGCCCAGATGTCCATTGAAGAAACAAAATACTCCGCCACGAAACCTCTCAGTCCACTTTAAATCGTCATCGCCTAATATAATTGGAGATGTTTGAAAAACAACCGTGGGCGTAAAATCTGGGACGAACCTTTGATATGTTACGCCTTTTTCTTTCTCAATTGCTGCAATCTCTTGTTGGCGGAGGTATCGAACTTTTTTAGGCGCTCAACTTCCTCCTCTAAATAGCGAACTTTTTCTAGAAGTTGCTTAATTTCTGGGTAATCTTGTGCTATTGGTTCTTGCTGAATCGGTTGTGGTTCTGTACTTTTGAATTTGTTACAAAGCTCTTTAGTTTGTCTAAACCAAAATTCAAATGATTCAGTCCTGGCTTCTGCAAATTCAGACCTTTCCCATTGGTCTGATTGTAATTGCCGAAATTTCTTAGACTCCAGCATTTTTTTGAGAGTCTGGCATGTGGGGTCACTAGGACTAAACCCCACTAAAGAAATCCTGATTAGTTTGGATTCGATGTAAGAAGCTTTTAGTTGCATAGTGAAGGCAGAAGGAAGAGGGCAGAAGGCAGAAGGATGAATTTACCCTTCTGCTTTGAAAAGTGGTAAAATGAACGTGTCAATTAATATCTAGAATCAATCTGTGCTGAGGGGCGCAGATTATTTTTTTAGGAAGCGCTCGTTGACGATTTCTTTCAACCTATCTCCGTATTTTTTAATCAAAAAAGCTTTGATTTTAGGCGAATATTTAGCCTTTATTACTGGGTATTCGCCTTCTTCCATATCGCAGAGAATAAACACAGTTTGAGTCCTGCACCAACGCTTTAATAGGTTCTTTTCCTCGCGTTTAGCAATAATCTCATCAATTAACTCATCACCTTGTTCAAAATTGAATTTAAATTTACCCTGCTTATCTAAATATTCAATGTGTTGGTTGTATAAAGCTTCCCATTCTCTACTTTGCCAATACCAGTCGTGACATCCTCCTGTACCTCCGTTGGATACGGTCGCTGCAAATTTGCTGTTGATATAAAGTTTGGCTTCAAACCTCACTGTTTCTTCACCACCAGCAATTTTGATAGCTTTAAGTTCTAGCTTGAATGTTTCAGGATTGTAGTTCATGATTTTTTCTCCTATTAAGTTGGGCCTGCTGTATCTTTACTAAATGCACCCATCGGCATTTCCCACTTGCTAGGCGGAACAATTACCGACTTGTAATAAACGGGGGACACTGCCAATTTGATATCTTCATCTTTCATATCAAAAGGTTTACCCCTAGCTACTCGCTCCATCACTGATAAAGTGCGATGAATCGTGTAAGTTTTGCCTTCTTTTTGTTGCCAATATCCGCTAAATTGGCGCTCGTATTCGGCAATTTGATTTACTTTGTGCGGTGCAATTTTGTACACAGATGCTAGTTGGTCATCTGATGCAAAAATGCACATTTGGCAAGATGCTCTACCAAACCCCAGGTAATAACAGGGATGACATAAAAGCGAGTACTTTTGTGCAATGATGAACGTATCCTCACTACTCCAATCAATCACGGGACGCCAATGGTCAACGTGCCTTGATTGGCAATGAGTTCTATGAGATTCAAATTCTAAATATTTGCTTCTAGCACTTGATTCTTGTCTGCGCTCGCCAGTTATTACTAAAGTGCGTTTACCCTTAAATCTGGATTGGTTATTAATAGCTGCATCTGCAACTCCAATCTTGCCATAACTACTACACCACCTCGTACTCATCCCAGCAGAAAGCTGAGGAAAACGCAATCTCGTACCTAATTTATTGCTACCACCCCCCGCAGTCTTTAAACCCTCTGGAGTTTCAAAAAATGTAGCGGCAGTAGGTAAATTATACCGCAACATTTCTCTTTCTAATCCGCCACTTCTCCAGCTATAGTAAAGCTTGATTCCAAGTGCTTGACAAAGTACTCTTACATAATCTTCAGTGCATTCCCAATCAAAAAGTAGGGGGTTTTCTCTGCCATCAACTAAATGATGCCAGCACTCTATTTTTGATTTATGTACGCCCAATTCTAGTAGATAAAGCAGGCAGGCGACGCTATCTTTACCACCGCTAAGGGCTACGATTACATAATCGTAGCTTGCTAAATCTGGTGTCATGTTTGTGCAATATCTTGAGATTCAGCATCGACAATTTTTAAGAAAACTATTCTAGTTTCACCATCCTCACAATCTACAAACAACCGAGCCGATTTAGATGATGCTAAATTTTCTAATAAATCACCAGCTTTTTCATAAATTGTTTCACCCTCATCAACAATAATTGAGCATTCAAATTGAATGTTACCCAACATCACAAATTTGTCCATATTACCTCTCACTTGGCAAGCACAAAATTTCATCAGATAGCCACAGTTTTATCTTGGGTAGTGGAAAATCGGTATACTCAATTTCTTGAGTAACTACAATTTGGTTAGTATCCCAAGCACCAGTTAAAACTGCTTGATTCCCATCTGTTCTAGTTAATTCCCAAATTTGAAAACCTTCACTCATGGGAGAATTTTTAACTTCGTTGCTCAACTGCCAAGATGCGATCGCATCTAGCAGCCAATAACAATTAGCCTCAGATGCCAAATACTTGACACCCTCCGAGTAATTGAAAAATCTAGAGTAATGGCGATAGCAATTGTCGCTACCGCCATAAAAACTAGCTAACTCTCTACTAATTTCTTCAGCGTCAGGGAAGACAGAAGTATTAGCTTTTTCTTGTTCCTTATTCGCTTGATTTTGTATATTTCTCTTACTCTTCCCTTCTGCCTTCTGCCTTCTGCCTCCTGCCTTCTCTTCTGGGTAAGTTAGTCCAAATTTTTCGGCGCAGATGGGGCCGTAACCAACTTCTAGAGAACGCTCATCAGTGAGAGGCAATGAGCAAAAACAGCAGTTCTTGTGCAACTTACCAAAACTCGCTACATAAGAAACTGGATTCTTTGCAAATGAGCGCAAATCATCTTCCAATCCTGGCAAAATGTTTGATTGATTTAGGGTCAAATTTCCATCAGTTTCAATCCTGGCGTACCATCCTTGCTTATTGACCGGAACAACATAAACAGCACCAACGTATTTACCAGATTTACTGCGATATAATTGAATTTCAGTTAATTTAATCTTGGGATTCTTCAAGCTACCAGACGCTTTTTCAAACAACTGCAAAATACTTGAAAAATCCCCTTTTACTTTCCCGCCTTATCTAATTCTTCTAAATTAAACCCTTCTTCCTCATCTTCTTCAAACGCTGGAGAATCTGCTGCTTCATCAGATTCATCAGGAAAGTCTGGGGACTCTTCACTTTGCTCTGATTCATCAGGAAATACTGGCAATTCTTTTTCATCAGACTCATCAGGAAACACTGGACTATCTAAGTCCCCCTCCTCATCTTCAGCTAATCCCAACTCTTTTAATTCACTATGCAAGCGATCGCACTCTTGTTGTAAATCTTCAATTGTTCGTTGTTGGCACTCAATTGATTGTTGTTTTTGGTTGCACTTATTTTCTAAGTCTGTGTAAGAGTTTTGAAAACTAAGCATTTCGCCCCTAACTTGCTCAAGTGCCACCGCTAATTCATCCCTCTCTGATTTCACTTTTTCGAGTTCTTCTTTGAGGGACTTTGCTTCAGCAAGACTATTTTTGTGTTCTACCTTAAGTCGCTCTATGATGTTTGTGCCAATGCTCTCGGATAATGTTTCTAACTTGGTATCTATTAATTGTGCGATCGCATCTAACAACTTGTTAGATGTAGTTGCTGTTGATTTTTCTGGTAATTTCTCTTCTTTAGAGGCAGAATTGTACTTACGACGATTTGGGGTTTGCTCCACTGGTTCGTCAGGGCTAATTTCATAAGCACCGAAATTCTGGTCTTTGCAAGCTTTCACCCATCCTCGGCATTTAGTCATTAACTGTTCTGAAAAAGTCGTGCAATAAAGCTTAGGGTTTGTTTTAGCCTGTTGGAATCCAGCAGCTAGCAACTTAGCGATGAAATCAACTGCATTTTTAGTGTCTGTTTTGCAATCTGGTGGCAGATGAATTTCAATACCCTTTTGCTTGGGATTTTCTCTAAGAATGAATGAAAACACAGAACTGTTTTTGAATTTGTCAGCAGGAATTACAGTGGCCATTTTAAATACCTCTAGTTTTTGGTTGAATTCTGGAGTGTTGAAAATTGATGTAATGGTTTGTTCGTCCTTGTAAATCACCCATTCCGAACAAACGTTATATTCAGAATCAATGCAGATATGGCTAACAATTTCGCCATCTGGATTGACTAAAGTAACTAAACCTTCTATAAGTTCGTGGGTGTAAATGGATTCACCAATCGCCTTAAGCCCGACCCAAGGGTAAATATCGAAGTAATCACCTTGTTCGTTATCCGATAAATGCCAGTTGTAGGCTCTTATTGCAGCTTCGTAAACATCATTGCCAGGGAAGGTATGCTTACGGTATCTATCTGGAGTGCGCTTGATATTGCGATCGCTCTTATCAACCGCAAACCATTCGCCCTTGTTCTTGGTTTCCCAGACGGTAATGAACCCATCGGGGATGTAAAATTTGCACGACGAGTCATCAAGCTTTTTAAGCGTCCATAGATGCTGTTGTTCCATAAATAACGAGTTGAGTAACGTTTTGAACTCTCCCAAAACATCCTGATTTGGACGCGCCTTAAGAGCGACTGTTGTTGTCGGGTTCCCGTTCTTGCCCCGCAAGTTACTGCACACAGGTTCGCCAATTAAGTACTTGGGATTTTCCAAATACCAATTACTCAAATAAGCTGGTCTGCCGTCGTAACCAACAATGCCAGGGAAGGCAGAAGTACGAAGGCAGAAGGCAGAAGGATGAGTTTCTTCCCTTCTGCCTTCTGCCCTCTGCCCTCTGCCTTCTTGAACCCGTCGCCGCAACAGAATTAAGTCGGTGGTGACTTCGGTTTCCCCAACGTGCGAACCACTGGGCAGTCGCACCGCTCCCAAGAATTCGCATTTACCATGCACCCATTCCCGAAACCTTATGTAATCAGGGGTGCGAGAATCTAGGGTGTTGGTGCTGGTAAGCAATGCTAGCAATCCCCCAGGTAGAAGATGTGCGATCGCAGTGACAAAGAATTGAGCGTGAAGCCCAATTCTCAAGCACTTCCCGTCCAGCTTCATCGACTGAACGCCATTAGTAAAAGGGACGTTGCCGATTACCAGATTGAATTTTTCAGGGTAAGACCATCTCAAAAAGTCCTTATGGTAAATCTGTGCTGTGGGATGGGCTAACTTAGCGATCGCAGCAGATAACTCATCTTTCTCGACTCCTACGTATTTGAAGAAACTGGGCATCTCCACAGCAAACCCACCCACGCCGCATCCAGGATCTAGAACTCTATCACCTGGGGTAAGGTGTGGCGTGAGGACATCCCACAAAACCTGCCGCACTTCGGGCGAAGTGTAGTGAGCGTTTTGCAACCCGACATTTTGTAGTGATGCCCACTCCTCCATGTTGAGGAATTCAAGAAGTTGGAGTTTGCCCAACCTCAACCATTCGGGTTTGTTTTTCTCTAAGAAAACGCCGCACTCTTTCAACACCCCACCACCGGGGAACTGCATTAAAATAGCCCTCTCGGAATCCGTGAGGGCTAGGGGTTTGGATTTAATGATTTTTATTGCCGCGATCGCATTTTCAAGATGCTGTTTCTTGCTGCACATCACAATCTTTAATTACTGAAAAAGTCATGTTTGTTCTGTCAACGTCACAAACAAAGACAGGTAAAAACTGTTTTAGAATTGTAAATTCTGCATCGTTTAGAGGTCTGTGGTTTTCTACCCAGCAATTCAAACCCTCAAATTCAACCGAGCATAAAGCCTCTGACACTAAAACTGCTACTGTTGACAGTATTTCGGGATGGAATTCACTATTTTCGGATGAATTCAATACCGCTATCCCATAAGTAAAAATGTCTGGACTAGATTCATTTTCTTCGAGAAAAACACATTCAGAACCTAATGCAACTTTAACAAATAACTTCATTTTGATTCCTCCTATTTTGCAAATAAATCTAACGTACCAATGTGTAACAGTTCTAAGTCCTTGTCATCTTGGCTAAATCCTTTAAGAGGAGCGCCAATCTTTAGGCGAAAATAGTTGAACATTAATTTAACATTGTGACGCTTTGATAACATACCTCCATTCTTGTCAATAACTCTGTTAAGCCAATCAGGATTAGATTTATTCCAATCAACTTTTGATAGCTTATTCAATGCGTTTATCATTCCGTTGATATTTCCCGAAAGCCCAGCACCCTCTCTTAAATATTTGCCCAGTTCTCCTAATGCATGAATGGTCACGCCATGAGAAGCAATGGTTAATTCTCTGACTTCATCGGGAGTAGAATCTCCATCTAATACCTGTTGCCAAGGTGCGATCGCATCTATCAAACTTTCCCAAAAAGCCTGACAAAACTTGAAATCAAAATCTTCATTCTTTCCCGGTTTCATAAGCACTGTAGCATCATACAAATGCTTATAGATAAGCAATTTATCTGACTTTTTACCTAATGAACTTTTCTCTGTTTCTGCAAATTGTACAAATAGTGGAATGCTTGACAAGACGCTATTAGCAAATTCTCCTATTGGCGAATCGTTGTAGAACGTCGTCAAATTCTTGCTAACTGATTTTGCTTCTGAATTTACCTCCCTAAATATCTTCTTCCTTAATTCCAGCGATGCATTAACAATCAAGTCCACCGAAATAAATTCAGCTTTGTACTTGATTCCATCGTCACTTTGCATTATCTGACGAATCGCCCAAGTGCGATGCTGTCCGTCAATCAAACGGAACAATACAGTTAACGGCACTTCTAAAATGCCGTTGAATGCATCTTTTTTAAAAGGCGTAAATATGGCATTTTTATCTATCTCTATAGATGCCACCATTGGGGGAAAGTAATAGTTTGGGTTACTAAGAATATAGTTTTTGATTTTCTTAGCATGGGAGGGATTAAGAGCGCGGTTCGCTCTTTGGCTTGCTGGCAAGTTCGGGTCTTCGTACATGAAAAACTGAGCGACAAACTGCCAAGGTACAGACGCCTGATAAATTACAAGTCCGTCGCTACGCACTCGGCGTAAAACCGAAAGCGTGAGGTTTGATTCCATCATTAACTCCTTTGCTTTTTGAGTAGCTGTAACAACTCCTGTTGATTTGCGCTTTTTCTCCTGATGTGGCGGAATATCTAAGCCCAGTTGTTCAATCAATGCATCAATTTTTTGAGTAGTTTTATCCCATACCTCAGTGGGGGTAAGATTTTGATGCAAGTCGTCAATTCGGATATCTCGGCTTAGAGAACAAATAGCTAAAGCCTTAATCCCGACTTGTATTGGGCGCTCGTGTACGGAAACCCAAAACTCTCGATAGCTGGCTTCTTTATGGGTTGTCTTGTCTATGGGCGAAGAATTAGCAGTTATTTGGGTTGGGCGGCTAATAAGTTCCAACTTAGAAGGTGAAAAATCAACTCCCAAATCCCTGCCACGGTTGTTTTTTGGAGCTATACCAGTACGAAACATTACTCTAATTGAGTAATCTAAATTATCTGTGACGTGTCCGGTGATGCCAAAATATTTGGAATTTCGGTCGATGACTTTGACCTTATCGTACATCTGAAATATTTCAGATTTCATGGACAAAATACCCTAAAATTTCAAAAATCATCGATGTGTTTTTTGGATATTAAAGACTTCTCGTTCGGTAAATTGCAAGATAGCCATAACCATCCTTCTTTTTCTTGAGGATTTGATTTACTTTCTCCGTACCAAATCCAAAGTAGGCATTCAGTAGATGGATACTCGTTGATATAAAACCAGTGATAATTTTTCATTTTCCTCCAATAAAAAATACCTAGCAAAACCGCTAGGTATTAAATTTGTTCAGTTGAAAAAGGCGATCGCCTTGTAGAGAATCATCAAGCGATGCTTTGCAGGAGCATCGCTTTTTAATTTACTGATTTTGCAACTTCTGAATTACGTACTTGGCCGCGAATTCGGCATTGTCATTGAGTAGTCGTTGCCAAGCTTCTTCTTCTGAGGAGCGATCGCACTTCTTTATCTGGTTTCTCATCAAACACCAACTGCAACCTATCAAAGTCTTTGTTGCGAACCAGTTTGAGTCCTAGTTCTGGGTATTCCTCTTCAGAATCAGCTTTCTCTAAGAAAGTCTCTCTTTGTTGTAACTCCTCAATCCGTTTTTTAACGCGGCGAATCTCTGCGTTGTTGTTTTGCAATCTAAAATCAGCAAACCCAACACGTTGGGCAAAGTCAGGAACCAAAATCTTACGAGCTACATTTTCCGATATCCCAAGCTTGATTATCTCCTCAACTTTTTGGCCATCAGTTAAATTTTTGCGGATAATCTTGTTAGCATCCTTCATTTGTTGTTGAAACTTTTTTAACTGTTCTAGCTTAGCTTGCAATTGTGCGATCGCGTCAGAGTCAGTGCTTCTAATAGCGGTCATAATCCGTACCTAAAACGACATCGTGACAACTTTTGGTCACAAAAAAGGACTGAGAAATAATTACTTCTCAGTCCTTTTGAATAACCATAAGTTTTAACTACAAGTCCAAATGTTTTTGGGATCAAAAACCTTGTTTGGGTGATATTCTTTAGCTAGCAATATAGCTGTTTCCTTGTTGTAGGCGGATACATACTCATGCTTGCTTCCATCTAGCGTATCCACAAGAAAAACTTTAATCTTGTTGTATCCAGTGCATCGCCAAAACAGCTGTTCTTTCACTACATATTCAATATCTTCAGCTATTTGCTCGAAGTGTTTAACAGCAGTATTTACACGTTTGTAATACTTCCTGTACAAAGGATATCCCAACATAGTTACTTCAACCGAAGTATTGTCTAGACTGACTTCGTAAAAGCCAATTGTCTTTTTGTTATCCATTTACACACGCTCCCTAAAATACTTGCCTTCTGTCGTAAATAGCAATTCAAACACCAACAAATAGATAGAAAAGTTATAGACATTGTTGTCTCTAAAGCTAGGACTAAAATCAAGTTTTTGGTATCCACGCCAATGAAGGTAATGTAGAATAGGTTTCCCCGGCAATCTCCATTCAAATGTTAGAAATCGCATGTGATGATATTGGATAGTAAACCTAATTAAATAGGATTTAAAGAATATATTCCAACACCAACTCTTACAACTTTTCTGTTTGATAACTTCCATGTTTACCTCAAAACAATTATGTGACCTGAACCAATATCAATCACTCTCCCATTAGGGCATTGAGATTGTACGTAGCTGATAAATTCTTTGCGCGTATAGTACTTTTGGAAAGTACCAATGCTGGTAATTCCAGACTCTTTTTTATCGGTACGTACTGCTACTACTAGTGCTTTCGTACATAGAGAAAATGCAAGCTGTAAAGTGCGATCGCGGTCTTTATCACACTCTATTACATTCAACACATACAACAAACTAGTTATTGGATAGCACTTATCCAATAACTCAAACTTAGGTCTGTAATACGGGTCAAAACCAATGGCGTCGTAATGTCCTGGCAATCGTTCTACATCTTCACCATGACCGCACCCAATATCAAGCCAGTTGCCAGCGGTGGGGAGTTTCCCTGATTCCAAAGCATTTCGCATTGGCAAGGATAGCTTGGGTCTTCTGATTGCTGTTTTCCAGCGTGGTGTACCCCAATTTTTTGGGTCTAAAAATTCTCGGTTGTTCATAATTTTTTAGGCATGAAAAAAGCGATCGCGTTTAAGTGCGATCGCTTGGTTGAGTTTTAGATGGTCGTGCTAGCCCAATCCTTGATAGCCTTCGTGGCGTCTTGTAGCGTCAACCGCTTGGACTATAGTCGTCCAGTTGTCGGCATCTTCTGGTGAGTCATCTTTGCGTTGATAGTATTCGTTACTCTTGTAGTTATATTCAACTTGATGCCTGTTAACGGCTACCTCTTGTCCGTTTGGCAATGAAACTTTGACTTCCATGTTGTTCTCCTTTGTTTTGATTAATTTGATTTTTATGGGGCAACCAAAAAATGACAACCCCATTCATGCGAATGACGAATAATCAAGAATTATTTTTTCCAAAATCCCTTTGAGCCATCCCCATAAACTGGCTCTTTGCCAGGAATAATCATCGCTTGAGTTCGGTTGTGCCTACAAACCAGGATTTAACTGATTAGGCATTTTCGCTACTGGGAGTAGAGGAATTTTGTCTCCAAAATGAACCATTAATTTTGCCAACAACAAATAGGTAACATCGATTAATCCTCCCTCGTGCAGAGAGAAGTATTTTTGCTCCACCATCCAATTAAAAGATCTTGAATTCTGCACCAAAGAACCATCTTGATCGAGATCTAATGTCGAGTAAGCAGGTAACCCCTGTTGGTAATTTGCCGCGATCGCATAGATCGTCTGGAAAGTCAGCACTTCTTTTTCGTAAGCATGTGTTGTACCCCGGAACAATCCTAGATAGGTACTTTTATCTTGTTCTGCCAGCCAACAAATAAATTTGTAGGCTGAATTTTCACCAGCTTGAATGAGAAAAACTTCTGGCTGTTGGTTTGAGTTAGACACGATTGCCCTCGCGATAATTTTTGTCAATACCTAAATAATCCATCAACTGGCGATCGCTAATTAAAGTTCACCCCATTTCATGCGAATGACGAATAATCGAGAATTATTTTTTCCAAAATCCCTTTGAGCCATCCCCATAATTGGCTTAGTTTAGTTGCGCGACCAACTAAGATAGAAATCCCCGTAAACTGGCTCTTTGCCAGGAATCCAGTAGCGCCCATTGGCTTCTCCTGGGGTAACAACGATGCGCTCCATATTGAGGAACACAGCAAATACTACCCGCTTACGGTCATCGTAGGAAAGTTGTTTCTTCTTGTATGACGACAAGTCTCTCCCTAAAATTTCGTTGGGGAGAAGCACTTCCCCCCACTTGTAGGAATGGGGGGAAGGGGTTTTAAACTCGCCTATTCTCCCAAACTTATTGGGTAGGCACAAAAGCAATCGCTTGACGACTTCAAACAAATCATCAAAATTGGTAAAAGTTAATTCTTTATCAAAGATTGCCTTAACAACAATCTCTGCCTCTTGTCTCAGGGGTTGTGTTTGGGGTAGGCGACGACACTGGAATTTTTCCAGATAACTCTTGACTCCCTGATAAGACATTGTTTTTACTTCATCAACGGTCAGAGGTTGATGAAAATATCTGACCTCATAATTGAGGTACTCATCACATGCAGTAAACTCCTGCCCAATATATGTGATTCGGGCAAAGAACCCAGCCGATTCTTGATGCTGGGTTATTTTTACTACCTGCCCTTTGCAGGTGTAATCGATTGTAAATCTATTAAAGCAATCCGGATCATCTGATTGCTTGATTGTAATATCACTTTTTTCTACTACCAAGGCAGATTTTTCTATTGGCGCTTCCATCAACTTTTTGAGCGCCTCTTGTGGGGTAATTTCAATTTTTTTGATAGGTTCTAACATGATGTCTTTTCCTCTGCTTGTACTTGGTGTGGCAACAGATCCAACTGTGCTACCACGTCTCTGTAATCTTGAGCGATCAATCAACAACGATCGCACAAATTAACTTCGTTCTTTCTTGTACTTGAGAAGTGCGATCGCTTCTCGAAGGACAGCCGCTTGATTGGGCTGTGCTTCAAGCCATTCCCATAGTTCCGCTTCCATTGCCCAAGCTTTACGCCCTTTGACAATAGGAAGCGAACTTACTGGGGAATAACCCTTTGGGCGACCACGCCCACGGTTTTTGGTCATACGCTTAGTAATATCCGTTAGAGGCAATAAATTCGTTATATGCAGAGATAAAAACAAGTTCTCCGCAAAGCGATCGCACTTAATTCGATGAAGCAGCATCATGCTTGGCGATCGCGCTATTTCAACCCAAACCTAAACTAATTGCAATGCCTTCAATAATTCCTGACGCTTGTTCCATCAACAAAAAATTACGGGTGAATCCAGCACACCCTCCCCAGTTCACAACTTCATCAGAAATACTTGCATTGATTTGCCACCAATCATCTTTCTGCAAAAGCTCTATGCTTATGCCATTATCGTTTAGGCGCTGAATATGTGTTTTTGTCTGTAATGAAATAGATTCCGTTTTCATTTTTTCTCCTTATGATTTATTTGGTTCATGATTTAAGGGTATACCTTTTATTTAAGAATGTCAATACATTATTTTCCCTCCAAGTAACCCAAGTAATTGCTTGTAGCTGGTTGGGCAACAGATCCAACTGTGCTGCCACATCTCTGTAATCCTGTGCGATCGCATCGTATTTTTCGGGCGATCGCATGAAATTTAGCAGTTGCCTTTCCCCTAACTTTTCACCCGCCCAAACACTAAGGGCATGGCGATCTATGCAAACATCGTGACTGTTTGTAGGGTCGTGCAACAGGCTAAAAAATGCCCGTACTTTGTTGCCTTTTAGGGCTTCTAGTGATGGTTCCCCTGCCAAGATCCGCCAAGACTTAATCATGTTTGCCCTGCCATAAGACCCAATAAACGGGGCATCTGTGGCAGTGCAACCCATCTTGAAATAATTGAGGCATTTCTCGGCTTCATAGATGTTCTTCTCCCAGCTACAACCGGGAGACAATGCAGCTATGACGCCACATACCCTTTCTGTAGCAATACCGTAGATATCGCCTAAATCATCGGCAATTGCATGGGCATCTACATACCAATTTTTCCCCTTTCGCATCTGGATAGGGGAAGCGGTATAATACACCGCTAGAATATTCCTTTTTCCTATTTCCATTGATTTAATAAGGATACTGAAAACTACTTTCTTCGGACTCAATCGTGCGATATCGGTCATTCACCACATCGACTTTTACCCGCCAATGTGGGCAATAACCAGGAACATAGTATGTGAAGATGACTTTCCCCATCCCAGAAAAATTGGGAGTATTGACAACAACTAAGTCACCTGATTGAGATTTGGATTTTGTTGGCGCGTCTCTGTTTATCTGCAATTGCCGCTGATGCGCTTGTTCTAGTTCTTCCGTCACATCTATGAATTGAAACATTTTGGTTAACTACGCGGGAATTCAGTTACCGCGTTGATGACCAAAATCCCCAGGAAAACTGGGGAAATAACAACTATTCCATTGATGCAATTAAGGCGATCGCTGAAAATATCTTTACAATTGTTCTGTGGTGAACGTTGGGTTGAATGTGCCCATCTGCTAAATTCAGTCTTTGCATTTCATCAGGCATCAATACCTGAGATAATAATTTAGGTAAATCCAAAGCAAAACCATTTTTATAAAAATGCACTTCTAATTCCCCATATTGTTGGGGAGAAATAAGCTTATAATTTGGTAGACTTTGGCGATCGCATCCAGCGTACATACAAGCCGAATAGCCACCAGATAGCTTGATTTCAATGCCAAAGCATTTACCCATATCTGCCCACTTCATAGGAAAATCATGAATAGATTTTTGAGTTTTAGTAGTCATATTTCTTCTAACGTTTGACGTTTTCAATCTTGATATTTGCAATCAGCGATCGCATTTTTGAAGCCTGTTTCTTGTCCTTGCGATGTTGACGGCGATTAGCCATCGGATCGTTTGTTTGGGGGCATCTGTATGTGTAACTACCCCCATAGTTAGCTGTGCCCTTAGAGGCACTTTGTAGGGGACGTTTACGCGCAATAGTGCCGTCTACATCAATCCCAGCAGCCCCAGCAAAGGGACGCATTTGGTTGATTTCATTCTGAGTGAGTACGATTCCCTCACACGGGAACCACTCACCCTGGATTTTCTCCAAGATCGGAACCTCTAAGCCAGTCTTGCAGTCCCTACGAAATACCTGATTAGGCAGGTACTTGTAAAACACTACCCTGTACTGGGTAAAGTTTGATGATTCCTTGGAGTATTGCCCATTAGCAACACTTTTTGAGGTTTTAACACCTGTAAAGTGCTGCTTTTTGGGCGCAATTGCCTGCCTAGCATCCATCGACATATCTGCATTCATACCGGGTGTATGACGCACGGTTACGCGCTGCTGAATTCTAGCGTCAGCAGACTTTAGACAAGTAATATTTTTCATAGTTGCATTTAGGTAACTGGGGTGACTCGCACACCCCAGAGGTACATAACTAAACTGTAGCAGGTGTTAAGATTTTGGCGATCGCCAGGATCTTCCCAGCTTTGGAACCCCCAACGTTGTAATGTTTGGCTAAAGCATTGACTTGGTTAGTGTCTAGTTTTTTCAGATGCCCTACTTTATCAATAGATGCTTCTAGTTCATCAACTAAGACCTTAGTCAAAGTAACATCCGGCTTAGGGGTAACAGGCGCTTTTTTCTCTACCTTAGTAAACCGTTTCTGCACGATCTCGAAAGCCATATCGAAGTCTAGATAACCTTCGTTAACGCCTTTGGCTTCTAACTTCTCATTGTGCTTAGTGAGTAATTCTGTAGCCTGTTTCTCTAAGAAATACTCGCGTGTTGGATGATGCGAGAACTGTACTGTTTTGTCAGTAGTTTCAAGGTGCTTGTGACGATGACGCACCTTATCAAGCATCTTATCGACTGCGGACATTACCTTAGCCGATAATGCCGTCAACTCTCTGATAGGATTATCGTTGAGTTTTTTCTCAATTCTTGCGATCGCACCTGTTAACTTTTCTATCTCAGCTTTTTTAAGTTCCGATGCTTCACCCTCTAAAGATTTTAGAACATCCTTAGCAGCATTCCTAGTTTTTTCTAGGGTATCGCGCTCGGTCAGCAAAGCATCGTACTCATTCCAAGCGTCGTAGTCCACAACAATTTCATCGTCTACCACCACTAAACGCCCAAGTCTCACACGTTGCGACATCGGACGGTTAGCTAAGCGTAGTTCCTGATAGAACACGCCCTTACCATTAACGGTAATAACAGTGTTTGCCTTATCGTCAGCTTTGGTAATTAAAAGACTAGACATAGTGTAAAATTAGTTTGGTGATGTTAACTCGTAGCAATCAAAGCTACAGACTAAAAGTAACTTCCAGTGTGTAACTTTTTGCCACTAAAATAGGGCGTTAATCCGCTAAATTAACGCCCTTAAAAACAGGCAAACTATTAAAAAACGGTTACTCAAAACTACTCAACCCTACCTACCTTACAACCCTACAAAGTTTTATAAACCTTGTCGTTCAGTAGTCTCAAGTACAACGCCTAAATACTTATAGCATATAGCTATGGCTTAGTTATGCCCCGTAAAGCATAGGTCAGATGACCACCCCTACTTTTACCCGTCATCAGCCAGCACGAACTGTCACAGCCAATTATTACTAATCAGCGATCGCATTGACTAACCACGCAGTATGTAGTGTAGTGAGATAGGCTGTATCCACCTTATGGTGTGGTGTGGTTGTATTAACGATTGCCACATTTACCAAGGAATGAAACTCTCTTGGCTACTGCAAACGATACGACTAAAACAAGTGCCTATGAGCGTACTTTTGTAAGCACAAGCATCATTTAATTTTTACTTTTTTATTCACCTCAAATTTATTTATTTCACATTACTAACTTAGCAGCTTTATCTAAGAATCAAGCATAAGTTTACATAAGTTTACAATTAAAATTCATCTATATATAAAAGCCCCCGGTGGCTACTACGGAGGCTTTTATCAAGTATTTTTTATTACAGCCTAATTTTAACTGCTTTAGATCCGCGCCCACGCCAAGATCCAGAAAATTTGAGGTTTTATCGGATCGGCGGATCGGATCGCGGATCAAGTTTTACTAGGCTTGCGTCCAGATAATTTTGGTAAAATTATGCCGTTAATTCTCGCGCATTTACTTACGGCATCAGGTTTGATTTCCTTACCAGTTTCTTCAGAAAGAATTTTAGCTAGTTCGGGGTAAGACCAGTCTCGCTTTTGAGCTTCAGCTTCTTTGATTAATTCTTTAACGCGCTCAGGATCTATCGTCCTTGGCGCTCCCATCTTCAACACTGCCATACCATTACCAATCTCTAACAGACTTATCTTAGCAAAATCAATACTAAGTCTACATACTCTTTCTCAACTTTAACTCTGATATACAAGGAGTCTGCTATTTCCATGTTTTACATTCAAAAAAAATCAAGACAAAGTGATTCAACTCCAAGAATTCAATTTGTGCCGGAGTAACTTTCACCAAAATCCCCTGTGGTTTTGGTTGATTGTGCCTTTTACGAACTTTGAAAAATGTTCCAGAGCAACTTGAGACAAAACTAGAGGAATCATTTTCTAGGTAATTAGCTTGCACTAAAGCATCTAAAACTGAACCTTGCAGATTATCGGCATCACTGCTGAAAAAGTTGATGAATTGGCACTCAACACGACAAGGTATCGGTGCTGGGGGATAATTTTGCATTTGAAGCGCGATCGCACTTATGGCGTTTTCTTTCCAATCTCCATATTTTTGGGCAGTATAAATCATTCCCGTCCGCCAGTTAGTCCGCGGACGGGCCTTACCAACACCCCTTCCCGATAACCAAAATAGTGCTTCAGTTTGAAATTCAGTAGCTAACATTTTTAGTCTCTAATTATACAGAATCAAGAAGTTTATTCAAATTATAAACAGAATTCTCCGTCCCATTGCTTTGATTATTATGTCGTTTATCATCTCCAGATTCTAAGTCTGCATAGGATTTTTCGACTTCTAACTCTGGCTCAGAAATTAGTTCAACAGGCAATATGTTGCGCTCGCTACTATGCATAAAAGTATTGTTGATTCCGTTTTGTTTGAGTTGATTATTTTGTCGTGGTTTTGGTATCGGTATCGTGCTGAGAAACACCACAATTGCTAGCGCAAGTAATATAGGATGCGATTTCACTAACTCAAACAACCACTGTAATTTTATTTTAGGTAATTGAGGCAGTGAAAGTGGAGGAACTTGAAATTTGGGAATTCGTAACCAAGAAGTAGCTGTTTTATATCCCGGTTGCCATTCTTTTTCAAGATTGACAAACACAACCTTTACACGGGGATCTTGTTGAACCATCGAAGCGGTAGTGAAGGCTGATTTTTGCTCCCTAGCTTCGGAAGTCAAAAACCCCATTACTACCAACTTACGTTTGTTTCCTAAGCCATAAAGATTCAATTGTCCGACAGCTTGATAAATTGTGTTGCGGTCGAGATATTTTTTGACCTCGATAATCGCCCCATCCATCCAATCACTAACGATATCGGCCCGACCACCGTTTGCGCCTGCTTCTAGCTTGACTCCGTAACCTTGTTCTTGGAGGCGCTCAGCTAAATACTTTTGTAAGTGCTTTTCTTGCCAGCGTTCAGGGAACCCGGCAAGTTCTACAAATTGTGATGGGTGCATAAGTTTAATTCGTAATTCGTAATTCGTAATTCGTAATTATTTTTCTTTTAGTTTTTTGGTGGAAGAGACTAGGATTTTGCCGATTTCGTTGGCTTCTTGTAGAAGCAACTCGAATTTTTGTTTTTCTACTAGTCCCGATTCAATTAAGATTTCTAGCCAGTATTGGGTTTCTCTGGCTTCCTTAAGTGCAATTTCTAGTTTGTTGATAAAATCTTTATCAGACTGCGCTGATTGTGCTTCTCTGACGTTTGCCCCAATTGAAGTACCAGAACGCAATAGTTGTCTTGATAACGTTCTTGTAACCCCAGACTTTTCATCAAGAAAGCTGCAAGCTTTCACAATCCTAATCGCAAACGCCTTCGTTCTATCTGTAATACTAATTTGATTGCTTGTCATAAATTACGAATTACGAATTACGAATTACGAATTATCCCGGTATTTTGTCAAATCTATAAGCCTGAAATCTGCTATTGATTGTTCCAGCTTGAATAATTCCATCACCTCGTCCCTGGAGCGAGGTTACAACTTCGCCGTGCCTGTGAAGCACCATTCGCCCATCAATCGCTTCGATACAGCGAAAGGCTATTCGTGCTGGTAGATTTGCTCTGAGGTCTGGCGGTAATCCTTGGGGGTCTTCTTTAGAGCGTTTAGAGCCGTGTTGCAACCCAATTACTATATGAATCCTTAATCCCCGCCCTCTGCGTGCGACTTCACAAAGTTGATCGTCGTAAAGTTTACGAAGTTTATCGTCGAAAGGCACAGTTCCTTTATATTCGTCAACTAACAAAATCCAAGGTTGCTGTGCAGCTAATTCAGACTTATTCATTGAGTTGCGGCGATCGCACTCCTGGTAATATTCGCCAACATATTCAAAAGTTTTGCCCATATCATTGGCGGTAATTGTAGGGAAGCGCTCGGCAAAATCTTCATAATCACTAACTTTACCACCACAGATATCTACTCTTCCTCCCTGAGCCAAAAGGCAATAAGCAGCAGAGCGTAGAAAATTAGATTTACCAGAACCAGTTGTGCCGACTACCAACACCTGGGGAGTATCTTCGTTGCCCAAATCGATAACCACTTCCCCATCAAGGGACTGTCCCAAAACTATTAATCTTCCCCCTTGCTGCCACTCACGAATTGGGAAGTCATAAAATGTGCGTTCGGTTGCTCCTAATCCCACCTCCACTGCTACTTGTTCGCTACCAAAAACGTACATGGGAAATTCTTCATCCTTTCCCAGGGAAACTTTTGCAGCTTTTTTCCACTTCGGCAGTAAGTGGTAATCCACCGTCCGCAGACTAAAAATTAAACGCTGGTAACTCGGTGCTTTATCAATCTTCAAACATTCGGTTTTCAATCCCACAACCGCAGCTGCTTTTTGTAGTTGAATCGTTGTATCTGATTGTTGTTGAATTTGTAGCGCTGCTGCTTGCGATATCGCGGTAGTTTGGGGAACTGATTGAGCGATGAATTGTTGCTCTTGTAATTCCGTTTGTCGATTTTGAGCAATCAATTTTGCTTGCTCCATTTGCATTTGAGCATCGGAAACCGCAGTCAAAACATCTCCAATAGACGCACCATTTTGAACCATTCCCAGCGCCATCTGCACCACCGGGCCGTTCTTCCCAGTTAGTTGTAGCAGCTGTGTAAATATTGGTGCTGTTTGTTCTAACAATACCAACTGTCTTTCAATAGATTTATCTGCCTGTTCGTTGGCAAGTTTTGACTCGGCGGCGGATTGCAAATACTGTAATTGCTCTTCTACTTGGGTATCTTTCAGTACTCGTAAAGTATCTTCTGTGCGCTCGATGTCTTCGTACTTTTTACCCATTCCTTGGAGCATACAAATGGCATTAACTCCAAATGCGATCGCGGCGACATTCCTCGGATAAAATAACCAAGGCTCATTTTTATTAGCAGATAACACAAACACCACCGCGAGCGCACCTTGCCCTATAATTCCTAACCAACGAAAAAACATTTCGACCACCCAAAGACTAATCCAACCGCCACAGCTTGGAATGTAAGCGAATTATTTTGATGCCCTTTTAGATAAAAAATTACTGCTGCAAGTGCGATCGCATACTGTGAGTGAGAGAGTACCGCAATCAATTGTGCGAATGCACTTGCAACAACAAATCCAAACACAGACTGCAAAATCTTGCAAATTTCAGAGCCACTCATGAATATCCTTGTTGCATTGCTAAAATAATTTGTTTGCAATACTCGTTATTTGCGTTAATGATGGTGTTTATAGCGTCGCGAACATCAGAAGATTCTGCGTATTCTGAAGATACAAATTCCAGCAACGAACTAATTACTTCATTATTAGAATCAACCAACTTTTGTCCTGCATGAATAACTTGTAAAAAAGTTGATTCAGAGTTGTTAGTCGTAACTACCGCAATCATTTAGTATCTCCTGATAACTTTCTTAGGTTGATGCTGAATCCAAAATCCGAAAACGCCACACCCGGATAACCCAATACCAAGCCAAATTAGCTTACGTGCTTCAAATTTTTGTACGCCAAAACAACCAATTCCAAAGCAGACAATCAAAAATGCTGTAACTGCAATTTTTTTCATTACGATGCTTTTATCCTTTGTGTAACTCCAAATGAAGCGCCTGAATATCTTGCTTCTCTAAGTTGACGGAACTTATCAACTAAAGAAGTTGTTTGCTCCTCGTAAGGTGTTGGCTCTTTTTTAGTCGTTTCAGTTGTTAATCGCTCTTGCTTTTTAGCTTTATTTTCTGTGTATTGAGAAGCAATGCGATTAAGACTAAGCTCTAAATCGTATTGTTTGCTGGCGATCGCACTTCTAGAATCGCCAACAATTTTTCTGTATTCAGCTTCTAAACCCGCAAGACTTGTTTTCAAGTCTTTCTCCAACTGAGCAATAGTTACTCTAGATTGAGCAACATTTTCACTCACAGTAGATTGAGTTTCTCTGACTTTAACCAGAGCTTTTAAATATCTAGAAATTGCTGTCGAATATTCACCCCAGTTTTTTGATTGAAGTTCAGCACCTTTAGCTTTTTCAATAGCAGAAGCTACATCTTCATCGCTCAAGTCGCCAAAAACTTTAAACCCAGCAGGCAGCATATCAGCAATACGCTGAGCGTTTTCCCAAACCTCCAATTCCAAACCAAAATGGGAATCGGGAAAGACGATCGCATTGGTAATACTGCCATTTAAGTCAGAAAGGTCTAAATCATTCGACTTTTGTTTTGCCATTGTTAATAACCTCTACTTCTTGGCTTAAAAACAAATTCCATCTCGCCCTTACCAACCCACCAATAGCATCATCAGCGTTGATGCCGTAACAGTAGTAAACACCATCCGGATATATTACTTTAGCGAGATAAAGCTCCTTACGCACTGGCTCGACGGTTATTTTCATCTGACATTAATTAGCGAATCACAAGGCTTATACTCTACAAAAACATCATCTTCAAAAGCTTGCCATTTTCCATCAAGGGAACGGAAGTAACGAACATTGTCTTCAAGTTTTATTTCCAGGTTTAAGTCTGGAAATTTCAACAAATTATCCTGCTTAATTACTCTTATTACTTCAACGTCCCTATCAATTTGCATTCCTAAAGTTAAAGGAGTGCCTTTTTTCTTGTACTGCTGCCAGTAGTAGGAAAACTGATTTTTATCTAAGAAATTGACATTGCATACAGGACTACCAGATTCAAACAACAATGCAAATATTCCTAAATCTGGATGATGAATTTTACCTATACCTAAGTTCGCTTCGTAGTTCCAGTAGGCTCTGTGGAAGTCTGCGGTTTGCAAAATATTTGCTCCAATTTTTTGACGACAATTTTGGCAATAGATTGACGAAATAATGACCAAGCGTGGTTTTGTTGGATTTTTAGTTGGGCGGCAGCAATTTCAGCATCGCTGGGTAGAATGCTGCCACAGGTTTCCAAATTTTGAATGGCTTGGCGGAATGTCACCACCTCAGCATTAGCTGGGATATTGGGGGCAACAGCACTAGATAATCTCTGCAATGCTCCTTTTACTGTTGCGGATTCATTTTTGACGCGCTCTAATTCTTGTTGCATCAGTTGGATGGTTGTGGCATTGCTTTGAGCGATAGTACGCTCAAAATCAATTAAGTAATTTTCGAGCTGCTGATTTACTAAACCCTGGACTATTTGGGAAATTTGGTGGATTGCCTTACCTTCTGATAATGCTTGAATTGAGGCTTGAATTTCAGGCGATAGGTTTGGCGTTGCATCGGAGTCCTGCATCGGTTTCTTCCCAGGTAATTTCGATTTTCAATCTAG
This sequence comes from Nostoc linckia z4, assembly GCF_002608075.1. Taxonomy (GTDB): domain Bacteria; phylum Cyanobacteriota; class Cyanobacteriia; order Cyanobacteriales; family Nostocaceae; genus Nostoc; species Nostoc linckia. The sequence continues at coordinate 32,948 of NZ_LAHA01000015.1, forward strand.
AAGCAAATGCTTCTACAGTTTTTCTCATATCCTCTTCGGATAAAAGTTCACAAGCATCGATAAGTTTTGGCAGATCTACATCAATAAATTGCTGTTGCTGTTGCAGTTTGAATTTCTTCATTTTTTCGGCGAACTCTGCCCTAGCTTGCTGCATCCCAGAAAGCCTTGCCTTTTCAGTTGCCGCCAATCGACCCAGTTCAACGGTTTTAGCCAACTTTTCCTCGTCCGATGCTAGAGCATCAATCTCCCGCTTGGACTGTATCAAACGCCCAATCATAGCAGCGCATAAATCTGCATCAAACGAGATTTCCAACTCTTGGATTAATAAAGCCTGGGCCTGCGGTATTTCTGTTGGAATTGTGCTGCTGATTTCGTTTTTTGGTCGTCGGGCCAAAATACTTTTAGATTTCGACTCAATTTCTGTATGTTCCGGAGCCACCGTCAACTGATTACTACGAGCCATTAAGCAATTCTCCTTTTATCACTTGCAATTTTTCTCCAATTACTCAATTCCGCAACTGAATAATGCTTTTTCTGGCTATATTCACCCCATCTGTACAGGGTGAATAGTGAAACCTTAAACCCACAAGCAGCAAGGTATTTGGGTAAATCTTTTCCCTTGCACCCCTTCATGTGCCACTCGTGAAACTGCTTACCACTGGATGCTGTTTCTAGCGTCATCGCTTCACGGGTGCGATCGCGCATCATCAACAATAAGCGATTCACCGAAGGAAGACTACCTTTGTAGTTGTCACGCCGCCAGCAAGCAATGAATACTAATAGTGTTGCTGTACCCTCATCAACTTGTTTGATTCTTAGAGAAAGTCCGAGGTGCTTCTTCCAATTAACCCAGCACTTCCTAGAAATCTCCCTCCCCATAATTTCGTCACAGCAAACTTTAACCTTGGCGATCGCTACTAATTTCTCTTGAGGTTGAGTTTTTGGAGTTTCCCCGTTGGCGATCGCTTCAAATACTTCCTCAATTTTGTATTCATTACTTAGCCAGTATTGTCTGAGGGTTTTGTAGGTCAGCTTGCGCCTGGGGAACTGCCGCCTAAACCACGCTAAGCACAAGAATAATTGTGTTTGCTCGTCAGTATATTTGCGAGTTTTTAGTCTTTTACCTTGGGCATAACAAGCTCCTACAAGTTCTTGCCAATGATGCCAGGTTCTATAGGGGATTTTTCTGCGAAGAATTATCTCGCATTGTTTGATTAAGTTCGGATGCTGGGCCATCCAATCTTCGATGATTGTCATTTTTCACGATTAACCAAGTTGCAAGAATACAAAACGTGATTACCCCAACCACCACACAAAATTCTAAAATTCCCGACTCATTATGCTCAATTTTGATGCTAGTTTCCACCCTACCATCTGCATGGATAACTGATTTCTCCTCCTTTTTGTACACATCTAATTCCTGCTTTATGTGTATTAATTTGTATCTGCTTACTCAGCACCCCAAAAACACAACACCTTCAAAAGCGCGATTTAGCAGAGGTAATTTTTTGCTTAACTTTAGGTAACTTGATTCAAAACAAGACAAATCAAGAGTTTTGTGAAAAGTTGGCTTTTCATCAGTCCCTCTCTATGGTTTTTTGAGCCTCTGCACTTTGGCAATTGTGCCAATTTATTGAAGTTTGTGAATTCTGCAAAAACCCCCGCAAACCTTATCCTCAAAGCATCATCACCAGAATTGACGATTAAATCTGCAATACAAAATTTAGTCTTGGTCAAGAGTCAAGTGTACGGTGACTCTATGTCTATTTTTGTACTGGTTTTGTAGGTGATGTAACTTTTGCTCAATACTGCTTTGGTGTTTTTGGAACAACTTTTCAAGTTCCTCTTTCGAGGTGTTGTTGAATTGTTCCCGGCTGTGGATTCCTGGTTTAATTCCAAGGAAAGTTCTGATTTCGAGAACTCTTCGGACTTCGCCCCAGGATAAATGGTTATTCCCAAATAATCCCAAAGCCTTTAGGTCTTCATTTATTGTGTCCCGACTTTGGATGTCTAAAAGCTCGCGGCATTCTTTGATTGTTGGCATGACTATTGGGCGGTTTTTCTAAGTTCCTCTTTTACCTCTTGCCACGACCGATTTGTTGAAAGTTGCTGAGCATTTTCAATTAATTTTTTATAGTTGGCGCTCGTACCGTCGCCGCGTGCTGAATTGATTGCGAATATTTCAGCTTGTTGAGTATCGCTAAGTTTGTTCATATTTGTTCGTCGAAGGCTTGAACACTTTCATACTAAAAAACCCATCAAAGATGGGCAAGTTCAAAATGGTAGTAACAATGGTGTTTCAGTCTTTGATGCCTGAATTATGCGCTTCAAAAAATAAAACAGAAGTATGGTATTCTCGTTCTTCTTTGTCTTGAATAACCACTTCTGCGTTATCAAGATAAGCATTACGCATTGCCCACCCACCTTTTCTGATATACTGATTAGCTATTTTGAGCTTTATTTCAAATGGATATCGGATTCTACTGCCATCAACTGTATCGACTAAAGCTACGATCTCGTCGCCATCAGTAAGTTGTTTGCACAACTGAATTACGTAAGATTTCATGCCGATATCAATTGCTCCGAACTCAATTGCTGGTCAATTTTATTTGCCAAGATGAATGCCATTTTGGGAGGGTTGCGATAATTGCTAGCAGTTTTACTAAATGCCCATCGGCGTACTTCCGCTTCAGTCAGTCCAAATTCTCCGGCCAACTGATGGTAAGACCAATGGTGCTTTCTCATTAAGTCGATTGGGTGCATACTTGAATTGCTCTCCTGTGAGTTGTAAATAGCGAACAGGCGGGAAGTCCTGGAAGATGTCTCGCACACATCTCCAGGGCGCTTTTTGAGTATCTTACCACGGTTTAAAATTTTTAGATAAATTTGCCATCACATAAGGTAAACTAGTGGCAAGAATAGACCTTAGAAAATGGCATATCAATTCTCACTTACCTATTACTACATCACTCAAGAACATGACGATTACCTTACTTCATTCAGCGAAGCATCGGGGGATAGTCGGCAAACACTAGTTATGCAGTACGTTCGCGGATGGTTGGGACGCAACCGCAAATATTACGAACAGCTAGCAAAGATTGATGTAGCTAAAAGGGAAATGGATATTGATGAGTGGGTGAATGTAGTTATAAATGATGGTTTTGCTGGAATGCCTGACTATAGATATCCAATAGCGGATGGCGATATACCCCCCAATCCCCTTGGGCATATTGTCTTACCTGGAAATATGGAAAGGCGAGATATCAACTACATTCATTTGACCAAGCAAAACTACATTTTGCTAAGAACGGGCATTCATTTTGATGGTGGGCGAATTGCTCACTTCATGTCAAAAGTTGTCCACGAACACTTATTTAGGAACTGGCAGGTACTTTACCTGCCACAAATTCAAGCCGAAACTTCAAATGATTGGTTAAAGGAGTAAGACAATGGTAGCAACCCCAGCTAATAGCGAATTGACTTTAGAAAAAGTCACTGCCGCGATCGCACTTATCTTAGAAGAACTTGGCGAACCACAAAATGAAGCACAGCGCCAAGGCTTATCGGCTTATAAGTCTGGTAATCAGACATTTGTGAAGAGGTTATCGCTAGTAAACCCAACCGACTATTTCCTTAAATCGTTGGGGTATTTGGGAGGAGCATTAAAGCTGACACCCAACACAGACACGATTCTTGCAGAGTCTCTGCGCGCAGCTGTCGATCATCGCAGAGAAGCAAAGTTGCAGGAGTTGGGCTTCAAAATTGGTGAAATTCTAGATTGAGAATTTTCTTAGTGAATGAGCGAGATCGCGCTCATTCACATTAAAAAACCCAGCTTTAATGCTGGGATCGCAGTTGAGTTTTACATACCTAAATTGATGATTAACCATTTTTACGATCCTTTAGCCCATTCGCCCCAAGAAAACCAACAGTATTTGATTGAGTTGGTCAAAGAAATGCGATCGCTTTTGGTGGAGATGCAGCACGGTGAAGAAGATTATTTGCGTTCCTCGAAAGATACTAGAGCAATGCTGCTGGCTGTTATATCAGAGGCGGAAAAATGCTTAAAGCCATCCGAAGAACCTAGTCGAAAAGATGAGATTGTAGTTGATTATGGGTTTAACCCAGAGCATTTACAGCGTATTTTAGGTGAATGAGGTACATGGTAAAGGCGAACGTCCGTTCGCCTTTACAATAGTCTGTACCTTATAAACTCCGAATCTGCTGTGTATGACCGTTGAAGAACTGATTGAGAAGTTGCGATCGGTTTCCTTTAGATATGCAGGTTGCAATCCGCGCTAGCAATAACTGGCTGGAAATTGTATCGATATGTCGCGCTTTTGAGCATCCACCGTCTGAACCCCACAACGCTCAGACGTTAACTACAACTTTTGGTTTAACTCTCAACACGGACGCGCACCGACTTGGGCAGATGCGATGGCTCACTACTCAGAAAAGGTGCAGCAAAAGTGGATGACTCAATTTAGTAAGTGCGGAACAGATATCTATTCCGCACTTACTAACTGGCAATTTAAAATCCGAGCAAGAACTTAGCGATCGCCTAAATTCTTGACCTGCTAAAAGTCTGGGAATGATACCATACTCTATGAACCAATTAATAACTCAAGCCCAAGCAAGTCGCCTGTGGGCGATCGCCTATAAAGAACTCGGATTAAAAGAAAAAGAAGTAAGATTGGTTTTTGGAGAATTTGGAGTAACTTCCACAACCGATATTCCGCTAAATCAATACAACCAAGTTCTTCAAAGGCTCAAGGAATATGCCGATGTGGAATTTTAATAACAATGACCAACCTAGATTATTCAGAGCATAGATACGCCATCATCACCCCAGACGGCAAGGGCAAATACACCCTCACTTACGATTTAGACGGTAAAGAATGGCGACATCCATCTGCCTGGGAAAGTGTTGAGCCGATCGAGGAATATATCAATCGCTTTACAAAAGAAACATCCACTAGTTTCTACAAACTTATTCGAGATTCCCCCGAAGGCAGAATTTATAGAAGAAATCGGCTCCCTAGCATCTACTTGTGAGGCGTTAGCCCTTGGTTTTGTATAGGGCTAATAAATGGCATGTTCGCAGGAAAAACTAAACGTGGGGTGGGCATCTTGCCCACCCCACAATCAAATCTATCCCAACATTTAAGGCTAGACATGCTAGTGGTCTGTCCCATTAATTTTGCTGGGTTAATAAACGAACTGCAAAGGGCGCAAAGAGCGCAAAGAAAGAAAAATTAAGAATGAGTTTACCCATCAGAACTAATGGGACAGACCACTAGTACAAACGGTTGCACGAAAAACCCAGCATCAAAGCTGGGTAGGAAATTGTAATAGATTGATTAACTAATTTTTAACAAACCCACAGGCGCGATCGCACCCCCTCACTCCTTGTTCGTGACACTGGCAATACAAAGGTCAAGTAGTGCCCAAGGATTTTGATGAGTATTGGGAGAGCAATAATTTGCCTGCGATCGCGGTTCAAGCAATTATAAAATCGTTTGAACAAAAGATGAACGAACGCATTACTTACCCCCATACTCGTTTACAATGCACTTATCAAGAACTGCTATATTTACAATCAAAGCAAATCGCTTGGTTTTTAACTGGAGAAATTGAAGAATATTACTCACCTGATTTGAGGTAAATTATGTTTACAACTACTAAAACCAATAACCAACCGACAACTTTCCCGCTTGTACCTGATAGTTTAGCTTTCTCATCGCTACAAACAAAAGGGATTCATGACCATAACATAGATAAAACACTTAAATTGATTACTTTTACTTTTCATATTCAAAGCTATTCTCAAGGAGTTTATATAAATAGAAATTATTTTTCAATAAAACATTAAAAAGTTCGTGCCTTCTTCAAGGAATTCTGTTTCCTGCCCACTGAGAGCGACCAAAGGGAGTAAGGGTTTAAGTCCCCCACCAAAATCGAACGCGAGTGCGTCTCGTTGGCGCAGCCTCTCGTAGAGAAGAGAAGCCTACACTGATTGCAAACCTTCTGCCTTCTGCCCTCTGCCTTCTTGTGTAGGTCTGTTCGCGTAGCGTCTCGTAGAGAAGCCCAGACTGCATTGCATCCTTCTGCCCTCTGCCCTCTGCCTTCTTCACAGCTTTGACAACATAATGCTTACTTTAGAGACAGAGTTTGAAATTCAAAAAGTAAAAAAGATAGCTTTAGAACATGGTTTAAATTTTCACGCTCAAGGAACATTAAGTTTTAATGTTTTAGACGAATATTTAGAGTGTTTAGATGAAATCTCACCTTTATTTGCCACCGTTAAATGGGATGGCAGACGATGGATTTGTAGACGTATGGGTCTATATTACACGTCGTTTTCTGCGCTTGAAACAGTTTTTCAAAAAGCCAATAGTTTATATTTTTGGGAAGAATGATGATAGGAATTATATTAATTGATTTGCCCAGCACCATTGAAGGGGATTACTTTTTTCGTAGCGGAGAAATAGTTCAAGTTGGATATCACAGAGCAAATGGAGAACTTTGTGATGCAGAAGATGAATATCTTTGGGCAGAAAATTTCGGATGGAATCCAAAATCTAGTTTGGATTTTTTAAATGCTGATGAAGTGGCAATAGTTTTGGAAATTATCACTCAAAAAGAAGCTCACGTTTTTCTTGAGCAAGAACTTAGCAAGAAAGGCAGAGGGCAGGAGGCAGAAGGAAATTCTGATTCCTGCCCTCTGCCTTCTTCACCGATCGCCTAAATTCTTGACAATATAAGTAACATTTTTACTTTTTGCCATAAAAGTATGTCATCAGTTCTTGACATATTTTTTTAATCATTAACGCAAGAATCAATATTTCACCCCTGCATCTGGGGAGTAGTCCCCAGATGCATACCTGAAACTCCTATTATTGCGTTGCACATCAAAATAAGTATCATTACGGTGCTAATTTAGCCTTTTTGTATCGATGTTCTATATACCACTCGGATAGTAGTGGGGTGTAGATTTTCATAATTTCCAAGACCATGTCTGCCATAATTCTGATTTCATCTTGGGCATTAGCTTTAGTTCTCAAATCCATCCAGTGCCACAAAGCTTCAATTGTGGATGACATTGAAAAGTCTTGCCTGAAGCATTGGGGTAGTGAGTACCTAGCATTTTCGTAGGGTTGCCCAAGCGATGTCCTTTTTTTAAAAACAACGCACCGATTATAGTATTCTGCTATATCAAACTCCCGCATAGTTTGGGTATATTCAAATGAATTGCCCTCGCGATCGCGCTGCCTACCCACTGGCGGAACATAAAAAACCTCTTCTACACTCAATTCCCCACTAGCCACCTTAATAAATCTTTCCCCGGTGTACCTACCAGACTGGACTAAATAAGTGGTGTTCTGTTTTACAGCAAGTTCCAATGCAATCAAGTCTTCATCTAGGAGGGTGCAGCTGTCTTTGTGCCTGACAATTTGCATTACCGTATTGTGATCAAATCCTTTAAAATGAAGCACCACAAACCCGAAATTGAGAACCGAATAATGTCCCCTATCCCCAGCGAGTTGATGCTTGATAATTGCCGACTCCGATCTAGCATTGCTGGGCGGGACATCTTCCATTGTCCAGTGGTCAGATACACACTGGTGCTGCGATCGCCAAATTCCTTTCCCTGGTCTAGGGGATGAAGCATCGGTATCCAGTGCCACAGCAAAACCGTATTTTTCACAGATACAAGTGAGGTTTTTTAATTTGTAAATCATCTACGCCATCCAAAAACAAAACACCATGTTAATTCGTAATTCGTAATTCATAATTCGTAATTCGTAATTAAAATATTCAAAGAGTTTCTTTACTACCATGATTAATATCGACTTTACAACTGAGGAACTACAAGCACTTTCAAAAGCCATTGACTTTGTTACTAACAACCCGACTCGTGGTGTTAATGAAGCGACAAGTAGTGCGATTATTAAGATACAATCGCTTTCTACTAATATAGAATTCACACCCCAAGAAATTCAAGGGTTTGTTTCTGCCATAGGCTTTTTGAAAACTAATCCCAAATCCTGCTGGAACGTGCATACTGAAAGTGCCTACAACAAACTTAAAATTGCACTTAATACCTATAACAAATCCCAACCCCAATTACTCGAAGTTGAAATTCTCTAAGAATGGCTAAATATCAAAAGTGTCCCCGATGCTGCTTGGGTCTAATTGATCTTCCCCTTGGATGTATTGGCGAGTGTCCCCAATGCAAGGGAACCGGACAACTCCCAGAAATCAAACACTGTTGCCCGACAGGATGCGGCTACGAATTAGACCTAACATACAGTGTTATAGGCGCTCGCCCATCCATGCCTGACGATTTTTTATCCCCTAAATGAATCTTCCACAATACAACTGGTGGGGGTTCGGCAAAAATGAACCTCCAGAGCATCTCAAAACCAAAAAGCAACTAGCTGGACTCAAACTCTCGCCAAAGCAACCAGTTGCCTACATCGACACGCCCAAATACACCCTCTACCTCTACGACCCCAGCAACCCCGACTCGGTAAAACCCAAGCGCCAAGCAACTCCAAAGCAACTGGCAGCACTACAAAAATTAAGAGAAAAACAACAAAAACGAAGAGAATACAGAGATTGGTGGAGATGTGAGGGTTTTATCGAGCGAGATAGAGCAAATGTCGTACAGTGGGTGCAAAAATTTTTAGAAACTGATGATTGGGTAATTTTGGATTCTGAAACTACAGGTCTTGGCGATGCCGAAATTGTGGAAATAGCCATCATTGGTTACCAAAAAGAAACACTACTTAATACTTTTGTTAAACCATCAATCCCTATACCTAACGACGCGATCGCAGTTCACGGTATTACCGACCAAATGATTGCCAATGCTCCCACTTTTACTGATATTCATCCTCAAATTGTAGAAATTCTGGATGGGAAACGCATACTTATTTACAATGCCGAAGCAGACCGAAATTTTTTAAACTATTGCTGCAAATTATATAAACTGCCCAAAATCAAATTTAAAGACCGGACATTTTGCTTAATGACTTGGTACGCTCAATGGTGTGGCGATTATAGTAGCTATTGGGGCGACTATAGATGGCAACCATTGGGAGGAGGGCATAAAGCATTGGGTGACTGCCTAACTGCCTTTGACCGATTAATGGAGATTGCCAAAGATGACCCCAACTTTAACTTACCAGAAGAATTTAAAGATTTATGAACAGAGTTTTACACCTTCCAGATGGTTCCGATATTAATCTATTGTTAATTACAGATGTTAGTCCAATTGGTGGAGATAAAGACTGGCAAAGATACGTTGTAAATTTTATTGGGGGACAAAAGATTGAGATTTATGAAAAACGTAAATATAGCGAAACTCAAATTCTAAAGCAAATGCCGCGCATCGATTTTATTAAAGCTTGGACTGCTGCAATTACTAACAATGATAATATTTACTTACCCCAAGAATACCGCGATAAATTTTCATAATGCCCAGGAAATATAATCCTAAATATACTCACTGGCTAAACCCCAATTCTACCAAACTCTCGGCTTGTGGTGTGCCCACAGGAGTTGAGGAAATATCCCAAGTTACTTGTCCTAAGTGTTTGAAAGTCATTCAAAAGCGATCGCATCTCGCTACTTTACCTAAAACTCTCTACGAAGCGGCAATTAGCGCTGTTGGTACAAATTTACCAACATGGGATGAAATGCCTAAAGATTTTCGGCATCGCTACACACAATTGGTCGTAAGCGGTATTGAATCTGTTTTTACAAAGACGTAGATAACATCTGCGATCGCTATAAGATAGGTTTTCGGAGTTTATGCGATCGCCTAAGATAGATAAAGTTTAAAATTTTAACCGAGTGTAAAAAATTTTTGGCTAAATTTTACTGAAATCTATCATGTATCAAACAGATGCGATCGTATGCGTACTGAACTAACTCAAAAACAGAAAGAAGCGGCTGGATATCTTGCTCAGGGATTAAACAACAATAGGACGGCGGAGGCGGTTGGGTGCGATCGCGTGACTATTGGTATTTGGAAGAAAAGCCCACTGTTTCAAGAGTATTTACAAAAATTGATTGCTGAAAGAGAGGCAGACAGAAAGAAAGCTGTAACCAAAGCAGTAATTCAAGAGGAGTTCGACCGTCGCGCTAGCATCAACGAATGGAAGCAATGTAGAGTCGAGGCAAATAAAAAGAAGCTAGAGCGGGGAAACGAGATTGTTGAAAAAATGATGGCTCGTTTCCGCGATTTACCTCCAGAAGCTTATCCTCCAAGTGCGATCGCACAACTCATCAAAGCAGGTGAAGATATGATGGAAGCGGCTTTTGCTGCGTGGGGAGAAACTATAGATTTAGAAGAAGCCAAGCCAACTTATACAGCAGAAATGGCAGCAGTCCAAAAGTTAGTAGATGCTGGAATTCTTCCTACTTCAATTCGTGAAGAAATTAGTGCAGCGTTAGATGAATTTGAAAAGAAAGCGGTGTCAGCGCTCAATCCTGCTAATGCATCAGTAGCAGAAAATTTATCTGAGATAAAAGTTTGAAAAATGGTAGTGAATCCAGGACTAAAATTTTATATTGACAATCGTCTTTTAATAGTCAAAAAGCACTATTGTAGGAACTGGGGTGATGTAGATTTTTGGGAGTGCCAAAGACAAGATGACCAAAGAATAAGTATTCTTCGGACATCTACTATTGAACATTTCTTAAACAATCCATCATCAGATTTATCAGTAGAATTAGACAAATGTCCGAAACTCAAAACTATGAACCCAAACTGAAAGAAGCCCTAGCCAAAATGGAGGCGATTGCCAAGGAATACGAACTGGGTTTTGTGATTGCTTTAGCTAGTGCGACCCATTCAGAATTCAAAACAGAATTCCCCGAATGGTCATTAATCCAGCGTACTGAACAGGGGATTCGTTTGCGACTGCGTTCTAGCGAACCAAAGCTAACTGAGGACAGTGTTTCAGTGCTGTTAGGACTGCGAGATATGTCGGGGATGATGTGCGAAAATTTGTCGATGGTTGTGGATGAAGCCAAAAAACACATACAAATCCAGCACAACCGCATTACTGACGATGATGCTATCAGGAATTGGAAACCCAGAAATAAACGCGATCGCAGGAGGTAGCATGAACCAAGATATAAATTTTGTAGAGCAAATCACCCAAGAAAAATTTGATTTTTACGAACAGGCGATCGCAAAATATGGACAAGATGTATTGCATATTCAAATTGCTGCTAAACCTAAATTTCGACCACTGCCTTGTTCTTTAGAGGAAGACATGGTAACGCCTCTCGTTCCACAAATACGAACTTGTCAATTAAGATTGCGACTTGCACAAATTACAAAAGGGCGTAATTGCTGGTGGCAGTATATTAACGAAGGGGAAATTTAAATGTCATTCTCAGTAAATGAAATCTGTATTCCAAACTGCTTAACTCTAGAACAGTTACAATACGCCATCAAACAACTACCAAACCCTGAAGACACAACATTGAAAGTTGGTGACGAGTGTATTGCTCAGCTACCCAAAAAATTCAAGAGTCGGATTAAACTAGGAGAGAAAATACCTACAGAGATGGAAATAGTAAAATACAAATTTACTTTACGAAGTTACAGTTATAAAAATGAAGAACAGGTTATTTGTAATAAAAAGGTTTGGGTGTTTTTGGGAGATATCATTGTTGAGGTAGAATAAATATGCATAAATCGACTTTTTGGAACCAGAACATTGACGAAATACAAAAGATTTTTGATGAAGAAACCGAAGCCATAATTTCTGAAGATGAACTCAACAAAGTTGGCGATCGCTTCTATGCCCAAGGATACAGACTCATCAAAATTTCTGATTTGCAGCAGCAGATGATGACAGCATCTTTAGAACCGTGTCCCGACACATTGGCTGATAAAATTGAACCCCTAGCCAATACAGCGATCGCCATTCTTAGAGAAAATCTAGGAGGTTCCAAACCATCTTCTGCCGACAAAACTCACCTTGCTTTAGAAGTATTGAAAATTATTTTTTCCAGTAAAGGATAATGGTAAATTTACTCAGTTACACAATTCCAGTTAAACCCCCTATTTCTCAAAAACAATTGAGTTTAACTATTCAAGAACAAGCTCTAGAAAAAGCTTTTCATGATGGATTGATTGCAGAGCATGAATATTTGGTAGGCTTGCGTATAATTCGCAATTCAGACAAAATTTTAGAATGGGCTAGGCATCAGGTTGCACAAATTAGCAGGCTACCAAAAGTTAAGTTACTAATCAACAAATAACTTAACTATTACAATAGTTCACTAACTTTTTAACCAAACTCAATACTAGATATCCTTCATTTACACTCAGATTTCTAGGTGATTCCCCAATAATTCTACTTACAAAACTACAACGCCACTCAAATGAAATTTCTGAAATTATGCTGTATGAAAGCCAGAAATCATAAAGATTAGCTATTTTTTCAACGACCATATCCTGACTTCTAAATATAGACAATGAGGCATTAATACCTACTATTGCAGGATACGATAACTGATATTTTTTAACCATGTATTCATAAACTTCAAAAAACATTTCTACGTAGATATCGTTCATGCGATCGCGCTTAATTACCTGGTTTACATTTTTTGTTATAATTCTCTATCTTTTGACAAATATAGGCGATTGCGGAAGAAGAAATTTGGAATCCGTATTTTTTTCTTTTTTGATTAATTACTTCAGTTATCCGCCAGATTGCGTGTTGAACTTTTAATGTGTTACCAACATAATATGTAAAAATTGCATCTTTAACACAAGTTTGAGGAACATCTACAGGAAAACTTAGTTTTATCCAGGGGGAATAATTTAAACCCCAGCTAATCGGCAAAACTCCTTGGCATTCCTGTAGACAATTAGGGGTTTGCCAAAAAAAATGTTACGCCTTTTGTATAATTTACAGGATAAGAGCATTCTGAAAGGTTTAATATTGTTTTGCCCTTGGATATATGAATAGTAGTATTAAATAAAGTGTAGCTCATACAATATTCTCCTGATTTTGATTAATAGCAAATGTATCTAATATTTTAGAATACGCTAGGCAAAAGATATCTCGTACTCAATCCGTTGTAGTCTGTATATGGGGGACTACGACGATGAAAATAAACCGACATGGAAAAGCTAAGGTGCTGACACAGCAAGAGATACAACTAATCTTCAGTCGCGGGCTAGACAACGGACGAGATCGCACAATATTTGGCATCTGTCTATTTAGCGCTGCCAGAATCCGCGAGGCTTGTACTTTGCTGACTTCAGATATCTACACATCTAAAGGACAAGTCAGATCGCACTTTATCATCAGGAAATCAAACACCAAAGGAAAGCTGGCAACCCGCTCTATACCAGTAATCGAAGACCTCCGGCGATTGCTCATTAAATACCAACCCTTGGCAGGGGATAACTATCTATTCCCCGGACGCAGCAATGGGCATATCAGCCACGATTCAGCCGCCCGCATATTGAGAACTGCCTGCCAGCAAGTGGGTATTGAAGGAGCCAGCACCCACAGTTTTCGCCGCACTGCCCTGACCCAAATGAGCAATGCTGGTGTTCCTTTGCGGGTAATTCAGGAAATTAGCGGACACCGCAGTTTGGAGCAGTTGCAACGTTACTTAGAAATAACCGAAGAACAAGTGCTGGGGGCAGCTTCATCTCTATCTTTACTTTCCCCAGTAGAAGAAAATGTCGGGAAATGCATGTTTGACGACATTGGCAAAGAAGTTACTCACCACAGGCAAACTCAATTATAAAGGGGCGATCGCCTGAAGAAGGCAGAAAGTTTTCTTCGGAAGGGGGATTTCAATAATGACTATTGTAAGACCGAATAAATCTTCGCTTGCTTTCTAAATCGTCATAATATTCTATATCACAAGTATCGTTCCCCCATCCAACAATGCAAGTAACAACTACTCCAGGATATCTTCCTGGGATGTATTCATAAGGTTCGTGCCCTATTGATTCAACCTTTTTAAGCTTTAACTTCGTCCAAGCTTGGGAAGCATTAATTCTCTGGGTATTACTTAAGTCCGGATCTAAATACATACGTTGAATATTCATTCTGTATGTATTCCCGTTGTTGGTTCTAAAAATAACTGAAGCTATAAAATCGTATAATCCTTCAACAACTCCCTCACTAATACCGTAGGCAGCAATTGTATGACTGAGAGCTTTTCGTCCTAGCCGATTAATCCGAACTTTATCTTGTGGTTTTAACATATATAAATAAGTACTATTGAGTGCAATTATTAAATCTTTGACTGCTTGCTGTGTTTCAGCCTTAATTAATAATTTACCACCATCACAAGCGACCCAAACTACATTTGATAAATTTTCTAAAACTGTGTAATTAGGTGGGCAAGGAGAAACCAAATAAGTATTATCTCCGAGTGATTTAAAAGTATAATCTTTGCCTTTATTAAGCTCTAGTAACTGCTTCTCAATTTTGCGGGACAAGCGAAGCATTGCTAAAAAAGCAAAGCCAAAAGTGATTACCCAAAGAAAATTCATGTCGCCTGACTTTTTTGTATTAATTTAATTCTTTTATTTTTTTGGATATCTAAAGCACTAGAGATAGAAACAACTTCATTTAGATTTTTGTACAACTCCACATCGGCAGCTAATAAATTACGCTTGTAGCAAATTGCTGCTAAGATACCTCGTGTAATTTTATCTTTTTCTTCACCTGTTAACACTCGATAATTTTCTTGGAGAATTGGAAACATAAGAGATTCAACAAATAAATTATATCCGGGATTATTCTCAGGGACATAACAAAGCATTTGAATTGATTCTTTATCAACTACAACAACAAAAAAATAACGTAATGAAGCGTTATAGGGTTGCGACTCTAAAATATCGCCTGTTGCAATATTCATTTCTTCAAAATTAGCCCAAGCCATATTAATTCGTAATTCGTAATTTTTAATTCGTAATTGTAATCAGTAAACCATTATCACTGATTATAAACTCGTATTTGCCTTTTTTAATTACGAATTACGACTTATGAATTACGAATTATAATTGGCTCATCCAATCATAGCTACTGGCATCATCCACATCTTCAGCGAAACTATACGCGAGCGCATCGCCTCTGTCGGTACTGCGTCCCAATCTCTTAATAATATCCTCCTTACTTTCTACTCGAATTTCACCAAACTTATTTCTAGAACCAGTGCGACTCCATCTGGGGGCAGTAAGGTCAGCTATTAATTTGGGGTCGTTGGGCAGCGCCACATCGTACCCATTGGCAGGGTCGAGCAATTCTCTTAAGTGCCACCACCAACGAGAACGTAAATTGAAAAACTTTAGTAACCCACTTTTATCTAAAGCTTCTGTAGCTCCTCCACCATTTAACCCAAACACCAATTTAGTGCCGCGCCGATTTAGGGCATCCACCACTGCATAACCGACACCCAAAGTATCTACTCGAATCTCTACTTTGTTAGTTTTACGAACAACTTCGATTTGGTCTGCCAAGGAGTCACCATCTGGTGTTTCTTTGCCTGGAAAAGCAATTATGGGCCCAATCCAATAATGATGCCGAGAAATTATCACGCTCTCGTCGCGTCCACCTCTTGCCACGTCTACACCCAAATGCGACTGTGGTGCATTTGGCGTCGGCGTCCAGCGTTTGACAGCGGCATCCACCCAGGCGCTCGGTATAACTTGCCAAGGATGGTCAATCTTAGCGACTGTGGTAAAGTCTCCTCTTAGTAATTGCGATCGCAGTGGTTCCGGTAACCGTTGCAATACCGACCTATAGTTAGAATTTCTCAAGTAAGCATTATCTTCTAACCGAGATGGAATAAAGGTACGGCTTCGCGGTTGAATCATTTCCCCTTCGTGTTCAAATGGTTCGCCTGATGGGACTTCTTTCTCCTCATCCCCCACCATTGCGTACCATCTGATTTCGCCTGGAGCAGCTGGGTTTGGATGCTCTGGGTTTAGCCAAGCTGCCCAGTACTCTTTAATCCACATTGATTCTTCAGAACTGGGAGGATTACAAGTAGCGACCACCCGACACCGAACCGATGGGTCTGAAGAACGGTTCCAGGTTATTAAGAACTCGTACTGTTTCTTAGAAAATTCTCCAAGTTCGTCAAAAGCTTTGAGGTCGTGTTCTACCCCCCGATAGGCTTCTACGCTGTCCTCGTGTTGTACCGCACCAAATTCTAAGGTGCGATCGCCTGGGATACCACGCCAGATTTTATCGTTACTGTTATACCGAGCGATCGCGCCTAGAAGTCTGCGTGACTTTTCGATTATGTCCTTGAGTCGGGGATATTCGCGGCGGAAGATAATAGCCCGTTTGTGGGCAGATGTTCCCAACATTAGCAAGAGGGCCGTTTTACCCCCACCATAGGCATCCCCCTAAAAACCAGCGGCCCCGCCAAAGAGTAACTCATCTGCCGGGGATAAAAAAGCCTCAGTCTGCGGCCCGTCTTGGGGTTTCCATAACTGATCTAGCAATACCTTGGAAGCCCCTTGCACCTGTCGCGTTGTCCTGTCTAATGATTTACGTAAAGAGGATAACTTCATTACTATTAACTAACTACTAATTGCCAATTCTAAACGATTGCAAGCAATTATCGCATTGCAGTAGATTTTTGTTTTTACCACTTCTCGCTGCTTGATAAACTTCACTACTATCACAAAACACACAAATATGTTTTGATTTAGTTCGCTCAACATTAATTGAAAATTGGCTTAAACAATCTTTACACCTGTGTCCCGAACCATATCTAATAGTATTAATACTTTTGCAAATCTTACAATTTGGACTTAAAAAGATTTTTGGCTTAATTCTTTTACCCCATCTGCCATTATTCCCAGTGGTTGCTGCATAACTGGGTATATTCAATTGAACTCTTTTGTTACTAATAACAGTTTTTGAAACCCCCGCTTGTTTCACCAAAGCATAATCAGGCATTTTCCCTAGCTGTTCAATAATAGTTTCAGAAAGTTCAATTTTGTTCCATCCACCCATTGCAGGAACAACAAAATTTGTTTGCAAGCATCTAGGAATTTTTAACTTTTCTCTCTTGTACTCTACTGATTTGCGATCGCACCCTAGTAATTCGGCAATATATGTATCTGTTTGTTTACCTAATAAATTAATAGTCTCAGGCGTCCATACAACTCTTTTATTAGTCCCGTGGCCACCAAATACAGCAGACCCTTTGTTAGTAAGAGTATTTGTTATTGAGTAGAACTGTTGCCAAGCTTCTTCCTTTGCGATCGCCTCCTCTCTAGTTGCGTTCGTCACCAATTCAACCTCCCTGATTTGGGGTCTGACTCCTACAGCAAGCATCTGAGCTATGTATTTACCTTTTTCTGTTCTCTGCTTCTTCCCATCTCTAATGTGAGTATGCAACCTTCTATTAAGAGACATGGTTGTACGACCAACATAGAAAATACTTCCATCTCTAGGGTCAGCCAAGACATAAATATATGTGGTAGTATTCATTTGAGTAACATCTGACGCTATCGGTTACTCTGCAACGTGTTAATAGCCTCTGTTCGTAGCAGAGGCTTGTTGCATTATAATCATTTTACCATTAAATAAATCCCTAATTAATATGAATTATTCTCTGTTCGATGTTCTAGACATTATAAATTTTGAGTCAGGAAATATAAAATATCATCAAATCAAAAACCAACAATTCAAAAATGAAATATGGGAGTCTTCAAAGTTGATTAAATTATGGTGGTTTATGTGGAGACTCAGCCCTAAAGCTGATATGGTAGAGTTTATATTTTCAAAATTATTTGGGGAACATATTTCAATCGGTAATTTAACTATCTTTGGATGCAATGCAATGATGTTCGCTTTTCAGTTGCGTACTAAAAAAGGTATTTGGTTATTTCAACCACCATGCTTTAACCTTTATCATCATAAATTTACCTGGGGAATATTATATTTATCCCCTAACGGAACATCGAGACATCCAATGGCAAAAATCTATTATGGTAGAAAGCGATCGCCATGAAGCTGCTAAAAATCAACCCCAATCAACGTTGGTATTTTGCAATATTTTGGCAACCAAACTTTAAAATTAGGGCAATCAGATTTATTGACTATTACTGTCACAATTATTTACAAATTGGATGATTAGAGTTTGGTTTTATGTAAAGATGTGGAAAAATCCATGACATTCCATCTTAACGCGATCGCATCTACAATTAATATTTATAGAAACCGCGATGTCTACGCGCTCTTACACTAAATATGAATCAATCTATAGAGCTATTATCGAAATTTAATGAGATTCACTCAAATCAAGCGAATATAGTGTGAATGCCATCAAAGGTTTCATAATATTAAGAAAAGTCCAAAAGTTGAGGGAAGTAAAAATGTCAATCAGGCAGCGCCGAAGAAACCGCCATAAACTAAAACTAATAAACAAACCAAAACTAGAACCAAATCCAATACTAATTAATTTTACTATTGATACTACTAAAGTAACATCCGCTATGTCTAGCGCCAGTAAGGCGATCGCTATTAGATTTGCTATTAATGCCTCTAAAGCAAAAGCCACTGAATATGAAGAACGAATGAAAAAGCTTGCTGATGGCATTGTTTTGAGAAAACATCATGCATTAGTTGATACCAGTTATTTGCATCCTCGATTTAATCCCAACAATTGTAATTTCTTAGAGAAACATCCCGATACCTAACGGATAGCTAGGATACAACTATGAATATTGACCAAATCAGAGATATGATGCTACTTTTACACCGTGAAGATTTTAAAGTCACGGATTGGGTAAAAGTAATTGATTCTGATTCTAAGAGATATTTATGTGTTGGTGAGGTGATTGAATGCTCTGATGGACATTTCAAAGTTGATTTTAAAGACGGTGAAAAAGAATGGTTCAAATATAATAAAATATCTAGAACCTACGAACCACCAGAAGATAAGTATGAGGATGAAGGTACTGTTAATTGGTGGCCAGTCAAAAAAGAGTAGTAATTTTGAGGTTTAGTAAATGGCGACTGAAGTGTTAAATATACCAGAAGAATATTTAGAGCAAGTAATACTAGTTATCCGTAGGGGTATACAGAAAAGTGAAGAATGTGGAGGAGTGCAGCAGGAAGTAATTGAGCAATTAAAAAAATGGTGTGATGAGGAGGAAGCTTATTTACAAGAAGAAGGCTAAAACATGAATTTGAAAGTTTTTAAATTTGATTGCTACCCCAATGCAATTAACTGGTTAAATGAAAATAGTGGCGTAGCAGTTCGCGGTGAAGATATGCCACCTAGCTCTTTTGGGGGTCGCGTTTCATTACATTTATTATTTTCAAATTTAATGAGCCAAGGAGATAAGTTAAAAATATTAGAATTCTTCCCCCAATCTCAAGACTGCAACCAAATACGGGAAAAACTTGGATATCCACCGCTTGAATATCCTCACGCAAACTATTTAATTCATGGGTATACCCGTAATCAAATAGTTGAGATTTTAAAAAAGAACTTTGGTGCGATCGCGGTTAAATCTCCCTGCTGTATGGAGACTGTAGATAATGAAGAAGTGTTTTCCAGGTTGAAAGAATTAGAAATAAGACTTGGCGGGCCGTTAAGTCAGCAAGACCCAACAAAAATTGGCGGCCTATATAGGAAATTGTACCAATGAGCCTAAAACCAATTCTACACACTCAAACTGGCGAAATTGTTGTTATTGAAGTCTCCCCTTTGTTTGAAATTAATCGTCAAGTTACAATTCTAGGAACTAAAAAATCGCTTGATATGGGTCTAGAATTAACTGATGAAGAATTGGTTACAAGTCTTTCTGCTTGTAGTGATGTTGGTAAAATACTTGAAAGCAAAGGGATTAAAGTTATTTATTGAAATATGCTAAAATTTACGGCTAGTTTGCAAAATGGTGGTACGCTTTATGGGTTTGGATTAGCAGAATCTAACCTTAATAGGTTAGAGTTCAATGACGAACCAATATTTTTTGATTTTGACTATGCCGGACATCCTGAATTGTTCGGATTAATTTTATATTTTGGTCAATTTGCAACACCTGAAGAAATTTCTGCCAATCCTGATGCAGTAGACAATCGCTGTATGCCTTTTATAGACGAAAAATATGGGGTTACAGGAGAAACATTAAGGGTATTTCCAATTGCTAAAAGCATTATGGAGACAATGAGAAATACCCATCTGTACAGTTTTGAAACGAAATGTGAAATTAGTAATCCTAACGATATACAACTATTCTTCTCTGGGCGAACCGAGCAAGAACTCGCAGATTATTTCAGAAAAACTGGGCTTGTTACCCAAGAAACAAGGCAATACAAAGGATTTGAAAAACGAGATAATTGATGTGGTATCAAAATTATGGAAAAGCCTGTAGTTAATTTAGTTCAAGAGTCTGTATACAACATTGATGTAGACTACAAAGTTATCAACAATGCTTACAAAGCTATTAAGGACTTTTACGAAAAGTACCGAACAAATCCCGATTATTTAATAGTTGGATCTTTAGTATTCGTTTCTATCGCTCATTATTTTATGAAAAATTATTATATGGCATTCGATGATATAACCTCTTTTGAAAACGTTCCGATGATTTTAGATCCTACTGCCAAAGTAGATAGTGCGATCGCAGTATTCGCATCTCCCAGCAAAGTATTAAAGTGCCAAGTAACTCCAGATGAAATAATAAAACCCGTAGACCAAAGCTAAATTTCTTCAATTTGAATAGTAACTTTGTATTTCGGGCTACTAGAAGATTCATCACTACCAACAACAAAAAACATAGAGCCATTTTCATTACGCTCCAGATTTGAAAGAACAACTAAATCATTGCCTTGTTCATCTTTTAAAATTAAATCTGCTATTTGGTTTCTGTACTTTTTGTTGTTCATAAACTTGTAACAACGTGCAATATTTAAAGTATACTAGTTAAGTTGTTAACTGCGGCAAGACATATCTCATTGAGGAAATTTGCAGCAAAGCGATTGCGTGTCAGGTGCGATCGCTTTTTTATGACAAAATAGTAATGTACAGCTTTTACTGTTGATTAATAAGCGACTGAAATGGGATAGAAGCAGCGTCAATTGACGCTGCTTTTTAATCAACTGAAGTTTCAAATAGAGCTTTCCAGAAATAAAAATCGGGACAATTGCACCAAACGGTAATAAATCCATCAAACAATTTTATTTCTGTCGGTCTAAAACCTTGAGGCAACATTTGAATTAGAACTGGAATATTTAAATCGCATTCCCAATGCTCAATTTCTTTTTTAACTTGAGCGATCGCATCTGGGTGAAACCCCTTATTGTTATTACAGCATTGAGTAATCAAACAATCGTTGCCATCGCTTTTAGCTTTGTCAATTGATAAAGCTATATAATCCCACGCTGCTTGAACTTGGGCGTTAATATTAGGAATGCCGTAGTTTTCTTTTAATATTTGTTTTCTACGTTTAGATTCTCCCATTATTCTTGCTCGATAATAATGTGTCCTAGCTCAATTTCTTTTTTGAGAGCCTCAAAAAGAAATTGAGTTCGCCCAGTTTCACTGGCCATATCATATCCTTCCATCCAAAAATTTGATTTGGCGTTATCTCTGGGTTGAAAAAGAATATTGCTAATCCATCCATCATAAAAATCATTGTATCCTTTAACTTTCATAGTTTTGGAAACTTCCTAATTTGCAAATCTTCAAGAAATTCTGACACATCGCCGCCTTTTCTATCGCATAATTTAACTTTGTATTAGTAACTGCTACACCATCGATGTAAGGCAAGGAATTAACAACATTTTCACCCAATTGTTTCACAAATACTGGAACACTTGCATCTTGGCACTGCTTGACAAGCGATCGCACCCAGTCAATATGGTTTGAATGCAATCGACCAAGTTTACTACCGCGTTGGCGTAGCCCGCCGGAGGCATCGCACATCCAAACGGCAATGATTCAAAAGTTGATTGCTCTTTAGGAAAGTACTTGTTTTTCATATAAGTCCAGGCATTTTTTTGCTCGGAAGTCTTTTTCTTAGCAGCACAAACAATAAGCGACCGCGATAATTTGTACCCCAAGAACGTGTTTCATATCGCTTCACTTCCATACCAATTAAAGTTGCCCAAGGTTGCCATAATGATAGTGCTTTAATTTCCATTTTTATCCTCACTAGTGATTAACAATTCCTTCAATAACTCCAGACAACATAGCTTGATGTTTAATCAAATTAAACGCAATGCCAGATATTCCATTACTGGGTTCAAAAATAGGGTCTTCTTCTAGGCTTTGAATCTCTAGCTGAATAGCTGCTTGCATTTCCAGAAGTGCCCTTTTATATTGTCTTTTCCTGCTAGCTACAGGGTCGTAATCGCTCATTTGATTCTCCTTTGTGGACTAAACTCCACTGATTTCATGTGACCAAGCAATTTCTTGTACAATATCTTCTGCCTGTTTTTCACTAATAGCAGAATCAGGAGTTTTATAAAACCCAATGATTTGCCCTTTGGGACGCACAATAATGCGCTGTGTGGTCAGTTGCTTATCCCAAACAAAGCATGAAATAGTGATGTTATCAGTTGCCCACCGAATACCCCTCTTATCCTTGCGAAAGCAGTACCGTGGATATACAAGAACTAAGTTCGGTGGGTTTTTCTCTAAGAATTCTGCCCGGTCGTCGCAGGGTTCCAAAAAACTAGTCAACAAAAATGCTGCAACGCCTACTTTTGCTCTCGAATGAGCATTTTTGATAATAGGTGCTGCAAATTCGGCATACGGTGGATTGGTGACAATCCAATCGGCGTCGGGAAACTCATCCCACGACTTAGATAGCGTTACATCAAGATGGTAATCAGCTTGTTTTTTGGGGTCAATATCATTCGTCCAGATACCTCTGGTGTGGGGCCACACATTTAGTAGTGATGCGATCGCACCCCCACCTACACATGGTTCTCCCACTACTCCTTTAATTTTCACGTACCGAAGTAGTTCAGTAGTGAACCAAGATGGTGACTCGTAAAAGTTTAATGGATGTCTCTCAAGTATTTTCATTCAATGATTCCTTGGATGGTGGTAAATAAAACGTGTATGGAGTTTCATAACCAAACTCCAAACGATAATATTTGATTGCCCATTGCTCCCGTAAGCGTTGATTGGGAGCAATTTCTAGCAGTAGTTCTCGATACAAATTCTTGACTTCCGTTGTTGCGTCTTGAAACAATACGTTTTGAAACCATTCAACTCTAGGACGCATGTAGGCACGGGCAAAGCGCTCTATACATGTAGAAAACCACATTCCATTTTTTTCTGATTTAGCAATTCCAAAAGTCTGCTTCCAAGACTGAGCAAATTCTTTTTCAAGGTTTTTAATTCGTTTATTCCAATATTTCTCCCAGTATTCGTCATTGATATCTTTAGAATCATTAGCACAAGTTTTTAGCAAATCATAAGCTGAGTCAATTGCTATAAAATCTTCAGATTTACCTCCGCAATCTGGATGTGTAAGCAAACATAGTTTTCGATAAGCAGTTTTTAGTTCTCCCATAGAAAAAGGAGACTTCAATTCTAAAATTTTAATAGCCTGATTGATTGTCATTTTTGTCATTGGACGCTCCTTTTCGTTACCCATTTATCCCAATACTCGCGTTCAGTTGCAGGGTGCAAATCAAAATATCTTTGGCATATAGCCCAGCTAACTTCCAATCCTGGGGAAACAATTCCTTCTAAGGTATAAAGTTCAGAGTAGCGGCTGCTAGTGAACTTCTTGCAGCGATCGCACCTTTCTCTATACTGTTTACTACCGCTCATTTTTTGCCATTCCCGTAATGCTTGTTCCAAATATCATCAACTGGGAACATAGATTTTTTTGAGTTATCAGATTTAACAGATTCAATTATTGATAAGCGGCTTTCTAAATCTTCATATTTTTGAAGTAGTTGAGCATTTTGTTCTATCAGACTCTCTATTTTACTTCCTACTTCTTGAAGCTTGTTTTCTAATTGCTCTAGTTCTGCAATTTTTGATTGG
This sequence comes from Nostoc linckia z4, assembly GCF_002608075.1. Taxonomy (GTDB): domain Bacteria; phylum Cyanobacteriota; class Cyanobacteriia; order Cyanobacteriales; family Nostocaceae; genus Nostoc; species Nostoc linckia. The sequence goes on from NZ_LAHA01000015.1 coordinate 56,987, forward strand.
CAATCATCAGTAGAATTTGGTAGATTCAGGTATTGAGTAATTGCAGCAATCATTACCTGGGTACGCGTCCGACTAGTCAACTTGGCATTATTATCAACTGCTTCCCAAAGTTCTTGAGGTACGCGTCCTGACAAAAAAAGTTTCTCTGAAGCTATCATAATTGTACCTAATTCTTCCAATAAATCTGCTCTAGTTAATCCCTCATTTTGTGCTAATTCACCTAATATTTCCCAAATAGAATCTGTTACGCGGATACTTCTGACTATGCGTAATTCGTTTGATTTAGGTGCAAATTTCCCATTTTCATTACGTCCCTGCATCATCACATTTCTTAAACTCCACAACCCAAATCCAAGGATCTATAGCCCAACTATTTGCCCCATTAACCGATTCCCAAAGACTCTGAAAAGATGTTCTTGGACGTGTATAAACAAAAGCCCCTGAATGATAGTCTTTATATAATTCTCTTGCTGGTTGGTTATAGCTTGCATCCCTGAAAACTTTTTCAACTCCTTCTCTAGTCGCACTTATTTGGTTAATATCCCACAGCTTTTCTACCCGGATATTCAGTATTTCAAGCCAAATACGAGCAGCTTGTTTGGGCATATGGATAGAAGGTTTCCACGCACCATTTACTGCTACAAGTTTCTCAAGTTCTGGTACAGAGGGGGAACATTTATAGGACATGTCCGCTTTATAAGCGAAACACACAGCATCATCAGATGGCGCTTGTCTCCAAGTTTCACGCACCCAAAGCAAATCCCCTGGTTGTCCGTAAGGACAAGGAATATCAACCAATTCTCCTGTTGTTAAATTCTTGAATTTAGCGACTGTCACCAAGTCCTTTTTTGGTTTTTCTAAAATCAATGCTTCAAGGAAGAAGTTATCAGGCGCTTTATTGATGTAATCAAGCGATCGCAATCTGCGAGTTTCCGATTTGGAACCTTGTAAAATTGCACAGACCATATCACCATTAAATAGTAAAGGACGCTCTTTCATAAAATAGTAATAGTTGCAACTAAAGTTTTTTCTCCATCACTTAGTTCACCTATTTCTTCCCAAGCTTGTTTGGTAAAAAATAAGTGTCTTTTTGCAAAGCCTAGTTCAGTTAGATCTTGGATTTCCCAAATACCAGGAATACCTTGGTAAAACCTGACTAAATTCGTCCCAGATAAATAAATATCGTCCGATAACTGGTACAAATCCTGTAAAGTTTTAATTTCAGCAATATGCCCTAAAACAACTTCACTCGATTCAAATCCGTAAAATCTTCTTTTCATTCTTTGATTAAAATTGGGTATATCTGCTTAGCAATGGTTTCAAATTTATCGCCATCTGGGTAGGGGCGTGGAATATCTTTACCTTGTTCATAGCAAACACTTTTTAGGTGGGTTGAAAGGATAGAGCAACAGATTCTTTGTTTGAAGAGCTTGATTTTAGCTCTAATATTGAAACTGATTAATTACCCTATAACAAAAGAAGAGTTCTGCCATACTGTATGTATGGCAGGGTGTTGTAATGACATACAATTTGTCAACGCGGACAATAATTTGGCACACGGACATTAATCTGTCAACGCGGACAAATAATTTGGCAATCGACAGCAATTGCTATCAAAGCAATTTCAGTTTCCAAGGAAATTTGGTTAGTCTGCATAATTTTCCTCACCAAGGATTGATTGAATTAAGGCGTACCAGGCAGGAGCTTTTTTACCGTTCACTGGGGCCAATTTATTGAATTCTTGCCACAGTTGATCGTCTGTTGCGTGTGGTAGTTTTTTCTTGGCCCAGGCGATCGCATCGTGAGGAGTTTTCCACTTATGCCATTCTGAAGCAGGTTCAAGCATCTTTATCGGCTCAACCACCTGAACATCGACATCTATATAATCAATAGCCCTTGCATCTCCCCGCAGCAGACCCTTCACCACAGACTGAGATACTGGAAGCTGTCGGGCTTGATACTCGTTAAATTCAATCCAAGCCCTACGCAGGGCCATATAGTTGGGGTCAATTTGAATTGAAATTGCCCAAATTTTTTTGTCTGCCTTCTTCCCAGTCCGCAGTCCATTTTCAAAAATCGGAATTTTAGTCTTAATCTCAGTCCTACTGAGAATGAATGGAACTTTGTGTTTGTACTGGGAACAAGGAAAGGGAGCATTGGTAATGCTTCCTAGCATCTCTTTGAACTCTCTTAATTTGATATCCAGATAACTAATATCCTCCAGGGAATGGAGGGTCATTTGCCCAGGAATCATCAAGTCGTTATCTAGCAATTCCCGGACATAAAAATGCAGCTTCCCCTCAGCTTTGCATCCATGTTGGCACTGCATAGATAACGATTGCCCCTGCATGGGACAAGGCGTATCGTGACAATCTACAAGTTGGTGATACTGCCCTTTTTTGTCCTGGAGCATCACAGATTTTTTAAGGATATTGGTGCGATCGCACACCAATTGCAGACCTGAGCCTTTATAGCTAGACATTGAAGTTGCAAAAGTTCTATCCACCTCGTCGAACGGCAGATATATATTTAGGGCTTGAGTCAAAAAATCTCCATTGCTATCGGGATTTCCATAACTTTTGGAAAAAATGGTAGAGGCTTCTCTATTGGTGGTAACTAGGCGGATATTACTACCTAAGTCTTTCCCGTAGCCCTCGTATTCTTTTCCCCCATCAGTTCGATTTTTGACCTTACGACTGCCTTTGAATGCAGACACTTCTATCCTGCCTAAAGGATTGAAATTTGCATCATCATAACGGTTTGTCAAACCAGAAATAGGCATATATTAGTTATGTATGAATGATTTATTAGAACTCTACTAATCACAATATCATATTGTAGGTGATATTCGTCATTTTATATATGATATTATTTGCTGAAAGCCAGAAATATATGCAGCATTCAGCTTGATAGGAGATTCTATGCGGATTGCTCGGACAACTTACATTGATATTGAAGGATTGGGGGACAGGATAAGAACAGCAAGGAAGCTTGATAAAAGGACACTTAAGCAAATTGCAAAAGAAGCTGGACTGTCCGAAGGGCACTGGCACGTTATCGAAAAAGAGCAGGGCGTGATACCAGAAGAAACTTTATTGAGGATGCAAGAAGTCCTTCAAGTTAATTTAGGATTCCAGGAAGAATTTGATAAATTATCAAAAAGTTAATTTTTTTACCGCCGTAATATTTTTAGCCAAATTCCCACATTCAGCAGCACAAACATGAACGAGTTACACGAAAGACTTCAAGAGAGCAGGATTAAAGCGCTGACGCCAGTTATTGCAGATGTTCTCTGTAGCTGTGATTTGAACGGATACAGAATAGATGAAGTGTTAATTGTACTAAGCAACTACGTCAAGGAGCGCAAATTAAGTGCGGCGGTGAGGCTTTTGGAAGAAGCCGTTAATGTTGTTCAAATCCAACAGCAAAAAAACCACAATTTACTGCAATTAGCTGAGATTCAAGAACAATTGCAAGAAAATCGCATTGAAGCACTGACGCCAGTCTTTGTTGATGTTCTTTGCATTGTAGAAGCCAACGGCTACACGATTGATGAAGTTGTTATTGTGCTGACAAAATATGCTAGAAAGCGAGATTTGAGCGCAGCTGTTCGACTGCTCGAAGATGCAGCAACCGCTATCCAGCAACAATATCAACAATCAAATGTAGCAGTTTTACCTGCTCTGTCTTATCGAGAGATCTGATACTGCTAAGCATGTCTTCAGCAACTTTTGGTTTTGGATGATGATGTTGTTGTTCCTCCCCTTTGACCACTGCTAAAAGTTGCAGGACATCACCTTGCCCCCAAGCCTCGGCGATCGCAATCAAGTTATCTATAGTAGGCCAAGTCCTAGCCTGCTCCCAGTTGCGTATTGTAGTTTGAGATACGCCTAAACGCATACCAAGATCCTCTTGAGAGTATTTTCTTTGGATGCGAATTTCCTGGACTATATCAGCTAATTTTTGCTTTTCCACGTCTTAATTACCCAATTTTGTACAAATATTGCATATAAAAAATAAACAGTGTTATTAGCAACATGCTGATGTATCATCATGTATGTACTGATGATAAAAAAGCAGCATGGCCCTAAACAGATTTAGGGCTGAGTTTGCTTTGACTTTATATGGGAACTTATATGTACCAAAATAAACGTCCATTTGGCAAGAGTACTCGAACTGTGCGCTTACACAATTCTCCACAGATTACAAATTCGCTATGAAAAATATTGCAAGCTCACGAAACATGAGTGTATACTGTGTTTGTAGCAGAATAGATTATTTTTTATGGCAACTAAATGCAACACTCCGAAGTATAGAGGACTTATTCCAAGGAAACCTACTTGGAATCTTGGAGAAACCACATGCATCAGGATACCGAAAAAAATTAAAGACCAAGTTCTCCAGTTCGCCAGAGAACTGGACGAACAACAACAATAATACAACCCCAAAATTAAAATCCCCAAACACTGCTTGCGACAGTTTTGGGGAATGGGGTACTCCTATCAAATCAAACCTAACTAGGAGCATTACTTATGAATATAGCCGGCTGTGCCCCAAAACTGCAACTGGGGAAAGGCCATGAATAACAGCATCCCCGCGTTGCGGTATTTCGGGGGCAAGCATCGGGACGCTGCCAGAATAATTTCCCATCTCCCCCCACACGAAATATATTGCGAGGTTTTTGGAGGCGGGGCCTCTGTGCTGCTACAAAAAACCCCCTCAGATTTTGAGGTTTATAACGACCTCAGCAAAGACGTAACCAATTTTTTCCGAGTTTTGCGCGATCGCCAAGATGAATTAATTCGCGCAATTGAGCTTACTCCCTACAGCCGCGACGAATGGAAGAGGTCTTTCGAGATTGCAGACGACCCAGTAGAAGCAGCAAGGCGTTTATATGTCCGCAGTTGGCAATCCTATTCTGCCGATGCCATTGCTTACAAAAATTCTGGGTGGAGGTTCCAATACCAGAAGCACCAGGGCTTCAATAATGTAGTCGCCAATTTTAACAGAGTAAATCATCTGTGGGAATTGGCAGCACGTTTCAAGCAGGTGCAAATTGAAAACGATTCGGCAATAGCGGTTATAGAGCGCTATGGGCGTAATCCAAATTGCCTGATTTATTGCGACCCCCCATATGTCCATTCAACAAGAACTGAATCGGGCAATTATCTTTACGAGATGTCTGATGCAGAACATAAAAAATTGGCCGAGTCTCTACATTCGGCCAAGGCAATGGTAGTTCTGTCTGGGTACGACTGCGAATTGTACCAAGAACTTTATAAAGATTGGCGATTAATCCAATGGACGACATTAATCAACGGCAACAAGCGTACTGCCACTGAATCGTTATGGATTTCGCCAAATTGTGAGGATAAAAACAAGCTTCCTTTACTTGCTTTTCTCAATTCATCAGAGATGACGATATGAATACATTACCAGAAACTTTAGATGAAAACGCATCCTATTCAATTCTCACCAAAGCAGAATGTTTGTTTTCTGCCATTTGGCATAACCCCAAGGGTGCGATCGCTACCGAAAAAGTAGCCGAATATTATGGGGTTTCCCCAGACGCTATTTCAGAATTGCTCCAAACCCACTGGGAAGAATTTGATGAAGAAATCACCAGTGGATGGACACCAAGGGCAGCTATTCGATTGGGGATGCTATTAACTTCCCCTACCGCTACAAATGTGCGATCGCTTGCACTGGATGTTATTGAAGCGCACAAAATCCCCAGCAAGCGAGCTTCTGTGGAATTCTTGTTGAAGTCCGCTTCCTTTGTTGAGTGGAGCGACAGAGAAATAGGCAGGATAATTGGATGCGACCACAAAGTAGTTGGCGGCGTCAGAAAAAAATTGGAATCAGAGGGCAAGGTCATCCCCATCGACCGCCGCAGATGTAATAGGGGTGGTAAAACTATCGAGCAACAAAGGCATAAACAACGAGAGAATGAGGATTCTAGCCTTCATCTGGGGACTAACTCCCCAGATGCAGCCCAAAACCCTGATTCTTACGTGGAACGAGAGAATGAGGATTCTAGCCTTCATCTGGGGACTAACTCCCCAGATGCAGCCCAAAACCCTGATTCTTACGTAGCGAAAGTCAGAGTTTCATCACAATCCCACATTCGATATGGGCAGGAAGGCACAATTACTGGTCAAGCAAATATGACACATGTGTTCGTTGCTTTTGCAGATTGTCCTAGTGAGTTGGTTGCGATCGCGGACTTAGATAGTAGCAGTGTTCCGTATCCGCAACCCGCCAGAACCTACACCGAAGAAGAACTCGCTAAGTGCATAGAAGAAGCCTTGATTGGGCGGAAAGTAGAAATTGAGGAGTTGGCCGTTCGTCAAGTGCGAGAACAGCTGCAAGCCTCCAGGAACCTTGTGCAGCAGATGAAGGCGGAAAACGTCAAACTGCAACAAGAAATACAACAATTAGAAGCACTGAAGCTTTTAGAGGAGGAAAACCAACACCTCCAACAACGGAACGCAGAGCTAGAAAAGCTTGTTGCCGAAAAACCTATGGAATGGTCAAATCCAATTCCAGAAGCAGCAGCTAAAGTTTTGAATCAACAGGTGAAACAAGCTTTAAAAAACACCATTGATTTAAGACAGCTAGCCGTTGAACCTCCCAAAGACGCCGTGTTGTGTCTGCAATTGATGGGATTGGCTTTGGGCAACTTAGCCCAAGCCATCAATAACACCCAGGCCTTGGAAGCAGCAGCAATTCTCTTGGGATGTGAAGCGAACAAAACTGCGATCGCTCAAAGGATAATGGCCGAGAAAGCGATTGAAGATATCCGCGCAATCTTATCAACAAAATGCTCTTGGGAAAAATTTTGGACAGTGGCCCAGAAGTACCAAGAAGTAAAAGAACTGTACTGGCCAAAATTAACTAATTCTGAAAAAGATTTCATCAGAACAATCAAACGCAATCACGAAACTCAATTTCCTTCCATTGAAAAGAAGGCAGAGGGCAGCAGTTCGACAAGCTCACTGACCGGGCAGAGGGCAGAAGGTAGGAATTTGGAGAGGGATTCAGCGCAAAGTCAGATCGGAGGCTTCCTCCGCTCTGAACTTTGTAAGACAGACCCCCACCAAATAAATGCCACTGAATCAGAAGATAGTATTCCTTCTGCCTCCTGCCTCCTGCCCTCTGCCTTTCTTGTTGAATTGAACAAAAAAGTTGCGTCTAGCGATATCTACAGCGAACTCTACGTTAAAGAGGGAGTGGTGGTAGAGGAGATTTCATCTGATGAAGTTATGGTGCTTTGGAACCACGACAAAGAAAAGCGTCCCAGGAGATATTTTAAAAACGAGTTGCGCTTAATTTAACACTGTTCAATTATTAACTGGAATCAGCAACATGCAATTACTTCAAATCAATACTCTAAGAAAGCCTAAATATCAAGTATCAATCAACAAAATTGTTATCAAAGGCGATTGGGAAATTCAAATCGATTACGAACTACCATCGCAAGACACGGAACGTAAAAATGTGAAACTGTTTTGTAAAGAACGCCCCACAAAACAGTTTATAGAAGCTTTTGAAAAACTAAAGCCCAACCTCTATACTATTTGCGGATTAGATAGGAAGATTTGGGAGCCAGGGCGAATTACTTCTATTCGCTTCAAAGAACAAGAACAGGGCACAATGCTGTCGATTACGCTTAGAGTTGTGTCAGAAGAAGCAATAGCAATTGCTGGCACTGAAGAACTTTACCCCAAGGGTGAATTCTTAGATAAAGTCAACAACTTAATTGCTGAATTGGAGGACTACATAAATGGTGTAAGGGAAGCCCAACAAATGACGATAGATGGTTATTTAGAAGGTCAAAAGGATAATGGCTAATGGAACCTTCCTTGCTTTATTTTTGGCTATCTTCTCAAGACTTTGCCCGTGTTTTGAGGGGTTGGAATGATTTTACTTCCAGATAACCGAATTCAGATTGGAACACGATGTATTTTCTATGAAAGGACTAGCAATATTCGTATATCGCATCTATATGCGATTATTGGCGATCGCTCTTACTGGACGAATCACATTTGACATGAAACTACCGCATTTGAAACAACAAATGCGGTAGTGGTAACCATAATTTATCGACATGGAATAAGCTTTGTATGACTTATTGTAGCATTAATCAATTGAATATTCATGGCTTTTACTCAAATTTACAAGAGGTGGAGTCATGGGCATGAAATATAAATATTTAGCAGATATAAGAGAAGGTATTCCTTATAGAAAATCCCTGCGAAAACACGTCGGCAGTATTGCCGCAACTATTTTAATCCAGCAATTGGATTTTCATTTTGCTGATTATCCTGATGGAATATATAAATTTCTTGCCCCTACGCCAGGGCATCCAGATTATCGAGAAGGTGATAGCTGGGTCGAAGAATTAGCTTTTAGTGAAAAAGAATTTAGGGCAGCCTTCGATCAACTGGGAGTTAGGCATACTTCCAAAACTGCTTATCTTCAAGCCGACAACCCTTTTATCAACGAGCAAGGGGAAGAAAAATATTACTGTAGCTATCACGACAAGCAAAAAGGACTGACTTGGTACTTCCGCAACCATGATAAAGTCGATGATTTGATTGAGCAGTTAATCAAAATAGACGCGCCAAAAGCTAGCAAACGTCCGACCAGCAAGGAATCTACTGTAACTGCCCAAAGGGAATCTACCGTAACTGCCCAAAGGGAATCTACCGTAACTGCCCAAAGGGAATCTACTGTAGATGACCTTTGGGAACCCTGTAACTTACCTTTGGGCAGTTACGTAACTGCCCAAAGGTCATCTACATTCATATACAAAGAAAATACAAAGAATACAAACAAAGAAGAAGACCCTCCTACCTCCCAAGGTGAAAATTTGGGTGCTGTGGAAAACGGGACAGCAATAGTCAGGCGATCGCTTAGCGAAGAAGAATACGAAATTTTGAGGCAAGCTCAAAATTTGTCCTACAACCCCTCAATTGCTCCTTGGAGGATAAATGCCACAGAATTCAGTTCAGAGGTCTGCAAAGCCGTTTTCGCGGCAAATCCTGAGTGGTATTCGCTTGAGGATGGAACCACAAATTTAAAAAAAATCAAAGATCGGCTGAAAACTCTAGAGAGGAATATTAGAAATTCAAACTGCGTAACGGCACTTGAAGCCTATAGCCAGCTTATGGACTATGTCCACATGTCTGAGATGTCGTCCAGTGGTATCAACGGCAAGCAGATTTTACAGCAATTCAGCGAAGATTCGGAACTACAAAGGATTAGGCGCGCCACGAGCAAAAAATTTGAACTATGATTACCCAAGAAAAATTTGAAAAAGCGATCGCAATACTGCAAACTTACTTCAGCAAGAAAATTGAGCCGGAAGCCGCATTAGCCATCTGGCAGGAATATCTCGGCGACAATTTGAACGATGCTGAGCTGGGCCAAGCTGTTAAGGAAGCCATTATCCAATGCAGACCTCATCCCAGCTTTATGCCGACCCCTAAAGAGCTTGTTGCTTTCGTCAACGGAGGAAAAGAGGTGCAAGCAATCAGGGAATGGCAAGATGTCTTATCAGCAGCATCAGGTAGAAAAGATGCGATCGCTTATTTGTCGGTTAGGGGCAAAGTAGCTTTAAGTGCAATTGGTGGATTACACGCAATTGGCGCGGCCGAAGAAAGAGTGCGCGAGAAGATGGAGAAAAATTTCATCGTGGTTTATTGTCAATGCTCAGACAAAGATTCGCGTTCTTTGCCTATGGCATCACCATCACAAGAACCAACACAGCAAGATTTTGTGCCGATGCCGGAAGAAATCAAAGCACAAATGAAGGATTTATTTAGCAAGAAAGGCAGAGGGCAGGAGGCAGAGGGCAGAAGGAAATTCTGATTCCTGCCCTCTGCCACGACCGTTCGCGTAGCGTCTCGTAGAGAAGCCTACACTGATTGCAAACCTTCTGCCCTCTGCCCTCTGCTCTCTGCCTTCTTCACTAGCATTTCAAACGGTAAAAGAAAGCATGGATGAAAATTACTTACAACAATACTTCATTCAGATTGCCCAACACACCTTGCATGAATGGAACTACTGGAGAAAGCAAAAAACAGAAGTCGTTGGGTGTGTTGCTGATGCTAAAAAGCGGTGGGAACAATACAATAAACTGCGATCGCAAGATGAAATCGCGTCTATTAAATGGTTGATTGACTACCACTTTTGCATTCCCAATCAGCAAACTCCATCTTCTGATTTACAAAGCCTACAAATTTACATTGAAAAGCAATCATCAGATTTTGTAAAAGCTTCTATTAAAACCGCACTACCTTTAATTGATTGGAGTGCAATTGCGCTTGAATTGGGGGAATATGTATGATTTACTAGTTCAATTAAATAGCGGATATAGCCAATGGACTTTAGATGCTCATTTTCTGGTAGAGGCTTTATGCCAGAACTTTATCCGTCCTCAACACTTCAAAACCCACCTTCACGAATTTATTTTAGAGTCCTATGGAATTAAATCTTCTTGCCTAATTCCAGACTTACATTGTTTTGTCAATGCCCAAAGTAATACTTATGGTTATCAAGGGCATTCTGAAGTCAATAATATTGCTGGGTCAATTCAATTGTGTCCAGTTCGTTCTAAAAAGGCTGGCGATGGAAGTCGTAAAATCATAGTCAAGCGTCCCGATTGCAAACATCTTAATTTCAAAGAGTGCAGGAATTTATATGACTCTGGAGCTTTCCCAGAAGTTGTTGCCGATGCCAGAGTAACTCCTGAAGTATCTTTACAAAGACAACTGGATACTCTTGCTCAACTTCCGGAATTCAAAGAAACCCTACTTGTGTCTTACGACCGCCTAATTGACGAAAAACACCACCAAGGAAACCGGATAAAACAGCGTTGGAGTGTAGAAGAAGGAGAATTAGCGGTTGCCCAAACTGTAGAAGCTGCTGCTTACCTCAATTCTCAAAGGTCAAGACTGCAAAACTACACCCTAGTTCAATCCTGTCAAGGTGTTGATGCCCAGCAATATCTCAGATGTGTTGAACAAGTCCTATCCTACTGTCAAAAAGGGGATGTTCTGGGTCTGGGCGGATGGTGTATCTTGGGACGGCAACCTAGTTATCTACAAACCTTTTGGGAAACCATCAATTTAGTAATCCCCCTTGTTGCTTCCTCTGGCATCACCAAAATCCACATCTTTGGATGTACTTGGTACAAACCTAAAAAGTACCACCCTTTACCCCCACTACCACCTTTGCTTTGGTTGTGCGATCGCCACTATATTTCACTCAGCACCGATGGACGTTCCCCCATTGGCAATGCCTTATGGAAGGACGGATGGCAATCTGCTGGTGCAACATTCCCCTATTGGCGGCATAACTTAGCTTGGGTCAAATCAGAATTGGCAACCCTGCGCGACTCTCCCCAGTACCAAGCACCACCAGGATATACAGAAGCACCACGTTTATTTATCATGCCCAATAAATTCTTAGAGAAAAGTTTAGAGTCCCCTAAACTACGCGATCGCGTCACTATTGAACGTTGCGATATCAAGTGGGCCCAAGACCTTGCAACTAAAAACCATTATTTACATCGTCCCATTCATCCCCTATCTTTACCTTTTGCCTATGCCATCAAGCTTGATAGCGAAACGGTCGGGACGATAATTATGAGTACGCCACACTTTACCAAGAAAAAGGACTTATTTGGTTATGACGGGTTACCCTCTAAATGGCAAGTCTTACAAATAGCTAGACTTTGGTTAGACCCGAAAGTGCAAGTTGCTCAAACTAACGGACACGCCAATTGTATAGCGAGTTGTGCGATCGCTAAAATGCTCAAGCGAGTAAACGCCGATTGGTTAGAGCATCACCCCCCAAAATTCCCAGAACAACCCCACCACATTGAATTAATCTTCTCTTATGCAGATACGGGAGTAGGGCATCAAGGAACCATATATAAAGCCTCAAACTTCATCCAGTGGGATGTAACCACTAATAATCGGGGACGCCATACTAAAACAAAAACCGAAACCACAGAAAAAATACTGTATGTCTACAAACTACCCCAGGCTAAAACCCCAATTGTTGCACCAAATATATTCTTAGAGAAAGAAACTGCTCAAAATAGCCAACAAGCAGGATGCCTTTATCAATATCTAGAATCCAAAAAGCTAAAAGACGGTTCCACCATCGAATACCCCAAAGTTGTTGGAGAGCGCGACCCCAATAACCCCCAACACTGGAGATGGGGATTTAACTGGAAGGAAAAGCAAGCAGGGAAATGGAAGGGTAAAAGTATTGGGTCTATTCCCCATAGTGCGATCGCCCAAATTCGCACAATGCAAGAGCAAGGAGCAAAGCGAGAAGAGATTGTTAGCTTTGTCCTTCAAGCTAAAGAACAAATCAAAACTCCTAACCCATTACTCCTTACTCCTAACCCATTATCAACGACCACTCCCATTGCTGTTGTCTTGTTCGCTGGAGGCGGCGGCATTGAGTCCGGTATGGTTGAAGCTGGAATTCGCCCAGTGGTTGCAGTGGAGTGCGATCCAACTAAACCGAAGCTTAGTAGTGCGATCGCTGACTGCCACCAACTCAACTTTCGACAATATGGTTGTAAAGTTGTTCGCCAAACCGTTCAACAAGTTGCTGCATCTAACTTTATCGGACTCCCTTTGCATCCAGACTACTTCCACGCTTCTTTAGTTTGTTCCAGATTCAGCAAATCTTACACAGCAAAAGCTGGGCATAGAGGTGAAAGCCAAGAAGACATATCGGCAGCACAAGCGGTAGGGAAAGCCATTACAAAACTACTTCCCGCAGTATTTACTTTGGAAAATGTTCCTGGCTATATTGAAAGTCAAAGCTTTGAAACTGTTGTTAATGCCTTAAATGAAAGCGGGTATTCAGTCACTTACGAAATTATCGACTTTGCAGACTACGGACTACCTCAATCGCGCAAACGAGTTATCTTAACTGCTGGGTTAGGCTTCAATATCCTCCTACCCCCACCATCAAATAAGAGGATGGGGTGGTATGAAGCAGTTGCTTACCTCATCCCCACCATGCCCGATTCCAAACTATTAACTTCTCAACAAAAAGTAGTCGATGAGTTTTTGCTTTCCAACCCACCCCAACCCCTACTCATCCAACGCACCGGCATCCGCGACAAAAAACCAAAATATAAACCAGGACATTTACCTTGTAATACCATAGTGCGATCGCAATTCACCGATGACAAAGGGCACAACCGTACAAAGTTTGCCGATATCTGGTTACCTAATGGTATGGTGAAGTCCCTAACAATACAAGCAGCAGCAATTTTACAAGGATTTCCCAGTTGGTATGAATTCCCTGCTGAAGTTGCCACCGCTGGTTCAATTATTGGTTACTCTGTTCCACCTAGCTTTGCAAAGCTGCTATTTGTCCACTGCGAACAAGAAAGGCAGAAGTACGAAGGCAGAGGGCAGAAGGCAGAAGGAGTAAGGGCTTAAGTCCCCCACTGAAACGAACTGGATGTGGCCCCAATTAAGGAAGGGTCTGAATCCCCTTCTTAATCGTCCCTTCTGCCTTCTGCCTTCGTACTTCTGCCTTCCTTGATAACAATCATGTTACTTCTGCCCTCTGCCTTCTGCCTTCTCTTCAGGTAGTAACTTCAAGGCTTCAAGTCGCATAGTTTCTAATCTATTTACAGACTGCTTCCCTTCTTTAATGGCCATATCCATAAGTATTGGATATCCACTATCTATGGATTCCAATACTTCTTCCCTGGTCGCCTGCCTCCCTTCCCTAAACCACTCCACTTTCAATGGATTTCCAATTTTAAAAACTACTCCATTTCCTGCATTAATAACTTTGTAGGATTTAGTTATCCAAAGACAAGTTACTCCTGGCTGCCTTGCGATCGCAATTCCACCAGGCTCTTTTATATTATCGGGCAAATGCGTTTCTCTCCTGACTTCTTGCTTCTGAGCTAAAAAAGGGCAAGCTTTGATTGACCACTCAGCACATTCAGTATGTGAAGGAGGTTCTGAAATTGTTCTGTTGATTGCACACATTGGCCCAATTGGGAAGGCTAAATGACTTCCTAATCTTTCTCCACAAATCCAGCATCGCTTCAAATTGACAGCCCTCTTTAACTTTGCCCCATCCATAATCCTAAAATCATATTTCCCGTTAACTTCAGCAACAAACCAAGGCACAGGAAACCCATTTTGTACTGGTAGAGATAATATCCTCTGGGGAAATGGGTGGGGTAAATCAGTTTTATATTTGTTCATGGTTTAGCTAATCTGTATTCAACCATTGCCACGGGATTACTGATATTTGGTGGCGTCCCAATTTGAATTAAATTTAATTGGTATCTACCATTATGAGCGTAAATCTGATTTATTTCTGCTCCACTTTTACGTATATCTCCGGTGGTTTCTCCATTGTTACCTGATTGCACATTTAGCATTTGCACTACAGATCCACTGGATTTAAAATTCAATCTCCAGTAATTGCTGGAAGATAAATTCCCTGTTGTGCTGAATCCTATGTTTAATTTTGTTAAATATAAATGGTTTGTGTTTCCAGTAGAAAAAGAAACATCACTGCTATTATTATTTAATAAGCCAATAATAGTGCCTAAAAGAGATATTGTTTGCCCTGTATATAAATCTACTGTAGTGCGAAATTTTTCTCTGCTTATCCAGCTATTACCACTCCATTCCCATTGAGAAATTCTACCATTGGCGTCAGGTTCATCCCAGTAATCACCAGGGTTTGGCGAGGAATTTGGCGTCAAAGAACAAGAGTACGCTTTTCCCGCCAACGTAGTGCTTGCAGATCTTTGCATTTTACTCTTCCAATAGAATCATCGTGCCATTTTCAGCAAAGGTGAATTGCATATAAGTATTTGTGGCGATCGCTTTCCATGCATTTACTTCACCAGATGTTGGAGCAATCGCTAATCCCGCAATAACTCCGTCCCAAAAAGATTTGAATAAATTATAAGTCGGATGCATCCCGCTAGCATAATCAAGCACCGCAGATTCCAATCGGGTGACTGCGAGTATTTGGGTAGTTTGTGAAGTAATTCTTTGATAACCAGCATCAGATAAAAATCCAATTTTAGCTCCAGTCCAATTTGGAAGAATTGGGAAATTATCAATTTCTTGCACTTCAATTAAAACACCGTTTTCGTAAGTTTCAATATTCATAGTTAACCAGCTCTGAGCCAAAATAATGGGGCAAGATTCCCTGTGATGAATGAAAGATTATCTATTGGCGCAACACTAGGCATTGCTCCATAGGTAAATCCTGATTGCCTTATTGATGCAGTGGCGCTTGTACTTGTAGGAGTTGCCTGTCCCAGTAAATAATTGTTTCCTAAAAAAGTTATTCCATTGTAAAGATTTGGTGGAACTGGCGTTGCGCCAGCGTACCAATACCAGTCAAGGAGTGAAGCGCTAAAAGAAATGATTGCTTCTTTAATGCCTGAAGTTGCTGCAATTATTTCTCCCGTGTCTACCAATAAATTTCCAGGCACACCGTTTTTATTAGTATAGATGCCAAATCTCGCTGCACCATTGGCAACAGTACCAGCGCAGGAAATAGCGAAGCGATCGAAAATGACGTTTTTGTCAATTCTGAATGGAGTATAAGTAAGACTGTTTACAGTAAGTACACCAGTGGAGCTGCTGTCTGTGTAAATAAGGGGAGTATTTTGATAATATCTCCCAGATACATAGCCCGGATGGCTTGGCGTCCATATCAGGTTCCTTTGCATATTAAGTCCAGTACTGAATTAGTACGATTGTTCCGGCAGTGGAACTAGCAAAATACAATGTGCCAGTAAAAGTTGCACTTCCAAAATCCTGCATCTCTTCAACATTAGAATCCAAGGTGTAATAAGGCAAAGTTGGACTTGCGACTTTGTTTATCACATTGGAAAAACGCAAACTTCCTCCACCAGATAGCACTTTAAATGCGTATTTTTTTACTGAAGTGAAGGTAAAAGAATATTCAGTATTGGCAGCAATAATTTGGACGTGGCTAAATGTAGGGGCGATCGCCGTGACAATTGATGATTGCACATCAACCGGAATCCTGCCGCTAATCAAAGCAGGTATCCTTTGAGTAAGGAATAGATAAATTGCTGATAGGAAGCCAAACAAGCCCACGCCACCGCTTGGCATACTTGCGCCGGTGACGGGAGTATCACCAAGACGATCGCGTATCTCGCCTAATCTTGTAATCTCGGCTTGCTGATTAGTAGCAGAAGCATCTCCACCGCTTCCACCCCCTCCAAATTGATTAATTATTTGTCCCGATTCATCGACTATATGACTTCTCGGAAATGATGTTCCTGGCATAAAATGGTTTTATTTTAGATATAATGTCAGACCCAATATTTTCAATTAAATACTCCGACAAACAAGTCAGCGATCGCTTCTCTCGTCTTATGGAACAAACTGGCAATCTCCGACCTGCTTTGCAAGAGATTGGTGAATATATGCTTTACTCCACAGACCAACACTTTGTCACCGAAACTGACCCCCAAGGCATTCCCTGGAAACCTCTTACACCGTTCACTCTTAGAGAAAAACGAGCTAAAGGTCGGATTCTCAAAATTCTTCAAAGCACTGGGTTGATGCGATCGCGCATCAACTACCAAGTCAGCGATAACCAGTGCGTTGTGGGTGTTAACGACGAAAAAGCTAAAAAGCATCAGTTAGGAATAGGTGTTGATAAACGAGAATTTTTAGGTGTTAGTACTGATGATAAACAAGAAATCGTTAGCATTTTAGACGATTATATCCAATCGTAATCTAATTTCTTCTATGTTCGTATTTCTGATTTCTAAATATTTATCTTCAATTGCCAAATCGTCGGTGCTAGTACCAAAGATATCGGCAATAGCTTTGAGTAGCGCGTACTCAGTACGGTTTTTACCGGATTCGATTTTTGATAATGATTCATTGCAAATGCCAAGATAATAGGCAAATTCTAATTGAGTCATAGGTATTTCCTTTCTCACTTCTTTTACGTTTTTTCCAATAATTCTGTAAACCTCTAAATTCTGCAACAAAGGCATTCCTGTTAGTTGTGGCATTTTGACTCCTTATTATTAACCATTTAAATTATATTTTGCCATTTCAGCAAATAGGAAAACATAATTTTGCTGAAACAGCAAAAATTTTAAAATTTTAATAATAGAAATTACGATCTATGCAGTCCAACAAAATCATTGGTCGTAAAGTGGCGATTAGATTTGATGCCGGAACAGCAACTAAAAAACATGAATTTACGCCGGAAGGATATCTCCGCGCCGAAGCAACTTTTGCTAGAGACGGTGTTTTGCAATATCTTACCTCCGACGGTAAAATTCGCCGGGAACTAAGGACTCCTGAGGCAAATAAGCAAGCTTTAACAAGTTTTGGGCTAAAACCCATTTCTTTCGAGCATCCCCGTGAGTTAATCAATTCTGAAAACGCCAAACAATATTCTGTTGGATTAAGTGATTCCACAGTTGTTTATGAAGATGGTTTTGTAAAGGGGGTAATTACAGTCCTTGATAGCGAAGCTGTAAAAAGCATTAAGGATAAAGAAACTGTACAAATTTCGGCTGGATATAAATGCAATATCATTCCTAAGCCTGGAGTTTGGAAAGGGCAGCATTATGATGCCATCCAAACAGATTTAGAAATTAATCATATTGCAATTACTAAAAAAGGTAGAGCAGGTGAGGAAGTTGCAATTCATTTGGATAGCAACTTACAAAATGAAGATGTCGCTTTTGAAATTCAACAATCTAAAAAAGCTATGGCTAGAGTAACTATTGATAGTGTTAGTTATGATGAAATTCCAGAAATTTTTGCTTCTGTAGTGGGAACAAAAATTAGTGAATATGAAAAAACAAAATTAAAACTTGATGGTATTGAAGCTGAAATTATTACTTTAAGAAATCAATTAAAAGAAGCAGAAGAAGAACGCGATCGCGCTTTAGGTCGTGCCGATGGATATGAGGAAATTGTCAATTCTGCAATTCCCATACTTGAAGAAAACGGATATAGCTGGAATTCCGATTCAGCAGAATTCATAACTGATTCCAAAAAGGCTAAAAAACCCATGCCGGAAGCAGAATGGAACGAAGGTGAACCTGAAGATGAGGATGAAGACGAACCTGAAGATGAAGAGGAAGCGATGCCTTCCTCTAAACGTAAAACTAAAAAAACTGATTCGGTTGCTCAAATTGTTTCTACTCTTAGAAAAGCTGAGTTATTGTTAGGCGATAGTTTTGATGATTCAAAGTTTGATTCTGACGATTTAGACGCAGATTCAATTAGACGCTCTACTTTACAAGAGCTATTACCTGACCAAGATTTAAGTGGCTATCATCCTGGATGGATTGAGGGACTTTTTGATGCTATGCATTTACAGAGTTTTTCAGATGAGGAAGAAGAACCACACGTAGATAGCACGCTTCAAGACATGATTAAAATTGCAAGAATTCCAAATTCAACAACTGCAATTAGTCAAAATGAACGCTCTCAATCGTTAGCTAATGCTTGGCAAGAACCTTTGTCTTTGAGTAGGTAAGGGGGTAATTCGTAATTCGTAATTCGTAATTCGTAATTATTTAGGAGTAAAAAGTGACATTTTCATCTAATACACCTATTACTGGGCAAACTAACTTTGACCGCTACATGCCCCCGGCGCTACCGGGGATGTTGTCGGGGTTTGGTAGCTGCACTATCTTGCCACACATCAATAGCGTGGCAGCTTTCGATACAGTGACGATTACACCTCCTGCTACTGTAGATAACTCGAAAGAGTACAAGGTCATTGTTAATGGTAGAACCGTTAGCTTCACCACTGACGCCAACGCGACAACTGCGGAATTAGGGGCCGGATTATATGCAGCAATCCAGCAAGACCCAGTTGTATATGGATTAGTCGATGTTGCCTTAAATACTGGCACTTCTGTTATTACTTTGACTGCCCGGACTGTAGACCTTCCTCTTACTGTTGCGACCAACAGTGCCGATACAACCAACGACATTGCGATCGCTAAAACAGTCAGCACTTCAAGCAACGCAATCATTCCCTTTGGTAGGTTTGTCGGGCGTAAATCAACTTATACCCGCGACACCTTAGAAGGGGTAAGCCAAGCCACCTTGATTGACGCTACCTCTGGATACGAAGTTTTAGGTGTCACTCTTTCATCCCAAGCTACCCAAAAAGTCGGGCGATTTTCTGCTGCTAAAGATGGCTACGCTTTTGACACAGTGATGAATGTTTTAAAAAACATTGGCACTTATAAAGGCGTTTGGGTGGAATCAGTTGATGCTGATTTAGCAATTGGGGATACACCGTATATTGCAGTCGCATCTGGTAATGAAGGCAAAATTACCAAAACTTCTAGTGGAAATTTAGCAGCTGGTAGCAATATCAAAATTATCTCTGCGGCTCAACAATCCTTTGGTAAAAATATCGCCTTAATCGAAATTAAACTTTAATTTAGGAATTAAAATAAATGCCTATTTCATCGCAAATTCGCTTGGATGCCCCCACGGTCGGGGCATTTGAGCAACAACTGGAACTTAAAGAAACAGAAGTAATGAAGCGGATGCTGCCGGAATATAAGGCAGCTTCAGGAAAGTTATTTCAAATAGAAGAAATTAATGCACCTTGGGCACAAACTACTAGTTTTACTAGCATTGATGGTGTTGGTACTTTTGAATTAGATACTGGAGACACTACTAATCTACCTTATGTAGATATGGTGGGCGACGAGTACTATCAACGCACATTTAGATATCGTTCTGGTTACTATTTTGATGAAGATGAAATAGCAGCGACGCTTCATCGTGGCATACCAATTGAGGATCAAAAAGTCAGTCTTGTTCAACAGGCCTACACTGAAACCATGAACAAGTTGTTACTGGTTGGTGATAAAAAAACTGGTAATCCAGGTTTCATTAATCATCCAGCTTGGTTGCGTTCCATTGCACCTTACAAATTAGATGGCAGTGTTACCTCTGCAAACTCCATATTGGCTACCCTAAATGCTGGCGTCCAGGGCATGAAAAACGCCACCAATAAGGTGATGGCTCCCGACACCTTACTCCTAGCCGAGCGCCGCTACGACTTTTTAATGTCCCAGCTACGCCTCAACGACTTCCAAGAAAAAAGTGTACTGAAGTTTTTCTTAGAGAATAATCCCAGCATCAAGAACATCGAACCTCTAGCAGAACTCGAACAAGCAGGCCCCAACGGTGAAGATTTAGCCATCTTCTACAAACGCGACCCCAACTGCTTCAAAGCCAGAATCACTGACGCTTTCCGTCCCCGCCCACTACAAAACGTCGGCCCGTTTAAGGTTTATCGCGCTTACTCTTTCAAGTTTGCAGGATTAGTTGTTTATCGTCGTTACAGCTGTCACGTAATGATTGGAATATAGTTAATTCGTAATTCGTAAGTCGTAATTCGTAATTGCAATACCCGATGCCCGATACCGAATAACCAATAACCAATGACCAATGACCAATGACCAATGACCAATACCTAATACCCATGTCTTATACCTCCGTTATTTACAGTCCCGAATTTGAAAAAGCCACTGGTCTACCTTTCGGTGTGAAAGGCGATCGCATTTTCTACTATCAAATTGAGCGTCCCAAACCTTTAAAAGGGGAAAAGGAAAGGGTAGAACTAGAGTCGATTACTCTAAGAAAAGGTACAAATTTCATTGATACCGATGCTTGGGAAGCGGTCAGTAAGCATCCATCTAACGAGGATGAATTAGCTAGGCTGATTAAAATAAGAGCAATTACTATCTACACCCCAGACGACCCCGAACTGTGTGGCAAGGATACTACTGATTTTGCTGATGAAACAATCGTCCAAGAATTGGTTGAAAATAGCAAGGACTTAGAATGGTTGGGTCTTTGTTTGAACGTAGACCGTCGTTTGAATGTGCGGAAATTAATCAGCGATCGCATTAGGGAACTCAAAGAAGAAATCTCTGCCCAACGGCAACGAGTTGCAGCAAGCTCATTTTCGTAATTCGTAATTCGTAATTTATGAGTGTAGTAAGCGCTGATGATTTTTTGGCTAAAGGATTTCACAGGTTCGCTACTATCGACCCTGCTAACATCCAAATTTGGTTAGATACTGCCACCCTATCTTACGTCCCGGCATCGTTTTGGGGTGTGCATCGAATCACGGGTATTATGCTGTGTGCAGCGCATTTTTTGGAAATGGAATGGTTTCAAACTGCTGAAACTGCTGGGTCTGCTACCGCGATCGCAGCAGGAAATGGCGGACGTTCTCCATCTGCTCAACAAGACGACTTCCAATTAACCACATGGGGTAGGAGATTCACTTTTTTACGCAAAGGTCTACTCGATGGCACTATCTCACCACTTGCCGATAAATCTTTCAATGGCACTCCCAAATTTGGTATTGGGTTTCCTTTATGAGCGACTTTATCTCCCAAATGATTGGGTTGCGCGACTCGCTCCCAGTAGTAGCGACAGCTTTTGGTATCAGCAGCCTCAAAAGATTTTACATCCATCGACGAGAAAATAATGGATTGGTAGTTGAAGAAGTTATCCCAACTCCAGTTATTGAGGAAATCACATTAGAACTGAAAAATGTTGAGGATTTAAACAGTCTAAAAGGTGCATCTAAAGTATTTGAAGTAAAAGGAGTCAGTAAAACATATCAACGCATTGAATTAGAGTCAGAATTTGTAGATTTTGAAATAGAAGGGGGTATTCAATGCCAATTAATTGATATTAAAGAAAATACTTTAACTTGGGATTTAAGAGTCGAACAGAAACTAGGAGAACAGCAAATTTATGGATACTGAAAAAGGCAGAGGGCAGAAGGCAGAAGGCAGAGGGCAGAGGGCAGAGGGCAGAAGGCAGAGGGCAGAGGGCAGAAAGCAGAAGGCAGAAGGCAGAGGGCAGAGGGCAGAAAGCAGAAGTGAAGAATGCACAAATACGATTAGTTCTGGACACCAAGCAGAAAATAAACCTTCTGCCCTCTGCCCTCTAACTTCTGCCTTTCTTATTGATGACTCTCACTTAAAAGGCAATATTTTCTCAAATGTAAATGCTAGCACTAACCAGGGTCAAAACTTATCTAGAAGTTCGCCAGGATATCAACAATCTAAGGCTGAAGTGCAGCAACAAATCAAAACAATGCGGAAACGCCTGCATCCCAAAAATTCATAAATGCCGCTTAACTTCTGAACAACTAAATGCTGTCGTCGAACGAATAGAAAATCAAATTAAAGATAATCCTACAGAACAAGCGATCGCAGTTAACCCAGCTACAGGTAGAGTAATAGTTTCTAAAGGAGGAAATTCAACAAGCGTTTATTTATCTTCTCAAGATTTACGACAAATGAGGGGAGCTATCGTTACCCATAATCACCCGAATCTAGGTTGGTCTAAGAATGACGCTAGGAGTAAAGGACTTAGCTTTTCAGCTTCAGATGTTGAAGTTGCCTGCAAAGCAAATATGGCAGAGATTAGAGCAGTGTCTAGTGGCTATCGGCACTCCCTAAAACCTCCTCCTTCTGGATGGAATGAAAACTTTTGGCGATCACAGGTTAGTCCGACTTATAAAAAATATGAAAAGCAAGTTTATGGAGAGTATTTAACACAGATTCTTACAGGTAGGAAAAAAGTAGACCAAGCAGAAGCAGACTATCATCACGAAGTAATTAAAAGAACTGCCAGTCAATTAGGAATGAATTATTCAAGAAAGGAGTTGTATGGTTAACACAATTGAAGAAAGAAACTTAGAAATAGCAAATATTTTTATACAAGAATTTGATGCACCCGTGCAAATATTAACTGCTTATCAAGACGATGAAGGCGTAATTTACGGTAATTTATTAAGTTCTGGAGATTTTTATACTTATGCTTTTGACGAAGAAAGCATAGGTGTTGTACACCACGAACAAGAAACTGAAGAATTAAACGAATATGCCGAAGGATTACTTGCAGGTTATGGCGTAAAAACAGATAGTGACTCTCCTATCGAATACACTTTTGGAATGCTTAGAATTGACGCTCAAGTTAGGTGTAATAAAGGGGGTACGCCATGCGGAAAAGTATGCCTTCCTAAAGGTTCTGTTTGCCGTAAGTATGGTAGTGGTGGTGGAGGTGGGGGCAAGCTTAAAAGTGGCGGTGGCGCTGCTCTTGGTGCTGGGATTGCGGGTGGGGTAGCCCTTGCTGGCACTGCTGGCGCTGCTGGTACTTTAGCCTATATAAATCGTAAAAATTTAGCAACTGGTGGTAAAGCGGTTGCTGGCAGATTAAAACGGGCAGGACAAGAAGGTTACAGCGAATTAAAAACAGGTTTGTCTGGAGCTAAAATGAGCCTCAAGGCAGGATTTGAAGCTGCTAAAGAACTCGATAAAAATATCGCCTCTGCGGAAAAACAAGTCCCCGAAAAAGAAAAATCAAAAGCTCGGATGACGCGCAGAGTAATAACAAATACTACAGCAGCAGGAGGTGTTGGAGGTGCTATAGGCTCTACATCTGCTGGAGTTGAAAATGCAGCGAGAGCGGTCGGTAGAAATTTAAAAGCCGCAGGGGAAGACATAAAAACAACCGCTAAAAACAGTGCAAATACAACTGCAAGGGCAGCAAAAAATGTCAAAGAAACATTTTTTGGTAAAAAAACCAATACTAATTCCCAACAAGCTACACCGATAGACCCTCAACCAATAAAGCCGCCTACAGCATCTAAAGAACCCAAACGTCAACAAGTAACTGTTATTCCAGTTCCCCAACCCAAATTGCCCCAAGGCGAATCTTCAAAACCATCCCAAAAAAAACCCGGTAGACCCCGTAAAAATAAATAATATTTAGGTAATTTATGCCATCAACTAGTTATTCAGAATCTAAACAGTCAGTATTAGATTCTGTGAAATGTAAAAAAGGTAAACCTTGCGGCGAAATTTGTATTCCTAAAACAAGTAAGTGTTCTATTGGAAATTCTAAATCATCTCGCCTCCAATCTCCTAAAAGTGAATCTGGAACTATTGTTGGTGGCGTCGCTATTGGGTCTACATTGGGAGCAGCGGCAATTGCCGCAGGATTGGGCACTTATGGAGCAGCGAGATTACATCAAGTAAGAGAAAACTATCGAAACAATTTTGCTGTAAGTGCAGTTCGCGCTGAAGTTGAATCAAGAAATGTTAAAGCTCCAATTTTTGGTAAAGATACTAAAACAGCAATTTTAACTGTTGGTGGATTCGGTACTAAAGATGCTTACTCTGAAAGTGAAGTTTTAAAGAAAAATATTGAATCGTTAGGCATCAAAGGACTTTATGTAGAGCCTCAATCTTATGCTGAATTTAACGTCCCAACTCGACCAGTAGATAAAGAGACTACAAAAAAAGCTTCCGAAGAAGCTAAAAATTTGTTTATCAAAACAGTTTTTGAAACGGGGTATAATCCTACTGCTGTAAGCGTAGCTGCCAAAATAATTGCTTATAAAAAAGCTAATCCAGACAAAGAATATCAATTAATGGGTCATTCTGGTGGTGGGTTAGTAGTGCAAGAAGCTCATGAAATTCTACATAAAGCAGGAATTAATATTAAAACTACAGCAATTGGATCTCCTGATGTTGGTTTAATTCCCGGTACTGGAGATTTAGTAACTGCAACTAGTAAACACGATAAAATTCTCAAGCTGTCTGGTGGACGCGGGGTAAATGGTAAAAGTTTTGATAATGTTCTAGACCACGGACAAAATTCTTATTTTGAAGATGCAGATTTCCGCAATTTTATTAAAAATAGATTAACCCCTACCCGACAAGATAGGTTGGATAAAGCAAATTGTAAAATTGGTAAAAATTGCGGTGATATCTGCATACCTAAAAAATCAGTATGTAAGTCAGAAAAACCTTCTACAGCTACAAATACAGCTAATAAATTAGCAATGACTTCTGCTATAGCAGCAGGGGCAGCTATTTTAGGCGTACCAACTGCCGCATATCTCGTGCAAAAAGCACGCTTCCAAGTGGGATTTTCTAAATCGGCAGATATGGCTAAAGAGCAAGCAAAAACTTATAAACTCCCAGACAAAGTATTTACAGGATTTCGGTCGATTGATGACCAGCAGTTACCGGGAAGTAGTGTTAAGTCTGGAGTTAAAAATATTGATACTGGTTCCGTTGCAGACCAAATAACTTTTTTTGCTGGTGGTATCGGAGCAGTAGGAGGACTAGAAGGAGATCATATCGGGCAGCAAATTAGTAAAATGCTACCAAATCATCATGTTGTTGCCGTTGAAACTCCAGAACAAGACGTTTCTTTTACTTCGGGCGATTCGGTTGCTAGCCCTCGGTTCCTGAAAAAAGCTGTATCAGCTTTACTAAAAGATAATATTACCAAAGGACGCAGTGAAATCGCCGTAAGAATTGCGTCCCGTGCCTATGCTTATCACCAAAAAAATCCCAATTTACCTATAAATTTAATTGGGCAGTCTGGTGGCGGAATGCCAGTCAGAGAGTCGGCAGAAATCTTAAAAAGAATGGGAGTTAAAGATATTAGAGTTGCTACAACAGGTAGTCCTTATTTTGGCTTGACTCCGCCAGTAGGTTTGAGTTTAGTCGATACTAAAAAAGACCCTGTAAATAAAATTTACGGCGCAACTATGCCGAATAAAACTCATGTTGATGCCGTTGGGCATTCGTTATACTTTTCAGAAAATCATTATAAATTAATTGAGAATGGTACTTGGAATCAACGAGTTTCCCAGAATATTTGGGAAGAAGCAGTTCCTAATAAAAACGTTCAAAAAGTTTTAGTTGATTATTTTGACCGCACTGCTAAATCTAATAACGCAAACAATATTGTAAATACTTCTAAAAAAGTAGCGAAGGACTCAGTTATTGATAGTAACATTTCCCAAGAAATACAAAAACAATTTGCTATTCTTTTATCTAGAAGTTATGGTAAGCCAATTATTAAAGTTGGTAGTATTAAAATATCTACAAATAATACTGTCACTGGATTAGCTCAAGATAATTCAGGAAAGCTTTTAAGCTTTACCTTTAAAGACGACAAACTTACTTACCAAGTAGCTAAAAATCTTACCAAGTTAGATACTGCTGACTATAGAGAAGACAAATCTGTAAAAAAAAAGTGCCGCAAAGGCATGAGTTGCGGCGATACTTGCATTGCCGCTAACGATACTTGTCGCTTGCAGGTTAACCAAATTGCAACTCCAACTGAAATAACAAGACTTAGGCAATCGATAGTTAAATTTAAACTCGCACAAAACCAAAATATTGTTCCAGCAACGCCCATACCAGATACGTCAGAGCAAATACCTATAAAATCAAAGTATATCGTTAATCCCCAAACCGGAGTTCCCTATACAATCCGCGAACTCAGAAAGCAGGCATCAGAGAAGAGAATTTACAACTACGGTTCCATGACTATCAAAGAGTTGCAAGGTGCTTTGCAGCTATACGACCAAAAACCAGAATCAAGAGACAGAATTGTTCGAGGGATTTCAAAACGTAAAGGATTTAGCACCAGAGCAATTGCGGCTGCTGGACTTTCTGGTAGGGGAACCCCATTAGAGCGTTCTACCAAGCGATCGCTCAAAAACACTGCGGATGTTTGGCGCAAGCTAGAGGCCCTAGCCAAATTTGCCAACACTTCTCCTGTTTCTTGGAGTGCTGCTGCCGTTGGTGCATTCCTCATCGGCAGAACTATTAAAGGTTACGAGCAGGCCAAACAAACCTACCGTGAAGGGTTCAATGAGTCGGCAAGGATGGCTGAAGAACAAGCTAGTAAACTTAACTTGCAACATCCATTGGAGCGTGATGGCGAACCTAGTTTGTTACCCAACGGTAAACCAAGGATGACTTCACGCATCAACCAAGACAATATTACCTTTGCTATTGGGTCTGGTAAAGGTTACGGTGCAGAAGAAATGAAATCTCTGCTGCAACGTGAAAAGAATGCGGACAATACCAAAGACTACTGGCTTACCCACAGCAATTATGTAATTCCTTTCAACCTCAAAGAGTTTGGTACGCCCCAGCCCCCAGGAGGTGGAGAACCAGGAATTGCTAGTACAGTGGTTAATGGTGTGGGTGGCATCATCCAAAATTTTGCTCGCAAGCGTAACCAAGATGCAGTTGATTTGGCTGCTTCGATTTACGCCCATGCGATCGCTGTTTCTCCCCAAGATGGTAAGACTCTAGTCAATAGAAACAAAAAAATCAACATAGTAGCCCACTGCAACGGAGGCTTGGTAACCAAAGAAGCTTTAGAAATTCTCTCCCGTATGGAACTCAAAGGCAGTCCCTCTGGAAAGAAAGTAATGGAGCAAGTGAACGCTGTTTATTTAGGAACTCCACATTTTGGATTCGCAGAAAATGTATCTCGCCGCCAGCGCACCATTATCAGCCCCCAAGACCCAATATCAATTCTCCCTACTTTTGGAGAAGGCGCAAGGCAACAATGGATTAGCTCTGTTACAGGCGGTTCTGCTAGGGATTATTTAACTGACGAACGAGTTAGGGATGCCATCCGAGAGGCTTTTGGATATTATCAAGGCTCTCCCGAAGAAGTAAGGCGCAGAATTGGAAAGCGCAAAGACTCAGCTAAAACCCCGCAATGTTCCACAGATACTAAAAACTGCGGCGAAATTTGTATTCCAAAAGCCAATACCTGTCACGTAAATACCGCAATTGCTGGTGCAACGATGGTAGCAGCGATTGGAACTGTGGGAGGTGCAGGTGCGATCGCTGCTATATATTTAGGTACTAAATCTGACGTTCCGTTACTTGCAGATAATCAGCTACAAATTGTCAATCAAAAATATCTCAACCAGTTAAAACCAGATGGTACTTCTCCGAAACAAGGAGCAATTGGTAAGGCTTTATTTGTTAAAGATGCCAGCAACAAAAGATTTGTTTTCAAAGAAGTGAGGCACAACTTCCATCTTTTAGAAGCGGCTTCAGAAGCTACTGCTTCTGACATTGCTCAAAAATCAAACATTAATATCAATAAAGTTTCTTTAATTCCAGCAAATCTTAAATCTCCATTAAAAACAGGATTTGCTGGAGCATCTTTGCACTCCGTCGTTCCCGGAAAAACACTAGCTGAATTAAAAACTAATTCAAATTCTGTTTTTGAAAATCTTAATATCAAGCAGCAGTCGGGCTTAACTCCAGCAATGCTTTCAAGTTTATCAAAACATTCAGACCTACCTAAAATCGCAGCATTTGATACTTTTATTGGCAATTGGGATAGGAAATCTGAAAATTTGATGTATGACTCTAAAACAAATTCATTTAACGGCATAGATAATGGATTAGCTTTCACGCGAAACCTAGTCTCAAAAACTCTAGATAATTTTAAAAATTTAGATGTTGGACAAATCAGTCTGTCAGAACGCAATGCTTTATCACAATACTTAAAAACTCTTAAAAAACTCCGCAGCGAACATACTGTTGATGAAATTAAAAGTAGGTACATTTCTTATTTCAAACATGAGAAAGGAGATTGGAATTTATTGAAAAGGTATTCAACAATTACAAACATAGAAAATAACTACAGAAGTACTGACAAATTGATTCAAGTTTTAGAACAAAAGTTGAATACATCTAAATTAGACTCGGAAGCTTATAGGTTAGAAAAAAAACTTATACATCTTGATTTTCTTAAAAAATGTAAAACTGGAAATCCCTGCGGTGATATTTGCTTGCCTGCTGGTCGTAAATGCCGGATTAAAGAATTCGATCGTAGGAAGCTATCTGTAAAACTCGGCAGAGGTGCTGTATCGCAAACTATTGGTGGTTTAGGTCAAGATTTAGAAAGGGCATATTTGAGAACATCTAAACTTGTTAGAGAAAAGCATCGTAATTTAACCAAAAAGCCACCTTTAACCACCAAAGAAAAAATCAAAGAAACTCTTGCCCATGAAGCAAAATTACTAGGTGTATTTTTAGGTCAAGGAACTGTTTCTAAAACTTTAAAAACAGTAGATGAAAAATTAATTGATTTTTCGGATTTTGTTGCTGAAACTCCTGAAAAGCTTGCAGATACAGTTGCAGAGGTTCAGAAAAAACTATCTAATTTAATTAATAAAAAGTAGTCTATGGCAGCATCAAGCAGTAATAGCAATAAAGTTCAAGTTGTCATCGAAGCTAAAGATGTTGCTACTGAAGTAGTGAAAAAAACTGGCATCTCCTTCAATAATTTAAATAAAGAAGCGACAGTACTTTCTAAATCTTTAACTGGGACTGGACAAGCGTTGCAATTTGTTATTAATTATGCTGATTTAACCAGAGTTAAACTTACTGATACTAGCGTAGCCATAATTGGTTTGGGCGTAGCAACCACTGGTGCTTTGGGGAGCGCAGTTTCCAAACTTATTGGCTTAACTTCAGTAGTCGGTAAAATCAAAGAAGGCATTCAATCACCGATTGGTCAAACTTTTATTGGACAAATACAGCAATCTGCTGAAAATGCCACTAAAGAGTTAGCACCTCTTAGTACTTTGCTCAAAGAAGTTAGTTCTGTTGGTGCTGGTATTGGTGCTGGGTTTGGACAAAAGCTATTTAATATTGATACTCGCAGCATTTCTCAGCAATTAAATGATGGTATTAACTTAGGAGTTGAACAAATTGCTGATAGAATTAGTAAGCCTTTAAAAGAAGCTTTAGGTATATCAAGTAAAGAAGTTCTGCAATTTGTTGGTAAAACGTTTCAAAGTCTAGATAAACAGATTTCTCGAAGTATTGTTGATACTACATTTGGATTAGCAATTGGTAAAGGCGCAACTCAAGATATTATTAAAAATATTGCCACTAACCCAGCGATCGCACAATATTCACCAGTTTTTCTTAAATCATTACTGAGCGGGTCTACAGCAGGTGCAGTTGATAGTTTACTATTAGGTATTTCTCAACAAATAAAAGGCACACAGTTTAGCCCAATTGCTGATTTATTAAAAAAATCAGGATTGGGAAAACAGATTGAATTATTAGCCAACATAAAAATCGATAAATTAGATGAAAAACAATTAGCCAAAATTAAAATTCAACAAAAAGTCTCTCAAGCTTTGGGTAAGGAAATTACTCCGGAACTTAGATTAGATCTTGATAGTGTTTTTAATCAATTAGATGCTCAAATAGCTAATTTCGTCATTGACCAAAAAATCGGACAAGTTTTAGGTAAAAATGTTTCTACGGGATTAATTAAAAGTATTTTACAAAATTCTGCTGTTAAAGGTGTGCTTTCATCTTCAATTCAAGACTTATTAAATGGTTCTTTTAGTGATGCTTTGTTGAAAGTCACCCAAAGAGGTATATCAGCACCATTAGGTAATCTGTTTAATTTAGCTAACACTTCTGTAGAGAATGTAGCTTATAACTCAGGCGTTCGATTAGCCAATCGCTTGTTTGACGGGCTAGACCCTGAAATCAAAAAACGTAACCAAAGAAGTCGTGAAATTTTAGGCGATACTTTTGATGGTGTAGGGGCAAAGTTTACCGCAGGTTTAGGACTTGGAACTAGCAATTTACCTTTATTAAGTAGTTCTAGGGGTGGCTTACTATCTGGAATTCTGAACGACCAAATTAAAAATCTAATTACTTCATTTGTTCCTGTTCCTGGAGTAGTTGTTGACCAATTATTAGATTTTGATGGTATTATTCAACAACTCTTTAAAGCAACTGGTCTTAAAGGTCAAATTCCTGGATTAAAACAGCTTGATGCAATTTTGGGTAAAGCCGTGGCGGCAAGCCTGGGTAAAGCCATTGATACACAATTACCTGTGCTTTTAGCTCCTTTGGTTGATAATGCTGCCAACTATGTAACTAAACGTTTTAAAGATGCAGGCAGTAATGCCATAGCTTCTGCGGCAACAGCGTTTTTACCTGGTTATTTGAAAAATGTTGTTAAAACTAGTTTGTTAGAAAGTGGAGCAGCAGGATTTGTATTTGATGCTTTACTGGAAAATCTTAAACCCGCAAACCTAAAATCTAATTTTGCTGCTTTAGATGGTGTGCTGGGAAATTTAAAAACTAATGTTAACGCTGGGTTGAAACTAACTGATACATTATTGCGGGGATTTAAAAGCGGCGTTGCAGGAATTCCTAATATTCTCGGAAATACTCAATCATTGATTAATTCTTTAGTAACTAGTGCAGATGTAGGATTAGCCGGATTAAAAGTAGATGCTATTGATTTTGTACTGAATTTCAACTATGGTATTGACCAAATATCTGCGAATATTGTTAATACCTTGCTCGATGCTTCCATTGCCCTTCAAAGCTTGAGAGGCACTACTGTTGGAGATAATATAATTGATGCTTTACAAGAAGGCATTCAAAAAGCTATTCAAGCAGTAGGGTTTTTGCAAGCAAAAATCAAAGCGATTGCCAACGCAAGTCTAGGCTTTACTATTGGTGGCATTGATAATGTTCGTAACTTTTTACAAGGGTTTAACAATTTTTCTCAAAATATAATTCCTAATATTAAATCTGGTATTACGAGCGTTTTTAACACAGTTAATTCTGGCATTGCAATTGCAAATAGAAACATTCAATCATTATTGATATCTGCATCTAGAGGAATAGATTCTATTAAATCTGCAATTCCTAGTATAGTTGCTCAAATTGCTAGTTCAATCAGTAGCTTAAGGACTTCTTTAGGGCAAGGATTTACTAACATAGATACGTTTTTAAATAGTCTTCAAACGTCTACTAGTTTTGGAACAACTTTTGCTACGCAAATACAATTTGTCCGTGATAGATTTACAGACTTAAAATTAATTGCAGATGCTAGTTTGTCATTTATTCAAACCAAAGTAGCAAGTTCAAGTGGATTATTTATTGATTTTGGTAACAAGCTACAAGGAGCCATCGCTGCGGTTTCTGCTTTTAGTAGTGGCACTGCAAGGAATATTCAGTCTGGATTAAGCGCTGGATTGCGTAATACTATTAATGCCATAGATACGGTTGTGCCCAGTGCAGTTAGAACTTTAACTGGACTGATTAATAGTGCTTTAGTCGGCATAGGTGCAAATGGTAGAGGCGGATTTGGTAAATTTTTTAATGAAGCTATTGATAGCGCTAGGGCGATTGTTACCAAGCTAACGCCAATTTTTAATACCGTTGTTACTTCACTAGAGACAACTTTTGGCAACGTCGTCAATTTTATCAGAAAAACCTTTGGCTCCATAGCAGGGGTAGTTGCAACAAACCTTGGCAAGATGATCGGCAATATTTTGAAAGTTGATTTGAACTTCACCGAACTTCCTCCGGGATTGGTTGAGAACATCGATAGATTGTTTGGTGGAGTTTTTTCCAATTTATTTGGTAGAATTGGGCAAAATGCTAATCGAGCTTTCCTAGCTGGATTTTTTGGTGCTGGATTTGAGCGCGTATCCCCCGCTATCGATGCAATTGATAAATCAGCTATCAGAATCTACAATACCCTTTCAACTCTCCCTAGTAAAATTGCTGCTCCGCTCAACACCATTGCTCAGTTTCCAGGTGCGATCGCTGGTTTTAATGAGCCACTGAAAGTATTCGGTTATTTACAAGATACAATTGCTGGATTTGCCAATGGTGTTTCTTCGGTAGTGGAGCGAGTTGCGTTTTTCAGTCAAGGGCTATCTTCGCTACAACAATTTGCCACAACTGGCCCCTTCAAAACTTTGATTGGGCAAAACATTGAATTGAGAGAACAGTTGCTTTCCACTCAATCATCTTTGGTTGCCACGTCTAAAATTTACAGTGGATTTACCGGACAACAAATAACAGACCCCAAAACCGCTATCCAATCACTAGAAGACCCAATCAAAACCGCAATTGATAAACTCAGAATAGAGTCTTTGGATTTAGTCGGGGTCACAAGTAAAGATTTGGTTCCTTTGTATCAGCAAATTGCTGGCCAAATTACAGGCATTGGTGGAAAACTCACAGATGCCAAAGATTTATCGTTGGATTTTGCAGCCAGTTTAGGTACTTTACAAATTCCCCTATATCAATCGCGACAAGAAATCGGCTCCATATTATCTGGAACCATTGACCAAAATTCAGTTTTGGCTAAAAGCCTGAATATCAGTAACGAACAAGTCAATAACTGGAAATCTCAAGGGCGATTAGTTGAGGAGTTGCGAAAAAAACTGGCTCCCTTCCGAGCTGGTAATGCGTTGGCTGCGGCGTCTTTTTCGGGTGTGATAAGTAATATTCAAGAAGTTTTTGATGAAATTGGTAGAAGGGCAGGGGAAAGGTTACTCGACCCATTAATCGAGCAAGTTACTAGTGTTTATGACTATTTAAAAGCCAACCAAGAACAGTTTGTCAGTTACTTCGGATTAATTAGCGACCAGATATTACGAGTTGGTTTAGCAGTAGTAGACGCAGGTAAAACCGTCTTTTCTTCAATTAGTGGCTTGATTGCAGAAGCACCATTATATTTATTCAAATCCTTAGCTAATGCCGCAGAAGCATTAGCGGGAGCAATTCGATTTGTAGCAGAAGCTTTGGGGCCTACTATCCGTTTCATGACGGAACTGGTAAAAGCAGCTGGCCCCTTGGGCGGCGTATTTTTGCAATCTTTTGTCACCGTCAAAGCTTTATCGGTAGGTGTGACAACATTAGGCGATGTTTTTGGAACTTTAACGCAACTGGTTCCAGGGCTTGGCGAAGTGATGTTTGCTTTGGATTTAAGAACCAATGGCGTAGCAAACCAATTCATTAATTTATCTAAAGTCCTTGGTACTGGTGGTGGTGGATTTTTGATTTTGGGTAAATACCTTAATGAAATACCGGGTGCGGCAGAGGCCGCGACGGTAGCTTTGGGGCCGTTGGGCGGACTACTCGTCGGATTTATTCCCACCGTTGCTAGTGTTGGCATTCAAGTTGCTGGTTTGATAACTTTATTTCCAGCAATAGGAGCATTTTTGAGCAATTTGCTTACCCTTACTCCAGCACTAATTACCGCGGCTGGTGCTTTCGTCTCCTCCAATATTTACCTTGCTCCTTTAGCGCCCCTATTCACCCAAGCTGCTAATGCGGTGGGATTATATGCCAATGCCACGGACAGAGTGCTGCTTGTTAACCAACAATTTGCGGCGGTTTTGAAGAACATTGGTACTGCGATCGCAGGACAGATACTCACTTTTGGTTTACTTGCTGGTGGTGCATATTTAGCGTTTCTGGCCTTCGATAAATTCGTGCTGCAAAACGAAACCGTTAAAGAGATTCTTTATGGTGTTATCCAAGGCTTGGGTTCTTTAGCGGATATGGTGAAAATAGCTTTTGGCAATCCTTTTGCTGTTGCTACTGCCGCCGTAGTCGGACTAACCGTGGCTATTAATCTAGGGTTGATTCCTTCAGTATCCAAATTGATTGCCACAACTTTAGCAGGGTGGGCAGTAAATTTAGCTGGAATTTTAGGAGGTTTGGCAACAACATTAAGTGCGCTGGGTTTTGTAGGGGTAGCTGCTTCTGCTTCTAGTGCTGCTGTTGGAGTCCGGGCATTGAGCATTGCCATGACCCAAGGTACTGTAGCATCTGCACAATTCTTGGCCACCAATGGCATCACCATCACTAGTTTATTTGGACTGACCGCGGCCACCGGGGGCGCGACTGTAGGACTTGCTACCTTTGCCACTGCCCTTTATACTGCGATCGCACCTCTACTACTGCTTGCTGCCCCACTAATTGCCCTTGCTGCTGCAATTGGGCTAATTGGTATTGGTTTATATTCTCTGCAACTCAAAGACGCCAATGAAGCTACAGAAATCCTCGGCGATCGCACCGCTAAATTATCAGAACAAGCTATTAAAACCGCCCGCGACTTGAAAAAAGCATCAGATATTCAAGCAGACGCCGACAAACGCGGAGTTAGACTCAGCGATGAGCAGTACAAAGCTAATCAAAAATTAGTCGCCCAAGCTAAAAATCAAAAAGCAGATTTATCTGCTCAACTTGCCGATTTACAAGACCAATTAAAAAATGTGAGAGGAGAAGCTAATAAAGCTAATATTCAATCACAAATTGACGAACTAAATGCCAGAATTAAATTAATTGATTCATTTGTTGGCAACATTAAAATTAAACCCAAAGACCTAGAACGTGTAGGTTCTGGCTACGAACAATTAGCCAAACAAGCCCAAGGTGCAGAAGAAGCAATCCTCAAGTCTTCTGGCGACTCTGCCATTTTCAAACAAAAAGCTGAGGAATTACTTGCTGCCACAGAAAAACAAGCCGAGGCAGGACAAATCAGTGCTGATGAAGCAATTCGCCGCTACAACTTAGTTGCTACAAATGCGTTCGCTTCCCAGGAACTTCAAGACAAAGCCCAACAGGCAATTACCGCAGCATTCAAACGTGAAAGCGATAAACGTATCGGCATTGTTCAAGCGCAACAAGCCGCTATATCTGCACAATTAGCTGTTGGTAAAGTTGAATATCAAGAAAATGCCAAAGCTATTTCAGACGCTCAAAATTCTCTATTAAAATCTCGTCTCGATGCTGAAAATGAAGCTCATCAAACTAAGCTCAAGCAAATTCAAAAAGAGTTTGACGACCAAACTTTTGTTAACAATGCACTCCTTAAACAAAAACAAGACGAAGCTACTAAATTATCTGCCCAAGGGCAAGATGCTTCTGCTCCATTAGCCGAAGCTGAGAAGCTAAAAGCTAAAATTATTCAAATCGAACAAGACAAAAATGCTGCGTTAAATTCAGAAAATACCAGAAATGCTAGAATTACTTCTGAATTGAGTTCTCAAATTGCCGAAAACGAAATATCGGCTAACTTGGTAGCTGCTGACTTGAGAATCAAAGTAAATAAAGGTATTATATCCCAAGAATTAGCAGCAGAAAAACAATTAACTTTCGCTAAAAAAGTTGAACTAGAAACTCAACTACGTAATACCAACGACAACTATGCCGAACGCCGTAAAATAATTGAGCGTGACTTTGCCAATACTACTAAATATTTAGAAGATGAAATAGCTAAAAAACAGTCTGAAGCAAGCAAAGCTCCTACGGATTCCCCAGCAGCTAAAGCAGCAGAGGCAGATATAGCAGCATTAAATACCAAGCTAGTCAACTCTAATAAAGCTAAAAATTCATCACTTTTATTACTAGAACAAAACCACAAAACCGAAGTTACAAAAATTAATGCAGACATCCAAAAAAACCAAGCAGAATCAGCAGATAGAGAAGCAGCTATTCAAATTAAGATTTTAGAACGCAACCAAAAGAAAGCCCTAGATGCAGTGCAATTGGCTCAGAACGAGCGCTTAATTCAAATCCAACAATTAGAAAATAAAGGCTTGCTTGACCACACCGAAGTCGAAGAAAAGAAAACCCAAGCAAGTAAAGCAAATATTGATGCTCAACTTAACGAAGAGCGCCTTAGACTCAAAGCTCTCCAGGCTTTACCCAAACCTAAAAATCAAGAAAAGGCAGCAGATTTTGATGCTTCAATTCGTGCATCCCAACTAAAAATTCAAGATTTAGTTAAGCAGTCGTTATCTGCTGAATTATCATTATATAAACAACATATTGAAGTTATCAAGGCCCAAATTAAAGATGAAGACAATATTAGAGAAACTCAATTAGAAAGCCAAGCAAGAAAAGGACTTGTAACCCAAGCTCAGGTAAATGAGGAACTAGCAAGGCGTAAAGTATCTGCCTTAGAAAAAGAATATAATCTAGAGACTAGGGATGCTTCTAAGAGAATAGAGTTAGCCTTAGCTATTGAAAAAGCTAAAACTGCTTTATTAGATGCTGAAATTAGAACTCGCCAAGAAAAATTAGAAGTTGAAAACCAGAAACTCAAAAACCAAATTGACGAGCAAAACCAATCAATCAAGCGTCAAGGTGACCTGTATCAAATCCTGACTAAAGCTATAGAACAGCGCAATAAACTACTAGAAATTAGTCGTGATTTAGCCAAAGCTGGAACTGATTTTGTGCTTGGCGAACTAGAAGTATTAAATTCTGTAGAGCGCAGTGAATATCGCCGTAAACAGTTAGCAGAAGTCACCGCTAGCATCAAGTTACAATCTCTCCGTCAACAACAAGAATACGAGCGCCAAAGCCTACTCAACCAAATCGAACAAAATAAATTAGCTCTAGAACAAGAAGCCATCCAAAACCGTATAAATCAGGGACAAAAACTAGCAGATATAGCAGGGGTCAAGGCAGACATCGCGGTGCTAGAAGCTGACCCCAGAAACCAATCGGTGGCAGGACAAGCCAAAATCAAAGCTTTGCAAA
Source organism: Nostoc linckia z4 (assembly GCF_002608075.1). Taxonomy (GTDB): domain Bacteria; phylum Cyanobacteriota; class Cyanobacteriia; order Cyanobacteriales; family Nostocaceae; genus Nostoc; species Nostoc linckia. Next base: position 94,263 of record NZ_LAHA01000015.1, read on the forward strand.
TCAAGTTGCAATCAGAACTTGATGCTCTAGGATTTCTGCAACTTGAGGGCGGATTGATTGGGCAAAAATTTCAAGGGCAGCAAACCCAGGCTCAAGCCCAGCTGCAACAACTAGACCTCAAGCAAAACCTGGATACCTTAAAAGCCCGTGCCGAATTAGCTAACGCTCTACCTCCAGGTAAGCAACAACAAGCTCAAAGACAGCTACAGCAAGAAATTGCCCAATCTTTTGGACAACAAAATATCAGAGAATTTTACAACGCCGCGATCGCTCAATCTAGGGGAATAGCTGCTAAGGAATTTCCCATATCTTCCACGCCAGATATTTTAGCTGCCATCAGTCCAGACCTTGGGGGAATTTTAGATATGGTGGGAGGACAAGCAGCAACGGCGGCTATTACCGATGTAAGTAGGACATTTGATAAGCAATATGGTAGTACCGCAAACATCACGGGTGCTTTGACCACTGGTATTGCTAAAACACCATTGCAGACACCTTTAGAAGTACAGCGATCGCAGTCTTTAAACCAACAAATTCTGCAACAGGCAAACCAACCAATTTCCCTCACTTCAGGAGCATCTTTAAAGTTGCCTCCACCGAACGAACGAGGCGTGACCCTTTCTTTAGAAAGCTCTGGAAAGCTGTTTAAGGAAGGAGTTGATAAATTAGTTGATTATTTAAAACAACCGTTTAACAACAGTAATAATACTTACAATATCAAAATAGATGCTCCCGCACAAAATATTACTGCAACTGGTAACGGTAGTACGTCAAGCTTGGAAAAAGTGCTTGACTACGCAAAACAGATGGCTGGGGCTTATTGAGAAGGGCAGGAGGCGGAAGGCAGAGGGCAGGAGGCAGAGGGCAGAAGTTCCTAGCTTTTTTGGGTAAGTTTAGTACTTACACCAATGCGATATGCACTACTCAGTAGATTAAACTGAAGTTAGCAAGAAAGGCAGAGGGCAGAAGGGAATTCTGATTCCTGCCCTCTGCTACGACCGTTCGCGCAGCGTTCCCGCAGGGTAGGGAGTAAGGGTTTAAGCTCCACACCAAAATTTTTAATTTGGTGTCTTGCAATCAGTGTAGGTCTGTTCGCGTAGCGTCTCGTAGAGAAGCCTACACTGATTGCAAACCTTCTGCCTTCTGCCTTCTGCCTTCTGCCTTCTTCACTTTTCCACTTATCAAAAATGATTAAAACCTCAGTACTTATGTCTGTTATCGCTTGGAGCTTTTTTAGCTTTAGCGCTTGGGGACAACGTCCTCAAGAAAACAGATTTTTGGAAGTTGCTAACGGACAAAATGGAGATCGAGTCTACGTGCAACTTGATTCCATCAAAAAAAGGAATCGGTATGGTGAAAACAAAGTATATTTTTCTCAAATCACTTTATATGGGCAAATGCAGCTAAATAAATCAATTAAATCAAGTTCAAGTTATACAGCTGACTGCAACAATCAGACTTTGACCTTGCATAGATATGCTACATATGATGCCAGCAACAAGTTATTATTCAACGTTTATTATGGCACTCCTTCAACTCCCAATCCTCCTACACAGAAAGTAGCCACTGACACAGTTGGCTACGCATCTTGGCAATACGTTTGTAAACAGTCAAACGAAGGCAGAAGGTAGGAGGTAGAAGGAGGAAAAGCCACCCACAAGGGGGAGCCACTGCGGTGGACGGGTTTCCCGGCATAAAGCAAGTGGCGTCGGGGCTTGAACTCAACAAGCAGTTTTCTTCCCTTCTGCCCTCTGCCCTCTGCCTTTCTTTAGTAAAAAAGTAACTGCTATAATTCTTGTGGGGGATATTATCAAGAAAGGCAGAGGGCAGGAGGCAGAAGTCAGAAGGAATACTGCCTCCTGCCCACTGAGAGCGACCATTCGCGCAGCGTCTCGTAGAGAAGGGAGTAAAGGTTTAAGACCCCCACTGAAACAAAGTTCAGTGGACTCAATTAAGGAGGGGACTGAATCCCCCTTCTTAGTTGTCCCTTCTGCCCTCTGCCTTCTGCCTTCTGCCTTCTTCAATAGCTAGTACTTATGGGCAAAGTTTCTAAATTAAAAATTAGATTGGTATTTATATGTTTTAGAAATGCATATGAAAGCGGCCAATCTGTCAGCTATGAACAATTAGAATCAACAATCCCTGGAATTACATCTAATTATCGATACCTGCTAGAAAGAATTTTTGAAAAGCTTCAAAAAGAGCATCAATACTTCTTTGACCTTAAATCTTCTTCTGCTGGTAAATTTTTTGTTCCGTCCCTGCATGATTCCTATAAATTCGATTACGAAAAGTGTATAAAAAACCCATTAATTCTAATTGAAAACCTAGTACTTTTATTCAAGGAAGCTTACGAACAAAATAATTTTGTAACTAATAGAAAAATTAGAGCAGTATTACTCAACAAATCCAAAAATAAGAGAGGTCGGCATCGCTGCAATTACTTAGTTGAATCAGCTTTGAAAGACGTTGAAGAAAAATTTGGCTATAAATTTGATTTTATAATTAACCGAGGCTACTACCCATTACGGGACGACTTTGCTTTCCCTAGTAATATTACTAAAACCATTGAATTGAGTGTTGTTTTAAAAAAATCTTATGAAAGTAACAAATTTATTAGCCACACTGATTTGAACTCTGTTTTGCCTGATGCTGTGAATAAATATCAATTAAGGCAAGCTTTGTCCGACTTAAAAAAGAACTATGGATACGAATTTATCCGTGATTTAAAGGGATATTACCCAGCGATACCGTCTGTTTTTTGCACGCACTTCGCATCTTCTTCATAGCTTCTAATTCTATTTGCCTAATTCTTTCTCGACTTATGTGAATGGCATCAGAAATCTGCCTTAAAGTTAAGGGATTATCAGCATCCAATCCATATCTTAATGCAATGACCATCCTTTGTTTTTCTGATAAATTGTCGATTAAATTGGACACTTGTTCTTTGATGAACTCTTGTTCTACATATTCTTCTATTGACAGTTGATTGCCTTCTAAAAGCTCTCCCAATTCATTTTCTTGGCTATCCCCGCATCGGGTATTTAAAGATATGGTGTGCTGATTTTGTAAAATTTCTAGATATCTTTTGACTTTAGAAGCATCTATTTTCAAAAACTCAGCAACTTCTTTAATGTTTGGGCTTCGTCCTAAAGACTGGCTTAATACAGACCGCGCTTGCTTGAGTTTACTTAGTTTTTCATTTAGATTTATTGGCAGTCTAATTGTGCGCGCTTTTTCTGAAATAGCACGAGTAATTGCTTGTCTAATCCACCAGTAAGCATAGGTAGAAAACTTGTAACCTTTACTAGGATCGAATTTTTCCACAGCTCTGCACAAGCCTAGTCCACCTTCTTGTATCAAATCCAAGAATTCCATGTTACGGTTCTGATATTTTTTTGCAACTAATACTACTAATCTTAAATTGGCATTTATCATCTGGTTTTTTGCCTTTTCTCCCGTACAGATAATAGCTCGTACCTCATCGCTTGATAAATAGGTATCCCGCTCTAATTTGCACATCTGCTGGGCTTTTTCTTTGATATCCAGCATTTGCTGGACTTGTTTGCCCAGCATAATTTCTTGTTGGGGGGAAAGTAATGGATACTTTCCAATCTCTTTAAGATATGTGTTGATTGAATCGCCGCTAGGTGCTTTTTTAGCCATATTACTCGTTTGAATTAAAAATCATGTCTACAAATTCATTTAAATCTTTAGGGCGAATCCTCCATCCCTTACCTATTTTTTTACCTTGCAATTTTCCAGATTTCAAATTCGATAAAATAAAATTTTTAGAGAACCCAGAAATTTGCGCTGCTTGCTTCACTCCAATTGTTAGTTGACTGCCGATGTGCATCAACTCAAAGTACCTAGAAATTACTTCAACATGGGCTACACCTTCATGAAAATATTCAGATATGGCTTCAATATATTCAGGTGCGACACTGTGCGACAACTCGATGTCGCTCCCTGTCTTAACAATTGCTGGGTGATGGATAGGTTGGGCTTTTTCTTCCTTGTATCTTCTCAACTCTTCCTCTGAAAAATCCCGCTTACCATCAATTTTAGTAACCGCGATTTCGTTCCTTCTTACAGCTCGTTCAATAGTCTTGATTGAAACACCTAAGTATTGAGAAGCATAAAAGATATTCATACTGCGACACTATGCGACACCTTAATTGTCGCATAGTGTCGCAGTTCCAATCAAGACTCACTATGCTGTCGTAGTAACCTTCTAGCTAAAGCTTCTTGTTGTGGCGTCAAAGGTTCTTCTTGATAATCGTCTTCGTAGTCGTCCGCATCTATCGTGGCTGCCGACTTTAACTCTTCACCTGCTGAAACAACTTCAGCATCGATTTGATTAACTTGAATTTGACCTACTATAAGTTTTACTTGTTCTGGAGTTAAACCTTTATCTAAATCTACTAAAGCTCTTTTTAGCTCTGCTATTTTGTCGCTGACTGACAACCTATCTTCTTTCGACCTAACCTTAGACCGCTCCAAAATAGCAATATTTAGAGCAATCATAAATCTACTAATTTCCAAACTATCCAGTGTCATTTTAAAATTGGAAGCACTTTGATAGCTAGCAATATCTGGTGTAATTGTAGGACAAGCAGTAACTAATGCATAAGCTATCCGCGCATCATCTTCTGGGTTGACCATGCCATTTTGCATGGATGCCGCTACTTTGCTTAATAAAGTATCGCTACTGTTTGCGATCGCAAACGCTTTTCCTCTAATTTTAAATTCCATGTTTTTCTACTTTTGAAGAAGGCAGCTATGCTGGAGGCAGAGGGCAGAAGGGACAATTAAGAAAGGGATTCAGATCCCTCCTTAATCGGGGTCACATCCAGTTGGTTTCAGTGGGGATTTTAAACCCTTACTTCTTCTGGTCGTGGCAGAAAAACAGTATTCCTTCTGCTCTCTGCCTTTCTCGATAAATAAAAGTTGCCAAATGTCTAGTTTTTGGCAACTACTAATCTCTATTAGATTTCAATTATGCTAAAGCAGTTACGTCGGGAAGTGCCGCAGCAGCTACATCTATTAGCTGATTAATTTTTTCTAAATTAGTGCTTTCAAGTCCTAGTATCTGTGCTGCTTCTTCTTTTGCGGCGTCCCTTTCTTCTTCAGCAACATTTTTAGCCTGTATTAATTTCTGGACTAATTCGGCTAATTTACCAATGGCTTCACCGGAAATTTGTTCTGTTGATGCTGTCATATTAACTCCTGTAGTTTCAATTATTAATTATGCTCATTTAATCAAATGTTGCCCATTAATATCAACAAAAATTGACATATTTGCTGTTGCTTCACAGGTAATATCTACAATCCAATTGTTTGGAGGTTTTAACGCTTGTCTTTTAACACAAGTAATATCTGAAGTCGTCATCAAATCATAAATCAATCGACTATCAAAAAATTGTTTTAAAGCTGGTATGCCGTGGTGTAAATCTAGTGCTGCCGACAATGAAAGTGCTTCAGATGTAATACGATTGCTAGCACCCAATGTCATCAATATTTCCATCTGCAATTCTAAAAATTGAAACCCCCCCCGGACTGCCCTGCCAGAGGCTCTGTCTCTATTTTCTGCCAGCGACCGGAATGTAATAACTCCAAAGCGATCGCCCTCAGCAATACCTTCGTATCTGTAGGTGGGTGCGAGTTGGAAGTAGTTTACAAAGTAATCATTGAGTTCGGTGAAAAAAACTGAACATAGTTCAGAGTAAGGACTAGGCATAAAGGTAAGGCAGAAGCTAAGAAGGCAGAAAGCAGAAGGTTGTTTATTCGTTTGTGACGATAACTTTCGACATTGAGAGCAATTACATTAATTCCTTCTGCCTTCTGCCTTCTGCCCTCTGCCTTCCCCCTCAAAATCCCTCTGGTGGTATAACACCAATCGCACTAAGTCGCTCCAATATATACAACTTTTTCTCTAAGAAAATCTCGTCATCTACCACCTCAGTTTTTTTATCCCACCCTGTAAATTCTTCTCGCTCATCTGGGTCTTTCATTCTTTCTGAAGCCTGTTTACAAAGCAGGGCACATTCTTCTAGTGAGTGGGTTTGCCAAAGTTTAGGAGCGTGGCGCTTGAATATTAGATACAAATCGGTTTTAACATCTAATATGTAGTCACCGGTGGTTGGTGGGGGTGCGCCAATGAAAGTTGATTGCATGGGTTTTTCTTCTAAGGAATATCCCATCAACTGCTCTAAATAGGACAACCCAGGCCTGAAATTTTCGCCTTCTCCTACTGGGGCACTACAAACCAATAGCAAATGTCGAGATTCATCAGTTAGGCGATCGCAGTCTAATTTTAGTAGTTCGGTGATTTTATGGTAATGCTTACCAAAATTAGCGTACAAAACAGCAGACACTTCATCGACAGGCCAAACTGGTATTCCAGATAATTCCTGCTGCAATTCTAAATGATAAGCACGAATTTGCAGATGTAGTTGTCCTGGGATATCACTTTTAAACAGTAGAGTGAAGTCTCCATCAATAAAGTCTAGGCGTTTCCACATTGCTTAGAAACTAACCACGCCCAACGCATCTTAACCGTTCTCGCCCCTAATAGCCCGTTGTGATGTCCTGGCGTTTCTAGGGAGGGTGGTAATTGATTTGCAGGAATTCCAAGATGAGTTTCGCTAAATTGAATAATATCATTGCAATACATAGGGAATCCACTAGGTAAATCATCCATCATCGTCCCGAATATTTGACAAAAAGCTACCCAGTCGTAACTACACCATTCACCCCAGAATTCCGGCTTGTTATTGTCTGAATTAAATGCGACGAAATCTTTGATAATAGATGCCATATCTTGTTTTCTTAGCCATCTTTCTCCTGGCTTATCTGGCTTAGGAGGTAGATTGACCAAGACATTCTCCTTTACCCAATCGCTGGCTTTACTGTAATCGCAATCCCAATTAAGCAAATAAGTTTCTTTGCCGTTCAAAGTTGTAATGCCAATATCAATTAAATCTATTGTTGTGCCATTCTCGATGAATTCACAATCCAAAAAATAAATCAATCTAATACCTCCACCCTCTTTTCGACAATATTTATTTTTATGGTTGTTAATTTGTTTTTTGCAGAGACACCTTTGTTTTGCTCTAAATTCCCTTTTATTTCTAAATATTCAACGTTTCCGGTTTCTGATAAACAGACTAAATGGGCAATTATTTGCTCCAAATCATTTTGCATCACTATCACCTGCCTGGGGTAAATAACAGGTGTACGCACCTTAACTATTTTGTCTTTGACATTTTTAGAAATATAAATTCTCCCTTCAGAATTAATAGCAATTTGGTCATCATCGAACACTTCATCTGGATGGCTAACAACTTCTAAACCTATTCCTTCACCTGATTTTTGATTTGAATCTACCAAGTAGTAAGCAATGGCACTACTAAGTTCTGATTCAATTAAATGGAAGTTAGTTTTTCCAGAAGTATTTTTTAACCTGCTATTTTGAGATTTTGGATGGGCTTGCAGTAATTCTATGGTTTGGATGTTGTGTTGAACTTCGTAATCGAGTCCCAATGCGATCGCATTTAGTTCGCTAGACTGATTTTCAGTCTTAAAAGTCATCTGCAACTTATCAACAGATATTTTTACTAAATGCGGTATGGCTAAAGCTTGAATCACTTCTTGTTTGGCTTCTAGCCATGCTCGGTAAATTTTTTTGATTCCCACTAGCTAGAAGGTCTTGCAATTCCTTGGGCAAGTTGTATGGCGTCGAGCGTAGCGTAACCAACACCAGTTAATGGCCCAAAGGATTGTTTTTGTACTGGTGATAGCGCAGCATCGTACCATTTACCAGAAGTGCTAATTTTTGGAAATCCAGATTCATTAGCACTAAAGTCAATTTCTGCTTCTGCAATTTTCCTGTGTAACGCGGTTCCTGAATTTGCTGTAGTTGTCGCTATTACTACATTACCGACGGTTGTAGAGTCGGTGTTACTAAGTGTAAATGCCTGTCCGGGTATCAAAGACTTAACTGTAATTACCCCTCCCACATTTGTAGCTTGGACATTGGGATTGGTGTTAATTAAAGTCGCCAAAAAAGTTGCAATGGAAGCAGCTGTTTCGCTGGCGACTTGTTTGTGTCTATAAGTTAGGGCGCTACTGCCTACAGTGACCTTAACAGCGTATTCGTCGCCAGTACTGCCAGAGGTAATAGTAACAGTGGAAACTTGTGGTACGTTGTCGGGATTTAAAGTTAAATACCACTCGATTTTGACTTTGTTGTTCTCGGCAGAGCTAATTCTATATTCTGCTTCTAATTCAGTGGGAGTAGTAGAGGTATTTCTAGGGCGTTCGTAGTCAATAACTCCAATTGGCATGGCGCTTGTAGTAAATGAAACTGCTTTTTATTTTCATTTATTAGCGAGTTAAAAATAAAAACTTTGCTATTTCAGCAAAATTTTGCTGAAATAGCAAAGTTGTTGAATTGAGATTGGAGATTTTGCATTATCGATGAATGAATGCAAATCCTTTTTCAATTGAAGACGAAGACGTTCGGCTAGATGCGGCTTTAATCAACCTCATTACTCAAATGGGGACAAGCGGCGATCGCTCCGAACACACCACAGTTGGTAGAAGTCACAAAATTCCCAAACAAGATTTAGAAGAACTATACAAAGTCCCAATTTGTCGGAGAGTGGTTAGGGCACGGGCAGATAGCGCCGTACTAAAAGGATGGCATTTAACTTTAGGAGGTGAAAAATCAGACCAAAAAATAATCCCCAAATTTACCAAATATCACGACAAGCTAAAAGTCAAAGAAAGCTTTCATGAAGCCCAGATTCAAGCTAATATTTACGGGGGCGCAGTTATTGTAATTGTGGCCAATGACGGTAAGAATGCCTCAGAACCACTAGATATAACAAAAATCAAAAGCATTACTGCTTTAGAAGTCCTTGACCGCTACAAAATTCAGCCAGAAATAGATATCGGCATCAACCCATCCAATCCGGAGTTCTATCGGCTAATACTGCCAGAATTTTTGCAACGCAAATTTAGTCAATTGTTTCCGAACCAAGGAGCAAATTTTAAAATTCACGCATCTCGAATTATTCGATTTGATGGTATTTCTTACACCCCCGATATGCTTGGGTGCAACGAAGGGTGGGGAGGCAGTATTTTAGAATCTCTTTGGGAAGATTATCGAGATTGGAAAACCGCCCTAAAAGCTCTTGGGGCAATGCTGCACGACTGTTCCGTGTTTGTGTACAAGCTCAAAGGCTTGGCACAAATGGTGAAAACCCAGGACGAAGGGCTTTTGAAATCACGTCTGCGGTTGATGCGGATGATGATTTCAGTTTTTGGTGGGTTTGCTGCTGACGCCGAGGGGGAAAATGTGGAATTTCCCAGTCGGACATTTGCAGGCGTTGACCAAGTAGCTAATCAATTGAGAGATGCCTTTATTGGCTCTACAGGCATTCCCCACGACCGCTTATTTGGTGAATCTCCTAGTGGATTGGGGGCGACCGGAGAAAGTGAAGAGAAAAACTGGGCTACTGATGTAGCTTCATTCCAGCAGACTGAGTGGAAACCCAAATTAAAAGATTTTGGGCGATTAATTTTTTTGGCGAAAGACGGCCCTACAGGAGGTAAAGAACCGGAAGACTGGGACTATGAATTTCCATCTTTGCTACAACAATCTGAATCTGAAATTGTTAGCACCCGGTCTAGCCAAGCTTCCATTGATAATACTTATCTTGCAACTGGTGTATTGCTACCTGAAGAAGTCCGGGCTTCTCGTTTTGGTGGCTCAAAATACTCAATTGAAACTGTTTTAGATACAAAACTTTTCTCTAAGAAACAACAAGAGGCGCAACAACAACAATTTGGTGGATTTGATGGGTTTGGTGAAGAGGAGTTACCACCCGAAGAAGCACCTCCTGAAGAAGAAACAACGAATCAAGATTCCCTTGAAAGGTATGACGCTTTATATTCCCAATTGCCCAAGGATGAACAAGGACGAGTTAAATATTTGGGTAAATGGTGGAAGCCCAATAAGCCGGTAGCAAGTAGTCGTCAGGGTAAAAAGCGGATGGTGCTAGCTAAAAAAGGCGATCGCGTCAAGTTAATCCATTATGGTGCAGAAGGTTACCAACATAATTACTCCCCAGAAGCCAAAAAAAATTACCTCACCCGCTCTGCTGGCATCAAGGATAAAGAAGGGAATTTAACTAAAGACGATCCATTTAGCCCAAACTACTGGGCCAGGAAGGACTTGTGGAATAAAAGACTTCCTGCTGATGGGAGAACCTTGTATCAAGGCAGAGGACAGAAGGCAGAAGGCAGAAGGGAAGAAACTAATGGAAATGGTAAGCCATGCGGCGATGGGTTTATTCCTGGCAATAAAGAGTGCCACAAAGACTCTGATTCATTACCTTCTGCCTTCTGCCCTCTGCCTTCTGCCTTCAAAAAAGACGCCGACCCACCAAAGAAAATCGTCAACTGGAACGGTTTATCAATCGGCGTCACTCACCAAGTTGGAGATACTCGATTCCCCCTTGCTCGTCCAATGGTTGCAGACTACGGGCACTTACGCCGTAGCTATGGCAGCGCACCAGACGGCAAAGCATTGGATTTCTATTTGGGCGAAAACCTAGAGTCACCCAACGTTTTTAAAATCAGACAACTCGACCCCCAAACTGGGATGCCCGATGAAGATAAATATTTCATCGGATTTGAAGATGCCGCATCAGCTAGAGATTGCTTTACTTACCACGCGGGACGCGATCGCTTCGGGGGAATAGAGCCAATTGACCAAAATCAACTGCAAGTTTACAGAAAAGATAATTGTGCAATTTCTGAACCCAAGTTAAATAATGGCGTCAGAATTTTTGATAACAAGTTACTTATTGATAATCCACCAGATAATCATCAAATTTTGGGTATAGTTACCTCCACTTTCCCCGAACAAGTATTAGGTTTGGGCAACTGGAAATACAAAGCCGATGGTACTGTTGATGGGGAATTTTACACACCTATTGGTGTTTATGGGTTTGGAATTAAAAATAATTATTGTGGGTATTCTTGGAAGCGGGAATTGAGTAATGAGGGCAGAAGGCAGAAGGCAGAAGGCAGAAGGGAAGAAAGTTACCCTACTTCGTCCTTCGTTTTAGATTCTGACCCCATAAGACCCGGTTACACCTGGGTTAACGATAAGACTGTAAAAGGTGGTGGCTACTTCCGCAAGGGTGAAGCTAAAGAAGAACCTGAGTCAGCATCCAAGAAGAAAAATACGAATATACTAAAAAATCTCAATAAAACTATTGAAGAAATTAGCAATATAGAGGAGATGCCAGAAGGTAAAGAAGGCTCTGCTTTTAGAAAGAAATATAATGATTTGCTTTTAGGTGCTATTTATGATTTGGATGATGCCCATATTGAAGATGTCAGAAAGCTCAAATCTATTATAGATGAACCAGTTACTTTAAAGGACTACTCTGGATTTTTTGCTAGCAAAATAGTTCAAGAAGAATTTGATATAAAATTTGGCAGATTATTTCAAGTAGAAAACGACAGAAAAAAGAGGCTATTAAGCAGCAATTATTCTAGTAGGCTTTTAAAATCTATCTATATTAAAGGTGCTACTGAAGAAGACAATAATAGTTTATCTGAGTGGGAACAAACTTTAAAGACAGATAAAACTTTTTCAAATTTTGTCGATGGTAGTAGCTTAATGACCAAAGAAAGCGATTCTTTTAAATATGCAAATGCTGTAATTAACGTTTCTCAAAAAAATCCTGGTGCTTTTAGAGGAATTAGAGATAATCAAGGCAAACTTCAAGCGGCTGCAATAGTCTATCCAGAAATAATTAAAGGATATTTATTTGTTAATTATTTAGCTTCAGCACCACACAATATGATAGAAAATCATCCTGACAAAGCTGCTGGTGCTGGCGTTGAGATGATTTCACAATTGATTCAAGAATCTAAGGAATTAGGATTTGAAGGCAAATTGGTATTAGGTGGACAAAGCGGTACTGGGTATGAGTTTTATAAAAAATGTGGTTTTGAAGGTAATATTTTACCTCCAGAAAAAGCTGAGCAGTTCTTACGAAGATTAGAAGAATCAAAAAAAGATTTAAAATGAGTTTTTTACAAGAGTTACTTTTAACTGAAGATAAATACGGTTTTAGCGTAGGTCAAGATAACCGTCACGACTCAGACCCAGTACGCCCTGGTTATACCTGGGTTAACGATCGCACTGTAAAAGGTGGTGGCTACTTCCGCAAAGGTGAAGCTAAAAAAGACCCCCCGAAAGTTTTTCAACGCAAATCTCAACACTCCCCCGAACCTGAAGGCCCAGGAATTTCTATTTCTGAAGATTTACTTGAAGTAGATTCTGAACAGGAAGGCAGAGTTAGAGGCGCTTTAATCAGTCTGATGGACGAAAACATTACTCGTGCCATCGACTCTATCAAACAAGTGCATTCTTTATCGGGACTTCCGGAATTTGACATCGATTTATACAGAAATCCTCAACGCCCGCAAGAAAGTGGTGGCATGAGGATTGCAGGAAGAGGATTAAACCCAGACGGCAGCGCCAAAATTGCGTTCCAAGATATGAGGTTGAATCTCGCAACACCAGAACGTTTACTTCAAAATCGCGTCCCTATTGCTGATGTGAAGACCTTTCTTAAACTAACTGTAATTCATGAAATGGGACATACAGTTGATTTGACTCTTCTGGGGACAAGAAAAGACCGTTTCGCCTCAGCAGCGATTGATACTACTGATAATAATTTACCTAACTCTGCCGATCCAGAATTGGCTAATCTGATGACCACTCTAAACAACTCCCAAGGGGCAGAAAAAATTAGGCGAGGGACTGCTAACGACCCAAATCTTAGAGAATATGGCGACTATTTACTTTCCAATAACGAGTTGTTTGCGAGGGCTTATACTCAATACGTCGCTACTAAATCAGGCGATCGCACACTCCAAGACAATATTCAAAATTTTGGCATTTCTGCCAACCGCCCAGCAAGAGATACACCATTAGGTCACGGTCACTGGGATGAAGAGGAATTTAATTCTACAATACTCCCAGAATTTGATAGAATCTTTGCAAATAAAGGGCTATTAAAATGATTGACCAAAATACTTATAATTTACTGCTATCAGAATATAGCGTATCAATACAAACCCTAGAAACACTATCATTAGATAAAAATTCAACTCTACAATCTCCTGGATTTAGCATTTTAGACTGTGTTGCCAAGCAAATACCATACAATGATATTTTAGGATTAATTCAATATGTATACGGCACAAATCTTTATAATGCCAATGAAATGTACCAAGTCGTTGTAGATAAGCGCAAACCAATTGAAATTGTTTTTGAAAATGAGGTAAAAAAAAAGTCGATAGCGTAGAAGAGAAGGCAGAGGGCAGAAGGCAGGAGGCAGAAGAGGAAGAAGATGTTGTAGATTTAATTGTTAAGAAGTACGCTAAGAAACTACCACTTGATTATATAATTCGCACTGTTTCTAAAAGCCTGGGTCAATTCTCATCTTTAGAAGATTTACGCGATCGCACTGCTGAAATCTACCTGAAAATCAGCCCTAAACTATTCACCCAAACAATTGAAAAATGCCGAATGCTGTCTCATTTAGCAGGTATGGCAGATGTTGAAGATGAGTTTTTAGAAGACAGGGGTGATAGTGCTACCCAACAAAGAACTGATGCTAAAGTTTTCGCATGGCTTAGTCAACCCTTCAAAGAAGCGATCGCATATTTCCGCAAAAAAGTCATCATTCCCACCCAACGCTGGGACGAGTTCACCGCCCAAAACCACGATTTTGCTTTCACTGTTGCTGGATTAACCAAAGCAGACTTACTTGAAGATGTGCGCTGGCTAGTTGATAAAGCCATCTCTGAGGGTAACGACTACGAAACCTTTAAAAGTCAATTTCGCCGTCTAATTGGGCGTAAAGGTTGGCATCCAAACGACAAACGAATCTATACAATTCTGGATACTAATTCTCGTCGTGCTTATGCTGCTGGTCGCTACGAGCAAGCCACCAATCCTGATATGCTGCAACGTCGCCCTTATTGGGTGTGGAAGCACCGCGATTCTGTTGTTCCTCGCCCAAATCACTTAGCACTGGATAATAAGGCGATCGCGGCAAACCATCCATTTTGGAAAGTCGCGCTTCCTAGTTGCTTTCCTCCTGAAACTATGGTTGCTACTCCAACGGGATGGAGGAGAATTGACAGTTTTTCTACTGGAGATTTAGTAATTGGGGGGAGCGGTAATATCCAACCTGTCGATGCCGTCTACAAAAGATGGTATAGCGATAAGCTCATTAGGGTGGTTACAGAAACATCCGGCGAACTTCTTTCGACCCCAAATCACCGTATTTTGACCCTTCGGGGATGGATTAGAGCAGAGAATTTGCAAATCGGTGATGTACTTGTTCAAATTGGTGAAACATCCGCGCTTAATAACACTATTAGTAATGTAAACCAAGTGAATTTGGCATTCGGTAATGACTTGATGACGAATCCAGTCCAAGGGGTATCTGCTAGCGTTAATGCACTCAATACCCAGACGCAACGATGGAATGTAGATATCAACCCATCTAGCAAATTTGTCTTTGGAATAAACAACACAAAAATTGTGACTTGTAGAAAATCCCAAACTATGGAGGTGGTCGATAACGATAGACTCGTATTTTGTGGGAGAAGTTCTAGGGTACATAAGACAATTAGGATTTTGAATCATTGTCTTATGACTATTAGTAATAGCTTTCTCTCTAACATCTTTTCTAAGAAAAGAGCTATTAACTTTGAGTTTTTCACACATCTTTCTAATAGATTCAGAGTTTTGTTTGTTGATACCTATCCTTGGGTGATTGCCATTCTTTTGTTTTTGAACAAGCTCTTTCATTTTGGCTCTAGAAATTTTTCTGCGTTCGGGGTTTCTAACAAACTGAATCCTAACTTTCTCGCTTGTATCTCTAGCGGGGACACTGTAATAAACCAACATCCTCATTACAGTTCTTTCGTTGACCCCCCAAAAACTAGCAAGTTCTCTAATCGTGAAATTTTGGTCGATATACCTGCTGCGGAGGGCTTCACTAATGGTTATCCCCTCGATTTGTTCAATTCTCTCGATGATTTTTCTTCTTGGGCCTTGCAAAACGCGATTCTTCATAAGGTTATCGACTTAGGGTGCTGCTGCTATTCTGGCTATGTATATAATCTTAGCGTTGTAAGGGACGAGAGCTATTGCTTGCCTCAATCTGTTGTACATAACTGTGCCTGGGGATGCAGATGTACCTTCTTCTCTGCCAACGAGCGCCTGCTCGAACGCATCGGCGCACAAATTCTCAATAACCCCCCAGACCCTAAAACCATCGCCGAAGCAGGGTTTCAACGTGCCCCAGGACTTGACCCCGAATCTGACAGACAAGATGTTCTGGAGCAGGGATTATCAAGATTTTCACCAGACATTGCAGAGCAAGTACGCCGAACGAAAGAATAAGCATTTCAGCTTGCATCTGGGGACTTACTCCCCAGATGCAAGCCTCAAACACTGATTCTTGCGTTGAATTAAATCAAGATTCCATGACATCTTATACCCTCGTTCCTTGCGACCACATTTTTGAAATCCCTACCCATGTAGCCAAATGTCCCTACTGTGAAGCTAAGTTGTATGCTAATGCGTTCGCTTGGGTGGAGGAAGATGACGGATGGGTAGCAGAGCAGCTAGAAATTAGCTGTGATACAGAGCCAGATATTCAATCTGATGAATGGGATTTGTGGATGCACAATCATTCCGATATGCCCTATGTATATCAACTTCCAATTAATACAAAAATTGAAGATTACATCAACAATAATTTTCGATTTGATTGTCTATAATGTGCTATTATTATAATAGCGATTAATCCAGTTATTCTTGACTAAAACAGTGGTTTTTACTAAATCGTCTTTCCTACAAAGACGATTTTTATTTTTTACATAAAAAACTTACTGCATCAATAGCCAGACCCCACTTAGCCCATTTCACTCTCTTCCTCCACTTATTTAACAAATCTTGAGGGAAAGGACTAAATCTGCTCAATGCATCTTTTAAATGATTAGCGTGACCAAATTCGTCTCTTGTCATTTGAGACGCGAGCGCACTCAAATCGCCATCTTTTAATAAAGCTAATTCTAAATATAAACTTGCTATTTCTTCTTCTAAGACACACATAAAAGCTATCCTATCTTCCCAAGAATAATCAAATGCTGCGCGATTATAGAATAGCAGTCTAGAAGATACAAACCTGTAAGACATCCCATCAAAATTTTCTAAAACTCCTGTCAATCGTTCTCCAGGATAAGTATAAGAGTCCCAAGTTACAACCTTCGGTTTATTGAAAGGAGTGATAAATTTCTTAACTAGATTCTCTTGCCCTCGGAGGATTGTAACCCACCTGCCAGTGCCAGTTCGAGTTATGCGATCGCTTCCATCTGCAAGACTTGAGAGCATTTTACCGTGTTTGTTTTCTTCCTTGGCTTGTTTCTCTAAGAAGGCGGCTAAATATTGCCGATCTTCTGCGAGAGCTTGCTGTTGTAATTTTTCAATAAAAACAGCATTTCCATATTCGATTTTTGCTAAAAATCGAATAAACCTTTGTTTATTAAGCAAGCCTAATTTAACAATTAATTTATTAAAAATTGACGACATTCTTTATGTTTCGTAGTGGTGAAAAAATTATATATAGAATCATTATTAAACTAAGTATCATGACTTTATATATAAATCCAAAAATCATTAAACCCCAGCTTTGTTGTTTTTCTTTCTTTTGTTTCTTCATTAACTGTATCCCACTAAAGTAATTACATTCCCATTAATTGTAAAACAAGTACCATCCAAATAATTACTTTTAGATGGGTTTTTAGCGTATACAGAAATCCATCTAAAAGTTGAGGTGATGTTAATAGTAATTTCACCTCCTGCTTGAGATATTGTGGCAGCAGGCGTAGATTCTTGCCCAGTGCGTGAAGTATTTGGTTCTTGCGACCATCTATAAACTGCGATTGCACTACTTCCAGCTTGAATATTAATATCAAATCCAACTTGGATAATTAATTTTAAGCTAGTCTGTGGAGCTAGAAATTCAAAAGCTTTACCACCAACCTCGCAACTAGAAGTACAAATAATGTTGCCTCCGAAAGCTGCTCCTCCACCGACTCCACCACCGCTAAACTGAAACCATCTACCTACATTGTCAGACGAAGCTACTATTTTTGGCGGATTTTCGGCGTCTGACGCCGATCGCTTATATCGATACCAAGCAGAAGATCCCGTACCATCGTCGTTTACAGTCAAAAACATTTTATCTACCCTTTTTGGGGTAGATTCATCGTTCAAAGCTTTTAAGGCACTAATATTATCTACAGATAAAGCGGTATGAATAAACGACATATCTAAGCCTGTAAAACGTTACCATTACTATCGACCAAAACGCTGCCATTGCTATCTGTCAAGATATTGTCGAAATTTAAAGCGCTGACATCTGGCAATGGCAAACTAAAAGTTAAGTAAGCGTTACCTCCAATTCCGGTGTTAGTGACACTAGCAGGTGACCCAGGTTCTAAAATTGTTACTTCTGGATTAACTTCAATATTTGGTGGCTCTAGTCCATGCTCTCGTTCGTATACACAAGGGGGCGAAGCGTGGGAGATGCTAGTTACTGTATTGATATTGAGATATGCAATACAAAATTGATAATTACCAGTGCTAAATACGCTGCTACCACTAACAGTGCTGCCTACAAAACCCTCAATATTAAACAACCCGACATTACTAGGAACCGTTGGCAAATTAGAAGCAGTAGAACTAACCAAAGACCCGACTAAAATTTCTTCCCCATCTTCCCCAACAATAGGTATATCAAAGACTTGGATAGTCCCACCTCCAACTGGACGCACATATACTCTTACCTTCGTGGCATTTAGCTGTGCTACCATTCCTGCAATGACATCTGGATAATCATCCCGAATTGTTGTTGGATGCATCAAAACTATCCGCAACAACAGCGCATTTGTTAGAGCGCTGGCAGTAGACCAATCGCTAATTTGCCCTACTCCATCAACTGTACTTACCAAAGCTCTGAGCGCTGCCGTTTCTTCCGGGACGCTATTGGCAACAAAGCAAGTACCGTTGTTGGTAATAATTACCTTTTGGTCAGAGGCATTCGCTTCCAATCCCGGAACTAATTGCTTTCCTAGTTTGCGGAATTTATAAAAAGCAATCGACCCACTCCCCACACCAGCGACTAAATCCAATCCCGACCCATTGGGTAAAATTCGTCTGCGCTCATCTGTAGCAACAATGTAATTGCCTAATAAATCCGCCACTGGGTCATACTCTGAAAAATTTGGAGCAAGGCGCGGGTAAATTTTTACAATTGCTCCTTGGGCTATGCTATTACCCACATCCGCGTCGTCAAAGGCCATTTGCACTTGCAGAACATATCCGTAGTTGGGAAGTAAAGGCTTGGGCAGTGCAAGATTTGTTACTTTGTCGCCTTGATATGTGAATGTCCCACTACTCACTACCATATCTGTAGTATCAAGTGCCCCAGTAGTTGTGTTGACGTACCCCAAAAACGCCAACTGCAACAATCCTTTGAAATCATCTGCCCCTACATCTTCGTCATCTGTTGCCACACTCAAGCGAATTCTTTTTCCTTGAGGGATTTCAAAGTTTGTATCGTTGACAATCCAAAACCTCACTGGTTCTGATAAATCTCCACTGGAGTCGTAATCAGGGAAAATAATCGCTGAAGTATCGGTGATTTTTGATAGCTCGATATCGCACCCACCCTCTGTTAAGGTGCTGGCAATGTATGGATTGAAATTTTGTGGCAAACAAGCAACCCAATTAGCATCCCTGGTCTTCCACTCAACAATTTGATTTGTAGAATTTATAAGCCTCCGCATACCATTAATTCTGTAGCTATTAGGCAGTGCTGTTGGATTTGCAACAACTGTCCTTAGCTCAAAATGAGTGTCCCTGAATAATGTAATCGTTGCAGGTAAATTGGTGGGCGTTCCATCTATCTCATATCCCAAGTAGGTAGCGACTACGCATCCGTTTTCTGGGACGGTATCATTCGACATTACTATTCCAATTTCATGGATATCACTAGCGGTTTTTCTAATTGCACTAGGAAGAGTAATTTCTACACCTTGGTTAGACGCGATGGTAACATCCGTTCTTAGAGAAAATAATGTTATTCCGGCCCGGTTACGGCAATATATCCAAATGCTTTTATTTCCAGCACTAGCTTCTGTTGTAGACCCTGAAACAACATTGACTGTAGGTGGTGGTGGAGTGATAGTAGAGGCGTATTGCGATCGCATTATTTAAAATAAGGTGTTTAAAGTAATTCCAATGTTCCTGCAAAACTACCATTCAAAGATACTAAATCTTGTAAATTAGTGACATATCCAGTACTGCACATTATCGTTAGCAACGTTATAGGTTGTCCATTTTCACTAGGAATAGTAAAAATGAGTTCGTTCGTTTCTTCAGAGTTTATCCTTGTATATCCTTCTGGCGGTTCGAGGGAATTAATAAATTCTGGGAAATCTCCACTACCAGCAATTGCAGCCACCCATCCAAAATCACCTCCCGAATAACTGCCAGTAAACTCAAATTTTATTTGAGGATTAGTAAACCCAGACCCCGTAATTTGAGCGCGAATATAAAAACCATCTGACGAACCTGTAGCATTGTATTGCGTACTAGCTGAAAACGAGCGCTTGCCTTTACTCCTAATAATAGAATTACTAGAACTGCCTCCAAGATAAATATCGTTATAACTGCTAGTAGGGACTGCAATCTCAGGATCTGTAATAAAACTAACTACTTTAGAAGGGTCTGAAAATGAAGCACTGTGAGAAAATTCCCAGAAAATACTATAAGATTCCTTGTTGGATAATGCTTTTTTCTTCGATCTTCTATTAATTACAGTTAGTTCATTTAAAACCTGTGTTTTTGTAATTGAAAAAGCATAATGTTGTCCTTCAGCTTTAAACACCCGGCACTCACCACTACCAGTTATATTAGCTGCGATCGCCACAACTGAAGTTCCATTACTGCGTCTGACATTCACCGTGCCGTCGTTGTTGACGCTACCACAACTACCAGTAAAAATTACTTGACTAGATTCGATTAGATCTAATATATCTTGAGAGAGTTTATTCATTACCGAGAAATTGCAGTAGTTTGTCCAACAACATTATTGCTATACATTTGTAATTCAAAGGTTTGTCCGTTAATTGTACCCACTAACTTGTTGCCTTGTACTTTGAGCTTTGGTTGCTGAGATTTGATAATCGTGATTAGTTGTTGCGCTAATTGCTGTTCTGTTTTCATAAAATCAATATTTCCTTCTATTTGGCGAGTTAATCAACACCTTACCTAATTTAGTTGTTGTTCCACCACTGACAATCATTTTTGGGTCAGTGCTATTATCATCACCTTCAGTAGGAGCATCTTTTTTATCAACTTCTATGGTTCTTGCCCTGACCAATCCCAATGATAATGAGATTGGATCTGATTGACAAATAGGTACAAGTCCAAATTTTGTAGCCACACCTTTGAAGCTCAATTTAAAAGATGCACTAATTATCCTCCAATCACCAAGATTCTGAAATCTGTCTAATTCTGTAACCACGCGATCGCCATCACACATATTTGGATAGAAAGAAAACACCGAACGTTGACAAGTATCTTTTTGCATACCCTCAATCTTGAGTTCTGTAAGTGCTGCTTTTAATGCTTCACCGTAAGTCGTTGCTAGCGGGTAACTTCTACTTCCTCCCTTGGAAATTAAGCTAGAGTCATCAGAAGTCATGAAGTAGCGTTGTTTTTTAGGTTGAATCACGCGCGTACTTTGGGTTCCATCCCGTTTTTCCCAATCAGATTTACGGGTTGTCGCTTCTGGTAGCCTTCCTGATAAATCTTTAAAAACTACTTTCTCAGTCAAATCAGAAAAACCAGAATTTTGAGTAGAATATTCGCTGATTTTCTCTTTATATTTATTAATATCAATAATTGTGCGCTCGGTTATATAAAACGACTCCTCACCAGTGGTTAGAGGTGCTAACGGGGCGTCAGGAGTTGACTCAGGGTGTGGAGTATAAGCAAATGAAGATACTTTTCTGCTTTCCACCAATATTGACATCGGTTCTACAAAATTCGGGTCTGGGTAAAGAATCCCTACCTTTCCATTACTCGATATTTCTTGTCTGAAAGAATCAATCTTTTCTTTTATTCTTGGCTCTAGTTCTGTATAAAATTTCCATTCAACACTAAATGGTAAATTTTGTTCTGTATCTTCATACAAACTACGACTGTTAATTAATGAATATGCTGTTGAAGACTCTGAAGGAATTTGTTTAAATTTAGCCAATTCGTATCTAGGGTCATCTGAATATAGCGTCACTAAGTCTTGGTCTGATTCTTGAATAAACCTAAATCTCCTCCATCCTGTGGCATTGATTTCAGTTAAATATTTAGCATTACTGTTAAATGTACCACTCGTTCCTGAATAGCTAACAAAGTTCTCATAATCTGGATGAACAACCAAATAAACAAAACCAGATAAATCTGTGTTTGCATATCTAGGGTCTGGATCTTTGGCTTTGATATTTAAAGTTAATCCATCTATTCTTTCGTATTTATGTTCAGTTTTTTGGTATTCAATTAATCTCCAGTAATCCTCTGGTTTACTACTAAAAGGCAGTCCATTTTCTAAACAAATATCTTCCGCTAAATATTCAAATGCCCAAATCCAAATTTCTTCTTTACTTGTATTTCCATTAACTAAAGTTGTCTTACGTTTTGTTTTCTTCTGTCCTTGTAAATCATGACAGTCTGTCATATTTTTGAGAACTAAACTTCCTTCTGGGGGTTTTTCTAAATCCTCGTCTACTTCTTCTAAAGTTTGAATAACTGGTTCTTTTAAGCTAAAAGTACTTTCAGGTGTTGCATCGATGTTTTTGTTCTCGCCACTTCCCCAGGTTAATTCTGTATCTCGATACCCAATAAAATCTGTTAAAGTATTTTTGCCATCTGTAATAACTTCTTGGTTGCCCAACTGCCAACTTTTACCACCAGAACTCAATGATTTTAACTCTACGCCTTCTGTGAAGGACACGTAACACCCATTGATTCTGGCATAATCTTTAACCACTGCATCAATGGTAACTGCATAGTCTTTATCAGCATTACTGGGAATGGCTACATCAAATCTTTCTCCAGAATAAGGCACTCCTACAAAGGCGCAGATAGTCCCTATTCCCACACTTACGCTACCTAAAGGTACTAGTTTAAAAACTTTAATATCTTGAGTAACTAAATCCTGCCATCGAGATTTTAATCCCACCGATATCGTGTAAGTATTAATCAAGTTGCTTTTCCAAACAACTCCTTTGCGGTCATATCCGTAACTTTCAACTTCAAAATCTATGCCGTAAATCTTTAAATAAATCTTTCTAGTAGTATTGTTAATTCTATGGTTGTATGTTAATTCAAATTGTTGTAAATCTTGATCTGAAACATTGGTGTATTCTAGACTACCACTAGGGAAGCCTTCAAAATTCAAGTTCCAACCAACACCACCAGAATACATGGGAATAGGTAGTAGTGGAGGATTTTTGACAATATCACTTTTTACATAATTAGTTCGCGCGATCGCGGGCATACTTTTAAATTTTTAGTTATCTATTGAAGTTAATAGACCCAGAAATTTCGGTAACTTTGTTGATTGATGACTCTTTGAAGTACGGCAAACTGTTTTGAGTCAAAAATAGATTGGCAATGCGTTGCGATTTATTCCAAGTAAATTCCCACACTTTAGGCGATGCGGACACCTTTGCAGGACTGAAATTATGCCCTGCCCATTCAATGCGGTCTAAATATTCAACATTAGGAAGATAAAAGCTGACAACAGCACTCAAATACTCAAATTCTCCAATCTCTAATTCCCCAGTTATTGATAGCTTTTGTCCCACCTCCAAAGATACTTGCTCGTTGGTATGAATAGTCAGAATCTTACCTGTTTGACTAAAACTGCCAATCCCGTCACCAGAAGTAAAAATTAATCCCTCGCTTGCAATGCTAGTGGCTATAAAACCTTCTGCCAATTCGACTATGTAGTTTGCAGGTGTAGGAACTTCAATTTCAGCTACTAAAAATGCTGGAATTTCTAGATTTTTTTGATATAAATAAATATTATTTTCATATTGCCAGAAAGTATCAGGAATAGCTGAAGCCGCATCAACAGTTTTTTGCCATAAAGAAATTTGTTTTGCTATTGAAACTGAGGTTGTTTTCCAGTATTTACCAATCGCAAAAGGTATTTCTAATACAACATTTTCTAATTCCCATCCTGGATTTGTCCACCAATTCGCATAGCAATTTATCCGTAGTATAGGCGCTATTTGTCGATAATTATTTATCCAAACAATAAATGTAGGAGCTAATTTATTATTTACTGTATTTTGGGTAAGATTGGGACTAACTAACCTAAACATTAAGAATAGACTTGGCTTTCAAATAGCAAATCAATGCTGTCAAATATGTTGTTTCCGTTTACGGTAATAGGAGCAGATGGCGTTACTTTGGTTAGCAATGCTGATGGTATTATGTACCCTAAAATATTGATATCTTGTGTTGTAGCGCTACCATTAATAAGTCCAGATATATTGTTTTCTCGCTCATTTTCTAAGATAACTAAATCTGTATCTGTTGCACCTACAACTTTTAGAGTCACGGTTCTTTTGACAATTGGAATTTTGTTAACGTTACCGCCTCTGTTGATGTTAATGTCTAAGCTCTCACCGTCCCCGAAAGAAATTGCATCTTGCTTAAAGCCAAATCCACGGTACTGGAAAAAAACTACATCTAAAGCCATAGTCTGTGCGGTTAATTAACTATGCTCTAAATTAACCCTTTTTCGCTAGTTATTAATGGATTTGCTGTTTCGGCAAAAAAGAGCCGATACCTAAATCTAAGTCTGTGGTATTTGCTCATGTTTGTACAAAAAAATACAAGTACAATACTAGATACTTTATAATTTATGAATATGGAAATCAACAATCAAACTACTACTAATACTGAGCGTAAATATAATGGTGTAACTTTATTTTTTGGGAAATACAAAATTCACTTAGACCCATTTGAGTTATTGTTGTTTGGGCTTGTGCTTCTGCCTACTGGAATTTGTATTCAAGATGCTTGGAATGGAAAATTGACTTTTAAAGAATCAATAACACGAATTTCCATGATTGCATTTTATAGTGCTGTGGTTAGGCTTTCTCCTACCGAGCAGATTTCTTTTTGGCTATCGAATCATTATATAGGTAAGAAGTGATGTGGAATGGCTGCACAAATTAAAGCATTGGATTTTAAATTTTATTTACCCTAAAAAAAAATATTATAAAGTCCCCAAACTAATGAGACGGTGGGATGGCGCTCACTGTGCCGTTTTGCGAATTCAACGCAATACTAAAGGTGGCATGAGTACTTATCGAATAACTTCTAGATATGGAGGATGTGATTATCTAATTACACTTGATGATTTATCAGAACTAAAAGCAGAATTACTTGGAGAATTCAATGGTATAACTATTAAAATTCTTGGAGATAGTTCGCCACTCACGCACCGATTTTCGGTGTGGCGTATTTTTATTAATGGTAGTTCTTCTGCTATCGGTATATGGGATGTAGATTTACAGGGAATCACCTCTAATTTGAATCTGCGACACCTTGCGCCAGTTCGGGCTGTCGCAGGTGTCGCACTTAAACCACTCTCATTGATTCATAGTAAAAAAAACTCTGAATTGAGTTGGCATAATCAAATGGAAAGAATTGATTGGATTGCTTTACTAGAGAGGCGAATTAGGGGAGAATTAAACAATCCATCTCACAACATTAAAGCTACTATTGTTTACCAACAAGATAATGTTTAAATGTGGAACAAGCTCAAGTGCAAAGAATAATCCGCCACATTCCTGTAATTATCGGGAAAGGCAGAGGGCAGGAGGCAGAAGGCTTTTATCAAGAAAGGCAGAGGGCAGAAGGCAGGAGGCAGAAGGAATACTGTTTTCTGCACTCTGCCACGACCGGAGGGAGTAAGGGTTTAAGACCCCCACCACAATCTCTGATTTGGTGGGGGTCTGAATCCCCTTC
>NZ_LAHA01000115.1 GCF_002608075.1 Nostoc linckia z4
CTATATAGTAATCCGATTTGATTCCTGAAATTATCTGCGTAGGTAGGGAACAGGGAATAGGGAACAGGGAACAGAAAAGAAGGGTATAGATGTGTACTGAATCTTGTTCAAAAATCAAATAGGAGTCCTATATAAAAATATATGTATCGAGATTCAATTGCTACCCAACTGTCCGCCCCACATATCACCGCACAGATCGCAATAGTCAAAATATAGTCAAAATATCAATTAATTTGTGTCGCTTCGTGCGATATATAGCAGTCCTAAATCATTTTAGGACTTACGCAACGCCGATATTGTCATTGCGACCGTAACGGAGTGTAGGGAAGCAATCCCAGCGTCAGGGGGGATTACTTCTCTACGAGACGCTGTGCGTAGCTTGCTTCTGTGTAGGAGTACGCTATCGCTCGTAATGACCCAATTACGTTATTTTTGCGTAAGTCCTGCATTTGTGGAATCTTGCTACTGTTGACAGTCAACGGTCAACAGTCAACGACCACTACTGAAATTTTTCACAACTAAAATAGGATTGCTATAAAGGTTTCTGGTGGAAGGTAAGGGGTGATGGTGTGATTTAGCTTACTCTTGTACTTACTTATAACCATGAAATTAAAATTCTTTTGAGATTTTGGGAAAGCTAATACTATATCTCATACCTAAAATCTGATTTCTTGCTATGCTTGATGACAAAGATTTTGCGATCGCCTCGGCTGAGGATACATCAACTTCGATACTTGAAAAGCTGTCTTCACATCCTCGAATAGAAATTCGTGAGGCTGTAGCTAGAAATCCGAATACATCAACTAAAACACTGCTCAAATTAGGTAAAGAGTTTCCAGAGGCGATAATTGCAAACCCGATTTTTAATCTTTTGCTGCTAGAAAATCCTGAAAGTCATTTCGTTAGGCTGTCTTTAGCGCGTAGCACAACAACTAGTGAAGACGTAATCGTTAGGTTATCAAAGATTGAGGATGAGGAAATTCTTTGTGCTGTAGCGGGAAATCCCAAGACACCGCTTGACATCCTCGAACAACTTGTGGAAGAACCGCCTCTTTTCTACGATGACGAAAATGCTGATGAATCTGATTTCGATCGCCTATTCATTGCGATCGCTCGCAATCCCAACACTTCTGAATCATTATTGCATCAACTAGCCGACACTGGAAGCACCTCTGTCAAAATGGCGATCGCCGAGAACCCGAAAGCACCGTCATCTCTGCTAACTAAGTTTGCAGATTGGAGAAACTTTTCGATGCACAAAGCACTGGCTCGAAATCCTCAAGCACCAATCGAAATACTAGAAAAACTAGCAGGAGAAAATGAAAAAGAAATTCGTGAGATGGTTAAGAATCATCCAAATGTTTCCAAAACTGCGATCGCTATCATCAATTTTATGGAGGGAAAACCAGGAACATCAATTGAGTTGCTAGAGCAGTTAGCCAGCGATAAACGAGCCTCTGTCCGACTATTGGTTGCTTCCCATCCTTCAACCCCTGCAAAGATTTTAGAAAAACTCGCCCAGGATAAAGATAAAGATATAACACTCAAAGCCTCAAAAAATCGCAATGCAAACTCTACAGTTTTAGAATTTTATGCAGAATCCTTGGTTAAGCAATGTCAGCTAGTCTCGATATCAAATGTGCAGTTTTATGTAAGAGATGCAGTTGAATTAGTGAAACGTTCTGACATCACTCCAAAAGTGTTAGAAAATTTGTTACCGATGAATTCCTATGATGTATTCAAAGCGATCGCATCATCTCCAAACACCCCACCAAGTATTCTGCTTGCACTTACCGACTATAAAGCTCCGTCTAGTGTAGACATTCATTTTCTCATCAGTCTCGCTAAAAACCGCAATACACCCTCAGAAGGGCTGGAAAAGCTTTATTTAAAAATCAACCAAATACAGCATCCAAATACGATGGATGGTTTAAAAGCGATCGCCACTCATCCGAATACCCCCGTTCATGTGCGACAACAATTGTTCTTTTTCTAGAACAATTCGTAGTTGATTGCCGATTAACTATACAAATTGAGATACTTAATGGATAATATTATTGCTCTAACAAACAACTTAACACAGGCGGAATTAATAGCAGCAGATTCTAGTACCGAACCTGAAATATTGCGTGAATTAGCATTATTTACAGACCAAAAAACTCGTCAAGCAGTTGCTAGTAATCCCAACACACCACCTGATGTACTTTTAAAATTAGGAGCAGAATTTCCCTCCGAATTTTTGAGTAATCTAATATTTCCATTGCTGTTATTAGAAAATCCTAATCTAGTTGCAGAAATTCCCTTACCTACCTTGCGAAGTATTCTCAGGCTAGAAAATGTTCCTATATATATTTTAGAACAAGCAGCAGACAAGGCAGATTTGGAAGTGCAATTAGCATTAGTTAAAAATGTCCAAACTTCAAAAGGTGTATTAAATCGGTTAGCCCAAAGCCGACATTCCCAAGTTGTAGATGCTGCTCGTTTACATATTACTTATGCTGGAGAATTAACACAAAAATATGAGGAAAAAATCACACAAGTAATTCAAGGGATTATTGCTACTAGTCAAGTTCATACTACCAGTTTCACTGTTCTAGCTCAGATTTGTCCTATTCCAGAATTTATAGTCGAATATTGGGTAAAAGATTCTCATTATCGGGATCGCTTATGTAGAAAAATCGCTTATTCAACTGCTACCTTTCCTAGTATTCTTCAGCAATTAGCTTATCATCCTGATGGTTACACAAAGGTGGGAGCAGTTCAAAATCCAAATACCCCCGTAGAAACTTTACGACAATTAGCAAGGGAACAGGATTTAGGGCTATTAAAAATAATCACTAGGAATCCCAATATACCTAGTGATATTTTAGAGAGTTTGAGTCAAAATCCAGACCAAACAGTTCGGATTCAAGTCGCTCAACATCCCAATACACCCTTAGCTGTGGTGAAAGAATTGGTAAACGATACAGATATGCACGTTGCTAATGCTGCTACTGAGGTAATCAGAGAAAAACAAGGAGAATATATTACTCAAACAGTCAGAAAAAATCCCAAAACTCCCGCCCATGTTCTAGAAAAGTTACTACAAAAAGATCCCCGGACTGTCTGTGAACACCCAAATACACCACCAGAAATACTCTTAGAATTTTCCCAAAGTGTGCATAGGGAGATGCGGGAATGTGTTGCGAGGAATCCTAATGCACCAGTCAGTATTTTAGAAAATTTGGCTGATGATGAATCTTCTAATGTTTGCAGAGAAGTTGCGCGAAATCCTCATACACCAATCAGACTTTTATTTAAGCAATTAGCTAGAGATGCTTGTGTAAATGGTGCGATCGCTTATCAAATGTCAACTAAAAAAAATGGTCAATATCCTGAGAAAGACAGTATTTTAGATATCCTAGCAGAAGAAAGCACCAGTCCCCTAGAAACCATTTTGCAGCGATTAGCACAGGATGGAGGAGAAGCGGCGCGTATTTTTCTGGCTCGACGCTTTGACTTACCTGCTGATTTATTAGCACAGCTAGCTGACGCAACTGAAGAGAAAGTACGGGAAGCCGTAGCGCAAAACATCAACGCCCCCGCCAGTAGCTTAGAAAAACTCGCTCAAGCACCAGAAACAAAAGTTCGTGAAGCAGTAGCCCAAAACCCCAATACACCAATTACTATCCTGGAACAACTCAGCAACGATAAGAAATATGAGGTTTTGGTACACATTGCACAAAAAAACCTGTCATCTGAGACTTTAGAACTACTAGCCAATAGTAAATCAGACCAAGTGCGTGAAAAAGCAATGCTCAATCCTAGTTTGTCAAAACAGGCTATAGAGCGTATTCTTTGCGGCGAATATGCAACAGATTTCTTAAAACTGAATCCTGATTTCCTATCTCGTCATCCTGATAGCCTAACTTTAACACTGAATCATTATGCTCAGTCTCAGTTTCCTTTAGTTAACTATATTGCCTTACAACAACCGCAGATTTCCCAGGATTTATTACAAGAAAAAAGCCTTGCTATTTCATGGTTAGAACGATTAGCTGTAGCTCAAAATCCCGCAGCCACTCAACAAATTATCATCAAACTGGCACAAGATAGTAATCAACTAGTGCGAGCCACAGCAAAAGATAGATTGCAAAATCTCTCTCAAACTTAAAAAAATGCCATCCATTCGATATTTTTTCTTAAGAATTAAGTAACACAAGTAAAAAAACAACCATGTTAATTAATACAAAAAGACTAAAATTGAGTTCGTAGTAAGGACTTTAGTCCTTATTTCAAAACAAATATTTAATTATTTTACCGGTTCTACTAACTTTCTATATTTTCTAAAAATCTGTGTAAATCCACCATCAAAAATCTATAATTATGCTGCCAGAAAAACAAGTAACAACCAACCAGACGACAGAATTAAAACAACTACGAGAAATTGGTGGCGCACAGGAATTGCTAGCAGCCTATCAACGAGGTGAGCGTGATTTTGCAAAAGTCAACCTTGAAAATGCTGACCTGAGTCAAGCCAATTTAACCGGAATTAATCTAGAACAAGCTAACCTCAAAAATGCTAACCTCTGTGGTACAAATCTCAGTGAAGCCAATTTACAAACAGCAGATTTACGCGGTGCAAACCTCACTCAAACCAACTTAAGATATGCCCATCTCAATGGTAGTGATTTACGGCAGGCAGTAATCAAACAAGCTGATTTGTATCGAGCTAATCTCAGTTGGGCAAATTTGAGTCAACAAGACTTGAGAGGAGCTAATTTAGCCAGAGTTGATTTCCAAGGTGCTGATTTGAGTGCCGCTAATTTGAGTGAGGCGAATCTGAATGAAGCCAAGCTAGATGCAGCTAATTTAACTGGTGCAATTTTGGTAGGAGCCAATCTTACTTATGCTTATATGCCCCGTGTGCAATTAGTACAAGCCAACCTCGAAAAAACTCAATTAGTGCATACTGAATTAACAGCAGCTAATTTACAACAATGTGTTTTAGATCGAGCTAATTTGACGGGAGTTAGACTACGAAAAGCGCAACTACAAAAAGCCAGCCTACAAAAAGCCTATTTATCGGGAAGCCAATTACAAGCAGCAAATTTGACGAATGCAAACTTGCAAAAAGCAGACTTATCTCAAGCTAATTTAGAAGACGCAATTTTGACACAAGCCGACCTACGAGGAGCAGAAATTCCTCAAGCAACGCAGGCAAACTTAGAATTAGCAATTTTGGGGGAACTCGATAAAATCATTGAACAATCTCTACATTTAGAACTAAAGGTATGGGGTTCATCTTTTGCCTTTAGCCCTGATAGTGAGATGCTGGCATATACTGACTGGAATGAGAAAATTATCTTAGTTAATACCAACACAGGGGAACAAGTTAATCAAATAGATTTGCAATCAGAACCAGTTGTTTCAGTCGTTTTCAGTGCAGATGGAAAAACTATCTGTGAGAGTTTATATGTGAATGAGTTGAAACTATGGAACCCCTTCACAGGGGAGTTAATTCAACATCTCAAAAATCACTCTGCCAATTATACTTCTTTTGTATTTAATGCTTCTTTTGTATTTGATGGCAAATCCCAAGGTGTAGCCATGATGGGTACAGGAGAACCCTTTGAGGTCTTTGACGTTGGTCATGAAACAAGAACATTAAAGGGTTATTCTAGTGGTATCCTGACTCAAGCACATAGCCCAGATGGGCAACTCACCGCCCGAAGTGCGCCAGATGTAGACGGTCAGATAGAACTGCTAGATAGACAAACTGGTAAACGAATTTGTCTACTGACCGGACACAAAGCAGCAGTACAATCTTTGGCTTTTAGCCCTGATAGTCAGACCCTAGCCAGCAAAAGTGCTGAAGATTTTAAACTGTGGCGAATTGCAGAGGGGAAGGAAACATATAGTTGCTTGCGATCGCAACGTGAGAACTATCCTACTATTATGTTTACCCAAGCAAATCATCAATCCAATCCAGGATTAATTAGCAGCGATTTTTATGCTTCTTTTGGAGAAAGAAGGGCTGCACCCGGTGAAATCGACCCAGAAAGGTGGAACTTTGGCGGTGGACGTTGGTCTTTTGGCTCTGATGTTACCCTGAGCGCAGATGGAAAAGTACTGGCAAGATGCTATTACAAGCAACCTGTTCAATTATGGAATTTACAAACTGGTGAAGATAATGGGGTTGTAAATTTAGATGGTGATTATGGTTTTCCCTTAGCACTCAATTCTACTGGAAGTATGCTAGCGGCTACAGGTCAGGGGGAAATTGCCCTGTGGGATGTAAAAACAAACAAAATGATTTATCGTTTTACACATGATTCTAACTGGATAAAGCAAATCGTTTTTAGCCCAGATGACAGAATGCTTGCCAGTGGAGCTGATGATAAAACAATTAAGCTGT
Source organism: Nostoc linckia z4 (assembly GCF_002608075.1). GTDB lineage: Bacteria > Cyanobacteriota > Cyanobacteriia > Cyanobacteriales > Nostocaceae > Nostoc > Nostoc linckia. The sequence goes on from NZ_LAHA01000115.1 coordinate 6,398, forward strand.
GGGATTTGCAAACCAATTGTGAAATCAAAACTTTGCAAGATTATTCTAGTATTCAAGCTCTAGCTTTCAGCCCTTTAGAGCCAATTTTAGCTAGTGTCAATAGAGACAGTACTATTAGACTCTGGGATTTGCAGACAATGGAAAAAATCCATAGTTTCAAAAGCGATGGACAAGAAGTAATCAATTTAAAATTTAGTCCAGACGGCAAATTGTTAGGTAGTAGCAACAAAAAGAGCATTCGTGTGTGGCAATTGCGACGAACATCACAATCATAGGCATTTTTCAAACCGATAATAATCGCACTGCTTCCCCAAAGGGAAACTCCTCTAAAGTCAAACCACCAGGAGTCACCACCCACAACACAGGTAATTGCGGCACTTTATCGGGGAAAGTACCGTAACCATCCGTTAAATAAATACACACGCTTTGAGTTTGTCCATCCCAACTGGCTGCGACTTTCTCAAAAAACGGTACAAATGATGTACCTCCGCCACCTTGGGGTTTTGGCAGAGTGAGATTGAGATTGAGTTCGTAGGGGCCGTAAGCTTCAGCATCAACGTAATAAAGCTGGCATTTTAAATGAGGATAAGCACTTAAAATTCCCTGTACTTCACCCAAAAACATTGACAATTGCTGATGGTCAACGGAGCCACTAGTATCAACAGCTACATATACCTCCACATTTTCTGCTTGCAGAGTTTCCAGATACAGTTTTCGCCCAATAAAGCGACGGTCGAAGCCAGCAAAGTCTGTAGGTGTCTGCACTAGATAACGCCACAGGTAACTACGCCAATCAATTTGCGCGGTGCTTAATGCTCCTAATTCCCGTTCTATGCCGGCTGGTAGTAAACCTTGATTCGTGGTGCGGGCAACGATCGCAGCTTGTTGTAAAGCATTGCGCCAGTGGGCTGCCAAGGCGGCATTTTTGGCGGCTGAGAGACTATCGGCCGCTTTTCCAGGGTTTGAGGGGCTATGATTGTGGCTGACATTGTTCGTCTCATCTGGAGTTGTGGCTGATGAGGCATCACTAGGGGCTGCATTCAGCAAGTCAGGATACCGTAGTTTTACGGTTTTATGAGTATCTTTTAATAGCAATTCATAAATTTCTTCAACACTCAAATTTTCTATTTTAGGTTCTCGCAATCCCCCTGGAGGCAATTCAAATACACTCTGTTGGCTAATAATGCCGTTGACTACTATATCTGCGGCAATATTCCACAGTTCAGCTTCCCGCACACCCCGACGGGTTACATGCAACAGGGCAGCGTGTAACACTTCATGTAGTAACAGTCCATCTTGTTGCGGGGTGGGTAAAGCCAGCAGATACTCTGGATTAAAAAATATATCTTTACCGTCAGTAGCAGCAGTTGGTATTTGCACTGAAGGGAGGAAGCGCGCAAACAAGGCTAGAGTGGCAAAAAACGGCGACTTCATCCGCAAACGCAGCACCGCAGCACTGATAATTCGGGAGCTATTTTGATGATTCATCTGTTATATCGGCTCACAAACCCACTAGTTGCTGAAAATCTTGGAGAAATTGCTGTAATTTCGCATCTTTCTGAACTAATTGAGCCAAAACACCCAGTTGTCCTTTACTCCGCATGACTCGAAATAAATCTACAGCAAACAATTGCACCCATTCGGCGGTAGCAACTTGACTGAGCCAAAGAAAAGCATTGTAGGCTTGGTTAGCGTCGGCTGCACGTAATGTTAAACCGATAGCTGTGGCATATTTAGCACTTGGTTCCTGTGGCCAGGGAATGCGATCGCCTTGACCTGCTAAAATCAACTTCAGATTCGGTAAGGTCTTGTAAAGGTCGGTAAAAGCTTGAAACTCACTTGCAGTAGCCACTCCCACTGCTGGTGTAATATCTAATTCTGCTTGGTGTAGCGCACTTGCCATTTCCCAAGAACGAGGCGAAGGCCAAGCAGGTTGCTGGGGGTCGATTTTGTGCAATAATGTGGGGCGAAAGGAAATAAAGGCAATAATTTGCTCGTGTATACCCTTTTCTAAGGCATAGGCTTTAAAGCTATCAAAATCAGCTTGCACTTCCAAATGTAAAAACCTGTTTGCTAAAGGTGCAGGCATATCAAACACAGCTGCGCGGTCTTCTTTGCGGTTACCAGCAGCCCAAACAAACCAATCGGATGGGACAACATAAGAGCCAACCTTTCTATCTAAAATCAACTGTTGAGCTACTCCTTGCATTGCTGGCGGTGCCATATTTAGTTCATCTAAAAATAAAATACCCTTCCCACTGCGAGGTAAAAATTCTGGCGGATACCATTTAGATATTTCATTTTCAGCAACTGGTAAACCACGCAAATCAGTTGGCGCAAGTTGGCTGAGGCGTACATCTGTAAACTCAATCTCATACTCTTGAGCTATCTGCTTGACGATGCTCGACTTTCCAATACCAGCCGACCCCCAAATCATCGTACTAATTTGCAAGTTTTTACTGATTAGATTATTCAAATATGCTTTTAAGTGAGCAGGAGTCATGGATTTTTGATTAATACTGAGTTTGTTTCTCAGTATTCCCATCCTTCTCATAACTATTTGTCTTAGAATTGCAAAATTCTGCGGTGCATTGTCTTTCCTAATGCAACAATCATCATCTTAAATTCTAGCTTGGTAACTAAATCTGGTTGCGATCGCTCCAGTGCTGACTCAATACAGTTCGGGTAAAGGGTACAGGAAAAATCTATCCCTTTCCCCTTTAACCTTTCCCCTTTCCCCTTTCCCCTTCCTCCTTCCTCCTTTCCCCTTTCCCCTTTAACCTTTCCCCTTTAACCTTTCCCCTTTAACCTTTCCCCTTTCCCCTTTCCCCTTTCCCC
>NZ_LAHA01000016.1 GCF_002608075.1 Nostoc linckia z4
CGCTCGCTGCATGTCGCTATCGCTGCTACTATCAATTCTGGATTGTGGTTCTTCCACATCTTGAAAGATACCAGTTGGGAATGGCTGCCCTGGTTGACTGTCAGTTGGTTAGTAATATTGTTGGTGCATCTAATTTATATTAGTGCGATCGCCAACTACACTGAAACTCCACCCAAATCCACCTGAAGATGGACTGCTGATGCTAGGGCGATTGTAACTTGTGGCAGTAGAATCAGCCTCGTTAATTGAGCAATAATGTAAATAAGCCTGAAATTTTGCGCTCTTTCTCAATATTGGGTTATTTTTATGGCTAAGACTAATACCTCAGAATTACTAGAAGCCCTAGCAGCCGAAATTGGTGAAAATGTCTATATAGACGTTGCTAAATGGCATCTTTATTTATCTAATGCCAAACTGCATACAATCGTTGCTGAAAAACTATATCCTTTAATTACTTCTAACTCTGTAAGTGAAGACCAAGTTACACAAGTGTTGGAATCCATTTCAGTAAAAATTGGCGGTGGCAAACGGGAATTGCCTTTAATTGATTTGCTGCCGTTGCAATGCCAGGTGAATTTAGTAGATATTTTGGAAAAATATCAACGCGAAATTTAATAAAAAAGAATTCAGAATTCAGAATTCAGAAATCAGAATAAGTTCTGTGCCTTTGGCGAGTTTGTATTGAGACTTGCGGCAAATTTTCATGCAAATTTATTGAGGTTAGTTGTATGTTGTTACAAATAAAAGATAGTGGTGAGTTGGTAAAGATTCTGGAAATTGAAGAATTACTCGACCCTAACACTGATGTTGTTCATGCACGAGAGCAACAAGGTGAAGAAGAACAGGAACCTGATTCTTTTAAAAAAGAAAATCTCGTTTTTCCTTCTGGTGAAGGTTTACCGCGCTGTTGGTTAGATGCTGATTACCGAACTGCTAATAGTTAGGGACTTCCAGATAAAAAATATTCAATTATTTATTGTGGGGTGGGCATCTTGCCCGCCCAATTTATATGGCGGGCAAGATGCCCACCCCACAAGATTAGATAATTTATTTCTTGAAGTTACCTTATTAATTTAAAACCAGGAGATTGGGTTTTAGCTTGGTTTCTGTGAGATACAAAATCTCATCTTGTTATGTTAAATGAAGTGATAGAATTATTTATATTAAAAAGCTACCCGTCTTTTAAGGTGAACATTTATTCAAGCACGTAAACTTACCTGACTCAACCTTCACTAAGACAGCTTCACTCTGGCGTTCCCCCTTCTGAAACTTCAGTTCGTTTCCTGATGTTAGTTTGGCGTTAAGATCTATCTGTGTTAATTTTTGCAAAATTGTTTCTCTCGAAGGTTGGGGTGATAGAGAGTTAATAAAAGCTTGAGCAGCATCATAACTAGTAGCTGTGCGCCAACTAATATCTCCTCCCCATAGTCGCCTTGCAGCTTGGGAAAAGCTTTTAGCTTGTGGCGCATCCCTAAACCAAGGCACAGCAACAACTAAGCCTTCAACAGCATTTCCACCATCTTGTAAGGTTTTCTGATTATATAAAGTATCACCACCTAACAACTTTAGTCCTAACTTATTATCAGCATTTGCTTTAGCAATATCGAGTGTTGTGGCTGTATATTGTACACTTGGGAACAATACAATCCCCTGTACCTGTTTAGATGCACTATCTTTAAGTTCTTGCTCAATATTCAGTGTTTCATTGTTCAAATCTATCAAACTAATAATTTGACCTTTAAAGTTAGTTCTAAACTCTTCCCTCAAACTGTTGCTATAAAAATTGTCGGAATTATAAACAATTACAACTTTATTTAAACGAGAATCAATAGCATATTTCGCTAATTTTTCACCAAATGCGGCATCAGAAGGTGTTGTTCTGAAGAAATTTTTTCCCTCTAAAGCGTTAGAAGCGCTAGTAGGAGAGATGAAAGGTATATCTGCTTGTTCGTATATATAAGGTATATCTGCTTGTTCGTATATAATATTAAGAGCAGCTTTTGTAGTGTTGCTAGAACCATGTCCAATTACTCCCAACACAGATTTATCATTAGCTAGCCGTTGAGCTATTTGTTGGGCTTGCTTTGAGTCATCACCATCATTAGCAATCAGAATTTCCAGCGAACGACCATCCTGACCACCATTGGCATTAAATTGCTCTTGTGATTGTGCAACTCCACGCAAAATTTCTTGAGATCTATCTCGTCCATTTTCTGCGGGTACTACTACTGCTAAGGTGAATGGATTACCTCTTTGACGAGCTATTGCATTATTGTAGTAAATCCGCACTTCTGGATCGCTGCGATTAGCCGTTATAGCCTGTTGAAATAATTTAATGGCTTGTGAGTAATCACCTTGTTTAAATGCTTCAATACCTTGGTCGCGGTAAGTGTTGGGGATTGAGAAAAAGAGAGTGCGATCGCCACGACTAATATTATTCTGAATATTGTTAGGAATCAATGAATTCTGCTTGTAACCACAACTACCATCAACTTTTTGTTGACCTCCATCACAGGAAGTTGAAAATCGATAAACAACAATACTACCTATGGAAATCCCTAGTAAAATTAAACCCAAGATGACTGGGCGAATCAAAGCTTTTTGATTTTGCAATGATTCAATTGTTACTAACCCTCCTTTTAACTGTTGTTGATAAATTTGGGCTTGTTGTTTCTCTAGTCTTTCTTGTTGTTCAATTTCTGCTTCAATTTCGCGTAGTTTATATTTTGCCGATTCTCTATCAGCTTCAATTTTTAAAACTTTCTGAAATGGAGATTTTGCCTCGATAAACTTTCGTTGTTTTATCAAATTATTGCCATAAGCTTCTAATGCTAGTAAAAAACCTTCTTTATTACGTATATAATCTATTTGGTAAGCTCGCTCGTAGATTTCCAGAGATTTTTTAAAATTGTAAATCTCCAAGTATTTCTCTGCTAAAGCAACTAAAGTACTAAAGTGATTAGGATTGAGTTTTAAAATTTCCTCGTAAGCATCTATAACATTTTGATTTTTACCATCTTGATGCAGTTTGATTGCTTCTTCACTAATTCTATTAATTTCTTCTTCTCGAAATTTTTCTAATCTCCATATTGCTTTTTTTAATGGGTGATTTTCCACTAACCAGCGACGGACTAATTCAATTTTTACTCGGCGCTCTGTCTCATCTAAAAAACCACTTGCTGTTAGCTTTTTAGCAGCTTCTCTCAATTCAATTGTTACAATAACTCCATATTTATTCAGTAATATTAATGGATCTTCTGGAAACGATTTACTTTGCTCTATAGCTATTTTTTGACCTTCCGCTACTGCTGAAAATACTACTTTTTCATCTACAGATAGTCCATACCAAAACCCTACTAATCCGGGTTCTACACTTTCAATTGTTTTGTCTACAATACCTTCGACATCAGAACGAGTAACTTTCCATATCTTGGCAATTTTTGCTTGCAGAAAAAGATTAAAACAGATAGCTTGGGTAAAATAGGGATGCCCTGATGAAAGTTCAAAAATTGCTCTGATTGCATCTTCCTCGTACTCCAGCATACCTTGTGCTGGTTTAGTAATTAGTTGTTTAGTAGTTATTTCATCTAGTAAATCAACTTTTTGATATGGCGGAGTGTTGAATAAATCAACTAGATTTTGTAAATCATGTTGAGTTCGCCCAACTACAGGAATAATGAATAATTTTTCTTGCTGGTCTAGAAGTGATTGCAAATATCTGAAAAAATTATTACCATGATTTAATATGTTATCATCACTACTGATAACATCAAATTCATCCAGTAATATCACTAGATTTCTATCGCCTAATATCTGATAAACTCTTGGTAAAAAATTATTAGAAAATATATCTAGATGATTCTCCAATTCTTCTTGAGAAGGAAGTAAAATAATGTCTGAATTTAACTCTAAAGTTTCTGCGATCGCTTCAGATAATTTATGTAATATCTCACTTAGAGAAGATTGACTGTGACCTTGCAAATCAAAATTAATAAAAACAAATTTATTCTCAGCTAATTTGTGAGGAATTTGCTGAAGTACTGAAGATGTACCAATGCGTCGTTGACCGTGCAATAAAAGAATTCTTGTATTACTATTAAGACAATCTTCAATAAACTTGAATAAATTGTCCCGTCCGAAAAACTTTTCCGGTTCATAGATTGAACGACCGATGATGTAAGGATTTCTGCGAGCAGTAGAGTTATTCATATAAAAAAGCTACCCTGGTGTCTCAAGGTGAACATTGCTGCAAGCATTTAAACTGACCTTGCTCAATCGTTACAAGAATGGCTTTACTTTGGCGTTCTCCGTTCTTAAATTTCAGATCGTCTCCTGATGTTACTAGCTTATCTTCCGATGTTCCTTTGGGGGAAAGATTTAAGTTTTGTAGTCGTTGCAGAATTGTTGCTCTTGAAGGTCGGGAAGACAGAGATTTAATAAAAGCTTGAGTAGCGTCATAACTGGTGGCTGTGCGCCAACTAATATCTCCTAACCATTGTTGTTTTGCAGCTTGGGAAAAATATTTAGCTTGTGGTGCTTCCCTAAACCAAGGCACAGCAAGAGCTAAGCCTTCAACATTTTTACCATCATCTAATGTTTTTTTATTGTATAGGCTGTCACCACCTAACAACTTTAGTCCTAAATTTTTATCAAGATTGATTTTAGCTACCTCAAGTGCTGTGGCTGTATATTTTATGTCTGGGAATAGCATAACCGCTTGCACTTGTTGAGATGAACTTTCTTGAAGTTCTTTTTCTATATCTAGCGTCGGATCTGTAACATCTATCAGGCGAAAAATTTCACCTCTAAAATTATTTTTAAATTCTGCTTTAAGACTATTACTATAAAGGCTTTGAGGATTATAAAAAATAACAACTTTCTTTAAAGAGGAACTTGTAGCATATTTACCTAATTTTTCACCAAATGCAGCATCGGAAGGAGTTGTTCTAAAGAAGTTTTTTCCTTGTAAAGTGTTGGCACTGCTGGTAGGAGAAATAATAGGTATATCTTCTTGTTTGTATATATTCAGAACTGCTTGTGTGGTTTGGCTAGAGCCATGGCCAATTACCCCCAGTAAATAGTCTTTCTGAACTAATTTTTTAGCTATTTTTTTGGCTTGTTCTTCGTCATTAGCGTCATTGGCAATTAAAATTTCTAGCAATCGACCATTCTGACCGCCATTAACATTAAATTGTTCTTGTGATTGTGCAACTCCACGCAATATTTCTTGAGCTTTGGATTGGTCATTTCCAGGTACAACCACTGCTAAAGTTAAGGGACTATACTCTTCTCCCGTTTTAGCCTTGTCGTTAGCTTTGGCATTGTTATAGTAAATTCGTAATTCTGGATCGTTGCGATTGTTGCGATTATCCGTTATGGCATTTTCAAATAATTCAATGGCTTTAGAGTAATTAGCTTCTTTAAATGCTTTTATGGCTTGGTCAGGGCGAGTGTTATTATTAGTAGGAAATAAAATGCGATCGCCACGACTAATATTACTCTGAATATTATCATCTGCTTTTGGTGTAGTCGTTGGAGTTTGTGTTGGTGAAGGATTAGGAACTGAAGGAGATAGATTGACAGCAATATTACCACCTAGAAGGGCAATCAATCCTAGAATTATACCTAATATAACTCGCTGGCGAACAGGATTTTTTGAGTTATTTATATCAGGTTTAGTTAATTTTTCCTCAACTTGTTGTATTTGGAGAACTTCCTGTTTTTCGAGTTCAGTGTTAATTTCTGCAAGTTGTTCTTTTACTGATTCCTTCTCAGGCTCAATTTCTAAAGCTCTATCAAACTGAATTTTTGCCTTAGTTAATTTTCCTTGTTTCTTCAAATTTTTTCCATAGGCTTCTAGTGCTTGTAAAAGATTTTCTTTATTCTCGATACGGTTATAGTGATAAGCTCGTGTGTAGAGTTCCAAGGATTTATCAAAACTTTCAATATCCAAGTACTTTTTAGCTAAAAGAGGTATAGTCTCGAAATGATTTGGATTGAGTGCCAATATTCTTTCATAATGGTCTATCATATCTTGAATATTTTTATCGCGATACAATTCTAATTCTTGTTTTGAAATTCGATCTATTTCTTCTTCTTTAATTTTTTTCAATTCATTTCTTGCTTGATTGAATGGGTGAAATTTGACTAACCAGCGACGGACTAATTCAATTTTGACTCGTGCTTCTTTCTCTGTGTCTTCCAAATAACCTTTTTTAACTAATTGCTTTGCGGCTTCAATTATTTCTTCTGTCTGGATAATTCCATAGCTTTTCAAGAACGTAAATGGATCTTCTGGAGATTTTCCTGGGCTATTAACTATTTTTTTTACCTCTGCTACTGCTGCAAGAAATACTTTTTCATTAATAGATAATCCATCCCATAATCCTTCTAATCCAGATTTAAGACCCTCAATTGTTTCATCTACAATGTTGTCTACATCTTCCCGATTAACTTTATTTTTTGTCCCCGATCTTACTTGAAGAAAAATATGAAAACAGATACCTTGGATGAGATAAGGATGGCATGATGAAAGTTCAAAAATTGCATTTATGGCATCTTCTTCGTACTCGAACATACCCCTTGCTGGATTAGTAATTAGTAGTTTAGCACTTATCTCATAAAGTAAATCAATTTTTTGAGTTGGTGGACTGTCGAACAGCTGACATAGGTTTTGCAAATCATCATCAAACCGCCCTAAAACTGGAATAGCAAATAATTGTTTTTGTTTTATTAAAACTGTTTGTAAATATAGGAAGAAATGATTGCGATCGTTAATATTAATCGCAACATCAAATTCATCCAATAAAAGCACTAGTTTTTTATTACCTAATTCCTGACAAACTATTGGTAAAAAAACATCACAAAATATATCTAAATTATTATTAATTCCTGTAGTCGAATGGAATATACTAATATGTTGACATACATCTAATTGTTCGCATATTGTTTCAGCTAATTTATATATAATCTCGCCCGCAGACGAATTGCTGTAACTTTGCAAATCAAAAGAAATAAAGACAAATTTTTCCTGATTTTCCGGTTTAATTTTATGGGGAAGCAGTTTGAGTAGAGAAGATTTACCAATGCGCCGTTGACCGTGTAATAACTGAATTTGTATATTATTATTGAGATTATCTTCAATAAACGCAAATAAATCTTCGCGTCCGAAAAATTTTTCTGGTTTAATAATTGTCTGACCGATAATGTAAGGATTTCTCCAATGATTTCTATTCGTCACATTCTTTCTCTCCACAGGGTTACCTGATTAACTTGGTGTTTCCTATTTCCACCCCACAAAAAATTTTGACAAAACTATTTTTCTACGACAAAGGGATTGTTTGAGATATTGTGGTTAGATATTTAATTAGAAAATAGTAAAATTTTTTACTTAATTATAGTGTAAAAAAAATAATGACTGTGTGTATAAATTACATCAAATTTGTCTATTTTTCGTAAAATTTATGTAAAAACTATATTTTTTATAAGTATTTTCACGTCCCGTAAAATTTCCTTACACGATCGCCAACGACAAACAAACTAGTACAATCACTGATTTTGTTCTTCATATTAAACCTCATATACAAAAGTTTATAGTACATATGTACTTAATTGCTGTTAAAATGCCTTACAAGTCAGCTAGCCTTGTTTGAGGTAGTATGAAAAACATCCCAGACAGTCCAAAAGTTTCACTGTTGCAACCGACACCTGTGACCACTGCCATAGTGCCACTACAACCACAAGAGGAAAAAATCATCACTGACCAGGAGCGTTTAGTCGCGCAAGTTGAACGCATCAACCGTATGGCAGGGGAGCTAGAAGCAGCGATACTGGAGTTGAAAGCGATCGCTAACACACTCAATACTCAAAAAAGTTACCCACTGGTTAAGCCGAACCAATATAAAAATATTTGTCAGTATTTGGCAGTTAGCGTACCTTGGGTGAGAAAAAAATCAGACCAGTCTTTTATTTTGACAACACGAAGAGTTGATTTATTCCGAGCAGAAAGAGAAGCAGCACTACTAGCACAGCAACTACGCCAGCAAACCAAAAAAAGATTAGCGTCCCAGCGACATAGAAAAAACAAGGATGCAGGTGATACCAATTCAAAATTCAAAATCCACGTATTAGGCAAGTCAGATATTAGAAGGGTTTAGGAACGGTCAACAAATCTTAAAGCGATCGCCATTTAAAGGTAATCCACCTCTGAGGTTGTAAAAGTTATGCTGATTGAAGTGTGGTAGAAGCAAGATATTTTCTTTCATTGCCAAAGACCACAAGACAATTGCTAATTGCTAGCAATTATGTTAGCAATTAGCACATTTGCCCTCAAATTTGCACTTGTATAGAATCAGAGTGCAATGTTAGGGACGCTCGATCGGTGTTTAAAAGGGGTAAAAAGAAGGTGTTAAAGACACTTTTAGTGATTGCCGTTGGTTTTTTACCGTCCCTGTTTTCCCTGTGGGTAATCCGCAAAACACGATCGCGATCGCGTTTACGGATGAGGCAAGCAGCCATGAATTTTCCCAGGATGCGACCAGGGGAAAACTTCACATCGCCGGAAGGCGATCGCTATTATTTAGAAGGGGTGGGCTACCTGATTGGTGACATCAGCTGCAAGTTTAATGCCCGATCTGGCTACATTCGCTGTGCCGTGAATCCTGACGGGCCGTGTAACGGTTGTCGCCACTACGAGCCAAAAGAATTAACTGGTAATGAAAAAAAGGCGTAAACTGTTGAGTGCGGACGGTTGACGGTTAACTGTTAACTGGAAATTACATCTGGTTTTCGGGATGGAATGAGTTTAAGCCCTAGTTGACAATAAACTTCTTAGCATATTCCCAGGTTTTACTAGGGAATGATAAAATCATGGGCTACTACAATAATTTGTATTTACAAACACTTTGAATATTTGTCTTTGTATGCTCAAATAAAAATGAGTCAGAATTCAGTAGGCAGGAGTAAAAAATTACAATTTATCACTAGTCTAGTATGATTTGTGCATTCATTTATTTAATGTTGCTTTAATTTTTGAACTCTTATGACCTCTGTTAGCGTAGCCCATTCTCGCTTCTAGATTCTGACAAAAATGATTTAATATAATTCTTGCAAAAGATTCCAACTTTTTGTTTGAACTTTTGCAAATTTATCTGATAACTGCATGATTATTTAACCATGAAAAAAACTTGTTTTGGAATAACAGCATTATTATCAAGTTGTGCGTTTCTACTAACAGCCTGCGGTGGTGACACCACAACTGTGACCAATTCTCCAAATAATACTCCAAATAGTACTACGAATAACACTGCAACTAACGCCACAGCAACCACGGGTACATTATCAGGTGCAATTCCCATTGGCATTGCCGTTGCTCAAACAAGTAATGTGGCATTATTGGGTCAAGAACAAGTGGCTGGAGTTAAAATTGCCGAGAAGTATTTTAATGCTAAAGGTGGTGTCAACGGCACTCCAATTAAATTAGTATTTCAAGATACTAGCGGTGATGAACCAGGAGCAATTAACGCAATTCAAACTTTAATTAATAAAGATAAAGTGATTGGGATTGTTGGCCCGACTTTATCACAGCAAGCCTTTAGCGCTGACCCCGTTGCCGAACGTGCCAAAGTACCAATTATTGGGCCATCAAATACAGCCAAAAATGTTCCTGAAATTGGTGATTATGTTGCCCGCGTTTCTGCACCAGTTTCCGTGGTTGCTCCCAATTCGGTGAAAGCTGCACTCAAGCAAAATCCCCAAATTAAAAAAGTAGCAGTTTTCTATGCTCAAAATGATGCATTTAGCAAATCAGAAACGGAAATATTTCAACAAGCGGTGAAGGATGGCGGACTAGAATTAGTAACAGTCCAAAAGTTTCAAACTAGCGATACAGATTTTCAAAGCCAAGCTACCAATGCAATTAATCTTAAACCAGATTTGGTGATTATTTCTGGCTTAGCTGCTGATGGTGGTAACTTGGTGCGACAATTGCGAGAACTGGGTTACAAAGGTTTAATTGTTGGTGGTAATGGTTTAAATACATCAAATCTCTTGCCAGTTTGTAAGGCGCTTTGTGATGGCGTATTAATTGCTCAAGCTTATAGTCCAGAACATCCAGGGGAAATAAACGCCGCATTTCGCAAAGCTTACATTGACGAATATAAAAAAGAACCACCCCAATTTAGCGCCCAAGCTTTTGCCGCAGTGCAAGTTTATGTGGAAGCTTTAAAATCTTTAGATAACAAGAGCAAAGTTAATAAATTACAACTACCAGAATTACGGACGCAATTAAATAAAGAAATACTTGCTGGAAAATACAATACACCACTGGGTGAAATTGGTTTTACTCCCGTGGGTGAAGTTGTGCAAAAAGATTTTTATGTAGCCCAAATTAAGATGGAAAAAGATGGCAGTCAAGGTAAATTTACATTTTTGAAATAGTTGCTACATGGATATTAGTCTATTTTTGCAGCAATTATTAAACGGCCTGTCCATTGGCAGTGTCTATGCAATTTTTGCCCTGGGATATACCTTGGTTTATTCTATTTTGGGCATTATTAATTTAGCTCATGGGGCAATTTTTACCTTGGGTGCATATTTTACCTATGCACTCATGGGTGGTAACTTTGGGTTTAATGGCTTATTAGCAAATGCAGCCTTACCGATAAAATTACCATTTGCTATTGCTTTGATTTTAGGAAGTACCTTGGCGGGATTAGTAGGGGTAATAATGGAACGAGTTGCTTTTCAACCTCTGCGCCGTCAAGGTTCCGATCCTTTGCTAACTGTTGTTTCCAGTTTGGGAGTAGCAGTGGTAATTGTGAATTTAATCCAGTATTTAGTAGGCGCAGAAAGTTACACTTACCCAGCAAATACCTATGGGAATTTACCACCTTCTATTAACTTTGGTACTCAAGATAAAGAAATTCCCATTCGCACCGTTCAAATCGTAATTTTTGGTGTATCAGTAGGAATTGTGGCAATTCTCAGCTATTTTATCAATGGTACAAAACATGGTAAAGCAATGCAGGCGATCGCTGAAGATCCAATTACTGCGAGTTTGTTAGGAATAAATAGCGATCGCTTCATCATCTTAACATTCTTTATCAGCAGTTTCCTAGCAGGATTAGCAGGAACTTTAGTCGCTTCTAGTGTTAGTATTGCCGGGCCATATTTTGGTATTGCCTTTGGTTTGAGAGGTTTAGCAGTAATTGTCTTGGGTGGGTTGGGTAGCATTCCCGGCGCAGTTTTAGGAGGATTACTCATTGGATTAGTTGAAGCTTTCGTCCCAGCAGAATATTCCGGTTATAAAGATGCTGTAGCCTACGGAATATTATTTATCATGTTGTTAGTTAGACCCCAAGGTTTGCTAGGTCGTCGGTTTATTCAAAAAGTTTAAATAGACGTAAGGCTATGAAAACATACACCAAACAAAAGTTAACTTTTGATGATTTTTTAGAACAGTGTCCAGAGGAAGGTTTATATGAACTGGTGGATGGGGAAATTGTAGAAGTGCGTGCAACTAGAAATCATGATGATGTCGCTGATTTTACATTATTTGGTTTCAATAATGAAATTAGACGACTCAATCTAAATTATGTAGTTAATAACACAGCAGTTTTGAGAACTCTAACTGCCAATGGCATAGAACAAGGGCGTAAGCCTGATGTCAGCGTCATAGATAAAGATGTATGGCGTTCAAATCGTTCTGCTTATTCTGCACTTGAAGAACCCATCCAGTTAGCCATAGAAGTAACATCAACTAATTGGGAAGATGACTACATTGATAAATTAGATGAATATCAACGTTTAGGCATTAAAGAATATTGGATTGTAGATTATTTAGCAATTGGTTCAAGAGAGTATTTAGGAAATCCCAAAGTTCCCACTGTGTTTGTTTTTCTACTAGATGCAGAGGGTAAATACCAACGCACAGACTTTAGAGGTTCAGAACGAATCGTGTCACAAACTTTTCCTGAACTAACGCTGACAGCAGAGCAAATATTAACAGCTTAAAGAAGAATACAGAATTCAGGAGTCAGAATACAGAATTCAGAATTCAGAATGAATTAGTGGTAAATTCAGAACTGCAAATAATTGTAGACTACAAGAATTTAAATGAATACTTAAACCCTTTTATTTGGTAACTCCTAAATTCTGACTCCTGACTCCTGACTCCTGACTCCTAACTCCTAACTCCTAACTCCTAACTCCACAAAATATTTTACAATGTCTGAATTTTTTTCTACTTATGAATCACCGATAGTCTACATGGTATTGGAGGCTTTATTAGGATTATCGCTTTATTTACCACTCATGGCTGGACAATTATCTTTAGCTAGTCCGGGATTTTATGCTTTAGGTGGATATATTGCAGCCATTTTATCTACAAAGGTTTTTCCATATAGTAATAATTTATTTCCAATTCCATTTCTTTTATTGGAAATGGTAATTGCTGGTTTAGTTTCTGGTATATTGGCTGTATTAGTGGGAATTCCGGCATTGCGATTGCGGGGAATTTATTTAGCGATCGCCACTATCGCCTTTGTAGAAGTATTGCGAGTTGTATCCTTAAATTTAGATATTACAGGCGGGGCTGTAGGAATTTTTGGTATTCCTCAACCATTTCAAAGCCAACTTGAATATTTAAAAATTGCTCTACCATTACTATTAATTAGTATGGTATTATTTTATCGTTTAGAACGCATTCGTACAGGTAGAGCATTCATCGCCATTCGCGAAGATGAATTAGCTGCTAGTGCAATGGGAATTAACCCCACTTACTACAAAGTTTTGGCTTTTACTCTGGGAGCCATTCTCGCGGGTATTGTGGGTGTAATTACCGCTCATTTTCTCAATACCTGGAACGCCCGACAAGGTACTTTTGATGCCAGTATTACCTATTTAACCATTGTATTAATTGGTGGTTCAAGAACTTTTTTAGGTTCGGTGGTAGGTGCGATCGTATTGAAAGTTTTATTAGAAATTATTTTGCGGAGAATAGCTGATATAGGGGGATTGCCTATTTGGTTAGCTCAATTTTTGCGCGATGGTAGATTGATGATTTTTGGTTGCTTAATTGTCTTAGGAACTATCTTTTTTCCTCAAGGATTTGTGACTCCAGATATTTTAAAAAAATCTAAAAAGCAATTACTAAAATTATTTTTTAATACATCAAAACAAACAAATTAATTAGATGAAGACTAAATATAATTATGTTGTAATTGGTGCGGGTTCGGCTGGTTGTGTCGTTGCTAACCGATTGACAGAAGATGCCCAAACTACTGTGTTGTTACTGGAAGCCGGAAATCCGCCGAATTTACCAGAACACGAAATTCCTCTAGGCTGGCCACAACTTTGGGGTACAGACGCGGACTGGGCATATTCTACAGAAGAAGAACCCTATATTTATAATCGTAAAATCTATTGTCCGCGCGGGAAAGTTTTGGGCGGCAGCAGTGCGATCAACGCCATGATTTATATTCGAGGCAATCGGTATGATTACGATCGCTGGGAAAAGTTAGGCAATGTTGGTTGGAGTTATGAAGATGTGTTGCCGTATTTCAAAAAATCTGAAAATCAACAGCGAGGAGCATGTGAATTTCACGGAGTTGATGGATTTTTGAGTGTCACAGACCTCATAGCGAAGAGCATCGTCTCACAAAAATTTGTGGAAGCCTCTGTTGAATTGGGTTATGGACACAATCCAGATTTCAATGGCCCACAACAGCACGGAGCCGGATTTTATCAGTTAACAATTAAAGATGGCAAGCGCCATAGTACAGCAACCGCGTTTCTACAACCGATTTTGCACCGTCCCAACTTAACCGTTACCACTGGTGCATTAGTTACTAGGTTATTGTTTGAGGGAACGCAAACCGTAGGGGTAGAATACATCCATCAGGGAACGATACACCAAGTTTGGGTAGAACAGGAAGTGATTTTAAGCGCTGGCGCTATTGATTCACCAAAGCTGTTGATGCTCTCTGGGATTGGTAAGGCAGAACATCTCAAGACCTTGGACATTCCTGTGGTTGTTGATTTACCTGGTGTGGGTGAAAATCTCCACGATCACCTCTTAGTAGGCGTTGCACACGAAGCAACCCAGGATATTCAACCCGCCCTCACCTCTAATATTGCTGAAGTTGGATCGTTTGTACATAGTGAAGGTCGTTTAGATGCTCCGCCAGATTTACAGTTTTTCTGTGCCCCTGTTTTGTGGACACATCCTGCTTATGCGCGTTCTGTGTCGGGATTTACCGCTACAGCTTGTATAACTAATCCCGAAAGCCGTGGTAGTCTTAGCCTGCGTTCTGGTTCACCCAAAGATCCACCGATAATTCGGATGAACTATTTGCAAAGTGAATCTGATTGTCAAACGCTCCTCACAGGAATCAAAATTTGTCGGCAAATATTCCAATCAAGTGTATTTGACGAATTACGAAAAGAGGAAGCAGCACCTGGTATTGATAATAAAACTGATGAAGGACTTCTAGCTTATATCCGGGAAACCTGCGACAGTGTGTACCATCCAGTGGGCACTTGTAAAATGGGAACTGACCGAGATTCAGTGGTCGATCCGGAACTAAAAGTGTATGGTGTTGCAGGCTTGCGTGTAGTAGATGCATCAATTATGCCAAAAATTACTACGGGAAATACTAATGCACCAACCATCATGATTGGTGAAAAAGCAGCCGATTTGATTAAAGCTGTGGCGCAATGACAAACAACATTATTTTAGAAGCCAAATCACTGACTCGCCGCTTTGGGGGTTTAGTGGCGGTGAATAATGTATCTTTTACAGTCAATCAACATGAAATTTTTGGATTGATTGGCCCTAACGGTGCTGGGAAAACAACACTGTTTAATTTGATTACAGCTTTTATTCCCCTTTCTAGTGGAGAATTACGCTATCAAGGTGCTAATATTTCCCAACTACGCCCGCATCAAATTGCAGGTTTAGGTATTGCTCGGACTTTTCAAAATATTCGCTTATTTGGGGAATTATCAGCCTTAGAAAATATAATAATTGCCCGACATTTGGATAATAAAAGTAATGTATTAACAGGAGTTTTCGGATTACCACAAGCGCGTCGGGAAGAGAAAAAAAGTAGGCAAAAAGCTTTACAATTATTGGAGATGGTGGGCTTGAGCGATCGCGCCGAAGAAAAAGCGAAAAACCTCGCCTATGGTGACCAGCGCCGCTTAGAAATTGCCCGTTCTCTAGCCCTAAAACCGCAAATTTTACTTCTCGATGAACCAGCTGCGGGAATGAACCCCTATGAAAAACAGCAACTAAGTGAGTTTATCCGCAGCCTGCGAGAACAGTTTAGTTTAACAATTGTGCTGATTGAACATCACGTACCATTAGTAATGGGTTTGTGCGATCGCATTGCGGTTTTAGATTTTGGACAATTGATTGCTTTGGGCGAACCAGCTGTAGTTAGAAATGACCCGGCTGTAATTGAAGCTTATTTGGGTAATGAGTAACTGGGAAATTTAAGCAGACAAAGCCGTGATAAATTCTTCTAAAGAATTTACTGCGATCGCACTATCCATTAAACTTTCTAATTTTTCCACACTCTCGCCCTCAAGCCTTGCTTCTAGTTCTTGAGGAATTTCGCCAAAGCGTTGTTGCAATACTCGGATTAACTGCCGTTTTACACCTTGCTGGAGTCCTTGCTGGAGTCCTTGCTGGAGTCCTTGCTGGAGTCCTTCAGTTAAAATTTCTTGATACCAAGGCGATTCTCGCAATATTGCCATATCCCACCTCATGATTTGTTGCACTAAAGGTGTGTCTAACACAAAGCTAGCAAAAAATGCCAGCAATGATTCTAATTGATCTAACTGTGCATCTGCTCGCAATATTTGTAATGCCCGTTGCACTACTGATGCTTCTGCGCCTCCTCGCAGAATGGGCACAAATGGTAACAACGACGGTAAAGGTTGCCCAAAAACTATTTCTGCGTCCACTTCCCACAAATTAATTACGCGATAATCTTGAATAGCACGTAATCCCAAAAATTCCTGCTCGTAACTACTGACAATAGTTAAGCTGGATGGAGGCGGTAAAATGTTGACGAGTACTGGGTAAATTGGCAGTCGATAGCGTTCATGTGCCAAGGCAGCATAGGCTCTCATACGTAATGGCATATGTGCTGTATAACGCAACTGTAGTTCATTTAATACCAGAAAATCTCCGTGAGTAGGACTGTATGCTTTCACCAAAACATCTGTTTCGCGGCTAATCCATTGAAACTCCGAACCAAGAATTTCTTTTGCCACGACTTCAGGACGCTGTGTTACCCACTGCACCCATGCATCGGGAGCTAAATTAATTAATCGCTTACCACCAATATCTGCTACTTTTGCCACAGGACACTCGATATCGTTATCAATAGACTTCTTGCAGAATTTGGGAAAAGGGGAAGGGGAAAGATTTGGTATTTTCCCTTTCCCCTTTAACCTTTTCCCTTTGACCACAAGAGTGCAAAAACCACTTTTGCTAGAGGTCTAATAATTAATGCTACACCACAAAGATAGCAGTATTTCCGCGTTGATTTTTAGAGTGAACTAATTCTACTGTTTTAGGAAACGTATTATTGATGTATGTTAGGTGGTGTGCCAAGATTAAATATTTATAGATATTAACTGCCGATGAACGCTGATACTAGACCAAATTACACTATTTTGGAAATTCAAGAACTTGATGTAAATTATGGCGGTATTCAAGCTCTGAAAAAAATTAATTTAATTATTAAAAAAGGCGAGGTAGTTACTTTAATTGGTGCTAATGGTGCTGGTAAAACTACTACACTCAGGGCTATATCTAAAATAGTGAATCCTCAAAGTGGTGCAATTCTCTATGATGGGCGAAATATTACCCGCCGCCAAGCTCATGAAGTGGTGCAACTTGGTCTTGCTCATTGTCCAGAGGGGCGGAGAGTATTAGCACGGCAAACAGTATTGGATAATTTATTTTTGGGTGCTTATATTCGCTCCAATCAAGCAGAAATTAAAGAAGATATTGGCCGGCAATTTGAGCTATTTCCACGTTTATCACAAAGACGCAATCAACTAGCAGGAACCTTGAGCGGTGGAGAGCAACAAATGTTAGCGATCGCCCGTGCTTTAATGAGTAGACCAAAGCTATTACTTTTAGATGAACCTAGCTTAGGTTTAGCGCCGGCCATTGTCCGGGAAATTTTCTCAATTATTGAAAATCTGCGGGCTACTGGTGTGACTATTTTGTTAGTTGAACAAAACGCTAACCTTGCACTACAAATTGCGGATAGAGGGTATGTTTTAGAAGCTGGTTCTATTACTTTAACAGGTGCAGCATCAGAATTAATTAGTGATGAACGAGTGAAAAAAGCTTATTTAGGATAATTAAATTAAAACCTTTAAGATATAAACACATGGTAAAATCATCAGCTAAAATCCTAACTTTAGAAGAGTTTTTGAAACTACCAGAAACAAAACCAGCGAGTGAATATATCAACGGCCAAATTATTCAAAAACCAATGCCGCAGGGAAAACATAGTATTCTTCAGGGTGAACTAGTGAGTAATATCAATTCTCTAGTCAAGCCTCAGAAAATTGCCCTTGTATTTCCAGAATTGCGCTGTAGCTTTGGTGGGCGTTCAATTGTACCAGATGTCACGGTATTTGCTTGGGAACGAATTCCCTTAGACGAAAGTGGAGATGTGGCAAATGTCTTTAAAACCTATCCAGACTGGACAATTGAAATCCTTTCACCAGATCAAAACCAAACTAAAGTAACAGGAAATATTTTGCACTGTTTAGAGTATGGTAGCAAATTAGGTTGGTTAATCGATCCAGATGAGCGTTGTGTTTTAGTTTATCCACCAAATCAGCGACCGAAACTTTTCCAAGAAGAACAAGAAATATTACCAGTGATTGATTTAGTTAGCGATTTTCAGCTAACTCTAGGGCGATTATTTGGTTGGCTCAAGTTATAAGTAGTTGCATAAAATATATCTGGCTTTGGGAATACTAAAAATAGTAATTTACTGAAGTTAGAGCAGCATAATGAATTTTGTTAATTTAAGAAAGACTGGTAATAGTTGGGAATTTGCCACTGAAGCTGATTTAGAAGATTTTGTCTGTCAAAAAATTACGAAATATTCTGTGACGCTAATGTCTTCACTCACTATTTTCACCTGAAAAGCTTCTCCAATATTTGCAATGAAGGGTTGGAGTTGAATATGAGTAGGACTTTCTAAGTCTATTTTGTGAGGAAAGATGTGTTCGGATTCATCAACGATTGAAAGTTGGAATGAAGGTAATTCTTCGCTGTCAATTGTTTCTAAACGCAAGGAAACACGTTGGCGTTGCTGGTCTTTGGGGGTAATTTCAGCAATCAGTAGAATATGTTGCGAACCTAAGTTAATCGGTGTAACTAGGGTTTTCATAGCAAGACTGCGGGTTGCATAAGATAGCACACGTTCTGAGGAAATATCTTTCACATGTTCCTGAAATATGCCAGTAACATTGATATTTTTGAATTTATTTAATAAACCTATTTCCTGTATTATATCTTCTGTGTGCTGTCGAGCTTTAGCTGCATAAATATATTCAATGAGAATATCTAGCGATCGCAGTTCATTAATCCCTATATTTACGATCTCTTCATCGTTGGCATGATTTACAGGTAAAAAACCCATAAGTTCAACTTCTCTGAGCATATTATTAAACTGTACGCCAACATAACCAAGCAAATTTTCTATCATTTCTAGGGGTAATTCCAAGTGTGTTTGTCCTGGTAAAATTGGACAACATACTAATGCTTGATTCATTTCTGGTAAAACTAAATCAGCGATGTCAGATATAACTTGATTAGATAATTGCCAGCAATCACTTTGCTCTAAATTTGTATGAATCCCCAGGTATTTTAAATAGCGATGCACAGCATAGACACTTAAAGTATTGAGATAAACTTGCTTTCCTTTTTCAGGTGTCAGCTGTTGAGCAGCGAATTTTTTAGCCAACTGATGTGCTTTTCTTGATAAAGGAACCGTAGATTTATGCATTTTTGCATCACTCATAATAAGTAATCCTGCTTCAATCCAGAATTTAAAGCAACTTGTTGCAGATGTGATTGAATTTTTGACCAATTTCTTCTGTAATATGCGTAGAGGGTTTGTTCGGAAACTCCAAAATCTTGAGCGATCGCTCGCTTGGTTTCTGGTTTATCTTTTAAATACAATCGCTGAATAATCACTTGAAAATTACATTCAGGATTGTTTCTCAAATGTGATTTTCGCAAAATAAAATCAGGATCTTCATCGATATATTCTTTCAACTTTTTAGCTATAAACTTGATATTTTGCCGTTGAATTTTCTCAATGTACCCTTCGAGTCCATCTAAGCGTGGAGGTTCAAACCCTGTTTCAGATATTACTTCCTGAAAGCTGATACCCGTACTTTCTTCATTCAGTTGTACATCAAGACTAATACCTTGATTTCGCTTGTTTTTGATATCTTTCACTCTCCAATGTAAATTTCCGTTAACCCAACGTACCAAACTGACAGTTAGCGATGGGGGATGTTCTTCAAAATCTTGAATATTTCTCCCCAGCCACTCCCAAATTTGATCTAAGGCATCAAAATAATCTTGGTGAGAAGATTGATAAAATCCCGGTAACTGTTGTATTTTGACTATGAGCAAAGAAATAGCCTTGGCTCGTTGTGGACTATCTAAAGACAACTCTGAAGCTTGTTTGATTAATTCTCGAAGCTCTTCATCCATAGCGATTTATGCCTTTTGCTAGCCTCATCATGCATATCTCTACAATTTTTCTCAAGCAGATTCATAAAATTTATGCACAATGAAAAATTAAGAATTCTGAATTCTGAATTCACCAGGCTTAGATGCTCAAAGTTGTTCGGCTGACGCGTTTAAATCCAATTGCACAACGCTGCTATGAGTAGAACTCCCAGTCCAGCTAATAGGGGTAGGGCTACGCATTTAACTAAACTTATTGGTGGTTGTTGGGCGATGGTGGAACTCATAATCACAACCGCCGCCACTGGACTCATGGTACGTCCCAACTGCGCCGCCACAGATACCAAAGTTCCGACTTTCACAGGTTCGAGATTGATTTTTGCAGCTATTGGTACGAGAACATTCATCACTGCGATGGCACTAGCACTTCCCGAACCTGTGATTCCTGCCAAAGTAAATGGTAATATCAAACTGGCAAATTTTGCTAAAATCGCCCGATTTGCTAAGGCATTAGTGAGAGTTTCAATTAATCCGTTGGCTTTGATTCCTTCAGTAAAAATTGTCGCCGTAATCACTAAAGAAATGATGTTGGCATAAGCATAACCGGCTCCTTCAAAAAATGCCGTCGGTAGATTATGTAATGCTTTCGGAGTAGTTAACCCAGCAGCAACGATCGCAATTAACATTGCCGCCGCGATGGCTACACTATTATTAGCAAATTCGCTGGGTAATTTCACCACCACAGGCACAAAAAATAACAATATCATCGGTAGCAGTGGTACTAATGCTTTGATGTAATTTATCGCAAAATTAATCTCTGGTTTTTCCTCGGTTTTAGTTCTTTTTTCTGAGGCGATCGAAACCAAAATCCAAAAAACTATCAATCCAATAATACTTGCTAATAAATTAATGGGCAAAACTTCCGCAAGGATGTTAGTTGGTGATTTTCCAGTAAGTTCTGCAAGTTTCACCACTTCCACTGCACCAGGATTAAATAACTCACCTCCCATAGAAGAACCAAGTAATAAAAGTGCGCCGGCAATTGTTGGTGCAATTCCAACCGCTAATAATAAAGGTAATAAAACAGTGCCAACAATTGCAGCTGTACTAGATTGACTGACAATTGCCATGTTGACAATGTATGCAGCAATAATTCCACCGGGAATTAATAGCCATTTGGCATATTGTAAGGGTGCGATTAACACATGTGTGAGGTGGCGATCGCACTCTGTAAGTTTCAGGACATATGCAAATCCCATAGCCGTACAAATTGGTACAACTGTCTTTTCATTCGTCATTTGTTGAGTAATAATGACGAACATTTGAGGCAATTTACCCGCCATCAAAAATAGTGATACCGCACAGATAAATAAACTCAAACGCACATCAAAACGTTTGAACATCAAAACAACCGCCGTCACAATAATTATCAATGTGACTATAGTTGATACCATCTTGCTCTCCCTGGATAACTGAAAAAATAGTCAGATAATTTTGGATTGTAGTGGTCGTTGACTGTTGACTGTTGACTGTTCGCTGTCAACCATCAACAACAGCAACATTTCACAAATGATTTAAAACTGCTATAGCTATGTAACCATACCCTATGGTTTAATTACTCAAACTCAGCAGGGACAATCTCAAATCCAAAATCCACAATTATTTGACCCTCTATAAATTGCTCGGCTAATATCTTCACAGTTATGCATTAAAATCGGGGTATAAAGTTCAAGAAACGTAAAGTACACAAAGTAGGTTTTACTTCTGACTCTTGACTTTTGTTAGCGCAGTGGGGCTTAGCCAATTCTAATTTCTGATTCCTGCCACCGATAACTTTTCCAAATAATTAATATTATTAAATATTATTACATTTTTTGTCATATATTAATATTTGTACCTCTGCTTGCAGATATCTATATTTGTTTAGCGGCGAATAAAATTCGCCAAAATATTTAAACCCATGAGTCAAACAGTTTGGATCGCAAGACACGCCAACCGCCTCGACTTCGTAAACCCTGATTGGTTTCTCACCGCCGAACGGCGCTACGATCCACCTTTGTCTGATGATGGTATGATTCAAGCCCAGCAGTTAGCAAAGCGTTTACAACGAGAAAATATTGCTCATATTTTTGCTTCACCCTTCTTGCGAACCGTGCAAACAGCAAACGCGGTTGCAGAAGTAATGAATTTGTCTATCAAACTCGAAACAGGTTTGAGTGAATGGCTAAATCCTGTTTGGATGACAGAAGAACCCAAAAGACTTACAACTCCAGCTTTAACAGAATTATTTCCCAGAATTGACGTTAGCTATACTCCGCGTATTGCTGCCAATTATCCTGAAACTCAAGTAAAAGTACGCGAACGTTCTGGACAAACAGCCAGATGTTTAGCAAGTGAATTCTTCCCAGACAATATCCTGCTAGTAGCGCATGGTGCATCTGTTTTGGGGGCTGCAATGGGCTTAGTTGGGGAAGTTGCCAAAACGGAAGTAAAAGCTTCTTTATGTTCTTTGGTAAAAGTGGTACGTCAGGAACCAGAATGGTTATTAGAACTTAAGGGAGATACTTCCCACTTAACTCACATAGAAGAAGTGATTCGATTTGCTTAAATCCTGCATCAGGATTTGGTATCGCATCTTTCGCTATGTTGGGTATATCCTCCAAAAAAAAGTATTAATTCGCCAATAAATTCTATGACTTTGCTACTTGCAGGAGATATCGGCGGTACGAAAACTATTTTGCGATTGGTTGAAACATCCGATTCGCAAAGCTTACAAAGCATTTATCAGGAAAGTTACCACAGTGCAGATTTTCCTGATTTGGTACCGATAGTGCAGCAGTTTTTGGCTAAAGCTAATACATCATTACCAGAGAAAGCTTGTTTTGCCATCGCCGGCCCCATTGTCAAAAATACTGCTAAACTGACAAATTTAGTTTGGTTTCTGGATACCGAACGCCTACAACAAGAGTTGGGTATCCCGCGAATTTCTTTAATCAACGACTTCGCCGCCGTCGGCTATGGCATTTCAGGTTTACAACAACAAGACTTGCACGTGTTACAGCCTGGGAAACCTCAACCACAAGCCCCCATTGGCATTATTGGTGCTGGTACTGGCTTAGGGCAAGGATTTTTAATTAAAACGGGAAATTACTATCAAGTTTTTCCCTCAGAAGGCGGACATGCTGATTTTGCCCCCCGTAACGAGATAGAGTTTCAATTGTTGAAATATCTGCTGGGTAAACATGATATCCAGCGCATTTCTGTAGAACGCGTAGTTTCCGGGATGGGAATTGTAGCAATTTATCAATTTTTGCGCGATCGCAAATTTGCCGCTGAATCACCAGAAATCGCCCAAGTCGTTAGAACTTGGGAACAAGAAGCCGGCAAAGAAGAGAAAAGTGTCGATCCTGGTGCCGCCATTGGTACAGCTGCACTCCAAAAACGCGATCGCCTTTCCGAACAAACCCTGCAATTATTCATAGATGCTTACGGTGCAGAAGCCGGGAATCTCGCCCTCAAACTCCTACCTTATGGTGGCTTATACATCGCTGGTGGAATTGCCCCTAAAATCCTGCCGTTAATTCAAAACAGCGATTTCTTATTGAATTTCACCCAAAAGGGTAGGATGCGATCGCTCCTTGAAGAGATACCCGTGTATATTATTCTCAACCCCCAAGTCGGCCTAATAGGTGCTGCTTTATGTGCTGCTAGGTTATAACAGCTAGCATCATCAGTGAGATTAGCATCTCAAAGGCAAAAAATATGACAATTCAACGTCTGTTGCCATTCATCGCCGCCACATTTATCTGTGGCGGATCTGTTTTGGTGGAAGCGCGTCAACCCAAATCACCTGCACCAGTTGTCAAAACCACTCCCAAACCAACTGTTTCTCAACCCGTGCAACCAAAATGGAAATTATTCACTCCTCCGGATGGGCGCTTTACTATTTTGATGCCGGGAAGACCCAACAGAGAAACCCAATACCAAAAAACTTACATGGGGGAAATTAACTTAGAAATATTTGTCGCTCAACCACCAAAACAACAAGTAGCATATATAGTTACTTACAACGATTTTCCTTACAGCTATGGAGAAATGTCTGACCCCCAAGCTGTACTCAACGATGCACGGGATATGGCTCTGAAAACTACCCAAAGTAATTTAATTAGTCAACGAAACATTCGGAGTTCAAATAATCATCCAGGCAAAGAAATTGAGTATATCAATGCTGGAGGAAAAATCACCAAAAGTAGAATGTATGTTGCCGAAGGAAGATTGTATCAAGTAATGGCAATCACGACGAAAAAGCAGCAAAAGACATTAGCTAAAACTATTACAGGATATTTGAATTCCTTTCAGATAGTTTTGAAAAAGTGAAGTCAAGGGTACTAGAGGCTGGTGATTGGTGATTGGGTGGCAAATCAAAAAATTCTGGTGATGGCTTTTACACACCACCAGAATTTAAAAAGTTTTTCACAATATAATAGACTTCTAAGAGAAGTGGGGAAAAGGGTAAGGGGTAAAGGGGAAAGGGCAAATAAAAACCCTTTTCCCGGTTGGTGAGCTTGTCGAACCATTAACCTTTCCCCTTTCCCCCCTCTTGCAAAAGTAACTTTTGCAAGAGGTCAAATATTGAGTGCGATCGCCTCTAGCTAAAAATAGGGACTAGTGACAAGGGTTAACCCTTATCTGTACGGAGTGTGGAATTTTCCCGTAATTGATTAGACTTCTTGCAAAAGTCGGGAAAAGGGTAAGGGGGAAGGGGGAAAGGTTTGGTATTTTCCCTTTCCCCTTTAACCTTTTCCCTTTTCCCACCTCTTGCAAAAAGCACTTTTGCAAGAGGTCTATTATGTTAGAAGCAGGGACTGGGAAAATATTATGAGTGAATTGCAGACGCCATTAGTAACTGACACTTGGATAAAAGCCACTTGGGATGAATATATTGAATTCATAGAAAATCCTGCCTACGAAAAAGCCAAAGGCTACTACCACAATGGACACATGAGGATTGAAATGCCACCAGTAGGAAATGACCACGCCAGCGACCATACAATTATTTTATTTGCTGTTAACTTGTTTGCCACCATCAAAGGCATTGCTCTAAATGGTAAGGATAATTGTACATATCGTAAAACAGGCTTTAATGAAGTTCAACCTGATGTGTCTTACTACATTGGTGAAAATGCTAATATTATTCCCTACGGCACTTCTATTGTTAGCTTAGACATCTATCCACCACCAGATTTAGTAATTGAAGTTGCCAATACTTCCCTTGCTGATGACCTCGGTAACAAACGGTTACTATACGAAGATTTAGGAGTCAAAGAATACTGGATTTTAAATGTCCAAAACGTGGAAATTATGGCTTTTGCCATTGAAAACCAAGGTAGCCGCCGAATTACAGAATCTCAGGTGTTGCCAGGATTAGCTATATCTTTATTAAACGAAGCATTACGGCGAACTCGTCAAACATCTCACAGTCAAGTTGGTGCTTGGTTATTGAGCGAATTTCAACAATAATCTTTTAATGCAATTAAGGTGCAAGTCAATACATCAAAGTTACTCTTTGATGCAATAAAAATGCAAGCCCATGCAACAAAGATGCAAGTCAATGCAACAAAGATGCAAGCCCATGCAACAAAGATGCAAGCCCATGCAACAAAGGTGCAAGCCCATGCAACAAAGGTGCAAGCCCATGCAACAAAGGTGCAAGCCCATGCATCAAAGGTGTAGCAGCAAGCTTAAAATAATTCTTAAAGAGGTCGGAGGTCGGAGGTCGGAGGTCGGAAGTACAGTTTTGTAACGGGGATGCGTGACCCCGCTCCAAAAACTTTTCGCCTTAAAAGGCGAGGTTTTAGACCCAATTTTTTCGATAATTGATAATAGACATCTCCAGAAATTAAATATGCGTTACCCATAACCCTTGTAGAGACGTAGCACTGCTACGTCTCTACATTCATTTTCACGCCCATGTCTAATGGGCTACGCCCCGTTACGAATTAGTAATTATGTTGAAGGCTGGAGGAACAATTGCCCAGCCCATATTAACGAATGGCTACGCTTGAATGATAAAGTCGTTAGCATTCAAACTCGGAGCGCCAGTGAGAGTTGCAAATTGACCACCACTGCCAAAACCAGGCAAAATGCCATTTTGGTTATAGAACAAGCGCCCATTCACAGCATCGTAGACAATCTTGGCACTGCTGATGCCCTCTAAAATTGTCAGTTGGAACAGGTCGAAACCAATACTTTTAAACTCACCTGCATTACTAAAACCATTTCCTGGAGTAGAACTAATTGCACTAAAGGTGGTTTTATCCAGTACAATCTTGTCGCCTTGGGAACGATTGAAGTCAGTAATGGTATCTACACCCACAGCAGAGGTGGCAAAGGCAGCAGAGGTATTGTAAAGGAATCTATCAGCACCAGTTCCACCCGTGAGTACGTCATTGCCAGCACCACCAACTAAAGTATCATTACCCGCGCCACCAATGAGAGTATCATTGCCAGTACCGCCGCGCAGATGGTCGTTGCCACTCTTGCCGTCGATTCTATCGTTACCCCCTTGACCATTAATGACATCGTTGGAGTTGTCAAAACCTGTGATGTTGTTGTTCAAGTTATTGAGGAATGTCACCGTGTTGGTGGTAAAGATGCTAGTGGGATTGGCATTGGCATCAATAACATCAAAGCTATCAGTGGGGCTGGTCTGTCCGTCAAACAGGATATTAGCTAAAGCGGGTCTAGTTCCAGATGCTGGCAAGTTATCCAGGTTTTGTAATTGGAAGTTTTGCAGGATGACTTTGGTATTGCTTGTGTCTTCAAAGGTAACTTCTAAGTTATTGACATTTTGAGTTAGTTGCAGATTTTTCGCAGTCAACCCACTACCGATAAATTGCAGCGTGTCAACATTGGCAATCACCGCTGCTGATGGATTTGACCCAGTGCCCACGCCGCCAAAGTCGGTAATGGTGTCGGTGCCATCCCCTGGACGAAACACAAATTTGTCTTGACCGCCGCCACCTGTCAGGATGTCATTACTAGCTAACCCATCGATAATGTTGTTGCTAGCTGTGCCGACGAGGGTATCTGAATTGGGAGTTCCCGTCAGGTTGAGGGGAGTGACACTCAGCTTAAAGATATCGCTGACCTTGGCATTGCCTGTGTCGGTAGCTGTAACTTTGATGTTAATGTTACCGACATTTGCTGCTGTGGGTGTGCCGCTGAAGGTGCGAGTCGTGGCATTGAAACTTAGCCACGACGGTAAAGGGTTACCGTTGTCAAGGGTGGCTGTGTAAATTAATGTATCGCCTGCATCGACATCAGCAAAGGTGTTGGCGGGAACGGTGAAGTTGAAGACACTATTTTCAATGGTAGTTTTGTCTGGAAGGGCATTTGCGAGAGTTGGCGCATCGTTAACACCGTTGATGGTGACGACAATGTTTCGGCTAGCTGTGCCGTCAACAGATTTAACAGTGAAGGTTTCAGCTTTAGTTTGACCAGCACGAAGATACTGCACCGCACTATTAGCAACGCTGTAGCTGTAGGCTCCGGCTTGAGTAATGCTGAGACTACCCAGATTACCTGTAGCTGATGTCACCGTGGTGTTGAAGATGTTCTGACCTGCATCGACATCGTTGACGGTGAGGGAACCTGTAGCTGTCAGGTTGGGGGTAGTTGCATCTTCTGTAACTGCTGCTGTGGCTGTGCCTGTGATGGTAGCTACGTCATTAACGGGGGTGACAGAGAAACTGCGGGTTTGTCCCGTTAAACTAGCTGTGCCATCAGTGACATTATAGGTGAGGGTGACAGTACCGTTAAAGTTGGCTGTTGGGGTGAAGGTATAAGTGCCATTATTGTTATTGACTAATGTGCCGTTGTTGGCTGTTAAGTTGGCAACACTAAGGGTATCACCTGCATCGACATCGCTGAAACCTGCTAATAAGTCAGATGTATTAATGGTGATGGAGGTATCTTCAGCAGTGTTGCTTAATGTGGCTGTGGGTGAACCTGTGGGTGCATCGTTAACACCGTTGATGGTGACGTTAACTGTAGCTGTGCTGGTGAGGCTACCATCGCTAATAGTATAAGTAAAACTATCGCTGCCAGTAGCTCCCACACTCAAGGACTCAAATTTACCGTTGGGGTTGTAGGCGAATGTGCCATTAGTATTGAGAGTTAATAACGCGCCAGAAGTTAAAGTAATTTGATTGCCTACATCAGCAGCATTACCGTTGACTGCACTAACAGTGAGGGTATCTCCTGTATCAGGGTCACTATCGTTGGTGAGAACATTACCGTTAACAGCAGTATCTTCATTGGTAGTAGCGTTGTCGTCTACAGCACTTGGGGAACTGTTTTGCACTTCATCATTAGCGGCAATGGTAACTGTGGCAGTGCTATTTGCACTGTTGATGGTATAACCTGTACCAGTAGCCAGGTTCAGTTTTAAGGTTTCATCTGCTTCGGTGGCGGTGTCGTCAACAGCACTCAGGTCAATATCAACAAAGCTTTGTCCAGCGGTAAATGTCACTGTCAAAGCACTACCAGAAACCGTAATGTTACCACCACTGAGGGTATAGTCGCTAGTAGAAGCTGTGCTGCTGCCATCAATGGTCAAGTTAACAGTTAAATTACCAGTGGGGTTAACGCGAGTCAAGCGGAAGACACCATTACTGCCGCCTTCATTGGCTATGGGTGTTAGTGCTGTAATGCCAAGACTGTTAATTATGCCGTAAACATTATCATTGTTGGTAGGAGTTCCCCCATCGTTAGCCGCATTATTGCCACTGAAAATAGGTGGTAACGGCTGAGAATTAATGTTAGAGATGGTGTTGGTGTTAGACTGCACGATGAAGATTGCCCCACCCAAGCCTTGACCTGGCCTACCATTTGCTCCACCTGTACCGCCTGTAGCCGTGTTGTTGCTAAAGCTGGTGTCGTTGAGAGTTAAAGAGCCACTACGGACGAAGATACCACCCCCCATGCCAGCACCACCGCCGCCACCGAAAGAGCCGCCTCTGCCAGCACCAAAGCCACCTGCGCCATATTCATTGCTACCACCGCCGCCATAGCCGCCTGTGTTCACATAGCCCCCGGTACTACCGGCGCCACCACCGAAGCCGCCAAAGCCACCACCGCGCAAGCCATAGCCACCGCCACCGCCGAAACCGCCATAGCCACCAAAGGGGCCCTGAGGTCCAGGAGTTCCGACACCAGCACCACCACCACCACCGAAGCCGCCTCTTCCAGCAATTCCGTTACTGGTAGCCGCACCTCCATAGCCACCGTAGTTGCCGTTACCGCCGTAAGCACCATTGTTGTTAGTGCTAGAAGCAAACAGTCCGCCACCGCCGCCACCGCCGGCGTTACCAAACATTCCGCCGCCGCCGCCGCCACCACCACCGTAGCCGCCATTACCGCCTTGCGCTACGTTATTAGTAAAAGCGACATTGGTTAGGGAAACATTACCATCATAGATAAACAAGCCACCGCCCATACCAGCACCGCCACCGCCGCCGGAACCACCATTTCCCCCCTTGGCGCGTCCGTTGGTGATAGTCAAATCAGAAATACCGACGGTTCCCGATAGGATGAATAGGGGGCGCACGTCGCCGTTATCGTTGATGCCGTTGTTATTGACATCGCCGCTAATGCTGTGGTTATTGCCCACAATGGTGATGTTGCTGTTCACTAGCGTCTTTACTACTCCAGTAAAACGCACATCGTTATTAATGGTAATGGTGTCATCCCCTCCAAGTTGGTTCGCTTGGAGAATGGCATAACTGAGGGTGCCTGCGGTATCTCCTAAACCGTTATCAGTGGTTTGGTTAACAATGAAATTTGTCATTTGATTGATTTCCTTTGGTGTTAGGTAAATGAGAAGAAAATGCGTTTCTTTGCTGGGCTTTTAGATCCCCGACTTCTTTAAGAAGTCGGGGATCTGACCTTTGAGATTCTTAGCTTGATGAATTCGCTGCGGGTATCGGCTGGGCGACAATCACATTTGCTCGGCTATTGCTGGGGTTTTGCCAAAAAGACAACCCATCATATTGAGTAAATAAATCCGGTGGTAAGATTGTCGATCGCGGTTTAAACTCAACTTTGGCACGCACTCGATGTAACCCTTTGGTATTCAGCCGCGAATCAAATTCCTCGGCTTCATATTCCACATGGTCAAAATCATGGTCAAAGGGTTCTTCTTCGATGAATTGATAAATCAGTGATAGGGTTTTATCTGGTGCTTGGGTTAATAAGTCATAGTCCACTAAAAGTAAACAAGCACTGTGTTCGCTATAAAACGCTTCCTTGAGAGCGTTATAAGCAAACCCGACTAACCTTCCCCCACCACTCAAAGCTTCCGTGCGGGTGTAAACTGTGGAACGTTCGCCATAATTGTTAAACATCCGCGACACATCAAAGGCGTTTTTTCTAATTAGCCGTTCGATGCTATCCATAATCCAAGCCACATTCCGCACGCAGCAAATCACCTTGGAGTCAGGAAATAACTCGTGAATTAAGGACAATTTGCTACACCACAAGCGGTTAGTGTCGAAGATGACTTCTTTATCGGCTTGGGGCTGGTAGAATGTGGAAAATATCGTTAAGGTTAACGCCCGTTTTTGCTCTGGGGTGATAAAGACAGAATATTCGTTGTCTTCGCTCATTGCTTCTAGCATTCGGTTCACCAAACTCCCGACAGGGCTGGTCATACTGGCATAAAATCGCGGATTTTGTCGCAGTAAGGCTCCGAGTAAGGTGGAACCGGAACGAGGTAAGCCGGAGATAAAGTGGATTTTGGCAGTCATTACGGTTAATTAGCTTTGATTTGTTGCCTTGATATATGAAGCTTTTGCACCTATGCGCTTTGCTTGCACAGGCTAGGCAGTTGTGGCAATTTTGCTGTTAGCAACTGGATTATATGGCGATCGCTCCAATCACCGCATCGGACAAAGATCCAAGTTTTCACTAGGATCTTTGTCCTATATAATTAATATTTATGCTGCTTGATGTAAGTGATAATTAGCACCATTACTTAAAGATTGCACCAAGCGAATTTGTGCAACTTCAATGCCACAAAGGTGTAACCCAATGCAATCAAGGTGCAGATTAATGCAATCAAAGTGCAAATCAATACATCAAAGTTGCAAACCGATGTAACAAAGGTGCAAATCAATACATCAAAGTTGCTCTTGAATACAACAAAGGTGCGGGTCGATGTAACTCAATTGCAAGCTAATGCAACAAAGGTGCAAGAAGGCACAAGGAAAATCTTTCTAAATAGGCGTGAATTCGATGTACAGGATTTTTACCTCACCCCCCCCTTATCAAGGGGGGAAACAGAAAATCTAGTGGTTCATCGCATTAGTTACGAGGGGTAAATAAGTTTGTAGTTAGGACTTTAGTCCTTGATTTTTAAGCACTGAAGTGCTTACTACAAACTCATCAAAATTAATGCGATAGACCATTAGTTCTCTCCCCTTTCTAAGGGGAGGGTTAGGGTGGGGTAATTCGACTTATATGTACACCGTAGCCTTGCCAAAGGCAGGATACCGCATGGCGAGTGGGCTATGTGCCGCAAACATTTTTTGAAACGCTATAAATACTACGGTTTTAGTACATTATCAGCAAACTGTCCTTTCACATTTCCTGCGGGAGAATACTGACAAACTACATAGACGCCATCGTACTTAGTACCGTCAATCGTTGCAGGGCCGGGTGCAGCACCGCAGCCTACTTTGGTACTGCCTTTCCAGACTACTTGAGTAAAGTGCCCGGTTGCGCCAGAAAATACAGGGTTGTTGTAGTCGTAGTCTTTAATTTCACTGTACCACTCGTCAACTGCTGTGCTACCTAAGCTTGCTGAGTCTCCACCCCAGTAGATGTTCTCTCCGACATTGTTGCGATTGGTACTGTGTTCTAAGTCACCTTTAGCTGCTATGGTTTGTGCCCAAGCTTGGGCGCTCTCGTTGAGAGTATTATCGATGGTGACGTTAGGACTTTTATGCTTGGCTCGATGAGTGTTGTGTGCAGATACAGCATCGCTACGCAACTTGGCTAAGTCAATAGATGTCTGTCCTAAAACAAGGCGATTAGCGATTGTTGCTCCAGTGAATGCAATAGCTAAAGTTGTAGCTGTTGTTAAGGTTAGAGTCGAAAAGAATTTATTCATGGTTTTGTCTGTAGTTAAGTTAACTTTCCAAGTCAATGCAACTAAAGTGCAACTTGGGGAAAAAGGCACAAGATTCATCGCTTCATCAGTTGAGCGATCGTTTTTTAGTTAGGTAATTACCTAAATTTGCTGTAGCGAAATGGATTATATAGCGATCGCTTTTGTGAGCGCATCGAACAAAGATCCAAGTTTTGACTAGAATCTTTGTCCTATATAATTAATGCTTATGCTGGTTTGTTTAAGTAACAATTGCTACCGCTACTTAAAGATTGTGCCAAGTTAATTTGTGCAATTTCAATGCCATAAAGTCGCAACCCAATGCGATCGAGGTGCAAATAAATACATCAAAGTTGCAAGCCGATGTAACAAAGGTGCAAGTCAATACATCAAAGTTGCTCTTGAATACAATAAAGGTGCGGGTCGATATAACTCAATTGCAAGCTAATGCAACTAAAGTGCAGGCCGATGCAACAAAGATGCAAGTCGATGCAACTAAGGTGCAGGGGAAGTGGGCAAACATTTGCCCACCCAAATGACTTAAACAGACGTGAGTTCGACAAGCCCTTTTTTGACCTCTCCCCCAACCCCTCTTGGACGCGGAGAGGGGAGACCCTAATTTCTCGTTGCTCCTCCCTTTCCCCGTGGGAGAGGGAGGTTGGGAGGGAGAGGTTTATCGAACTCACGTTAAACAGAGACAAAGTTGCTTTGTGTCAGCGTCGTGGTATTAAAGCCAGTCAGCACTGCTAAAGTTTGATTGCCTAAGCTAATCTGATTACCAGAAAAAGACAACTGAGTAAAACTCAAACCAAACAAACCAATCTTGTCGCCCTCACCTAAACTAAAATCAGTAATCGTTTCCCGACCTGCGGCTTTCTCCAACACAAAAGTATCGCTACCAGTACCGCCAGTTAAGTTATCATCTCCCTTGTCACCGTCGAGGAAATCGTTACCCGCACCGCCAACAAGTAAATCTTGACCGTTACCACCAATTAGACTATCGTTTCCGTCACCGCCATAGAGTTTGTCATCACCATTATCACCTTCAAGACGGTCATTACCGGCATCACCATACTATGAAGCTATGGGATTAAACAATGCAAGGTCTATGATTGCTGGTTTAATACTTCCAATCAAAGTAACTCACCAACTTTTGAGCCGATACGCCACTGTTGACACAAAGCCATTCTATTGTTGTGGTGAACTCTGGATTCGTTTGAACTTGCTTGTTGCCAGTTTTCAAAACAAAGTCATTCGTTTGACATAGGTTGCGTAACTTAGGATAAACGCCTGACTGCCAAGTAGCCGAACTAACAGGGCCACACGTTCCTCTTGACCCCGTAATCCCATAGTTGTAGCCATCAGCTGGCCAGAGTTTAGTGATTTTGCATTCAGGAATTGTTGATATCTTTAAGGTCACGTCTTTTGAGTCAGCCAAAGCAGATGTAGTAAACAGTGGCAATCCAATTGCAACAGAAGTAAGTAGTAGAGTCACTCGATTCATAATGTTAGTATCCCCTTATAAGTAACAATTTTGCTGTGGTGAAGTGAATTATAGAGCAATCATTTTAATCACCGCATCGGACAAAGATCCAAGTTTTGACTAGGATCTTTGTCCTATATAATTAATACTTATGTGAATCACTAGAGGAGCGTAGGCGTAAGCCTTGTTGTTGACATCGCTAAACCTTTGACTATGTTGGTTTCAAGCTAGAATTCCACGGGATGTCGATCTAGATTGAGAATATGATGTTTCTAGAGCCAGCAATTAAAAACTGAAAATGACAGCATATGCCCTAAATTTACCTGACCAGTTGAAGCTTGAAATTGAGCAATTAGCTCAGAGTCAGGGGATTTCGGTTGACCAATTTATTCTGTGGGCTGTAACAGAAAAAGTAAGTACCCTGAAAGCATCTTTTCCACAAATTGCTTATCGTCAGGGAGGCAATGGGCAACTTGTACCAGTCATCAAAGGGACGGCAATTCGAGTGCAGACTGTGGTCATCGCTTCCCAAAAATGGGGTATGAGTCCAACTCAGATTGCTGATGAGTATGAGCTTACTGAAGGACAGGTAAAAGAAGCTTTGAGTTTTTATGTAGTAAATAAGGGGCAGATTGACGCAGCGATCGCTTCTGAGCAATCCTTAGAAATTGCCAATGGTTAAACTCAAACTTCATCTGGATGCAGATACCTCCAGTAAATCGCTGCATTCAGCATTGATGTCTAAAGGGCATGATGTTACTCGTACACCAAATGAGTGGATGCCTTTAGATGCTAGTGATGAAACTCAATTATTACGCGCAACTGCTCAGGGCAGATGTATCTTTACTTTCAACGTGAGAGACTTTATTGTTCTAGCACAACAGTATCCGCAACATGGCGGTATTATCCTTGCTGCTCAGAATAGTTGGTCACTTTCAGATTTGATTGCGGCATTAGATTGCCTATTATCTGAGGCAGAAGCAGCAGATTGGGTTGGTCAAGTAGATTGGCTCAATCGGTGGCGAAAGTAGTTATTTCGTTTCGGCTTTGATCCTCCACAGACCTCAATCGCTCAATTACATTTAGCTGTCCAGCATAAAGATGAGTGAGGGTGTCTGTATCGAGCAAATGCATTAAGCCTCAGACTCCGCATCGACTTCAGAACGTTCTCTGTCCTGGTAAATTTTTGCTCTTAAATCTGCAAGAGTATCATCATCGGCTAAAGCGCCTACTTGTTGAAGCAGAACAGCCCGACTACTTTTTGAACGTAGCCAATCGTCAATTGCCGCTTTTAAAAATCTCCAGTCGTTTTCAATTTTGCGACCTGGAATATTCCCAAGCATTGTTTGATGCACAATTGTTTGAGTTGGTAGTCTTAGGTATGCTGAAACTTCTTCAAGAGTGAGAATATCTGGTAGTATTACTTGCTCCATAACTCACTAATGCCTGACTTTATCTAAATTTATCGTAAAAGTCTGTAGAAGAGAACGGATTTGCGGCATTTTGTTATTAAGCGTTTTTTCATCGCACTTCTTAGCGATCGCCCCGATCGCCGCATCGAACAAAGATTCAAGTTTTGACTAGGATCTTTGTCCTATATAATTCAGGACTTACGCAAAAATAACGTAATTCCGTCATTACGAGCGATAGCGTACTCCTACACAGAAGCAAGCTACGCACAGCGTCTCGTAGAGAAGTAATCCCCCCTGACGCTGGGATTGCTTCCCTACACTGCGTTTCGGTCGCAATGACAATATCGGCGTTGCGTAAGTCTTATAATTAATGTTTATACTGTTTTTTAAGTAACAATTAGTACCGCTACTTAAAGATTGCACAAATTAACTTGGTGCAATTTCAATGCCATAAAGTTGCAACCCAATGCGATCGAGGTGCAAATCAATACATCAAAGTTGCAAGCCAATGCAACAAAGGTGCAGGTCAATGCAACTAAGGTGCAAGCCGATACAACAAAGGTGCAACCCGATGCAACTAAGATGCAGAGGGAGTGGGCAAACACTCACCCACCCAACACTCTTAAACAGAAACAAAGTTGCTTTGTGTCAGCGTCGTGGTATTAAAGCCAGTCAGCACTGCTAAAGTTTGATTGCCTAAGCTAATCTGATTGCCAGAGAAAGACAACTGACTAAAACTCAAACCAGACAAACCAATCTTGTCGCCCTCACCTAAACTAAAATCAGTAATCGTTTCCCGACCTGCGGCTTTCTCCAACACAAAAATATCGCTACCAGTACCGCCAGTTAAGTTATCATCTCCCTTGTCACCGTCGAGGAAATCGTTACCCGCACCACCAACAAGTAAATCTTGACCGTTACCACCAATTAGACTGTCGTTACCGTCACCGCCATAGAGTTTGTCATCACCGTTATCACCTTCGAGACGGTCATTACCAGCATCACCATACAATGTGTCTTGACCGTTACCGCCTAAAAGCTTATCGTTGCCAGTGTTGCCATAGAGTAAATCGTCACCATTGTCACCAACAAGGCAGTCATCGCCAGCATTGCCAGAAATGGTATCTTGAGCGTTAAGTCCATTAATGATGTCGTTACCAGATGTGCCATTGAGGTTATCGTTATTATTAGTGCCGTTGAGGTTGACCCCAACTGCTACCGTTACTGTTGCCACATCTGTGCCACCATTGCCATCGCTGAGGGTATAGTTAAAGCTGCCATTGCCAGTGAAACCTGCGGTGGGAGTAAATACGACATTGCCACTATTGTTGAGACTCACACTACCGTTAACAGCGTTACTCACAGCCGAGATGCTTAAAGTAGAACTGTCTACATCTGTATCGTTAGCTAACAAGGTAGTTGCCAACAGAGTTAATGGCGTATTTTGATTGGCGCTAACCGAGTCATCACCAGCTACAGGGGCATCGTTGACGGGTGTGACTGTGAGGTTAAAGGTAGTATTGGCACTAGCATTGCTGGTATCACTGGCAGTAACTTTGATGCTAATTGTGCCGTTATCTGGGTCGTCGGGTGTGCCGCTGAAGGTGCGGGTATTGGCATTGAAGCTTAACCAAGTGGGTAAGGGGTTGCCGTTAGCGAGGGTGGCGGTGTAAGTTAAGCTATCACCTGCATCGACATCAGCAAAGGTGTTGGCTGGAACGGTAAAACTGAAGAAGCCATCTTCTAAGGTTGTTTGGTTGGCAATGGCGTTGGCAACTGTGGGTGCATCGTTGACACCGTTGATGGTGAGGTTAACTGTGGCTGTGCTGGTGAGGCTACCATCGCTAATAGTATAAGTAAAGCTATCGTTGGCAGTAGCACTAACAGCCAAAGATTCAAATTGACCGTTAGGATTGTAGTTATAACTGCCGTCACTATTGAGAGTTAATAATGCCCCAGAAGCTAAGGTAATTTGATTACCCACATCAGCAGCATTACCGTTGACTGCACTAACAGTGAGAATATCACCTGTATCGGGGTCAGTATCGTTGGTGAGGACATTACCGTTAACAGCATTATCTTCATTTGTGGTTACGCTGTCGTTTGTAGCTGTTGGATTGTTATTTTGTACTTCGTAAGCTCCGATATCGACTGTGCCGCCACTAATGCGGTTAAAACCTGTTCCGCGTTGGTCGGTGGTGACACCAGGGGTAACAAGGGCGTTATTACCGGCGTTGATGGCGGCTGAACCTGCGACTAAGGCGTGGGTTTGGGTAGTACCACCGTTATTGGCGAGGGCAGCGATGACTTGGTTAATATTGGTGATGCCAGCCGAGGCAAAGGTGATGTCGCTACCTGTGCCGATGGTGCCGGATGCACCACTTAGGCTACCTATGAGGTTGTTGGCATTGCCTGTGACTGTACCGAAAATATCGTTACCATTATTACCAGCAATAATGGTGTTTCGAGCAGTAGTAGTTCCAGAAGCGGCAAATAATCCTCCACCATTGCCAGCAGTATTATTAGTAATAGTGCTACTAGTAAGAGTAACTACTCCCGCAACAATTAAACCACCGCCTGTGCTTGCTGTATTTCCAGAGATGGTACTGTTGGTGACAGTGAGTGTACCTTGACTGGCAATGCCGCCACCAAACGTCGTTGACGTATTGCCAGAGATAGTACTGTTGATGACGTTAACAGTGCCGCCCGTGTTGGCAATGCCGGCACCGCCAAAACCAAGGCCTGAACTGTTATTAGAGACAGTACTATCGGTTAAAACCAAACTAGCACCAGAGCTGATAGCAATGCCGCCACCGTTAGCCGAATTGCCATTAGCAATTGTCAGAGCATCAATTATGGCATCTGTACCTGCATTAGAAATGTTGAACACGCGGGAGGCATTGTTGCCACTGACAGTCAGTTGATTTGCCCCAGTTCCCTCAATGGTGACATCATCAGTAATTGTCAGTTGCCCAGATGTCAAGGTAATGGTGTCAGGGGTGGCATCGGTAAACACGCTACCTGCAAAGGTAATTGTATTTGCACCTGCTAGGGCATTGGCATTGAGGATGGCTTGCCGCAAGGAACCTTCACCAGAATCGTTGGTGTTGGTGACGACGGTATCGTTGGCGGCAATGGTGACGGTGGCGGTGTTATTTGTGCCGTCAACGGTGTAACCAGTACCCGTGTCGAGATTGAGTTTGAGGGTTTCGTCGGCTTCGGCTTGAATATCGTCGATCGCTGCTAGGTCAAGGTCAACAAAGCTTTGACCATCGGCAATGGTGACGGTTAAGGTATTGCCGGAAACGCTGACGCTA
This sequence comes from Nostoc linckia z4, assembly GCF_002608075.1. Lineage (GTDB taxonomy): Bacteria > Cyanobacteriota > Cyanobacteriia > Cyanobacteriales > Nostocaceae > Nostoc > Nostoc linckia. The sequence goes on from NZ_LAHA01000016.1 coordinate 38,126, forward strand.
CCACCACTGAGGGTATAGTCGCCAGTTGCAGCTGTGCTGCTGCCATCAATTGTGAGGTTGATGGTTAAAGCCCCTCCGGTGTCGCTACGGCTGACGCGATAAACGCCATTGCTACCGCCTTCGTTGGCTGTGGCTGTTTGGGCGGTGATACTGACATTGGAAGGAGTGGTGTTGAGCAACACTGAGATACTACCGTTACTATTTTGGTTTGCGGTCACCAAATCTGGCTTACCATCGCCGTTGAAATCCCCGACAGCTATACCTCTGTTAAAAGATGTCGTGGCAAAGTTAGTGGCTGCACCAAAGCTGCCATCCCCATTGCCCAACAGTACTGAGAGGTTGCCGGAACTAGTGTTTGTAACCGCCAGGTCAGAGAAGCCATCGCCGTTGAAGTCCCCGACGGCTATGCCTCTGGGTGAAATACCCACCGCAAAGTTCGTGGCTGTGCCAAAGGTGCCATTTCCATTGCCCAACAGCACCGAGATATTGTTAGAACCGTTATTTGTGGTCGCTAGGTCAGAGAAACCATCGCCATTAAAGTCTCCAATTGCCACGTTAGTGGGTCTAGTGCCCGCCGCATAGTTCGTGGCACTGCTAAAGGTGCCATCGCCATTGCCCAAAAGCACTGAGACATTATTGGTCAAGGTGTTTGGGGCTACCAGGTCAGAGATGCCATCGCCGTTGAAATCTCCAATCGCCACATGTTGAGGAAGATTAGTCACCGCATAGTTAGTGGCACTGCCAAAGGTACCATCCCCATTGCCCAATAGCACTGAGAGGTTGTTGTTACTAAAGTTTGAAGTCACCAGATCGGAGAAGCCATCGCCATTGAAATCTCCAATTGCCACATGTTGGGCACCACCACCAGCGCTAATGCTACTAGCTGTACCAAAGGTGCCATTCCCATTGCCCAATAGCAATGAGAGGGTGGGAAAACCACTGTTTGCAGTCACTAGGTCAGAGATGCCATCGCCGTTGAAATCCCCAATGGCCACGGATGATGGTGGTTGTATCGCGTTAAAGTTAGTGGCTGTGCCAAAGGTGCCATCCCCATTGCCCAAAAGCACCGAGACATTAGTGGAAGTGTTACTTGAGGTCACTAGGTCAGAGATGCCATCGCCGTTGAAGTCCCCAACTGTTACGGTAAGGGGATTAGGTGCCACCCCATAGTTAACGGCTGGGTCAAATGAAGCTGGGTTAGTCATAAATCCTCCAAAAGAGTGTGATGTGTTTAATCGGTAGGAGCAAAAGTTTTGCTCTCAGTGAAGTTGGCTAGAAAAACAAGCTCTATAAAGGCTTCACCATTGCCATATTTAGGGAAAATTTCATGAAGCAAGTAGTCGATTATTCAGCAAGGAAAGCGATCGCTGCATCGAATAGTGATACTTGTGTTGGCGAGTTTCGACTACTTCGACTGCGCTCAGTACAAGTTCGCTCAACTCTCGATCTCTGAGTTGGTTGAGCGAAGTCGAAACCAACGGCGGCGGTATATTTATTGCTGTAAATCGCTTTAAAAATCAATTAGGTTTGATTTGTTGCCCAGAGAAATTGAACGTTCCTACAGGCGCGACATTATTTAACAACGGATTAGCATTGAGGTTGAAAAGGCGTAGCGTAATAGTCCCTTGTACTGTCTGCGTTTGGGGATTAAAGGTAGCTTGGTAGTCGGCGCGGCCAATGCTACCGGCTCCTGCACTTCCAGGAAAAGCAAAGGTGATAGACCTAGCACTGACTTTAGTTTTGCCATTACACTTCCAAGCGCCTTGTCCGCTAGTAAAGGGATTGAAGACGTTAGTAACACCGCCTTGATTGGAGTCAGTGACAAAAAAGTTACCATCTGCGGTCAGTGTTATAACTCCACGAGAGGAGACGCTTTTATCTGCGTTGAAGATTGTTGTTAGATAAGCACCAGTGACATTAAGGCGACAAGGTGCTGTATTTGCTAGAGTTGCGGGTACGGTGAAGTCGTTACTCCTAGCAACGTTAGGACTAGCAAGTAAGGTGCTTGCTAAAACTGAACTAAACAATAAAGTATTGCCAAACGATATTTTATTCATTGTCAGGTTAGGTAATTACGTAAATTTTGCTGTGGCAAGACGGATTATATAGCGATCGCCCCAATTGCCGCATCGGACAAAGATCCAAGTTTTGACTAGGATCTTTGTCCTATATAAGTGTTAGTTATATATATTTGTAGTGTTAAAATTTTGCTGACGAATGACAAGTGATAGAGAGTTTTGCAGGGTTCTCATCTATAGAAAAAAGCGATCGCACAAGTCATGTCAAATGCGATCGCTCACTTAAAATGCGTTAATTTTACTTAGCTCATGATGTAACTGACTTTTTGCGGCTAGGACGCTTGTACTCCGATTTTTTCTTCAATCCTACTGCTTGGGCTTGGTCGCTATCCAATCCATATTGTCCGCGCACAACTTCTTTCATTGCTAATACCGCATTGTGAAATTCCCATTCTGCTAATCGTGCAGCATCAGCCGCAGCACGGTATAAAGTTTGTTTTTCGGTTTCGGCTTGTTGCTGGGCTAACATAGCTTGATAAGCTTGCTGTAATTTGGCAGCAGAGGCATCAGCACGGTTAGTTTCATAAGTATTGATGGTTTGTAAACCGTGCCATGAACTTACATCTTCACTAATTAATTGCGGGCGCAAACGGCGTGTTGTATTTTGGGTGGTCATATTACCATACTGTTGTCAGTTATGTATTTAATGTACCCATTGCCACTTTAAAGCTATCAGTAAGATGAAAGATTCATAGCAGTTTTCATTTCTATGAAGTAGAGACGTAGCAATGCTACGTCTCTACAGGGTTTTCGGGTAACTGCTGTAATACAACAAAAGTGTAGATTAGTGCAACTTTGTTGCAAGTCGATGCAACAAAGGTGTAAATCAAAGCATCAAAGTTGCAACTCGATGCAACAAAGGTGCAAATCAAAGCATTAAAGTTGCAACTCAATGCAACAAAGGTGTAAATCAAAGCATCAAAGTTGCAACTCAATGCAACAAAAGTGTAAATCAAAGCATTTAGTATATGTAGGGTGCGTTATGGCATAGCCTAAGCCACCAAAACCTTCAGATGGTGCCGTACCCTCAGCAGTAACGCACTCTACTAGACTATTGAAGTGATATCACTTAATTTGTCGCCAGATATAAATCTTTAAGAGAATAAGTAATGACTTTGATTCTAACTGTTCTAAGTATAGTTGCTGGCATTATCCTATATATTGGTTTTTTACACTTGCTAATTGCCTCTGGGCGATTAAAACCTGCACTAAACTTCTGCTTTGGGTTAACCTGCTTGGTATCTTTTGGTTATCTTTTGGCTCTTATAGCCCAATATAAAGCCATGAATGTAGACGATTACATAAATGCCAGAAAAATGCTAACTTCTTTCGGCTATATTTACGGCATTACTACTGCTTGGCTTGTGTCTCTATATACAAATTTTAATTCAGTGCGTTTAATTGTAGTACTCAATAGCCTGTACTTCATCAGCCTGTTAATCAACCAAATTTCTCCTACAGGGATTCTCTACTCTCATATCAGCAACCTATCAAGTATTTCTTTGCCTTGGGGCGAATCCATTCCTCACCCAGAAGGTACACTCAATCCCCTATTTAGTTTGCAATTATTAGCTTTGAGCGGTAATATTATTTTCCTTTTTTCTGCCTGTTACCTTCAATATCGGCGCGGCGAGAAGCAAGCAGCACTCACTCTCGGAATAAGTTTGGCAATTTTAATAGCCACTGTTCAACACGACCGCCTAGTAGATTTGGGAAAGATCCAATTTGTATACCTGTCTGAGTTTGGATTTATGTCCTTCATCATAATTATGAGTTTACGCTTATCCAAAGATTTAATCCAAGCGGTGAAACTACAAGAACAATTGCAAGAAAGCGAACGGCTACGAAAAATTGCGGTGGAAGTCGAGCGAAATCGCCTCGCCCGCGACTTACACGATTCAGTATCGCAGACATTGTTTACTGTAGCGACCATTGCCGAAGCTTTACCTAGAGTTTGGAAACGCAACCCAGACATAGCCCAACAAGGATTAGAGGAACTCGCCCAACTCACACAAGGGGCATTAGCAGAGATGCGAAATTTACTAATCGAGTTACGTCCCGATGGTTTAGCAGACAAAGCATTAGGTGAATTAATAAAGCAGCTAACCAAGGCAATTTCTGGACGAGCAAGTTTACAGGTAACAACAATTGTAGAAGGCGATTTACCTTTATCTAGTGAGGTAAAGCTTGTTTTCTACCGGATTACTCAAGAAGCACTGAATAATATTATTAAACATGCCCAAGCAACGCAAGTATCAGTTAGCCTTAACTGCGATTCCCAAAAGATAGTCTTGCGTATCAGCGATAATGGCTGTGGTTTTGACCTCACACAGATACCGATATCATCTGGCCATTTGGGAATAGCAATTATGAAAGAACGAGCTGATTCCATTGGCGCTAATTTCCATTTGTCAAGCTATTTAGGAAGGGGGACTGAGATTTCTCTAAGTTGCTCAACCCCTATCTTGAAAATAGGGAATCAAGAATAGAAAATTGATAATTGGGAATCAGGCATTAGACTGGGCACAAATAAACTTAACTAGATACAACCGACATTTTTGCTTTTTTATTGCTCAATAGTAAGGTTTTTAGACACATTTACTTTTCGTAATATAGTTCACTTCAATTCATATAAGTTTGTTTTTCCGCTTTTATTCTCCGTTTCTTATTCCCTATTTCCTTACTTTTACAGAAGAATTGTCCTAACTGGCCCGATCGCAATATAGTTATATTTATTTAACTTGACTTAATTTAGAAAAGACGCATTATGATTCATAATTGTAAATTTTTATATTATTCATTGGTAACAAATAAAAATTAAAGATTAAGAATTTTGTCTAAAAAATTAATGATGGAATAATACAAAATAATATCCATGTATTAAAAAAATACTATTAAAAGCCCGGATTTAAATATGGAAACAAATAAATTGGTCAAACCAATTCGGGTGATAACTGTTGACGATCATCAAATCTTGCGGGGAGGTATTAAATTTCTCTTGCTAGCCTTTGATGACATTGAGTTAGTGGGGGAAGCGGGTAATGGAGATGAAGCAGTACGTCTTTGCGAAAACTTGCAACCAGATGTAGTGCTGATGGATTTGATGATGATCGGGATGAATGGGGCGGAAGTAACAAAAGTTATCCGTAAAAAATACCCAAAAATTCAGGTTTTAATTTTGACCAGTTTTCTAGACAAGGGCTTGATACAGAAAGCAATGCAAGCTGGAGCCATCGGCTACTTGCTCAAGGGTGTCTCGATTGATGAGTTAGCAGATGCCATACGTTCTGCTGCCATTGGTAGATCTATTTTGGCAGCAGAGGTGATTCAGGCTCTGCTGCAACCAACTCAACCATCATCCCCTCCTGTATATGAACTGAGCAGGCGACAGGCAGAGGTGTTAACACTTTTGGCTTTAGGATTGAGTAATGAAGCGATCGCTCAACGAATGAAATTGAGTCCTTCTACCATTAGACATCATGTTAGTCAGGTACTAAATAAATTAGGAGCAACCAACCGCACGGAAGCTGCCACTAGGGCGGTGCGAGTTGGATGTGTTTAACCGCGTTTTGTGGCTTTAGATAAAGAAAAAGAAAATTAATTGTAGAGACGTAGCAGTGCTACGTCTCTACTTTTTGCAGAAATCGGGAAAAGGGGAAGGGGAAAGGGGAAAAGGTTTGGTATTATTTTCCCTTTCCCCTTTAACCTTTTCCCTTTCCCCTTTAACCTTTCCCCTTTCCCCTTTAACCTTTCCCCTTTCCCCTTTAACCTTTCCCCTTTCCCCTTTAACCTTTCCCCTTTCCCCTTTAACCTTTCCCCTTTCCCCTTTAACCTTTTCCCTTTCCCCTTTAACCTTTCCCCTTTAACCTTTCCCCTTTGATATTAGTGGCAAAAGTCATCCATTCAGGTGAAGGCATACACACATACTAATGCCTAGTATGAAGTAAAATTAAGCAACTATGAAGCTTATTATGCGTCTAGTTGTTAGTAGATTTATCAAGATTTCATAGCAAACCTTTAACAACTCCTGATTCTGCACTTGTCCTCTAACTAAAGGCTACTCCCACACGGCAATCATCATAGGCTCTTATTGTATGGCTACGAACATAGAAATTCCAGTTATTGGCAAAGTTAAGTATCCATTACGCTGGCTAATTGGGCTGATGGCGGGGGGCGCTTTGGTTGTGGGTATTGTTGCAAACTTTACTCTGCTAAATCAAGGCACAAACCAAGAAGACATCGATCGCTTAACTGTGCCAGTGTCAGCGCAAAACGTAACGTTACGGATAACGGCTAGCGGGAAAGTCGTTCCAGTTCAAAGTGTAAATATTAGTCCCAAGAATCCTGGCGTGCTGTCGCAATTGTACGTGGAACAAGGCGATCGCGTCCAAAAAGGACAAATTCTCGCCCGTATGGATAGCGCCAGCATTGAGGCACAAAAAAGCCAGTATCTTGCTAACTTAGCCCAAAATCAAGCACAGTTAGCCCAAGCCGTTGCTGGTAATCGTCCTCAAGAAATTGCCCAAGCCAGGGCGCGATTAGCCCAAGCCCAAGCCCAGTTAACCCAAGCTCGTGTGGGTAATCGTCCCCAAGAAATTGCCCAAGCTCAAGCCCAAGTAGATGCAGCTCAAGCAAGAGTGAATTACACCACAGAACAAGTCAAGCGTTATCAATATCTATATAAAGAAGGCGCAGAGAGAAAACAATTACTCGATCAAGCCATCAGCGATGACAAAAGCGCCAAAGCCAATTTAGAAGAAGCGAAAAAACGATTGTCCTTAGTCCAAAGTGGTTCTCGTAGTGAAGAAATCGCCCAACGTCAAGCAGCCGTTAATGAAGCCCGCGCCGCATTGGTACTCTTAGAAGATGGCACTCGTCCTGAAGAAATTGCTCAACGCCAAGCAGCTGTGGCATCAGCAGAAGCTCAATTGAAAGGCGTACAAGTGCAGTTAGAAGATACAATTATTCGCGCTCCCTTTTCGGGAATTGTCACCCAAAAGTACGCTAACGTTGGAGCCTTTGTCACCCCCACAACTTCAGCTTCTACCAGTGCTTCAGCAACTTCCAGTTCCATTGTCGCCGTAGCAAAGGGCTTAGAAATATTAGCTCAAGTTCCCGAAGCCGATATTGGCAGAATCAAACCCGGACAGCAAGTGGAAATTGTCGCCGATGCTTATCCAGAACAAGTTTTTAAAGGACGCGTGCGCTTGATTGCCCCCGAAGCAGTGGTTGAACAAGGTGTGACATCCTTTCAGGTACGCGTTGCTCTCGATACTGGCATAGATAAACTGCGTTCTGGCTTAAATGTGGATCTGACTTTTTTAGGCGATCGCGTGAATAATGCCTTAGTATTACCAACAGTTTCCATCGTCACCGAAAAAGGTAGAACAGGCGTACTCGTACCAGATGAAAACAATAGACCCCAATTCCGCGAAGTCACCATTGGCGCACAAATCAAAGACCAAACGCAGATTTTAGGAGGAGTCAAACAAGGCGATCGCATTTTTGTCAACCCACCCAGGGATTACAAATTTGAAAAAGCCCAAGAACAGGAAAATCAATAATCTCAAATAGGGGGTGGGAAGATGAGGGAGATGAGGGAGACAAGGGGACAAGGAGAATAACTCCTAACTCTTCACTCCTAACTCTTCACTCCTAACTCCTAACTCATCAATCAACTTTTAATCCAAAATTGATATGAATTTTTTAGAAAGCGTGCAAATGGCAGGGAAAACCCTGTTATCAAATAAGTTGCGTAGTGCCCTGACAATGCTGGGTATTGTTATTGGTAATGCTTCAGTAATTGCCATGATTGGGATTGGTGAAGGTGGGCAAAAATTCGTTCAAAAACAACTAGAATCATTAGGGCCAAATGTGTTGTTTGTGATTCCAGGAAATCGAGAGACTCAACGGATTTCCTTTGAAGTGCCGAAAAATTTGGTATTGCAAGATGCTGAGGCCATCGCCTCTCAGGTTCCAACAGTCATAGGAGTTGCACCTGAGTTAAATCGAAGGCAAGTAATTACTTATCGCAATCGAAATACTGACGTTAATATTATTGGCACAACTCCCAGTTTTTTATCGGTGCGGGATTTTGAAACTGATAAGGGTAGATTTTTCAGTGAAGTAGATATCAAGCGCAGCAATCAAGTTGTTGTATTAGGTGCAGATTTAGCAGAAAAATTATTTGGTAATAGTAATCCCACTGGTCAGCAATTGCGAATTGGCAATACTAGCTTTCAAGTAATTGGCACATTAATAGCCAAAGGTTCCAGTGTGGGAGCAGATTATGATGAAGCTGCTTTAATACCGATTACAACCTCTGCAAATCGGCTTGTGGGAAAGAATTCTCCCTATGGAATTGCTTTAGATTACCTCGTGGCTGCTGCTCGTGATGGTGATAGTGTCGATGCAGCAGAGTTTCAAATTACGAATTTGCTACGTCTGCGACACAAAATTAATGGTGAAGATGACTTTACGATTCGCACCCAAAAAGATGCTTTGCAAACTGTAGGTCAAATTACAGGTGCATTGACAATTATGTTAGCAGCGATCGCAGCTATATCGCTGTTTGTCGGCGGTATTGGGATCATGAATATTATGTTGGTTTCCGTCACCGAACGCACCCAAGAAATCGGATTGAGAAAAGCGATCGGGGCAACAGAGCAAGATATTTTGCTACAGTTCATCATTGAAGCGGTAATAGTTTCTGCTGCTGGCGGTTTAGTTGGGACTGCCGTTGGTGTCAGTGGTATTCTTTTAGTGTCAGCTTTAACACCATTAGACGCAGGTATTTCTACGGTGGCGATCGCAACTGCTGTGGGTGTTTCCGGCGGTATTGGTTTATTCTTTGGCGTCGTTCCCGCACGTCGCGCTGCTAAGCTCGACCCCATCGTTGCATTAAGAAGCGCTTAATCTTTTCAATTGCTTTGAAATAAACAAATAAATATTTAGTAGATAAATAATCTTTAAAATAAACTAAGTAGATAGTCATGATTAAATCTAAGATGTCATTGCGAGCGAAGCGAAGCAATCGCAAAGTCTCTGGGATTGCTTCGCTTCGCTCTCTACGAGACGCTACGCGAACGCAATGACAGAACATATTATATTTATTTATGTCCATCTACTTATAGCAAACCCAAATAATTTGTGAAATATTACATGTTATAGTTTTTGACTGTCAACAATCAACAGTCAACAATCAACAAATTCGCTATTGGAAATTCAATCAAATGGCCAAAGAAATAGAGCGCAAATATTTAGTAATTGGAGATGAATGGAGACATTTAGCTAAAGGTAGTGTTTATCGTCAGGGATATATTCCCACACAAGATCGAGTCACTGTGCGTGTACGTATCGTGGGAGAACAAGGTTATTTAACAATCAAAGGCCCTACTGTTCAATACTCAAGATTAGAGTTTGAGTATCCCATTCCTGTTGAAGATGCTCAAGAAATGCTTGAGACATTGTGTCAACGTCCATTTATCGAAAAAATTAGATATCAGATACAGTCAGGTGGTTTGATTTGGGAAATAGATGAATTTGAAGGTGTTAACAAAGGATTAATATTAGCAGAAGTTGAACTCAGCGACGAAAATCAACAAATTGAACTACCAGCCTGGATAGGGAAAGAAGTTTCTGATGATTCCAGATATTACAACAGTAATTTAGTAAAATATCCTTTTTCACAATGGTAATTAGTTGACAGTTGGCTGTTAACTGTCAAAGTCATATAGGACTCCTATTTGATTTTTGAACAAGATTCAGTACACATCTATACCCTTCTTTTCTGTTCCCTGTTCCCTATTCCCTGTTCCCTACCTACGCAGATAATTTCAGGAATCAAATCGGATTACTATAATACCAATTGTCTATAAAATTCCCCTAAATAAAATAAATTGAATACAGGAATTAGTATCTATAGTGTCTGTAGTAGCGTGTCAAGGCTAAAATAGTGCATTAGCTTGACTCTTGTGGGATGGGCGTCTCGCCCGTCCTGGGCGGGCTAGAGAGCATTTATGAAAAATATATATCCCTTTATTATTTCTTACCTTTGCGTCCTACCCTACGGGAAGCCACTGACGCTCCTTCTCTGCGAGACGCTGCGCGAACGTCGCTACCGCTTCGCTAATGTGTCTATGCGTCCTTAGCGGTTCGTTTCCTTATCTACATTTTTCACGAATCAAATAGGCTCTAAAGATGCTCTTTTAATATAAAGTGCTAAATTCTGTTAGCGTAGCTCGTTCTGAATTCTGAGTTCTTCTTTCATATCATTTCTTTGTCAGGCTGCGCTCAATTTTCTTAACTTATATTAATAAAATTTTTAACTGCCTCTTGTTTTTTAGCACAATCTATGCAAATCTCATATATGTATAATACGGTAAATTGATTGATTTACCGTATTTTTAAGCTAAAAATTGAGTAAGTAAACTAATAAACTCAAATTTAATTTCTTGAGAGCATGTCTGGAACTGGAGATTGGGGAGCAGAGGAGCAAAGGGGCACAGGGGAAGTTGTAGTAGGTCTTTCCCCTATGCCTGCCATTTCCTCTACACCCCATTTTCTTTTTCCGGGCCAATCCCTAAAATTGAGGAGATAAATCGTGAGTACAAATTTATCTGAGTCAGGCAGTTCTAGCACTTTTTCCCAACTTAATTTAGAGGCTGATGTTCTAGTTATTGGGGGCGGGCCGTCAGCTACTTGGGCGGCTTGGAATGCTGCTGTCCAAGGGGCAAAAGTCATACTAGTAGATAAAGGCTATTGCGGTACTAGTGGAGCAACAGCACCTTCTGGTACTGGTGTTTGGTATGTACCTCCCGATCCACAACAACGAGAAGAGGCGATGGCTAGCCGGGAAGCTTTAGGAGGTTTTTTGTCAGAACGCTCTTGGATGGAGCGTGTATTGGATCAAACTTATACAAATCTGAATCAACTATCAGACTGGGGCTATCCATTTCCTGTGGACGATCGAGGTCGTCCCCATCGGCGATCGCTCCAGCAAGCTCATGATTATATGCGCCTGATGCGTAAAAAAATCACCAAAGCAGGCGTGAAAATACTCGACCACAGTCCGGCTTTAGAATTACTGGTAGATGCAGCAGGGGCAGTTGCCGGAGCGCGGGGCATTTGTCGCCAAACAGGCGAACGCTGGCAAGTGAAGTCTGGAGCAGTGGTAATTGCTACTGGTGGTTGTGCCTTCCTAAGTAAAGCTTTAGGCTGTAACGTCCTCACTGGAGATGGTTATTTGATGGCGGCGGAAGCTGGTGCCGAAATGTCAGGGATGGAATTTTCCAATGCTTACGCTTTATCACCAGCTTTTTCCTCAGTTACCAAAGGAGCTTATTATCGTTGGGCAACCTTTTACTACGAAGATGGTACAGAAATAGAAGGTGCTGGTTCCCAAAGAGGGCGATCGATTATTGCCCGTACCCTACTCACCCAATCGGTTTATGCGCGTTTGGACAAAGCAACTCCTGAAATTGAAGCTATGTTGCGGACTATCCAACATAACTTCTTATTGCCATTCGATCGCATGGGTATTAATCCCTTCACCCAACTTTTTCCTGTGACTCTGCGTTTGGAGGGAACAGTACGCGGTACGGGTGGAATCCGGATTGTTGATTATACCTGCGCTACCAGCGTACCCGGACTTTATGCTGCTGGTGATGCTGCAACACGAGAATTAATTTGTGGTGGCTTTACCGGCGGTGGAAGCCATAACGCTGCTTGGGCAACCTCTTCAGGATATTGGGCAGGTGAAGCCGCAGCAAACTACGCCCGCGAACTAGGAACCAAAGCCAATCAACGTTCCGTAAGAGGACTGGGAGAAGTTGGCATAGCTTCTCAAAACAGCAGCAATAACAGTTTTGTTCCTTCAGAAGTGACTAAAGCAGTCCAAGCTGAAGTATTCCCCTACGATCGCAACCTCTTCCGCACCGAAAAAGGATTGACAGAATCCCTCAGTCGCTTACATCAGTTGTGGAAAGAAATCCGCAACACCCAAGCAGTACCAGAAAACCAAGCCGTCCAAGCTAGAGAAGCCACTGCAATGCTAGCCACAGCCCGGTGGATGTACGCTAGCGCCCTCGAACGCAAAGAAACTCGCGGAATGCACAAACATCTAGACTATCCACAGCAAGACCCGAACCAATACCACCGCTTACTTAGTGGTGGTCTAGATCGAGTCTGGGTCAAGCCCCAAAAATTACAAACTGCTGTTAAGGAAAAGGAGTTAGTAACGCTGTGATTGAACTAGTTAGTGAATCTCGCTGTATTCAATGTAATATTTGCGTTTCCGCCTGCCCCACCAACGTTTTTGACAAAGTACCAGACGGCCCACCCAGAATTGCTCGTAAAAGCGACTGCCAAACCTGCTTTATGTGTGAGTTGTATTGTCCAGCCGATGCCCTCTTCGTTGCCCCACAGGCAGATGAGTCCGTCTCTGTTGACGAACAAACCCTGATAGAAGCAGGCTTTTTAGGTGGATATCGCGAAACCTTAGGCTGGAAACCCGGTGGTACTCCAGCAGGCTTGAGAGAACAATCTCCCCGGATGTTTATTGGTCGGAGCAATTTACCAACGGATTCTCAAGGCAGAATTCTACCTTGGAGTAGCCAGCCCAATTCCCAATCCAACTAAGGGACTCAAAATATTCCATAGAAGATTGTTCACTGTTAACTGTTAACTGTAGAACGTCAATAGTTAACCTTTCTCCTATGGTCGCCGCTACGCGGAGTGTCCCGGAGGGAAGTGGTACGACTTTGCTCAGGGTCAACGCATTAACTGGAATATTTATTTTTTGGAATTCCCTGAGTACAGTCCATCATCAATAGACTTCTAACAGGAGTGGGGAAAAGGGTAATGGGTAAAGGGGAAAGGGCAAATAAAAACCCTTTTCCCTTTCCCCCCCATGAGCAAAAGTAACTTTTGCAAAAGGTCTAATATGATTTACGCAAGTTTGCTTGTTGAGACTAGGTGTCAGGATTTTGAACACTCACATCATATCCGCCTAATCACTTATCAACAGGAGAGAAAAAATTTTGTTCTCATTAATCAAATCAAGAGTTTTTAATTATAGCATTGATTTTTAATGATTTGAAAATTGATAACTATTGCCGCAATAATAATTATTAGTTTTTAAAGCAATAAAATAGGCTAATTAATAATTGCAATATTCTGAACTTACCAATTTATTAATTTATTAAGGAGATTTTCAAATTTAGTTATTATCAATACTACATTATGAGATTAATTAACTGTAACCTGAATAATCAGGATGAAGGCAAGCAAAGATTTTTTTAACTTTTGATTCAGGCTCAAAAGCTATCCCTTAATGTATTTTGATTGGTTTTATTTTATTTAATCAGACCAAAAAAGCTGGAATCATTGATACTAAACTTCTTCATTGCTTTCATGCTTAATAAATTTCACCTTTAGAAAAAGATTACGCATATTAAATTAACGGGCTAGTGAGATTTTTGCTAGTAAAAATCAGTAAAGCTTATTTAATATTTAAGTCTAACTAAGCAAGCTCATATAGGTTGTCTCAAAAAGGTGAATTTGCAACACACCGAATATTACTGGAGAAAAACCAATGTTCTTTGGACAATTTGAAAGAGAATGTTTATATGGAGAAATTTGGTCAGTTTGGCAAACAACCAAATTACCAGAACATCTACAGATGTTGGCAGATCAAGAGCAGATAAAATACGATATCTGGGAATTGCCAAGCCAAAACCCTGACGCTGAGACTACTCCCACCAGTGGCAATGGCGCTTCTAATACAACAAAGCAAAAGTAAAACTGAGTAAGCACTTAAAATTATCCCTTTGTCTCCCTTATCTTCCTTATCTTCCTTGTCCCCCTTATTTCCCCATCTCCCCCTCCCCCTCACACACTGCAAACCTATTGAGCATCACATAGCAAGAGAAGGAATCAATAACGATGCCACAGCTGTTTGAACCATTCAGGATTCGTGAAGTTACTTTTCGCAATCGCATCGCTGTTTCACCGATGTGTCAATATTCAAGTACAAATGGATATGCCAACGATTGGCATATGATACATTTGGCTTCTCGTGCAGTTGGCGGTGCAGGTATAGTGCTAACAGAAGCAGCAGCTGTAGAACCACGTGGACGCATCAGCCCACAAGATTTGGGCATTTGGTCAGATTCACACATCCAAACTTTAGCTAGGATTGTGGGATTGATTCACAACTTTGGAGCGGTTGCAGGTATCCAACTTGCTCATGCAGGTAGAAAGGCTAGCACCGCCAAACCGAGTAAGGGAGGAAAAGTACTCGATGAATCTCAGGAAGGTTGGCGTCCCTTGGTTTCCAGCAGTGCGATCGCTTTTAGCAAAGATAGCCCTGTGCCTGAAGCCCTAACTATTGAAGGAATTAAAGAAGTTATTGACGCCTTTATCCAAGCTGCTAAACGTTCTCTGCAAGCTGGCTTCAAAGTTGTTGAAATCCACGCAGCCCACGGTTACCTAATACACCAGTTTCTCTCACCCCTTTCTAACCACCGTGAAGATGATTATGGTGGTAGCTTTGAAAACCGTACTCGTTTGTTAATAGAAGTCGTTCAAGGAATCCGAGAGGTTTGGCCTCAAACACATCCACTTTGGGTACGGATTTCTGCCACTGACTGGGTAGACAAGGGTTGGGATATTGAGCAAAGTATCGCTTTAAGTGACAAACTTAAGTCTCTGGGAGTCGATCTCATCGATACTTCATCAGGAGGCATCATACCGGGGATTAACATCCCAGTTAAACCTGGTTATCAAACTCAATTTGCCGAACGCATCCGCCGTGAAGCTAATATCTACACGGGAGCCGTAGGGTTAATTACATCTCCAGAACAAGCTGACGAACTGATTCGTACAGAATCAGCTGATGTAGTCCTGTTGGGACGTGAATTACTCCGCAACCCTTACTGGCCACATCTGGCGGCCAAAAAACTCGGACACGATAAACTTTGGCCTATCCAATACGACCGTGCTTGGCTGTAATGGGGCATTGGGCATTGGGCATTGGGCATTGGGCATTGGGCATTGAAAGCAGACAAGGGAGACAAGGGCGACAAGGTAGCAATCTTAAGACTTACGCAAGGAATATTTTGTCATTGCGACTGGAACATAGTGTAGGGAAGCAATCCCAGCGTTAACGGGGATTACTTCACTATCCTTTGTGATGACGAAATTACGTTATTTTTGCGTAAGTCCTCAATCTTTCTCCCTCATTTTCCCATGCCCAATGCCCAACCTCAATAAATAATCTGGCTGCGTAATACCAATTTAATGTAAAGCTGCACTAAATGAGTAACTCTCTATTCTTTGCGCTCTTGGCGTACTTGGCGGTGGGTGAACGAAATTTTGTGTGGGATTTCTAGCTAAGTATCCAAAAAATTACCCTCCACACTCCCCACACTCCCCACACTTCCCACACTTCCCACACTCCCCACACTCCCCACACTCCCCACACCTTTTTTCGCTCACCCCTTGGCGGTAGCCTCTGTCTTGCCGCTTTGCGTTTACGTTTAATATTCAGTGCATCGCAGATTATAAAGATGGTATCTTGCACCTGACATTACCTAAAACTGAGCAAGAAAAGAACAAAGTTGTCAAAATTAACCTCTCATAAGCTTTGTTAAATTGCTTGCGATCGCCACTTGTTAACTTAAATAAGCAAAACTTATTTTTAATATAAGTTTTACTATCTTTACAAAACTTGATTAAATTACGTAAAGCAATGTAAATTATATCCACAGGCGAAAACAAACCGCCTACTTGATTTGTTCAAAAACGCAATCATAAAACAATGACAGCAACCATTCAACAGCGCCAAAGCGCCAACGTATGGGATCGCTTCGCCAACTGGATAACCAGCACCAACAACCGCTTATACATCGGTTGGTTCGGCGTCCTGATGATCCCCACCTTACTAGCAGCAACAGCTTGCTTCGTAATCGCCTTCATCGCAGCACCACCAGTAGACATCGACGGCATCCGCGAACCAGTAGCAGGTTCCTTACTCTACGGAAACAACATCATCTCCGGAGCAGTAGTACCATCTTCCAACGCCATTGGTTTACACTTCTACCCAATTTGGGAAGCAGCATCATTAGATGAATGGCTTTACAACGGTGGCCCATACCAATTGGTAATTTTCCACTTCCTGATTGGCGTATTCTGCTACTTAGGTCGTGAGTGGGAACTATCTTACCGCTTGGGAATGCGTCCTTGGATCTGCCTAGCGTTCTCCGCACCAGTAGCAGCAGCAACAGCAGTATTCTTGATTTACCCCATCGGACAAGGTTCCTTCTCTGACGGTATGCCCTTGGGAATCTCTGGAACCTTCAACTTCATGATCGTGTTCCAAGCAGAACACAACATCTTGATGCACCCCTTCCACATGTTAGGTGTGGCTGGCGTATTCGGCGGTTCTTTATTCTCTGCAATGCACGGTTCTCTAGTAACCTCTTCCTTAGTACGTGAAACCACCGAAAGCGAATCACAAAACTACGGATACAAATTCGGTCAAGAAGAAGAAACCTACAACATCGTTGCAGCACACGGTTACTTCGGTCGCTTGATTTTCCAATACGCTTCTTTCAACAACAGCCGTTCCTTGCACTTCTTCCTAGCTGCATGGCCTGTAATCGGCATCTGGTTCACCGCCTTGGGTGTAAGCACAATGGCTTTCAACCTCAACGGTTTCAACTTCAACCAGTCCATCATCGACTCTCAAGGTCGCGTCATCAACACCTGGGCTGACATCATCAACCGTGCAAACCTGGGTATGGAAGTAATGCACGAGCGTAACGCTCACAACTTCCCCTTAGACTTGGCATCTGCCGAAGCGGCTCCTGTTGCAATCAGCGCTCCTGCTATCAACGGTTAATCGTTGCCTTAGTCAACTGAACTGAAAATTAAATAGAATCAAAAGCGCTCTCCATCAAGGAGGGCGCTTTTTATACTCAGAAATTACGCACAGGCAACGGAAAATCTAACCACAGAGGACGCAGCAAAAAGTCGGAGCTTCCGGCGTACACCGAAGGGGTTGCCGCAGGCATCTGAACTTTTCAAGACAGAGGACACGGAGAAATAAGAGCAAGAGAGAGTTTTTGCGTAAGTCCTAATACTATTTCTTTGTGAGACTACCCCAAATTTTCTTTCTTTCTTTGTGGCCTTCTCTGACGAGACGCTGCGCGAATGCGCCCTTTGCGGTAGCCTGCGGCAAGCCGCTCCGCGTCTACGTTTCTCATATAGTTTGCTTTTCTTGGTGCCATTCGGTACAAAGTATATGAAATTTAACTATATACAGATATGTGAATTTTTCGTGAGGTAGTTATAAATTTTCATGTTAGTGTACTCGATAATCATAGTATGAAAAGCTAGTACTGATTAGACAGTATGACTCGTAGCCCAGGTAGAAAAATTGAAGAAAAAAGCCACTTTGAACTGTGGCCGATTTTTAAAAATCACATTCTGTCAATTTTTAATGTTCCGAACGTCAAGGAGCAACCCAGAGTAATTGTTGAACTCGGCTGCGGTAATGGTCTACTGCTACAACAGATCTACTTGTGGATTCAAGAACATAGTCTTGGCGGTAATGTCCTGGATGAGCGCGATGTGACACTAATTGGTATTGAGCAATGCCCGGATTTAATTCGGATTGCGACTCGTAACCTTGCAGATATTCCATCTGCTCATGTCATTTCAATGCCTTTGAATTGCCCAGGACAGATATTGCGTGAACTGGAAGGTCGAATAACTGCGAACAAGCAAGATATCTTGTTTATTCAATCTGTTTGCCATCTCAAAGATGAAGAATCTGACTTGACCGACATCAGGGACGTAACTGAATTTAATAAACAGATGTTGAGTGAGTGGAGCAACGTCGTGGGTCGTCACGGACTGATGATTTGCCAATCTCACCCTGTATTGCTGCAATTGACTCAGGATATCAATTATTTAAACCACGACTTCAACAACTTGCCAAAGGAGGCAGTTCCCAAAACTAGTAGTTCGCCAAATGAACTTAGCGGGGGAAAGGGGAAAGGGGAAGGGGGAAAGGTTTTAAATCCCTTACCCTCTTCCCCTTTACCCAGACCTCACCCAGCAAAGTTGAGTTGCCAGACTACTAGTAGTGGTGTAAGTGCTGAATCTTTGTTGATGCTGGCAGCTAATGTTGGGTTGTTCCCGGCTAGCCAACTGACACCAACTGATACATCGGTCGTGCATTTTCAGAAAGCTGACTATCGCATTCGCCACACTCGCACATCAGATTTGCCTGCACTATTGCAATTGGAAAAGGAATGTTGGTCGATTGAGTTGCAAGCTAGATCTACCAACTTGGTCGATCGCCTGAACAATTATCCTGAAGGACAGTTAGTGCTGGAGTTGCCCCAATCCGATAATAACTACAAAGTCGTCGGGGCTATCTACTCGCAGCGCATTGAAAGTACGGATCGAATT
Organism: Nostoc linckia z4; assembly: GCF_002608075.1. Taxonomy (GTDB): domain Bacteria; phylum Cyanobacteriota; class Cyanobacteriia; order Cyanobacteriales; family Nostocaceae; genus Nostoc; species Nostoc linckia. The sequence continues at coordinate 56,683 of NZ_LAHA01000016.1, forward strand.
CAAAGCATAACCGCAGATCGAGTATCTGAGTTACATTACTCTGACGGTTCTATTGTCCAATTGCTGGCGGTAAACATTCTTCCCGGAGTTCAGGAAAGGAGACTTGGGGATCAATTACTGGAGTTTATGCTTCAGCGGTGCAGCCTAATCGATGGTATCGAGTCTGTGGTGGCGGTCACGTTGTGCAAGGAGTTTCATCGCCACGAGTTTTCCTTTGAAGAGTACATAAGGCAGCGCAATGTCCGTGGTAAGTTAATAGATCCAATTTTGAGGTTTCACGAACTACACGGCGCGGACATTGAGCGGATTGTGGAAAATTATAGACCATTGGATCGAAACAATCAGGGGCATGGGGTACTCGTGCGCTATGCAATTCATCAGCGTAGACGCGACGATGGACGAATTAAGGACGCAATAAAGCGGGATGCTGAATCACAAGCATGGGACACCGAATTGGCTACTGCATTTTTGGAAGCGACGGTTCAGTCCTGTCTAGGTGATGAAAAACGGAGTGCATACAAGTTTGACCGTCCCTTTATGGAGATGGGTTTAAATTCAGTGGATTTGCTGATTCTCAGCGAAAAAATTAGCGATCGCTTCGGGCTGATTTTAGACCCTGGCTTTTTCTTCAGCTACACCACACCAGAAAAGGTGTTGATGTTTCTGAAGAAGCAAACACTCTCGGTAACGCAGAATCACAATGTCGTCTCCTCATTCGTCGCCCCTACAGATACTTTATTGACAACTACTCCCAAATCTGCAAGCTCGTGGCGAACCGAACCAACCGACTCGTCGGATGACGCAGTTGCCATTGTTGGGTTAGCCTGTCGGCTCCCCGGTGGCATTAACAATCCAGAATCGCTGTGGAATCTCCTCAAAAACGGTGGTTCAGTGATTGAGAAACTTCCAGAAGGACGTTGGCAATGGCCCAGGGACATCGACCCAGAAGGCAAGCACCAAGGTATCGATTGGGGTGGTTTTTTATCCCAGATCGATTTGTTTGACGCTGGCTTTTTTCGCATCAGTGCGATCGAAGCTCAAAGCATGGATCCGCAACAGCGAATCCTCATGGAATTAGCTTGGCAAACACTAGAAAACGCTGGCATCACTGCCAACAAAGTTGCTGGCAGCACTACGGGAGTTTTTGTAGGTGCTAGTGGCTCTGATTACTGTCGGGTAATGGAACAGGTAAGTATTCCCATAGAAGCGCACGTTGCAACGGGCACGTCGTTGGCGGCGCTAGCAAATCGCATTTCTTACTTTTTTGACTTGCGAGGCCCAAGCATCGTCATTGATACAGCGTGTTCCAGTTCGCTGATGGCAGTGCATCAAGCTGTTCAATCTATTCGAGCAGGTGAGTGCTTACAAGCACTTGTGGGCGGCATACATATCATGAGCCATCCGGCTAACAGTATTGCATATTACAAGGCTGGGATGTTGGCCCATGATGGCAAGTGCAAGACATTTGACGATCGCGCAGACGGATATGTTCGCAGTGAAGGCGCTGTGATGTTTCTGCTCAAACAATTGCGTCAGGCAAAAGCAGATGGCGATCTAATTTATGCGACCATCAAGGGGTCAGCTGCAAATCATGGTGGACAATCCGCCGGCCTCACCGTACCGAATCCCCAACAACAGGCAGCACTTTTAACCAATGCCTGGAAAGCCTCTGGTGTAGCTCCTAACACCATCAGTTTTATCGAAGCCCACGGAACGGGCACAGCCTTAGGAGATCCCATTGAAATCCAGGGACTTGAAAAAGCTTTTTCAGAATGGAGTGAGACTCCCCAAGTCCCCATATCCTGCGGTCTGGGTTCCCTCAAAACCAACCTGGGGCATTTGGAGGCGGCTGCGGGCATAGCAGGTCTGCTGAAAGTCGTCCTATGCCTGCAACATCAAGAACTGCCAGCAACTAAGCATTTCGGACAGTTGAACCGTCATATCGATCTATCAGGCAGCTCGCTTTATATTGTGGATCGACATCAGAAGTGGAATCGCCCCAACGAATCTATTCCTAGACGAGCTGGTGTAAGTAGTTTCGGCTCTGGAGGTGCAAATGCTCACATTGTGGTGGAAGAATATGACGTAGGGTGCAGCGTTGAAAAGGTGGATGACCGAACTGCTGAACCTTTTCTTTTCGTGCTGTCGGCTCACAATGATGCACAATTAAAAGATTATGTCAAGCAATTTGAGCAGTGGCTCAGTTCACTCTCTGACGAGGAATGCTCCTTGGCAGAACTGACTGGGTTTGTGCAAAGCCACAGGCAGGCATTCGAGGAACGGCTGGCTGTGGTAGCTGCAAGTCGCGTCGATCTGGTTAATAAGTTGCGTCAATTTCCAGATATAGGCGAATCGGGTTTTCAAGGCAACATCAAGCATTCTAGTCGTGAGGTTAAGACTTTAATTCGGGGGACTTTGGGAGAACAGCTGATTCAAGGAGCGATCGCCGCGCGAGATTGGGAACAGTTGGCAACTCTTTGGGTCGCTGGAGTTCCCATAGATTGGTGTTTGCTGGATGGAAATGAATTGCCGACGGCATCCTCTAAACATTGGCGGTTATCTGTGCCCACCTATCCTTTTGCGAAGAATCGGTTTTGGCTTCCAAGCACAACGTCACTACAAGAATCGGCTTTGCTAGATGCCAATCCTTCCGTCAAGCCAGAACAAGGTGATAAAGAGTCTGCTTCAGAGACAAAACTGTTTACGTTGAAGCTGGTTTGGCAACCAGTAGACATTTCCAACTCTGGGAAATCTGACTCGAAGATGCCCGACGGAAAGACGGTAATTATTGGTGGCTCCCCTGAGCAAAAGCAGGTTTTACAAAGGTATTTTCCCCAGTGCGAATTCATGGCCATCGCCACTGATGCAGATATCAACGATATTGTTGAGCAACTCAAGGTGCTGGGGCGGATTGCTCACATTATCTGGGTCGGAGGCAGTAATTCGGCCAGACATAACTTTCCTGAGAATCTTCTAATTGATCGAGCAAGCGAGCTTTTACAGATTTACCGTTTGCTCAAGGCGGCGGTTATTTATGAAAACGAGGGGCTGCAATGGACTGTAATAACGCTACAAAGTCAAGCGGTCTTTTGCGGTGAAGATCCCGATCCTACCCAAGCGAGTATTCATGGATTTATTGGCAGTATAGCCAAAGAATTTCCCCAATGGAAATTTCGGCTGCTAGATATGCCTCCACCCGCAGACACATCATGTAATAAATGGCCAGTGCCAGAAATGTTCGTCGCCTTTGATGCAGATGTGCGATCGCTGGCATGGCGGGAAGGTATATGGTATGGACCAATCCTAGCAAAGCTATTTTTGTCAGAACTTAGTTCGCCAAGTGAAATTGGGGAGGTAAAGGGGAAAGGGGAAAGGGGAAAGGTTTTAAATTTCTTACCTTTTAACTCTTTGCCTTTCCCCAGCCCTCATCCAGCAAAGTTGACTTGCCAGACCACTAATCGATCGGCTTATCGTGCCGGCGGTGTGTACGTAGTCATCGGTGGTGCGGGAGGTTTAGGCGAGGTATGGAGCCGATATCTGAGCGAAAAATATCGAGCGCAGATCGTTTGGATTGGTCGCAGTCCATTGAATGAGACAATTCAGAAAAAACTAGAAGCGATCGCTAACTTGGGGCCAATGCCGAGATATATTTCCGCAGACGCAACAAGTCAGGAGGAACTTCAGCGCACCTATGAACAGATTAAACGCGAGTTCGGCTCGGTGCAGGGTGTCGTTCATGCGGCGGTGGGACTTTTCGATCGCAGTTTCAAGGACACAGACGAAGCTAGACTTCGCACAGTTTTGTCTGCCAAAGTAGACGTGAGTGTGCGCCTAGCTCAGGTTTTTCACACCGAAGATTTAGATTTTGTTTTATTCTTCTCCTCCATTGAGGCGCTATCACAAAGCGGCGGACTGAGTGGTTATGCCGCAGGCTGCGCCTTTAAAGATGCCTTTTCCCAGTGCCTCGCCAACCGTTGGCACTGCCCAGTCAAGGTGATTCATTGGGGACACTGGGCCATCGGCACTGGAGACAGAATCTCCCAGGCATCTAAGACTCGCCTCAAACAACGCGGCATCGGACTTCTAGAGTCTGGAGAGTCGATGCAGGCGTTAGAGTACCTAGTGAGCAACAATCACTTGCATCAGCTGGCTTTAATTAAGAGCGCAAGTGTCGAGGCAATCGATTGGTACGACGGTGGCGAATTTGTTGTTAGCTTCGAGGAAATTGCACCGTCAGTTATCCAGGATATTCGGCATATCGATGTCGCGCCAAACCAATCGATGGAGCAACTACAGGCGGATGGCATCTTTCAATGCAAACAAATGCAGCCGCTTTTAATCCGTTTGCTGCGAACTAGCCTGAATGCACTCAACCTGCATTCCTCTGGTAGCGTACCCGACTTCTACACCAAATGGCTGGCAGCTAGTAAATCGATTCTTGCACAAAACGAAACGGGGGCTGGACTCGAATCCCCGAACATAGTTTGGCAAGCTTGGAAAAAGGCTAGGGACAACTGGCCAGAAGCCGACAGCAAACAACGGGGGTTTTCCTTAGTTGAAACTTGCGTTCGGGCGTTACCAGAAATTCTATCCGGTGAGAAGCGAGCAACGGACAGCCTGTTCCCGAATGGTTCCCTACAGGTTGTCGAAGGTATTTATCGTGACAATTCTGTTGCGGATTATTTTAACGAAGTGTTGGCAAAATCCCTGCGATCGGCCATCGAGGCACGGTTGAAGCACGAACCACATGCAAAGTTGCGGATATTAGAAATTGGTGCGGGAACAGGGGCAACCACAAAAGCCGTGCTGTCTAAATTAGCCGGACTTGAGGATAGCATCAGCGAATACCGCTACACCGATATCTCTAAAGCATTTCTTTTACACGCCCAAGAGAAGTTCATCCCTGACTATCCGTTTGTGGAAATCGGCATCTTTGACGTTGAACAACCGTTGGCAGGACAGGAAATTGCCACGGGTACTTATGACTTTGCCATCGCCACAAACGTGCTGCACGCAACTCGTAACATTCGGCAAACGCTACGGAATGTCAAGGCTTGTCTGCGGACTAATGGTTTGATTTTGCTCAATGAGCTTTGCGAGCAAACGCTGTTTGGTCATCTCACATTCGGGCTATTGGAGGGATGGTGGCGACATGAAGACCCAGAATTGCGAATTGACGGCACGCCGTTGTTGTCAGTGGACTCTTGGAAGCGAGTGCTGCAAACAGAAGGGTTTCAATCTCCCTGGTTCCCGGTGGCGATGGCGCGATCGCTCGGACAACAGGTCATCGTCGCCGAGAGTGATGGACTGGTGCGACAGAATTGCACGTCAGTTGGTAATGCAACTTTCACTGTTAAAAGTGGTTCTCGCGTCAGCAGTATAGGCGCTATCGATGAATCAGATGATACCAGCTTCCGGCAAAAAGCCACCCGGTTTTTCCAGCAAGTGATAGCCAAAATACTCCGCATGAACCCAGAGCACATCGAAGCTGATGAGCCGTTCCAGAGTTATGGAATTGATTCCATCTTAGTTGTGCAGATTACAGGGGCGCTACAAGAAAAATTTGCAGGAATTCATAGCACGTTACTTTTTGAAGTGCAGACTCTCGGCGAACTAGTCAACTACTTCCTTGAGTACCGCCGCTCGGACTTGATGGCGCAGCTCAGTAGTAATCGAGAATCCGCCGCTACACTAGCTGCAAATACAGTAAGTGAATTTCAGGATGCCGAACCAGTAAATGCGATCGTTGCTACTCATACTTCCCAATTAGTTGCTAAGCAAAGAAGCAATAGAACAGATGCCATTGCCATCATTGGCATGAGCGGTCGCTATCCGATGGCTAACGATCTGTCCACCTTTTGGGAGCGACTGAAAGCCGGAACCGACTGTATTTCTGAAATTCCGCGCGATCGCTGGTGTTGGGAAGATTATTTTCATCCTCATGTCGAAGAGGCAATCGAGCTTGGCAAGAGCTATTGCAAGTGGGGCAGCTTTCTGGATGATGCCAAGGAATTCGACGCCCAATTCTTCGGTATTTCCCCGCATGAAGTGGTAAATATAGACCCCCAAGAGCGAATTTTTCTTCAGGCGGCGTGGGAAGCATTGGAGGACGCTGGTCACACGAGGCAGATGCTAGAATCCCAATATCAACAGCAAGTCGGCGTATTTGTTGGCGTTACTAGAACTGGATTCGATCTCTACGGCCCCGAACTTTGGAGACAAGGTAAGATTGGACACCCCCACACATCTTTTAGTTCCATCGCCAATCGCTTGTCATATTTTCTGAATCTTCGCGGGCCTAGTATGCCTATCGATACCATGTGTTCTTCGTCACTCACAGCAGTGCATGAAGCTTGCCAACACCTGCTGAATGGTTCAGTGCAACTTGCATTTGCTGGCGGTGTCAATCTTTATCTGCATCCATCCAGCTACAACATTCTGTGTGCTAGCAAAATGCTGTCTAAAGATGGTCGTTGCAAGAGTTTTGGCAACCACGGCAATGGTTTTGTTCCCGGCGAAGGTGTGGGGGTGGTATTACTGAAGCCCTTGTCTCAAGCAATGGCCGATGGCGACAACATCTATGCCGTAATTCGTGGCACTCATGTCAATCATGGAGGTAAAACCAACGGCTATACAGTGCCCAATCCCAAAGCACAGGCAGAACTAGTGTTTCAGGCGCTAGAAAAGTCTGGGGTTGATGCCAGAGAGGTGAGCTACATAGAAGCGCATGGAACGGGAACTGAACTTGGCGATCCCATTGAAATTGCCGGTCTGACTAAGGCGTTTCAACAACATACTCAAGACACAAGTTTTTGCGCCATAGGCTCAGTGAAATCCAACGTTGGTCATCTGGAGGCGGCCTCTGGAATCGCGGGTTTGACCAAAGCGATCTTGCAACTCAGGCACAAGCAACTCGTTCCCAGTCTGCACGCTGACGAACTTAATCCAAATATCGACTTTCCTCAGACACCGTTCTATGTGCAGCGTCATCTTCAGCATTGGCCGCAACCGATGGTGGAAGTAAACGGAAAAACGAAAACTGTCCCTCGCATCGCTGGCGTATCGTCCTTTGGGGCTGGCGGCGTCAACGCCCATGTTGTTGTGGAGGAATATGACCAGGAGCCAACGAGTGAGTCCGAAATTGATGACGCACCAGTATTAATACTGCTATCGGCGAGAAATAACGTGCGTTTAGCTGCATACGCCAAGAAACTGCATCAGTTTCTAGAAGCAAGGGCGGTAAATCTCCAGAACCTAGCTTATACCTTGCAAGTGGGGCGTGAGGCACTACAGTCGCGGATTGCCATAATCGTATACTCGCAATCCGATGCGATCGCCAAACTTGATGCTTTTATTCAAGGTAAATCCGATATTGATGACTGCTATGTAGGACTAGCAGGTAAAGATAAAGCGACAGTCGTCAATTGGAATTCTGACCCCGATTTGCTCAAACAAATAACAGCTTGGACTGAACAGGGCTGTTACCCTCGTCTAGGGGAACTCTGGGTCAAAGGCGTAAATATTGATTGGTCGAGGCTTCGTCGCACATCGACCATTTCCCCCCGGCGAATTTCGCTGCCAACCTATGCTTTTGAGAGAAAACGGTATTGGTTGGAACTAGAAGGCAACAGTTCTAGCCAGATTACCCCTACATTAAATACGCAAGGGGCAAGCGGCGAACAAAGTAGCAAAGCCATTCATTTGAACGCTCGACAGCAGACAGTAGATTCACCTAAAACTAGGAAGTTAATTACTTTGGTGGACGCTGACAAGGTTCAGCGCGACAAAGTTAATCGCCGGAATCGACAACCGATTCCCCTGAGGGATCCAGCCGAACTGATATCGCAGACTAAAGTAACGTCCTGTTTTCTCAGTGTTTCCCCCCAAGGTGAGGGAATAGTCGAAATCAGGATCGCTGCCGCCCATCGCCCCTTAGATGGTTCCAGGCTCAGTACTGAGCTAAGGGATAAGATGCCCGACGAAGTGCGTGTTTTATTGCTAGTTGACGATGGCGGCTTGTTTTCTGACAGCACAACTCACGACGATGTGCCCGTGATGCGGGCGTTAATTGGTTTTCTCCTGGAGTTAGAATTACCTGTAATTGCCTTACTTAAAAGTGATATTCGCGGATTGGGTTGGAACTTAGCTAGCCTCTGTGATTTCCTCATTTTCCGTGAAAGCGGTCAGTTTGGTCACCGAGGTTTGAGCAATGGCGATCGCTCGATAGTTGAGGAGCGATTTGGCAAATCATTCGCGTCTCGATTTTTTGCTGTGCCACATCTGTGTAGCGGACAAGCATTGGTAGAAATGGGTCTGGACTGCCTGGTTGCTGCCGATTATCGACTCGACGATCTTGCCCGCCATCTTGCCGATCGAATTTCTCACTCACCGCAACGATCGCTGATTGAATTAAAAAAACAGCTATCACGTAGCGTTAAAAGCCTGGTGCGTCATGTCTATTTCCCATCTCCAGCCAATAGTATCGAGTTGAGCAGCGTGTCGGTAGTTCCATTCTTTACCCACCAGGATCTAAAAGGAATGGAGGAGGAAAATAACCAATGGCTTGACAGTCCCACCTTAGTGGCTACGTACTGCGATGTAGTCCACGTCCATAGATTTGGCAACGGTGTTGTGCAGGTTACACTTGCCGATACAGCCAATAAAAATATGTTTTCCCATGCCTTTAGCGAAGGATTAACTCAAGCGTTCAAGCATATTGCAAGTGTGCCCACTTATAAAGTCGTCGTACTTATTGGTTACAACCAATACTTCGCCTGTGGTGGAACAAAAAGCGGCTTGCAAGATATATATAACGGCAGGGCGCGATTTACCGACAACGATATTCACAGCCTACCCCTGCGATGTCATTTACCTGCGATCGCCGCCATGCAGGGTCACGCCATTGGGGGCGGTTGGTCATTAGGGATGTTCTGCGACGTAAACATCTTCAGCGAAGAAAGCATCTATCAAACTCCTTATATGCAATACGGCTTTACCCCTGGAGCCGGATCGACGCTGATTTTTCCCGCACGCTTGGGGCCAAACTTAAGTCGTGAAATTCTGTTCGGAGGACGAGAATACAAGGGAGCCGAGTTAAAAAGACGAGGTATCTCAATGCCTGTGCTTCCTCGTAGCCAAGTTCTTGGTTATGCCCTGAAGCTGGCTCATCATCTCGCCAAGTTTTCTAAAAACGAGCTGGTTCAGCGAAAAAACCAGGCAACAGCAAGGCTAAGGGATTTGTTAGACACGGTTCACACGCAAGAGTTGGCAATGCACGAGAAGACATTTGTTGGTCAATCCCAGGTGTTGAAAAACATTCACGAACGCTTCGATGGGGGCATTCAACTAGGGACTGGGGATTGGGAAGATAAATCTGTGGATTCAGACGCGAACCAACTTGTTATTCAGACACTCAAAGAAACCATCGCGGCGGAATTGTTTTTAGAAGCCGAGGAAATTGACGAAGATGCAAAGTTTGTCGATCTGGGGCTAGATTCCATCTCTGCGGTCATGTGGATCAAACGCATCAACGCTAAGTTCGATCTCTCTCTCCCCGCCACGAAGGTTTACAGCTATCCAACTTTGCGAGAATTCGCCAACTACGTGCAGCAGTGTAGCAACGTCCTCAATGGTTTCAAGGAACAGACAGCCACTCCTGAAACCATGATAATTGGCGATGGCGTTGAGAATTGTCCGCCTGCTCCGATGCCGTTAAACACAGAGTTACCCTCATCGCCATCGATTCTGAATGTCCTCACCGAATCTCTGGCGGAAGAACTATTCATGGAAGCAACCGACATCGACGAAGAAGCGAAGTTTGTTGACATGGGGATGGATTCCATTACTGCGGTGACGTGGATGAGGAAGATAAATCAGTTATTTGGATGTTCGTTGCCAGCAACGGATGTTTACAAATATCCCACACTCAGCGACTTTGCCCGCAACATTGAGCAAACCGTTGCCAAAATGCAGCCCAACAATGCTGCGGTGGCACTTCCCCCCCAAACAGTGTCCACTCACCAAAAAAGTGCTGAGTTAGAAATCAGAAAAAATACATCGTTGCTTCAATCCCCTAGTTTTAACGATGGGGTACAACTGGACACTCAGCACGGACTAAACACCCCGACATTACTCAGCACTGAAATACCAAAGCAGTCTTTGTCTACCCCTGACAGAAATTCTTATAAGAGTAACGCCATCGCCGTTATCGGCATGGCAGGCCGATTTCCCCAAGCAAAAAATTTAGCAGAGTTCTGGGACAACATCGCCAACGGCAGGAACTGTGTCTCGGAAATAGCAAGCGATCGCTGGAATCTTGCTGATTTCTATGACCCGGATAAGAATGCGGCAAACAAGACATACTGCAAGTGGATGGGTGCGCTGGAGGATATCGATCGCTTCGATCCCCTCTTTTTCCATATTTCCCCACGGGAAGCGGAATTCATGGATCCCCAGCAAAGGCTATTTCTCCAAACTAGCTGGCAATGCATTGAAGATGCGGGATATAACCCCACATCCTTTGCACGCAGCAAGTGTGGTGTATTTGTCGGCTGCGAAACGGGAGACTATGGAAAGATTGTGCAGCGATATGAGTTGAACGCTCTCGGATTGCTAGGCTCTTCTGCGGCACTACTCCCCGCAAGGATATCTTATTTCCTCAATCTCCAGGGCCCTTGTATGGCCATTGATACAGCCTGCTCTGCATCCCTAGTTGCCATAGCTAACGCCTGTGACAGTCTGCTACTGGGTCACTCCGATGCAGCCTTGGCTGGAGGAGTTTACGTAATCTCCGGGCCAGAAATGCACGTTATGATGAGCAAGGCTGGTATTTTGTCACCCGATGGCAGATGTTTCACCTTCGATCGCCGTGCTAACGGCTTTGTACCAGGGGAAGGTGTGGGTGTTGTATTACTCAAACGCCTTGCCGATGCCGAAAAAGACGGTGATGACATCTACGGCGTAATTCGAGGCTGGGGGGTGAATCAAGACGGCAAGACCAATGGAATTACAGCCCCTAACGGACAGTCACAGCAACGATTACACAAAGAAGTCTACGAACGGTTTCAGATTCAGCCAGCAGACATTCAATTGGTTGAGGCACACGGTACAGGAACGCGACTTGGCGATCCAATTGAGGTAGAAGCTTTATGCGAAACCTTTCGCGAGTTCACCAATAAAGAAAAGTTTTGTGCCATCGGGTCGCTCAAAAGCAACATCGGTCATCTCGCCACCGCCGCAGGGGTGGCTGGGCTAATTAAAGTGTTGCTTGCCATTAGGAATAAAAAACTCCCGCCGACAATCAACTATGAATCCTTAAACGAACACATCAATCTCGATCGCTCCCCGTTTTACATCAATACCGAATGTAGAGACTGGATTGTGGATGCAGAACCTCGGCGTGCTGCCATCAACTGTTTTGGCTTTAGCGGGACGAACGCACACATGGTGATTGAGGAATATGTTAATCAAAGCGATGGACATCCAGCCATCACAGATGTTGCACCCGCTCAACAGTATCCGATCGTTCTTTCCGCTAGGAACGAACAGCGCCTATGGGAATATGCACAACAACTGCTAAAACACCTGGAATCACAAACGCAACCACAGCCAACGGCCTTGGGATATCGGCTATGTGACCTGGCGTACACATTACAAGTGGGGCGCGAACCGATGGATGCCCGTGTAGGATTTGTTGCTGACACCTTGACTGAAGTCAGACAAAAGTTGCGCCGTTTTCTTGACCGCAGTCAGTCTACTATCCTGAGGAGTTTGGATGGTATCTATTGTGGCTTAGTTGGATCGGATTCCTCGTATTTGAGGAAATTTACTGCTGATGCTGACATTGTGACGACGACTAATTCTTGGTTGTCTCAAGGAAAATACTCCCAAGTAATGGAACTATGGGTGCGGGGTGCTACCATTGACTGGACGCAGATTTATACCACTGGTGTAACAGCCCCGCAGCGGATTCACCTACCAACCTATCCATTTGCCAGAGAACGTTACTGGATTGGCCAAGACATGGGAGAGATGGCGGATTTATCGCTCAAAAAATCAGAATTTGCCCATGCTCTCAACTCAGCCAGTCAACTGGAGTGGACTTTTGAAGCACTTCCAGAAAACATTCCGTGGAGCGATCGCTTTGCTCATTATCAAGACCAAAAAATCCTCATCGTCTACGCCAGCGACGAGGACAAGGAAGGAATCTGTAGTCTTGTGAGAAAAATTGAGGCTTCCGTTGGGCTGGAGCGATCGCTAAACTTGCAATGTCTTAGCTTCCACGCACTCGCCACTATTTCCATTGGGCAATCATTTGATGTTGTCCTTGCCTTGGAATCTAAAGATGATACCACAGGCAATTATTTTGAAATCCTTGGGGAATGGTTAAAATACCAGCAAGGATTGTTTGATACATATTATCTAACTGCCAATACCAAAGGTTTGGCAGATAAACAAAATGACACGGCGACGGTTGGCATTTCAACATTGCTCTCTAACAATTGTCGAATCATTAGTGTGCAGCAGGGTACATCCTGTACAGAGAAGTATCAGCTTCTCCTGCGGGAATGGTTGAGCCGCAACCCATTGGATGAACAGCCAAAAGAGTTGGAACGGGTACGCTACGATGGAGGCGAACGATTCATTTTGAGTCGCCCTAAATACCAGCCTGTAGAGTCTGGGGAGAAATCAAAGCGCTTCTATTCGATCCAGAAAAAGTGGAAACAAAGCGCTGTTACACCGACAAAAACTTTGTCTTTTCAAGGCGAAATGCTGATTTTGGTAAACGAAGAAACCGCCGATTTAGGGCGACGTTTATTCAGTCAACAACAGGCTGTGATTGTCTACTGTGCAAATGATCGCAGTGACCGAAATCGTCAAATATCAGCACAGATACTTGATTTTCGCGGTTCCTCCTGCGGATTGGAAAGTGCAAAGACGATCCTTTCCCAACTCGAACGGATTCGCATCGTTGTAGATCTCAGCGCTCTTTACCAAAGTTCTCAGGATGGCGATGGCGATGCACTGGGAAAAATTGCGTTTTATCAACAGCTGATAGCTGTCAGTTCCGATTTGGATATACTATATGTCACAAAGGGATTGCAGCATTTTTGCTCAGATACAATTAGTCTTGCCGGAGCAAAACTCGCCGGACTCATCAAGGTACTGAGTGCCGAACACGCATACGTCACATCTCGACATATCGATATTGATGCAGCAATGCTCCGTAATCCAGGTTTGCTCGAACAGGCACTGACTCAGGAGCTTACCGCTAACCTGGAAGAAACAGAAATTTGCTATCGCCAGCAACAACGGTTTGTCCCATACCTGGAAGCTGAACTTGCACAATCAAGGACGGATTTATCGATTCGTAGCGACGGAGTTTATGTTATCAGTGGCGGAACGGGAGGAATCGGGCTGGAAATAGCTGATTATCTCGTAGCCAAAGGTGCGAGGAAACTCGTCTTGATGGGACTGAATGCCTTACCACCCAAAACAAAATGGAGGAACGAAGGCGAAGAATATTCCGAACACTTAAAGGTGAAACTTGGCAAGCTAGCCTCGCTACATCGCCAGGTTGAGCATTTGAGTATATATACGGAATCGTTAACCGAACCTCAGCAGTTAGCAAGCTTCTTTGCTGATATTCGCCATCGGGTTGGTTCCATCAGTGGTGTAATTCACAGTGCTGGCATCACTTCTGACTTCAAAAAGCCCGCTTTTGTAACCAAAGATTTGGCTGGCATAGCTGCCGTCCTCGAACCCAAAGTCGCAGGACTCGAAGCACTTGCCAGGGTTTTTGCAAACGACACCCTCGACTTTTTCGTGGCCTTCTCTTCATTGACGGGATTAATCCCTCGGTTTGCCAAGGGAAGTTGCGATTACGCCTTGGCAAATGCTTATGTTGACTGGTTCATGGCTTATCAAAACATTCAAATGCATAAACAAGGCTATAAGTCAATCACCTGGGTGGACTGGCACGAAACTGGAATGGCAGCACGGGCCCCATCATGTATCTTTAACGCCATGCAGAACAATCTTGATAAAATTGGCTTGTTTACCCATTCCAACCAAGTTGGTAAGGAATTATTTGAACTGGCGCTTCAGCAGCAGAAAGCAGCCTGGGTTCTGAATACTGAGCTAGACCCAACAAAGTTTGGTGAAGCTGCTCCCACGCTGGTTTTTGCACGCGATCGCTCTGCCAGCAATTCTCAGACTGAGGTTTCAAGCATCCAGCACCACATCGAGCAGTGGGAAGCTCTGGTTCACAAGCAAGGATTCATTGCCCCAGAATGCGTCACAAATATCATCAGTTTGTCAGAAATCAAAAAGCTCGAACCGCAACTAATTCAACGCATTTACCATTTGTTGTTTCCCCAAACTACTGCCAAAGCTTTGGACAACCACAGCCATAAAGCGATCGCTTTCAATGCCGATGACTCCCAACCAAAGCAGCCGGAAGTACCCACCATCGACGTAATTCGAGAGGTTGCCACGCAGGTTTTAAAACTCCAGGGAATCGATGACAACAAAAAGTTTCAAGATTATGGGCTAGATTCCATTTCGGCAACTCAACTGGCAATTCACCTAGAAAAACGTCTTCAAAAAGAAGTACCACCCCAGTGGCTCCTTGACTTCCCTACAGTCAAGCTTTTGACCGACTGCTTGCAACGGCAGCCAGTACCACTGGCACTACAAGGTGGAGTGATTGCCAAGGCCATCGAGAAGGCAGTGATGGAAGTACTTAAAATAACTAGCATTGATTACAACCAGAGCTTTCAGAACTACGGATTAGATTCCATTTCGGCAACCCAATTGGCAATTAAGCTTGAGAAGCAGTTGGAGCGGGAGATTATGCCCCAGTGGTTGATTGATTATCCCACGATTACATTGCTGACTAGTCACTTAAGTAACCAGGCATAAGTCGTAAAAAGCATGACTACTTCCATCGAAGAACTGCTCGGTCTACAGCCCCCCACGGCAAACCGTAAAAAGGAAACTAACAACCAAATTTCCTTCAGCTTGCTGTTTTTCTCCGACGTGAGGAAGGATGTGACGGACAAGCAGAAATATGAATTCGTGCGCGACATCACGGTGTTTGGCGATCGCGCCGGGTTTACGGCAATCTACATACCTGAGCGACACTTCTACGAGTTTGGCTCTATTTTCGCCAATTCCGCGGTGATGGCATCCTATTTAATTCCGCAAACCACCAGGATTCGGTTTAGAACAGCCGGGATTTCCCTACCTCTGCACCATCCGGCTGAAATCGTCGAGTGGTGGGCGATGAATGATATATTATCTGGTGGACGAGTGGATCTTGGTTTTGGGTCGGGATGGAATAAGCCGGATTTTATTTATGCGCCTGAAAAATATGCTGAACGACGGAAGATTTGTAGTGAGTGGATTCCTCTGGTGCAAAAGCTTTGGCGTGGCGAAACAGTCGCTTTTCCCGGCCCGGACGGTGAACTAATACCGATTGTGGTTTATCCACGTCCCCTGCAAAAAAAACTGAACGTCTGGCTGCTTGTCACAAAGAATGATGACGGGTTTTTCTGGGCAGGTCGTCAAGGCTATAACATTTTCACCATGCTCTACGGAAATAACTTTGAAGCCATGCGAGACAAGATCGCATTATATCGTCAGGGACGCAAGGAAGGGGGTCACGATCCCAAAGAAGGCATAGTGACTCTCATGCTACATACGTTGGTTCACGAAAGCCGTGACTTGGTGCATCAGGTTGTTGAATTACCCTTTAAGGCGTATATCAAAAGTTCTCTAGACGCCCACGTACAAGCACTGGATGATAATGAAGGTGTCTCAGCGAAAGAGAAGGCCAAAATACTCGATTACGCATATCAACGGTATGTTAAAACAGCAGCTATTTTCGGCACCGTGGACGACGGCAGGAAAGTCATTGATGAAGCCATGGCCATCGGTGTTAACGATATTGCCTGCTTGGTTGATTTTGGGGTGGATTACTCCTTGGTAAAGGAATCGCTCTTCTATTTAGAACAATTGATTTCGCCTTATTTGCCATAAACATATTAATAAATATTAATTATGGATACGGAATACCAGCTCAAATGTATTGAAGAGGCATTTTATCGGGACTCAAGACAGTCGCTCCCTTCCAAACAACCACAATTGATTGAGCCGATCGCAATTGTGGGACTGTCCGGCTACTTGCCTGGTTGTATGTCCGTCCGTGAATTTTGGCAAGCTTTAGACACCGATTGTTCCTTAATTCAGGAAATCCCAAAAGAACGCTTTGATTGGCGCAAGTATTACGATCCGACGGGTAAAAATCCTGGAAAGACCCAGTGTAAATGGGGCGGCTTTATTCCAGATGTTGCCGGCTTTGACGCGCATTTCTTTAAGATTCTTCCCTTCGATGCAAAGCAAATAGACCCAAGGCAACGGTTACTGCTGATGTCGGTGTATCAAACTTTATGTGATGCCGGATACGCCCCCGCAACGCTGAAGAAATCCCGCACCGGAGTCTATGTTGCTCATCAAGACGATGATTATCTCCAGATATTGAATGAACGCGGCATCGATCCTGGTGAAGGGTACGGACAGGCATCGCTGCTAGCCAATCGAATCGCCTACTTTTTTGATTTTCGCGGCCCCAGCGAGATCGTGGATGCACAGTGCGCTGGTGCGGCAGTGGCTCTACATCGAGCTGTATCGGCACTGCGATCCGGTGAAATCAGTTATGCTATTGTCAGTGCCGCCAACTTGCTCTTACGACCGCAGCCTTTCTTGGCACTGTCGCGCACCAAGCAATTGAGCCGCAGCAATTTTGTGAAGTCGTTTCAAGAAAACGCAGACGGACATTTACGGGCTGAAGGTGTTGTGAGTGTGATGTTGAAGCCCCTCACACAAGCCGAAGCAGACCGCGATTTTATTTATGCGCTGATATCGAATACGGCGGTTAACTTTAATGGTCAAGGGGGTACTTCGAGTGCTTCTCCGAACATAGACAGTCATGTAGAGTTGATCGAGCGATGCTATGGCGAAGCTGGTATTGACCCGCGTGATGTCAGCTACATCGAAGCTCAGGGCATGGGGAATCGTCTTTCGGACTTGGCGGAGTGGGAAGCCTTTAATCGGGCGTTGCGATCGCTAGCCAAAGCTAGAGGGGTGACTTTGGATCTCCACTTTTGTCGAATTAGTACGCTCAAGCCTTTAATTGGGCACATGGAATCGACATCTGCTTTGGGGGCGCTGCTGAAGATCCTTCGTAGTTTGGAAACCGAGCGGATTCACAAGATTCTTGGTTTTTCTGGGGCGGATATGGCACTGGACACAGACAATCAGCCCTGTGTTTTGGCCAGCGAAACATTGCCTTGGAACAAAACGCACAAGCCGCGCCTTGCCGGACTGCATTCTTTTGGGATGAGCGGCAACAATGCTCATATTTTAATTCAGGAGTATCGTCCGTGGGAGAAAGAACATTCCCCGACTCAATCTTTGCCTCTTATTCAAGAGTTTCTCATCGTACTTTCTGCGAAAAGCGAGAAATCATTAACAGCCCTCGCCAGGGAACTCGACCAGTTTCTTGCCACTGCCTTAGTCCCTGATTTAAAGGACATTGCCCACACATTGTACAATGGGCGCGAACACATGGACTATCGAATGGCGATGGTCGTTTGCGATCGCCAACAATTGAGGGCTGGACTGCAATCCTATATCGAAGCGGTCAATGGCGTTGCGACGAAAACAGAAAATCCCAATGTCTTTATTGGCACAGTGAGTTCTGCTCAAAAGCAAGATACTTCAAGTTTTGCCGGAATGCAAGGGATGGCGGCAGCGTGGGTACAAGGCAGTGCAATTTCATGGCCGGAACATCCCACCGCCCGCCGAGTGCCACTTCCTGGTTATCCTTTTGAGACACAGCGCTATTGGCTCGATGAACAGATGCAGCATTCTCTATCTCTGGCGGCAATGCCTAAGACGGGGTTGGAGGAGTTTGCCATCGATGTGGGGCAATCCAGTGAAGACAACCTGCGTCGATATCTCACCTGTATTCTAGTGGAGTTCCTTGAACTACCACCAGATGAAATCGACGAGAATAAACATCTGCAAGATTATGGCATCGATTCTCTTGTGGGAATGCGGGTGATTCGTAGTCTGTCAGAAACTTTCGACATCGAAGTTTTAGGTAGAGATTTGCTCCAGCATCCGACAATCCGATCGCTAGCAAAACACCTGAGTCAAAGAATCGATTTGGAGGCGAACCGCCCGAACTTTAATCCCCAGGTGAGTGAACCTGAAAACCGAGAGGTTGAAAATTTTCCGCTTTCGGAAGGACAAAAAGGATTATGGGCGTTACAGAAGTCCTTTCCGCTGATGACTGCCTACAATATTCCGTTGTGTCTTAAGATTCGCAACACTATCGACACTTCGATATTGTCAAAGGCTCTGAAGTCATTACTCAAACAGCATCCTGTTCTCGGCTATCACCTGTTTGAAAAACACGGCATTCTCACACAAGGGCTAACTCCGGCGACTGAGATCGGCATCAATACTGAAGATGTTTCAGTCCTTGATGAGCAAAGCATCCTATCTAAACTCAGAGAAAAGTCAAAACAGCCCTTCAATCTGGAACAAGGCCCCTTAATCCGGGTGGATCTGCTGCAAAAATCTTCAACGCAAACCTATCTTCTGATTTGCGTACATCATATTGTGTTTGACGGTGGCTCGTTCCTGCCATTGGTTGATTCACTTTTTGATGCTTATCGCCGCTTACTGCACGGAGAATCGCCCCTTGCTGTGCCGATATCCACAACCTATCAGGATTTCGTTCTCTGGGAGCGGCGGATGCTAGAGTCTGGCGCTTGGGAAAAACATCGATCCTATTGGCGGGAGACACTTTCCGGCAACCTACCTGTACTTGAACTACCCACCGATCGCTCGCGCTCAAAAGCACAACTGTTTTCCGGCGCAGTTATTTCGACATCGATTGAGTCGTCGCTGGCGGCTCAAATCCGCAGTTTTAGCAAAGCGCAACGAGTCAACCCTTCTACCATATTTTTGGCTCTATATAAAATCCTGTTACATAGATATACAAACTTGGATGACATCATCGTTGGGATGCCAAGCATGGGACGACCGCAAGAACGATTCCGTTCGGTGGTTGGTTATTTTATAAATATGGTGGCCATCCGCAGCAAAAACTTCAGTCAGCAGACATTCGCAACTTTTCTGGAAAATCTCAAGTACACCATGTCCGATGGTCTTGACCACGCCAGGGTTCCTTTTACAACTGTTGTCCGAGATATCGGCATTCTCCCCAATGCCATGGCCGCCCCCGTATTTCAAGTGGCCTTTGAGTATCAAAACGGTCTTGCACCTAGCGATTTGCAACACTTATGCAGTTCCTATGGCGACCTTTTCGATTTAGAAATTAACTTCGATATCCACCAGGAAGGTGAATACGAGCTGGTATTGGAGGTATTTGAAGCCGCAAATGGTTATCGAGTCGCTTTTAAATATAATCCGAGCTTATATGACGCCACAACGATTCAACAGATGCTCGGTCATTATTTGCAGCTGACCCAAGCGGCAATTTCCAATCCGAATGCCTTGGTACACAAGTACGAAATGATGGACGACGCACAACGACGGTTGATTCAGTGGGATTTGAATGCAACTTCCGTAGAATATCCCAGCAATTGCATTCACCAACTGTTTCAAGCTCAAGTCAAGAGAACTCCCAATGCTGTGGCGGTGGTTTGTGGTGAGCGGACTCTATCTTATGAAGAATTGAATCGCAAAAGTACAGCTTTAGCTAAATACTTACAGCAACAAGGAGTCCAGCCAGAAACCTTGGTTGCGGTTTGCGTCGAGCGATCGCTTGATATGATGGTGGCCTTGCTGGGGATTATGAAGGCTGGCGGTGCTTATGTGCCTTTAGACCCGCAATTTCCCCAGGAACGTTTGACTTATATGTTACGTGACTGCGGTGCGTCATTCCTCGTTACCCAGTCGTGGCTAAACAATCGAATCGGTTTCATCGATGCACAGTACATCAACCTGGATAAGCAATGGAAAGAAATCGAACAGACTGCGGAATCGATGGAGCCTCTAAAATGTTTGGCAGGTCTGGGAAATCTCGCCTATGTAATTTATACATCGGGAAGCACTGGTAAACCAAAGGGAGTCGCCATCGAACATCGGGCGCTGACCAACTTTCTCTACGCGATGGCAGACCAAATCGGCAAACAGTTCGTGGCTGATTTTCTGGCAGTTACAACCTACAGTTTTGACATCGCCGCGCTGGAACTGTTTTTCCCCCTCATTCAGGGTGGGCGTTGCCTGTTGTGCGATGGCCATCAACTCAAAGACGTTGAGGTGATTAAGGCACAAATCCGGCGATGGAAACCGACTATTATGCAAGCTACACCATCCTTTTGGACTATGTTGCTCCAGTCAGGATGGAAAAATGACGAGAACTTAAAAATTCTCTGTGGTGGCGAGATGTTAAACGATTCCCTGCGATCGATGTTTGCCTCCATCGGCTGCGAAGTATGGAATCTTTACGGCCCCACTGAAACCACAATCTGGTCGATGCTTGCGAAGATCCAACCAGGTGATTCAGTCACCATTGGCAAACCGCTTGCCAATACCCGTGTCTATATCCTGGATGCCCACGACCAACTGGCTTTGATGGGTGTCCCCGGCGAACTTTGCATCGCTGGCGCGGGTTTGGCGCGGGGGTATTGGAACCAGGCCGAACTTACCGCCCAAAAATTTATCGATCATCCCCTAGAGGCGAATCACGGCAGCAAGTTGTATCGCACGGGCGATTTGTGCCGTTGGCTACCCAACGGCAACCTCCAGCATTTGGGTCGGTTGGATCTTCAAGTGAAGATTCGTGGATTCCGCATCGAACTCGAAGAAGTCGAACGCGAACTGAGTCGCCATCCCGCAGTAGGGGAATGTGCTGTTATCGCAAAGGAACGCCAGGGAGTCCAGAGTCTCATCGGCTATTACGTTCCCAGGCAAAGCGACGAAAACAACTTGCCACAAAACTTCGATTTCATCACCCATCTCAAGCAGTGTCTCCCCGATTACGCGATTCCCACAGCATTCATCTCACTGGATCGCATACCTCTAACTGCCAACGGCAAGGTCGATCGAAAATCCCTCGCCAACCGAGAGGTGGCGATCCAACGGCAGACAGAGAAAGTAACTGCCAAGACTGAAACTGAGGCGATTCTGGCAGATATTTGGAAGAATGTGCTAAATGTCAGCGATATTAGCATTAACGACGGATTCTTTGCTGCTGGCGGCGATTCGGTTTTGTCTGTGATTCTGGCGGATCGGATAGCGCGAAGATTTAATCGAGAGTTTTCGGTGACATCCTTGTTCAAGTATTCAACAATTCGAGATATTGCCGCTTATTTAGGAGACAAACAGGCTGAAAATCTGGGAGAAACTCCGTTACAAAATACCATGTCTGCGTTTGATGAAGACGGGCAAGACCGAGTAGCCCTAGCCTTGGGCAACGCCAAAAACGAAGCACTGCAAGATAGTCTGGCCATCATTGGCATCTCTTGTCACTTTCCCGACGCCCCAAATCATTATCAGTTCTGGCAAAACATCTGTGCCGGCAAGGAAAGCGGGAAATTCTTCTCTGAGGAAGAACTACGCCAAGCTGGTGTTTCAGAAGACTCGATCCGCAATCCCTATTTTGTGCGAGTCCAGCGAACAATTGAAGGTAAAGGCAATTTCGATCCCGAATTCTTCAACATCTCGCCACGCAACGCCCTATTCATGGATCCACAATTCCGTTTGCTGCTGATGCACGCTTGGCGGGCGGTGGAAGATGCGGGATATGTGTCAAGCGACATCCCTCGTACTGGCGTGTTTATCTCCGCCAGCAACAGTGGTTACAACACCTTGGTTGACAAAGCTGGAATTATCGAAGCCACGGACGAATACACCGCCTGGATGTTGAGTCAGAGTGGCACGATTCCCACCACGATTTCTTATCAGTTAGGCTTGATTGGGCCGAGCGTATTTGTGCATACGAACTGTTCTTCATCGTTGGCAGCCCTTAGTGCCGCTTATCAAAGCCTCAGCCTGGGTCAGTGCGATTACGCGTTAGTGGGCGCATCAACGTTGTTGCCTAAGTCCGAGATGGGATATCTGCATCGTCCGGGTTTGAATTTATCCCGTGATGGTCACTGCCGAACCTTCGATGCGGCGGCTGATGGATTGGTTCCAGGTGAAGGGGTAGCGGTGTTATTAGTGAAAAAAGCTCCTTTAGCCATTGCCGACGGCGATCGCATTTATGCCCTGATCCGAGGTATCGGTATCAATAACGATGGCAGAGACAAAGCTGGTTTCTTCGCCCCCAGTGTACGCGGTCAGTCCCAGGCGATTAGTATGGCACTGACTTCTACAGGTATTGGGGCAGAGACCATTGGCTATGTCGAAGCCCACGGCACTGGCACCAAGCTAGGCGATCCCGTGGAGATTCAGGCGCTGTGCGACAGCTATCAACAACATACCAACCAAAAACAGTATTGCGCCATTGGTTCGGTAAAGCCGAATATTGGGCACTTGGATACAGGGGCAGGGCTGGCAGGATGTATTAAAGTGGCGATGAGCTTATACCATAAAAAGATTCCGCCGTCAATCAATTTTAGCCAACCAAATCCCGCCATAGATTTTGAGCGATCGCCCTTTTTTGTCGTGGATCGTCTGCGTGAATGGGAGGCAGCACCCTGGCCCCGTCGCGCGGCTTTGAGCGCCTTCGGCATTGGTGGAACCAATACCCACGCGATTCTGGAAGAATATTTGCCAAGTCCCAAGTTATTGCCAGAGAAACTCAATACTCCGGTTCTGATTGTGCTGTCAGCCAGGAAAGACGATCGTCTTAAAGAATACGTCGAATCACTGGTTAATTATTTAGAACAGGGCATTGGCAAACCCAACGATTCCAGCGAAACCGAGTGGTTAATAAATCTTGCCTACACCTTGCAATGCGGTCGCCAGCCGATGGAGAGCCGTGTCGCCTTCATTGTCAGTAGCGTTGAAGAATCGATCGCTAAACTTTGCAGATTTGCTAATCACTGGCAGACTTTTGAGGGTTGCTATTTCGGTTCGCCATCTAGGGAGAATCAGATTCTCAAACTGTTTGCAGATGACGAGGACATGCAAGGATTATTGGCGCAGTGGCTAGTAAAACGGAATTTAGCCAAGTTAGCGCAGGTATGGATTCAGGGGGTGCAGGTGGATTGGAGTCGATTATACAGCGATCGCTTGCCGTCGAGAATTAGCGCCCCCACATACCCTTTTGCACCAGAATACTATTGGCCGTCCCCTAATTTTTCCTCGGTCAGCTTTTCGACACTTACACCAAGCCAGGCGATCGATGCGTTGCAGCACAAAAATGTTTCGGTATCGGCGCAACATTACAGCTACGAGTTCACCGGGGATGAATTTTTTCTAGCAGATCACCAAATCCGGCACAATGGTTCTGGGAGAAAAGTATTGCCTGCTGTGGTGTATCTAGAAATAATTCACCGCGCTTTCTGGCAAAGTATCAGCCATTCGCTGCCAAAGCTAGAGTATCCAGTCAATGACAGTAAACCAGTAATTGTACTGAGCGATGTTGCTTGGGTGCAACCTTTCTTTGTTGACGAATCGCCAACAGCCCTAGAATTAAAATTCTTCGACGGGACGCTGAACCAAACGCGCTTCGAGATGGGCAGCACCTTCAAAGGCAAAACTTTGCTTCATTGCCACGGTGACGTAGCAGTGCGTTTTCATACCGCTCCCACTCTCAACTTAGTGGAACTACAGCAACAAATACAAGACCGGCAACTTTCATCATTAGAATGTTATGAGATTTTTCGCACATTAGGCCTGGATTATGGGCCTGCCCACCACGCCATTGATACTTTGTTCCTGTCCGCAGGCAAAGCTTCAGAACCACAGGTATTAGCCAAGTTGGTGATTCCTGATGCCGTCGCTCAAGAGCAGTCTCGATATGTCTTGCACCCCAGTTTGTTGGATGCTGGGTTGCAGTCCTGCGTTGGCTTATTGCTACAGACCAATTCCCCAGAATCGCTGCGGTTGGCGTTGCCATCGTCCTTGGAACAGATAGAAGTATACGATTCCTGTGCTGCCCTGATGTGGGCTTGGGTTCGTTTTGCGCCCCAAACCAAAAAACACAGCCCCATTCAACCCATAGACATCGATTTGTGTACTGATGACGGTAAGGTTGCAGTGCGGATGAAGGGCTTTGTCGCCCGCGAAATTCCCCAGCAGGACTTTGATGGAGCAGTCACTCAACTTCAACCAAAGCCTTTGAAAAGTCACGACATGCCGCCCGGATTGGGTTCAGTTACCTTGAAACCAGTTTGGCAACCTGTGGCGATCGCACCTCAAGAGGAGCAATCAAAAGACAGCCTCACAGTAGTTTTCGGTGCAAACCAAACCTGGAAAGACCAGATTGCCGAACTCCATCGCGCCGCCGTGCTGGTTGACTCGGCAAAACCGCAATCCGTTGAAGAATTCTCCAAACAACTCGAATTGCTCGGATCGATACAGCGCTTACTTTGGCTGGCTCCAGCACCGATTAAATATGCCTTAGATGACGATCGCCTAGTCGATGACCAGGAGTTTGGCGCTTTTGATTTGTTTCGCTTGCTGAAATCGCTTTTTGAGAGCGGTTACGGGAAAAAATCCTTAGCGTTAACTGTTGTGACGAGCCAGAGTGTCGCGGTTCGCCCATTTGAAACCGCAAATCCAACTACAGCAAGCATTCACGGTTTAGTTGCAACCCTCAAGAGTGAATATCCACATTGGCGAGTTCGGTTACTGGATATTGACGGGGACGAGTTGCCATCTCTAGGTGAGTTATTTGCTGACAATGACACCGCAAATTTTCCGTTACTTGCGAGGCGAGACAAACAATGGTTTACCCGCAAGCTGATCCCGATCGCCTTTGAAAGCAACGATTTTCCTGCTTACAAGCAAAAGGGAGTATACGTGGCGATCGGTGGTGCTGGCGGTGTTGGCGAAGTCTGGAGCCGACACATCATTGAGAATTATCAAGCGCAAGTAATCTGGATCGGTCGGCGAGAACTCGACGACCGAATCCGCGAAAAACAGGCTAAACTAGCTGCATTCGGTTCCAAACCACTGTATATTCAAGCGGACGCCAGAAACAAAGCCTCTTTAGCAAAAGCCCTCGACGAAATTCGCCAAACCTACAGTTCTATAAATGGCGTGGTACACAGTGCGATCGAGCTTCAAGACCAAAGTCTGGCGCAGATGTCCATTGCCCGTTTTCAAACTGCACTGCTGGCCAAAGCTGAAACCAGCGTTCGCTTAGTTCAGGTTTTCCAGCACGAACCGTTGGACTTCGTTCTCTTCTTCTCTTCCCTAATCTCTTTCGGTGAGTCCCCAGGACAAGCCAACTATGCCGCCGGGTGTACCTTCCTGGATGCCTACGCCGAACAACTTGGCAAAGAATGGGCTGTGTCGGTGAAAGTCATGAATTGGGGATATTGGGGCAACACTGGTGTTGTAGCTGACGCTACCTATCGAGAACGAATGCGGCAAAACGGCATTGGCTCCATTGAATCACAGCAGGCAATGGCGGCTCTAAATCGTCTGCTGCAAGGACAAATCGATCGATTGGCATTCATCAACCTGCTCAAACCTCAAGCCCTTGAGTTTGTCATTGAAGATGAAGTACTTTCCGTAGTGGGTTCCGCCCGCAGTCAGGCTCATCCTGTGGTTGAGAACGTTACGCCGGAAATCCGGTATTCTCAACAATTGCAATTAATTCGCACCCATCGCACAGATGCCCGTGACGCACTGCTGCAAAACTTGTTGCTTGCCAATTTGAGCGAGATGGGAGTTCTCAATTCTTCTCAGGGGCGGCTTGCTGTGAGCTACTATCAAAAGTGGCTTGACGAAAGCATCCGTCTGCTTCAACAGCATGGCTTGTTAATTCCTCAGCAAAATGTCAGCAGCCTCGAAGAACTTTGGACAACTTGGCAAAAAGCGCGGCTGGACTGGGAAGGAAGCGCCAGCATGACAGCAGAAATCGATCTTGTGGAGAGATGTTTGCGCTCATTGCCAGATATCCTGAGCGGCAGAAAACTTCCCCAAGACGTGATTTTTCCGGAATCTTCGCTACGCCTAGTCGAGCCGCTATACCGAGGCAATCCGATTGCAGATTTTTTCAACGAGGTGATTGCCGATGCAGTTGTCGATGCTATCAACAGTTTGGACAAAGGCAACGGGTCGATCCGCATCCTGGAAGTTGGTGCGGGAACAGGTGGAACCACCGTTGGTTTACTGCAAAAACTTCAGCCTTATAGCGATCGCATCCTTGAATACTGCTATACCGATATTTCCCAGGCATTCCTCATCCATGCCCAGGAACATTACGCCATCGATTACCCATTTCTTCAGGTCGATCGCTTTAATGTCGAGCAGCCTCTTGCCATTCAGTCAATTCAGCCTGGAAGTTATGACATTGTAGTAGCAACGAATGTCCTCCACGCAACTAAAAATATCCGTCAGACTGTACGTAACGTCAAGGCCGCCATGCGTGCAGGCGGACAAATCTTTATCAACGAGATCGCTGGAAATTCTCTATTTTCTCATTTGACTTTTGGCTTGCTGGAGGGTTGGTGGCGTTTTGAAGATGCTGAAATACGTATCCCAGGTGGCCCAGCCCTGAATTCTCATACCTGGAAACAAATTTTGCAAGAAGAAGGTTTCGATACCGTCAAGTTTCCGGTGGAGTTTGCCCATAATTTAGGCCATCAGATTGTAGTTGCTACCAGTAATGGTGTCATTCGTCAACCTTTGTTGAGCAAGACCCATATCGAGCCGGAGTCTCTCCCCCAGAGGCAGCCTGATGATTCATCAAATGTGCAAATAAATAGTGTTGTGTCATTGCAGGAGCGGACTACAGAATTTGTTCGCCAGACCTTATCACAAGCAACACGGACTCCAGCAAACAAAATTCGTCTCGATACGCCCTTTGAGCAATACGGTGTGGATTCAATTGTACAGGTGGGGCTGATCCAAAAACTAGAACAAGTGACTGGATCTCTGCCCAATACCATCTTGTTTGAATACAGCACCACCCGCGAACTAGTTGACTATTTATTAGCCCATCGCCAGGAGTTTTTAACCGCCTCTTTCCCGACTCGAATTGACGAAACTCAGCCAGCAAGCAGCAAAGATGCGCCATCCCCTAGAGTCTCTCCCCAACCTGCCCAAAACCCCATCGCTTTGGATACCGCCAACGCCACGCCAAACCCAAGTAGGTTTGTGCAGGACGACATCGCCATCATTGGCATTGCTGGCCGTTATCCAGGTGCTAAAAATTTAAATGAACTATGGGAAGTTCTCAAAACAGGACGAAGTTGCATTGTCGAGGCGGACAGGTTTCGGCGGTGGAATTTATCAGAGGATCGGCATTTTGGGACTTTGGGGCGATCGCACTTTGGCGGCTTCCTCGACGATGTTTACTGTTTCGATCGTCAACTATTCGGTATTTCCGAACAAAGGGCGATGGCCATGCCCCCAGAGGTGCGTTTGTTCCTAGAAATTACCTGGGAAACCTTTGAAACTGCGGGCTATTCACGGGCAGCCCTAAAACAGTTCCAGCTGAGGGAGAAAAAAGGCATCGGCGTTTTTGTCGGCTCAATGTACAGTCAGTATGCCTGGACTAATCCTTCTAGAAAGGAAGCCGTCCTCAGTTCCAACGGTACGGAATGGCAAATTGCCAATCAGGTGTCACATTTTTTTGATTTCACCGGGCCCAGCCTGGTGCTGAATACCGCTTGCTCCAGTTCCATGACCGCAATCCATTTAGCTTGTGAAAGCTTGCGACAGGGCAGTTGTTCCATGGCCTTGGCTGGCGGTGTCAATTTGACTTTGGAACCTTCAAAATTTCTATCCCTGGAGCGATCCAACTTCCTTGGTTCTGGACAACACAGCAGAAGTCTTGGCGACGGCGATGGTATGATTCCCAGCGAAGGTGTAGGAGCGTTGCTGCTGAAACCGCTCAGTTTGGCAATTGCAGACAACGACCGCATCGCAGGCATCATCAAAAGCAGCTTTGTGAATCACAGTGGCGGACGACAGGCATTTACAGCTCCCGACCCAGCCCAACAAACTCAACTGGTGCTGGATTCTATCGCCCGTAGTGGGTGCGACATTGAGACAATTACCTATGTCGAATCGGCGGCGAATGGCTCTAGTCTCGGCGATCCAATTGAAATCATTGCGCTGAAGAATGCCTTTGCAAAGCTAACTAACAAGACAGGTTTCTGTGCCATCGGTTCGGTTAAATCTAACTTGGGCCACTTGGAAGCTGCATCGGGCATTTCGCAAATCGCCAAGGTACTATTGCAGTTCCAGCACAAAACCCTCGTTCCCACCATCAACGCAACGCCTAGAAATCCTCGGATCAAACTCGAAAATTCACCGTTTTACCTACAGGAACAATTGTCACCTTGGGTTCCTCAGTCAAATTCCCACAATAGCGACCTACCGCGCCGTAGCTTGATTAATTCTTTTGGCGCAGGGGGTTCTTACGCCAACCTAATCGTGGAGGAATATCAAGAAAAATCGTCAAATACCACATCTAGACCCGATACGAGGGAAACTTTACTTGTATTTGCTGCCGCCACCTACAAAGGACTACAGAGTTACTTGACACGGCTTCATGCTTATTTGCGAGAACATCCCGCGATTTCAGTAGCGGATCTCGCTGCGGCTCTACAGTTGCGAGATTGCAACCTGGAGTATCGTTTAGCCGCCATCGCATCCTCAACAAACCAAGCCCTCAATGTAGTGGAGCAGTTAACACGTCACAATGTGGATGTTAGCAATTCGGGTATCTACACATCTTTTGGCGGCGCAGACTTGCCGATACCAAAAGATGCCCAATTGCAATCCGCTATTGACGATGGCGACCTTTTCAGGTTAGCGCGTTACTGGGCTGCTGGTGCAGACATTGATTTTGGTCGGCTGAATCCCGTCGATCGCAAATCCTGTGTGGTGTTACCTGCATATGCATTTGAGCATGACAAGGAGTTTTCCTACATCATCCATGATTCCCAGGACGATACCCAAGCAACGGCTGAGTCATTGGTATCGCAGACATCAGGGGTAATGACAGCAACATATCTTTACGACGAACCATTTCTCCAAGACCACACATTATTGGGCGATCGGGTTCTGTTAGGAGTTACTCATGCCAGTCTAGCGATAACAGACTTTTTCCAACGGTTTCCGCACCAACGTGCTATTTGTTTGAAACGCCTCACCTTTGTTCAGCCGATAATTGTTGACCGAGGGGAAGCAGTGACCGTTGAAATCCATACCTCAGAAATCCCAACAGGATTGAGTTTTGACGCTAGATACCGCACCACCTCGAAACAATTGACGCAAACTGCGGCCACAGGACATTTGCAGCCGGATCTGTACAAAGAGGAATACTTGGACGTGGAACGTCTGCTGGAGTCTTGCACTCCAATTAGCAATGTGGAATCCATCTACCACACTGTTCCCGCCATTCGCTTGGGGTCTAGTTTCAGGACGATTGAAAAATTATTCCGCACCAGTGATGGTATAATTGCCAGAGTTTGTTTGACCGAACAGAGCCGTCAAGAGTCCCATACTTATGCTTTACATCCTCTGGCGATCGACAGCGCTTTCTTGGCCGCAGCACCCCTGCTTGCAGATGCCATTGGTAACGATTGTAACTACTTGCCGTTTGGTATTAAAGAAATCTATTGTGTCAAAGTTGATAACTGGCGATCGCTCGATCCTTGCTGGGTACATACTCGGTTAGTTAAGAATTCTGGCGAACTGATTCTGTTTGATGCAGATATTATTTCTGATAACTCATTAGTGGTTGCCCGCTTGCGGGGTTGTTCGTTAAAGCTTCTCCATGACCAAAAAGAGCCTCAACAAACTTCACCGGAATCACCAAAAGTTGATTCAATTGACCCATCGATTCTTGAGACAAATCTGGCTGCCGATGTGCTGCGTTATCTCATCGACAAAATCAACATCACGGCGCAGATATCAATCGACGAAACGCAAGTAAATACCAATTTAATGCAGCTAGGTTTGGGATCGACCGAATTAGTGGCGATGGCAGCTAGTATCGAACAGGATACTGGACTAGAAATAAATGCCACATTGTTTTTTGAGTATCCCAGCCTGATGGAAGTGACGAATTTTTTCGTAGACTCCCATTCTGCTGCCTTTGTACAACTACTTGGTAAAAGGAGAACGCAGCACGTCACCACTCCAGAAAAGTCAGATAGATCGAGCCACGAAAAGCTGTCAGCAAACCTGCACGGCGATATTGCAGTCATTGGTATGCACAGCACCTATGCCGAATGCGAGGATCTCGATCGATTTTGGCAACTGATCCGTGACGGCAGAGATGTAATCCGGGAAGTGCCTCGCCATCGCTGGGATTATCGTCCCTGGTTTGACCCTAATCCTGGTTCTGAAGACAAAACCTACTGCAAATGGGGCAGCTTCATCAAAGATGCAGACAAATTCGATGCCGCCTTTTTCAATATTTCCCCGCGAGAAGCAATATGGATGGATCCGCAGAACCGCTTGCTAATGCAAAGTATGTATGCAGCAGCAGAAGACGCCGGGGTGGTTAATCAATTGCGCGGCAGTAACACGGGTGTCTTTGCCGGCATCTGTTTTGATGATTACGCAGAGAAAATTGTCGAGTTGGGTTTGCCCCTTGATATTTACACCGGGACGGGACGAAGCGGCATCACCGCCAACCGGATTTCCTTCTGGTTCGATTTTAAGGGGCCGAGTATGGTGATTAATACAGCCTGCTCTTCGTCTTTGGTGGCGCTGCATTACGCCTGTCAAGCGCTGCGAAACAAAGAATGTGAAATGGCGTTTGTAGGTGGTGCTAACCTGCTACTCTCCTCGCTACACTACCGCTATTTTTCCAAACTGGGAGCCTTATCTCCAACTGGGCATTGTCATACATTTGATGCTGCCGCCGACGGTTATGTGCCAGCCGAATGCATCGCTAGTATACTGCTCAAACCCCTGGAACAGGCAGAAAAAGATGGCGATCGCATCCACGCAGTCATCAAGGGATCTGCCTTTGCACACGGAGGCTACACGCCTTCTCTGTCTGCGCCCAGCGTGGCGGGTGAGGAAAATGTAATTGTTAAAGCCTGGGAAGATGCCGGCATCGATCCCGAAACGCTAACTTATATAGAAGCTCACGGTACTGGAACCAAGCTCGGCGATCCCATCGAAACCAACAGTCTCAAGAACGCATTTGCTCGGTATACTAGTAAAACCGGATTTTGCGCCATCGGCTCGGTGAAAGCAAATATCGGTCACGCGGAGGGTGCTGCTGGCATCACCGGGCTAATTAAGGTAATACTACAGATCAAACATCGTCAGATCCCCCCTCTCGCCAATCTCCAGCAGCTCAACCCTTACTTGAAGTTGGCAGGCTCACCGCTTTACATCAATCGCGAACTGACTGATTGGGAGAGCGTAGGCCTTAGACGGGCGGGTGTCAGTTCCTTTGGTTTTTCTGGTGCTTTTGCACACGCTGTTGTTGAGGAATACCGTAGTTGTACTGATAATACATGTGAATTTTCTGGCCCCTTCCCAATCGTCATTTCTGCCAAGAACAACGAGTGCCTCAAAAGTCAAGTCGCCAAATTGCTGGCATTCTTAGAAGAAAATTGGTCTAAAAATCTCCAAGACGAAGAAAACTTCCTGGCAAACCTGTCCTACACGCTGCAAGTTGGACGAGAAGCGATGCAAACACGTCTCGGCTTTGTGGTTGAGTCGATCGCTGAACTGAGAAATAAGCTGCAAATGGCTGGGAAGGATTCGGATACCAAATCGGGATTGTTCTACGGAGACAGCAAATCTGGCAAGGAATATCTGGCTAGTCTTTTGGCAAACAAAGATGTGTCTGAAGCGATGGCAGGTTGGATAAGTAACTGTGAATATGCCGCTTTAGTTGATGGTTGGACTAAAGGCATGACCGTTGATTGGAGCAAACTTTACACCAAGGGATTTCCCCAGCGAATAAGTCTGCCTACTTATGCTTTTGCCCGCGAAAGTTATTGGATTTGCTCGCTTGATGGCGATGAGGAGGAGCTGAAGCCAGCGCAGTCAGATTTAGGAAAGCTGTACGCCTTGGTGCAGTGCTGGGATGCAATACCTTTACTGAAAGCGAACCAGCCTTTTAGCGATCGCACACAGCAAACGCTGATTATTGGTGTAGATACAGAACTCAAAGACGATCTAAGAACTTGCTTCAATCACGCATCTTATTTTGGCAACATGGCAAAAGAGCGGATTGAATCTCTCAAAAACAGGTTGACAGATTCGCCTTGGCAGCACATTATCATTGTCGTTCCCGAAGATAATTGCTCGTTGCTAGATGATGGTGCAGTGTTGTCTGCACAAGAGAACGGCATACTTGCAGTCTTTCGCATCGTCAAATCCCTGCTTTGGGCTGGCTACGCTACCAAAAATCTGGCTCTGACTTTGATGACAACGCAGATTGCCGCTATTAATCAAGATGAGTCGTCAAACCCGGTGCATTCCGCCGTGCATGGTTTTGCAGGTGTCCTTGCCAAAGAATTCCCTTCTTGGAACGTCCGCGTTTTGGATCTGCAAAAAGGGCGATCGCTTGCATCTGTGGATCTAGAACATTTTCCCGACGATAGCGCAGGCAAGATTTTTGCTTGGCGAGACGGGGAATGGTATCGACACACTCCGATCCCAATGCGGAACGTCCCCACCCCTCAAGTTGATGAGTTTCATTCCGCTTATAAACACCGTGGTGTCTACGTTATTATCGGCGGGGCGGGTGGCATAGGCAGTGCTTGGTCGCGCTTCGTTATGGAAAATTACGATGCCAAAGTCATTTGGATTGGTCGTCGGCAAATTGACGATGAAATTCGTCAAAAAATTGACACGTTAAAACAAATTGGTCAGACCCCGGAATATTTACAGGCTGACGCATCCAATCGAGAATCACTCACTCAAGCGTACAAGTCCATCAAGTCTCGCTACTCCCAGATACATGGTGTCATTCATTCGGCTGTTGGGCAATTCGACCAAAGCCTCAGTGAAATGGACGAGAACCGATTTTGCTCAATTTTGTCATCCAAGATCGATGTTAGTGTGAATATGGCAAGCGTGTTTAAACACGAGCCATTAGATTTCATGCTGTTTTTTTCCTCTATTGTTTCTTTGACTAGGGGTGGGGGCATGAGTGGTTATGCCGCCGGCTGCGCGTTCAAGGACTGTTTCGCCATCGAGTTGAACCGTTGCCTGCCATTCCCTGTAAAGGTGATAAATTGGGGTTACTGGAACGTAGGCACTGGTAACACCATCCCTGACGCCACAAAAATCCGCATGAAACAGTGCGGCATTGAGCCGATCGCATCGCAACAGGGTTTAGAAGCGCTAGAAGCCTTTCTGGTGAACCCTCTGCATCAAATTGCTCTTTTGAAAACTACTCGTTTAGACAGACTTGATTTGGTCAAGGACGACGAGTGGCTTGATATTTATCCCTCAGTCAATGCGTCTTTTATTGAATCGGCACTCAAGCAAATTCCCCGGCATTCCGATGGCGTTGCAGCCATAGCAAAGCAATATCTAGAACCGATTGCAGCCATAGAAAGTTTGCTGGTGAAATTGCTGCATGGTACGCTAACAAGCCTTGACTTGCTGCATCCACATGCCACTCTGTCACCCGCTCTGCCAGAATTCTATCAACTTTGGTTGCAAGAAAGTCGTCGGCTGGCCATCGCCCTCATCCCCGATGGTGTCCAAGGGAATCTCGCTGATATCTGGGACGAATGGAATCGCCAGAAAATTGATTGGGACAGTATGCCTCACATCCAGTCAATCGTCACACTGGTGGATGTTTGTATGCGCGAACTTCCAGCGATTCTCAAGGCACAAAAGCGAGCAACAGATATCATGTTTCCCAATGGTTCCATGTCACTGGTAGAAGGAATCTATGAAAAAAATGCCATCGCCACGTATTTCAACGAACTGCTTGCCCAAACTGTAGTTAACTACCTACAGGAACGCTGCCTGGTGGATGGGTTGACACCTATACGAATTCTGGAAATTGGCGCTGGTACAGGAGCAACAACAACAACTGTATTACACCATCTCGAACCTTTTGGCAATCTGATTGGCGAATATCTTTATACAGACATTTCCCCAGCATTTCTGGTGCGTGCAGAAAAACACTTCGCACCCAAGTATCCGTTTTTGCGGACACAATTGTTTGACGTTGACCAGCCTCTATCAAAGCAGGGCATTGCAATCGGCTCTTTTGATTTAGTTATTGCCACCAACTGTATCCACGCAACAGCCAATATTCGTCGGTCTCTACGTAACGCTAAAGCTGCCTTGCGCGGAGGAGGCGTGATTTTCCTGAATGAAATTACCCAAACTTCATTAATCTCTCACCTCACTTTTGGTTTATTAGCAGGATGGTGGTTAGCTGAAGATTCAGAGTTACGAGTACCTGGATCGCCGTTTTTGCTAGCAGAAGACTGGAAACGAGTCCTTCAGCAAGAGGGTTTCCAAGCGATCGCTTACCCAGCACCTTTGGCAAATTCGTTGGGACAACAGGTGATTGTCGCTGTGAGTGACGGTGTTGTTCGCCAGCCAGAATCGATTTTTTCCGTACCTGACGCAAAACAGCAACCACTTAACAAGGAAGGTGCTGCATCTGCCAATACGGTTCTGGGAAAGGGGAAAGGGGAAAGGGGAAAGATTTTAAATACATCCTTTACCCATTACCCTTTAACCTTTTCCCAGACCACAAGGAAAGTTCATAGTGCCGATCCGAACCGTATTGCTGCATCTGCACTGAAGGAATTGAAGGAACAGGGGACGACTTACTTTAAACAACTGATCGGTGAGGTTTTGATGATGGATGGAAACCGAATCGATTCATCAGAACCCCTCGCCGTTTATGGTGTTGATTCCATCATCATCGCCCAGTTGACCAATGCCCTCAACAAACACTTTGAAAATGTGAAAGCGGGATTACTTTTTGAAGCATCAACCATTGATGCCTTAGTGAACCATTTCGCCGAAACTCAACAAACAAACTTTGCGAAGCTGTTAAAATTGCAAGACCATCCTGAGCCGAAAGCAGCCATCCCAGAAAGCATTGCAAA
Organism: Nostoc linckia z4; assembly: GCF_002608075.1. GTDB lineage: Bacteria > Cyanobacteriota > Cyanobacteriia > Cyanobacteriales > Nostocaceae > Nostoc > Nostoc linckia. The sequence continues at coordinate 91,917 of NZ_LAHA01000016.1, forward strand.
TCAGCAGCAGCCGTCTACAAATTTTGCAGCCAAGACCATCGCCTTACATCAGTCGCGCGATTCAATCACAGATGCCATCGCCGTAATTGGGATGAGTGGTAGATTTCCCCAGGCTAAGACCCTAACAGAATTTTGGGAAAACCTGCAATCGGGAAGAGATTGCATCACTGACTTGCCAGAAAACCGATGGAACATGGATGGCTTCTTTGAAGCCGATCCAAAAATGGCACGGGAACAAGGAAAAAGTTACTGCAAATGGGGCGCTTTTCTAGAAGACTTTGACACTTTTGACCCGCTATTTTTTAATATATCGCCACGAGAAGCGGCTCAAATGGATCCCCAGGCTAGGATATTTTTGCAGGAATGCTGGCGTGCATTTGAAGATGCGGGATATTCTCCCTCAGGACTCGACGATGCGGTGCGCGAACGCACAGGGGTCTATGGAGCCGTCACCAAGGTGGGATTTAATACTTCTTTTGCCGCTATGGTCAATCGCGTCTCCCATGCGATGGATCTCCAAGGGGCAAGTATAGCTGTTGATACCATGTGTTCCTCAGCCCTCGTAGCGTTGCACCAAGCCTGTGAAGCACTGCGCCACGGCGACTTACAAATGGCGATCGTGGGCGCGGTCAATCTGTATCTCGATCCAAGGAATTATAAGTATCTGTGCGAAGTCGGCTTGCTGGCTGAATCCAAAATGCCAAAAGTCTTCGGCGCAGGGGGAACTGGCTTTGTACCCGGAGAAGGTGTAGGAGCTGTTGTCCTCAAGCGTCTTGAGGATGCACATCAAGACAACGATTCCATTGTGGCGGTTATTCGCAGCAGTGCCGTTAATCATAGCGGTCGAGCCAACGCTTACGGTGCGCCAAACCCACTTCGTCAAGCTGAGGTTATCAGTCAGGCGCTCAATGCTGGTGGCATCGATCCCAGGTCAGTGGGTTACATCGAATCAGCAGCAATGGGATTGGAGATGGCAGACTCCCTGGAGTTGAATGCACTAAAAAAAGTGTTTGGCGATCGCAGTGAAGATCGTTGGCAATGTTATCGACTCGGATCGCTCAAATCGAGCATCGGACATGGCGAGTCCGTTTCGGGAATGGCGCAGTTTATGAAGGTCGTGCTACAGCTAAAACACAGAAAACTTTGTCCGACAAAAGTGGTTACACCGCTTAATCCAGATATCGATTTTGCCTCACTTCCGTTTCAGTTGCAGACAGAACTTGAGCCTTGGTCGCCGTTGACCATTGATGGCATCTGTTTGCCTAGACGAGGGGGCATTACTGCGCTCGGCTCTGGCGGTGTCAATGCTCATTTGATTGTTGAAGAATATCAGCGACAGCCAAGTGAAGAGACTCTAAAACTTCCCCAGGATTCGCCCCAAATCATCATTTTATCTGCCAAAAACGACCATCGCCGCCAAGCTCAAATATCTCAATTGATCGAGTTTCTCCATGGCCATCAAGACGTTTCCTTGGCGGATCTTGCCTTCACGCTCCAAGTAGGGCGCGAAGCAATGGCATCGAGGGTGGCACTGGTTGTCAACAGCATTGACGAGTTGAGGACTGGGCTGTCTCATCTTCTGCTGCATAATCAAGGGAATTTGTCAAGTAATATTCCTGTTTATGTCGGAAATATTAGCGAAAGCGACAACTCATGGCAAACGCTACTGGCTGGTGGTGCCGACGCAATGGTATTACAGCTATTCCTCGAACAACGGAACTACCAAAAACTGGCCCAGTTCTGGGTTCAGGGTGGCAAGATTCCTTGGATGTCGCTTTGGGAACACAAACAGGTTCAGAGAATTTCTTTGCCCACTTATCCATTTGAGAAACGGTGTTTCTGGGAAGCTGCCAGCAGTGCTAATTCAAATATACCTCTTGCAAAAAACACTTTTGCAAGAGTTGGGGAAAGGGAAAAGGTTAATGGTTCGACAAGCTCACCAACCGGGGAAGGGGACAATACAAAACCTTTACCCTTTCCCCCTTCCCCTTTTCCCGACTTATGCAAAAAGTCTCATGAACCGAAGTTTAACGGGGCGATCGCACAGGGCAATTCCAACCCAAACGACGCAAGTTGCAGCGTGCAGAAAATTGTCACCGCAATTGTAGCTAAATCCATTGGCCTGAGCGAAAGTGAAATTACACCGCACCTATCGCTGTGGCAACTAGGCGTTGATTCGATTCGCAGTATGGAAATCGCACGGCGGATACAAAAACGTCTCCACGTGGAGATCGGGCATCGCGAACTAGCAGACTATGGAACCGTGGAGGCTCTGTGCCGATTAATTGAGCAAAAGCAAGCAGCCATCGCTGTGAATGTTACAAATGAAATAGAGTCAGTTTCCGAGCCAGAAACAACCAGCAAGGTGGGTGCATTGACTTTCCCTCTGTCTGAAGGACAACGCGGATTGTGGCTGTTGCACCAGTTGGTTCCGGACATGACGGCTTACAATGTGCCTGTAACGCTACAATTCGATGGACTCGTTAATGTTAATGCCATCAAACAAGCAGCATCCTTCCTGCTAGAGCGTCACCCGATGCTGCGATCGCAATTCCACACCGACGACAAAGGAAATCCCATCCAAACCATTCGTCCGCACACGGAGTTTTTCTTCGAGGATGGCGATCGCAATTTTGTAACGGATGCAGTGTTACAAGAGCGGTTAAGAGCCGCAGCTCATGGAGTTTTTCATCTCGAAACCGATCCACTTGTTCGCCTTCATCTGTTTCACCAGTCCCAGAATCGCCACCAGTTGCTAATTGTGATTCATCATCTGGTGGTTGACGGATCGTCTTTGCCGATTCTGCTGCACGACTTCCTACACGCCTATGCTGCGTTCTCAAAAAAAAGCCAACCGGCAATTGCTTCGCCAGAAAGCGCCGACTATGCAGATTTCGTTGCTTGGGAACAAGCATTTATCTGTAGCGAACGAGGCAAAGCCAGCCTATCCTATTGGCAGAAGCAACTGAGCGGGACTCTGCCACTGCTGGCGTTGCCATTTGACCGGGAGCGCCCCCCCAACCAAACCTATGCAGGTACGACAATCTCCACCAAGTTGGAGTCCAATACAACCCACCAGCTTCGGTGTTTGGCCAAGAATCAAAATGTCAGCTTGTTCGTGTTACTGCTCGGCATCTATCAGGCGTTGCTGGCTCGATATACGCTGCAAAACGACATTATTGTTGGCGTTGCAAGTGCCGGCAGACCTGAAGAGCGATTTGCCAACACCGTGGGCTACTTTATTAATATGGTTCCCATTAGAACGCAAATTAACGTCAAGGAGCCATTTGCTCAGTTGTTGCAGCGCCTCAAAATCACGGTAGCCGATGGACTGGATCGTGGGTACTTTCCGTTTCCCAAACAGGTTTCCGAACTTTGTATCTCTCGCGATCTAGCGCATTCTCCGGTATTCCAAACCTCCTTTGCAATGCAAAGTTTCTGGAGACCAGAAATAGAACAAACATTGCAAAATCAGTTGGAAGGGGTTTCGGTAGTAGCAGGGCCTAGTCCAGCAGGGGAAATCGAACTCCGCCTAGAGATCGTTGAACAATGCAACGAAATCTTGGTGAATATGGCGTATAATACTGACCTTTTTGAGCAAGCTACTATCATCCGGCTGGCAGAACATTTTGGCAACCTGGTAAAAGCAGTCTGCCAAAACCCCAATCAACCGATTCATAGCTTGGAGTTACTGAGTAACGAAGAACAAACAAAGCTGCTGAATAAATGCAGCATTGGCGATCGCGTCCCCAAAAAAGCTGATAACCTACACAAATGCGTCCACCACCTATTTGAGATCCAAGCACAGAAAACACCCGAAGCAGTGGCAGTTATTCACAATCAGCGATCGCTCACATATGCGGAATTACATCGGCAATCTGCTGGATTAGCTAACCGTCTGCGAGACATGGGTGTTCTACCTGGCACGATTGTGGGTATATTCACTGAACGCTCTATTTCTCAGGTAGTGGCGATTCTCGCAGTTCTGAAGGCCGGGGCTGCCTACTTACCGCTCGATCCGGCTTATCCGCAGCAACGTCTGACTTTTGTCATCGAAGATGCAGAGCCAATGGTTATCTTGACTGAGGAAAAGCTGGGCGATGGACTGATAAATCTGTTGGGGTCGGAGAAACAAAAACTGCCGATTTTGTACGTAGAGCAAAGCGAAGTACCACAAGAAATTCCGCCCTCTCCCCTACTACCTGCAAACTCCCTGGTTTATGTCATTTATACATCGGGTTCTACCGGACAACCAAAAGGGGTAGCTATGGGACATGGAGCCGTGATGAATTTGATCCAGTGGCAAATTTCTCAAGCCGGAGAATGTCAAACACCCCGAACCCTGCAATTCGCATCGCTGAATTTTGATGTCTCATTTCAGGAGATATTCTCCACTCTGGGCGGCGGAGGTAGCCTGGTACTGATTGACGAAAACCTGCGTACCAACCCGGCTGAATTAGCTAAGTTAATCGAAGATCGGCAGATTCAGCGTTTGTATCTTCCCTATGTTGCTCTCAGCAGTCTTGCCGAACAACTCCGAATTTCCAAACGTTCTTTACATACCTTGCGCGAAGTGATTATCGCTGGCGAAGCTCTCAGAATCACCCCAGCAATTTCCCAGATGTTTCAAAATGCGCCGCAATGCATTTTACAAAATCAATACGGGCCATCGGAAAGTCATGTTGTCACATCATTCACTCTGGAGCAGGATGTCAACTCTTGGTCAGTCTTGCCTCCCATTGGATGTCCTATTCCTGGTGTCGCCATTTACATCTTGGACGAACACTATAATCTCATGCCCATCGGCATCGCTGGCGAAATTTTTATCGGTGGTGAATGTCTAGCCCAAGGCTATCTCAATAACCCGGAACTTACTGAGCGCAAATTTGTCACCAATCCATTTGTTAGTTTGCCAGAAGGCTCTGTTCGAGAACGAATTTACGCCACGGGCGATGTCGGTCGTTACTTACCCGATGGCAATATTGAATATCTCGGTCGCCGCGACAATCAAGTTAAAATTCGTGGCTTCCGCATCGAACCTGGGGAAATCGAAGCTGTATTAGAGACACACCCAGAAGTTCGTTCAACTGTGGTGATTGCAGAAGCAGACAATCCCAATTTTAAACGTCTAATCGCCTACATTGTCCCCCAAGTTCACCCCCCCAGTACTAGCGAGTTACGGAGCTTCCTCAAACAGAAATTACCAGATTATATGGTGCCTTCTGCTTTTGTGTTCCTCAAAGCACTACCCGTAAACCCCAATGGAAAAGTAGACCGTCGCGCCCTTCCCAAACCAGAGCCAACTTTTTTAGATGAAGCTAATTATGTAATGCCAAAAACAGAGGTGGAAAAAATCATCGCTGAAGTTTGGCAAAAGGCACTGCAAGTAGAAAAAGTGGGAATTTGCGATAATTTTTTTGAACTGGGGGGTCATTCGTTACTTCTAGTGCAAATTAATCAACAATTGCAAACAGCATTGAATTCGGAATTGTCAATACTTGATATGTTTAAGTACCCAACTATCCAGACTTTAAGTCAATACTTAAGCGGGAAGTCGCCTCAACAAGATACATCCGAAAAAAATAATCCCCGCAACCAAATTCACAGTGATATGAAAGCTTTAAAAAACCGACAATTAGAACTCAGGCGACAGCACCGTTCTCGTAATCAAGAGTGAAAATATGGCAATGGATAACGTCAACAACAATGAAGAGTCTAACAATTATGAAATAGCCGTTATTGCAATGACAGGTCGGTTTCCAGGAGCCAAAGATATCGATGAATTTTGGCAGAATCTATCTCTTGGGGTAGAATCTATTACTTGGTTTACAGACGATGAATTGTTAAAGGCTGGCGTCGATCCACATTGGCTGAGTAACCCAAACTATGTAAAAGCTAATGCTGTTCTCTCAGACTTCGAGTTATTTGATGCGAATTTCTTTGGTTATAGTGCTAGAGAAGCTGAGATCATCGATCCCCAACAGCGCCTATTCTTAGAATCGGCATGGACAGCTTTAGAACAGGCTGGTTACAATTCCCAAACTTACAAGGGTTTGATTGGTGTTTATGCGGGTCTGGGTCTGAATAGTTATTTGCTCAACAATCTAACTCCAAACCGCGAACTTTTAGAGACCATCGATCCTTTGCAATTACTAATCTCCAGCGACAAAGATTTTTTGCCGATGCGGGTGGCTTATAAACTCAATTTGACAGGGCCGGCGGTGAATGTGCAAACGGCCTGTTCTACTTCTTTAGCTGCTGTTCACTTTGCTTGCCAAAGTTTGCTCAATGGGGAATGTGACATGGCTTTGGCTGGGGGAGTTTCTCTCAGCTTTCTGGAAAACACTGGTTATTTGTATCAAGAGGGCATGATTCTATCCCCCGATGGACACTGCCGTGCTTTTGATGCCAATGCACAGGGAACTATTGGCGGTAGCGGTGTCGGAATTGTTGTTTTAAAAAGGTTAAATGAAGCTCTAGCTGATGGAGATTGCATCCAGGCAATTATTAAAGGCTCGGCTATCAATAATGATGGTGCTTTAAAAGTGGGTTACACTGCTCCCAGCATCAATGGTCAAGCGTCAGTAATTGCTGAGGCTCAAGCTGTGGCTGGAGTAGATGCCGAGACAATTTCCTATATCGAAGCCCACGGAACTGGCACGCCTTTAGGAGATCCGATTGAAATCGCCGCTTTAACCCAAGCTTTTGCTCAAAGTACCGATAAAAAAGGCTTTTGTGCCATTGGTTCGGTGAAAACAAATATTGGACATTTGAATGCAGCAGCAGGTGTCACAGGTTTGATTAAAAGTGTAATGGCGCTACAACACAAATTGCTGCCTCCTAGTTTGAACTTCTCGACACCCAATCCCAAAATTGATTTTGCTAATAGTCCTTTCTACGTCAATACAACCCTCAGTGAATGGAAAACCAATAACATTCCTCGCAGGGCTGGGGTTAGTTCTTTTGGTATGGGGGGTACTAATGCTCACGTAATTCTTGAGGAAGCCCCAGTTATTAAGAGGAGAGGGGGAGAGGGGGAGAGGGGGAGAAAATATCAACTGTTGGTACTTTCAGCTAAAACTCAGACTGCACTCGATCGCGCAACATCTAATCTAGTAGCGCATTTAAAACAACACCCCGAAGTTAATTTAGCTGATGTCGCTTATACTCTCGGCATTGGTCGCTGGGTTTTTAAGCACCGCAGGATGGTAGTTTGTCAGAACTTAGGAGAAACTGTCAAAGTTTTAAGTAGTTTGGAACCACAACAAGTTTTTAGCAACTGCACTGAAGTTGTAGATCGGTCTGTTGTCTTCATGTTTCCCGGACAGGGTTCCCAGTATGTGAATATGACGCGGGAAATTTACCAAACCGAGGCAATATTTCGAGAACAAGTTGATTTATGCTCAGAAATTCTCTTGCCTCAATTAGGACTCGATGTGCGTCATCTAATCTATCCTGATGAGGAAAATAGCGATCGCGCATCCAAGCAACTTCAACAAACAGCGATCGCCCAACCTGCTATTTTTGTGATTGAATACGCCTTAACTAAATTATGGCAGTCTTATGGGGTAAATCCTGTGGCTGCCATCGGTCACAGTATTGGCGAATATGTAGCCGCTTGTATCGCCGGGGTTTTTTCCTTAGAAGCTGCCTTATCTCTGGTAGCAGCACGGGGACAGATGATGCAGCAACTTCCCAATGGGGCAATGCTCGCCATTCCCCTCCCCGAAGACAGAGTAAAGTCTCTGTTAGGACAAGAACTCTCCTTAGCAGCAATTAACCAACCGTTCCAGTGCGTAGTTTCCGGTTCCACCACAGCAATAGATGTCCTAGAAAATCAACTGGCTACACAAGGAATTGAATGCCGCCGTCTGCATACGAACCATGCCTTCCACTCCCAGATGATGGAACCAATCTTGGAGGCATTTGCACATCGGGTCAAACAAGTTACCTTAAATCCTCCAAACATTCCTTATATATCCAACGTTACTGGTACTTGGATTACTGCTACACAAGCCACAAATCCTAACTATTACGCTCAACATCTGCGTTCCACAGTGTTATTTGCCCAAGGTGTAGAGAAGTTGTTGGCAACACCTGAGCAAATCCTGTTAGAGGTGGGGCCAGGACGGACGCTAACTACATTAGCTAAAAGGCATCCAGACAAGGCAGCTGCACAAACAATGTTAACTTCAGTCCGTCATCCCCAAGAGGAACAATCAGATATAGCTTTTTTATTCACCACACTGGGGCAACTCTGGCTTGCTGGGGCAAAGGTGGATTGGTTTGGATTCTACAAGCAACAGCAGCATTATCGCCTTCCCTTACCTACTTATCCCTTTGAACGCCAACGTTACTGGATTGAACCGCCAAGAAAAAATATACTTGAGTCTCAAGGAACACCAATTAAAAAGCCAGATATTGCTGATTGGTTTTATGTCCCATCCTGGAAAAGGTCGCCGCTTGTTGTTGGTCAACTAGAGGAATTACAGGGTAGCGTTTTGCTGTTTATCAATGAGTGCAACTTGGGTTTTCAACTGGCAAAACAACTGCAAAACGAATCTCAAAAAGTGATTTTTGTCAAGATAGGAGAGTCATTTACAAAAGAAAATCAAGACTCATATACCCTCAATCCCCGGCAACCGAAGGACTACGAAACTTTGTTGGCAGAACTGGGAGATATCCCTAAAACCATCGTTCATTTATGGAGTCTAGCCGAAAAAAGTCATGCTGTATCAGAATTGGAGCAAATTGACCGAGCTTTAGATTTAGGATTTTACAGTTTGCTATTTCTTGCTCAGGCATTTGGTAAACAAAATGTTAGCGATCGCTTCCAATTGATAGTTATATCAAATAATATGCAGGAGGTAACCGCAGAAGAAAAACTACGTCCCGAACAAGCCACTTTAATCGGCCCGGTCAGAACTATTCCTAAAGAATACCCTTATTTAAGTTGTCGTAGTGTTGACGTAGTGATTCCGCAATCAGAAACCTGGCAAGAGAAGCAACTGATTAGACAACTGCAAGCAGAATTAAAGGTTAAATCCGACCAACAAATTATTGCTTACCGTAAACAACATCGCTGGGTACAAACTTTCGAGTCAGTTAGATTAGAAAACTTAAATAAAGGAATACAAAGGTTAAAGGAAGGCGGAGTCTATCTAATTACAGGCGGGCTTGGAGGTATAGGACTGGCACTGGCAGAGTATTTGGCGCTAACAGTTAAGGTTAAATTGATCCTCACAGGGCGTTCTGATTTTCCGGCTCAAACTCACTGGGAACAATGGCTAGCTACTCATGAGGCTGAAGATGATACAAGTTGCAAGATCCGAAAATTGCAAGCAATAGAGAAGCTTGGTACTAAGGTTTTGATTGTCAATGCAGATGTTACCAACCTGGAACAAATGCAAAACGCCATAGCTCAAGCATTAGAGGAATTTGGTGAAATTAATGGTGTAATCCACTCAGCAGGTGTTCCTGGGGGAGGCGTGATTCAGCTAAAAACACCAGAAATAGCACAAAAAGTTCTTGTTCCTAAAATCAGGGGAACCCTGGTACTTGACGCTCTGTTCAAGGATGTTCAGCTAGATTTCTTTATTCTTTGTTCATCACTCAGTTCAATTCTAAATGACTTTGGACAGGTAGACTATTGTGCCGCCAATGCCTTTCTTGATGCCTTCACTCATCATAAAACCTCAGAAAATAAAACATTCACAGTCAGTATTAACTGGGATGGCTGGCAAGAAGTCGGGATGGCGGCAGCGGCAGCAAAACAACGAATCGGAACCTTGGATTTTCCCTTAACACCCGATGGAATCTCTCAAAGGGAAAAAAACTTTTCCGCTTCCCAAAGCCAGAATTTTTGTTTGGAAATATCCTCTCCTGGTATTTTAGAAACCTTAAGATTTCAAACGGCCAAACGCCAGAAACCAGGTGCAGGTGAGGTAGAAATAGAGATATGTGCTGCTGGACTCAACTACAAAGAAGTGCTTTTAGCGCTGGGGATGCTTCCAGTTCAATCTAATACTCCTTTAAAGTTCGGTTTGGAATGTGCAGGAAAGATTGTGGCGCTGGGAGAAGGTGTCGAGGGTTATCACATAGGAGATGAAGTCATTGCTTTTTCTTCTTCCTGCTTTAGCGCATTTACAACAACTTCCGCCTGTTATGTCGCCCCCAAACCAAATCATCTGAGTTTAGAAGAGGCAGCAACAATTCCCCTTTCCTTTATGACAGCTTACTATGCGCTGAATCAATTGGGTAGACTTGGCAAAGGGGAAAGTGTTCTTATCCATGCCGCCGCCGGTGGTGTGGGTATGGCTGCCATCCAAATTGCCCAAATGATGGGCGCAGAAATCTTTGTCACAGCTGGCACTCCAGAAAAACGGGCGTTTCTTTCTTCTCTGGGAATTAAATATGTGATGGATTCAAGGTCTTTGGCTTTTGCCGATGAAGTGATGCAATACACTAACGGCAAGGGTATTGATGTGGTTTTGAATTCTTTAGGAGGGGAATTCATACCCAAAAGCTTATCAATCTTAGCACCTTACGGACGCTTTTTGGAACTTGGCAAACAAAATATCGATGAGAATAGCCAAGTGAGTTTGCGGCTTTCTGAGAAAAGCTTATCCTTCTTTACCATAGATTTGCAGCCGAATATCCCTAACTTTAGTTCCATATTCCTGGAAATGGTGCAACACTTCAAAAATGGGAATTTTAGTCCCCTTCCTCATCAAGTATTCCCAATTTCCGGAGTGGCGATCGCTTTTGAGTATATGGCACAAGGAAAGCACATCGGCAAGCTTGTTGTATCGTTACAGGATAAAGAGGCGCTAAACAAAGTCCGCTCACATCGTCTTGACCCAAATATTAGTCAACCTGCTGATTTTGCTCTGTACGAACAAGCGATCGCAACTACAAATATACTGCACAAAGACCATAAGTTAGGGTTATTACCCGCAGAGGGCGTAGATGTTTTTCGTCGTATTTTGTGTAATACACTGCCCCAAGTTATTGTATCAACACGAGATTTACATTCTCGGATTGAGCAAAACCAAGTCTCTACACTACTTAGTTTTTTAGAAGAATCATCGAAGGAAAATCTACCCAAACAGGTACACCAACGACCACCAATAACTCAGGCTTATGTTGTTCCGAGAAACAACCTTGAGCAGATTGTTGCTGGTATTTGGGAGGATATTCTTGGGTTTGAGCAGGTGGGAATCCACGATGATTTCTTTATGTTAGGAGGAGATTCTCTTCTAGCAGTGAGGGTCATGGCTCAAATAAAGAACATATTTCAGGTAGAGTTGCCCTCCGCTACCCTGTTCCAAAACCCCACCATTGCCCAACTATCCCAACTGCTCAAAGCCAGTAATCATCCTACAATTAATACACATCTCCAGAAATTAGGTTTTCACCAACACAAGACAAAGGTTTCACATTCCTTTTCGGAGATGTCTAATGCGATTAATTCAGTATTAATACCTATTCAGCTTAAAGGAGAACAACTTCCTCTATTCTGTGTCCATCCGGTAGGTGGGAACGTATTGTGCTATGCAGCACTCTGCCAACAGTTAGGGCAGGAACATCCTATCTATGGACTGCAATCATTAGGCTTGATAGAACAGCAGGTGACTTTGCCCACCATTGAGGCAATGGCCAGTCACTACCTTGAGGAAATCTTGACGGTGCAACCTCAGGGCCCTTATCACCTGATAGGCTGGTCTATGGGAGGTATAATTTCCTACGAGATAGCACAACAGCTTATTCATCGAGAAAAGACAGTTGCATTATTAGTTCTGATTGATAGCCATATCCCCACTGCTGAAGACATACCGAGTCAGGATCGACTCCTTGTAGAGTTCATAAAACATTTAGCTGGGCAGTCGAGACAAAGCCTACACTCAGTTCTAGAGTCACTAGAAGGAAAACTAGTTTCTTTAGAGCAAGTATTCAAACTTACCCAACATCATCAACTTTTCCCATCTGAGTTGTCTTTGGAGCAATTACAGTGCTTATGGCGTGTTTTTCAAGTAAATATGCTGGCCTTAACCCAGTATCACCCGCAGCCATATAACGGGGCAGTTTTATCACTTTTAGCAAGTGAGTCAGTGGCAAAAGCCTCCCATACAAGCAGTAATGGCAAAGACAGAGTTACATGGGACACTCTAATTAAAGGTGAACTGAGTGTACACATCATTAATGGAGATCATTTTACTCTGATGCAAGAGCCAAACCAAGTCGCCCAAGTTGCATACTACCTTGGCTGTTATCTCTAGGATACTTTGCCTCAAAGAAAACTAAGTAGACAAAGTTGAGACTGGGGTTTGACTAGAGACTCCAGTTAAATCTCCCTCAAATTTTTTCGCTCTCAGATAAAACCGCCCTACTAAAATTAAGCTGGAAATTGCTGGAGCCAAAATTAAACCGTACCATAAACCAGTTCCTCCCCATCCTAAAATTATTCCCATTAGATAACCTCCACCCAGCCCAACACCCCAGAAAGACGATGTGTTAATTATCATAGGTACGCGGGTATCTTGTAATCCTAACAAAGCCCCAACCGTAACTCCTTTAATACTGGAAAAAACTTGGTAGACTGCAACTAATTTTAGGAAATTTATTGCCTGAGTAATTGCTACAGCATTATCGGGATTATTAATGTCCAAATAAAGGGTGGCAATGGATTGGGAAAACAGTTCAAAACCTGTTGCTACAACGAAGGCAAACAAGGCGCTTAAACTAAGATTAACAAAGGTTGCCCTCATTACTCCCTTGGGGTTTTTCTCTCCCATCATTTGCCCTACTCTGGCCGTAACCGCGTAAGAAATTGCCATTGAAATTGCTGAAAAGATACTGGATGCCTGGAGAGCAATTTCATGGGCTGCTAAACTGGAGGTTCCTAACTTTCCCATGAGCATTGCTGTGATGGTGAACAGCCCCATTTCAATTGCTAATTGAATTCCCGTCGGCCATCCAATCTGAAAAATTTTACCAAATATCTCTCCATCGAACTCATTTAAATAGCGAAAAAGCTTGTAGTCTCTACTGTTAGGATGAAAATAAATCAGCAGAACTGAGGCTAAAAAACTCACCCAATAAACGAGCATAGTTCCCCAGCTTATTCCAGCTAAACCAAGAGCAGGGAAACCTAAATAGCCGAACATCAGTACATAATTGACGGGTATATTCAGTAATAAAGAGACAACTATAATCACCATGCCAAATTGGGGAAAATTGATTGCAGCGGCAATTTGTTTTAAATATAGAAAACCCAGCATCGCAGGTAATCCCCAAACCAATACATGTAAATAGCTTTTTGTCAATAAAATATTGTTTTCTTCTTGACCTAGTAAGGGCAGTATAGAATCACAGTTCCATAACAGAAGCATTGCGGGTAAAGATAAGGCAACTGCCAGCCACAGTCCTTGACAATTAATACGGCTAACTCTATCTAGATTGTTTGCTCCAAAAGCCTCGGCGGCAAGTGCCCCTGCTGCTCTGAGAATACCAATGCAAATAGATGCTAGAGTCAGAAAAATAACTACACCCAAAGCACCCGCCGCTAAATTTTGAGTGCCAAGTAAACCCATCATTACTGAATTGATTACAGGTATGGTAAATTCAGCTAATTGAGCAACTGCTAAGGGTACAGCCAATCCTAGACTAACTCGTGCTTCAGTGAGAAAATCTGACTTAAATTCTGTTGAAGTTATTTGCTCCATAAACTTGATATTAATTAATAACGGGAATAATCATAAGTGTAAACATTCGCAACGTTTTAAATGCTTTTACTTACCTGCTTATAACCTATAATGCTTTTAACAAAATTAGGTTCATAAAATCTAAATCTTGTTTATAGGTTATGGGGGATTCAGTGAGTAAGTCTGATATTGAGAAAAACGGGGCAACTATAAGCAGTCCGATACCAGAAAAGGTAGCACAAATGTATGATGCGCCCGGAGGTCAAGGAGGGCATCTCATCTTTGACGGGCAATTTCATTGGGGCTACTGGGACGAAAAGAATTCTGATGCCAGTCTTGGTGAAGCAGCCGATCGCCTGACTCAGATTATGATCGATAAATCGGAGATATCTCAGGGACAACGCTTCTGCGATTTGGGATGTGGTGTTGGTGTCCCAGCTATGCGGATTGCCAAAGCGAAAGAATGTTTCGTTGATGGAATTACAATCAGCAAGTACCAATACGACAGAGCGAAGCAGCTAGCCGAGGAAGCTGGTATGTCCGATAAAGTCCGCTTCATCCACGGCAATGCCTTGGAAATGCCCTGTGAGGACGCCACCTATGACGGAGGCTGGTTTTTTGAAACTATTTTTCATATGGGACACCGCGAAGCCCTACGAGAAGCTTATCGAATCTTGAAGCCAGGAGCCACATTACTGATCGCTGACTTGCCAACACGGCCAAACATTACCGAAGAATTTAAAACCTTTGCCAAAGAAAAAATTCATTCGGTGTTTATTCCCAAGGAAGATTATCCAGGACTGTTGGATGAAGCTGGCTTTGACCCGATCGAAATTGATGACGTAACCGAATTTGTCATTCCTCCTTTGGTTCCAAAGGTTAAAGTCGCCTTTAAACAGTATGAAACTGAAATTTTGGAATACGTTGAAAGTCAAGCCATCGGCCGCTGGGTCGCAATGTTTGAGGATATGTGTGAAAATCTTGGGTATATGCTGGTAAAGGCAAAAAAAAGAGCCTAAATACTGGTTCAATAAAATGCAATTGGCCTAGAATCATTGAGAATCGAGATGACAACCGAGATTACAAGGGATAGTATCTTTAACATCATTGTCCAACACACTCGTGAAGTTATTCCAGAACTGGAAGGTCATTTGATTGTTGAGACGGATCGACTTGCTGACTTAGGAGCCAACTCGATGGATCGAGCCGATATTGTCATGATGACGCTAGAATCGCTGTCGCTACAAATCCCTCTAATTGAGCTGGCAAAAATTAAGAATATAGGCGAGTTTACCGATCTGCTGTATGAGAAACATCAGTTTAGCTAAAATACTGATTACAGGAGTTGGAGTCACCACTGCGATCGCGCAAGGAAAAGTTAATTTTTTAGAGGCGATACTTGCAGGGAAGTCTGCTTTTGCTGAACTCAATCGACCAGGGCGAAAGATAGTTGATGGCAATCTGCGTTTATTGGGTTGCGAAATTGACAACCTCATCATTCCTGATAGAATTGCCGAAAGAGATTTACGGACAGCCTCATGGTCGGCTCAAGTGGGAGTTGCTACCCTGGATGAAGCGTGGCGGGATGCCCGACTCGATGATGTCGATCCTTGCCGCATCGGTCTAATTGTTGGTGGCTCGAATTTCCAGCAGCGTGAATTGGTGCTGATTCAGGAAAAATATGCAGATCGGACTCATTTTCTCAGACCGAGTTATGGCACGACATTTCTTGACAGTGATATTTGTGGACTGTGTACCCAATATTTTCCTGTGAAAGGATTCGCCCATACCGTAGGGGGCGCGTCCGCTAGCGGTCAGCTGGCAGTCATTGAGGCGAGCGAAGCTGTTGCAAGTGGTAGAGTTGATGTCTGCATCGCTATGGGAGCTTTAATGGATCTGTCCCATTGGGAGTGTCGAGGATTGCGAGCTATGGGGGCTATGGGGTCAAACCGTTATGCTAATGAGCCATCATTAGCCAGTCGCCCTTTCGATCTTCATCGTGACGGATTTATTTTTGGCGAATCTTGTGGTGTGGTAGTAATTGAAAAAGAGGATACAGCAACTCGTTCTGGCGTTTCGCCCTATGCCAAAGTTTTGGGGTGGGCGACCAGAATGGACGGAAACCGCAACCCCAATCCATCCCAGTCAGGTGAGGTGTCTGTCATTTGGGAATCGTTGGCTCGTTCTGGATTGTCACCGCCAGCGATCGACTATATCAATCCCCACGGTAGCGGTTCCATCGTTGGTGATGATACTGAAATTTCAGCCATTCGCGAGGCGGGTCTATCCCATGCATATATCAATACAACCAAGTCACTCATCGGTCACGGACTGAGCGCCGCAGGAGCTGTTGAGGTGGTGACAACAGTTCTACAAATGCGTGCTGGAATGCTTCATCCATCGCTAAACTTAGAAAGTCCAATCGACTCAACTTTTAACTGGGTTCGGGAAAAATCTGTTCAACATCACATCGAATATGCGATCGCCCTGAGTATGGGATTTGGCGGACTCAATACGGCATTATGTCTCGGACGATATTAAGCGAGGAACAATCATGATATCAGTTGGAATCGAAAGCATGAATGCTTTTGGCGGTAGTGTCGTCCTTGATGTGATGGATCTGGCTCGTCATCGACAGCTAGATATGCGGCGGTTTGAAAATTTATTAATGAAGGAAAAAGCAGTTGCCCTCCCGTTTGAAGATCCCATCACTTTTGGGGTCAACGCTGCCAAACCTTTAATCGACTCTCTCTCAGAAGAGGAAAAAGGACAAATAGAATTGCTCATTACCTGCTCAGAATCAGGGATTGATTTCGGTAAATCCATTAGCGTCTACATTCATCAATACCTGGGTTTGAATCGATGCTGTCGCTTATTTGAGTTGAAACAAGCCTGCTATGCGGCAACTGCCGGACTACAAATGGCCCTTAATTTCATCCTCTCGCAAACATCACCGGGTGCTAAGGCGTTGGTTGTAGCCACCGATATTTCCCGATTCGTTGTCACCGCCGGAGGTGAAGCACTCACCGATGACTGGTCTTATTTTGAGCCAAGTTCGGGTGCAGGGGCCGTAGCCATCCTGGTTAGTGACGACCCAAAGGTGTTTCAAGTCGATGTAGGCGCAAACGGCTATTACGGCTATGAAGTCATGGATACCTGCCGTCCCGTGCCAGACAGTGAATCGGGAGATGTCGATTTGTCTATGATGTCCTATCTCGACTGTTGCGAGAAGGCGTTTATTGAGTATCAAAAGCGAGTTTCAGGCGTAGACTATCAAAACACCTTTGGTTACTTAACATTCCACACGCCTTTTGGTGGCATGGTCAAAGGGGCACACCGGATGATGATGCGTAAGTTCACTCAGGTAAAGTCAAAGGATATTGAACTTGACTTTAAGGGGCGAGTTGCACTAGGACTCCGCTATTGCCAACGGGTGGGCAATATTATGGGCGGAACGGTGATGTTATCTTTGTCCAGCACCATAGACAATGGTGATTTTACGACACCAAAGCGAGTGGGTTGCTTTTCCTACGGTTCGGGCTGTTGCTCCGAGTTCTACAGTGGCGTGGTGACAGCAAATGGACAACAGTGGCAGCGTCAGTTTAATATTGGGGCGATGCTAGACCGACGCTATCGGATTTCCATTGAGGAATACGAAGACCTTTTCCAGGGCAATCGCAGTGTCAGGTTCGGAACGAGAAATGTAACTTTAGACCCCACGATGCTTGCGGGTATGCGATCGGCCTGGAAAGATAAACCATTGTTGACCTTACGCGAAATTCGAGAATTCCATCGTGAGTATGAATGGGTGAGCTAACGTATCAAACTATCAACGTCCGGTTTCAGGGGCCAATTTGTCGCATTCAGCTGTGTCAGTCAGATTCCGAGAATGCGATTACCAACCAGCTCGTCACCGAACTTACAGATGTCCTTGCCATTTGTGAAAATAGAACTAGAGAGAATTCACAAGCAGTTTGTGTCGTTGTCATTGAGGGACTGCCGGATGTTTTCTGTACTGGTGCAGACTTTCGCCAGATCGCTGAACAAAATGATACTGCGGGGAGGGTCGATGCTGAACGCTTGTACCATTTATGGATGCAGCTGGCGATCGCTTCATTTGTCACAATTGCCCATGTGCGAGGTAGGGTGCGTGCTGGTGGAGTGGGATTTGTTGCCGCCTGCGACATCGTACTAGCGGATGAATCAGCAACTTTCGCGCTTTCAGAACTCATGTTCGGTGTGTTTCCCGCCTGTGTATTACCATTTCTAATTCGCAAAGTGGGCGTGCAAAAATCTCATTACATGACGTTGACTACCATGCCGATTTCAGTCCAGGATGCATCCGCCAGTGGTTTGGTGGATGCTTATTCTCAAGACAGCGAATCTCTGTTACGTAAACATCTGATTCGTCTCAGCCGACTGTCGAATTCAGCCGTATCTGAGTATAAAAAATATATGCACCAGCTAAACGATATCCTGATGCGATCGCGATCGTTGGCAGTTTCCACAAACGAGCAGTTGTTCTCCTCTCAAGAGAATCTCGACAAAATTCGGAGATACGTTAACGAAGGAAAATTTCCTTGGGAGCCATAGTATTATCCGATATCTGCAAAAACGACTTTTATTTATTAGGAATACACTATTTTAGTATTCTGTCAATAGACCTCTTGGCATTTGTCCGGGAAAAGGCGAAAAAAACTCAAAATCCTTTCCCTTTACCCTTTACCCTTTACCCTTTCCCCTTTCCCCTTTACCCTTTCCCCTTTCCCCTTTCCCCTCTCTTGCAAAAATATCTTTTTGCAATAAGTCCAATGTATAATTCTACCAATTTAATTGACAATGATTACTTATCTTTTCCCTGGGCAGGGTTCACAAACAAAAGGAATGGGAAAACAACTGTTCGCAATATTTCCAGAGGAAACGGAAATTGCCAGTGACATTCTTGGGTATTCAATAGTTACATTGTGTACAGAAGATCCAAACAACCATCTCGATCGAACACAATTCACTCAACCGGCGCTTTTTGTCGTTAATGCGCTGTCCTACAAACTGCGTCTAGCCGAATCTGGAAAGTTACCTAATTTTTTAGCTGGTCACAGTCTGGGTGAATACAACGCACTCCACAGTTCAGGAGCCTTTTCCTTTGAAGATGGTATTCGCCTAGTTGCAAAGCGCGGGGAACTCATGAGCCGTACACTCAATGGTGCGATGGGAGCTGTAATTGGCCCTGCGGCAGCCGACATTCGGACAATGTTAGACTTTCATGGACTGTCAGCAGTTTACATTGCAAACTACAATTCCCCACACCAAACCATTGTATCGGGTCTGAAAGCAGATATCGAGAAATCCAAGCAAGTCCTAGTAGATGAGGGAGCGATTTTCATTCCTCTCAACACAAGTGGGGCGTTTCACTCTCCCTATATGGTTTCTGCAAGAGAAGAGTTTGCGCGGTATCTGGAAAACTTTTCTTTTTCAAAACTGACGATTCCTGTGGTCTGCAACGTCAATGCACGACCCTATCGACAAGAAGAGATTGCATCCCAGTTAGCAGATCACATTACATCTCCTGTGCGCTGGTCTGAAAGCATCGGTTATCTGCTGTCCCAAAATGAAATGGAGTTTGAGGAACTAGGTGTCGGTAGAATTTTAACCAAGTTAATGCCAAGTATCAGACGAGAATATCAAGGGCAGCCAGACAATACTGCAAAAAATCCTCATATTCAAGATAATAATCAAGTCGATTCTTCCTTAGCAAGTCAGTTCTCTATAAAAGGCGATCGCACCGATGAACGTTCCAGCCAATTTAATACCCAGTTTACTGTAGATAAAGAGAAACTAGCAGCCCAGGCGCGAAAAAAAGTCGATCGCTGGAATCGCTTGTACCCAGTTGGTACAAAAGTACGCATTCCTGGATATGACATGGAATTGACGACCTGCACTCCGGCTGTGATTCTCTTTAGACATCGAGCAGCCGTTTATATGGAAGATTACAACGGCTATTTTGCTTTAGACGAAATATCATCACCCGCCGAGCGGTGATAGTGGCTTAAAAAGAAGACTGCTCACACTAAAGACAAAAAAAATTTTGGGGCGATGTATGTATCCTCAGCACAACAGACTTGTAATAATGTTGCGGAAGCTTTTAAGTCATTCCAAGAACTAACAAAACTTTGGAAACGCGGAGAGATTCAAGATAAGCCATCACTACCTAGATATCGCAAAACTGGATTATTTACAGTCACTTATCCTAAACGTTGGCTAAAGTTGACGGAAGAAGGTATTAGGATTCCATTAGGCAACCAGGTTAAAGCTTGGTTTGGCATTGATGCAATCTACTTGCCAATGCCATCTAACTTAAAGTGGGAGGATATCAAGGAACTCAGGATATTGCCCAGAAATAGATGTTTTTACGCTGAATTTGTTTACCCTGTTGAAGATGTCAAATCTCAATTAGATACAAGCAGGGTACTAGGGATTGATCGTGGAATCGATAACTGGCTAACTTGCGTTAGTAATGTAGGTACAAGTTTTATCATTGACGGAAGACATCTTAAATCTCTTAATCAATGGTATAACAAGCTAGTATCCAAACTTAAAGAGAACAAAGGGCAAGGTTTTTGGTCTAAACAACTAGCTGCAATTACAGAAAAGCGTAATCGCCGGATGAAAGATGCTGTTAATAAAGCAGCAAGAATTGTAATTAACTACTGTCTATCAAATAGCATTGGTCGAATTGTTTTTGGATGGAACGAAAGACAAAAACATAGTGCAAATATGGGACGTAAGGTTAATCAGAAATTTGTCCAAATTCCCACAGCCAAACTTAAAGAACGTATTTCTCAACTCGGTCAACAATATGGAATTGATTTTGTAGAAACTGAAGAAGCGAATACTTCTGCTGCATCGTTTGTAGATGGTGACAGTCTCCCAAAACATGGCGAAAAACCCTCATGGTGGAAGTCATCAGGCAAGCGAATAAAACGCGGATTATTTCGTACTGCAAATAATTGGTATATAAATGCTGATTGCAACGGTGCTGCAAACTGCATTGCAAAAGTAGCGGCAACATTGGGAATTAATCTCAGTGGAGTTAGTAGAGGCGCTTTGACAACGCCATTAAGAGTTCGTTTGTGGACTCTTAAGAATCCCCCGACTTTTTGTTTAAATGAGCGCAGCGAAATTTAAACAGTCGGGGGAGTGTTAAGGCTATTGTTTGACTCAAGGAGATCGTGTAGAATCACGCAGTGTCTCGAAGCCATCCACCCATCATTTCATCAAATCACCGCGCTGAACAATGATAGAGTCAGATTTATTCTTCTGGGTCTAAATATAGCACGCAGTTACTTTCACATAGGTCAATCTTGGGGAGTGAACTAAATGAAACATAATCTGTCAGATAGCCTTGAAAATCCTTCCTCTTTGAAATCAGGAGATCCGATGCAACTTCCACCTGTACTCAAAGGGGGGTGGCCGATTATTGGGCATCTTCCAGAATTTATGCAGGACAAAGGTGCTCTGTTTTACAAGGGCTATCAGGAGTTAGGTAATGTATTTACTGTTAAAATACCCCAACCGATAGTGGTGGTCACTGGTAGCGAATACCATCAATGGTTTTACAACGAAACTGACAAAAGCTTAAATATCGCCAAGGGCTATGAAATCCTGAAATATGCCATAGGTGAAATATTCCTTACCGCCTCAAAGGAGCAGTACAAAAAGCATCGCATTTTTCTACCGATCATCTTCGGCAGAGAACGTAGCTTGGGCTACTTAAATGCCATGAACTACGAAGTTGATGTCTGGCTCGATGGTTTAGGGGAGTCGGGCGAGATGGATATTATGGAGGAGATGCGCCTAGTAACGCGGTCTATTGCTGGGCACGCCTTTGCTGGAGCAAATTTCCGAGATGAATTAGGTTCGGAATTTTGGGAAGCATATTCAGATATTGCCAAGTCCGTGAGCATCATCTTACCACCTAACTGGCCACTGCCTAGATATAAACGTCGCGATCGCGGTAGGGCAAAGATCCGAAGTATTCTAGGTCGCCTTTGCCAACAACGTCGTCAAGCTCCTGATGCCTACGACGATGTAATATCTTTGTTACTCAATACTCCTTTGGACGATGGCACTTACCTCGACGATCAAAAGGCGGCAGACCTATGGCTGGGTCTGATATTTGCCGGAAATGATACCACCGCACGGCAAGCCGCCTGGTGTGTTCTCCTCACCCTCCAACACCCAAACATTTTGGCACGCTTACAAACTGAAGTTGAGGTTCTAAATGACAACATTGATGCTATGAGCTTTAGAAGCTTGCCACTAACCTTCCAAGTAATTGATGAGACTGTAAGGCTGAAACCTTCCGCAGATATGCTGCTGCGGGTTACTGAACAGGACGTTGAAGTCGGGGATTATCAAATTCCCGCAGGTTGGCGTGTGGTTATAGCCGCCGGAAGTTCCCATTATCTAGAAAGCAAATTTAGTAATCCACCTCTTTTTGACCCCGATCGCTTTAGCAAAGAACGGAGCGAAGCTAAAGACCAGTATGCTATTATGGGGTTCGGCGGAGGTGGGCGTAAATGTCCAGGGATGAACTTTGCCAAAAATGAGATGGCCATCATCCTCGCAAAGTTGCTACGCAACTATGATTTAACTCTACTCACACCAAACCCAAAGACAATCAGCGTACTCGGCGGTGCGCCTCGTCCATCACCCACGCGCATCAGTTATCAACGAAAAAGATCGCCAGTACATCCGATGTAATTAAACTGAGAAAATTAAATTCAGTATATCGGTGCTAGTCGTTCGGAACCCCATAAAAAGGAGTCAGAATTCAGGAGTCAGAATTCAGGAGTCAGAATTCAGGAGTCAGAATTCAGGAGTCAGAATTCAGGAGTCAGAATTCAGGAGTCAGAATTCAGGAGTCAGAATTCAGGAGTTAGAATTCAGGAGTCAGAATTCAGGAGTTAGAATTCAGGAGTCAGAATTCAGGAGTCAGAATTCAGGAGTCAGAATTCAGGAGTTAGAATTCAGAATTCAGAATACTCTAGCCATGAAGGGATAGAGTTTTAAATGAGTGAAAAAAATTTCATACTAGTTTCGCGCTACTTGCGGGCGTTATATCATGTCCGCATAATTAGCGATGATTTCCACAGCCATTGCACCCCACACGCCAGATGCTCCACTTGGGGAGACCCCAAGACCGCACTGGCTCCCCTTAATTCCCTCCCCGCAGGCTCTGAGGGCAGACAAAGCGTAGCTTTGGCTCTTTGGGGTTTTTCGGATTTAATAAGTAATCAAACTGACATGATATTAGCGCAGCGGGATGTTCGCGGTAGCGTCTCGTAAAAAAGTACGGTTTTTATACCAATATTCATTACCCAGTCATACTGAATTCATACTGAATTCTGACTCCTGAGTTCTGAATTCTGTTCAATAAATTAAGCTAAATTGAGACTGATGTGTGGAATTGTTGCATTTTTATCAAAACAGGAACCAATTTCCCAAGAGGCATTGAAACGGGCAACCCAAAGCTTACACCATCGGGGGCCAGACGGACAAAATTATTGGATTTCTCCCAATCAACGAGTTGGATTAGGTCATGCCCGACTCAGCATTATTGACCTAACAACCGGGGAACAGCCCATTGCTAACGAAGAAGAGAACCTGCACATTGTTGTTAATGGGGAATTTTACGACTTTGAACAGATACAAGCTGACTTGAAACGATGGGGATATCGACTTCGTACCCGCTCTGACAGTGAAATTGCCCTTCATCTCTACGACGAGTTTGGTACACAATGCTTACAGCGTTTGCGAGGCGAATTTGCGTTTGTGCTGTGGGATGAACGCAATCAAGTGCTATTTGCGGCTCGCGATCGCTTTGGCATTAAGCCACTCTATTATACAGTAAATGGTGGTACTCTTTATTTAGCATCCGAAGTCAAGGCTTTATTTGCAGCAGGTGTGCCTGCTCGTTGGAACCCAGAGTCTTTTTTCCAATACAACAGCGCTGTACTAGAAGCAGATCGTACTTTATTTCAAGACATTTATGAGGTTCCCCCTGGTCATTTTCTGCTGGCTTCGCACTCTGGCTGGCAACTGATCCGCTACTGGGATTTTAATTATCCCCGCATCAACGAGCCTGTTACTCAATATAGTGAAGGCGAATACATTGAAAAACTTCGCTACACATTGGACGAAGCGATTCGACTCCGCTTGTGGGCTGATGTACCAGTTGGCTGCTATCTCAGCGGTGGTATCGATTCGTCTACTGTGTTGGGAATGGCAGCTAGACATACCTCTGGCTCGATACAGGCATTTACTATCGCCTTCGATCAACCCCCTTATGACGAACAAGCTTTCGCTCGTGAGACAGTTGAACACGTCGGGGCAAATCTTCATATTCTTCCAGTCAGCCAATCCGATCTCGTCAGCAACTTTGCCGATGCCGTTTATTACGGTGAGAGGCTTTCCAACACTATCTCCACTGCTGGCAAATATCTATTGAGCAAAGCGACGCGAGATATGGGTTACAAAGTTGTACTTACGGGTGAAGGTTCTGACGAAATCTTCGGAGGATATGTCGCTATGCGTGAGGATATGTTGCTCTACAATCGAGAAGGACAAGATGAGCAAACTGTACAGCAGCTATTAGCTCAATTGCAATTGCACAATCCAACTTCTGCGCTTTTATTAGAAACTAATGCATCAGAAATGCCTTTAAAGGGAGTGCAGCGGACTTTAGGTTTTGTACCAACTTGGCTCAAAAATGTTTCAGTTGGACTGATGAAAGCTGGTATAAAGAAACTTGACCCTTTTTATACCCCTGCATTTGCGGCTTTTGTGGCAGAACGCGATGCCTTTAAAATTTTTTTAAATCGCTTAGATGTACAGGGTCAACTAACTGGGCGGGAACCCGTCAATCAATCCCTTTATTTGTGGTCTAAAACGGTTTTGCCAAACTACGTTTTGAGAATGCTGGGCGATGGTGTAGAAATGGCACATTCTATTGAGGGGCGTCTGCCATTTCTTGACCATCATGTAGTTGAATTAGTGCGCGATTTTCCTGTTTCACTCAAAATCCGTGGTGCAACCGAAAAATATGTGCTGCGAGAAGCGGCACGCCCTTTCTTGACAGACACGATGTATCATCGTAAAAAGCACTCGTATTCTTCTCCGCCTTATGCTCTGCAAAGCAATCAGCCATTGCAAGAACTACTACAGGATACTCTGCGAGGCGAGGTGATGAAATCACTACCGTTCTACGACCAAAAAGCAGTTATTACACTCCTAGATCGACTGCCCGAAATGGATGACAGTAAACGTACTCAAGTAACTTTTACTCTGACAGGAATGGTGAGTGCTTGTATTTTACAAGAACGGTTTAAACTTATGGGATAAATATGCTTTGGAGATGTACTCTCAATACGGTTCGGATAAGCAGTGTACTCTTCGGTAGCGCATCCATTTGTAATTTCGTTAACACACTAGTTGCATTTAGATGTGGGCACTTACAGTGCAAATAAGTCATCCGTAATAGCTGCGAGTCATTAGCTCAAAACCACTCCAAAATTTTCTAGGAATGTCATCATAGTTAAGGGAAATCCAAAAAATAAATTATTCCGGTTCCTCTCGTTGACTGTCAACCGTCAACCGTCAACAGTCAAGGCTTCGACTCCGCTCAGCCTTGACCCTGAGCGAAGTCGTACCACTACGTGGAAGCAAGCTACGCGTAGCGGCGACCATAGGAGAAGGGTCAACAATCTTCTGTGGAATATTTTTTTACTTGGAAGTCCCTAAGGTGAAAACATTCTGGAGACAAAACCACGGTTTACGCACGTCCCTTAGCACGATTAATCGAGCAATTGCAACGCTTACCAGGAGTTGGGCCCAAATCTGCCCAGCGACTTGCTTTGCATATTTTGAAGCGACCAGAAGCAGAAGTAGAAGCTTTGGCGCAAGCTTTAGTAGAAGCAAAAAAACAGATCGGTTTGTGTTCCGTCTGCTTTCACTTATCTGCTGAGCCAGTTTGTGAAATCTGTCGTAATGTCAACCGTGACAACAATACTATTTGTGTAGTAGCTGATTCTCGTGATGTGATTGCCCTAGAAAAAACTCGCGAATATAAGGGCAAGTATCATGTTTTGGGCGGGGTAATTTCCCCCATCGACGGAATTGGCCCAGAACAGTTAACAATTCAAGCTTTGGTACGTCGAGTAAGTAAACAACAACCCCAAGAAGTGATTTTGGCAATTAGTCCCAGTGTGGAAGGGGAGACAACTACACTGTATCTCGGTCAACTATTAAAGCCATTTACCAAGGTGACACGAATTGCCTTTGGTTTACCTGTTGGTGGTGATTTAGAGTACGCCGACGAAGTTACTTTAGCAAGAGCCTTGGAAGGACGCCGGGAATTAGACTGAACTACAACAACTAAAAATTAAGGCATCAGTACGAATTAGTTTGACAAATCATTATTTTCAACATCGAAAGTAGTGAATTAGGTCATAAAGTTCTGCTAGTTTGTCTTCAGGGATGTCTTGCAATTCTTGGACAATTTTCTGGATCGGCATAAGTCAAACAATTTTGGATTTTAGATTTTAGATTTTAGATTGACCCCATAACTAAAGTCAGAGGCTTGTCATTTAATTTTAGATTTTGGATTTTAGATTTGTTTCACGTAGCTTGTTTCTCGCTTTGCGCCTTGAGGCGAAACTTTTATACCGTTAACCAGTAATGCTGGATTACTATTCCTGTAAAATTGTCTTTGATGCAATCCTAG
>NZ_LAHA01000116.1 GCF_002608075.1 Nostoc linckia z4
TGTTAGCGCCAGTGTCAGCCCGCAACGGCTGTCTGATTGCACCCTGTTCCCAGCTTCACTCTACAAGAACCGAGCTTGTTCGGTGTGGGCAGGTAAGGAGTCAATTCTGAGTCTGAATGGCAAGGCTTGCACTTGCATCTGACCGAGAGTTCAGCCCCTTAGTGACAGTAATCTGCTGTCGGACTGGATTAGTTATATACGGACTGATTACCGTGATTCACTAATCAACGAATCGCACCCCTCTCAGCAATCACCTTCACGCCAGATAAAATTTCCCACTCTAAAGATTGACTACTTTTATTGGTAATCACAAAGGTATTTTTACCTGCTGCAACTGTGAGTTGATTGGGTTCGCAACCTTTATCTGTGACTGTAATTGCAGTTTCGGGAATGGTTTTAGTATCGGTGTTGCTAACAATTTGGACATTGGATGAATTCTTGCTGTCTTGGCTGGTTTTGTTGGAGTCACACGCCGTTGTTGTTAAACCTATCAGACAAGCGATCGCAGGTATATACATCCACTGACACGTTTTACTTTTCATACTTATTTTCTATGTAACATTACTAGGATGGTTACTACTTCCAATAACTTCCGAATTTACTGGGAACGATTTACAGCAGTCTTTTGTGTTGTCTGACTTCCAGAAAAGAACAGCACTAGCGTGGGAATCAAATAGCCAAAATAGGCGATCGCTTCCCCAAGGGTAGGAGCATCGTTGTAGCTAAAAATACCTGCTAAGACTGAACCAATAATTCCATGTGTAGAAAGAGTTTGACTAGCATCAAATACGATATTTTGTAGTGAATTCCAAATTCCTGCTTCATGAAAAGCACGTACCGCACCTGCAAGCAGTCCCGCAGCCACAACAATAATAAAAACTCCTGTCCATTTAAAAAATTTTCTCAGGTTGATGCGAATACCACCTTGATAAATTCCAACTCCGACAGCGATGGCGGCTAGGTATCCCAATACTGCACCCAATGGTATGCCAAACCCCAAGTTTTGCTGAAAACTAGCTAGAAGAAACACCACTGTCTCCAAACCTTCACGCAGCACTGCGAAAAATGACATTCCTACCAACGCCAAACCCCAGCGATCGCCTTGGGAAATTGCGGTTTCAATTTGGCTGTGCAACTCACCTTTAATCGAACGCGCTGCGCGTCGCATCCAAAAAACCATCCAAGTCAGCACCCCAACGGCAATGACTGAGATTCCTCCTGCAAATAATTCCTGTTCTTGTTGGGGAAAATCACCGCTTGTTGCTTGCAAAATTATTGCCAATGCCAAACATAAGAGAGTAGCAAGGATAATTCCCATCCACACGGCTTTCATCAGATGTGTGCGTCCAGTTTGCTTGAGGTAACTGGCAATAATACCAACAATCAAAGCCGCTTCTACCCCTTCCCGAAACATGATTAGAAAAGTGGCAAGCATATTTATTGATAAGTTTTATCTATTAGCTCCAAAGTTACTGTAGGATTAATTGATATCAATTGTCAAATGTATCACAATACGTCAAAGAGAAAAAAGTTGATGTCCCATAGTCGATAACGATATTTTTATGTTGACTGTTGACGGTTGACTGTTAACCAAGGAGCCACTGACGGGTACGTAGGGGTTCCCCCAAATGGAGCGAACTTCACAGGTAACCGAACCGTGCAATTTAAAAGCTCAATAGCTTATGAGCTTCCCAGAAGCGTCTATTTCAGACGTAGGGAGGTGAAAAAGCTTTCAAAGCCAAGATGCAACAAGTTTCATAGTCAAATATGAAAGTGGTTTTTTCGATTCCCTACTGCCCACTTTCAAATATCAATAGAGTAATGGTAAATACTATTTCCGAAGCTGAATACTTAGAAGTATGGTATAATTTCAACAATAATATCCAGTATCCCGATCCTCTAGATACTTGTGACATTATTTATTTATGTCCAGAGCAATTTGGTAGAGGATTCGATCGCTATATTGAATTACGAGATATTTATTTGTTGATTCGCAATCAAAAATATGACAAAGATTTACAAATAGTATATGAAGCGAGTCAAGATGAATTTGAAGAAATAGAATTTGGTTTTAATTTATCAGGTGGTTATAGTTCTAATCGATTAGATATTGCTTGCAATAGAAGCAGTGAATCGAATTTTATACAATGGATTTTACCTGGTAAAGAGTATGCTGCTTATACCAGCACTTCATTTAGCAATAAGCAATTATTAAAAGTTGATATACATCTGAATTCTTCTAAGATTTTATATGATTTTGTACGCTGTATAAATCAAGAATTACCGCCAGATTTAATTAAGTTGATAAAAGGCAAGAGTCAAGAAAATTATATTGAAGATAATCAACTTACATCAGCAATGATTCTTCCATTGCAACAAATTATTAATTGCCCATTTCAAGGTACGATCAAACAAATTTATCTGGAAGCTAAGTGTTTAGAATTAATTGCTTTGAAATTAGAGCAACTAACAAAAATCAAAAATGTATCTGTTAAATTTATAGCCCTTAAACCTAGAGATATTGAAAAGATTCACCACGCACGAGATATGCTGATTTCTCAACAGGAAAACCCGCCAACTTTGTTAGATTTGGCACAGCAAGTAGGTATTAATGACAATAAATTAAAAATTGGCTTTCGGCAAGTATTTGGTACAACAGTCTTTGGTTACTTGCATAATCATCGCATGGAAATAGCTAGACAATTGCTACAAGATGGAAAAATGCACGTAGCTGTGGTGGCAAATGCAGTGGGATATGCGAATCCCGGTCATTTTGCGGCTGCCTTTAAACGCAAATTTGGCGTGAGTCCCTCTGAATGTAAGGCGGGAAAGAAAATATACGAGTAATTTTAACTTTCTTTCAATATCCCTAAAACTGCTTTGAGATGGACGTTTTAGCCTGAAAATTTTTCACTGACTCTCCCGTATTGGATCGAAGTCTCCGTGATTGAGTTGATTTGTGCCTGGGAAATCACATAATGTTCTTTCCATAAGCTAATTAAGAAAATTTGTCTACAAGCATTTGTGGTTGGCGGGGAGAAAATTAGATGAAATCTAGGCTGCTGTGTGGGATCAGTTCGGTTACTTCTGCATTGACTTTGATGACAATTTTGATAAAACCTGCAACTGGGAATGAAGTCTTAGAGCTAAAAGAGATGTCAGAACAGCCTCATTTTGTCAAGAATTTAGCTCCCCTATTAGTACAGCAACCAGTCAGCCCAGTGGTGAAAGTTACGGGTGTGAAGCTCAATAACACAAGTACGGGTATTGAATTAGTTTTACAAACATCTCAAGGAGAAGCACTCCAGCCTGTGACGAAAGCTGAGGCTAATAGCTTGATTGCAGATATCCAGAATGCTGTCTTGGAACTGCCAGATGGTCAAGAGTTTCGTGTGGACAATCCTGTTAAGGGGATTGTATCTGTCACCGTCACAACTTTAGACGCTAATAGTATTCGGGTGACAGCGATCGGGGAAGCCGATAGTCCCAATGTGGAATTATTTGACGACCCAGAAGGTTTAGTGTTTGGTTTTACACCAGCCTCATCTGCTCAAACACAAACTCAACCGACTTCCCCGCCACAGCCTAGTAGTGAAACCGAGCCAGAGCAACCCACAGCCCAAGACGATCGACCGATTGAGTTGGTAGTCACAGGCGAACAAGATGGATATCGCGTACCAGATGCAACAACCGCAACTAAAACTGATACCCCTTTGCGTGATATTCCCCAATCGATTCAAGTGATTCCACGACAAATAATTGAGGATCAAAAAACAACTCGATTGCGGGATGTTTTGCAAAATGTCAGTGGGGTAACACCAGGTGCAGGCTATCAAAACTCCTTTGATAGAGTGAGAATTCGAGGATTTGCTCAAGAAACAACTTTTCGGGATGGAATTCGTGACAACTTTCCATCCACAGACTTTGCCAATGTAGAACGGGTTGAGGTACTCAAGGGGCCTGCTTCTGTGCTATTCGGACAAACTGAACCAGGTGGAATTGTCAATCTGGTAACGAAGCAACCTCTAAGTGACCCTTACTACAATGTTGATTTGAGTGTTGGAAATTATGCTTTCTATCGTTCAGCTTTCGATTTATCAGGGCCTCTGAATCCAGATAAAACCTTACTTTATCGTCTGAATGTTGCCTACGAAAATGCTGGTAGTTTCAGAGATTTTATTAGTTCTCAGAACATATTTGTTGCACCTGTTATCGCTTGGAAACTTAATGAAAATACTGATTTAAAGCTATTTTTTGAATACAACGATAGAGATTATAAACCCGATCGCGGAGTGTTCGTAATTGGCGATCGCCCTGGTTCAGTTCCCATCAACCGATTTTTTGGTGAACCTGCCATTAACGAAGGCACTGTTACAAACTACAAGTTTGGGTACAATCTCGAACACCGCTTCAATGAAAATTGGCAACTGCGTCAGACTTTATCCACCAACATATTGAAGACTGATGAAATCCGGGTTCAGTTCAGAGGACTGGAAGCAGATGGACGCACAGGGAGAAGAGACATCGCTAATTTTGGTGGAACTACCCAAGAGGACTACAGACTCCAGACAGATGTTATCGGTAACTTCAAAACAGGAACAATTACCCACAAACTGCTATTTGGCATAGACCTGAACCGTTTCACTGATATCTCCAATGGCTTTTCTAACGGGCCTTTTGCATCCATTGATGTTTTTAATCCGGTTTACTTTGTTCCGATTACCCGTCCCACTACTCCTTACATAGTTCAAAATTTCACGGATACATTCGGCTTTTATCTGCAAGACCAGGTAACTATTGCAGACAACCTCAAGCTACTGCTGGGCGGTCGTTTTGATACGGTGAATATTTTACAAAAAGACTTAGCAGCTCAAAGTTCAACCAGCGACAATAATTCTGCCTTTACTCCCCGTGTTGGTATTGTCTATCAACCTACCCCTCCTGTTTCTCTGTATGCCAGCTATGCAGAATCCTTTGTACCACAGTATGGAAGGTCTAGAGACAATTCACCTTTCGTTCCTGAACGCAGCAAACAATACGAAGTAGGCGTTAAAGGAGAGTTGTTTGATGGCAAACTTTCAGCAACATTGGCAGCTTACCATTTGACAAAATCCAATGTTTTAACCACCGATCCCATCGATACCAATTTCTCTATTCAGGTAGGGGAACAGACTAGCAAGGGCATTGAACTTGATATCGTCGGAGAAATAACACCAGGTTGGAATGTGATTGCTACCTATGGTTATACAGATGCCAGAGTCACCCGCGATAATGACTTACCTGTAGGCAATCGCTTGCAAAACGTAGCAGAAAATACTGCTTCTTTGTGGACAACTTATGAACTTCAACAAGGTAATTTCAAAGGGTTGGGCTTTGGTTTAGGTTTCTATTATGTGGGCGATCGCCCCGGAGATTTCGAGCAATCATTTATCCTGCCGAGTTATTTTCGCACAGATGCTGCGCTGTTTTACAAGCAAGATAATTGGAGGCTTGGTCTCAATATCAAAAATCTTTTTGATATTAACTATTATGTGGAAACCCAAGGACGCGAAGTTGTTTACCCAGGTGCGCCGTTTACAGTGATTGGCTCTGTTTCTTTTACATTCTAAGCGCAATAGGCAACGCATGAAGTGAGTTTTTTTGTTATTAAAAAGTGAATATTATGAACCGCAAAAAACTACGTGATACTGTTTTTTACCTACACCAATATATTGGTCTTTTTGTGGGATTGGTGCTGGTTATCGTAGGTTTGACAGGTAGCTTGTTAGTGTTCGAGCAAGATTTTGACCATTTTGCAATCGCTCAACAATACGGACATATTACTCCTCAAAAAGTGCAATTATCCCCAGAATTTATGGTGAATAAAATTCGGGATACCTATGCACAAAGAAAAGACTTGAACTTTTTTCGGATTTATTTACCAGATGCTCCAGATGCTCCTTATCTGGGGCAATTGGCAACAAATGATGGTCAAAGAACGGAGGTTTTTCTCAACCCGTATACAGGCGAAATTATGGGTGAGCGTCAACGGGATAAAACTCTATTTGGTATAGTGCTAGAACTGCACTACAGCCTGATGGCAGGTGAAACCGGAGTGATAATCGTCGGCATTACTGCCTTTTTAATGTGTATTCTCACCATTACAGGTTTAATTCTCTGGCCTGGTTGGCGTAAGCTGATTGCAGGTTTTAAAATCAAGCTTGATGCTCATCCCAAGCGGGCAAACTTTGACATTCACAAAGTGGCTGGGATTATCACTGTGGTTTTTTTATTCTTGACTGGCTCTACCGGCTTTTGCTGGAACTTCTACGATTTGACTGAGCCGATTATTTATGCTGTGACATTTACCCAAAAGCCACCAGAACCAGTATCTCAACCTCTTGCCGGTCAGTCATTATTGAGCCTGACACAACAACTGAAAATTGCTAATGCGGCCTTACCCGATGCTGTTACTAAGAGCATTTATTTTCCCAAGTTACCAGAAGATCCTCTACAAATTCGTATGAAGCTACCACAGGAAAGTTCTGATTACGGTGATAGTAATGTTTATCTTGACCAGTATAGTGGTAAGGTTTTGAGAGTCGATAATGCTTTAAAGTTACCGTTAGGCGATCGCGTCCTCAACTCTTTTACTCCCCTACACTACGGTACATTTGGTGGTTTACTTACCCAGATTCTCTATGTCTTCCTTGGACTTGCACCGTTGATTTTATTTATCACTGGGTTAACAATGTGGCGGTATCGTCAGCAGAGAAAATCAATTACGAATTTGTCCTAACTGACTACAGCTTTCTTTAGAGAAGTAATACCATTTTGGATTTTAGATTTTAGATTTTGGATTAGGGATTGCTTTGTAGATTTTGATTCTGAAAATCTATCTGTAGTCGAATTCCAAATGTAGAGACGTAGCATTGCTACGTCTCTACAAGGGTTTTGGGTAACGCAGAATTAATTTCACCAGATGTCTAATCCAAAATCTAAAATCCAAAATCCAAAATCCTATCAGGGTGACTGATTTAACGCCCACTTCAACCACTGGCCAAAGGAACTTACAAAATTCAATCTTCTAACTCCAGGGGCACGGGCGGCGGCGAGTCCATCAACGGCGACTAATGCGGCGTATTGCAACCCCAAGAAACTATCAACGGCGGCATAGGGGCCGCCAAGGGTAATGGCTCCGGCTGCATACATTTGTCCTCTGTCACTACGCATTTCTACTAATTCAAAATTGTTGGCTACAGCTAGTCGCCCCAGGTGATTCAGTGGCAAGTTGTAATGTTTAACAAAATCTTCTAGCAAAGGACTAGCGTTGACTTTGGCATCCAGTCCAGTAGCATCAACAATAAAGTCAGCAATCAATTTCATTTCCCCAAAGCTTTTTTCTCGGATGTGGGTAATAGTCCGGTTTTGGGGATCTCGTTCTACGTCCAACACTTCACCGAAGGTAATTTGATACCAGCCTTCGCTAATGCCCTCGCTAGTAATACGCTGCCAGTCGTGGCGGTCAGCGGTGGTGGTACCTCCCCAGTCTGCCAGTAGGCTTTTGCGTTCATCGGGGGAGGCTTTTTCTAACATTGTCCGTAGTTCCCCGCCCCAACAAGCTTTCGGCCAGTTAAAGGGTTGAAATTCGTAATGATTTTTTACTGAACGCTGGGCATTTTGAAATTTGTTGCCTTGGGGTTTGGGCGATCGCATTAAATGTAAAACTGAAATATTCCGATTTCGCTTTCTGGCTTCGTAAATTCGCTGCAAAATGCGGGAAGCCACAATTCCCCGTCCCCGAATCAATACTGTACCACCTTGTTCTTCTAGTTGTTGATAAACGCGATCGTGTGCTTCGTAAGCGTTAACAACTGTTTGAAAATCTTGATATTTTTCTCTATAAGCTTGCAAATCTGGCAGAAATTGAATTGCTGGATATCCAGTAGCTAAATGTAAATAACGACCAACTAAAAAAGCATAATTTCCTGGGGCGCGAGAATAAGCTATGCAATACCTACCGTCATCGGTTTTGCGAATTGCCCGGACTCGCCCATAGCGATAAATTTGGTTCCAACCAATGCGCTTGGCTTCTCTGTCTATGGAATTAAAAACGTTACCGGAACGGGGTGTATAAGTTTCAGCAAATGTTGGTTCCGCAAACACCTGCCACAAATATTTAAATGCTGACTTTATATTTCCTTTACCAAAATCAGCCCAAGCTTCCCGCAAGGCATAACTAGGCCAGCCCCAAATATTATCAGGGCAGGAATCGGAATTAGACCGCAGTCTTTCATGCAGAGGAATTTGGGAATTCATACACAGCCGCTTATAACGGGCATAAGGTTCCGCCTCTAATCCCACAGCGACAATTTTGTCAGCACGCACGCCACTAATTCGCAGTAAATCAGCCCAAACAAAGCTACCCAGACCCGCCCCGATGGCCACATAATCAGTTTCATCCACTGGTAACCCAGTAGCGTAAAGCGCTTGCACGGGGACTTTTTGGGCTTGAAATGCTGGTGGTGGAAAATTCGTACCAGCGGTAATCCCAGGCTGGGCCACAGGCAAACTGGGGTCTGGGATATTGGTATTTGGGTTGAAGCGAATCGTTGAAGGAGGAGTAGTATCTGGTTCCGTGACATTGGCAGCAAACTTGATTGTGATGACATAGGGGCCAATTTGCAACGTATCGCCATTAGCCAGAACAGACCGTTTTTGCTGTTTACCATTGACAAAGACACCGTTAATACTGCCTTGGTCAATTACCACCAGATGATTTTGTTCCCAGTCAACAAGGGCGTGGTAGCGAGAAACTTCATTACTATTAAGCAACATCCTAGAAACCCGCTGTCCTCCATGTTCAGCAGGTAACCGAGCAAATTCCCGACCAAAAGCGATGGGTATATTTAAAATTGGTTCTCGCCGTTCTCCCGTCGCCGGATCTTCCCAACTTAATTGGATTTTTAGATGATTAGTCATTGGTCATTAGTCATTGGTCATTGGGCATGGGGCATGGGGCATGGGGCATGG
>NZ_LAHA01000017.1 GCF_002608075.1 Nostoc linckia z4
AGGGGAAAGGGGAAGGGGGAAAGGGGAAAGGTTTTAAATCCCTTACCCTTTAAAGAACCCTCACAAGCGCATTTTTGGGTTAGCAGACCACTAGTGTCTCGTGGATAAGAGAGGACTTTAGTCGTCAAAATAAAATTGTATTTTTTGTGACACTTGTGTAAGGGAACTCCAAAAAATAAATTATTCCGGTTGGGGTCGTTGAGTGCTGACTGTCAATCGTCAACGGTCAACAGTTAACAATATATTTACATAAGCGTAAAGCCACCATTAATACATAAATATTGTCCTGTGACAAACTTGGATTCTTGACTAGCAAAGTAAAGCACTGCTTGACAAACATCCTCTGGAGTACCCCATTGCTGCATAGGAATTCTCACTTGGTAAGCATCTTTTTTTTGTTGGGGGACATTTTCATGGCGTTCTACAGGAATCCACCCTGGAGCAACGGCGTTAACTGTGATTCCAAAGGGTGCGAGTTCTGTGGCCATGCTGCGTGTGAATCCCAGTTGTCCACTTTTAGCAGTGACGTAAGCACTAGAGTTATTTACACCGCGAAAACAAACGTCACTACTGATATTAATAATTCGTCCCCATTTTTTATCCTTCATTACAGGTAAACAAATACGAGTCAGTAAATAAGGACTTTTGACAAAAAAATCAAGCATTGTTTGAAAATCTTGCCAAGTGAATTCCTCAAAGGGAATTTGCGGTTGGTTTCCGGTTGCATTCAATACCAAAATATCTACAGCACCAAATTGTGTGGCGATCGCTTCATAAATAGCCGTCACCTCTGCTTCATCGGTGACATCCCCACGCACTAAAATTGCTTGACAACCTTGCTGTTCTAATTCAGCCAAAGTCTGTTTCGCCCGCGATTCATTGTTGTTGTAGTTGATTGCTACCTTAGCACCGGCTTGTCCCAATTTCAGGGCGATCGCTTTTCCCAAACCAGCAGAACTTCCTGTAACCAAAGCGACATGTCCATTTAGAGAAAATGACATTTAATTGCTAACCTTTAATGAAAAATAGTTAGGAGTTGGGAGTTGGGAGTTGAGATTTAGGAGTTAGGAGTTAGGAGTTGGGAGTTAGGAGTTAGAAGTTGGGAGTATTTATAATTATCAACTCTCAATCCTCAATTCTGGATTCTAGCTCCTGAATTCTGAATTCTGAATTCTGAATTCTGATTTCTTACATTCCCAGCATTTTACACAAGTTATTTATGCTTTCTTTGGTTCCATCTTCAACGTCTGATGGTTCTTCATATTCAACTACCCAATATCCTTGGTAACCTGCATTTAATAGTTCTTGGATAATCGGTTGCCAAACAATTTCTCCTTTGCCAAAGGCACAGAATTGAGGGCCACCGTTAGTCCATTTAACATCTTTCCAATGGCTATAGTTTACCCAAGGAAGGATGTAACGTAATGCCATCAATGGGTCGGTTCCTTGATTCAAAAAATTCGCGGGGTCGTAGTTGACGCCAACCGCCGGACTTTTGATGCCTTCCATAATTCTGGCAACTCTTTGTCCTGTTGCTGTGGGGCCGCCGTGATTTTCAATAGTGATTTTAATTCCTCGCTTTTCGGCATAATCTCCGATACGATTGAAGGCATAATGCAGTCGAGGAAAAACATCAGGAAGAATATGATCGTTTCTGTGATCCCCAGACAATAATCTGACGAATTTTGCTCCTAGTTGTTGTGCTATATCAACGAAACGTTCTATCCTTTGAATTTCTTTTTCTAAATCAGCTGCTTCTGGAATTGTAAAATTATTTCGTCCAGCTATACAGATAATATCTACTCCTGCTTCCTGTGCCCAAGTAGCTATTTTAGAAACTGATTCATCGTCACCATCATTTAAAAGATGTTTGGGTGCTTGGGGGTGAGCGTTAACTTCTACTGAGCGAATACCTTGGTTGCTGATTGTGTGAAAATATTCTGGTATTTCCACTTCTCTCCAGCCCCAAGCTGCACAACCAATATTTGGTAGGGTAATGTTATTTGACATATTTGAGTTTTGGATTTTAGATTTTAGATTTTGGATTGTGAATTTGTATTTGGCTTAGTTTTTGGCAAAGTAATTGTATTTCTTCGTGACACTGGAACAATTTTTTTGATTTCTTATTCCTTGGCGGTTCGTTTATCATAATAAGTTTTTTACAAACCGCTCTAGACGCAAAAAACACAGAGAAAAACAGGAGATAGTTAATTTTTTTAACAGCAAGGAAATATTAAGGGACTTGCAAATAAAAAAATAATCAACTACTTCTTGTGGAGTGGGCGTCTCGCCCGCCCCTAATCATAAAAGGACAAAATGTCCACCCCACAAGTAGTGGTAATTAATTTTTTGGAACTCTCTAATCGATTCTGCAACGCCTGTGTAAGTGTTAGGAATATCGATAGAATAATTTAATGTTTTCACAGACTTGATGGAGTTCTTCAGTGGTTAATCCTTGATAAACAGGTAAACTGAGGATTCGCTGTGCTTGCATCTCTGTAACCGGAAAACTCCCTTGGGGATAACCTAATTCTTTACCTATTGTGGATAAGTGAATTGGCACTGGATAATGAATTGCAGTACCAATACCGCGATCGCTTAAAAATTGGCGCAGTTCATCACGGCGTTGTGCTTGAATCACAAAGGTGTGGTATACGCATTTTTCGTATTCCCGTTCTGGTGGTATTTGAATCTGAGGAATATCGGCGAGTTGAGTTTGGTAATAGCGAGCATTTTGGCGACGCTGTTGTGTCCATTCCTGGAGGTAGCGCAATTTGACTAAAAGAATCGCTGCTTGTAGGGTATCCAAACGGGAATTATGCGACCACAAAACACAGTCATCGCGGGTACGCAAACCAATATTCCGCATGATTTTTAGCTGGTCGTGCAAATCGCCATCGTCTGTAACTAGTACTCCTCCATCTCCACATGCATTTAAGTTTTTGAGAGCATGTAAGCTAAAACACCCGATTTTACCAAAAGAACCCACTCGTCGGCCTTGATATTCTGCGAGTACTGCTTGGGCTGCATCTTCAACTACGGCAATTCCTTTTTCTTTTGCCAGAGTTAAAATTGGTTCCATATTGCATGGTCGGCCTGTCAGATGCACTGGGATAATTGCTTTGGTTTTGGGAGTAATAGCAGCTGCAATTAAACTGGGATCAATGTTGTAATCATCGCCGACATCGACGAATACAGGTTTTGCCCCAAGCACACGAATACAGCTAGCTGAAGCTACAAAAGAATTCGGCGCGGTGATGACTTCATCGCCAGAACCAATACCCAACACTTTGAGTGCAAAAATTAGCGCATCTGTCCCAGAGTTAACGCCAATGGCATAACGAACGCCGCACATTTGAGCAAACTGACGCTCAAACTCTGCAACTTGCTCGCCTAAAATAAAGTTACCATCGTCAAGAACTTCACCAACTGCTGACAACAATTCGGACTTCAAAGCAGCGTGTTGACTTTTGAGATTGATGTAAGGAATTTGATTAATTGTTAACTGTTGCACTTTAATATCCCAGAATATTGATAACGACTTCACGAGAATAACCAGACTGTCGATGTTCCCAAATATAGATGTCTTGCAAACGACCGAGTTGCAAAAGACTTTGAGCAATGGGGATTTGTTCGGAGGTATGGGTGAGGGCACTTCGGATATGTGCAGGCATATCGTCTAAACCCTCTCCTGGTAGGATGTATTGGCCTGTTTCCGGTACTAATTTGGCAAAAAAGGCTTCTACATCGGGTTTGGCATCATTTTCTTGAATCAGTAAACTAGCTGAGGTATGACGAATAAAAAGCGTACAAAGTCCTGCTTGAATTCCTGATTCTGTAACGATCGCTTGCACTTGTGGGGTAATCTGACACAGAGATTTACCGATGGTTTGCACTTTGATTGCTTGTTGGTAAAGTCTGATGGATGAGTTTGTCATTTTTATTGTTTTCCTAGATGCTCAAACCACAATTTTGTCTCTTGCTCAATTGTTTCTGTTGTCCAAACTGGAGCATCTCGCCAAAGTTCAATATTAGCTAACATTTCACTAACTCCTTGACTCAAGGTAACTTGGGGTTGCCATTTTAAAAGAGTTGTGGCTTTGGTAATATCTGCCCAAGTACAATCTGGTTCGCCTGGACGTTTGGGGATATGAGTAATTGGCCCTTCTAATAATTTTATGAGTGTCAAAACGCTTTCCGATTTCCCCGAACCAATGTTAATTATTTCTCCTGTAATATCCGATTCGGCTGCTTTGATAAAGGCTTCTACTACATCACTGACGAAGGTAAAATCTCTTGTTTGCGTTCCATCTCCCACCACAGTAAAGGGTTTGTTGGCTAGTTTCTGAGCGAGAAATACACCAAATACCGCACCATAAGCCCCAGTTGTTCGCGATCGCGGCCCGTATACATTAAACAGTCGTAAAGAAAGGGCTGGAAGTTGATAAACTTGCGCCCAGTGCATCGCTAGTTGTTCTCCTAAATATTTTGTCAAACCGTAGGGGTGTTTGGGATGACAAGGATAGGTTTCCGGTGTGGGATATTGGTCAGGAATACCATAGCAAGTGGAGGAAGCTGTATAAATAAATTTCTCAATTCCAGCATGGCGACAAGCTTCTAATAAGACAAAAGTATTATGCAGATTTGAATAATAATATTGCCCTGGATTTTGGATTGAGGGAACTAAATCCGCTAATCCCGCTAAATGAAATACCCAATCAATATCTGTTAATATTTCTGGAGAAATACTGGCTACATCTTGTTCGATAAATGTAAATCTAGGATAAGTTTGAGCGACTTTTAAATTGGTCTTTCTGCCTGTAATTAGATTGTCCAACCCAACCACACTATGGCTTAATTGAAGTAAGCGATCGCATAAGTGAGAACCAATAAAGCCAGCAGCACCAGTTACTAAGCAATTTTTATAAGAATTTAATTTAGCGTTCATATAAATTTACGTCATTAAATTCTAGCTTTTGCCTCTTTATAAACTATTTCCTTCGATAATTACGTTTTGTAATCAATTTTAATTATCTTTTTTAGAAAAATATTAACATTATCAAAATCCTAAATTGTAAATAACTCAAGCATTTATTTTAATTCTTGTCAATATCGCCAAGCTTTATTCATTTGCCCATAAACTTCTGAGTTGAATTTGCAATAACAAAATCATCATCCTCTTTTTTAGTATCAACTAACTAAAATTTTATAAATGTTTAATAAATATATCTCTAGAGTTAGTTCAGTAACGCACCTTCTAGTACACTCAAGTGTTCGCTTTTAATTGTCTTAACTGTCTTAACTGTCTTAACTGTCCTAATTTTTTCCTTAACTGTCCTTGTATTATCCCTTGATTAGTGATAAAGTACTACTCTGAAATTCAAGATTAACTACTCCAAATATTGAATCAAAATATTATGGATGTTAGGCATCGTCAATAAAAATAGCAATTCCAAATAACTTGTGAAATATTACAGTGATGATTTTTGTGCTGAGTTTATGGATATAGCAGTAATCAGATAAGTTAGGACATTTTAAAAGCTTAAATACTACGAATAGTAAGCTTTTACTTCCTGATTTTTGCTATACAAAATAAATGATTAAGCACAAAATTTGAGGTGCTAATTTTGCAGTCTAACAACATCTTGTCCATTGAATTTTCATGAAAACTATACTTTTATACTGGCTAATGACTTTTAGCTCAGGCGTCATACTTTGGCTTTGGGAAAAACAAGATCCTCTCCGCTTAATCAAATATAAACTTCAATTTCTCAAAGAATTTAAAGCGGCATTACTAGCATTTTGTTATATGTTAATCAATAACTATGTCACTTGGATGCTACTTACAAAAATATTGATTTTTCCAATAGTCATGGTAGAATCAACTGGATTTTTATCTTTGCCTTTATGGGTGAGATTCTTTACTGCTTTTATACTAAAAGAGCTATTTTATTACATCATCCATCGAATTCAACATGCAAATAAGTATACGTGGTTAACTCATAAGTGGCACCATTCAAGTGAGTCATTATGGTGGTTAGCAGCACAAAGATCGAGTTTGACTAGTGAAATTTTATATACATTTTCCGTTATTTGGTTTCCATTGCTAGGAATTCCTCTAGAACTAATGACGATAGTATCTCTACATGGCGCTTTTCAAAATAATTGGATACATCTCAATGTCAAATCCCAGCCTTGGATGAGAATATTAGAGTGGATTTATGTTACACCCAGGTTTCATAGCTTACATCATTACGATACTAGAGGTAGAAACTTCGGGGATAGTACAACTATTTTCGATCGCTTATTTGGGACTTATTTAGATCCCGATACATATCATTTAGATGAAAATCAATCTGCTGGAATTGACGAACCAGTAACAGTAAAAATGATTGTGGGAATTTAAAAAGATA
Organism: Nostoc linckia z4; assembly: GCF_002608075.1. GTDB lineage: Bacteria > Cyanobacteriota > Cyanobacteriia > Cyanobacteriales > Nostocaceae > Nostoc > Nostoc linckia. The sequence continues at coordinate 6,414 of NZ_LAHA01000017.1, forward strand.
ATCGCTAAATATCCAGTAATAGTAAATCAAATGTAGGGTGTGTTATGCCGAAGGCTAACGCACCTTGATAGACTATATCAATTGAGAATTTGGTTTTGGGAAAAGGTGAGCCAGCGCGGTCTTGGGGGTTTCCCCCATGAGCGACTGGCGAACCCCGAAGGGGTTAAAGGGTAAAGGGTAAAGGTTTTTTCTTTCCCTTTTCCCCTTAACCGACAAGTATTGCAATTGAGGTGCGTTGCGCTTTGGGACAACACACCCTACTTAAGATTTACTTTTTAAGACAAAGGCTTTTCACTCAGTCAGTAGTAGTTCGCTTTCGTGACTTGGCTCTTTAAAGGGGAAAGGTTTTAAATCCCTTACCCTTTACCCCTTTCCCTTTCCCCAGCCCTCACAAGCGCATTTTTGGGTTTGCAGACCACTAGTTATTAGCTCCTCGATATAATTGGACTTATCTAATTTCTATCATCCGATTTTAGTTTTTGTCATTTTGTGAACCATCTTAGTTAATTCTTGGCAATTGACAATAATATCTTCATTTTTGGCTTCACAAAACATACAAGCATAATCAAATTTTAATCCTTGAGCGACTGTATAATAAAAATGGCTAATTTTTTGACCAAACAGTTCAATTAAAGTTAAATTTTGGGAAAAAATAATATTTGTAACTCCACCACCATGAGGAGCAATAATAAATTCAGCTTGAGCAAATAGCTTCACTTGGTCTGCAAAATCTAAATCTTCAAGCACATAAGGAACAAAATCCATTTTCGCTAAAGTATCTATCACTTGTTCTTCGTTCAAAATGCGCCGAGCATTTGCTTTTCTCCGGGAAATAAAAATCTTGGGACTCAAAAGTAAATTTGGATTTGCATAACTATCAACATTGCTCAAAATACGTTCTCTCACCCAGTGACAAGCTTTGATAGAAATACGTCCCCCTTCCCGACGTTTAGAGCAAATAACTAATTCGTTAATTTTGGCTCTAGTTCCATTCCATTCAATGTAATCTTCTGGACTATAACCCATCAATTCTAGAGAGCGAGTTTCCCAAATTGGTGGGTTTTTATCGATAATTAATTTTGGTTTTTTACCTGTGTTTTGAGAATAATATTCAAGGACTTCTAATCGAGTTAAAGCTTCATATATCCAATGAGCGTATAAAGGACTCCAATAATTTACTAATGAACAAGCTAAATCAATATGCTCTATATTTTTCACTGGTGTAAGATATTGAAAATTAAAACCTTGCCTTAATGTGGAAATGGCAGTATGTTCTAAAACATCTACTCTGTCTAAAACAATTTCTAAAATAATTTTTTTCTCTTGGGTAAATCCAATGCCATGAATTCCGAATAATTCTACATTGTTGACAACCGCAGCAAAAGGATTAGTAAATTCAAATCTACCTTCTTTTTCTCTAAATGCAGTCGGGATTTCTTGATAGCTTATAGCTGGTTCAAGATAAATAGCTTCTTCATAGTTTAATTGATAAAGATTATTTTGCTCTTGACATTGCTCTAGCAAATCTTCCCTAGAAATGAAATTTTCATGAAGATAATTAAATAAAATTGAATAAATTAACCGAAGAATAGGTAATTGTTGATATTCAGGTTCTAAATTGGGAACGTTATTCTCCTTTTTATTTTTCTCCATCTCGTCATTTGGTGTGATGAGATGCTCATTAATATATTTTAATAAAACAGGATAAATTAATTTAAATATCAAAAACTCTTGTAAATAGCGCCAAGATTTCTTCATCTGTTTATAACTTTCTTAGTCAAATTTATCGACAAAGTAATCTTCCTCTTTTTTGAGAGGAATGCATCTAAATTTTATGAATGTTTAAGTTTTATTGGTGGGGATGTTTGGAGTTTCTTCGATTAAATCTTTTAAACCAAGTTTGAGAGCCTCAATGGAACGTTCTAAAGCTTCAATTTTGGCATAGCGGGTAATTTGTTCAAGCACATCTATGTAAGTTTGACTACCAGCTTTATCCAAATACTGGTATCAAAATAATGCTTTAAAAAGGCTAGAAAATCCTTACCCCAAGGGGTGATATCTATGGCTAACAGTAGCCTGAAACTCAGAGACATAGTGCGTTTGTATATCTAAATACGATTTTAGATGAAGTTTTTTTAAGATTAGTTGTTTCAAATAGAAAAGTGTTATTTTATATACAGAATTGAATTTTGCAAAACAACTGGAGTAGTGCTTAGTTAATTACTCCGGTTATTCATTTCCAAACGACCTAAGTAAATAGGGCATTTAGGCAGCGACGAAACACAATCTGAGTACAAATTATCAATTTCAAAAAACAACTTACTATTACACTCAAACTATTATTTTGTAATCAAATACTTTAGTTGAAGTAAATTATCTACGCGGGCTGACACTGCCAGTTGTTTTTCTATATCTTCTTTACCAAGGAAATAAAATTTACCTATTCCCACAGCTTTAGCAGCTTGCATATCAGATATCTTATCGCCAATCAAGATTGAGTTTTGCAGGTCTATTGAATATTTTTCACAAGCTTGCTCAATCATTCCTGGGGATGGTTTACGACATCGGCAGTTTTGACGGTAATTAGATATGGTAGCTTCGGGATGATGCGGACAATAAAAGACATCAAGCAATGGAACACCTTGACTTTGAAATTGCTCGCACATCCATGCAGTTAAATCTAAAAAATCTTGTTCGGAATAATAACCACGAGCAATACCAGACTGATTGGTAATTACAATCAGCTCGTAATTCAAATCACGCAGTAAACGACACACTGTAAATACGCCATCGATAAACTCGAATTGCTCGCGCATAACAACATAACCGTAATCAATATTGATAACCCCATCTCGGTCAAGAAAAGCTACCTTGATCATTTTGCTAACTTTACTGCTATTAGAAGCTAGATTAACGTTGAAGTTAAGCTTTAATTAAGTAGATATTCTATCAATAAATGTAACTTAAATTTTATATTTGTAAGTATTTAAAGGTAAGTGCAGACATAAGTATTTTTCAATTAAACCTAAATCATTGAGCGTATTTTATACCATAAGGGGTTGTGAGCGATCGCTTCTATCAGTTAATTAGCAACTAAGCTATTTGAGATAGCAGGCAAAATAATTGCACTGAAATTTTTCTATCCCATACCTGATAAGGATTGTAGAACATGTGTTTCTTGCTAAAGCCGTCTTAACTGTCTTAACTGTCTTAACTGTCCACTTATTTATTTTAAGTGTCTTTGACTTTCAGTATTTTTTGTGTTATTAGCTTCCTACATAATTGTACTTAAGTAAAAAATATTGATTTTGAAAAAAGAAAAATAAATCGTGTTAGCGTGGTTTATAACATCAGATATGATGTCACCGAATTGTTATAAACAGTCCACCCTCCTGACATAACGCAAGTATGTCAGGCCATATCAGTTGTTTTGTGAGATTTTAACCACCTACTAAAGCTGGGATACTAGAGCTTTTGTAGTCCAAAAAAATTACAGAACATCTGAATGTTTGTCATGAAAGCAGAAACCGACACACACAAATGAGCAATTTGCAATGACAATTCAAATGTTCAGTTGGAATAAAAAACAGCTAGTTAGCAAAGCTTTCTTTCAGAAAGTTCTTTGTCTTGGCTTTAGCTTGGTGTTTTTCCTAACATCTTTAGGAGTTCCCACAGCTCAAGCACTAGTTGTTGCTAAACAAAGCGCTGCTGATAATGCAGACTTAGTAATCGAAACTGGTATCCCCTATGGAGATAGGTGGATAAAGCATCTCAAAGAAGACCTTTTACCTTTCTGGGAATTGGAAACAGCCCGCCCCGAAAATGGGAACTTTCCTACCTATAGATGTAATGACGGTTCTTTGTTTGACCCTAATAAACCTTGTCCAGAGTTGGTAAACCCAGTTCCAGGCATCGTTAAACTCGATAGAGAGTATGTCAGATCAAAGTCCAGACAAGTATTTGCCTATGGTGTTGCTTATAACCTGACTGGAGAGGCAAAATATCTTCAATGGGCTAAAAATGGCGTAGATTTCTTGCGTAAGTATGCTTTGGTTGATAAACCAGGCGTTAATCCCGATGCTGGTAATGGAACCGGTGGAGCATACACCTACTTTGCTGCAAACGATCAGAGTTTTGCAGGTAAACCAGAACAAGAAAAGCGCATTAGTCAAGATATGACATATGCTCTTTCTGGTTTAACATTTTTCTATTATCTGACTAGAGATCCTGAAATCTTAAAGGATATAGTAAACGTCAAAAACTACATTTTTGACTACTACTACGACAAAGAATGGGATTTAATCTCTTGGGCCAAAACAGATTATATAGATTATGTAAATCCCGATGGTACTGTCGAGAAAGTTAGCAGCAAACAAAGAGAATTAGTAGCTCAATTGGATCAAGTCTATGCCTATATGATCTTGATCGCACCGATTTTGCCTGATGAATTTAACGGGGTACAACTTAAGAAACAGTGGGAAGATGATTTGGTGCATCTTGCCACAATCATGAGCGAACAATTCTATACTCCTGACAAAAACATCTTTTGGGGAGCTATCACTGATAGTGCGAGCAAGAGATTAGCAACTGATCATACTGATTTCGGTCACTCTATCAAAACTTTGTGGCTGATTTATTCCATCGGAAAACTCACCGGTCACTACGAGTTTGTCTTATTTGCTCAAGAGGCCGCTCCCAAAATCTTAGAAACAGCTTATCTAGATGATGGTACGTGGGGACGTAGAGAAAATCCAGACGGTACTATAGATCCAGACAAAGAATGGTGGATTCTAGCTGAATTAGATCAAGTGGCTGCTACTTTTAGCTTGAGAGATCCATCTTACGCGGAATATCTACCTACAACTTATGCCTACTGGTTTAAGTACATGGTAGATCGCGAACACAAAGAAATTTGGCATTGGGTAAATGCTGCTGACAACAAACCAGACATCCAATTTCCCAAACAACACTCGTGGAAAAATGCTTTCCACACCTTTGAACACGCAATTGTAGGTTATTTGACTGGACAAGAAATTCACGACGAGCCAAGTAAACTATATTTTGCTTTCAAAGAAGGAATTCCTTTGCCTGAAATCACAAAAATCCGTCCCTACATTTATGCAGCCAAAGTAGTTCCCATCAATCCGACAATTCTGGAAGAAGAAGTAATTCCAGGTTACAGGAAAAAGACAGTATTCTTTACCGACATCCGGTAAGACCTCAACCCAATTTGAGGCTAAGGTGAGTGAAAATTAACTTACTAGTTGGCAGAATAACTGATTCGATTTTGGATTTGGTATAGCATTCTGAATCTAATTTTAGCGAATCCGTCTGTCGCAATTATTTTTCAAATTGCTATGAAATTCGGACAGTATAGCCAGTGGTGGCTAGTAAGTTAATTTTCCTCAAAATCGAATTTATTAACTATTATCAATGAGGATATCATCATGGCCAGACCACCAAGAATTTTAGCCTTTCTTGACTCCCATTACGATGGAACTGAAACTGCTGCTTTAGATAACTTTTTTCCTGTTAGGGGTTTTGAAGTAGAATATGTCGGCAATCTCAGGGGTGGCGATAAAGCAGTTTTTTTCAACAACAATAACCCCAGCGAAACAATTACAGTTACCAAAGATATCCACGATGTTGATTTAACTCAATACACTGGTTTAGTTGCCATTGGCGGATATGCGATGGATATGACCCGCTACGAACCAATAGTAGAAGAAGGCCCAGACGGTAGACCAAAAGAAATACCAGAATCAAGTAAATTTGCAATCCAAGCATTTAACGATCCTGAAATTACTGTTGGAACTATTTGTCATTCTTTGTGGATATTTACATCAGACCCCGACATACTGAGGGGGCGGAAAGTTACCTGCGGTCATAACATTATTTATGATGTTCTGAATGCTGGAGCGACACTAGCATACGACCCGGTTAATAGACAATTAGCTGCTAGCCATGTTGATGGAAATCTGGTTTCTGGTAGACATCCTTTTGCAGTTAGCACCTTTGTTGAAACATACTATGAGGTTTTAAAAGCCAAACAATAGAGGTGATTTCATAACCTTTATTTTCGTTGCTGGTACAGGATGTGAGAATAGCAAATTTTATATTACCAGCTTTCTCTATCCTGCTTTTTCATCAAAGTCATGTTTTGCAATTTAAGTATCAAACATTCTTGTGTAAAGGAATTAGGAACATGCCTGACGAATTTGAGCAATTACGACAATTAAGACTGCAAAAACCAGTTAATTATTACACATTTTGGGGCTTAGAAGCAGATTTTTCAAAACCTGGATTAGTTTCTCCACAAAAACAGGAAGAATTACTTCAAAAAGGTGAATATTTCGTTAGTTTAAAAGAAGATGAAGTTCCCGAAGTAAATGCTAATTATACCTGGGCGCAAATCGAACAAGAAAACAAAGATTGGTGGCCAACTCATTGTGCAGCTTTAAGAACAGGAGGAGAAAGAGGAAACAATATCTTAAGTGGTGAATACCATAAAAACTTGGTTTATTTATGCCAAGATGGCCCCTTTGTTGGTACGGAAGATCAAAAAGAGCGAGAGACACATTGGTGGGCATTGCTTTCACAGCCTGGAGTCACAATGTGCTGGCCAATTGTTTTCTTTTGGCGTGAGTTTGTTCACTTTGAATGGAAGTGTGTGGACGATGCGACAAATGAAACTGCTTCCAAAGGATTAGTTGTCTGGATACGCCGGGGACATCGGGGTGGTTGCTACTACAAGAGCGAACAACTAACTTTCTACCGCGATGTTTATGCCCCAGAAAACTTATTGCCACCCGGATGATAAAGATTATTTCTAGGGTTTGATAAGTGAAATTGGCTCTTTAAAGGGGAAAGGGGAAAGGGAAAAGGGGAAAGGTTTTAAATCCCTTACCCTTTCCTCAGCCCTCACCCAGCATTTTTGGATTGGCAAACGACTAGTGGTCTATCGCATTAAAGATTTCCAAACCACAAAAAACATTCAAACTTCCTTGTGGGGTAGGCGTTTCGCCCGCCCGTAATACCGTTTCACTTTAAAAGCAAGCGATAGAGATGGTGGGTAAAAGAAGCACGGGAAGAAACAAAAGTGAATTGTATCAAAAATTTCGGTATTACCAAGGGCGGACAAGATGTCCACACCACAATCTTGCATAATTGATTTCTTGGTAATTCCAAAATTAATGCAATACACTACTAGATTGACTTATTTGATAAGTGTTTTTAATACAGATAATATCCCTTTAGTATACTCATTTTCTTCTATTCGAGAATGTAATTTTTTAGCTTCGTTTGTGGCATTTCCTACTAAATAACCATGTTCAACTGCTTGCAACATTTCAATATCATTACCACTTTCGCCAAAAGCTATAGAGTTTTGATAGTTAATATTTGTCTGTTTTAAAATAAAATTAACTATATCTTTTTTCCCTGTGCCCGCAGGTGTAAAATCCACATCGTAACAATTTTCTGGGTCTCCACATAAGGGATTGCATTGGCTAGTATTCACTGCGATACCAGCCTTGTTAGCTATATTTTTGATTTGCAATAAAGCCTGTAAATCAAGTTCTTTGTTTCGCTGATGGTAATAGTAGTTTTTCAAGAAGCAAGAATCTTTGATTTGAGGTTGTGGTATCAATTGAATATCATCTAATGATAAAATATTAACTAAATTATTCACTAATTTTTCTGAAAATCCAGTTTCTTTGAGATTATTCTCCCATTGTTTATCTTTTTTACCATATTGTTTTTCATTGAAGTAAGTTAGCTCAGTACCCAAACTACTGGCAATAAAATGAGGTAAAACTTTTAAACTATATTTATTGATTTTTGAAAATACTGAAGTTAAACTACTGCCAGTAACCCAACCCAAAATAATTTGTTTTTCGTAAGTATAATTTAATAAATACTCTTCTAGTTCCTTTTGATCCTTTTGATGGCGCTCTTGGTTTTGGTGAGCCAGATAAGTTTCATCAAAATCTGTAAATACAACGTATTTAGGTTGATGAATATAAGGTAAGAGTTTTATATTATTTTGATAATATTTCATATATCTATTTAGCCATTTTATTTTGTTAATTTAAACCACATCTATTTTGCATAATCTGAAATTGTACATTTCTTATAGGTCTCTCCATATATGCAATTTCAATGTGGCTTACGCTGTGTACATTCTAATTTTTAGCTTTGAAGTCCCTTTGAAATTAAGTAAATCATCTCATCTAAATCTTCTGTTTCAAATAAAGTTCTATTTTCTGATTCCTCTAACTTGTTTATACCGTGAAAACCTGTTTTATGAAAAATTTTAATTAAAGCATTATAATCAATAGATAAATGAGGAGAATGCAGAAAAGAACGCTCGTTATAAAATTCAACCGTCTCAGCATAAGTCGGACTTTGGGCAGCTTGCCCTTCCCATGTCAATGCCATTGGAGTATCTCCTAGTAAAGCTTGTCCCACCGCCTTAGCACAACCACCAAACGCACCTAACACAAACAAAGGTTTATCATTGATTAGTGTTAATGCTGCTTCTTCAGCAATACCCGGAAATATTCCTTTATAATTAGTAACTTGACCTCCAAGAATAATTCTGGCGTCAATTTTTTTTGCCATTTTTTCTCGCATTGCTGTAAGACAACGCATCCAAACATAGCAATTTTCTTTGCCTTCTGGTTTCAGGAAAGTTTCATCCTCAATCTCAAAAGGTTTTTGCTTAATATCTTCTGGTAGAGGAATTGCTTCAATTGAAACTTCATTCTTATATTCTGCCTGCCAATTAACGTCTGCTTGTAAATGTATTGGCCAAGCAAGAAAGTTGAATATTTTCTTTTCAGGCTGATTATTTTCCTGATGATTATAGGCTTTGACCATCTCAATCAAATTCTGCGTAAAACCATCTGGGCGGAGGTCGCCACCGTATGCTATGCTTGCCCCTTGAGCAAGTAAATGACGACTAATTTCGAGTAAGGCACGTTTGAGATGATAATCGCTAAAACCAAGCTTTTCTAAATCGGGACTATTAGAAATAGAAATACCAATAACTTTGCCTGAAAGAGGTTTTTTCGGATGATCTGTAGCAATTGAAGTTACAGGAAAGGAAGGAGTCAAAGCTTTGATTTTTGGATTTAGCGAGTTGAGTAAGTTAATTTCATTATCTGCTAAAGGAGGGTCGGGGTATATTATGAGTGTATTATCTTTTGGTTGATTTTCCTGGAAATGTTGTACTAAATTCAAAAGCTCAGGAGCAAAAGGTAAAACTAATGTTCCTTCTGGAATACTGCGGAATTTTTGTAGATTTTCTACATATTTGGGAAAATATTGATGCCGCAATACTTCAAGTAATATTTGAATAAAAATTAAAGATATTTGAGATTCTTGCCAAATAATAGTAGGAACATTTCCTAAATAAGGAAAACTGCGTTCTTCTCCAGCTTTGATAGCATTAATTACCAAAATAGGAATTTTATATTTTTTAGCTGTCAAAACTTCCCAATGACACCAATAACGCGAAGCATAGGTATCAGTCTGAAAGATAAGCATAGCACAATCTTTTAAAACTTTGTCAATTTGTTCTACAAAATTATGCCCCGGAGGAATATCTTTAGTATCTAAAAATGTACTGAGGATTTTATCCTTTTCAATTAATTCGTGAACTTTATTTGTAATTTCCCGTCCATCACGTCTGGTATAGCTCAGGAATAGTTTCAGTGGTGGTACATCATTGTCTACAGAATTATTTTCTTCAACTTGTTTTATGTGTCTTATTTGTCTAACGCATATGTGTAGCACGTTGGTCAATAATTTTTGTTGTTGTTTAACAACGTCGCTTTCTTCATCAATTTTTTCTATAAATTGAATTCTGCTCAGTTTTTTGCTCAATTTATAGAAATGTTCTGTAAATGCTACGGGATAAATCCGATGATGTGGTTTTTTTAAATCTTTGTTATCGCAAAGTTCTTCAATGTATGTTTGCCATTTGTCACAAACTACCATATTATTATCTACAAATATAAAAATGGCAGAGTTCAAAGATTGTTTGATGTCGATTGGCTTCGGTAGAATCGTTTCTTTTGTAAATGGTAGCGAACGAAAGTGAATTGGAATTCCTAGTCCTTGTAGGAAAGGATGTTCTGGGTTTCCACAGATGTTATTAAAAAGATATTTTGCAAGCTCCTCACCATTAGAAAACTTTTGATGCCACACAATGTATATTCTGAAATATGGCAAATAATTAATATTTTTCGACATTCTGTAATCTCCTCACTTCATCACAACTAGCTTTTTCTGGGCGCAAGTTTAGAAACAGTAGGCTATACTATAGCGATTCCTTAAGAAAGGTACGGATGGATAATATTTTGAAACGCAGAGGGACACGGAGTAAAGCGCAGAGGTACGCAGAGATTTTTACCTCAACAGACGACAATTACTTAATTATCTATGGTAAATTTGAAGGAGTTCAATTACTGGAGTAAGTCTGAACGAATCCAGCCAAACTGGTTGTTCACTTTGACTTGATACCAAGTTTCTTTATTAGAATTTATTGTTTCATTCAGGATGGTTATAGAACTACCGTCTTGTATCTTTTGTAGTAAGCTTCCTTTAATATTTGGAATTTGACGCAAGTTTACAGATCCATCTAATGTTTTGGTAATTATAGTGTTGAATGGATGACGAATATAGCCACATTTTTTATCGTTATCCTCACCTTGACATACATAAGCCAATCTTTCAGAAAAATGATTAGCTTGAGAAAATTGTGGCTCAATGACAATATTACCTTGACGGTCAATATAACCCCACTTACCATTCATGTATATAGCAGCTAAACCTTCTGAAAAATCATGTCGATTATCTAAATTTTTACACTCAGCTTTGTTATTAGTGATGTCTGTGGCGTCACAATCAAATCTTCTAGGGGTATCTTTTGGTTCATCAAATTGTAGTGGAATGACCATATCACCTTGACGGTTAATATAACCCCATTTGTTATCCTGTTTGACAGCCGCTAAACCTTCTGAGAAGTAACTAATCTTATCAAATCTTTCTTGAATTACAGGTTTTGCATTTTTATCAATGTACATCCATTGATTATTTTGTTTGACTGGTGCTAAACTTTCTCTAAATTGATAAGCTTCATCGAAAGATTCAGGAATTAAAAAATCATCATCTTTATTTATGTAACCCCACTTACCATTAATTTTAACAGGGGCAAGTCCTTCCGAAAATCGACCAGCACCGGGATATTTTCGTTTAATAACTTCCTTGCCATTTCTATCTATATATCCACATATAGAAACAAGGCATGTATGGGCTTTACCTTCAGAAAATTGACCAGCCATATTTCGACCATATATAGCATCAATCTGGTATTTGCCTTGATTATTAATATAGCCTCTATTTTTTCCATATTCCCATGCTAATGCTAAATTATCTGGTTTAGAAAAGTCTAAAACTCTATCAAAATTTGCCGGAATTTGAATATTACCTAGTCTGTTTATATAACCTGACTGACCATTAATTCTCACCTTTGCAAGTCCATGATTAAAATTACCACCACTCTCTATTGTTCGATTTAACTCAAATTTAAATTCAGGAGACACAGGACGAGGAGTTATTGAAACTCTAGGTTGAGGAGTAGGATTGACATTTGTTGAATTTATAGGTTCACTATTTATATTGGCAATTGCTGAAGCTATAGTTCCTAATAAAACAACGCCTGTCAATGCAATTCCTCCAGATACTGCATAAGGTACTTTTATAGGAATATTATCTTTTATGGGATCTTTAATAGCTTTTTCTAATGTTTTGAAAAATGGCTCATTCCAAAATATTTTAGTAGCTAAATCAATTTTTATCCAATGATATCCTCCTAAAAATAATTTAATTTCTTCAATTGTTTGTTGTATTTCTGTTTCATTAATATTATTAACCTCAACTTTACGTATTTTAGCTAAGGCTTTTTGAATTACTTCATTTTCTGGAAATTTAACATCTTTGACATCTTGAATGCCAGGTAAAAGAATTGGAATTATTACAACTTTATCTTTTGCAACTACTTTATTTTTTTCTTCTGCATCAACTCTCTTTTTAAATTGCATAATCTCATATATTTGGTAATCGCCTATTCCATGCTTACTTAAAAAAATAACACCAATTTTTGAGTCAGCAATTTGTTGAGAAATTGTTGTATCGACTGGATTTCCTGCAATAAAGTTATTCTCGTCTATCCAAGGTTTGATTTCTACAATTTTAAAAAAACTAATATTCCAGCGTTTGTTCAGTCTATTATAAGTTTTTTTGACAAAATTTTTATCTTTAGATTTATGGCATAAAAATACAGATACTTGACTCATAGTTTATGGCTCCTTCAAAAGTTTAAAAATTTGCAATTAGCATTGAATGATTCCTAATATGTGTTGATTCATTTGTAGGCTGCACGAAGCACGAGCTACATGAAAAAAAACGCATATTTAAATAATTTGTAAGAGTAATGTGCATTTCTGGAAGTGTAGTGTTTGCTGTCTGTACAAACCTACAAATGCACAGAGTAGAATTCCAGAAAATCAATTTAGTTAGATTTTAAAGAGCTATTTTTATACTTTTAATAAATAAAAATACATCTCAAAAATGCATTTTTAGGGAATTTAGTCAAGTCTTTCAGTTTTGAATTAGTGATTTATGTGGGGATTTAAAACACTGGTGCAAAGATTGGTAGGACTGATGTGATGCACAGGTAAGGGAAAATTCAACCGCACAGGACGCAGCCAGAAGTATGAGTGGAGGTTTCTTTTGCTCATACCATTTCGCTGTATCAATGATACAAATGCACGTGTTGGGGCGAATAACCATTCGCCCGTACAAGTTCGTTATCAAAGAACCCCGCCCCAAACCACTCCCCTGCTAGACGCCCAGAGAGCGAGCATAGGGAGATGGAGAGATAGGCAGGGTTGAATAATAATTTCTCTGTCAACAGTTAACAGTCAACAGTCAGCACTCCTAAAACCTAGTTTTTAGGCTATCGTCACATCTGGTGATAAGTAAACATTTTGAATGGCGTGAAATAGTTTAACGCCTTCTTCAAAGGGGCGTTGGAATGTTTTGCGTCCAGAAATTAATCCCGAACCACCGGCGCGTTTGTTAATGATGGCGGTGCGGACTGCTTCGGCTAAGTCATTTTTGCCTGTTGCGCCACCAGAGTTAATCAACCCTGCGCGTCCACAGTAGCAATTGAGTACTTGGTAACGAGTCAAATCAATTGGGTGGTCGGTGGTCAATTCTGTGTAAACTCGTTCGTCAGTTTTGCCGTAACTCTTACCAGTTGCTTTAGCAACTGCTCCATAACCGTTGTTGCATTCGGGTAACTTTTGTTTGATAATGTCGGCTTCAATGGTTACACCCAAATGATTGGCTTGTCCGGTGAGGTCGGCTGCAAGATGATAATCTTTATCTTGTTTGAAAGCGTTGTTCCGCAAATAGCACCAAAGAATAGTCGCCATTCCTAATTCATGGGCGCGTTTAAAAGCTTTGCTGATTTCTTGAATTTGCCTGGTAGACTGGTCTGAACCAAAGTAAATTGTTGCACCAATGGCGGCTGCTCCTAAATTCCAAGCTTGTTCGACATCAGCAAACAATACCTGGTCAAATTGATTAGGGAAGGTCAGCAATTCGTTGTGATTGATTTTGAGAATAAAGGGAATTTTATGGGCATATTTTCGCGATACGATGCCCAATACTCCCAAAGTGGTGGCAACAGCGTTGCATTCTGCGGCGATCGCTAACTTTACAATATTTTCTGGATCGAAGTAAATCGGATTCGGTGCAAAAGACGCAGCTGCGGAATGTTCGATGCCTTGGTCTACTGGCAAAATAGACAAATAGCCTGTGTTTGCTAAACGACCAGTAGAATAGAGTAGCTGAAGATTACGCAATACTTGAGGATTGCGATCGCTGTTAATCCAAATTCGATCTACAAAATCCGGCCCCGGCAAATGTAATAAATCCTTAGAAACCTTTGCTTTGTAGGTAAGCAGGTCTTCTGCCTCTTTACCTAGCAATGACTCGATAGAATTAGACTCTATGAGCGTTGTAGTCATAGCGTTTTCCTCAAAACTTGAGCAAATGACCTTGCCTTTAAGATAGCATTTTAGTCAGAATTCAGAATTCAGAACTCAGAATTCAGAATAGTTAAAGAATCAGAGTAATATTTGATAAATCAATCTAGCGAGCATACTATAGTAATTTTCTGGGAATTGTGAAAAATATTAGTAACAGTTACTCAGTCAAAAGCTAATTATGCTAATAATCATAAATAAAATCAATCAGCCATGAGTAAGTTTCAAATCAATATCGACTTCAGCAATATAGATTTAAATGCCCTGGACACAGAAGAAGATTTTCAAAGAGAGGCAAAAATATTACTACCAAAGGTATTGGTAAAATTAGGAGAAAGTGTCGGCGAAAAGACATGGGAAGAATTACAGCAAGGTAAACTTAAATCTTCTCAAAGCGAGAAACGCCGTTTTATTCAAGAAACAGGAAGAACTTATCAACGCAATGCCAGCAACAGAGAAAGGCAAGAGTTACAAGTATATATAGTAGAGCAATTACGCCAGTACAAGCAGGAAAGTCGTCTTTGATGAAGTACGATCGCTGTTAACTGCTGACTGATGACTGTTAACTGATGACTAAATTAATTATTACTTGCCGCTTTGTTTCCCACTCGGATAACAGATGCTATTAATCGCGTTTATACGCACTTCTTAATCCCTAAGATGTAATAAGTTTTTACCTTAAATAGATACAGCGATCGCCTTTTCATGAGTTGATATTAATTTATTAGGCGCATTATCAACACCATACTATCAAATACGTGCATTTTAATACTAAGTGTCAGTTTTACTGAGTATTTGGAATAATGCCGAAAAAATCGATATCTTTAAAGAAACTGCGGTTACTCGTTGTCGATGACGATGCCGATACCAGAAAGATACTCGCAACCTTGTTTAAATTAGAGGGAGCAGAAGTTATTGTAGCTGCTTCAGCCCCAGAGGCTTTGGAAGCAATGTTACATTTTCAACCAGATATTTTGATTTGTGATATCTGTTTACCAGGTGAAGACGGCTACTCACTGTTGGAGAAAATTAGAAAACTCAATAGAGAACAAACTCAACCAGAAATTCTAGCGATCGCTCTCACAGCATTCGTTCAAAAAGACTATGACCATGTATTGCTAGCAGGTTTTCACAGCTATATATACAAGCCAATTGACTTGAAGGAGTTAGTTATTTTAGTTAGTAATTTAATTCAGTTAAGAAGTCATCACAATTAATAATAGCAATCCCAAATAATTTATGAAATATTACGTGTTAGGGTTGTTAAAGAAGTCGCAAGTCGCAAGTCGTAAGTCGCAAGTCGTAAGTCGCAAGTCGCAAGTCGCAAGTCGCAAGTATAGTTTTGTAATGGGGATTTAGACCCCGCCACAAAACTGACCGGTTATAGAACCGGGGGACTTAAACCCATTGAATTTGGTTAACACTCAACAATCAACAATCAACAGTCAAGAATCAACAACCTGAAGCAGAATAATTTATTTTTTGGAGTTCCCTATTCTCTAACTCTTTCTAATTCGTCCAGTCAAAGAAGCAACTATAAGTAATAATTGAGTTGGCTCAACAGGTTTAGCCAGATGTACTTGGAAACCAGCACTCAGAGCCTCTCTACGCTCGTCATCTCTGGCGTGGGCGGTCATTGCTATGGCTGGAATTTGTCCTCCGGACTCAACACTCAATGTCCTCACTTGGCGAATCAGTGTATAACCGTCTTCCTCTGGCATACTAATATCAGATAAAAGTAGGTCATAGCCACCAGGGTTTTCAATTAGCCTTGTTAATGCTTCTCTTGCAGATGTAACCGCCGTCACTTCAACTCCATAAACCTCAAGCAGTGTTGTAAATAACTCGCGTATATATAGTTCGTCATCCACCAAAAGTACGCGCAAACCGTCGAGCGATGGTATCTCATCATCTAACGCTGCTAACTGTTGTGTTGAGGTAACTAGTTCTCCAGTATTCGATGTCGAACTTTCTTCGGGATTATTTTGCAGTGGCAATTTGACGATAAATGTTGTCCCTTGTCCTTCACCTGGGCTATGGGCTTCAACGGTACCGCCGTGTAGTTCTACCACATGACGCACAATGGAAAGTCCTAATCCGAGTCCTGAATTGGAACGAGTTTTGCTGCTATCTGCTTGGCGGAAGCGATCGAAAACGAATGGTAGAAAGTCAGCGCTGATACCCTTACCTGTATCGCTGACCTGAATTAGAGCTTGTTCGTCAATATACTCTACTACAAGCTCAATTCTGCCTCCAGTCGGAGTAAATTTAATAGCGTTAGAAAGTAAATTCCAAATCACCTGTTGTAAGCGAACGGCATCACCTAAAATTCTTCTGGGGGAAGGTTCGAGGCGAGATTGAATTTGAATATTTTTCGATTCTGCTGATAAACGTACAAGATTTAAGGCTGACTCAACCACAATAGCAAGTTCAATGAGTTCTAAGTTCAGTGATAACCTACCTGAAGTGATGCGTGAGATATCTAAAAGATCCTCAATTAGCTGGGCTTGAACCTTGGCGCTGTGTTCGATGGCTTCAAACGCCTGATTTGTGGTATCTTCATCTAGTTTGTGTGTCCGCAACAGTTGTGCCCATCCCAACAGGGCATTCAGTGGATTTCGCAGTTCGTGGGAAAGCATGGATAAAAACTCATCTTTGGTGCGATTGGCTGTTTCAGCAGCAGTCCGGGCTAACTGTTCTTGGGTCAATAAATGAGTGCGTTCTGCCTCCCACTCTTTGAACTGGGTAATATCTTCAATAGCCAAGAGAATCAACTGTACATCGTCTATTTTAGGCATTTTTCGCCCATTAAGACGCATAGTTTTCTGTCCGATGAGTTCAAAATTATGTTCTACTTCAAAACCTTGAATTTGGTAATTGTTTGTGAGAATCTCTTGTAAGAGCGATCGCAATTGGGGAATATTCCAGTGCCCATTACCAATTTCAAAGATGAAGCGATTTTCTGTTTCGGCTGGTAGAACTTGGAAGGTTTCGTAAAAAGACAAATTAGCACTAACCACCCTTAACTCTGCGTTCAACACCACTAAGGATTCTCGCACTGTTTCTACAATTGCTTCGGCGTAATCCCCAGACGCTTTAAGTTGATTCACGCTGCGTTTGAGGGCGTCAATATCAACCAATACTACTACAGCGCCATCAATTTTATTATCGATTGTCCGATAAGGTCGGATTCGCAGGTCATACCAATGACCTTCTTGGTCTTGAACTTCCTGAGCTTTCAAGTTGAGGGTACTAATTACCTCTAGGATTTGTTCTTCTAAGTTTGGTAGATTGAGATTGTGGTTAATATCGCTCAGCGGTCGCCCTATATCCGTGGAAATGAGATTGAAAATTGTCTGGGCTGAGGGTGTAAAACGCCGAATCCGCAAATCACCTCCTAACATCAGGATCGGTATATTAATACTGCTAAGCAGATTTAGTAAATCATTACTCACTTGAGTTGATTCGATGTTCCGCCGTTGCAGTTCGTCGTTAATGGTGTTCAGTTCTTCATTTGTTGCTTGAATTTCTTCTTTGGCAGTTTCCAGTTCCTCATTAGTGCTTTGCAACTCTTCGTTACTTGAGAGGATCTCTTCGTTGGCAGCTCTGAGGTCTTGATTAGTGGCTTGTTGCTCCTCAATAATTGATTGCAGATACTCTCTAGTTGTGGCCAACTCCTGTTTGAGTTGGTTAGTTTCTTGCTCGTTAACCTTTGAACGCCTAGATTTGAGTGTATTATTACCAGTTACTTCTGGTGCAGCAGGCGGTAAAGAGGATATGTCTTCAAACAAAACTAAAAAGTAAGTTTCTGTTGATACGGGAGATTTAAAGGGAATTACATCAAACTTAATCTGCCTCACTCGTTCGTCTTCTCTAAGTTGTAAACCTTCCTTGGTAATGGACTGTTGCTGTTTTTTTGCCTGGTGAATGGCAGTGCGTAACTCTAAACGCAAATCTGCTTTGGCCATCTTCAGCAAATTAAAGCTTGGTCTTCCGGGTGCAGGTTCTAGATAGGAACTAGTCTGCCCTCTAAATTGGAGAATTTCTAAATCACTGTTGATAATTATACCGACTGGAGAGTATCGATTCAATACGATGCGATCGGCTTCTTTTTGGATTTCTAAATCGTTCAATCCGTCTTCATTGAGTGTGGGTTGAGGGTGGGCAATTTCTATGGGATAAGGGTTGGAGATCAGATCGATACTCAACCGAGCAGATGCCATTTTCCGTGAATAAATCTTGTACTTTCTGTCTACTAAAGCAAACAAGTCTGTAAACTCACCAACTGTTTCTGAAGTACCTAACATCAAATAGCCGTTTGGCTTGAGGCCATAGTGGAAGATTGGCAAGAGTTTCTTTTGGGCTGAGCTTCCCAAATAGATCAACACATTTCGACAAGTAATCAAATCCAGCCGTGAAAAAGGAGGATCGCCAATTAGGTTTTGTCTGGCGAAGACGCACAATTCGCGCACTACCTTACTAATTTGGTAACCATTCTCTACTGGGACAAAGAAGCGCTGTAGACGTTCCGGAGAGATATCTGCTAGTTGGCTAAGTTTGTAAACGCCGTTACGTGCTTTGTCTATGGCTAGTTCATTAACATCTGTAGCGAAAATTTGAACGGGCAGATTGATTGCTTGAGTTGTTAAATATTCTAGCAGGCAAATGGCGATGGAATAAGCTTCTTCACCTGTTGAACATCCCGCTACCCAGATTCGCAAAGGCGACTCTGGCGTTCGATCCTTGGTAATAATCGGAAATATCTGGTTTTTTAAAGCTTCAAAAGCTTCGGTATCCCGGAAAAAGTAGGTGACGGTGATTAGCACATCTTGATACAAAGCATTCACTTCTTGAGGACGATCCTGGAGATACTTGACATAATCGTCCAGGTTTTCCAACTTGTGCAAAACCATCCGCCGCAAGATCCGCCGTTTTAAAGTAGTTTGTTTGTAGTAAGTAAAGTCAACTCCTGTAGAAATTCGCAGCAGACTAAAGATTATAGACAAAGCATCTGTATTTTCCGTCGGTAACACTTCACTAGATTTTATAGGAATAGAATTAACGACATAGGGATGACGACTAATTTTCGTTAGTTCTTCAGCAATTGCTTCTGGAGTTAAGATAAAGTCTACATAACCAGAGGCAATGGCACTGCTAGGCATACTACTGACTTGTGCTGTATCTTCACACTGGGCAAAGGTAATGCCGCCAGCTCCCTTGATAACTTCCAATCCCCTTGCGCCATCTGCATCGCCTCCTGAGAGTACCACTGCGATCGCTTTGCTTCCCCGATCCTCTGCCAAGGAGATAAAGAAAGCATCCACTGCCATAAAATAACCGCGGGTCTTTTGCCGTGGCGACAGTTTCAAGACGCCCTCAGAAATTGTCATCTTGGCATTGGGTGGAATCACGTACACATTATTCGGTTCCACAACCATACCATCCTGCACCTCATATACAGGCATCTGAGTTTTTCGGGAAAGAATTTCGCTCAACAAGCTTTTTTGATGGGGGCTTAAGTGTTGAATCAGCACAAATGCCATACCTGTATCGATTGGCAGATGACTGAGCAATTGTATAAATGCCTCTAATCCCCCCGCAGAAGCTCCCATTGCCACAATTGGAAATAATTCTTGCTGATTATCTGGTTGCTCTTGCGTATTACTACTTTTTCCTGTAGTGGAACCAGATTTAGATTTTTTAGAAGACCGCCGGGATGTCATATTATGTACTAAATTTAATAGTTTGGGGTACTTCGTTTTTAATTAAAAAGGATTATGTATTCTTATTTTGACTGGTTTAACGTAACTTTTAAGTTATTAGGGTTGATATTATACCGATAGTATTATAAATGTACTATTCCCTAAGTAGGATTGGAGTGCAAATTCTAGTAATACCCTTTAGCTTTTAAAACCGTACTGGTGCCCACAATCTTTGCCACACATCGATAGCCGATAATTTAGTACATTTTTGCTAAATAGGCGATCGCTATTATTTGCGTACATGGAAATTAAAGGATCAAAACGCAATTAACCGCGTCTGTACAGCCAGAGAATCAGCCTTTTCAAAATGTAAGGAATTTTTCAAAAGTTAAATACTTTGCTTGAGGTAGTTGACAATTTGCGATCAATTGTCAACAGTTAACATTAGCAACAGAATATTTTTGATTTGCAAGTCTGTTCTAGTATTTCAAATACTCATTGAAAAATCACAAAGATTTATTAAGTAATTTTAACTTATACCAAATTATCTTGAAAAATTATGCTGTTTAGTGCTTATTACCTTCACCTATCCACCAACAAAAAATCTTTGCTAGTTATACATAACAGAGATTCAATAGCTATGATGAGCTAAGTGGTATGGCAGATACATAAACGTTAATATAGGACTCGTATTTGATTTTTGTGAAGCTAGGGTACACTTTTATTTTTTTAACTCTTTCTTGTTCCCCCAACTTTGTCTCTATAAGTAGTTCTCGGAATCAAACTGGATTGCTGTTGGTCAGTGTTGACGGTTCACAGTTAACAGTTAACAGTCAACCTTTAACGGGAATAATTTATTTTTTGGAGTTTCCTAGCATCTTAGTTAACGGTCTTTATCAACTGCTTACACTGGCATGGATAAAAATTAATTAGTTAGATCCACTTTTTATTCCCTAATGTCTATTTTGATAAGCATTACTTTAAAGCATTGTCACTAGTGGTAGATCCAGTTTTCTTCGTCGGCTAAAAGGTCAGGGGAAAAGGGGAAAGATTTTTAATAGCTTTCTCTTTCACCTTTTTGCTTTCCCCAATCCTCACAGCCCATTTTGAACTTGGCACACTAGTGGTCTGGCAACCCAAAAATGCGCTTCTTTCGGGCTGGGGAATGGGAAAAGGGTAAAGGGTAAGGGATTTAAAACCTTTTCCCTTTAGCCTTTCAAGAGCCAAGTCACGAAAGCGAACTACTAGGTAAACAAATTCTGCAAGAATCACATTTAAGGATAAGGCTATGGCAACCGAACAGTTGACAACAGACAGCGATAATCTCGATTTAAATCAGCTACTCAGAACGCTGACAGCTGTCAAGCACGGCGACTTCTCGGCACGGATGCCCATAGATCGTACTGGTGTAGCTGGGAAAATAGCTGATACCCTCAATGATATAATCGACCAAAATCAGCGGATGGCGACGGAGTTACAGCGAATTGGTAATGTCGTCGGCAAAGAAGGGAAAATTAGCGATCGCGCTTCTTTAGGAGATGTTCGCGGTTCTTGGTCAGATTGTGTCAATTCTGTCAACACTTTAATTAAAGATTTAGTCCAACCCACGGCAGAAACAACCCGTGTGATTCGGGCTGTGGCTAATGGTGACTTATCCCAAACCATCGCTACGGAAATTGATGGCAGACCCTTACAAGGGGAGTTTCTCCAAACTGCCAATATTGTCAACACAATGGTAAACCGTCTTGGTTCCTTTGCTAGCGAGGTCACCAGAGTTGCTCGTGAGGTGGGCACTGAAGGTAAACTGGGCGTCCAAGCCCAAGTGCGGGGTGTGGCTGGTACTTGGAAGGATTTGACTGACAATGTGAACTTAATGGCAGGAAATCTCACCGGACAGGTACGTAATATCGCGGAAGTTGCCACTGCCATTGCCAACGGTGACCTCTCCAAAAAAATCACCGTGGATGTTAAAGGCGAGATTCTGGAGTTGAAAAACACCGTTAACACAATGGTGGATCAATTAAATTCCTTTGCATCAGAAGTTACCAGAGTGGCGCGGGAAGTGGGAACCGAAGGTAAATTGGGGGTGCAGGCTGAAGTCAAAGGAGTGGCGGGCACTTGGAAAGACTTAACCGACAACGTGAATTTAATGGCGGGGAATTTAACCGCCCAAGTCCGCAACATTGCCGAAGTCACCACAGCAGTGGCAAATGGCGACTTGTCTAAGAAAATTACAGTTAACGTCAAAGGCGAAATTTTGGAGTTGAAAAACACCGTTAACATCATGGTGGATCAACTCAATTCCTTTGCTTCGGAAGTTACCAGGGTGGCGCGGGAAGTGGGCGCAGAAGGCAAACTCGGCGGTCAAGCAGAAGTCCGGGGAGTAGCGGGGACTTGGAAGGACTTGACGGACAGCGTCAACTTCATGGCGGGTAGTTTAACGGCACAGGTGCGGAACATTGCCGACGTAACTACGGCGGTGGCTAATGGCGACCTTTCTAAGAAAATCACCGTTGATGTCAAAGGCGAAATTCTGGAGTTGAAAAACACCATCAATACAATGGTGGATCAACTCAATTCCTTTGCTTCGGAAGTTACCAGGGTGGCGCGGGAAGTGGGAACCGAAGGCAAACTCGGCGTGCAAGCGGAAGTGCGGGGTGTAGCTGGCACTTGGAAAGACTTAACAGATAACGTCAACTTAATGGCGGGTAACCTCACTGGACAGGTGCGAAATATTGCCGAGGTTGCCACAGCGATCGCCAGTGGTGACCTCTCGAAGAAAATCACCGTTGATGTCAGAGGTGAAATTCTGGAGTTGAAGAACACAATCAATATTATGGTGGATCAACTGAGTTCCTTTGCATCGGAAGTGACGCGGGTAGCCCGTGAGGTGGGTAGTGAAGGCAAACTCGGCGTGCAAGCAGATGTGCGGGGTGTGGCTGGCACTTGGAAGGACTTGACGGACAGCGTTAACTTCATGGCGGGTAGTTTAACGGCACAGGTGCGGAACATTGCCGATGTCACTACGGCGGTGGCTAACGGCGACCTTTCCAAGAAAATCACCGTGGATGTTAAAGGCGAAATTTTGGAGTTGAAAAACACCATCAATACAATGGTGGATCAACTGAGTTCCTTTGCTAGCGAGGTAACCAGGGTTGCCAGGGAAGTGGGAACAGAAGGGAAACTCGGCGTGCAAGCTGAAGTACGGGGTGTTGCTGGCACTTGGAAAGATTTAACGGATAACGTCAACTTAATGGCCGGGAACTTAACCGACCAAGTGCGGAACATTGCGGAAGTTGCCACTGCCATCGCCAACGGCGATTTATCCAAGAAAATTACTGTGGCTGTCAAAGGTGAAATTTTGGAGTTGAAAAACACCATCAATATTATGGTGGATCAACTCAATTCCTTTGCCAGTGAAGTAACCAGAGTGGCACGGGAAGTAGGTTCTGAAGGCAAACTCGGCGTGCAAGCAGACGTGCGTGGTGTGGCTGGCACTTGGAAAGACTTAACCGACAGCGTCAACTTCATGGCGGGAAGCTTAACGGCACAGGTGCGAAACATCGCCGCAGTAACAACCGCAGTGGCAAATGGCGACCTCTCGAAGAAAATTTCCGTTGATGTCAAAGGTGAAATTTTGGAGTTGAAAAACACTGTTAACACAATGGTGGATCAACTTAATTCCTTTGCTAGTGAGGTAACCAGAGTTGCTAGGGAAGTGGGAACCGAAGGAAAACTCGGCGTACAAGCCGAAGTCAAAGGAGTCGCCGGCACTTGGAAAGATTTAACCGACAGCGTCAACTTCATGGCGGGAAGCTTGACGGCGCAGGTGCGGAACATTGCCGAAGTGACAACGGCGGTAGCCAACGGCGACCTTTCTAAGAAAATCACCGTGGATGTGAAAGGGGAAATTCTGGAATTGAAGATTACCATCAATACAATGGTGGATCAACTCAATTCCTTTGCATCCGAAGTGACGCGGGTGGCGCGGGAGGTGGGAACCGAAGGCAAACTCGGCGTGCAAGCCTACGTCAGGGGAGTTGCCGGTACTTGGAAAGATTTAACGGACAACGTCAATTCAATGGCGGGGAACCTCACCGGACAAGTCCGCAACATCGCCGAAGTTACCAAAGCGGTGGCTAACGGCGACCTCTCGAAGAAAATCACCGTGGATG
Source organism: Nostoc linckia z4 (assembly GCF_002608075.1). GTDB lineage: Bacteria > Cyanobacteriota > Cyanobacteriia > Cyanobacteriales > Nostocaceae > Nostoc > Nostoc linckia. Next base: position 30,411 of record NZ_LAHA01000017.1, read on the forward strand.
CCAAAGGCGAAATTTTAGACTTGAAGAACACCACCAATACAATGGTGGATCAATTGAGTTCCTTTGCATCGGAAGTGACGCGGGTGGCGCGGGAAGTGGGAACCGAAGGCAAATTAGGCGGACAAGCCCAAGTGCAAGGCGTTGCAGGTACTTGGAAAGATTTAACCGACAACGTAAACTCGATGGCGGGGAACTTAACGGCACAGGTGCGGGGTATTGCCAGGGTTGTCACCGCAGTGGCGAACGGCGACTTGAAACGCAAACTGATGCTAGACGCTAAAGGCGAAATTGAAACCTTGGCAGAAACCATCAACGAAATGATTGACACCCTAGCCACCTTTGCCAATCAGGTGACCACAGTGGCGCGGGAAGTGGGAATCGAAGGCAAATTAGGGGGACAAGCCAGAGTACCTGGGGCGGCTGGAACTTGGAAAGATTTGACCGATAATGTCAACGAACTGGCTGCTACACTGACAACCCAGTTGCGAGCGATCGCGGAAGTTGCTACAGCTGTAACTAAAGGTGATTTAACTCGTTCCATCGCCGTGGAAGCACTGGGAGAAGTTGCCATCCTCAAAGACAACATCAACCAGATGATTGCTAATTTGCGGGAAACAACCCAGAAAAACACCGAACAAGATTGGTTGAAAACTAACCTGGCGAAATTTACCCGGATGCTCCAAGGTCAGCGAGACTTAGAAACTGTATCCAAATTAATTCTCTCAGAACTCGCACCGTTAGTGGGAGCGCAACACGGCGTATTTTATCTCATGGAATCTCCGGAAACCACAGCTCATTTGAAACTAATTAGTAGCTACGCCTATCGCGAACGCAAACATCTAGCTAACCGCTTCTACATGGGTGAAGGTTTGGTGGGACAATGCGCCTTAGAAAAAGAGCGAATTCTCCTCACAGAAGTGCCGAGTGATTATATCAAAATTGGCTCTGGCTTAGGAGAAGCTACGCCTTTGAATGCCGTTGTTTTACCCGTACTGTTTGAAGGACAAGTAACAGCAGTCATTGAACTAGCATCCTTCCGCCGCTTTAGCGAAATCCACTTGACATTCTTCGACCAACTTACAGAAAGTATAGCGATCGTCCTGAACACCATCGCCGCTTCCATGCGAACTGAAGAATTACTCAAGCAGTCGCAATCATTGGCCGAAGAATTACAAACCCAGCAAAACGAACTGCGAGAAACCAACAAACGCCTAGAACAACAAGCCCAATCACTCAAAGCTTCGGAAGATTTACTCAGAGGACAGCAAGAGGAACTGCAACAAACCAACGCCGAATTAGAAGAAAAAGCCGAATTACTGGCTCAGCAAAAGAAAGAAGTCGAGCGTAAAAATCGCGAAATCGAAGAAGCAAGAAAATCTTTAGAAGAAAAAGCCGAACAACTGGCCCTTTCTTCCAAATATAAATCAGAATTTTTGGCTAACATGTCCCACGAATTGCGGACACCCTTGAATAGCTTGTTAATTTTAGCCAAGCTATTAACAGATAACATCGAAGGGAACCTCAGCAATAAACAAGTGGAATATAGCCAGACAATTTACTCAGCAGGTACAGATTTACTGTCATTGATTAATGACATTCTCGACCTCGCCAAAATTGAATCTGGAACCATGTCAATTGAAATGACCCAAATGCCTTTAATAGATTTGGGCGAACAAATTGAGCGCACCTTCCGCCAACTAGCCAACAACAAAGGACTGAGTTTCATCATTGAATTTATTCCTGAATTGCCCCTGAGCATTTACACAGATGTCAAACGCTTACAACAGGTATTGAAAAATCTCCTTTCCAACGCCTTTAAATTTACAGAACAAGGAGAAGTACGGTTGCAGGTTGCAGTGGTGCAGCAAGGATGGAGTTCCGACAATGAAATCTTAAATCGCGCCCACATAGTAATCGCCTTTTCAGTTAGCGATACGGGTATTGGCATTGCTCCCGAAAAACAAAAAGTTATATTCGAGGCATTCCAGCAAGCCGATGGCTCCACCAGTCGCAAATACGGCGGTACTGGCTTGGGCTTATCAATTAGCCGCGAAATCGCCCGTTTATTTGGCGGCGAAATCAAATTAGTCAGCCAACCAGGTCAAGGTAGCACCTTTACATTCTATTTACCACAAGGTGCAGGACACGGGGAAATGGGATATGGGGACACTCTGACGCGGGGACGCTCTGACGCGGGATACAGAGACACGGAGATGCGGGGACGCTCTGACGCTCTGACGCGGGATACGGAGATGCGGGGACGCTCTGACACGGAGAGAATATTTGAGCGATTTTCTGCATCTTCTTCTTTCTCCCCCTCCCCGCGTCTCCCCCTCCCCGCGTCTTCTTCACCTCTCCACTCCCCACTGATAAATGACGATCGCACCACAATTAACATCGGCGATCGCGTATTATTAATCGTCGAAGATGACCTGAACTTTGCCCGTATCCTCCTAGATATGGCACAACAGCACGGATTTAAGGTAATCACTGCCCAAACTGGCACCACAGGCTTAATGCTAGCCCAGCAATTTCTTCCTTCAGCAGTTTTACTAGACATCAGATTGCCAGAAATGGATGGATGGACAGTATTAGATCGTCTCAAACACGACCCAAATACCCGTCACATTCCCGTACACATCATGACCGTAGAGGAAGGCAGACAGCGCGGTTTGCAACTAGGAGCCATTGCATATCTGCAAAAACCCTTAACCAGTGAGACAATATCGGAAGCGTTGACCAAAATTAAAGGTTTCGTCGAACGCCAAGTCAAAAATCTTTTAGTAGTGGAAGACGACGACACCCAACGCCATAGCATCGTCGAATTAATTGGCAACAGCGACGTTGCAACCACCGCCGTGGACACAGGCGCAGCAGCCCTCGAAGCCATCCGCACCCAGCATTTTGATTGTCTCGTCCTCGATTTAGGGCTACCAGACATGACCGGGTTTGAACTCATCGAGCAAATCAAACTTTTACCCAACGGCAAATCTCTACCAATTATTGTTTACACAGGTAGAGAAATTAGCAAAGCTCAAGAAACCGAACTTAGACGCATTGCAGAGACAATCATCATCAAAGATGTGCGATCGCCCGAACGTCTTTTGGATGAAACAGCTTTATTTTTACATCGAGTCCAAGCAAATTTACCAGAACCCAAACGCCAAATCCTAGAACAACTCCATTCCAGAGACCACTTACTCGCTGGCAAAAAAGCCCTCATTGTAGACGACGATGTGCGGAATATCTTCGCCTTAACAAGTATGTTAGAGCGCTATCAAATCCAGGTACTATATGCCGAAAACGGTAGAGAAGGAATTACCTTGTTAGAAAGTACACCAGATATTGATGTGGTTTTAATGGACATAATGATGCCAGAAATGGACGGTTACGAAACCACACGTCTAATTCGTCAAAACACTCGCTTTCAATCCTTGCCGATTATTGCACTCACCGCCAAAGCCATGCAAGGCGATCGTGAAAAGTGCATCGAAGCAGGAGCATCAGACTATATCACAAAACCCGTAGATACAGAACAATTACTTTCACTCTTGCGTGTTTGGTTGTATCGGTAAAAGGGCATGGGGGAAGGGGTAAAGGGGAAGGGGTAAAGGGGAAGGGGTAAAGGGGAAGGGGTAAAGGGGAAAGGTTAAATCTATCTCTATTTACCTTGTCTCTCCCAATGCCCAATGCCCAATGCCCAATGCCCAATGCCCAATGCCCAATGCCCAATGCCCAATGCCCAAACAATACACTAAACTAATCATTTATAATGTAGTTTTGTAAAATCCTGTTCCTTAACTCTTCTATGGTTACGACACTTTCAGCAGATGTTTACGGAATGGCCACAGCACCAACTGTAGCTCCTGAACGGTCGAATCAAGTTGTCCGTAAGACTTATCCGAATTACAAAGTGATTGTATTAAACGATGATTTTAATACATTCCAACATGTAGCCGAATGTTTGATGAAATATATTCCAGGAATGAGCAGCGATCGCGCCTGGGATCTAACTAATCAGGTACACTATGAAGGTCAAGCGATCGTCTGGGTTGGCCCCCAAGAACCTGCGGAACTTTATCACCAGCAGCTGCGCCGCGCAGGTTTGACAATGGCACCCCTAGAAGCAGCTTAATCATTATGGGCAAACCCACCGCAGACCCCGACCGGACAACTTCCCAAAAAACTGCCAGATTAGTCTGGAATCACTCCACACACATTTCTGGTTTGATTCCGATTTTAGAACGTCTGTGCCAACAGGATGGCATCCAAACTGTAACACCGGGAGTCATTGGGCGGGTAAAAGGTCATTGCCCAAAAATGCAACTTCGCGTCTCAGTGCCAATTCGTGGAGGCTACAAAGTCATCGCACGCCAGGGAAAAACGGTACAAGAAGTATTTATTTTAACTACTTTGACCCAAGAACAATTAGAAGCGGCATTAGCGATCGCCATGAAATGATAATTTGGTCATTGGTCATTAGTCATTACTCATTTTTTGTCATTTCTTCCCCATCTCCCAATGCCCAATGCCCAATGCCCAATGCCCCATATCCTAATATTTATTCTTCAACACGGTGTACTGCAAATTTGTGTAGCGGCAGACTCACGATGCAAGAAAAAGTTAAGAAATATGACAAAGCAGTGGTAATTCTTAAAGTCATTAACAGTGATTCCCATTCGGGTAAAACTATTTTTTCTATGCCAAAAGCTATACAATAAACCAACCAATAAGAAAAGCTCATTCTAAACAAAATCTGCTCTGTTTGTTGAATATCACTTTTGTGCTGCTTACCATCCCACAGTAATGCAAGTCCCAGGATGCAAGCCACAAAGGAAACAGCAACTACAAATTCATGACAGAATATATTTAACGACTGCATTTTGCATTTATCCCCAGTTTTTTCATATTGAAATTCAGTCTAAAGGAATATTCCTTACAGAAATACAAAATATTCACAAACCTCAATAAAACAATGCAGTTAATGTAAAAAAATGCAACAAAATATAAATAAAATGTTGCGCGTCTCAAACAGGATATTTTTTGTGTTGACTGTTGACCGTTGACGGTTGATTGATAAATGACTATTAATGATATTAATTTTTAGAAGTAATAATACTGAGCGAGTTGCTAGAACTATCTTCCCGACCTTGTTTTGAAGCAAAACAGGAAGATTGTCTCTCATCGAATTAGTATCAGCTAAATGAAAAAATTAAAGACAAGGGAGACAAGGTAGTCATCTTTTCCCCTTGTCTCCCCCCTCTTCCTTGTCTCTCCTCATGCCCTATGCCCTATGCCCCATGCCCCATTCCCAATCTAAGAACAATTTTGTCCTAACTGTTCGCAAGCAGCAATACTCACCCAGTGACTAGAACCATCTTGCCAGTGTTCTTTTTTCCATATAGGTGCATTGTGTTTGAGGGTATCAATAGCATAGCGGCAAGCCTCAAAGGCTTCACTACGATGAGGACAACCCACTGCTACTAAAACGCTGATTTCTCCAACTCGCAAACGTCCGATACGATGATGAATTGCCACTCTATTCACATCGGACGTGGATAAACGAATATCACAAGCAATTTGATAAAATACTTGCAATGCCATAGGTTCATAAGCTTGATACTCTAGGGCAACTACAGGTTTACCATCAGTTTGATTCCGAACCATTCCACTCATCACAACTATGGCACCGTTAGCCGGATCGTCAGATTTGGTATAAACCTCTTCAAGAGACAATGGTGCAAAGCTAATGGCAAAACTATCTTCAGCTCTTGGTTTAACACGAGAGGTAAGTGTAGTTGTCATAACTGCGTCAATATTATGTGGGCTTTTTCTATTCTCGCTGAACAAAGCACTACTGGTGTATGTTTAGTTGCCCGTTATATCGGGTTAGGTTGAATACTTGTAATTAAGACTGACGCAAAAACAGGGAGAAGCGCAAAGACGGAAGGTTTTGAATTAGAGGTTATTTATAAAGTGAAAATAAAATTAATGTAGTGGCGTGACCGGGCTAAAACGTTGCAATAGATTTTATTGTGGGATGGGTATCCTCACCCGTCCGGGCGGGCAGGACGCCCATCCCACAAGAGTCAAGCTAATGCACTATTTTAGCCTTGCCACGCTACTACTTAAGATTTACTTTATAAATGGTCTAATTGTGATAAAAATAATGTCTCTAGAGATTTTGAGATGATGCACATTAATAAATAGTACAATCAGTGCCATCTACACGATCGCAATCATATCTGCCTCTAATTTGTTGATTGAAAAAGCTGCCAATTGAGTCTGAGGTATGTAAGTCTTCCCAAGTATCTTCGTCTACCCCTAAATACTGGTAAACAGCGCCATTTTGAAACTCAACTTGTAAAATCTGTTCGTCGCGATCGTAGCCTACAGCCGCCGCCATTGATGAGCTAACTGGTAACATGGCAATTGGTTCTTCTACAAAAGGTAGTTTTGTACTTTCAGCGATTACTTCGTTAAGTTCTTGCAATCCTTCATAAGCTTGTATCGGTGCTTGAATTTCTAAAAATTCTAATTCGTTACCCCGATCGAGTAACAACTGCAAATATCCGTCAGAGTGAGCGATCGCTACTAAACTACTCAAATCTACCTTAGATAGCCTCATTAATTTTGCTCTCCTGTTGGCGTAGTCGCGAGTGTCAAATTTTTATACAACACTAGAATCATTTATAGTATTTTTGTACTATAAAATTACTTAGTTGTCAAGTTTTTTCACACTCTCAGGACTAACTTAATTTCGTTGACAGTTGACTGTAAACCGTCAACTGTCAACGGCAGAAGTGGCTTATATATTAAAAAATTATACTTTATTGATGATTAAATCATAGTTTTTTATTAAAAAATCAACTAATCCAAAACATGGTTAACCTGAGATTATCTCAATATTAAGGACTAATATTATTGTCAAAAATATTCATATTTCATAAACAAGGCCAAAAATTTCTTACATCTCACTCATGAAAATAAGGAGATTCTATTGGTTAAAAAAATAGAGCCGCAAAGTTTCCAGAGCAAGCGACTAGGCACGTACTTGATTGAAGCTGAACTAATTACTCCAGAACAATTAAACACAGCACTCAAAACACAACAATTGAGTGGTGAGCAGTTAGGAAAAATTCTGGCAACGCATGGTTTTGTTAAGCAGCAAACAATTGAATACTTGATGTCAAACATTGTATTGCCAGAACGAAATAAAATCTTAAAAAATCAGTCCTACTCAAACAATCGCAAGAGCGATCATCTATCTATAGTTGAGTCAGGTAATTCTATAAAACCAGAAAATGCGATGGTAGGGTGGCAATCAGCACATCACTTACAAATATATCTTTCTGCTAATAAGACCTTCAAATTTCTGTTGGTAGTTGTATTATTATTTGCTGTTGTCAGTCTTATTGCTAATTATAATGTCTATTACCTACCTGATTTTCTGGGAAGGGATCTTTTGAGAATTCTATTCGACCTCAACAGCGAGGATAATATTCCTACAATTTACTCTGGAACGGCTTTACTTTTTTGTTCTATTCTGACGGAAATCGTCTTTCAAGCTCAGAAATCAGCTAAGAATAAAGATTCATGGGCGTGGAGAGGGTTATCAATAGTTTTTGCTGGTTTGTCTTTAGACGAATTAATCGGTCTTCATGAAAGACTCACTAAACCATTGGGAGAAATGTTTAATACTGGTGGTTTTCTTTACTACGCTTGGGTGATTGGGGGTGCTGTCTTCGTATTTGTATTTTTGCTCGTGTTTGGGCGATTTATCATTCATCTTCCTAGAAAGACACGACGCTTATTTTTAATTGCTGGGACAGTCTATGTAAGTGGTGCAATTGGTACTGAATTGATAGGGGGATACTATCATTATTACTATACCTCAAACAGTATGCTTTATTCCTCAATTACTACTGTAGAAGAGGTGCTAGAGATGCTGGGCGTAATTATTTTTATCTATGCATTGTTATCATACATAAATTCCAATATGAAAGGTATAGATATAGGAATCCATCTGAATGATGGTAAGAAACAAAACCATAGGAATTAGTTCAATTAACGCTCTACTCCGTTAGAAGCTGCGAAATTCACAAGCATGGTGCTGATGTACCAAAAATTGTGATGTTGCAAAGACAAATTCAAATAAACTCTGGCTGCTCAATTCAGATACAGGATTGTTTGTCATTGCAGACATGGAATGATATTATATTTGGCTGAAAACTTACCATTTAGGGGTTAGGGGGAAGAAAAAGGGGTTATAAAAACGGATTTGGGAGTTTGAGAAAATCAGGATTAGCCCCAGGGCAACTATCTCTCAGTGCGTTAAGCGTTGTCATAACGCGCCCTACTGGACTGACACAGCTAATTTACTGCATTAGCTGTGTTAGTCCACTACCAATACGGTTCAGATAAGCAGTATGAACTTCCCTTGTAGTTTGGGAAAAAGTTAAGGGCTGAGGGGTAAACAATGTATTTGAAACCTTTCCCCTTTACCCTTTCCCCTTTACCCTTCTCTTTCCCCTTTCCCCTTTCCCCTTTACCCTTTCCCCTTTCCCCTTTAACCGAACCGTATTGAGTCCACTACAACCTAAGCTTTACTTGATAAATCATTTCTAATACCGTTTCTTTGTAAAGCTGCATATATTTACCCCCTAGCTGTCGTACACCACTATGTTTTCTTTGTAATCACATTTGACGTTTAATCAGGTTGAAATATTTAGTAAAGCCCCAGGACTGGGAATTCATTCCTGGGGCAGTTATACCTGACCACCTTTACCTTTTTAATGTAAAAATCTTGTGGTTATAAAAGTTTGAAAAGACATATCTATCCGTATTTTGTCTAAATAAAATTAAACTTAAATTGATATTTGATGTTATTATTATCCATTTTTAAAAAACTAACAATTTTTCTTTTGATATCATTACAAAAGCGAATCATGGTATTTTTAAACTCAAAGATACAATTCAAGTAATTATGTCTATTATTTTCAAGTGAGGCACTTGATTTTTAGAAGACGATCGTTAAAAATAAAAATATCATGATTCATACATGATTGTAGCCGAAAAAAGTGACAGAAGCCCTTACTAAAGTCCGTGAATGCGGACTTTTTTTTGTATTTATATCTGATTCATCTCAATCATTTTCGTGCCTACAGGTTGTATAAATGCGTATTTAAGAGTTATTTAACTAAATTTTTTTGATGAATGATACAGAAAAATAAATTGATTAGTCTTTTATTTTCAATATTTTAAGTCTATATATTTTATTGTTTGCAAATAAATGATGCTATGAAGTGGGACTAGGATTTTTATATCTCAATACGCTTGGTGTTAAGGCTAAAACTCTTGGTCAAATTCAATTTTTTTAACGTAGACGCGTAGCGGCTTGCCGCAGGCTACCGCCAAGGACGCATTCGCGCAGCGTCTCGTCAGAGAAGGACGCAAAGAGAAGAAAGAAAGAAAGAAAGAAAGAAAGGCTTAACTGAACTGTATTGTTTTATATCTAAGTTTTATGACCACTGTGAAAAATCTTTTTTCTGAAAATGCTATATGTTAAAAACTCCTCACCCTATAAATAAAAACATAATTAAACATAACTATAAGAATTACGTCTAAATATCTCACATTAGACAATTTTGTGAAAATATTATTTGCTTTTTTCAAAGAAAAAGGGGGAAGGGGGAAGGGGGAAAGGGGAAGGGGGAAAGGGGAAGGGGGAAAGGGGAAGGGGAAAGGTTTCAAACACATCGTTTACCCCTCAGCCCTTAAGCTTTTCCCAGACCACAACGGAAGTTCATACTGCTTATCCGAACCGTATTGCTCGTACTCGCCCTTCATTTGCTTCCACTGAGAAACTTTCTTACCCAAACAGTATTAATGCATATTTTAAGAAATATAACGTTATGTTAAAATTATTAACGGGTCAGGAGCCGATGGAAACACGCATCTGGCAAAAGGCCGATTTATTCAACATTCCCACAGAACTTACAAAATGATTTTATCGATTCGTCCCGATCTAACTTCTGCCGATCAGAGACTGTCATCTTTAGTGGTTGAAGAACAGCAGACTGTGACAGAAGCCGAAATGATGCAGGCTGTACGTACTTTGTTGATTGGATTAGGAGAAGATCCAGACCGCGAAGGACTCAAAGATACTCCAAAAAGACTGATGAAAGCTTTGCAGTTTCTGACAAAAGGATACCATGAGTCTTTGGATGAACTGCTAAATGGAGCAGTTTTTACAGAAGATGCTCATGAAATGGTTTTAGTTCGGGACATCGATATTTTCAGTTCCTGCGAACATCATATCTTGCCGATTATTGGCCGTGCCCATGTTGCTTACATTCCCAATGGTAAAGTTATAGGTCTATCAAAGATTGCCCGTATTTGCGAGATGTATGCACGACGTTTACAAGTGCAAGAACGTCTAACAGCGCAAATTGCTGATGCATTGCAAGGATTACTCAAACCCCAAGGGGTTGCAGTGGTGATAGAAGCAACCCATATGTGTATGGTAATGCGCGGTGTGCAAAAACCTGGTTCTTGGACTGTTACTAGTGCAATGCGTGGTGTTTTTGCTGAGGATGAGCGGACTCGTCAGGAGTTTATGAATCTGGTACGGCACAATTCTAATTTTGGTTAGATATGGCGGGGAAGGCAATAGGGAGTTGCCTATTGCCTGTTTGGCTACTATGCTAATCATTCGGGTCTTAAATCATTGGATAATTCCACAATGCCTCTAGATCCATCAATTCGTACTCGTTGACCATCTTGCAAAAGCCATGTAGCACCGCGAACATCCATGATTGCGGGAATGCCATACTCACGTGCAACGATCGCACCATGAGAAAGTCGTCCGCCAGCTTCGGCAATTAATCCTCCAGCCCTTAATAACAAGGGTGCCCAGCCGGAATCTGTGTAAGGTACTACTAAAATCGTATCGCGATTGATTTCTGGAACCTCTTGTAAATTTCGTAACACCTTTACTCTGCCTTCGACCTGCCCGTGACTAGCTCCAATGCCTTGTAAAATTTGGTCAGAGTAAAGAGCGGAGGGTGCTAAGGGATGAGGCGGTGTATTACCGTAGACTACAAAGGGTACTTGAGTAATTTCGCTATCTTGGGCGAATTGCGATCGCCTAAATTCCACTAACTCAACCAAGTGTTCAACTAAGGCTGAATCTTCACCCGCCACTAAACGCCGCACTTCATCAAAGTCTAGAAAAAAGATATCGTCTGTTTTCTTCAATAAACCAGACTTTAACCAAATCTTTTCTAAAGCAACGAAAGACCAACGCAATTCAGCCAAAAGCCTGGAATAAACTTCGGTGACTCGTCCTTTGATATCCACACGCCGCTGGACAAATCCACGTTTGCGGGTACGGAAAAAGATGTTATTGTTCGTATTTTTACCGCCTGCTTGTAGTTCGTTTCCTTGGATTAACTGCACAAACATCTGTTCGATCAGTTGGGGATTCTCTCGCCAAGTGGGAACGGAAATATCAGTTCCCACTTCACTTAAATAGCCATAGTCCTGAAGTAATTCGTCAAATTCTTGGAGGATTTTTTTGCCTTTGGGGGTTTGGTTTAACTCGTCAAATACCTGCTGTGGTTCGCAGGTAGATAATATCTCCTTAGCATCTGCGGCGATGGCAGTTAGCGATCGCAATGCTGCTACCTCTGGGGTGACGCTGCGATCGATTTGCTTATCCTTCACTCGAAAAATCGACTGTCTTAAGGCAGCACTCAAGGGAGCTAAAATGCTGTAGTACGTCCCTCGCCGCAGTAATTCTAAAATTAAGTCAATTCTTACCAACAGCTGCGGTGCTTCAAATTGATTGATATCTTCCTGCGCCAACTGCGACAACCCAGGAATGAACAGTTTGTAATAATCCTGTTTGAAGTCTTTTTCTAAACTTAACTCTTGTTTGAGCAACCTCCCTAGTCCTGGTAAATTCTCCCAAGTGGACTTCCAAGAAGGCTTACTGAGTTTTGCTCCCCTGGTTAAAAACTCCAGACTTTCCGGCGGCAATCCCATGCGGATAAAAATATCTCCTAAGAGAGATGCATTAAAGTAAGCTCTCGAATAATGCAGAGTTGCAGTTTCAGTGAAATCTAACCCTGAAGCACGTTCCCCCAAAACTAAAGTAAAAAGTTCCCCCCAAACTCCACAAGTTAAGGGACGATTAATCGACCATGTTAAGGGGTGAATGACTCCCGGAATAACTTCGGCGGCGATTTTTTGTGTCCAGATAGGTAGCAAAGTGGTGATTGGTCGAGACTGCAATACCCAAAGAGTTTGACCGTCGTAACTCCATTCGATATCTTGAGGAGTGCCGTTGTAACGTTTTTCTAATCGGTAAGCTAAATATGCAACTTGCTTGATTAATGCTTGTGGAACTCGTCCTTCACCTTCCAATTGTACCGAAGAAGAATTTTCACTCTCAAAAACAAAAGCCCGATATTGTTCTGGTGTGACTTTTCCGGAAACCACTTGTGTGGGGCTACCTGGGAGGGCTTCAATAATAATGGCATCACCTTGCTGGGTAATGGGATCGCGGCTGAAAGCTACGCCAGAAAACACACTCTGGACTTGTTGTTGAATCAGCACCGCCATTGCTGTTTCATTTAAACCGCGATCGCGCCGATATTGTACAGCAGATGGATGATTGTAGGAAGCTTTGACTTCAGCGATCGCTTGCTGTAACTCCTGGGGACTGGTAACATTTAAAACTGTTTTATACTGCCCAGCCGCAGAAGCGAGTTCTGAATCTTCGCCAATGGCAGAAGAACGCACCACCAAAGGAGATAATTCTGATGGCTGGAGAAATTCTGTCAACAGTTCTGGATCTTCATCAATGGGAGCAAGTACCCATCCCTTTGGTACTGAATAACCCCAGCGCTTAATTTGAGATAACGTAGCAGCTTTTTCGCCGACGATGGCAGCATCTAACTCTTCATCTAAAGAAACCATTGCTCGATCCCCGCGTAAAAATTCCAACATTGCTTGCGATTCTGTCTGTGCTTCTTCAGCAGGCAGATTCATATCATCAGGAATTTTTGTATAAATCCAAGCCATTAGACAAGCTAAAACAACAGCCGCAAGCATTTTGGGGACATCGCTGAGGTGCAAAAGCGTCACAAACAAAGGAAACAGTAGCAAAACCCCAAATTTCACTACATGTCTGGAATGCATAACAGAAAAGCTAATGCCCGCAAAGAAAAAGACAAATATTGCCACCAGTGGGTCGTGTACGACAAATCCCCAGACAACATTTGTCGTACCTGCCCCTCTGCCTATCCAGTATCTACCGATTACCAGAGCAATGAGGGCGACTATTTCCCAGAAAGAGCCTTCTGGAAAAAAAGCGCGGCACAGTAAAACTGCTGCAATGCCTTTAAAAGCTTCTGACAAAACTGCCAGAATCCCAACGAGTGTACCCCCATGATAAAAAGCCGCAGATACACTGATGTTTCCTGTACCAAGTTGTGATAGACGCTTACGCTTGAGGGTGTAAGTAATCCATTCAATCAGCGGCAATCCGCCCAAAAGGGGACAGACAATTAAGATAACTAAGATAGCCCAAAGTTCAAACATTTTGGATTGTGGATTTTAGATTAAATTTGCCATCTAAAATCTCAAATCTCAACTCTAAAATTTTTATGAAATTTTGATGGTTATCAAGGGACTTTGAACAAAAGCAATTCAGGAGCCAGAATTCACAACTCAAGAGAATATTTGATGAATGAATCGACCAATTATACTAGACTTCGTATACGCACAGGATATTTGAAAGTTTCTCAAGTACACAAGCTCACTTTTCAAGCCAAGAGAGACTTTCAGTTCAGAAATATTATATTGTTAACCGTTGACCGTTAATAGTTCACAGTTAACAGTCAACCACTATCTATTGTTATTTTTTCCAGTTTTTTGATTTTTAAATTCTGTATTTTTTCTTAAGAACACTTGGCTAAGACGGAGGTCGTTTTTGCCAAGTGTTCTTTTAGCCTAATGATGATTTTAGTTTATCGCATAGGCGGCTTGAAGCGCCCAAACGATCAGAGCAGCGATCGACCCTAGAAGCAGCACGGTAGAGATAGTGACTACTTTTGGGGAATCTGCTCCCTCAAACTTCATAATTCCTCGATTTAAGTCGGACACAGTTTTGTAATCCTCCTCTGTGACGGCATGAAATATTTGTCCGTTTTGATTGTAGTCGTTATATTGGCGGATAACGTTAAATTTCCAATACTATTTTGTTTAAACTTTGCAACTTTTCCATCGCCATAATTACTTACTTCTAGAGATGGAGGGGTGTAGTTTATACAAAATGGGGAGATAGGGAGATGGGGAGATGGGGGAGACAAGGGAGACAAGGAGAGAAGTCTGAGCGGAGGTTTCCGACCATCAGAACTTCGGAGAGAAAGATTGCTACCTTGTCTACCTTGTCCTCTTCCCATCCCCAATGCCCAATGCCCAATGCCCCATGCCCAATGCCCAATGCCCAATGCCCAATATCTAATAACAAAGGACTAATGATTAATGCTGAAAATATTAATGTTTATAATTTTGGTGGTGGTTGTGGTGTTGGAGATCGGATTGCGATCGCTGTTTGGGTTTGGTAATCCCCTGATTTATGTTGCTGATGAGCAAATCGGTTATCTATTGGCTCCTAATCAGCGTACCCGTCGTTTTGGTAATCGCATTGAAATTAATCAATATTCTATGCGCGGTGATGCCATTGCTAAGATACCTGCACCTTCGACGCTGCGAGTCCTACTTTTAGGCGATTCCATTGCTAACGGCGGTTGGTGGACGGATCGAGATAATACAATATCTAGCTTGATGATGCGTTCCTTGGCATTAGCTACTAACAGTAATTATCAGCAAGTAGAAGTGCTAAATGCTTCAGCTAATTCTTGGGGGCCGAGAAATGAATTAGCTTATTTACAAAAATTTGGCAATTTTAATGCTCAGGTAATAGTATTACTAATTAATACTGATGATTTATTTGCTACTGCTCCTAGTTCTTTACAAGTGGGACGCGATCGCAACTATCCAGATAGAAAACCATCCTTGGCATTGATAGAAGTTTGGCAGCGTTATCTCACGAAGCAAAAGCCAATTCCAGAGATGAAAGCAATTCATAATGAAGCGGGCGATCGCGTCGGGATTAATCTGGACGCTATTGGTAAAATTCAAGAATTAAGTCGCCAAAATCATAGCGAATTTTTGTTGGTCATGACTCCCTTGTTACGAGAAATTGGCGAACCAGGTTCTCGCGATTATGAAATCAAAGCACGTCAGCGCTTGAGCGATTTTGCTCAAACCCAACAAATTCAATATATCGATTTTTTACCGATATTTAATTCCAATTCTGAAGTAAAAACTTTGTTTCACGACCACATTCACCTTAACTTTAAAGGCAATGAATTTGTCAGTGAAATTATAGAGCGATCGCTTTTAGAAATTTTAAATCAGCCCCATTCCAACCTTTTAAATTCTCAATCCTGAATTCTGAATCCTGACTTCTGAATTCTGACTTCTGAATTCTCAATCCTGAATCCTGACTTCTGAATCCTGACTTCTGAATTCTGAATTCTGAATTCTGATTTCTATTTTTCTCGAATCCAAAGTGCTAGTCCTCCGCCACGCCCACGAGCTGCAATGAAATCTTCTGTAACAATAAAGAAAGCAAAGAAGGGTAGTTTAGCTATGGGCTGGCTATAAAAATCTTCTGACTCGACTTTCCCAGAGCGAATTTTGTTGTTGTACACAACACCACCAAATAAACTGATAAGCATATTGTGAAAATCAAACGCCAACAAATTTTTCTTATTCTGGTATTGTATTGGGCCAGTCAGCTTTAACAATAAAGGAAATAATTCAACTTGATTAGCAATTTCACCTTTATCTAAATTCTGTTGTAAATTTGCATTAAAGGAAATATAAATTGTGACAAATTTAGGCACGTATAAACCCTTGCCTAATACAATTCCTCCTCGTTCCCGAACTTTTTTTGTACCAGTAGCAAAACAAAGTCGCCATTTTCCCAAAAGAGACTCAAACCCATAGTTTAGGCGTTGTTGCTTGGCAGTTTTTTCTGCTGCTAATAACGCCTGAACTAATATTTCAGCACTAGGACGTGTAGCTTTTTCTCCTCGATACGCAGCCGCAGCCTGGGATAGCACAGTTACAAAATCAGATACCAAATCAGCCATCACAATTAGCCTCGTTATTTTTTGTGATATTTCACCACCGTAGCCATCGCTTCTATCATAGAGTTATCCAACCGTAAAATAGCTGGTTTGAGAATTGATAGACAAAAATACTGAAATCCATTTACACTCAGGTTAACCATATACTTAAGAACAAGGTATAAATGTCAGCCAATAAAGGATATACTTCGATTAGTGCTGGGGATTGGAGCGAATTGCAGACAGCATCTGGGTTGACAGATGAGAGGGAAGCGATCGCAAAATTTCAAGCTATTGAAAAATACAAAGAAGATTGTAACTGTTCCTTCAACATTGGTATCAAACCTTTGTATCTTGATGGTGAAATTGACATCCTGATAAATTTTCTACAAAATTTTATTGATACATTACCAAAAGCCTGGGAATTAGGTCTACAAAGATGGTTGCCCTTTAATCAAACACCTCTTCAAACAAAGTTAAACCAAGTAGGTGCTAGTAAAATTCCACGTTTAATGCGTGTTGATTTTACATCAGTAGCAGGAACACCACAAATTTTTGAAATCGAGCATAATCCCAGTGGCTTGGGAATTATTACACTTTTTCAGAAAGTATGGGGTTGTGAATTAACCTTAGCCCAGCACTATCGTACTCACATTAGCGATAATATTCATGTTCTCTTAACTCAAAAAGATTTAGATTATTACGATGCCCGATTTTTCCTACAAGAAATGTCTGGCAAACCAGAACAAGTATATTTATTAGGCGAACTAAAGCCAGAATTTTTACAGCAAAATCAACTGCATTTTCACCGCTACTTTGACCCTTGGAAAATCGAAGCTGAAGCAGATTCACCACTAAAAGCTAATCTCCAATTGCTTTTGCAGTCTTGGATAGAAAATCAAATAGAAATAGAACCTCATCCCGATATCTTAATGTCTAAGTTAGGATTAGCTTCAATTTTTAGCCAGACTAATATCTGGCAACAGGCAGGATTGAATTTTGAAATTGCTCAAACAATTATTCCAGAAATTAAATTGTTATCTGAAACGCTCGAAGAAATTCCCCAACGTCAAAAATCTGTGATCAAAATTTTAACACCAGACCAATCTTATGGCTCCAGAGGTGTGATTGTTGGGTCTTATCAAAGAGCGCAAAAATGGATTAATTTAGTGCGCGAACTGCGTGCAAATCAAACTCTAGCAGTAGTCCAGCGTTTGGTCGAACACCAAAAAGTAACCTTACCCTTCATTGATGATTCCGGCATCATCAAAGAACAAGAATTAGATGTGCTTTATCGTGCTTTCTTTTTGCGAACTGACACTGGCTTAAATTTTGCTGGTGGTTACTACGTAGGCTGTGCAGCTAATACCAAGGGGGGAAAAGTATCTGGTGTCAGTGGGGTGCGGGGGCCAGTTTTTAAATAGTGGGGATGAGGGAAAGGGGTAACAAGGGAGAAAAGACCTATGAGCAAAAGTAACTTTTGCTCATAGGGGGGAAAGGGAAAAGGTTAAAGGGAAAAGGGTTTTTATTTGCCCTTTACCCCTTACCCCTTACCCTTTTCCCCACTTCTGTGCTACCTTGTCCCCCTCCCTGCGGGTTCGCGGTAGCGTCTCTGAAACAGAAGCTAAAGCTACATCTCCCCACGCCCCAAAATAGACTTGTGATCTACATTTCTTGGATGCTACCGTCTACAAGATGACAGAGGATTTTGAAGGAATTTACTTAACGATGAAATGTAAACACAAACTAGCTTATGGGTTGACATTGCTGTTCGGTCTGAATTTAGTATCTAGCTTGGTTGCACCAGATGGGGCAAAGGCAACACCACCGAGAAGCCCAGATAAAAGTGTCAATTGCGATATTTTAGTTGTGGGTGGCGGACTATCTGGTGTTGCTACGGCTTATGAGGGGTTACTCGCAGGACGAACAGTTTGTCTAACTGAAATTACCGACTGGCTGGGGGGACAAATTTCTGCCCAAGGAACATCTGCATTAGATGAACGCCCAACTCAACGGGCAAAGCAATTCTATTCTCGCGGTTATCTGGAATTACGAAACCGCATTGAGCGTAAATACGGTAAACTCAATCCTGGTGATTGCTGGGTTAGTGACTCTTGTTTTCTTCCCCGCGATGCCCACAGCATTTTGGTTCAGATGCTCAAAGATGCTGAAAAGCAGGGCAAAGGCAAGCTGCAATGGTTTCCCAACACGGTAATCAAGGATTTAGAAATTAATGCTGATGGTAAATTAATTAATGGTGCGATCGCTATCCAACATCAACCACCCAAAGGCGCACCACCCCTTAATACCTTTACTTTATCTCAAGTCATTGAAGACGCCTACCGCTACGATAACTCTTCTCGATTTACCAAAACTATTCTTCGCTTCATTCCCAAACAAACTAAGGGAGATGCTCCCAAGTGGTATGTTATAGACGCTAGCGAAACTGGGGAAATTATCGCCCTTGCTGATGTTCCCTATCGCTTAGGCATTGATGCCCGTTCTTACCTGGAACCTTCTGCTTCCAGCACCACCAACGATCCTTATTGCACTCAAGGCTTTACCTACACCTTTGCAATGGAGGCAACTAAGGAACCGCAACCCCAAACAATGCCGCCATTTTATTTACAATATTCACCATATTTTAGCTATGAGTTAACACGACTGGCTAATTTTGACTTAGTTTTCACCTACCGTCGCATCTGGAGTCCCAATAAAGGACAACCGACAAAATTCGGTGGTGTAAGTTTTAATGCGGCAACACCAGGGGATATATCCATGCAAAACTGGACTTGGGGTAACGACTATCGCCCCGGAACAGCCAAGGATAACTTAATTTATACTCGCCAACAGTTACAAGGTACTGGGCAGTTGCAGCCTGGTGGTTGGATGGGAGGACTGCGGACAGAAAGCCTCCGCAGAGGTGAAGAAAATGCCCTTTCTTATTATTATTGGTTGGTAGCTGGAACTACAGATTCACAATTAGGGGAAGGTGTGAAGCAGCCGCGAACTAATAACCGTTTTGTGGCCGGGTTAAATTCGCCAATGGGAACAGTACACGGTTTATCGAAATATCCATACATGCGAGAAGGACGCCGCATCATTGGCCGCCCTAGTTGGGGACAACCAGGAGGTTTTGCTATTTGGGAAATTGATATTTCTCGGCGAAATTACAATGATGAATATTACCGCAAGACCCTGCCAGCAGATATGTATCGGCAATTAACAGCTGCACTTGCAGGATTAGAAGCAACATCTGTCATTGCGGGAGAAATTTCACCGGACAAAGTCATGCGCCGGACTCGTTCTACCATCTTCCCGGACGCGGTGGGTATTGGTCACTACGCCATAGATTTCCATCCTTGCATGACCAACAGTCCCCCAGAAGCCCCTGGTAACACAGAACGTGCAGGTGAAAGACGCGGTGCTGGTCAAGCTTACCCCTTTCAAATCGCCCTGAGAGCAATGATTCCCCAGAAAATCGACAATTTGCTCGTAGGAGGTAAAAGTATTGGAACTAGCCACATTGCTGCTGCTGCTTATCGAGTACATTCCTTTGAATGGTCGGCTGGCGCAGCTGCGGGAACCGTTGCTAGCTTTGCCATCAAAAATGCCATCGCCCCTTACCAACTAGTGGACGACTTACCCAAACCAGAACCACAGCTGGAAGCACTCAAACGCTTATTACAGAAAAATGGTAACCCTACTGCCTTCCCCGATACATCGATTTTTAACCAAAACTGGGAAGATTGGCGATAGAACGGTCAAAAAGCATAACTATTGTTGACTGTTGACTGTTGTCCTTGTCTCCCTTGTCTCCCTTGTCTCTTCCCACGCCCCATTCCCCATGTCTAAAAACTCGATCCCCTTGTGGGTGGAGTTTTTTATTTTCGGGTCTGTTTGTTAACAATTCTTTATCATGGAAGCAAGCCTGTAGATAAATTGATATCGATGCTTACTCGTATTAAAGACTTAGCAACGAAACTAGCACCTCGCTTAATTGAAATTCGCCGCCACATTCACTCGCACCCAGAACTCAGCGGTCAGGAATACAAAACAGCTGCCTTTGTAGCTGGTGTTTTATCTTCCAGTGGTTTGCATGTCCAAGAAGGGGTCGGTAAAACAGGCGTTATCGGCGAAGTGCAAAATAGTCACCAAAGCGATGGTTTTTTGGCAATTCGTACCGATATGGATGCTTTGCCAATTCAAGAAGCCACTGATTTGGAATATGCCTCTTACGCAGCTGGTGTGATGCACGCTTGCGGTCACGATGTCCACACCACAGTGGGATTAGGAACGGCAATGATACTTGCCCAAATAGCAGAAGAATTGGGTGGTAAAGTGCGGTTTTTATTCCAGCCAGCCGAGGAAATTGCCCAAGGTGCAAGCTGGATGGTGAAAGATGGGGCGATGGAAAATGTCTCAGCTATATTAGGGGTTCATGTTTTTCCTTCTATACCAGCAGGTTCCATTGGAGTACGTTATGGGGCCTTGACTGCGGCGGCTGATGATTTAGAAATTTTGATTATTGGTGAATCTGGACATGGGGCGCGTCCCCATGAAGCGATTGATGCCATTTGGGTTGCAGCTCAAGTAATTAGTGCATTGCAACAAGCCATTAGCCGCACACAAAATCCCTTGCGTCCTGTGGTATTGAGCATTGGTAAGATTAATGGCGGTAGAGCGCCCAATGTGATTGCTGATAAAGTACAGTTATTGGGAACGGTGCGATCGCTTCATCCTGAAACCCGTGCCCATCTGCCAAATTGGATCGAAAATATTGTAGCTAGCGTCTGCCATGCTTATGGAGCAAGCTATCAAGTTAATTATTGTCAGGGTATACCCAGCGTCCAAAATGATTATACTTTGACACAATTGTTACAATCAGCGGCAGAAGAAGCTTGGAGTAGCGATCGCGTCCAAGTCTTACCCGAACCATCCTTGGGTGCTGAAGATTTTTCCACGTATTTAGAACACGCCCCTGGCTCAATGTTTCGTTTGGGTGTGGGCTACAAAGAAAGAATTATTAACCACCCACTACACCATCCCCAATTTGAAGTTGATGAGTCTGCGATTCTCACCGGGGTTGTGACTATGGCTTATGCAGCTTATAAATATTGGCAAAAAGGGTAAACCCTTGAAAAACAAGCGTTTCGAGTTGCAATTGGCTAGCAGTAATCAAGTAGCATCAAAAATCAGGACATTCTGAATCTACTACGTTTGGGTGACAGTAACACCGCAACACAGTTGAAACTTCATCCCCAATCCACAACGCCACGCGGTCTGGTGTTACCCCTGAAGCAATGGCCCAGGTGGCAAATGTATGCCGGGTGGCGTAGGGTTTGAGGTAGGGGAGTTTCCCTAATGCTTCTAATTCCCGCACCACCCCTGGATAAAAATATTTGCGATCGCCAGGTTTCACCGATACCCCATTCCAAAAATTTTGCACGATGTCTGTATTGATGGGGCAGCCTGTTTTGGAGCGAAAAACCAACTCATTTGGGTTGTACTCCCCAGGCGCGGGGCGCATGGAAATTAGTAATTTCTGAAGTTTAGATCCTGGAACGGTGGGGAAAACCCGGCGCTTACCGTTTTTAGTGCCTTTTTTGATTCTGTAGAGGTTACAAGACTTGTTAATCGAAATCCTGGTGCAATCATTTTGCACATCTCCCCAGGTCAGGGCAAAAGCCTCGCCCAATCTCATGCCAGTCCAAAATAGAAATTTCACCAAGTCGGCATAATGAGCGTGTACCCGGTGGGTTTCAAAAGCAGTGATAATTTGGTCGCGCTGCTCTAAAGTGTAGGCGCGGTGGTCAACATCAAGAGAAGTTTTTTTGGGTTTTTTGATTTTGAGCTTTTCAAAGGGGTTGTGAGTAATTAGTCCTGAGTCTATAGCCCAGTTACAGCACTCACTAAATCGCCAAAGCATTTCCCATGTCATACCGTGGGTACTATTTTTCAATAGCCAATCTCTAATTTGGGGAGCATCGGCTAACGATTTGGTAGGTAACTTGGCAATGTATCTCGCTACAGCCCGGTAGCTACTGAGAATAGTAGTTGGTTCCAGTAAAGACTTTTTAAATTCAGTAAACCGTTGCCAAAGTTCAGCCAAATCAAACTCATAACTGGAATTAGGGGTTTTGATTAAACTGTTGCGAGTCGGGTCAAATTGATAGCTTTTAAGTGTTGGGTCGAATCTTTCTAAGGCGATATCGTCTGCTATCAAATCTCGCTTAATCTGCACTCTAGAGCGATTTTTGGGATTGTCAACTAGGCCTGTAGCAATAAAAAATTGCTTGCCTTTTACCCAAAAGCGAATTACTAGTTTATTCGAGCGTTTATCGACGCTAATCCACTTGTCGGAATTCATTTTTTTAGAAGAATTCATCATCGCTACTTGAACGGCTAAAGAAATACCCGCAGCTACGGCATTTGTATGAGTAGGTTTGATTGCGTTCGTCCCAATAAAAACAGGTATTGACGCTACCGCAGTGGGGACAAAATAGCCCCACTATCCGTACTTCCGGTTCTTGTTGATTGTCGTGGTTATTGCTCATTCGACGACTATCTCAAAAGTTGCACTGTTGATGGTTTCGGGTGGAAGCTGGTTGCGTTCCGAGACGCTCAGGTAGAGCGTGTCAATATCTTCTGGCCCAAAGATGAGGGCAAAGTCAATGTCGCTGTTGCTCCAAAAAGCCCATCTTTGATGCACCGGATCTTCAGTGCCTTGCTTTTCGCGCTCGCTCATCCAGCCGAGAGTTCCTTTGGTGTAGGGCTTGCCAGGATAATGACTGGCTTCAAAATCCATACGGATAACTTGCCCTCGCTTGTAGTAACGAGTAATGTGGTCACCTGGACAACTTTTGCCGCAATCTTGTTTAACTCTTACTTTCATTACCTTTTACCTGCATAATTTCAAAATCATCTGCCCCTCGAACTCTTAGCGAGTCTCCGGCGGGGGAAGTGAAAACGTAGAAATTCATAAACGGTGGCTTGGGAATTTCCACTAGTTGGCAATCTTCAACCCAAATAAAACCTTCATCTCCGAGCTGTCGGACTCGATAGCTGGTTGGCGAATCATTTGGCAGCTTGGCTGATTCCCAGGCTTGAATTTGCAGTTTGGCGATCGCCTCCGCCTCTGCTAAATCCTCTGGGTGGAATTGCTGCAAATCGGTACTGCCGTCAGCAAACACGTAATTAGCTACAACCTCTATGTATCTTTTGAAGCGTCTTTTTACTGCGATAATCACCGTGCTTTTACCCAATTTACCTTCCACCGTCACCAAAGTGCGATCGCTGTTTTCAACGACCTCAACAGACTTGCGTAAGGCAATGTCAGAATTTTGACATTCAGAAATATCTATTTTAGGAATTTGATCAACAAAATCACATTTTGAATGCTGAAAGCCTTGCCCTGACTGATGTTGAGGGTGTTGATCCGAGATCAACACCTCATCAACAGTAAAAACCTGTAACTCTTGTCCTGATTGCGTTTGAAGGTGTTGATCTTTTTGTTGATCTTGGATCAACTGTTGATCAACAAGATCAACAGTTTTATCTTTTTCTAGGACTGTTGATGAAGTGTTGATCCGGTGTTGATCAACTGTTGATCTTAGATCAACACCCTCAACAGCTTGTGTAGCAAGGTTTTGGACTTGGAATTTTTCAAAAGTGTTGATCTTTGTTGATCCGAGATCAACACCCTCAACAGCTTGTGTAGCAAGGCTTTTAGACAAAGTGTTGATGTTTTTTGCACAAGAATAGAATTTTTTGCCATCAAAAAAGACTAAGCCTTGTTCTTTTAAGCACATACAACTACTCAACACTTCAGATGTAGGCGTTTGTCTCAAAGAGAACACACCCGCTTTAATTTCTCTAGCTGTGACACCATCTCGTTTTTCGATATACTCCTTAATCTTGAGCAGGTTACCTGTGATTTGATGATTGCTGCCTTTGTACAAAATTTGGGCTTGTGCCAGATAGAAAGAAGTCAACTGACAGGCGACGTGCATGGTTTGGACGCTAATCATTGACTCTGGTTCGCAATGGGCCAAAGCAGCGTTGACAATGTGTAGCCACAAAGCTAGTCGAGCTAGGTAACTTTTTAATTTGGGGTAAGTGGCCCGCAGTCCTGGGTGATTTTCTTCGATCTCAGCATCAGTCAGTCGGCGGTGGTATTCCTGGAATATCCTTTTGGCATCATCGGTGAGGAAATAGTCTTTTTTCGGCAGCCTGTCAACTTGGAGGTACAAGTTGGTAAGCATTGCCTGTAAAAGACTTCCTGCATCGTCATGACCCTTGAATAAGTCAATGTAAGCAATATCCCCAGGAACTAAGCAGAATAACCAGCGGGCAAATTCTCCTGTGTAGTCCTCAAAATCTTGTTGGGCGAGGAACTTTTGCAGGGTTTCTGGCTGTGTGTTCCCAGTTCGGCTGATGGCACTCCGCTCAATAAATAAGTTGTCGCTGGTAGTGTCCTTGAAAATACCTGCACCGTTAAACTCGCTCAAGTCTAGTTCTAAGTCGTCTCCCTTACCGTTGCGATATTTGTTGCGGCCATTGATGAATGACGACCACTCGTCACGGTAATTTAATAATCCTCTGGGATTTTCGGTATGTATCTTGATTCTGGTTTCTGCTGTCGCACCGCCCACGATGAACCGCTTGCGTGGCGGTGGTTTTATTGGTGGTTCAGTGTCACTAGAATTTTTTTTATAAATTTTTAAGTCGCTTTCATACTCTTCTTTGAGTGCCTCCGCCCATTGATACTGCTCGGCTTCTAATTGCATTAACGGGGAAATTATTACTTCCTGGGCTGGAGTTTTCAATCGACCGGTTGGGGCGACAACGCACGACCAAAAAATTGCAGGTTGAGTATAGTTAGAAGCTGGGTTGATGATGATTCGGGCTGCTGTGCCCATCCGGCTACCAACGGCTGGAATCAAGGTAGTAATCAGATTTTCTGGGCTAGTTGGCATTGAGAGGGCAACGTCTGTTAAGACTTGGGCGAATTTACCACCGTCACCCCAAAAGATAGAAAACGGATCTATTCTTGCTTGCTGGGCTTCTAATAATTTCGGAATTTGTTTAGAAGCTTCTTGCCTTTCTTCGGTGTTTTCGTGTTCTTTTTTCAGTGCAAAGTAAACTCGGCGAATATCGTTGCTGTTTCGACCGGTTTGTTCGGCTACTTCTGGGAGCAATGCCTCTAATTCAAATTTTCGTAAGTCCTTATCAATTAATGCTTGAACTGTACTGATTAGTGGATTTTGGGATGATTTTTCAGATGCTTTGATGGATACTCTGTTGTGAGTTTCAGGGTGCTGTTGTCGCTGCCATGCTTTAATACAGTTCTCTAGGGCGTCATCTGAAAGTGTGGCTGTGGGGTTATCTTTTTGGGCAGATTTCCAAATTGAATCAGCTTCTCTGGTATCTATTGGCGGAGAACAGTTTGAGCAATAGCCATCAAATAGTAAGCGTGCGTCGCCGCTGTATCTGTGCCCAAGGTGGGTTAATCTGGCTGCTGTGCCAATGAGGTTGCGAGCGAGTTTGGCCCCGGCACTGTTCCGCCCTCCCTGTGCTTGTCCTGAGTCAATTAGTATTCGGTCATCTTTGCTTAGGCACTGGTAAAGTGGTACGTCGTCGGTTAATAAAAGCGGTAGTACTGGTGTTGTAGTAGCTGCTATTTTTCTGGGGATAACGTTTCTCAATTCTGAAAAAGTGTAAGTTTGACCTGAATCAGAAATAATTTTTGATTGTTGACCGCTGGCATGTAAGCATCCCGCGAGTCTCATAACTCTAGAGGGGTTTTTTAGACTTCTATCAGCATCAGCGTAGTCTAATAAATCAGTTTGTAAAATCCGCCATTTATCGGATTGTACCGGTTGTGCAAACACCCAATAACTGTGGATTGATTTACCACCTGTGTCTATTTGAAATGTTGGCGTTGGTAAGTTTAAAGATTGCCACAAATTGATTTGTAGTTCTTTATCTAAATTGTCATGTTCGTAGAAAATAGCGCGACATGATGTCACTTCACTATCTGTATGACCGCCGCCGTTGATCACCAGATATATTCCTAAACCCTGCTGTTGCCATTTTGTGACAGTTTTTGTTAGTTCGCTTGAGTTATTGAAGGAGTCTTTTCTGCCTTTATCGTTTTGCTTGTTTGGATGGTTTGCAGGTAAAAAGGCTCGTAAATAAACGGTGTCACCTTTCTTGTAACCAAGGGCAGATAATTGTCTGTCAATTTGATTTTTGTCAGGGATTCCTGGGGTAAATGAGCTTAACATGATTGCTTACCTCTATTAAAAGATGCTAGAATCCCCAAAATGCTAGATTTACCACGCATTTTGGGTTTTTGTTTTTTTTCAAAATGGAATGTTATTAAAGATGCTAGGGTCGATAATTTCACCTGCATCTTTTTTGCTGTTAAGGAACTGCACAAACACACTCCAGGGATAGTAAATCCACAATTTTGGCTTATTCAGAGAAAGTTGAATTGTCAGTAAATCACTATCATCAACTAAGTGGACAATACTCAGTGTTATTGGTGCTGGATCTAGCGATATTTCAAATTCACTAAAGCGTGGGGAATGCGTTGCAGCCCACAGCCAAAAGCGGATGAGTATGAGTTTAGTTTTGAGTTTTTTCATTCCGCCCTTTGATTAAAAAATCGGCATTATGCCTCAAAGAGTTGATGACTTCGGGGCTGTCTTGGCAAAGCCCAGGCAAGTTTTCTAAAAAGGCTGCGGTCAGCAACATTGCCTCGTGTCTTTTCAGCCTGGGGTCTATTGAGTGAACAAATTCCACAAAATTAGATGATTGTTTGCCGAGCTGTTCAGCTGCATAGTTTATCTGGGCGGATACAAATGCAATCATCTCTGGGGTGACGATAATTGCTGCTCTAATTTCTTCTTCTGGTGTCATGTTTTCGTTCGACTTTAGGTGTTGGGTGTGGGGCATTGGGCATGGGGTATTCGTCAGGCTTGGATAGTTCGAGATACAAAAGAAAGTTATCTAGTTGGTCTAGGGTGAGGAGCCAGCGAGAGCGCTTGCCATAGAACCTCACCAAAAGTTCTCGCCCTTGTTCTGTTGTCCAGCCCAATCGCGCCATTTGGGCGTCGGTCTTTTTGATTAGTTCTTCAAATTCTGGTGATTCTGGCATTAGAAACCGTCCACTATTTCAGCTTGTGAAAACTCTGGTCAATTGGATTTAGTCCTTTGAGGGTGTTGTATTCGGCGAGGATTCTCGTACAGGTGGCATCGTCTGATTGTTTGCACCCTTTGGACGCTGCTAGCTCCGCGGCCAAAATGTAAGTTAGCTCCAAGGTGCATAGCAAATGATGGTGTAAAGCGTTAACTGTGCTTTCTAGCTTCTTAAGTCGCTCTTGGGTTGGGTCTTTGCTTTTAGCGATCGGCTTGGTATTAGTCATTGGATGTTAGGTATTGGGGATTAGATATTGGGCGGTTTGCCCCGCGCCAGGAGCAAACCGCGCTTCATCAACTGACGGCGGTGAAATCGACGTAATAGTCTGTGCCCACAGCAAATTGAGCCGATGCCTCTGGGTTGGTGATTTGCAGTTCTATTCTGCCGGCGGGGGTTGCATTCCAGAAGGTGAGGTTCTCTTCAGTGGGCGGGTTCGTTGTGACCGGGGTGAGGATGACTGTTGCTGTTTTGGTTTCGCGATCTGGGAGATTTTGTTGGCAGGTGAATTTGGCTCTAATCATTGGTTTTATTCCTGTAATTGGTGGTGGGAAAACTTAGGAAAGGCGGATCAAGCTGCGAACTTGAGCCGCCATGTTGTGTTAACCAGAGAGAAAATCGAATGAGTGACTTGAATGAGAACGATGTTCTGTCAATGAGCCATCCAAATTTTGGAACGGCATCTACTTTTAAGGTCAGCGAACTAAAACAAAAAGTCCGAGAGTTTGCTAATCAGGAAAACAAAGGAAGTGCTTACCTCAACGCTAAAGTTCAGTGGTTTTCAGATAAAGGTGTTGAATGTGAGTTACTTCGGGTACAAAGTAGTGGCTGGCAAAAAGGAAGACTCAGGTTCAAATTGGAGTTTATTCCTGACACCCCAACAGCATCGCCGCCTGACTTAAATTCACCGCTTGATGATCTAAGGTCGAGCTTGTAGTCACAGATGCGTCGCCTGCTCAACAGTAGGCGACATATCCATGAAAAAGCCGTCCTAACCCGCAGGTAGGACGGCTGTTATGAAGCTTCTTGAAATTGTTTTTGAAGTTCGTCTCGAAGTACTCTAAATTCTTTGGCCCTGGACTTAAGACGATTTACTTCGTCACTTAGACGCTGAATTTCATTCTCTTTAAGTTTCACCTGATCGTCGTATTCGTCTATCAGGTTGTCAAGGACTCCCCCAGTAACTGCTGTTCCGGGGCCGAAGATACTTGATCGCGAGCGATCCGCTCGATTATCTCGCTTTTGCTGATTCCTAACAGATTTGCTTTCTCTTCTAGTAACTCCACCGCTTCTGGAGAGACTGACAGGTTTAAGTTTCGCTTCCTCTGACCGTGTAACGGTTTTCTCATCTTTTATTGTACCCATGCACTACTCCTTATTGTATACGCATACTATCTTTACATTTATTGCGCGTAGTACTAGACTATATCTAGTTGTACGCGCAAACAATATATTTTGCAAGCTAGCTCAACAATCATCACTCCCAAACCAAGCAGAGATGGCAGCCTGCCGCCCGTAGTGCAACAAAGAAAGACCTGCCAGCGCTGAGTGCCTTGTTAATTCTCAATTCTGAATTCTCAATTCATTGCCAAACATCCATAAGTCGTAGCGTCGCGGGGTGGGGCAAATGCCAAAAATCTAAACCGAGGGAAATGAACAACAAATTACTCCATCTCCAAACCAATAAACGGCTCGAAATAATCATCAACGTAGAACGATTGACCTTTGTTGAATACTTACCACCATCTGAAACGAACAATGCACAGGCGATTGTGCATTTTGGAGATAACCCCAAACATGGCGTCGCCCTAGACGCCAAGAGCGCCGATCGGTTGTGGGCATTTCTTTCTGCTCAAGCAATTAAAAATCCAGGGGGGTAAGAAGCCACCCTGGACTGAGTAAAAACCAATAACTCAAGAGAGGAGAAAATGAGCAACATTTTATCAGACATTAACAGGTCAAATATCATTGCATACATCGAACGAAGCCTTGACCGCAGACAAGTTATAGGCTTGAACTGCCTAATTTTTCTAGCGCTGCGCGAACAAACCACCGTCGCCTATCAACGCCAAGAATGGGGATTTACCGACATCCCAGAGGAAGTAATCGCCTGGTGCGACAAGCTTGCAGAAGATGACCTCATCGCCCTGGCAGCCGACATCGCTGCCGGACTCCTGGAGGAATTAGTTGCAGAACCACCAGAGCCAATCTGCCCACTAACCGCTGCTGGTGTTGACCCATTCGAGACTGAGTTACCACAGTTGTCTTCTCACATACCAATGTAAAGAAACGTAAAAAGCGATAGCCAACAAACAGCCAAAAATTGACCGCGCCAACTCTAAAACATGACTCAATCAACATTCTCAGCCAAAAATTGGCTAGCACAACCCGATATCGCGGACACTGCAAACATCATTTGTGGCAAAGACCCAGGTGCCGGCTATGGTAAAGCCATCTACGGCGAAACCACAATAGTTTCACCAGCTGCCTATTCCCTGGTTCGCAACCGCAGCATCCAGCATCACGAAATCATCAGCAAAGACGGTGCATGGTTGAGGTACGTTGACGGTCGCTCCGACCTCAAAGACATGCAATTCTTTTGGGGCACCGCGGCGATCGCCCAAGCCGACCACACCCTGCTACACCAAGACAAAAGCCAAAAAGCTTTACTCAGCCTTGAAGGGATACTTGCAGACTTAGCCATTGCTAACATCCCCGACAATTCCCGCCTTTGGCTAGCACTAAGCAGTCACAACCCAGATAAATGGGGAGACGAAATCAATCGCCGGGTTGGGGGAGTTCACAGCTTTGAACACAAACACCCCATCACCCGTGAAATCGTCAAAAAGACAGTAGAAATCATCGTCACAGGCGTTTACCCAGAAGGATTTGGGAGTATCGCCCACTGCTTATTCGGTGAATCATCCCTCTCCCTCGACCCTTCAGAAACAGCGATCGCCCTAGATATTGGCTCTAGCACTTTGATTGCCACCGTCTTTAACGGCAACGGCGCAGTCATCGATCGGCATCTCATCGAGGGCGGCTGCGGGGAATTGCACCAAGCGATCGCTGAAGCAATGGATAAACGCAGTGACCGAGCGAGTCTGCTTTCCAAAGACGTAAAACACTCCCCCAGCCTGGTGAATAAAGGCATCGTAGAAAAAACCTTCACCTATGGAGGTAACGCCCTAACCGGGAAGAAATTCGAGGACGAATACGCCCGATGCCTTGACGAGTGGTGGTCTAGCAAGATTGAGAAATTTGCTAACTTTGCATCCTCCGGCAATTACCTCGACCAAGCTAAATACCTTGTCGCCTGGGGTGGTGGCGTGGGCTTACCCGTGGTTGCCGACAACTTAGCATCTTTGGGTTTTATCATCCCCAACAATCCCCAATTCATCAACGCCACTGGGTTGAAGCTCCTATCTGAAATAGCCAAAGAACAATGCCAGAACGGGAAGCAGTCCGCTTAACCATCAATAAACTAGCAGCTGATGAAGCTTGCCGCATTGCGGGAATCTCCCCAGATTCATCACCGCGCATGATTGCCGCCGCTATCGAGAAATTGATTTTTCAGTACAACACAGGTAACACCAGTACGACTGTACCAGCACCTAAGGTAACACCTCCAGTGCAACCCAACAAACAAGCACTCAGCCAGATGATTCGGGGCAATTTGTGATGAAGGCGATCGCTTTGTGTACCTGGGCGATCGCCTCAATCCCAAGAGATGTGTCCACGCCGCTGTAGACTACACAAGGATTTTACCAAATGCCTAAATTTAACGAAAGAATTTACAACGCATCCCTTGATGCGTTGCTCTCGGCGAATGTGCCCAAAGAAATTGCCGAAAAGACATCTGAGATAGTTGCCAGCGACGACGGCGACTTACCCAATTTCGGGCGTTCTGCCGAAGACCAAGAGATAGTAAACGAGGCAATGCGGCATTACCACCACCGGGACAGCCATCAACTGGATGATGTCTAGAAATTGCCTCAATCCAGTTTTTAAGGAATTCCACCAATGACACTCGACAAAACCACCTCCAAGGCTACGTATTATGTCTGCGAGGGGAGTGCTGACGCGGGACTAACCAAAGTAACTCCCACCAACGACCCACAAGAGGCACTCTCGATAGCCCAAGCTAGCAAAGAGAAAGTTCACTGGGTTAGCACCGTCAATCCCCTAACTGAGGATGTTGACAATGAAAGTTGACTTCATAACACTACTGTTAACAATCGGCACAAGTGCAAGCGTACTATTAAACAACGGCAACGTAAACAGCACTTTTAACTCCCTTGGCAATGCTAGAGAAATGATGCAAACAGCCACAGCCAGGAATTACCAGTTGCGTGCTACCCAACAAGCTGCAAAGAATCAAGCCGCGATCGCCGACGAACGTTACAAAAACGGGTGTTTGGTTCTCCTGTACAAAGGGCAATTGGTAGCCCTAGCCCAAGGGAGGCCAGTTTACGACCCCATCACCAAACAACCACTGCCCAAAGGCACTGTAGTCTGTGATGGATACGGAACCACGGCGATTTTAGAACCGCGAGATTTTGACGGTGATGGAAAATTTCAACCAGTCATTACCCTTGAGGCTTTTACAGGGAACAGCCAGCTAATCAAAGAAGCCCTTGAAAAAAATCGGAGAGCCACTTACCAATGACCTCATTTTTTGGGCGCAAGAAAAAAATCAAATTCAACCCATCAAAAACTGCTTTAAAAATTGCTTGGTGGGGTGTAATCGGCTTAGGGCTGTGGATTTGTTACCTAAACATCGGCCCTTACGCCTATGTAGTAAAAATTCTGTCCAGTAAAGTAATTGATACTACCCTAATTCAGGGCTTCTATGCGATTCCTTTATTGGGAAAATTCCTTCAGGCTATCGGTTTAATCAGTCATTGGGGTATAGGCTTACTGATTTGGGCAGTAATTCAAGTGTGCCAAATTTTGCCCATACTTTTGAAACATAACCGAAAGTACATTAAAAATATCCTGGATGAAGTTATCAGCGATGAAGTTTATCAAGTCAGGGAAACAGACGATCCGCTAGTAGCTCAACTAAAACGGCTCCATAACCTACTTCCATTGCAATCAATCCGCAAAGCTAGAACTTACGCCAAAGTTGCATACGGAGTTGATGCAGTGTTTTGTACCATTGCTTATCCCCCAATTCCTGGGGGCGATATCGGTCAGTTGTTGTTTGTTCTGGTAACTGGACAGTTGCATTTGATTGACTGGGGTGCAGTTGCATTAATGGTAATCACCATGTTTTGCGTTGAAATTTTGCTCAATATAGGGCTTTGGTGGGCAGAAACTACCAGATATCTGAAATAACAACAAACCAAATAGCTGAATTTAGAAAACAGGGAGGGAATACCCTCCCGTGTATTTTTTTGCATGATTAATTATGACTAATTTCAGGCCTGAAAAAAAACGCTCTCCTGAAGACTGGCAAGAATTAGCAGTCGAACAAGTTGACTCAAAAGATAGCAATCTCAGTGTTGGTGGGGCGATTGTAGTTGGTTTGGTGCTGGGGGCGGTTGTCTCTCCCCTGACCGGGGCGCTAGCAGGAGCGCTCATTTTGTACCGTTCTTTCAAAAAAACTAATTCCATTAACTCGGCTGAGGAGGCAATTAGAGAATATGGCTGTGTGGCGGCATTTCTAGAGGGTAACAACCTCAAGGATTACATTCAACAAGTTGGGTTAGAGGAGTGCATAAACCAAATTCAGTGGGCACTTGAGCGGGGATACAACCCAACCTCTGATGCCCAATCACTGATACCCAATCAAAAAACCGCTGCCGTGGCTGTTAACCACAAAGTTACGGCACTTGTGGGAAGCGCAACTAGCGCTGTACGCGGGGTAATTACCTCCATCAGTCCCAAGTCCCTCAGTCCTGAAAATGATTTAATTGGGGCAATGAGTTCGCGCATTCGCAATCATCTAATAATTGGGGCCCAAGGAAGCGGTAAAGGCTTAACAGTTAGCAACGCCCTGGAAGCGATTAAAACCAAACATCCAAATACTACTATTTTTTACATTGACCCCAAAGGAGATGAGAAAGAAACTGGTTACTTTACTAGTAGAGTAGACATCTTAAAACGCACCAAGGCACTGAAACAAAAACCATCTGCGGTGATTGAATGGTTCAAAGCAGCCATCAAAGAATTTCAAAATTTGGCTGGTGAAAAGTTGCTGATTTTAGATGAAGCAACTTTTCTATCTACTTTGATGAAAAATAATGGTGAAGGCAGTTGGTTTAAATCTGTAATTGTAGGCTTGGTTAGCGTTGGGGATTCAGATGGATGGAATATTTGGATTATTGCATTGAACCCAAATACTGAAGATATTGGCATTAGCGGCGGGATGCGTTCTCAATTTATGCCGCTAACACTAATTACTGCCGAAAGTTTGGCGACCTACACGGCTTTAACCTCGACTAAATGGTTGCCACCAGACCGTAAACTTCCTTCAGAAGATATCCAGGATTTATGCAATGAATCTCCTGTTAATAGATGCTACTACTACGGGCAATTTAATAAATGGTTGCCGCTACAAGCCCTCACTAATTACTCTGGCTATGACCGCGATGCTAGAGAGAAACTACAAGGATGTTTGATAGTTTCTGAATCAAGTGAACCAGAACCACAATCTTTGACACCCAATGCTCAATCGCTGCTCCAATATCTTCAGCGCACGGGCAAAACTAAAGCAGCGATCGCGGAGGTACAACCGAACTTCAAAGTAAAAGGACAGCGTTTTAGTTCGGAAGAGTTGAAGCGATTGTTTAACGAGTTGGTGGAGAACAGTCTGTCTGTCTGGGTGGACGCCAATACCATCGAAACCAGACAGAATTGGACAGAATCAGACAGCGGACAGAACGGACAGAAATAGACAGAATCCTTACATACCAAGGGACAGAATAGACAGGCGACCGGACAGAAATTAGACAGGAGAAAATATGACTATTCCCCAATACCCAACTCCAGACCCAGCTTGGGACTATGCCCGACTTTGGGCACTTCTCCAGAATTCCACAAGCGATTGCCATCTACTGCTTGATGACATAGCAGCGCTGGAG
Organism: Nostoc linckia z4; assembly: GCF_002608075.1. Taxonomy (GTDB): domain Bacteria; phylum Cyanobacteriota; class Cyanobacteriia; order Cyanobacteriales; family Nostocaceae; genus Nostoc; species Nostoc linckia. Next base: position 64,910 of record NZ_LAHA01000017.1, read on the forward strand.
GAATCTACCCCAGAACATGACGCTGAAATTAGACAGAGGCTTGACGCTATTGGACAGCAGCTAAATTCTGCCCGTCGATTGTTGGATGAATGAGAAAGAGCGATCGCCTTTTTGGAACGATGGGGCGATCGCGATTCATTGATGTCAAAACTGTAAAAAGCTATTTCAGCATATTCGCCCTAGCCAACTTTGTCACTGTGCGAGTATTTCCATTCTCAAATCCACCCCAAACCGAAAAGGCATGTGGTTGGCTTCTGCAATTTGGTTATACTCCTGCCTATCTTCTTCTCCCAAAATGCCATCGGAGACAGAACTAACTAGGGTGTCCCAAACTAGTTTGAATATCTGTAAATCCTCAACAGTAATTTGGGGTTTCAATTCCAGTCTTACAGAAAGCAGTTCTAACCTTGTTTTTGCATCTTTGTCCCCAGCTTCATTGATTAACTTCATATAACTTTGACTAAAAAGCATGGCAGTTGTAAAACCCGAAACATTAGGAGCAAAAGAAAAACCTTCAACTTCAGACTCATCAACTAGTTCGCCATTCAAAAAAGTTTGGATGTTCATAATTAAGCTACTTTAAACCAAAATAAAGGAGAAAAATTACCTGTAATAAAAGACAGATTATCTTTGGGAGCTTTTGCGGGTAAAGAAGCATAAACACCTGCATTTCTTAAAGCACAATTGACGTTAATTGAGTTTGGCGTAGTTTGTCCAAAAATATGGTTATTTCCCACAAAACTTACTCCACAATACAAATATGGAGCTTGAGAAGTAATACCGGCAAACCAGTACCAAGCTCGTTTCGCAGAATAAGAAGTAATAGCTTCCTTGACACCTGGAGTTGTAATAATCAAATTCCCTCCATCAATCACTAAATCTTCAGGCAGCCCATTAAGGTTGGAATAAATTCCGATAATTGCATTTCCATTGGATGAACTATTAGAACAATAAACAGCAAGACGTGATAGCTGTATTGGACTATGAATAGGGAAAGGAACATAAGTAATTCCACTAGTACTTAATCCTCCAGTTGAAGAGGTATCAGCAGAGACTTTTTCTGTTCCTAGATAATATCTTCCAGAGACATATCCAGGATGTTCATTATCAATAATGTTAGTTAAAGAGACTGGCATTTTTACTAAGATAAAGTAATATTTTCAACATATAATAGCTTATTGTTTTGCTAATTAATATGGCTGTCGTCACCTACAACAAAGTTTTAACAATTGTTAAAAAGATTGATTCTAATTCCCCTCCAGGAATAATTCCAATCATCACTAACTCTCTTACTGGAATAACTGGGGGCGGACAAATACTTTCTGCTAATGCCTTCATCAAAAATCTGAAAGCTTATGCTCGAATTCAAAGCCTACCACCAATCAACTTACCTAATCTCTCCCTTGAAGACAGCGAAACAGAAAGACTCTATAAAGTATTAGATGTTGAATGGCAATCACCAAGACTTGAATTAAATCTTTACATCTCCAATAACACAACCGACTGGCATTTAGTAGGCGGAATCAGCTTATTAAATCCAAGCGGATATCCCTACCGCATTTACAACCTACTTGACCTTTTAACAGATAACCTCGCAGTGGAATTAGGGGAAAATGGCAGAGTAGGAGTAGAAATCAAAAATGTGGGGTACGGTTCCTTAACAGGAAATGACTTAATTACAATTCACGGCAGTTACGTTTTAGAAATAGTTGTTGAAGACGCCAATTACATACCCCCTGTTACTACTTCAACACCTATCACTAAAGCCGTGGGACAACAAAATACAATAGTTGTGCCAGCAACACCCACTCGAAAATATGTATTGTTGACTAACGTTGGCACAAATCCAATTTATTTAAATTTGGGGTCAACTGCGTTTTTAAATCAAGGAATCCCCCTACAACCTGGAGGAGCATACGACTTTTCTATTAACGATGTAGCTTATTTAGGGGAAATATCAGCAATTTCCTCTGGCACGTCTCAAATCATCGGCATACAATCTACTTAATCTACTAGTTGGTTACTATGCCGTTATATAATCCACCTGCTACTTTTAACTTTCCTGTTGACAGTTCGTCAACAGCAACCGAAGTTACAAATTCATTATCCACAACAGCCTCAGAAATTATTCCTGCAAACACGAATAGAAAAGGATTAACTATTTTTAATACTCTCAATCAGACTGTTTATATTGATGCAGTTACAGGACTGACGACCACAAATTATATGGTTGCAATTCCCGCAGGCGGATTTTACGAACTGCCAACAAATAAAATTTATACAGGGCATTTCTACGGCATATTAGCCTCTGGAACTGGTTCCGTTGAAATTAGAGAGTTTACTTAATGCCCTACGAACAATACGACAGATTAATTGGGGTAGTAAATGACCCGCGAGACTTCAAGATGCCTTATCGAATTTATGGAAAAATTGAGCTTGAAGTCATGAAGAATAAATACCAGCGATTGCATAATAAATCCAAAGGATTGAGTGTTAGATTCGTAAAATGATTAGACTTGCTAAAGGGATAGATTTAGCTAAAAAGCCAAGCTTTGACCTACAAAAGAAAACAAACAATTCATTTAGAAAGCCACCTAAAAGAAAAAGCCCGAATTCATCAAACCCTTTAGATTACGAAATAGTAGATCCACAAGAAGGACTTGTACCTCTTTTCAACAGTCCTTTTTACACAACACCAGATACCCCCGCAGACCCAATGGATTGCAACAGATACCCTGATAGCCCTTGGTGTGGGGAGAATCCCGTTGATTTAAGACCATTTGGGCTTGATGTCGCCATTGTCTTGGATGAATGTAATTTTGGTGTGCAATTCAGTGGCACTCTTGGTTTTATTAAACTTCCACCGTTTCAGATTGTTTATCGCAATCCAGCGTGTCAGCCAGATCCACCAGCGCTACCGCAGCCAGATCCCACGCCAGGTAATTCATCTAAAATGCCTGCTAATTGCGATTATGGTGTATGTGGTATCTGTGTAGCATCTATCTCATCAATAGAGCGATATACCAATGGAGCAAAAGCGGATTATCACCGCACTTGCAAACCAACTAAAGCAATTTATCCTTTACAAGAAAATGTGATTGTTGGCTATGATACGCCAGCAGATTTTTGCTTGTTGGTTTCTATTACACATAGTTTTGTTTTTAATTCCGCGTATATTGGGCTTACATACAACATCTATAATCAAGCTAGTCAATGGAGGGCTAGCGGCGGAACCATCGACGGAGATTTATTCGATCCATCAACAGTATGGAGATTGGAATGGGATGCTGACATTGCAATTTACTTTAGTACCGCTACTAGACAACCGAGAATAGAAATACTTCGATGGTCAAAACCAAATGCTAGTTTGGGAGATCCAGGTATTGCGCTCATACCAATGGGCAAGGCACAGTACGAAAATCTTTTAGTCAGCAACCGCATAACGCAGAGAGCGACTTTTCCAAATATTTGGACAGAAACTCACATTTATCAACTTTTTTTCTTTTGTCCCGGTAATACGCCACAAATTGACCCCCCACCCCCSCCAAGAAAGGAATGTTGCAAGATGGGATGTTGCCCAGACAATTCTAATTTAGAGAGACTTCTGAGATTACTTCTTAAAAAAATTGGCTCAGATGATTTACCTGCTAGCGTACCAAAACTATTAACTAAAAAAGATGCAGGGACTATTCAAATTCAAAATATAGCTGAATTTATCTCTTATACAGTAAAGCAATTGGATGCCTTGGCGGGTAAATACCCCTTAGAAATCAAAATTAAAGATGCTGATTTAACCCAAGAAGGTAATCAAGAAAAGCAAATTTCTTTGCCAAATATTGCAGAAGCTTTAGCAGAGATTATGGGAATTCTCTTAATACTTCAAAGCGAATCAAACGCCAATTTGATTGCTACAACTAACGGCATGATTGAAGCGGGAAGCGCTAAACAAGCAGCATCTTTAGCAGTTGATTATGCTAAGGGGAATGCCGAATATCTTGGCTATAAGGGGAAGCAAATAGAGCGACAAGTCCCCTTCACCTTCAAGCCTGGAGAAGGCCGCTTAGATAAGATGCTGGTGAAAGGAGAGGTGAAAGTAAAGGGTTGGGAGAATGACGATAAAGATGACCTCAATGATGCCCTAGCTCCACTTCTAGAGCTTGCTGCAATGTGGAAAGCGGCCAACTTCAAAAACCTGGGCACTAGCGACCCCCTCGCCAAGCTCAAGGAGATTCTACGAGGTGCTGTTAGCTTATCTGATGAAGCCGACAAACTCGTCAAAAGCAGTGGTTCGCCCACAGACCCCAGTAGCCAGCCCAAAAAGAACGAGTGGGACAGTTTTATCGAAGAGACGGAGCAAGGCTTTATCGCTCAACCAGGGATAACAGATTCAACTAATCCCTATGGCCGTCCTCTGGCGCAGCGCCCGAAAATCCGTGAAATTGGCAATGATACCAGCGATGTAGAAGACCAGGGACAGTAATTTACACATCTGCCGGGGTGATTGCAGTTGTCCCATAGTCTTGTTGTAATAGCCAAAGCCTTTCGTCTCGAATCTGTTTTCTCACTAATTGTTCGGATAATCCCGTTTGTTCCATGAGGCGGCGGATAAGGTCATATCGGGGTACGTAGTGATAAGACCTACCCCCGACTTGCCACCCCTTAGCACGTCTGCGACGCATACACCGTTGGCTTTTCGTCCCCATCAAGGGGTAGCAAATTAGCTCCATACTCAGCACTTCCTCCCTAACTCCAAAAAATGCCCCTTTTGACACCTTGGTACTTTTTTAGCACCCATAGGGTTCTAACAGCTTCCGGCATCGTCTCAGCATGGGTTCAAAGTTGGCGTTTTCGCTACTGTTTTTAAGTTCATAGCATTATTTATTACTCAATATTTTATTTGACTAGATAGCTGTCATAGCCGTGTTTATTCCCTGGTAGAGACTATCTGACCTCGCATAAAGTCGTATTTACTGAAATTGGTTAACAATTTATGCCAAGTTATACCCGCAATAAGAAGCGAGAGGATGTAATTTTTGTTGCTGTCAACTCTGTAATCAGGTTTGGCTGGAAAAGCAAGGATTTAGCAAGCGTATCAGGCATTTCTCAATCAGATCTGACTAATGATTTAGGACATACTGCTCAAAATGCTGTTACTGGTTCTGGTCTGATTTTGGTGATTGGCGCTCAAGCTCCAAAACCAGCTAGAGTTACAAAAAGATTGTCAAATGCCACAGTTGGACAACAACAATCAATTTCGACATTTTGCGCTCATGACAAACTAGCCACAGCATTAGGTAAGGGATGGAACTTATCTAAAAATCGTCGGAGTGTAACGCTAAGAGCATTGAGCGCCTCCCGTGGCAGCTTAACAGCTATCGCCAAACTATCAGGTGATATTCACTACTGTTTCCCAATGAACAAGGCTGATTTTGAGGCTTACGGTTCTGAATTGGGACTAGAATCTGCTACCAACATTACAGATACAGAGCGGAATAAACTTGTCTCTGGTTCTTCTAAACCACGTCCTGGGAGAGCTAGCAAGCAATTAAGTGATGGTTCCACTTTTTCCAGTTTTTATTCAACAGCAACAGATGTTTCTGCTGTTGGTTACGACATCTTAAGTGAAGAAATTGTACTAGCTGTTGCTACAGGTGGCGGTGGCAGCTAATTTGTTTTGAAATATGCCAAGTTATACCCGCAATAAAAAACGTTCAGAACTTGTTTTTGTTTTGGTAAACGGATTAGTTTACTTTGGATTTAAACCCAAAAACTTAACACAATTCTCAGGCATTTCAAGTTCTGATATTACCGCTTTAGGACATATTTTGGCGGACGATGCCAGTGCTGGATTAATTAAAATAATTGGCGCTCAAGCTCCAAAACCTCCCAAGGTTAAAAAGAAGCTACCTAATGCCAGCGTCGGTCAGCAACAATCAATTTCTACGTTTTGTGCTTATAACCAATTGGTTGCGGCAAATGCAGAGGGCTGGAATTTACTTGAAAGTCGCAAAAGCGTTACTTTACGTGCTTTGTCTGCATCTCGTGGAAGCTTGACAGCTATCGCTAAACTTAGCAATGATTCGCTATATTGTTTCCCCATGAACAAAGCGGATTTTGAAAATTACGGTGGTGAATTAGGCTTGAGAACTTCAGCGAATTTGACCGATGTAGAACGGAGCAAACTTGTTGCTGGCTCATCTATTCCATACCCAGGACGAGCTAGTAAAAAATTAGATGATGGTTCAACTTTCTCCAGTTTCTTTTCTACAGAAAAACAAGACTCAATAGCTGAAGCTGGCTATGAAATAGTAAGCGAACAAAAGGTAATGGGTGCAGAACAAGTGCCATTTTTCCGATGAATTTACAACAAATAGAAACCGAGTCCGGTTTAATCCTTCCCGGACACCCCTTTTTCAACGATTACCTTTATTGCACTCTTCCCCCCACCTGGCGAAATTTCGCCTTTCACAACCCTGATTTTGCATTTGTCGCCCGCAGTGGCAGCGGCATCTTAGAAGCAGTGACCGAAGACGAAATGGAAGAGTACCTACAGGGGGGCGAATACGACCAATGGCTAGAGGAATGCGGCGATGACGACGAGGACTGATGATATCGGGGTGTGGAATGACCTCGGCACGGTGCAAGCCGAGAAAAAGTTGTGGGTCAAGTTCCCTATTACTGCCACCGGAGCGAATGCCACACTCCGCGCATCTTTCCTTTGTTCAGACTGGAACAAGCTTTCTAGTTATGTCCTTATCCGCCCCAGGTACACCACCGCCAACAGTGACCAGACCGGGGAAGCTATCAGGATTTACCCTGCCACTACCCCGGTTGTTTTTGAAGTCCCAATCCCTACTGACTTTCAAGAACGTTCGGTTTATTTCCGTGATTTTGAAATATACAAAGTTAGTTGGCGGCGTCCCCGCCTGGTGGGCATTACTCCAGATGCTATTTTGCAAGTCAAGCTGGAGGAGCTATGGGGTTAGCCGATATTGTTGAATCAGCACTTGAATCAAGAGTTGTTCGTTCTGCAATTGGTGAACGAGTTTTCAACAATTCTTTTGAAGATAGCGAACAAGATGATGAAGGCGGTTTCTTAGGTTGGATTTGGAATGGTGGTAAGCGATTAGTGGGGTTTCTCGCAGCAGAAGCCGGGAAGTTTATCAGCTTTTCTCTAACAGGATTATGGAGTTTGTTTGTTTCCACGTCCCAATTTATTTGGAACTTCAATTGGAACATGACAGACACAGAAATAGACCAACAAATCCAACAAAGATGGAATGCTTTGTCTGGAATGTTGGGAGGAACTCTAGGTAATGCTGTCGGTTATTTGGCTTGTGGGGTTCTTCCTGGTGCAACTATTTTCGCTTTCAATGAGCCTTTAGGAGCTTATGTTTTAGAAAATGTTGCTGAGGAGATGGCTGAAGAATTTATGTCTAATGTTGCTGGATTAATTCGCTATACATTCATGAGTGGTGTTCAATCTTTAATCCTTTGGGGATTTAAGAATGTTCGCAAATTCATTAAATCAAATTCAGCATTAGTTGGGCGGTTGTTTGGTAACAAAGCAGAGAAGTTAGTAAAAGCTTGGGGTTCTGAGGGTTCTAAACCTTGGTCATTTGCAATTGCTGTTGACAATGCTGTTGAATCTATTCCTAATGAAGCTGTCCGAAATTTTGTTGAAGAGTTCTTAGAGGAAGCCTGGGATGCTTGCGTTGAAGCTGGCTATGTTGTGGCTAATTCTATTGATTCATATTTAGCAATGGAGAAGCTTAGACAACAGAATCAGCCACCTTTGGGACGAACTCGATATGTTGAGATTCAACCTGATAGAAGCATTGAAAACCAGCGAATTATTTTAGCAGGGCCACAAGAGGCATTAAGACCGGTGATTGTACAAACGCTTACCAATTATCAAATGATGGAAGACAAAGATATTGGTACTTTTGTAGGTTCACCAATTGATGAATATCTCAGAGCCAAGCCAAGAAGTATTAGCTTACAAATTCAATTCTTCAGTAACAAAACTCCACCTTGGACAAAACGAGGTGATGACCGATTAGTCAGTGCTACTTGCTCTGTCCCAGATATCGACCCGACTAAATTAGATTGGGAAAAAATCAAGCTGGCTTGTGGTGGGGTTAATGGTTACCTTTACGGGCGATATCGCGTTACGGGTTTTCTAGATAATGGACGGCAGATGGCGATTTACGCCGCCACTGCTGACGAGGCAGAAGACCGAATGAAAGAGTTACTCAAGCTTAGTAAAGCCGAACTGCTCAAGAAGCCCACTATTACTGAAGACCGGACAGAAGATAGCACAGGCAGTTATTTAAAGCAGCCCGCACGAGTTTATCCTGCTTATTTCACTATTCTCAACCAATATCAAATCCCAGGTGCTGCTGGTAGTGGCATCCCAATTAATGGGAAACGCTATATCCGTAAAAATGACCGCATTGATTTATGGGTAGAAGCCAAACCTTTGGATTTTGAAGAGAGGATATTAGAATTGCTCAAAAAACCAGGGGCAGAAAACGTTACAACTTAGGAGTAAATAAACATGGAAATTATCTTACCAGGATTCAATATTGAAGCGGCAATCGATAGTCAATGGAAGTCTGTTAATGAAAAAGAAAATGCAATCCAGACTTATAGACTGTCAGCAGAACAAGGAGCAACTGAATTATTAACTAAACAGTTTGAGAATGAACTTAATAGTTGTCTTGATAGTAATATCCAATCATCTTTGAATTTGAAGATATTGCCACCTAAAGAAATATCGGTGTTTTCGGTTTGTGCTTATTTTGAATTCAAAGGTGTTGGCTTTTATTTGCGGCGACATCCTCAAAATTATTGGGAGATATCTTATCAAGAGCAAGTAACACCTGCTTCCGCAGATTTTTTGCAAAAGCAATTGTTATCTGAATTAGGGAAGGTTAAAAACGCATCCGTAATATGAAAACTTTTTTTGGAGTTGAACCACCGTCAGCCGTTCCTCCCTCCAAAGGGCTTGTTGTTACGATGGAGGGCACCAATTTAGCTATCAGCATAATTGTAGGAACAATTACAATATTAGCTTTGGCAGCTAAAGCTATCACTAAATTTAATCACATAGCTGAGCAAATTCGGGATTTAAATGAATTAATTAAAAACCATCAAAAAGAAGAGGGACACGAAAAACTTGTAGCACAAGTTCACGCATTACAAAAAGATTTTGCAAGCTTAGATAAACGATTTGATATACACGGACAAGACTACGTTAACTTCGTAGCGCAAGTTCGCATTTTGCAAAAAGATTTTGCAACCTTAGACAGAAACTTCGGTATACATGGACAGGACTATGTTAATTACAAAGATGCCACGCTTCTAGCCATACACGGATGTGAAGAACAAGTTGCCCATAAATGGCATCGAGCCGAAGAAGAGTTCGCTAAGGATCGTGCTGAAATCAAAGACTTAAGATGGTTTCTCGTCAAAAAATTAGATTTTAGAATTCGTGATGACACACACTAGCTCCAGGTGATTGACTTTACCTTGATAAATGGCAAAGTATAAGACTAACGAAGTAATAGTACTTTCAGCTCTAGAGGAAGATTTACTCACCGTTTTAATGGGTAAGGGCGAGCAGTATGGATTGAAAATTCTGGAGATAGTTAACCAAGCTAGACAATTGTATAAAATCCCAGAATTAAAAATTGGCTCACTTTACCCGACTCTTCAGCGGATGGAAAAACAAAATTTGATAGTGAGCCAACAACTAGAATGCAGACGATATTACAGCATCACTGCGTATGGGAGAGACGCCCTTACCAGCACTAACGCATACCGCAAACAGCTCGCAGAATACTCTGGGGATTTAATCTAATAAACGCGATCGCTTTAGTCATCTGTCAGTCACTTTGCTTAATGAGAACTAATCTTAATTAACAAAAGCTTGATTTATAAGGCTTTTGGCTGTTTTCAGGTAGCCGACAAGTAGCACAAAAGTAGTTTTGCTACTTGATGGGGTGAAATCATTGTGCAGTGCTGGTTATAGCCGCAGTTACTTGCAACAGCTTATAAATATTGGCAAAAATAGACCTCTTGCAATCAATTGCTTTTTGTAGTCTTGTGGGAAAAGGGAATCATGTTAATGGTTCGACCCTTCTCTACGAGAGGCTTCTCTACGAGAGGCTTCGCCAACGCCAACGACAAAGCTCAGGACAGGCAAGCTCACCAACCGGGGAAAGGGAAAATACCAAACTTTCCCACTTTTCCCGACTTCTACAAGCAATCTAATAAATAAAAACTCCTAACACAATGTGTTAGGAGTTGCTCTATTTACCTAGCAATTTGGTATTGCAATTAAGTCAAATTTATTAAGCGCTATTTTCTATTTTTGAATCTATTAACTAGATTTTAGATTCAGTAACAACGCCTAATTTTTGTTGAATCCGGGTTTTTGCAGCTTTGAATTCAGTGGCTAGTTGTTCGCTTTGCTCAGTACTCAAGTTGTTGCGAATTGCAGCAAACATTGTGCTTTCTTCTTGACGAATATGGTCGCCAATAGCATCCATCAGCTGTTTGACTTTCTCTTTAAACTGAGGTGAAGATGGGCTAAGAGCTTTAATTTCTTCTAATACCTGCTTGGCATGAGCTTGTTCGTCATACAGTTCTTGGGTGTTTTCTTGACCGTAGAAAGAACGTACTCTTGGATAGACAACTTCTTCTTCAGCTTCAGCGTGGACTGTGAGATCTTTGTAAATTTGACCGAAGTATTCTTGGATCTTTTGTGGATTGTTGCTTTGTAATAGTTCGGTAAACAGAGTATTTACTTTGTTGTGATCCAGGCGAATCACATCTTGGATATTCAGATCCTTTTTGTCACTGCTTTGGGTGACAGCACTACCTACTACACCACTTACCGCAGCTAAAGCATCTTGAACGCGTGCCCAAATTCCTTGATCTGCATCTTGTCCAGTTAGTTCGCGGACACCCAGAATTTCTAGAATACCTTTGAGTTGCTCTTGGTGAGCGCGGTTTTCAAAGTTAATGGTATTCAAAGGGCCAATAGCTAGTATCACATCAGCACCAACTTTTTGAGCGGCTTTATGAACTATCAAGCCACTTGTAACTAGTTGATGTTTCAGCAATTCGTGTTGGGATACTTTTTCATATAGACTTAGCTCAGAACCCTTAAATAGTTCGCGAGCTTTTTCAATAAATTCCCTCACGTTTTTTTTCGGTTCGGCCTGAATGCCGTACTGAGTAATTACAGTTTCTAAAACACCAAGGTTTTTTTCATCATCTTTGATGAAGTTGCGGATGCGATCGGCAATTTCCGCATCAAGTTGTTGATTCAAAAGCAGTTTTTCATTTTCGATGACCAGTTGTTGCAGTGCTTTGATATTTGCTAATTTCACAGCAATAGCATTGCGTTTCGTATCATCTAAACTAGCTACCATCCTAAGTTCTCCTCTAGCAAAGTGTTCGGAATTATTGCTAATATTACGTTGACACAAATCTTAGGGTGCTTCCATCTTTCTTTTGAGCGATTGCCTTCACAACTGTGGGTAGAAAAATATCAAGTTCTTGGCTGCAAAATAAAAATATCAGTGAGCGCGATCGCTTTGATTTCTAATTCCATTCACAGTAACCTATTCACTATTCATACAAGTCCAATAAATTACCCATTATGGAATAAAAAAGTATGTCTATGGGATGATTAACTAGCTCTACATTATTTAAATATGCTGATTGATGAATTTGTAGTAATTTTCGTCTATCTAACTACAAATGTAAGGGCACAGCATTGCTGCGCCCCTAGCAGGTAGTATATTTACCTAAAATACCTTTGTAAAAGCTCAACACCAAGAAATTTTTCAGCTATAGCCTATTCCCTGCTATGGATGCGATTGTTGGCGACAATACCTGAGTATCGGTTGGTTTGTCTAAATACTTGATTACTGCTGCATTGAAGGTGTGCGAAAAATTCTGCTGAATATAGGAATTCTCACCTTGGGTTGAGGTGCAGTGATATTAGCCTGAGAAACAGAAGTGTTAGTTACTGTCTCAGATATGATAGTCGGTTTACTCTCAGTGGAATTAACCAAATCACCCAATTCCTTAGCAGAAGATGAATTTGAAGATATAGTACTAATATTATCAGTATCTTGATTATTAGATTTTGACGCCGTTTGAGCATGACATGGAGTCATAAAGCAAGTCGAAATTGTTGCTAATACCAGCATTAGCAGATTGCAAATATATTTGTGCATGGTGATTTTTGAAATTGGTTAATAAATATCCCAAGTTTTCAGAGCTTGTGTTTGTTCTCTGTCTGAAAGAAAATCGTGATTTTACCCAGATAACTTATTGCGCTTTCTAATAAAGCGTGTTACCCATTCCTAGCTGTAACTAGAAATTAGTACAACTTACAATATCAATAATTTAGTGAGATTCCCTTTGATTTCAAACAGAAATATTACTGATTTTAAAAAAATGAATCTTCATCATCAGGCTATCATTTTTTCAATTTAATAAATTTCAATTCATAATCAACACATCTGATATTTAATTATTTATACTTTTGATGAAGTACTTTAGGTAAATAAATACGTGTATGCGTTCAGGAATGGATTTAAGCTCATCCACCCCTAAAAGGAGATGGGATAACACGAGAGATTGTTGACTGTTGAGTGATGACTGTTAACTGTTAACGTCAACGATGTCCAGGTATCTTTCATCCCATCCCTAAAAGCAATGGGTTTTCCCGACACCTTTTTATCAAGCTACCCTTTCAAACAATCACAAGGTTTGATTGGTGAACTTTTTGACTTTTGAATGCGTAACTTCCAAGGTAGCAGTGGTAGATATCTTTAAATTCTCACTTCTGACTCCTGGGTGCTGAATTATTAACATTCACATTACTATCTTCTAAAAAATTGATGAAATTTATAACCTTCAAAAATCCGTTCCTACTCATAGTAGTTAGTCTTACTCTCTTGCAGACAGCTAATGCTCAAACTCCTGTAACTGAAACCTCCAAGTTATCTCAAGAAGTTTCTGTGCTTCGCCAACAGGGTGCAAAGGGGTTACAGATATTTCTCAAATCCCATACTAATGAGTTAAACAACAATTCTTCAGAGAAAGTTTTACCTTCTGCTACACTGCGGGCGGCTTTAGATGAACTTTGCCAACAGCGAGACTGTTACGCTTCTCGTTTGTATTGGTATACAGACATGGAACAAGCCAAAGCAGCTGCCAAAATCAGTGGTAAACCGATTTTATCTCTGCGCTTGCTGGGCAGACTGGATCGCGATTTGAGTTGTGCTAATAGTAGGTTCTTCAGGGTGGCGCTATATCCCAACAGGGAAATTTCTCGACTGCTTCAAGACCGCTTTATTTTGCACTGGGAATCAGTGCGTCCTGTACCAAAAGTTACAATCGATTTCGGCGATGGACGCAAGTTAGAACGCACAATTACAGGCAATAGCATTCACTATATATTAGATGCCTCTGGTCGTCCAATTGATGCAATTCCTGGTTTATATGGCCCCAAGGCATTTATACGTCAATTACAACAAGCTGAAGTAGTGGCAAAAAACTATAGCAAACTGTCACCAAGGGATGGCGAGGCTTTTTTAAGAAAATACCACAGCGATCGCTACAATTCCATCCAAGCCCAATGGGTTGCTGATTTATCCCGCTTGGGTATCCAGTCTCCCCCGAAGTTGCTAGAATCTCCCAGCAATTCCACTCAACCACCAACAGCAGTAACCGCAGGTTCTCTGGCGGTTTCTAAAATGATGGTTGAAAGACCAATGCTCACTGCTCTTGAGTCTAATGCCCAACAAAATCAAAAAACTTTAGCTGAAATAACTGACCAAGAAGCTTGGAACAAAATTGCTCAACTTTATGCCAGTGATGCCAAGCTAGATGAAAACAGCATTTCCTTAATTAAAGCTAAAAAGTCTCAGCCTGCCAACACTCAAAAAGATAATTTGCCAATCATAGTGAAAAATTTTGAAACCGCAATGGCTCTAGATACAGTCAGAAATGAATATATATTGCACAGCCAAATTCATCAATGGTTTATGGCAGGTAACCAAACAAAGAATGTACAAACCCTCAATCAGCAAGTCTACGCCCAACTATTTTTAACTCCTAGTTCTGACCCTTGGTTGGGACTTTTCCCCAGCGATGGCTACAGTGCAATTGATAATGATGGCATCCGCTAAGGCAAGACGGTTCGGTTAAAGGGGAAAGGGGAAAGGGAAAAGGGGAAAGGGCAAAGGGGAAAGGGCAAAGGGGAAAGGGCAAAGGGGAAGGTTTCAAATACATCCAAATCCCCTTACCCCGGTTGGTGAGCTTGTCGAACCATTAACCTTTTCCCAGACCACAAGGGAAGTTCATACTGCTTATCCGAACCGTATTGACTTCCAAGTAAAAAAATATTCCATAAAAAACTGTTGAGTGTTGACTGTTAACGGTTCACAGTCAACACTCAAACTCCATGTAAAATTGCAAATCTCAAATCCAAAATTTAAGTCGGTACTAATTCTCCAGGACGCAACTTCGACCATTTACCCATTTCCGGCTTAAAGCTCAGACAGCCAACAACGTCCCATTCCATTTCAATCACATCGTCTTTAGTCCGGATGTTGACGTTGATAGAAGGTTCATTTGGGTCAAAATCTGGTGTTTCGGTTAAGTGGGGTTGTTGGTGCTGCCCTTCTACGGCATGATAAGTGAGACAGCGGTCTACATAGTGGCAGTTCACGCAAATACACATAATAGAACCAACTCCAGGGGCCTTTATTGTTAATCTAGCTTAAGCCAGACTGTTATTCATTAGTTGCTGGGTTGATTTTTATTACAATGTGTTCTTCTGTTGCTTCTACCCTAGCTCCCGAAAATTGGCCTTTTAGCTTGGCATTATTGCCACAACCAGCTTATATGGTGGGTGGCGCTGTACGGGATGCCATGCTTGGCAGAACTCGCGAATACTTAGATTTAGATTTTGTTATACCATCTAACGCGGTAAAGGTGGCAAGAGCGATCGCCCATCATTATAATGCTGGGTTTGTATTACTCGATGCACAACGACAAATTGCTCGTGTGGTTTTTCCCGGTGCTACGGCTGACTTTGCCCAACAAGAGGGAGACAGTTTAGAGGTGGACTTGCACAGACGGGACTTTACAATAAATGCGATCGCCTATAATCCCCACACCCAAGAAATCATCGATCCCCTGCAAGGCTATGCAGATTTACAACAGGGCATTTTGCGAATGGTATCACCCGCTAACCTTGAAGACGATCCTTTGCGGTTAATGCGAGCTTATCGGCAAGCAGCCCAACTGAATTTTACTATTGAGTCAGCTACTCAAACCACAATTCGTTCTTTAGCATCACATATCAGCAAAGTTGCACCAGAACGATTTCGCGCAGAAATTGGTTATTTATTGGCAAATTCTCAGGGTACTCCCTGGATAACAACTGCTTGGGAAGATAATTTACTTAGCCCTTTCTTCAAAAACGCCACTCGTGAAAGCTTAAATAAACTAGCAGCTGTTGACGATGCAGCTGTTTTACTGGCTCAAAATTGGCAACAATTGGGAGTAAAATTACAAGCAGGAGTGCGGGATAGCATCAAAACTACTTGGTTAGCCATTGCTAAACTTGCTTGTCTTGTCAACCGAAATCCAGAATTAGCAGAAATAGAATTACAAGAACTTACCTACAGTCGTGCTGAAATTCGCGGTGTCACCACTGCTTTAAAATTATTACCGCAACTGAAAGTGGCAAATATGTCTTTGCGAGAACAATACTTTTTGTTCCAAGATGCAGATATTGTGTTTCCTGCTACGGTAGCGTTAGCTGTAGCATTTGATAATTTGGTAGAGGCGATGTCTGGCAAAAAGCAGCTAAAGACAGCAGTTGCTACAACAGATGAAGCCCATACAACGCATTGCCTTGTTTTTGCACCTTTAATCAACCGCTACCTGAACCCTGACGATCTGGTCGCTCATCCCACTCCATTAGTCAGTGGGAAGGAGATAATTATAACACTAGATATCCCGGCTTCACCAATAGTAGGCAAATTATTAACAGAAATTGCCGTAGCACAAGCTGAGGGGAAAGTTTCCACACCAACAGAGGCGATGGCATTGGCACGTCAGTTAGTTGGGGAGTGGGGAGTGTAGGGAGACAAGGAGAATAGACCTGCCTTGAAAATAGGGCATTCTTGTGGGAAAAGGTTAAAGGGGAAAGGGAAAATGTTCTTCAGAAAGATTGCTTAGTTTTCTCCTTTTTATAGAAAATTAGGCAGAATCCAATATTCAGTAAACTGTATTATCCTAAAAGCTTTAACTCAGAATTGTTAGCCAAACTTTCTTTTTCAAGCTTGGATAGTATTGAACTTTACTCTCAGTAAAACGTCGCCAATAAATTCAACTATGTAACAAAAAGTAAATTGAACTCAAATCAATTTTTGTTCTGGTCTCTACTATCTGACCTGTGCTTTTCCCTAACGATAAATATTCATACTCGCCTACTTAATTCCAAAAATCAAAGCAGGTTACTATTAGTATCAATGCACTGCTAGCTCAATCAGTTAAGTTTTTGAATTTTTCGTTAGAGATAAACCTCAGTTAACAGATTTTAAAATCACAATAATTCCAGTACGACGTGTGACTAAATTTGTATTGGTCATCAAATTAAGAACAGGTTTGCCAATAATTTCTTCGATGGTTTTTTTCAATTGTGGTTTGATTAATTTATCCAAGTACGATCGCACTTGTTCTGCTAAATTTTCATAACCCCCCTGAAGTAAAGTTTCTTCAACAGGGGTAATAGAGTTTTCTAGAGAAATTATGATTTCTGTGTCAAAAAAATGACAAATAATTTGGCTAGGAAGCTGTCCCAGTCTTTGATGATATAAGTTTTTAACTTGGTCTGATATTTCTGTTTCTAGTTGTCCAATAGTAGGTTGTATCATTAGTAGTTAGAGTATAATATTTATTGTTAGAGTCTCCGAATAGGAGTTTTAAAGATTATATTATATCAGATATATTCTGAAAAATTTATCGATGCCATAGATTAAGTTTGTGTATTAATGTCATGCATTTAGTAGGGTTTTTGAGGTAAACAATCCTAGATACTAAAAGTGTAAAAATTCTTAATTAAAAATTGGTGGAGTCTGCATTTAATCACTCGTAGTTACTATTTGGTTATATGAGTAATTAGTTTATTTTATGCTAAACAAGCGATCGCCTGCATCTCCCAACTCAGGAATAATATAACCATCCTCGTTCAAATGTCCATCAATAAGTAGTCGTATAAAATAGTACATCAAAAGGCACTTCACAGAAATGCTCAATAGACCTCTTGCACAAGTGCTTTTTGCACTCTTGTGGGAAAAGGGGAAGGGATAAAAAACATGAGTAGCTTTCCCCCTTGCCCCTTATCCCCTTTAGGGGCCCCACCTTCCCCTTTAAAGAGCCAAGTTGCCTTGGCGTACTACTAGTACAGGTCGGCGTAAATAAATAGACCATAAGGAATTGCTAAAAGCCTTGTAGTATCGTTATTCTTTCTTTTTACTTTTGCCTTTTTACTTTTGCCTTGTTGTACTAGTACCAATTTTTAATCCGGAGCCAGCATTGGCCCATTCATTGGAAGCATTGGTGTTTGAATCTGTTCAAATTTAAGCGGTAAATCTCGTGCGATCAATTAATGTTACTTGGTTGTGCATATTTTATTGATTAAGTAATAGTTCAGTTTACTACATAGTCATAGAATTCTTTTTTTCAAAAGTTGGTATCCTTACTTATTTATTTTTCTTGAAATAAATTTTACAAAACCTTCACGAAACTGTAATTGCAAATCTACTAAAAACTAGTCTTAAGTAAACTTAGTTAGTATCAAACACTTATTTTTTATAATTTAATATTAAATTAATAATGATATTAATTGTATACATATATACAATTAATGAGGTATATACTAATATTATTTACTTCTTTAGATATAGGAATAAATCAATAGAAATAATGGTATTTTAAACACAGAAGGATATCAGATTGTTGTTTAACAGCAAGTTTGATATTGCTGATTATTTCAGATTTTTCTACACAAAAATCTGGATTTATGATGTTCGTTCAATTTTTAAATGACCTACATGTTGATGATTAACATCAATATGTAATTACCCTAATTATGACGATGTCGGCTTTGAGAATTGTTATTTTATTTTCCTTTTATGAGAGTAACAAAATACAGGAATAGTTGATACTAAATATTCCTTTTTGTAGGGAAAATAAAATGTGTACATCCAGTACCAAAAAATTTGCCATAGCTCAGTTATGGCAGTTATCGAGCTAGAGGAAGTTCTGAGGTTCAAGGCCATCGCTTGAATCGGATTAATGGTGTTTTAAATTTTGAGGAGCAGCCTGTCAGAAGCCTACTTTACAGACTTCTCTCCACAGTGCTGTGCGATCGCTACGCGTTTGTTTATAGATGCAACACGTGGTCAAGACGTAACGTACCTGTGCGCCTTACGAATGCATCACTACTTCCTGTATTCCATGCAATTGAGCTACATAGCTGAGCTTGATTGACAGTTTTTTGGACAATCTAGACAATCCTTGGATCTCTCCCAAATTGTCTATAACTACTGTTGGCCTTTCACTAATTCCTTTGAGTAAACAGACAAAAACATATGGCTATCGAAACTAACCAAATTTATGGCACACCTGGAAACGATTTGCTTACTACTACCGTTGAGAGCGATCAAATTTTTGGGCTAGCTGGGGACGATATTATTGTATCCCTAAACGGTGACGACCAAATCTTTGGTGGCGATGGGGCTGACTTAATCGTTGCCGGAAATGGAAACGACTTAATTGAGGCCGACAGCGGCAATGACCAAATCTTTGGTGATGCCGGTAATGACTACATTGATGGCGGCGATGGAGTTGATGTCATCAATGGGGGCAGCGGCAGCGATCGCATCATCGGTGGTAATGACGGAGATACAATCTTCGGTGACGCTGGTAATGACATTATCAATGGCGGAAATGCAAATGACAACCTCAATGGCGGAGATGGTGCAGACATCATTTTTGGGGATGCCGGAGACGATCGAGCCTTTGGGGGTTCTGGAAATGACAACATATCCGGTGGTGATGGTGACGACTTATTCAACGGTGATGCAGGGAACGACTTTGTGACTGGCAACGCTGGTAACGACACACTCTTTGGAGGCACAGGAGTTGGGAATGATATTCTCACTGGTGGAGATGGCAACGACTTATTGATTGGTGGAGCTGGCAATGATTTACTTAATGGTGGTGGTGGGAACGACCGACTGATTGGTGTCGATCCTTTTGTTCCAGAGTTTGGATTCGGTACTGGCGAACTTGATACCTTAACTAGTGGTAACGGAAGTGATACCTTCGTCCTGGCAGCAGGTACTGAGGTTTTCTATGACGATCTTGGGAATAATGACTTCGCGCTGATTACTGACTTCAATATTAACCAAGATGCGATCGAGTTAATTGGGTCTGCGTCTTCCTATAGCTTGAGTGCTGCTGGTACTGGTCTTCCGTCAGGGACGGCAATATCTTTCAATAACGACCTAATTGCAATTGTTCAAGGAGTTTCGCTTTCAGACTTTAGCACTGGCTTTGTTTTCGTATAAGTATTTAGCCGTGTTTTGCCTGCGGTAGACTGCCCTTAACCTGCTGTGTGCAGGGTGGAAGAATCAGCACTGTGGGACTGAAGATACTTGAACTTAAGGTTTTGTAGTGAATTTAGGAATTTAGTGATGGGTTCAATTCCCCACTAAATTCTTCCATAATCTCCTTATAAGTAGAAGGACTAAATTAAACCTAACTCGATCTCGCTTTTCGACTGCGCTCAACCCTCTTGGAATAAGCTTACCGAGCATTGAGCGTACCCTTCTCTTGTCTACGAGACGCTACGCGAACGGGAAGCAAGCTACGCGTAGCGTCTCCCCTTGGGAGAAGTCGAAATGCTTCTTCTAAATAATTGCATGTATTCTGTTTGATCGAAGAAGTAAGGTTGCAGTAAGCTTGGACTCACTGCTAATGAATGATATATCTCTAATATCCTCATTGGTTTAGTGAGGCAAACAGTAGTTTGCTGCATTTTGGTAATTGATTTTATTAAAATGCAGTTTTTTTTGTTAGCCCAAACTTGTTAATAAAATAATTTTTTATCTCGACTTTATCCAAAATTAAAAACTTGGTTTTGTTATCCGGCAAAAACCCTGGCTTGTTGGCAAATACTTTTTCTACGTCACAGTCCATCGATGAAGTTAAAAAAGTAAAAAGACCGTTACACAATAGACCTCTTGCAATCAATTGCTTGTTGCACTCTTGTGGTCAAAGCGATGCATCTTTATTGGGGAAAGGGAAAATACCAAACCTTTCCCCTTCCCCTTTTCCCGACTTCTAAGAGAAGTCTAATGGTTTCAGCTTAAGCGATCGCGTTGTCAAAAAAATGAATAAAGTCCAGCTCAGACATCGCCTGTGGTGTAATATCCAGTGGCTTTTTTTGCTTCGATTTCTACGCGTGCATCTTGGGAATTCAATCTTTTGGGATTGGTATTTTTTCTATAATCTCAATTTCTGCCTGAGTAATAGCGTTGTATTTCATGTCACTCATTGATACTATACGGTCAATGTAGGTGATGCCTAGTCAATGTAACTTCTCAACGCGGTTTTCTTTGCGACAATCAATAATTATGCTGCCATGTTGCTGTGCGGTTTGGACGCACACTTCAATTCCATGTACCAAATAGGCACGACAGCTGCAAATATCTGAGCCAAATACATCACAACGGTTGCATTCTTTATGCTCATGAAGATTTTTGTAATATTTTTATGAACTATTAGTTACTAGGGAACTGTCAACTACCTATAGTTAGTTTTTATTTTTAAAAGCGTGACATCCTTACCAACAAGCAGTTATGAGTTTTAATGTCGAGTTTGTCATTAGTCATATTGTAGCATACAAAAAATAACACAGAAATTTCATAAATAGCAATTGATCTCCGTAAATTTAAAGATGACTTTAAAAATGTTTTATCAGATAAATTTTGTGAGAAAGTAAAAAGAAAGGTATATTCACTGATCTCAAATTCATGGATTCTTTATCTATCAATTCCTTACTTGAAGAGTTGAAAAATCCCGATGCTACAGTGCGCGAACAGGCAACCAGAAAAATCTGGCGAATCTGGTTTCAGCAAAAGGGAATCTATGGGCTGGAAAGAATTGACCGCAGTCAAAAGTTACTTGATGCTGGTGAAATTACCCAAGCCGAAACAGCACTGACTGAATTACTCAGAGAACAGCCAGATTTTGCTGAAGCCTGGAATCGACGAGCTTTTCTTTATTACAGTATTGGTGATTATCAAAAATCTCTGGCAGATTGTCAGATGGTTGTGCAGATAAATCCAATACATTTTGGTGCCCTTCATGGTATGGGTTTGTGTTATGCAGCACTAGGAAGGTATAGTGAGGCTATCCGCGCTTTCAAACGTGCTTTAGAAATTCAACCCTATTCGCTGGTGAATCAAAAGTTGATTTTAGAATGTACATTTAGATTGAGCTACGACGGTAGATAGGAGAGAGCATCATAGTTTTTTATGAATCCGTTTTTACCCTCATCAGCAACAATTAATCGCCTAACTCGCCGTAATTTTATTCAATATAGTTCTATCTATATTGCTAGTAGCTTGATTGCAGCTTGTACTAACAACAACCAACCATCAACGAAAAGTTCTGGTTTGGAGAAAGTGACATTCGGCACAAACTGGATAGCACAAGCAGAACACGGTGGATTTTATCAAGCGATTGCCACTGGCATTTACAAAGACTACGGCTTAGATGTCACTATCAAAATGGGTGGCCCCCAAGTGGGGAGTGGTACTCAATTGTTGATGGGGGGTGCGGTAGATTTCTTTATGGGTTATGGCATTGACGCCATAAATGCCATTGCACAGGGTATTCCCAAAATCACAGTCGCAGCAATTTTTCAAAAAGATCCTTGGTGTCTCATTGCCCATCCCAACACAGCAATTAAAACCCTGGCAGATCTCAAAGGCAAACCAATTTATGTTTCTGCTTCTGCTAACATCACCTATTGGCCGTTACTGGAAGCAAAGTATGGTTTTACCGACGATCAAAAGCGTCCTTATAACTTTAATCCGGCTCCATTTTTAACTGACAAAAACTCCGCTCAACAAGGTTATGTTACATCTGAACCCTTTGCCATTGAAAAGCAAGGCGGTTTTGAGCCACTGGTATTTTTATTAGCAGATTATGGTTATCAACCATACGCAACTACTATTGAAACTAAAAAAGAACTTGTAGACAAAAACCCGGAATTAGTACAACGATTTGTTGATGCTTCCATTAAAGGTTGGTATAGTTATTTAGAAAATCCCCAACCAGGGAATCAACTGATTAAAAAAGATAATCCCGAAATGACAGATGAGCAACTAGCTTATAGCATTCAAAAGCTCAACGAATATCAAATCATCATTTCTGACATAGCAGAACAACAAGGTATTGGGGCCATGAGTGACGAAAGGTGGAAATCACTCTTCGATAGTATGGTTGATACTCAGATTTCCCAACCCAACGTTAATTATCAACAAGCTTACACCTTGCAATTTGTGAATAAAGGGGTAGGCTATTACAAGAAGTGAATCAATTTTGGGTTTTTAGATTTATTTCACGGATGAATTTAGGGGCTTCAAACCTGTTTAAATTTTAAATTTGTAATATTCAATCCAAAATCTAAAATTTAAAATCTAAAATTAGGTGAGCGATCGCTGTTATTCTCTAAATTTGTTGCATGAGTAACCGTCCCATTATCACACTCAGTCACATTAGCAAAGTCTACGCCAATGGTACTGTTGCCCTGCAAGACTTAAATTTAGCGATTCCAGAGGGGCAATTTGTGAGTTTAGTCGGCCCCTCTGGTTGCGGTAAAAGTACAGTACTGCGCTTAATTGCCGGACTGGGACAAATGAGTTCTGGTAATATTAACTGGGGTATAACTCAGCAACCAAAAAAACTGGCTTTTGTTTTTCAAGATGCTGCGCTTATGCCTTGGGCAAATGTTTGGGAAAATATACGCTTACCCCTAAAGTTGGCGGGAATCTCTAAACGAGACAGCCAAAAATTACTACAGCAGACATTAACATTGGTAGGATTAGAAGGCTTTGAAAACAACTATCCCCGCGAATTATCTGGTGGGATGAAAATGCGGGTGTCAATTGCTAGGGCATTAGTAACTCAGCCAAATATCCTATTAATGGATGAACCATTTGGCGCATTAGATGAAATTACTCGTAGTAAACTCAACAGTGATTTACTCGATTTATGGTGTCAACAGCACTGGACAGTGGTTTTTGTCACCCACAATATTTATGAAGCAGTTTATTTATCAAATCGAGTGCTAATTATGGGGAAAAGTCCTGGACGTATCGTAGCAGATATAAAAATTGATGCTTCCTATCCCCGTGACGATGACTTTCGGACATCATCGCTGTATAACCAATATTGCCGCGAAATTTCTCTGCATCTAGCCCAAGCTATGAGATAAATAAGCACAGAGGCAACACAGACGCACGAGAAAATAGGAATAGCGTTACAAAATGAAGTACACAAGTAGGGGCTAACAGTCGTACCCTACGGGAAGGCAAAGCCTACGCCCTTACAATTACCTGTACCTCACAAAGTTGCAATTTGCTGTATATGTAAAATCTGTTTTAATTCTAATTTAGGACTTACGCAACTGGCATATTATTTTAAGTTTGTAGTAAGGACTTCAGTCCTTATTAGAGGACTAAATTCCTTACTACAAGCAAAAAAATTGATTTTTTGTCACACTTGCTTAAGTCCTGTAATTATTGAAATCTGCTTTGTTTTTATTTAAATAATCCTGAAAAACTTTTCATATAATTCTCCAAATGAGGTAATTTCACGGAAGAATGCAAGTAAAAAGTATTTTATGCTTGATAAATGAAATTCTTACTTTTATTTAACTATGCTCAAATACTCAAATTTGCTGTTAGCACTTATAGGAACTTTTTGCATATTTAATTACCCAGAAATACAATCTACCCAAGCCCAAGTACCAGCAAAAGTCAAGCTAACTTACAAAGAGAAATTCGATCGACATACCAGTTTTGTAGATGAAAATTGTGTGCGTCCAGAAACGCGTAGATTCGAGAGTTTAGAATATCAACTGTGCCGGATGGAAGATATTCACACCAGAGTTAGCATGGAAGGGCCAGAGGGAGAAAATGGGCCAACAGCTTACTTTTATGGTGGCAAGCTATTTGCGTTTAGAGATACTGGTAGTGGGCAAGCCTGGATGTTTCAAGACGGAAAATTGATTGCGGAGGTCGAAGTGGGTGCTGTTGCCCCAGAATACAATAAAATCACAACTCAATTTAGTCCTAAAATTCGCAAGGAATATACCGATCGCTCGATAGAATCTACCCGAAATATGCTGAAGGTTTTTGGCTCTAATTTTAATCTGTAAAAATAGTTCGTAAAAAGTTTTTAGTATTCACGAAATGCCACGTAATGGTCTCGATTTTATCAAGATTCAGTAATTACGATTGACAATCTATAAATTACGTAAGATTTTCCATACACAAGATACAAGATTCCCTGAAATTGCTATCCAAGGCTAAAAATATTCATTTCATATAGGAATCTGATTTGAGTAATGAACATATTTGTGTGGGGAGGGAACAGGGAGCAGGGAACAGGAAAAAAGGAATTTAGGGGTGTACTGAGTTTTTTCACCAAATCATATATGAGTCCTATATACCATCTCAAATATCAAATTTTTGGAGAAATTATGATACAAAAAACATATAGATTCATCCTACCAAGTTTGTTAGGAATTTCAAGCATATTGGTGTTACTAAACACGGGTGGAAATCAAAAAGCGATCGCAAATATTAGCTCACATAATATATCTCCGGTAATAGTTGCCCAGGCTCAAACAACGGCTGACCCCTTGGTCGAACTTGGAATTACAAGGGAAGAACTGGAAAAAGCTCTTGTTGAATCCGATAGAGCAATTAAGCTCAATCCTAATGATGTAGATGCTTATTTAGGTCGGGCAATGATTCGCAATTTCTTAAAAGACTATGCAGGTGCAATTTCTGATTACGATCGAGCTATCAAACTCAGACCACGGCCAAAGGACGTTTCTGTATATACCAACAGCGCCAATGCTCACGCTAAATTAGGCGACCACAAAGGTGCGATCGCAAAATATAACACAGCCCTCAAAATCGATCCAAATGGAGTTTTTAGTTTATTTATCTACAATGATAGGGGTCTTTCCTATCTGGCTTTAGGGGATAATAAAAGTGCGATCGCAGACTTTAATCAAGCAATTAAACTTGAACCTGAGTCGGCAGTATCCTATTATAATCGAGGTCTGGTTCAACGTCGTTTAGGTCAAAAGCAAGCCGCTATTTCTGACTTTCAAAAAGCAGCAAAATTATATCAAGTAAATAACAAAACTGAGGAATATCAAAGGACTTTGAACCAATTAAAAGAGCTTCAGTCCACAACTATTACTCCCAGGCAAAAGTAAAAATGGCAAAGTAGACGGCGTCGGTTTTCGTCTCGTCTAATACCAATAGCAATTTTAGGGGGCTTTCCTTGCCCCCCGGAAATTGCTACACAGTTGCTACTTTGGGTTGAGTTTGAGTGAACAGTTGAGCTAAACGATGCGGTTGGCGATCGCGCCAGTTCCCCTTATGATACGCATACCCCGCAATTAACGGGAACGCCACAGTCGCCTCAGAAAACACCATCTGTTCAGTAGCTTTATCTACTTTGCCCCAAGAATGAGCCTCTTTAAGAGTAGAACCAGATAAAGCCCCATCTCGTTCATCAGCGACGGTGACTTGAATTGTATACTTGTGCATACTCGTCTCAAACCCCAGCATTTCCGCAGCTACCACCGTATCTTGAGCGAAGTTTTTTGGTACACCACCACCAATCATTACCAAGCCAGTGTAATTAGAAGCTAGTTTACACTGGGTCAACTCCCGAAAGTCTCGCACCGAGTCAATGGTTAAATGAGATTCTGGAGAATTCCATTGATGATGCACTAAGCCAAAGCCAGCAGAACAGTCACTAAAAGCGGGGACAAAAATTGGTACTTGGTGTTGATAAGCAGCTTGCACCACAGATTGATCATAGTTTCCCCGACGTTCCAAATAAACCGCCATTTCCTGAATAAATTCCCGTGAAGAATAGGGACGCTTCTCTAAACCCTCGGCGATTTCTGCAATCGTCATGTCACATACCCGCAGTTGATCCTCATCAATATAGGTGTCATATATGCGGTCTATGCGTTGCTGTCTTAGCACCTCATCATCAGCAAAGGGATCGCCGACATAATGACGATAACCCAACGCTTCAAAGAAATCTTGGTCAACAATGTTAGCGCCAGTAGACACGATCGCATCTACCATATTGTGAGTAATTAAGTCGTGGACTATTCCCTTGAGTCCAGCACTAAATAAAGACCCAGCTAAACACAGAATAATCGTGCATTCTTTATCTTGCAGCATTGCATCGTAAATTTTTGCTGCACGTCCCAAATTTCGACCTTGGAAAGCCGTCTTACCCATTGCTTCCACCAAGCCAACAACATCAAAAGCTTTAATGTCAATTGGTTGCACGGTTTCTTGCAAAAGTTCTTCACGATTCATGGTAGATTGTCCTTTCTTTTTTTGAAAATTAAAATCATCCGGTCTGCATAGCGTCTATAAGGCAAAAGCCTATAGTATAAAACTTCTTTCTTTTGCCTTTTGACTCCTTCAGAGTGACGCTCCTGCGTCGCTAACGTCACTTGCTTCTCCTAATCGGAGACGCTACGCGTAGCTTGCTTCCCCGTAGGGGTACAAGTCGGGAAACCCGCCCAACGCAGTGGCTCACTTTTTACTTTTACCTTCTTGTACTAGGCTCTTCGCAGTGGTCGTACCAGGACAAACCGGGATCTGATTGTCGTCTTTTACTCAATTTGACGTACAAATCCCAAATACTCATAAGTTGAATGAGACGACTGTTCAATTTTGCTACTAATGACTTCTCAAACACCACTAACCACCCCAGAGAACTCAATTTATGCCAAACTAACCAGTGGTTGTCAAAACTCGCTCAATTTTCTCTAATGCCCAATCTATTTCATCTTGAGAAATAACTAAGGGTGGAGCAAAACGAATGACATTATCTCTAGTTTCTTTAGCTAATAATCCCTCTTTAGCTAAGGCTTTACAAAAACGCCTTGCACCACCAGCTTCGGGGTACAATTCCATGCCAATTAATAAACCTTTGCCGCGTACTTCCTTGATATATGCACTCTCAATTGATTGTAATTTCTCTATAAAATATTCCCCTAGTTTTAAGGCTTTTTCTGATAATTCTTCTTCTATAAGAACATCAAGTGCGGCAATTGAGATAGCAGCAGCTAAAGGATTTCCACCAAAGGTACTACCATGATCTCCTGGCTGAAATATACCCATCACTTCTTCTGTCGAAATAAACGCAGAAATGGGATAAAATCCACCAGATAAAGCTTTACCTACAGTTATGCCATCAGGCTGGACATCCTCATATTGATGGGCAAACATTTTACCTGTTCTTCCCAACCCAGTTTGAATTTCATCAAAAACCAATAAAATATTATGATGGCGACAGATTTGTTCAGCTTGCTTTAAAAAACCATGAGAAGGAACGATAATACCTCCCTCCCCCTGAATTGGTTCTACCAAAAATGCAGCAGTGTTAGGAGTAATCGCTTGTTCTAATGCTTGAGCATCACCAAAAGGAATAACTTTAAACCCAGTAGTTAAAGGCCCAAATCCATCTTGATATTGTTCTTCTGTAGAGAAACTGATTAAACTAATAGTGCGTCCAGAAAAATTATTACTACAAACAATAATTTCTGCTTGATTTTCTGGTACACCTTTTACTTTATAAGCCCATTTACGAATGGCTTTGATAGCCGTTTCCACAGCTTCGGCTCCCGAATTCATGGGTAGCACTTTAGGTAAGCCAGAAATCTCAGAAAGCTTTTGATAAAATCTTCCCAATTGATCATTGCGAAAAGCTCTGGACGTTAGTGTAACTTTCTCGGCTTGTTTGATCATCGCTTGGAGAATTTTAGGATGACAATGACCTTGATTTAATGCTGAATAAGCTGAAAGAAAATCAAGGTATTTTTTACCTTCTATATCCCATACCCACACTCCTTCTCCTTTAGTAATGACTACATCTAAAGGATGGTAATTATCAGCACCATATTGCTGTTCTAGTTCAATATAATCCTGGGTATTCATAATGTTAAAGTTGGAAATTCCCAGAGTTACGTTCGCTGCTTGCATATTTGCTCCTGATAGTTTTGATGTATGGAAATAAAACTAGAAAACATCTCAAAGATTACCAGTCAAATGAAACACTCAACAGGTATGAGCCAAAGAAGAAAAATCTAGTTGTCTTCTTCGTTTTATAGTTCCCAATTCCAAGGATTTTTGACAAAATAATTCGTAATTCGTAATTAATTCGTTGAGTAATAGACCAAATAATTTGAGTTATGAATAAACCATAACTTACGCACGGGTTATGAAAACATTGTAGACGTGGAGCGGCTTGCAGCACGCTACCACGGAGGCGCAGAGGTCACGGAGCAATGAAAATTTGAGAGATATTTTGCGTAAGTGCTATAAACAAAAACGCAATAGCAACTTTATTCAATCCTCCGGATTTATCCATGAGATAATAATTACGAATTACTGTGACCGGTCATTTGCTCATTTTCCAGACACGCAACTTGTGTAGGACATTTTTTGCCTATTTTTAGTGAAGAAAACCAGTTGCCCACTCTGTCTGAATGTAAAATTTTACTGACATAAAAATCGATAGCTCTAAAGTATAGTATGACTTTTCCGGTATTAATCTTATTTTTATAAGATATCTTTAATCAAAAAAACCTATTTTTTGCCTACGGACAGTATTTGATTGCGTGAAAAAATTCACTACACTTCTAACTGTCTTTTTGACTATGATTTATTGTCTATTGCTTGCCTATGCAAGTAATTTGAGTAATTCAATTAGATTACTATAGATTGTTGCTGCATCTACATTATCATTAAATTTCCAACCTATCAATGCTAGGGAGGGGGATAATAAAATTGTACTTTATTTTAATGTCCATACTATGGCAGAAAATCCGATTACCTTAATGGAGAAAGTGTTGGTTTGATAAGCCGCTAAATTACTAAATTAGCATCAGCAGTTCGCCCAACTGAAGTAAAATCAATTAGTGGCGGCGATCGCGTAGCTAAAAGTGCTAGTCTTCTAGAAAAAGGAAAACACTGTGGTCTTGGGGTCTACCAAGTGGAGCAAAGTGGTGTGAGACGAAAAAAGAAGAATACAAATGAATATAACGCTTTACTAACATAGCTTTGGCGTCAAAATAACTTGCATATGAAAAATAAAACCACCACAGTCATACCTCCATGCTTTAAAATTGCTCAGATTCAATTTTGAACTTTTGAAAATGCTGTTTATCCGTCGTCTCCAGTCACAAAAAACGCCAAAAAAATTAATTTATGCTGATGTATTTGCACCGATCGCAGTTGGTATTGTAGTACTATTACTGTGGGATATCTTGGTGCGGGTAATGCATTTACCTCCTTATATCCTCCCTGGCCCAATATTAGTATTTCAAACATTAATTACTGACTGGAATGAACTTTTTCCATCATTATTAATTACACTGCAAATTACAATCTTTGCCTTTGTGGCTGCGGCAATTTCTGGTTTATTGATAGCGATTTTGTTCGCTCAAAGTAAATGGATTGAGCGCAGTTTATTTCCCTATGCGGTAATTTTACAAACAACTCCCATAGTGGCGATCGCACCTTTAATAATTCTTTGGTTAAAAAATAATACTTTTGCTGCCTTAGTAGTCTGTGCTTGGATAGTCGCTTTTTTTCCCATTGTTTCCAACACTACATTAGGACTCAACAGCGTTGACCGAAACTTGCTCAACTTATTTCAACTTTACAAAGCTTCTCGCTGGCAAACACTACTGTATCTCCGTTTACCTAGTGCCATGCCTTACTTTTTAGGCGGGTTAAAAATCAGCGGTGGTTTAGCGTTAATTGGTGCTGTGGTGGCTGAGTTTGTCGCCGGGACTGGTGGTGCAAAATCGGGTATTGCTTACCGAATTTTGATATCTAGCTACAACTTACAAATTCCTCGGATGTTTGCAGCGTTATTTCTAACAACTGGGTTGGGTGTCTTGATTTTTGTTGTTTTGAATCTTTTATCTGATTTTATATTAAGTAAGTGGCATGAAAGTGCTGTGAAAGAAGAAAACTAGATCGGAATTTGATTATGCTCCATATATAAAAGAGTTTCAAGACTTAGAGTATATTGTCAGTCTGACTATTAATGTCTTCCAACCGTTGTATTAATTCCCGATCGCAAGAAGTTTCTAGATTATCATCTATACCCTCATCCAGAGAATGAATTAAAAAGTACGCAATTTCAGCACGTTCTTTTGCAGAAAATTGAGAAAGTTATAGTTTGAGTTTTTCGGCAGTTTCACTCATATTTTGCACTCTACCCAATAATTCTAATTATAGGCTTGAGAGAATATTGTTTTGGATTTCCCAACTCTTGACAAGGGTAAGCATAGAGATTATGGCGTAGCGTAATTAATAATAAGCTATAACCACAGTCAACTTAGAAGTCCTGATTTATAAATTATGACAACCAACTTAGATACCCTGATTAATTCTCTAGAAGGCATAGAAATAATCACAGAAGCAGCCCAAGTCGCAAAATTATCTCATGATTATCACACCTTTAGCCCAGTGCTGGTGCCGAAATTAGAGGGAAAAGTGGGGGATATTGCGGTGCGTCCCACCAGTGAAGCAG
The DNA here is from genome assembly GCF_002608075.1 of Nostoc linckia z4. GTDB lineage: Bacteria > Cyanobacteriota > Cyanobacteriia > Cyanobacteriales > Nostocaceae > Nostoc > Nostoc linckia. The sequence continues at coordinate 95,912 of NZ_LAHA01000017.1, forward strand.
AAGTTTTAAAAGTCGCGGCGGCCTGTGCAAAATACCGCGTACCCGTAACTGTCCGGGGTGCTGGAACCGGGAATTATGGGCAATGCGTACCGTTGCATGGTGGGGTAATTTTAGACATGACGCGGATGCAAAAGATTCTTTGGGTAAAGCCAGGGGTGGCGCGGGTAGAAGCCGGAATCAAATTGGCGGCTATAGATAAAAAAACCAGAGAATTCGGCTGGGAAATCCGTATGGCACCCTCGACTTACCGCACAGCCACAATTGGCGGATTTATTGCTGGGGGGAGTGGGGGTATTGGCTCAATACAATACGGATCGTTACGCGATCGCGGCAATATCTTAGCACTGCGAGTGGTAACTTTAGAAGATGAACCGCGAGTTATAGAATTGCGGGGAGACAATGTACAAAAAGTTAACCATGCTTGGGGTATTAACGGCATCATTACCGAAGTTGAAATTCCCTTAGGCCCTGCTTATCCCTGGGCAGAAGTCATCGTTACATTTGATGACTTTATGGCAGCAGCAAAATTTAGTCATACACTTGGTAATGCTGATGGTATGATTAGCAAATTAATTTCTGCCTTTGCATCACCAATTCCGCGATATTTTCACGCCTTGCAACAATATATTCCTGAAGGTACTCATGCGGTATTTTTGATGCTTGCGGAACCGAGTTTAGAATTATTGCCCGGTTTGGTACAGCGGTATGGCGGCCAGATTACCTATGAAAAATTAGCCCCAGAAGCAGCCAAAGGCACGCCACTAGCAGAATTTACTTGGAACCACACCACCTTACACGCCCGGACTGTAGACACTGGAATTACCTACCTACAAAGTATGTTTCCGGCGGCTAAAAGTCTGCAACTTGTAGAGCATATGTATAATCATTTTGGCGATGAAGTAATGATGCATTTAGAATTTTTTCGCGTCAACGGTGCTGTAGTTCCTGGTGGCTTGCAACTTGTACGCTACACCACAGAAGAACGTCTGAATGAAATTATGCGCTATCACGAAGAACACGGTGTGACTATTGCCAATCCTCACACCTATATTATTGAAGATGGTGGAAGAAAAGTTATTGACCCAGAGCAGTTAAAATTTAAAGAAATAGTAGACCCTTATGGGTTAATGAACCCTGGTAAAAGTAAAGTTCTGCAAGGATAAGGATTAAGAATTCAGGAGTCAAAAGTCAGTAGTCAGAAGTAAAAAATTTTTCATACCTGGTTAGCAGACCTAGTTTGTGTACTCCACACTTTTGGAAATTTGCTATAAAAATTGGAGTATTCTTAAATTCTGACTCCTGAATTCTAACTTCTGAATTCTGACTCCTGAATTCTGACTCCTGAATTCTAACTTCTGAATTCTGACTCCTGAATTCTGACTCCTGAATTCTGACTCCTGAATTCTAACTTCTGAATTCTGACTCCTGAATTCTGACTCCTGAATTCTGACTCCTGAATTCTGACTCCTGAATTCTGACTCCTGAATTCTGACTCCTGAATTTTAAATATTCCGTGGGCAGAACCCAGAATAACATTCCAAAATCACCCATGATTGAAATTGATGGTTCTTACGGAGAGGGAGGCGGACAAGTTCTTCGCACTTCCTTAAGTCTAGCCGCTATCACTGGCGAAGCAATAAGGATTACAGGTATTCGCGCCGGACGCAAAAAGCCAGGGTTAGCACCACAGCATTTAACAGCTGTTCGTGCGGCCGCTAGAATTTGTAATGCCCAACTATCAGGTGATGCTTTGGGTTCAATGCAATTGGAATTTATTCCGGGTAGTGCTGTGCAAGCTGGAACCTATGCCTTTGATGTTAGTAAAGCACAACCTGGTGGTTCTGCGGGTGCGATCGCTTTAATTCTCCAGACAATTCTCCTACCTTTAGCACTAGCACCCGGCAATTCCCAAGTAACACTCAAAGGTGGAACTCATGTGAACTTTAGCCCCACAGTTACATACATCGAGCAAGTTTATCTGCGGATATTGCAACGCATGGGAGTAGAAGCAAAAGTCAAATTAGGCGCTTGGGGTTGGTATCCCCAAGGAGGCGGAGAAATAGAATTGCAAGTTACTGGTGGTTGTCAACTTCACGGGATCGATTTATTGGAACGCGGGAGTTTACAGCAGGTGCGGGGAGTTGCTGTGGTCACAGAATTACCTTCCCACATACCCCAACGTATGGCCAATCGTGCCGAAAATTTGCTTAGAGAAGCGCATTTAAAAGTTGCCGTGCAAGCATCACGAGAAAAAGGCGTTGCACCAGGCGCGGGTATTTTCCTCACTGCTGAGTATCAAAACAGCTTGGCTGGTTTTGGTGGCTTTGGGCGTTTGCGATTATCAGCCGAAACAGTTGCGGAAATTGCTTGTCATCAACTACTTGAATTTCATCACACAGGCGCACCAGTAGACGAACACTTAGCAGACCAGTTATTATTACCAGCTGCTTTAGCCTCACAAGAAAGTCATTATCGAGTAGCTGAGGTCAGTAGTCATTTGACTACCAATGCTGGAGTAATTCAACAATTTGGATTAGCACAGATAAAAGTAGATGAAATTGAGAGAAGAGTGTCGGTAAAGAGTTTAAATCACAGCGATCGCTGTTAATGCTGCACCTGCGACAATCACAACAACAGCACCAAGCATCGATAAATTTTGCAGAAATTTGGCACTATTGGGTAAGCGATCTATCCATTGATGGGCATAAACTACAATTAATCCGATGGCTATCAACACTGATGCTAATCCCAAGCTAAATGCACTAATTAACATCACTCCATAAGCAGCTTGATGTAAAGCGATCGCACTTAAGAACAAAACTAGCGCCCATGAACAAGGTACAATTCCCTCCGCAATACCCAACGCAATTAGCGATCGGTTCGTGACGGATTTGCTTGGTGGGTGATGTTTATTTTCCTCTGTTCTCTTGCCTTTGTTTGAGTTTCAAGATGATTTCTGAGTGCATTTCGCGGGTGATTGGATAAAAATAGGTTAAAACTAAACCTAAAATTAAAGCGATCGCTGGTACTGGCCCAATAAAACTACGAATTACATTTAACACAGTATCCGGTTGAATTGGCATCACGATATCTGGTGTGGGTTTAATATAACCAGCTGCACCTAATCTTTGTAAAACCAGATAAACTGCAAATCCTAAACAAATTTTCTGAAGAAACACCATAAAGCTGTAAAAAATACCCTCTCGTCGCTGTCCAGTTTTGAGTTCATCCAACTCAATTACATCGGGTAACATTGACCAGGGAACAAGATAAGCAGTAGAGACACCAAAACCTGCCATTAGTGCCAAAATATACATTAGGATGATTTGATCGGGTTGCAAGAAAAAAAGTCCAACTTGGGCAATAAGCCAGACACTCATCCCCATGTAGTACACAGCTTGTTTGCCAAAACGCTTACTAAGAGAAGTCCAAACAAACAGCATAGACATAGCGGTTCCTTGCACCGTCAGCAAGACCAAGCTAACGTGCCATTGCGGTAGCCGCATCCAACTAGTGACAAAGTAAGGAATAATACCAGCTGACAATTGAAAACTCAACCAAGAACAAAGGTAGATACCTACTACAAACAAGAAAGGGCGATTAGTAAAAACTATTTTGAGTTGTTGTCCTAAAGGAATAGAAACTTGTTGCTCAGTTTGTGGGTGTAACTTTGCTACTGCTTGAGCGCGTTTTTTTGTTCCCCAGACACACCAATACAAAGGTAAGACAGAGATAACAGCACAGATGGCTCCTCCTACTACATATTGTAGTTGTCTATTATTGGGAATAAATATGGAGATAACTAAAAAAAGAAGTATGGCGAAAATGCTACCGCCAATAGAAAAGAAAAAGCGGAAGCTAGTTAAACTAGTACGTTCATCGTAGTCTTGAGTTAGTTCTGCGGTGAGGGCTGTATATGGTAAATTGACAATTGTATAGAAAGCATTAAATAAAATAGAAACAGCAGTGTAATACCAAAATAACCCCCACTCATTGACACTTTCTTGATTGCTGAATTGCGGAACAATCCACTGCAAAAAGAAGAAAATTCCAAAGGGAATTGCTCCCCAAATCATCCAAGGATAGCGCCTTCCTTGACTACTTTGAGTGCGATCGCTCAATACACCAACCATCGGATCGTTGACTGCATCCCAAACTTTACCGATTAATTGGGTTCGTCCGGCTAAGTTGGGATCTAAACCAGCAACATCAGTGAGGAACGGTGACAGATAGGTGATACCAATCATAGCTGCGATCGCTGTTCCCAAATCTCCCGCACCGAAAGCAATTTTAGTACTCAGATTTAGTTTTTCATTTTGAGGTGTTTGTTGAGCATCACCATCAGCAGCAGAATCATTCATAAAAATTTACACTCATATTAAAATAATAAATTTATTTTCAATTACTTCCCTAAAATGTATGACAGACCTTTACATTTCTTGGTCAGATTATCATCAAAAAATCGAACAACTGGCCATTCAGATTTATGAATCGGGTTGGCAATTTAACCAAATTATTTGTCTTGCTAGAGGAGGGCTACGAGTTGGAGATATTCTCTCCCGGATATACGATAAACCCCTAGCAATTTTAGCAACCTCATCTTACAGTGGCCCTGGCAAACAAGAAAGAAGTAATTTAATTTTGTCCCGCCACTTGACAATGACCAATGAAAAATTAGGTTCCCACATTCTTTTAGTTGATGACTTAGTAGACTCTGGAATTACACTCCAGCACACTATTCCTTGGCTGAAACAAAATACAGATTTCGCCATTGAGGAAATTCGCACAGCCGTACTCTGGTACAAAGCCTGTTCAGTTATAGCACCCGATTACTACGTTGATTACCTACCCGATAACCCCTGGATTCACCAACCCTTTGAACACTACGAGAATATGGATGTTGCAGAACTCGCGGCTAAGGTGATGGGGTGATGGAGGCAGGGAAAAGGTTAAAGGGTAAAGGGTAAAGGTATAAATTAACCTTTCCCCCTTACCCCTTTTCCTTTTACCATTCCCTGGAAAGCCCCATGCCCCATGACGCCACTTGCTCCACTTGGGGAGACTCCAAGACCGCAGCGACTCCCCCATGCCCAATGTCCAAATCAAAACAGCCACAGCCAAATCGGCAGAGTAACCAACAATAGAATGACTCCACTGGCTAATGCTGTCACAGCCAAATCGCGATCGAGATTAAATGCTTCGGCAATTACTAGTGTGGCGAAAGCTGGAGGCATAGCCATTTGCAATACTATTACCTTGGCTGTGGAACCCGTTAATCCAAATAGTGGTAGGATGCTGCCCAAGATTAATGGCACTAGTAGCATTTTGATGATTAAACTGATGCTTGCTTGTGGTAGGCTGCGCCAAGAATTGAGTAGTGCTAATCGCATTCCAATTAGCACTAAAGATAAAGCTAGGATAGTCCAAGCCAATTTCTCTAGGAATAATTCCACAACGGTGGGAATTGCCACCTCTCGAAATACTAATCCAAATCCGAAACTCCACAGACCAGGATTAATTAAGATGGCTTTCACGGTGTACCAGTGATTTTGGACGCCACCGCCAAAACGTGCTGCTAGGAATACACCCAAGCCATAACTTCCGGGAAAGGAACCTAACAAATCGTAAAATAACGCCCAAGCAAAGTATTCCTTACCTACCATTGCTAAGGTGATGGGAAAACCGAGAAAGCCTGTGTTCCCAAACATCGTCGTTAGCAGGAAGCTAGCTTGGGTTGGCGCTTGGGGAATGGTATTTCTAAAATGGGCTTGTGCTTTCATACCTACCCAACCTAAAAAAGCACCGAGTAGAATGGCTAGGTAAGCGATGGCAGGTGCAATCCAAACCTGCGCCGACAAGCTGGATTGACGCAAAAAAGATACTATGCTTATGGGTACTCCCACCCAATACAGAAACCGTCCGAGAAGGGTAGGAACTGTCATAGGTAGTTTGCGTCCCAAAATAAAACCTACCAGTACTAATCCTCCTAGCTTGACGTATAGTTCTAAAAGGTTTGTCAAAATTCCACCTAAGAACCATCAATATAAAATGCTACCTGTTACTTATACTTTTGTCCAGTGCTAAATATGTTATGGCTATCCCACAAAACAGGAGTTTTCCCTTGAAGAAAGCTGGGTTTTCTAAAAAACTGCAAAATTCATCACACGATCCTGATGACATTCCAGTAGCTATACGCGATACTCCTGTTGCAACACCGAAAGCGTGGTTGCAACCCCAAATTTTACTAATTGGGGGAGCTGCGGGATTTGTATTACTGGCTTTAGTAAGCAGTTTTTTGTTTTTCCTAACAACACCGAGAAAAACTGCCAATTCCGAACCTTCACCAGTTAGTTCTGCTCCTGCGACTCCCCAAGCATCTAATGATTCCAACAATACTCTTTTGGGACATCTGACATATACACAAGCGCCAGAATCAGACCTGGTAATCATTTCCGGAAATAGGGGCATCAGAATGCGGAAAGCTGCTGCCCAAAAATTTCAGGAGATGGTGGCAACAGCGCGGAGTGCAAATGTAATTTTGGTGCCAATTTCTGGCTTTCGCTCAGTTAAAGACCAAGAGCAATTGTTTTTTGTTCTTGGTGCCCAGAAAAATCAAACACCAGCCCAACGAGCTGCCCTCAGCGCTCCTCCCGGTCATAGCGAACATCACACGGGCTACGCTGTGGATATTGGAGATGGTGCAGCACCAGCAACTAATCTTGAAACTAAATTTGAAAATACCAAAGCTTATCAGTGGCTACGAACAAATGCAGCGCGTTTTGGCTTTGAAATGTCTTTTCCCAAAAATAATGTTCAAGGCGTGAGTTATGAACCTTGGCACTGGCGTTTTGTTGGCGATCGCGATAGTTTGGAAACATTCTATAGAGCCAGAAATTTAAAACCAACTCCGGCGGCTCAATAATATTTATTGATTGAAGAGGGAGTGTTGACTGCTGACTGTTGATTGTTGACTGGGGAGTTATTATTCTCCCCCCCCATCTCGATTTGCCGATTTTTGCGATCGCTACCTCAGCCCTATTACTTTTATCGGCTTTTTACTGGATTTTCACTTTCTGGTTTTTGATATTTACCTGGATACTTTCGATAAAAATATTCTTCCATAATTTGTAAAATCATTGGTGCAGCAACGCTACCACCACCACCACCGGAATGTTCAGCAAAGGCCACGATGGCAATTTCTGGACGATCTGCGGGAGCATAAGCACCGAACCAAGCGTGATTTTGTTTAACATGACCCTTCCATGCTTCAGCGGTACCACTTTTACCAGCTACTGGAGGAATGGTTGGTTTGTTCAAAGCTTTTCCCGTACCTTCAGATACTACTTTTCGCAGTCCTTGACGCAGAACAGTTATGGTTGTCGGCTTCATATTCAAAGACTCTCGCCAGCTTTTGGCTTCTTCATTGTCTTTGAGCAAATGCGGCTGGACTCGGTAACCACCGTTAGCTGGTACGGAAAACATAATCGCCACTTGCAAAGGTGTTGTTTGTAAAGCGCCTTGACCAATTGACATGTTAATGCTGTCTCCTACAGTCCAAGGCATCTTCCATGCTTTCTGTTTCCATGCTTCATCTGGTACTAAACCTGCTGTTTCTTCGTTTACAAATTCAAAGCCAGTTTTTTTACCAAATCCATACTTGTGAGTCCATTCAATTAATGTCGGGCCGCCAACTCCGCGACCAATTTGATAAAAGAATGTATCACTACTCCACTGTAATGCTCCCACGAAACCCAACGGGCCAAATCCGGCGTGGTTCCATTCGCCAAAACGTGTACCCCCAATGTTTAAGGAACCGTAGGTTTGTAAAACTGTGCTAGGCGAAAATTTTCCTGATTCTAACCCAGCAGTGGTAGTAACTATTTTGAACGTACTGGCGGGTGGAAAGGCACTGAGGGCACGATTTACTAAGGGATGTTCTACACCTTGAACGCTTTCCCAATCTTTTTGGGTGAGTTTTTGTTTGGAGAAAATATTAGGGTCAAAGGTGGGGTGAGATACCATTGCTAAAACCGCACCATTTCTGGGATCTAACGCGACGATCGCTCCATTGCGATTGCCTAAAGCTTTTTCAGCTGTCTTTTGCATCTCTAAATCTATGGTCAAGTGCAAATCATTACCAGCTTTGGCTTGTTTCTCTCCCAAAACCCGCAGCGGTCGCCCAGCGCCATCCACTTCTACCTGTTGACCTCCCCATTCACCCCGCAACATTTTCTCATAAGCCTTCTCAACTCCCATTTGACCGATGACATCACCCAATCTGTAACCTTCTTGCTTCCTTTGTTTTAACTGTTCGGGGGTTAGTTCTCTTGTATAACCTAGTACATGTGCTAGTTCTTTACCATGCGGGTAGTAACGAACTGCTTCCGTAGAAATTTCTACGTCTTTGAGTTCGCTTTCATACTCCTTTAAGGCCGTAATTTGTGCTTCATTCAAATCACGAGCAATGCGAATCAAAGAAGAAGAGTTAGCACCAGCTTCTTCTAGTTTCTTTTCCATCTCTTCTTCGGGAACATCCAGAATTTGAGATAGACGTGGAGCCACAACCGACCACGAAGGTTTAGTATGTGCCATCGGCCACAAATATACAGAACGAGGATAGCGAGTACTAGCTAAAAGTTTGCCGTTGCGGTCAAAAATATTCCCCCGTTCTGGTTGTTTGGGGATCATACGAATGCGATTTGCTTCTGCTCGTTTGCGATGATTTCCGCCTTCAATAATTTGCAAGTATGCTAAACGAGTACCGATTCCCGTCACCATCAACAGAGTAAATACGATGAAAAATATCGGCTGGACACCGCGTCCCACTGTGCGTGTATTTTTTTTCCCACCAAATGGAGATGGTTTTAATAAAGTCATAAGAGAAAAACTATTTCAAAATTTAGATTATCTGTAAATATTTACGATCGCCACTACTGGGTGATAGAGAATTAGCTTGGTATATTTATGAACATATTGTTTTTGGCGGATACAATAAACCAAAGTGTCAAATCTAGTCTGCCCAATAGAGTAGATAAATTGACCAAATCAGGTAAAATCACGGCATTCTACTAAGGATTATGGCTCAAACTGTGATGCAGAATCAGAGGGCGATCGCAGGTTTTCATCCACTTGACGTTGAACTGCGTAATGTATTCAAGTTTTTCGATCGAGAACCAGCAGTTCACGGAATCGACTTGGAAGTTAAACAGGGGGAATTTTTTAGTATTTTAGGCCCCTCCGGTTGTGGAAAGACAACAACACTGCGCTTAATAGCAGGCTTTGAAATAGCTGACACTGGTAAAGTATTGATTCAGGGTCAATCTATGACTAATGTGCCCCCTTACCGCCGACCAGTCAATACCGTATTTCAAAGTTACGCTTTATTTAACCACTTAAATGTTTGGGATAACATTGCCTTTGGACTGCGGTTAAAAAAATTACGTAAAGCTGTAATTGAAAGTAGAGTCCAAGAAGCTTTAAAACTGGTGAAAATGGAAAGTTTAAAATCGCGCTTTCCCAACCAACTTTCCGGCGGTCAACAGCAACGGGTTGCTTTGGCTAGAGCTTTAGTCAACCGTCCCGCCGTTGTCCTACTAGATGAACCTTTAGGGGCCTTGGATTTAAAATTACGCAAGGAAATGCAAGTTGAGTTATCAAATTTACATCAAGACTTGGGTTTGACCTTCGTGATGGTAACACACGACCAAGAAGAAGCGCTTTCTTTGAGCGATCGCATTGCCGTCATGAATCAAGGCAAAATAGAGCAAATTGGTACTCCCAGCGAAATTTACGAACGTCCCCAAACATCTTTTGTAGCTGATTTTATCGGGGATACCAATTTATTTAGCGGTGAAATTCTCGCCGTAAACTCTGCTGATGTGCAAATTTTGACAAAAACTGGTCTCTCAATTACCGTTGCTCGCGCTGAAGATACCCCATCTCAACTATCACAATCTGTGATTGTTAGTGTACGCCCAGAAAAAATTCAGTTGTCCCTTTATCCCCCTAATTTACCAACAAACTGTTTTGAAGGTCGATTAGTTAATGTGATGTATTTAGGAACACATGTTAATTACATCATGGAATTAACAAATGGCGTCAAAATAAATGCATTACAACCTAATACTTTTGGTAGCCTACCAGACCGCGATACACCAATTTATGCTTGGTGGGCAGAAACCGATTGTTTAGCATTATTAAGTAATTAGTGGTTGTTTGTTTCTTAGGAAACTACAAAAAAGCTAAGTACAACATTTCATTAATTTCTACCAAATTTTTTGCGTACCTTGGCGTTGAAATGTCAACGCTTTACTAACAGACAAATTCAGAAAAGTTTCATAACCCTTAAATTTCGTTGATAATATTTTTGTGAATTCCGATTTAATTAGATTAATTCGGTTACTAATTCTATGCCAGCTTGCTGTTTACTGAATTATTTTTTGATAAAAAACTAACAAACACATCTTTCGGAAAAATCTAAAAACCACACCAGGTAAAACTATAAATGATCCGACCGCGCAAGGTCTTTGCTCAGCATTGGCTTAAAAGTGAAAAAGCACTCGACGCAATTATTAAAGCAGCAGAGTGTCAACAGAGCGATCGCATCCTGGAAATCGGCCCAGGAACGGGTATTCTCACTCGTCGCTTACTACCTTTAGTACAATCTCTACTAGCAGTTGAAATAGACCGCGACTTATGCGAACTATTGGCAAAGCAACTAGCTAAAAGAGAAAATTTTCTACTTTTACAAGGAGATTTTCTCACCGTAGATTTACCATCTCACTTGGTAGCGTTTCCTAATTTCCAAAAGCAAAATAAAGTAGTAGCCAATATCCCCTACAATATTACAGGCCCAATTATTGAAAAACTACTCGGTACTATTGCTAACCCCAACCCCGAACCGTTTGCCTCAATAGTGCTGCTGGTACAAAAAGAAGTAGCAGAAAGATTGTACGCCCAAGCAGGGTCAAAAGCCTTTGGTGCCTTGAGCTTACGAGTACAATATTTAGCCGAGTGTGAATTAATTTGCACAGTCCCAGCCGCCGCATTCCATCCACCCCCAAAAGTCGATTCAGCAGTGGTAAGATTGCGTCCCAGAAAAATAGAGATTCCAGCACTCGATCCTAAACAGTTAGAGACTTTGGTAAAGTTAGGATTTGCCGCCAAGCGCAAAATGTTACGAAATAATTTGCAATCAGCCGTAGAACGCGATCGCTTAACCCAATTACTGGAACAATTAAAAATAAATCCTCAAGCCAGAGCCGAAGACCTCAGCGTTGAGCAATGGGTAACTCTGGCAAATGAGTTAAAAGTTAAAAGTGAGAAGTGAAAAGTTAAGAGTGAGGAGTGAGGAGTGAGGAGTTAAAAGTTAAAAGTCAACTGCGAGATAGTCGTCTAGATTTAAAACTCAAAATTCACTCACTCCTAACTCCCAACTCCCAACTCCCAATTCCTAACTCCCAACTCCCAACTCCTAACTCCCAACTCATAACTCCCAACTCCCAACTTTCAAAATGCATTCCTACAGTTTAATTGCCCCTGCTAAAATCAATTTGTATTTGGAAATCATTGGCCATCGCCCTGATGGCTATCATGAGTTAGCAATGATACTCCAAAGTATTTCCCTGGGAGACCGCATTAATATAGTATCCACAAGCAATGAAAGTATTCGTCTCCACTGCAATCACCCACAAGTACCTATAGATAAAAGTAATTTAGCATACAAAGCAGCGGAATTAATGGCGAGGGAATTTCCTGAAGCCTTTGCTAAGTATGGGGGTCTGGAAATTAGCATCGACAAACAAATTCCTGTAGCTGCTGGGTTAGCTGGAGGTTCGACAAATGCAGCCGCTGTGTTGGTAGGAATAGATCTACTCTGGAAATTGGGACTAACTCAGTCAGAATTAGAAGAATTGGGAGCAACACTCGGTTCAGATGTACCGTTTTGTGTATCAGGTGGAACGGCGATCGCCACAGGTAGAGGCGAACAACTTTCTCCATTACCAAGTTTGGATAACATATATATAGTATTGGCAAAATACCGCCGTTTAGAAGTTTCTACTGCTTGGGCTTACAAAACCTATCGCCAGGAATTTGGTGATTCTTATATTAGAGATACCAACGACTTAGCAGCACGGGCTAATGCAGTCCACTCAGGAGAAATAGTAAAAGCGATTTTTGAGAAAAACGCAGAAAAAATAGCCCAAAAACTGCACAATGATTTAGAACGTGTAGTATTACCAGCTTATCCCCAAGTACTGCAACTCCGAGAAGTCTTTGCAAATCAAGAAGGCGTTTTAGGAACAATGATGTCTGGTTCTGGGCCGACAGTATTTGCTCTTTTTGATTCTGAACAGCAAGCAGAAAAAGTTAAGCTGCATGTCAGAGAAGCAATTTCCGATGAAGACTTAGAATTCTTTGTGAGTCGGACAATTACACACGGTATTCAGGTGGCATCTTCAGTTTAAAAATGGAGAGTGGTGAGTGAAAAAGGCGAGAGGACAAGGACAAAAACTCCCCACTCAACACTGCTTGTTTTCCCAATTGAAAATCCCAAATCTAAAATCTAAAATTGTATGAGTGACCAAAATCTAACCCCAAAAACAGATTCTCAAGTTCAGGTGACAGCAAGCCCGTTGCGTTCGATAATTGGTGCTGTAATTTCTGGAGCAATGGCATTTGGACTGTATTCGCTAATGATTAGCATCGCCACTAGTTTTGCTACCAAACCTGTCCATTCATTGAATCCATTAGTAATAAAAATTACTTCGGCTGTCCGCACATTAGTAGTTGGTGTAGTTGCTTTAGGAAGCGGCATCTTTGGCATAGTAGCAATTGGTTTGTTGGCGTTGACACTGCAATTATTAATACAGCAGTTAACTAAACCGAAAATTAGCGAAAGCTGAGAATTTGCTATGAATCAACAACCTAAAGAGACAAGTTTTTCCAAGGAACCATGATTTTTAATTAATTGTAGTTTCGTAGTTTTCGAGGATTCAAGAAGTTGTTGTTGTTTCCTCCAAGTTTTTGGTGAAAGACCGTGATGTTGACGAAACTGGCGGGAAAAATGACATGTATTTTGATAGCCTACTGCAATACCAATCTTCTCAATTGTTTGATTGGTATTTTTGAGTAATGGACGTGCTGCTGCCATGCGCCGTTTAACAATCCAAGCGTTTACAGTTTCTCCTGTTTGCTTCGCCACCCGGTTGGTTAAATAAGCAGGTGAATAACCAACTGCAACTGCAACATCAGACAAAGTAATTCCTTGGTGATAATTATCTTCAATGAAGTCGAAAACTGATTGTAATTGAGGAATAGATGGAAAAATGGACTCAGAGTTAATAGACGAAGCTAGCGATCGGTTAATTTGATGAGAGTTATTTGTATACCAATACTTTAATAAAGCTTGCTTTTCAAATCGGACAGCGATCGCTCTGAGTAAATCCTCTATGGTAGAAGGCTTGGTCAAATAATCATCTGCTCCCAACTCCATACCTTTACGAAGATCCGCTTGAGTATTACTACCAGTCAAAAAAATGAAAGGAATAATAGCCGTATCAGGATATTGACGCAGTGTAGTCAAAACACTGTAACCATCCATATCTGGCATTAGAATATCGCAAATTACCAAGTCGGGTAAATTCTCTTGTGCTTGCTGAATACCAGTCAAGCCATTTTCAGCACCTATGGTATCAAAACCTTGAGCCTCAAGAACCTCTAAGAAGACATTGCGGGTAACTGCATCATCTTCAATAACAAGAATTTTTTTCGATGATTCGTGTATCATTTTTCCATCAATAGGATTTTTGTGGCAGGAAATGACGATCGAACTTTGTTCTGAGTGTTCTCTAAAAATCTATAAGTCCTTATCCGAACATAGTTACTAGTTAATAACTACGAAAACTGCATCTAGGAACAAGTAAATTTCAACTCTAATTCTGGCTCTAGCATCAATGGAAAGTTCAATTCAACTTACCTGTACCCACCAGAATTTATATATCTGGTTACTCCATCAAATAAGTTAGATCCACAGTCATTAATAAGTTGCTAATCACAGCTTTGTCAAATTCTCAATCCTGTTGTTCTTTAGTCAAAAATAAAATGCATTAACAAGCATCAGATATACGTTATGATTTTAATTTTGATTTTAACAATAAAATATGATTTTTTTATAATGGTAATGTAAAGATATTTTTGCAGTTATTCTAGCTATAGACAAATGTTATGTACCATTTTTTAAATCTATAACTAAATATAATACCAATGTCTAAAAGAACGTAGACTAATCAAAATGATTATTAATCACTAATATAAATTATTCTCGATTCTATATTCCAATACATTCTTTTTAATTCATAGAGATTCAATCATTAAAAATAGTTTTTGCTAATTTAATTTTTCTTTGTTCATTCAGGGATTAAACTATATAAATATAAACACTGTCATCTGTCACAAGGTATACTTTTTTTAGATTAATCTTATGCTTATCCAGTCAAATATCCTCCAAAAGGAGTAGAAGGTATCAAGCAAATAGGTACCTTTAATACTTTTTTTGTCGTCAAAGGATCTTAACGCCTTCTAAAAGGCCTAATTGTAGAACCCAGAAGTTCCTGAATTCCGTATGCATTCACAGATAAAACTTCATCAGAACTATTGTGCCTTCTGCCAGTCCAAGTTAGTTTTCCTAAAGAAAATAAATTAGATTTAAAAAACAAAAAAATAGACACGTCCATCAAAAAATTTTTCATATACTAGTTTAGCTAACATTGAGTAAGCTTAATGAAGAAGCTGCTTCTGCAATACGGTTCATCTATAAGAGCGGGTTAAACTAGATATTTATTTTATCAGTTATACCCGCCCCTACTTTTAATATAAATTTGTCCTAATAATTTCTTGATTCATGGGTTTTTATGTCCTCGAACTATAGGTATAAAAATGCTGAAGATGAAATAAAAAACACAAGCCAATGAATTGTCGAGAAAAAATACTTAAATATATCTCAATTAAATCTCGATACTCATGTATTAGAAGTTTATATAAATTCAATAATTTCGCTCATTGGAATAATGTTACAAAAAATATACTATAAAAAATTTTCAAAATAAATTTCAGTACCAATAACCTGTGAATTAAAGACTTATTCTAATAGTATAAAAGAGCACCTGTCATGAATCAAAACATTACTGGTTATCAAACACAAATGAGTAAAAAAATTAATAACGAACAAATTGAGCAAATACTCAAAGCAATTATCGCAGGTAAATATTCTTGGGCCTGCGTTTTAATCCTCCGCTTTTCGGGTTACAACCCAATAGATTACATACCCTATCGCACCTACATTAGATTGTTGAAAAATAACTGTTTAGTTGACACTTCCAAATCTAGTCAAACTAATAGTGAAGGTATGGAAACTTTAAATTTTAAATCCACTTGGCTTCAACTATGAAAAATTAAAAGACGGTGTTTTTACACACGTTCATTGAAAAACAACATTTCGGCGTAGCCTTACATATTCCAATTCATACTTTTTTGTCATCATTAACATATGACTTATCCATTTACGACGACACATAATACTCATTTACTACAACCTACTCTCAAGGAGATTGTATGGCAGAAAAAGTATGAAGTTGCACAAATTCAGCAGGAAATGTCTTTGGCTTCGTTGCAACGTCAGTTAACTGCTGCACCTACAGTACGAGATTTTTTAAGCGCTTTGCAACAAAGTCATTACCGACCTTGTATTATTGCAGAAGTGAAAAAAGCATCTTTAATTCATGGAATCATCAAACAAGACTTAGATCCAGTTGCCATTGCCAAAGCTTATGAGCGTGGTGGTGCAACTTGTATCTCTGTGGTCACCGATCACAAGTTCTTTCACGGTAGTTTTGAAACTTTACGCATTATCCGCCACAGAGTAACATTACCTCTACTTTGCAAAGATTTTATTTTAGATCCTTGCCAAATTTATTTAGCACGAGCAGCAGGCGCAGATGCTGTACTACTGATTGCAAGCATTCTGTCCGATCGCCAACTGCAAAACTTTTTACGAGTAATTCACTATCTAGGGATGAACGCTTTAGTAGAAGTCCGTACTTTGGCAGAGCTGGATCGGGTACTAAAGCTTGATGATGTACGTCTGATAGGAATCAACAATCAAAGTCTTGAAGATTTTAGCATTGATATCAATACAACTGGGCAGTTGCTGGCAGCTAGGCGATCGCAGATCCAGAACTTGGGCATCAGTATAGTCAGTGAGTCCGGCTTGTATACACCTGCTGACTTATCCTTTGTTTCTGAAGCTGGGACACATGCTGTCTTGCTTGGAGACCCTTTAATCAAACAAGAGGATGTACAGCAGGCTGTACGTAACCTGCTGCAACTAAATCTTTCTAACCACAACAGCTTTCTTAAGAAGGCAATCAAGGAAAGATTGTTTTGAATTGAATGATTGAACAATATCACCTTGATTTCTCCTTTTGCCCAAGTCAGACAGGTGAAAGCACTACTGTTCAACGAATTTAGCCAATTCAGAAAAAATTTTCGTTTAACCCTTGACAATACCCAATAGACTCGTTACTCTAGATAAGTGTGAAGGCGAGAGAAAAAACGCCGTCAACGACTGAACCGTAAAAATACAATACTTTGAAAGCTTCAAGATAACTAATCCTCGTCAAGTAAGTCTAATTTGGGGTTACCAAATCGAGACTAACTAAAAAATTATAACTAGGATTCCGAAAAAGATATAGTCTTGTTTCGGATAACAAACTCAAAACACAACAAAACGGAGAGTTTGATCCTGGCTCAGGATGAACGCTGGCGGTATGCTTAACACATGCAAGTCGAACGGTGTCTTCGGACATAGTGGCGGACGGGTGAGTAACGCGTGAGAATCTAGCTTCAGGTCTGGGACAACCACTGGAAACGGTGGCTAATACCGGATGTGCCGGAAGGTGAAAGGCTTGCTGCCTGAAGATGAGCTCGCGTCCGATTAGCTAGTAGGTGGGGTA
>NZ_LAHA01000117.1 GCF_002608075.1 Nostoc linckia z4
TTTGATGAAATGAATCCCCAGTGAGTTAAATCTCCTCAATTCTGACTTTCTTAGGTGGAGGTGGTACTTCTTTCGGTTTGGTACGGACAATAAAACCATCTTTTTGTAAGAAAGATTGAATTTCCTTTATCTCATCCCAAGCTCGGTAGAATTTATGATGGATTTGATAATACAAATCATTGATGTAGTATTCTGCCATTTCTTTCTTCCCTTCATACCGAGCCTGGGAAACTTTAATATCAGTTTTTAAATCTTGCAAGTTTGCAGTTAAGTGGTCTTTAACATCATCAATTGATTTCTCAATATCAGATTTGGTTTTAGCTATATGAAAAATGATGCCGACGAGTGCGGCTACAGCCAAAATAATATCTAATGTGTCTTTAAAAGAGTTAAGCATAAGCATTTTAATTAAAGAAGTTTTACTTACTAAGCTTTTTGATTAAAGATTTGATAACAGCACCTTCAGTTATCACTCTTTGATGAGTAGCTCTGACGCTTGCTTCTAAAGATTCCAAAGTTGTACCTTGGTTTTCCCCAACGTATTCCCACACCTTTAAATTCACATCTTTCAGGTACGGTTTAGGGACAAACGATATCAAATACTCATTCAATGGAAACTTAGTAAAACGATACATTTGATATCTGGATAAAACTACCTTTACTAACTCCCCTTGTGCATACCCAGAACTCCCAAAACCTACCAAATATGCTTGTAAAAAATCACCCGCTGCATACCAATGACTTGGCGCTGAAGGTGATTCTGCAAAGATGCCTATCGTATTGCTCGTGAATATCACGTCTGGTTCAATTGCAGGAATGGGAGAATCAGTAGCGGTACGTTGTTCGGTAACCCTCAGTTTCCATTCACTAGCAATCTCAAACACTACTCTTCACCGGCTCCTTCTTGAACGTCGTTCTCAGCGTCTTTCTTCTTCAGAAGCGCTCTTTGCTGTGCTGCGGTCAACGGCACTTCTGTCTTAGTAGATGCTACTGCTGCTTCTTTCTTCATGATTCCACCTCTACCACCACTAGGGAGGATGAAGTAGGGGAAGATATCAGCAGCAGTAGCAGAGGCTTTAATCTTTGTTGAAGGAATCAATTCTCCTAAAGCTTCCCCGATTATTTGCGAAGTAGCAAAGCTTGGGAAGTTAAAAGAGATTGTTTGATAATTACCCTTTGCGGTCTTTTTACCTGTAACTAGCTTTACATTCTTCCCGTTACCACGACTTTTCGCATTACGGGCTACAGTGCTTTCAGCTACCTCTGCATCTGTTCCACCTAGAGTAGTACCGTCAGCAAGTGTTTTTGTTCTAGCGTGGGCTTTTCTTTTAGTAAGAATTTGCCCAGTAAATGCAAGTTTTTCGATATCAAGAAAACGTGCAGTGCTAGCACGACAGTAGAAGAAACCAACAGGGTCAGGATTGCTTCTTGTTGCGTCGTTCTCTGTACTTCTTCCTAACAAGAAAGCTAAATAATTTAACGGTGCGCTTGCCATTGCTCCTCCTCCAAATAATTATTAATCAATGGTGGATATCACTACCCACCAAACTATCTAGACTCGTGCTGGTGTAGTAGTGTTGAGGTCAACAGCGGCAACGATATTTACCCCATAAGTTGCATTATAAAATTGCAGTCCAGATGTAGTAATAGTTTGAACTGTTCCTGTAGTAGGTGCGGGATAAGCGTTGAGAGCTTCACCTACAACAAGATTACCAGCGGCAACATTCTTAGCAACTTGAGCCACATAAGCAGCTTGTAGAAGTTTTGCGAACATTTCAGCGGTGTCAATACCGTTAGGTAGAGCGTCGATATCATCCCACCAAGTTTTTAATGAGGAGTCGGAAATCTTAGCAGAAATTTCAGCGAAGGTTAAATCAGCTACGTTAGCCATGTTTCTGTTTTTTATTTAAAATTGACTATTTCACCTTGATAACCGTTGTTCTGTAAGTGCGTCAAGCACTAAAACAAGGCTTTGTAGATAATTTTTTTCTGACACCTTAAGGTATCAGAAAAATTTTTTATATTTGAGACGTGGCTGGTATATTACTTTTTAGTAAAATTGCATTATTTAAGTAAGTATCAGTAAAAGCACAGGTATAGCCTTATAGTCAAATCAACCTAGTAAATGTAATTCAAAATTATCTTGAAATCTAAAAGGCATAAAGTTAGAATCAGCAATCTCATTAAAATTATTTTTATCCTCTTCAGTTAAAATCCCATCGGGAACAGAATTAACTAAGTTATCCCAAACTAGCTTGAGGATTTCTAAATCTTGAATTGTAATCTCTGGCTTTAACTCTAGCCTTACTGATAGCAACTCTAGCCTTCCTTTTGCGTTAACGTCTTGGGAGAAATTAACTAACTTCATATAACTTTCACTCATCAGCATCTGAGTATTAAATTGAGCGATATTAGGACGAATAGGGAAATTATTAATCTCCGATTCTGCTACTAATTCACCATTAAAAAAACTTTCGATTTTCATTTTTAATTCACCTTGAACCAAAATAAAGGAGCAGCACTACCATTAAGTAGGGATAGATTATTTGTTGGAGCTATCAACGGCAAAGTCGAGTAAGTGCCTGTATTCCTCAAACTGCAACTTGAGGAATTAGTATTAGGAGTTGTCTGCCCAAAGATATGATTATTTCCTAAAAATAATCCACTGCAATATAGGGCAGGCGCTTTAGTAGTTATTCCTGCAAACCAATACCAATTTCTATCTAAATTCAAAGAGATAATTGATTCCTTTATCCCCGCAGTTGCAGCGGGTAAATTCCCGCTGCTGATTAATAAATCATGGGGTAAACCGTTCAAATTAGAGTAGATTCCAATTGTGGCATTGGCATCAGTAATCCCACTCGGACAAAAAATAACTAACCGATTAATTGATACTGAATCATGCACCGGGAACGGAACATAAGTAATACCAGTTACGTTTAAGCCATTGCTAGAAGAGGTATCTGTATAGATTCCCTGAATTCCCTGATAATACCGCCCTGATACATACCCAGGATGGTCAAGGTTTGATTCTAATGCAGCAATTCGAGTAAGCAGATTAGCGTTTTGAGCAGACACCGCTGTTACTAGGTTTTCTGCATCCGTGACCCTTTCCCCTAGTGCATCAAGTATCGTTTGCTGAATTGGTTGTCTATATAAAGGCATATTGTTGTTAGTTGTTGGACAAATTAAGGTAATAGACGCTTACTGAAACACAAACTCGATATCGTCATCAGTCAGAATGTTATCAGCGTGTATCCATTTAGGAATTATTAGCAATCCTGACAAAGGCATCACCTTGACCATATTTAAAACCTCTGATACTTCCATCACTTCACCTTCTGCTACTTCACCTCTCTCATCCTCAAACTGAATTGTGTCTCCAACCGATAGCAGCAATTCATCGTCACTTTGTTGATACATAAACTACATCCTTTTTTTTACCTGTTAAATCAACCAAATTAATTGGCGGAACATTTACCCCTACATTCAAATAAGCAAATTGAAAAGTTACCTCACCCTCTTTACCTCTCTGTGGTATTTCGACACGTTCGCCACGAATTGTTACCCTCTCAGGTGTAGTTGACTGCGAATTATTTACCTTACTGCTACCTTTCCTGAATAGGTCATCATTCATCTTATGCCCTTGGATATCTAGTACCTTTTTAATAATGCGTTTTGCCTCAGCTTCATCTTTCACGTCTAATTTGAATTGATACCCTTTCTCGTGGTCAGCGTAAGTGTAAGTTTGTTTCCCCTTATTAGCTTTAAATGGCGGTGTACACATCTCTTTGTAGATAGTTTCAGAGAGAGATTTTAGGTAATCATCGGTTGCAAAATCCTCTTTACTTTTATTCATTAATCTGAAAGACATTTCCATACTTAATGCTTGCGTTATAGCTCCCTTGTCAGGGTCATTATTTTGTTTTTGGTAAAACTTTAAAACTACCTCTGGTTTGTGTCGCCTATCCGGCATTTCGCTAGGAATTGACCCATAAATAATTCCCATATCCCGCCCTGCGAATTGTTGCTCAGTCGCGAGTGTTTGGATTATCACGGGTCGTAGTAGTTCCTCTCTTCCACCAAGTACTATTCGCTCATCTGGTATCTCTCTATTTGGGGTAATCTCTACATACCTAGTGTTACCTAGTGCTGGCGTAGAGCGCCTAGCTAACATATCTTGAGCAAGGAAAGTATCAACGGCATTAGCGACAACATACCCAGCTTCCACACAAGCTTCATCAGCTTCCTCTAGAAACTCTTCAACAAACTCACGCATTGCTCCTTCAGTACCAAAGGTATTGTCTAAAAACTCTTCGGTGGCGCTAGCAAATGACCACGGCTTAGAATCTTTCTCACCCCATGCTTGTAACGCTTTTTCTGTATTACCACCAAGCAGTTTTCCAATTGCTTTACTGTTAGCTTTAAGTGCCTTCCTGACATTTTTATAGGATGCAGTTAGTAGCATTTGAGTACCAAGTATGAGCGTACTTTTCAGTAAAGCTCCAAAGTTTTCGGTGAATTCTTCTAGTGCTTCTTCTGTTACTTTTGCAAGTACAAACGCTCCAAGAGGTTCATTGAATGCCATTATCCCTACACCGGGTAAAATACCGCAAGCAATATACCCAAATGCATTACCTAAAGTGCCCCCAAACTGCCCAGCTAATGCAGTCCATTTAGCTTTAATATTTGCATCTAGCTGACTGTCTGTAGCGTTCCAATTAAAATTCCAGATGAATTGTTTTGTCGCTACAAACCACGACCAAAAACCAGTCCAGCTAAACTTAAAAAATCCCCCAACTGTTGACATCAAAAAACCGCCGAGAGACTTTGCACCATTAAAGAAAAAATCAACTATTGCATTACCGCTACCATTGCTTCCACCACTACCGCTACTGCTCTCTAGCCCTCGTATTACTCGCTGCCCGATATCACTTCTAACTACCCGACTAGTTAACCGACTTAAGTCAAATTCAATAGCCATAATTACTCACCTCCTTCCGCTTCGTTGTCGTTATTCCCTGCGTTTTTATCTGTTCCAATCTCCCTAATTTTTGGTCTTTCCTTGTACTGCCTGCCCCAAGGATTTGCTGTATCTGATATTCCCGAAACGTCGATAAAACCACGCTCACACTGTTCTGTGAAATTATCAAAATCATCTTGGCTGTCTTCTTTCCCTGCGTCACTAACAGCCTGAACATTATTAATGAGTAGATTTTTTAAACTTTCCTTGGGATTGTTCGCATCAATCTTTCTCCAGTTCTGAGCGTTCCACCTTGCAGCCATTGTGAGAAGTGTTTTTAAATCATCCTGTAAGTCTTTTTTGTCTGTATTTTCATACGAGACTATCTCAACATTTTTCTCCTTCAGTGTTTCGCTGATATCTTTTCCACCAGGTGTGAAAAGGCTAGGGATTTGTTTTTTCTTTTGCTCAAGTTTGTATCCCAAAAATTCAGCATTAGCTAGAGACACATCAAGTGTTTTTGTGGCTAGCTGCTTTGTCATCCCCGCTTCACCCATAGCTTTGATAGCGGTGATTAAAGTAGCGTGAGTATCCCTTTTAATCGTGAGTATCATCCCTAATAATTCGGCTATAGCTTCCGCTTGGTTAGGTACTTTGATTTTCTGTTTCTGGTTCCCTTCCTTCACTAAATCACTATCCTCTATCTCAATTTCAATCGGGTAAGCACCCATCAAAGCGTCTAGTTGTTGCATCTGCCACAGCATTAATTCAGCGAGTGATTCAATACTTATCATTGATGGGTTTTGCTTTGTAAAGTTATCGGGAACACTTGCCGGTAATGAACCAATCCTTCTTAGTATCAGCTTCAGCAGATTCTCATTATTATTGTCGTCACAACACATACATTTACACTTTTTAGGCCTTGGTGGTGGTGGTGGGTCAGTTGGTGGCGGTGGGTCGTAATTACCGCATATATACAAAAGCTTATAAACTTCGATTTCTATATCTGTCCCTCCTTCAGGAAAGACGATATGTTGGTTAAGTGTCACAGGATTGGGCAAAGCTTCGTAGTCCTTCTTTGACATGTATCGAGGACTTTGAATACCTCCAGGCAGATAAGTTGGAAGCAACTGAGATAGTGACACCCTTTCACTGTTTTGTCTTGTGAAGGTATTTTCATACTGCCTGATAGTCCCTTCGTTGTAGTACTCCCATACTGTGCTGAGGTCGTATGGATTTCCAGAAAAAGTTCCTCCTCTGGATAGCCAATATTGTATATTTGAGTTGTTAAGAAAACCTCTCCTTTTTGCGTCCCCTGAGTTCAGGGTTACACGCTCTGTTACAAATATATCAATATAAAAATCTGCATAGTATCCTTCTAAGATTCCAGTCCCATGCATTAAATATCGAACATCAGAAGGGAACCTGATTTTTTTAATTTCCTGTGTATATGTTTCTTGAACAAAGTAAGGAGTACCGTCTTGCAATAAACCATATTCATGACTAAATTTTTTGGGAACTATGTAAGACTGCAATCCATAAGGACAATTAGCGGGCATTTTAGAGGAATCGTCTACCACAGGGTCTGGTGGGCGCGGTGGTTCAAGTGGTTTGCAATCTGGATTCCTGTAGACAATTTGAAAAGGCGGTACTTTGATAAACCCAAGTGTGCCGCTAAATTGAACACCAAAATTGCAGCCATCTAAGACGATACTTAATTCAATGCCTACAGGAGATGTTAGGTCTATAGGATTTTCACCACACCAAGGACTATCGGGATATCTATCACAATCTGTAGGGTCTGCGGGGGTAAAAGGTGTAGTGTAAAAATCACCGACAAACTTTTCTAATGATTCTTGCGGCTCCTCTATATCTGGGAAGAATAGGGATTTTTTCTTAATATCCTGCTTCTGTTTTCGCTTAATAGGAAAATTTGAGTCTGGTGTTTTCTCAAGGTCGAATTTAGGCTTTTTGTCAAGGTTTATTTTAGGTTTATCCGCAAGCACTAAACAAACTCCCTAATATCTATTGCAGTGCTACCAGAAGCGACCACAGCATAGTAATTGCCCGTGTAAATTGGTGCTGGTGCTTCGTAATAATCACCTGGTTCAAGCTTCACCATATAGCTGCTACCGCTAACGGTGCTAACAGTATCAATGAAAATATTTTTATCACTACTGTTAAAGAATGTCAGACCTTTACGGTTAGTATTCGCGTTGACAATTATCGCTGCAATATTAGTGATATTATTTGCGATTTTCTGACTCGTGTCTACAATTCTTTCAAGAGTTACAACTCTTTTTAAATCAGCGAAAGCAGTTACCTTGTCTTGCCCCTTTGTTCCATTTTGTAGCAATCCAAAACCTACATTTCTTATCTGTAATCCAATCATAGAATTATCGCCAAGAGAGTGATTCCCTAGTGAATATTCTCGATAAGGGTAGGGTGAAGAATTCAACAGTGAATAGGCTGCTATCCTCTGCCAATTAAGGGTATTACCAACATCAAGCACGACATCCATTTGAATCCTTGGTGAATTCCATTCCAGATTTATAGCTGTCAGTAATTGTTTACTCTCTGTGTCCTCAAGCTCGAAAACCGGGAACTCCACTTCAGTTAGCGAATAAATCCAACCTACTGCTTTTAAGTTTTCAATCTCTAGATATTCGTGAATGAGTCTGTACCCTGCTTTGTTGTAAGGGGTGTACGTCAGCAAAGGTTTTACCGTACTACCAGTGTTAGCGTCTAAAGTTATACACAGCTTACTTTTAATAGCGAACGTCTCAAGCACCATTTGTTACGGATTTTTCATGAAGTGAATAGATCCGTTTTATTCAATGCCTAAAATTATGTAAATCTTCCTCTTTTATGTAATTTCGGAAGTAAGTTTACAGTCTCTATATATTGTGAAGACCGGCTTCTAGAAAGACTGCTGATTTTCAAAAACAAAAGTATACCTGTTTAACCGTGCCACGAGGTAAAACAGGAAGTGATAACGCCGAACTATTTTCAATAGCATGAGTGGCAGTACTGAACCTGCTAGGAAAATAATTTATACAAATCTTTAAAATCGCCGGCAGGACAAAACCGACTAGGGCGAATATGCTGAAAGTCTGGAAATTATCTAAAACCAAAATCTTCGCGATCGCCCCACTCATCACAAAGGCGATCGCGTTTTTATTGGCTACACCTCCTCAAACTCCCCAAGATGAGAAGTGAGAATCGTGCCCTKCGACGTTGTGAAGGTGAACTGGGTTGTGGCTGGTGGGTTTGGAATCGACTTGAGAGTACAGCCATAAATCCATTCGTAGTCATCAAATCCGAGCTTGCGAATTTTGAACTTAAAGTCTGGGTTCTCAATCTTGGGTGTAAATGCTGCCCTCACTCCCTCTTCCCACTTTTCAATCACTCCAGTTTCTTGGGCGAATCTGGRGAGGGTCTTTTTGTCAGTGATAGCCTTGATAGTTTT
>NZ_LAHA01000018.1 GCF_002608075.1 Nostoc linckia z4
GAGATTGGGAGATTGGGAGATGGGGRGATGGGGAGATGGGGAGATGGGGAGATGGGGGGATGGGGAGATGGGGAGATGGGGGGAAAAGGTTAAAGGTTAAAGGGAAAAAAAATAAATTTAATCTTTCCCCTTTTCCCCTTTCCCCTTTTCCCCTTTCCCCTTTCCCCTTTTTCCCTTGCCCCATGCCCCATGCCCTATTCCCTATTCCCTATTCCCCATTCCCCATTTTTCTCGCCACACTTTTTGTGACTTCTAAAAATTGCTGTAAAACGATGGATGTATCATCTCGTCGCCAAACCACGGCTAGTTCTGAAGTTAAGTTTTTTCCTTGAATTGGTTTGTAGACTACTCCCTTTCGCTGTAGACTTTGGGCGTTAGCGGGAAGCAATGTGACTCCAAGTCCACCTGCAACGGAACTAAGTACAGTTACCATCCAAGTTGCTTCCTGTACTACTTTTGGCGAAAAACCCACCTGCTGACAAAGGTTAATTATTTGACTGTATGATGGTACCAAGTCGGTTGGTGGTAAAACAAAAGGTTCATCTGCTAGGGCAATGAGTGGAATTTGTGACTTTGCTGCTAGAGGGTGTTTTTCTGGTAAAGCAACGACTAAAGGCTCTTGCAAAATCGGCAGAAAACTTAAAGAATTATCATTTAAATTGTTGTTAGGTAGTCTTTCAAAAGCAATATCGATGTAGCGATCGCGCAGTTGGTTTACCTGTTCAGAAGAACTAACTTCCCGCAACACTAGTATCACCTCTGGAAATAAAGGGTGAAAAGTTTGCAAAATATCTGGCAAAACACTGTTAGCAACAGAACTATTAGTTCCCACTACCAAGCGTCCAATTTCCCCCCGGCTGACTTTTTGTGCAGAGGTAATTGCCTGTTCTAACTGAGTTAATACCAAATGCGCTTCTGTGAAAAAGACTTTTCCAGCAGCAGTTAACTGTAGGGGGCGTTTTTTACGCTCAAATAATTGAAGCCCTAGTTCTGCTTCTAGTGCTTGAATTTGTTGGCTTAAAGGTGGTTGAGCAATATGCAATCTTTCAGCAGCACGACTAAAGTTTAATTCTTCAGCCACGGCGATGAAGTATCGCAGATGTCTAAGTTCTATCATTGGGGACTGGGGAATGGGAAAGGAATATTTGTCTGCGTTAATTGTCTGATTTATGACATTAGCGTCTAGCTATTATATCTTTAATATATATTGTATAAGTTCAATAAATATTGGACATATACTAGCATTTTGTTTATTTTGATTTCTATAGAGATTTTTCTCTGAATAAACCAGAGTAGGGTGGGCATTATAATGTCTAGCCTACAAGCTTTGATGACGAGGTTTTTATGAGTCAGATTAAACGAGTGGCGATCGTTGGAGGAACTCACGGCAATGAGTTAACAGGAGTATACTTAGTTAAAAAATTTCAGCAATATCCCAATTTAATTAATAGACCAAGTTGGGAAACTTTGTTATTACTTGGTAATCTCAAAGCTATTGCACAAAGGAAGCGTTATATTGACAAAGATTTAAATCGTTGCTTTAGCAAGGAAAACTTACAAAATTCAAATTTTTTAAATTATGAAGATACGCGGGCACAAGAAATTAAACAAATACTACAACCGCAAAATCAGCCTTTCGTAGATGTAATCATTGATTTACATAGCACAACCGCCAACATGGGGCTAACTTTGATTTTTTGCGATATGCATCCTTTTTTACTGCGGTTAGCTGCTTATTTAACTTCGATAAATTCCTTAGTAAAAGTGTATATTAATCCGCAATCAAAACAAGGCGGTTTTCTGCGTTCTGTATGTGAATTAGGTTTTGTGATTGAAGTTGGTGCTGTCGCTCAAAATGTCTTAAATGCTGAATTATTTCAACAAACAGAACAACTAATTTATGCAATTTTAGAATATTTTACATGGTACAACCAAGGTCATATTCCACAGATAAACAATAATCTGACATTTTATGAATATATTGGAACTATTGATTATCCCAGAGATGAACAAGGTGAAATTCAAGCGATGATTCATCCCCAGGTTCAGTTTCGAGATTATGAACCTCTAAATCCAGGTGAGCCAATATTTAGGACTTTTGCAGATACAGATATTTTATATGAAGGAGTATCTACTGTTTATCCGATTTTTATCAATGAAGCGGCTTATTATGAAAAAGGAATTGCGATGCATTTAACTCAAAAGCAACAAAAGATAGTTTAATACTGTTCGCAATGGGCTACGTTAATACACATGTTATTGTCATTAGTCTTTGGCTATTTGCTAATGACTAATGACCAATGACTAATGACTAATGACTAATAGCAATGCCCGTGGCAATTTCTATGCAGATAGTCATAGTTTCTCAGATAATAACGGTATAGAGGGTCATGAACCCTTTGATGGTAATTCCTGTGTCGATGATGATACCGTCTACGGTAATAAATATCTTCGGGATAATAAATCCTTTGACGGTAATAATTTCTGTGCCATTGACGATAATACCTACGATGGCGATAATATCGACGATGTCTCCGGTGATAGCGCCGATATTTTCGATGTTTTAATTTTTCGCTATCAACTTCTGAATCTTGTGGAATTGAAGAATCTTTTGTAACTGAATTTGACCAGGAATTCAGGATATTTTGATTGCTTTGTGTCTGAGAAATTGGGCTGCTTAATTCTTCAGGGCTTTGTAGCATCTGCAACTCATTTTTTTCAGATGCGGCGGCAATTTCTAATCCCAGACAAGTGGGCAATAATAAAACACTGATGACAAATTTCCAAAACACTGTTTCATGCTCCTAATTTTTTATTCCCTGGCTGAACTAGGGAATGCCAATTGATATCAAACTCTGGCTTAAAGAGGAATTACGCAGTGAAACAAAAAATTAAGGCTTGTTTTTATGAACGAAAAACATAGCCTTAATAAATAATATCATGTCCGGGACAAAATCGATATAAATGCTCACCCTGCTAAGCGATACATAATCACTTTTCCTTTCCAATTTTCTTCAACAAATATTAAATATTCACCATTGGAACGGCGAAAAGCGCGAATACCATAAGGTATATCAATCCAACCACTTTCGCTACCAACTTCTGGGTCTGGTTTTAACTTTTGTACTTGCACTCCTGTGGTTGCATTGTAAACATATACCTCTGCGGTTTTAACTGTGACAGCAAAAACATAATCTCCCGCTACACTCATGGCGGCTGTGGAAACTTCCCGTTTACCGGTGGTGTCGTGGGGAATTACAACCCGCCAACGAGGTGTGCGATTTCCTTTACTCCAATTGTCAAAACGGGCAATTTCAGAACCCGCAACTCCGGTATCATCGCCAAATGCGGGACGATCTACTGTGAAGCCTGACAAATACATGGTATCTGTTTGGGGGAAATATTCAATGCGTCGCAAATCGTTAAAAATCTTAGGAGTGGTTTGCTTTTCCATTGAACTATAACTGTAGATGGGATTCCCCTTGCTATCAATTCCCTGTAATGGATAATGTCGGATACCTATACCATCTTGGGTTCGCAAAGCTTTCCAAACGTCTCCTTTGCTGTCTACCCACCAACCGCCGATGTAGGGATAATCTTTGCTGGTATCGTATTCGTTGTTTTCAAATTTGCCATTACCGTTGCTGTCTCGCCAAATCCATTCACCTTTTTGTGGTTGATAAGGCGGCCAATTTCCAGTCAAAAATGGTTTGTCTGCACCATTAGTACCAACAAACATTCCGGCTGGGATGGCAATTTTACCGTCTGTGGCGGGATTGAAACGATATATTTGCAGAAAG
Organism: Nostoc linckia z4; assembly: GCF_002608075.1. Taxonomy (GTDB): domain Bacteria; phylum Cyanobacteriota; class Cyanobacteriia; order Cyanobacteriales; family Nostocaceae; genus Nostoc; species Nostoc linckia. Next base: position 3,801 of record NZ_LAHA01000018.1, read on the forward strand.
CTGTTATACATATCTGTGAGGAACAAAAACGGCTTTCCTTGGATGCGGCGCACAAAGGTTGCATCTGGGGATGTATGCAGACGTGGATCTTGGGGATATTTGAAGGGATTTAAGGTGTAGGCTTTGTAAGTCCATTGCTTACCAGCAGCCTTACTATAATCCATTTGATATTGTTCTTGTTTGGTGAATAAATCTACACCATCGGTTTTAGGATCGGCGTCTGCATTATCAACAAATATTAAACCTAGCGATCGCCACAGTAATTTACCTGATGGCGCAAATTTCCGCAAGTCTGTTCCTGATTTGTTGAAACCATTACTATTTATATAGATATTACCTGATGCATCTGTGCCAACTCCGGTAATTCCATACAGTTTCAAATCTCGAATCTCACCAGAAATTCCTGTATAAATACCGTTTTTACAGCCAAAACTGCCTATTTGTACTGGCGGATCTTTAATCTCATAAATTAAGATTTGCTGAAGCGAACCATTTTCTGCCACTAACAGCTTACCTTGGGGATTGATGGCGATCGCTGTTGGTTCTACAATATCTGCAATCTCCTGGGGTAATTGCTTGCCACTTGAGGAATAATGTAAAATCTTCGCAGGATTACCACCATTTTTGTTTTGAATTATCCACAGATTTTTTTGCTGATCAACTGCCATCGCCCCCGGATTAACAACACTAAAACTGCGAAGTTCCTTCATGGTCTCAGTATCAAAAATCCGAATTTTATTAGCAGCAAAATCACTCACATATAACTCACTGTCTATAATTGCTAATCCAGTAACTTCACTTTTATTACTGACAATTAACATACTTTTATCCCAGCCACGTCCCCCAGGAAACGGTGCTGTTTTTCCTGACAAATCATAACGTCTAACAGAGTGCCAAGCTGTTTTTTCTGCTGGATAATCTTCTTTTGTATTGCCAATTGAACCTTGAGTCATGGCAAGGTAAATATATTTATTATTTGCTGTTATAGCCTTGCCACCACCACGACCCCAACCGTGGGTATCACTCAGGGCACTGATAATTTTACCATCCTTATAGATTCCTGCTTCCGTTCCCGCTTCATCCCAATGGCTGTTAGTATAAACTGTACCATCAGGAGTAACATACATTGCTTCTATATTGTTTTGTATCCGCAGATTGCCGCTACCAATACTATTACCTATCCACGATGTTTTATAGGTGAGTGTAGATGTTCCACTGGTTGCCCAATCTGTTGTAATGCCAATGGTAGTAATAAAAATTCCAACCATTAGACTAATTAAAAATTTAAAAGTTTTCTTTCTTAACAAATATCTAAAATTCCAGATATTTCTGCACCTTTGATAGAGCCTGATTAACCGCACAATTAATTGATTATTCATATTATTTTATTTAATTCTCTATAAAAATCAAATTTTATCTCTGCGCCTCTGCATGAGATTTTTGATGTTTGCAACTTCTTCACTGATTGTATATACAACTATCATTTTCTAAATCCGCACAAAAAATATAAGTAAATTTAAAAAGATATTCCAGGTATGAATATTTACTATTTATGTTGCTAAAATCGTAAAAAATAATACAAAAATCCTAGACATTGATTAATTTATCTTGTTTTTAGGCTTTCATATTATGTCCACTTGATTACTTATTAAATCCGAAAAACCCCACCCCGCCAAAGCTACGCTTTGTCTCCCCTAAGAGCCGGCGGGGAGGGGATTAAGGGGTGGGGTACAATGGCTGTGGGAATCATAACTAATTATGCGGACATGATATCACTGTCTACCATTTATGTTGTGATAATCACTAGTATTAAATTTATCATCTTCGGTATGATTCAGTTAACTAAAACACAAGTTATTATTGCTTGTTGACGTGAAGATATAAATAGTTTATAAAGTGGTGTTCTCTTAAAAAAAAATAAATCCCAAAGATTTTGTGAAATATCAAATGTTATGTTGACAGTCAACACTGATATTGTTCACAACTAAAATAGGATTGCTATATTATTAGCTGTATATCTTTTAATACATTTATAGGATAAACATCAGTGATAAATCACAAAGAAAATTTTACTTCAAATTCTGCATCAATTCTTACTTTGGGATTAGGCTGGTTTCCTCAAAATCCTGGAGGATTAGAAAGGTATATTTATGAACTAACTCATAAATTAGCAGCGAATCAAGACCAAATTGAATTATGCGGAGTTGGACTTCCAGAAGCTCAACCAAATTCTCCAATTAAGCTGACTAATTTAGCTACAGTTGATACTAATATTTGTCAAAGATTATGGTCAATTCGTAGAAATTTCCAGAAGACTAGAACAAATACACCAGATGCAATTAATCTACATTTTGCATTATATAGCTTTCCGATTTTAGATATTTTACCGAAAAAAGTACCCATTACTTTTAACTTTCATGGCCCTTGGGCTTTTGAAAGTAAGCAGGAAGTAGTTAATAAAAATCTCAGTCTTTTAATTAAGCATTGGCTGATAGAACAAACAACTTATAATCGGTGCGATCGCTTTATTGTTCTTAGCAAAGCATTTGGCAATATCTTACACCAAAAATACCAAGTACCTTGGAAAAAAATTAATGTTATTCCTGGTGGGGTTGATATTAATTGGTTTCAACCAAATTTATCACCGCAGGAAGCTTGTAGACAATTAGGCTGGCCTAATAATCGTCGGATTTTATTTACATCACGCCGCTTGGTGCATCGCACTGGTGTTGATAAATTATTACAAGCGATCGCCATCATTAAACCCAGAATACCAGATATTTGGCTGGCGATCGCCGGTCGCGGTCACATCCAATCTACACTACAACAACAAGCTACAGAATTAGGATTAGACGACAACGTTAAATTCTTAGGTTTTCTACCTGATGACCAATTACCGATAGCTTATCAAGCTGCTGAATTAACTGTAGTTCCTAGTCAATCTTTTGAAGGATTTGGATTAGTAATAGTTGAATCTCTTGCTTGTGGTACTCCAGTTTTGTGTACGCCAGTGGGTGGAATGCCAGAAATTTTAGCAGAGTTTTCACCGGATTTAATTACTACTTCCATCGAAGCATCAGCGATTGCCCAAAAATTAGAACAAGCACTACTAGGAAATATTCCCATCCCTTCACGAGAAGCCTGTCGCCAATATGCGATTACACATTATGATTGGCATCAAATTGCCCAGCGAGTCCGGAGTATTTTATTAGAATAGAATTCAGAATTCAGAATTAAGAGTAGGGGTGCAGAATGAATAAAATTAATTGATAAAACAGAGGTTTTATGAAAATTCTTTTTTTAGACCAAAGCGGTAAACCAGGCGGTGCAGAATTGTGTTTAATCGATATTGCTAAACCCTATGGACAAAATGCTTTAGTAGGTTTATTTGCAGATGGTTCATTTAAACAGTTACTACAGCAAAATAATATTCCGGTAGAAGTTTTGAGAAATGAAGCGATCGCAGTTCGCAAAGAAAGCGGTTTCATCCAAGGTTTAAATAGTTTTAGACAACTAATACCTTTAATTATTAAAGTAATTAAAAAAGCGCGTAAATATGATTTAATCTACGCCAACACCCAAAAGGCATTAGTTGTAGGAGCAATAGCAAGTTTTTTCAGTCGTCGTCCTTTGGTATATCATTTACATGATATTCTTTCCACAGAACACTTTAGCCAAACTAATCTTCGCATAGCCGTCAACCTAGCTAATCGTTTTGCATCATTAGTAATTGCTAATTCTCAAGCTAGTCAAACAGCTTTTATAAAAGCAGGAGGACGGCAAGATATCATCGAAGTTGTCTATAACGGCTTTGAACTTAAAAATTATCAAACTAATGAATATGACATCAAAAAATTACAGCAAAATTTAGAGTTACAAGGAAAATTTGTAGTTGGACATTTTAGCAGACTTGCACCTTGGAAAGGGCAGCATATTTTAATTGATGCCCTTGCTCAATGTCCGCCACAGGTAACAGCAATTTTAGTCGGCGATGCATTATTTGGCGAACAAAATTACGTCCAACAGTTACACGAACAAGTTGCTAAATTGGGACTAGAAAACCGCGTCAAATTTTTAGGCTTTCGTTCAGATATTCCCCAATTAATGGCAGCTTGTGACTTAGTAGCACACACTTCAACTTCTCCAGAACCTTTTGGCAGAGTCATTGTTGAGGCAATGCTATGTGAAAAACCTGTAATTGCAGCCAAAGCTGGCGGTGCAATGGAATTAATAGAACACGGACTCAATGGTTTTCTAGTAACACCAGGAGAACCCCAGGAACTTGCACAAATGATTATCACCTGTCTTCAAGAGACAGAAATAACTGCAACTATAGCGAAGAATGCCAGAATTACTGCTAGTCAACGTTTTGATGTTGCAACTATTAATCAGCAAATTGCTCAACTGCTGTCCGAGAGAATATAACAAATCCCTGTAGAGACGTTGCAATGCAACGTCTCTACATTTGGGTTCATGCTATACAATTACAAACCGACTAATTCGCGAGATTCAAAATCAGTCAATTGTTGAGCGATCGCTAATCTAGCTTCTAACTTTGCTACACTAAACTGGTTACGCAGATATTCTAAATGTCCCAGGGCATTTGCCTTTTCCCCAGTCAAGCGGATTAAAGTATCCATTGCCTTTTGATATTCTTGATTTACAAGCAGCACCTCAAAACGCCTAGCCTTGCGTTGAGCATCATTTTTCAAATCCATCTCAAAGGCGGCGACGCGATCCGCATTACCTTCAAATCTATTAATTTGCTGCTGTACTGCCATCAGCTGAGAATCTATTTCATTAGCTCGTTGAGCAGCTTGGGCGATGGCAGCTGGATAATGACTCAGTTGCATCATCTAATAATTTTCCTCTGTAGTCAATATTTTCAGGCTTCAGCATAAGACTAACTCCGGAATCCATTTTCCAAAAGGCTGTCACAGAGCAGTTTTACACTTAACCAAGTTTGGTGAATGCTATATATCTATTATAGTAAAAAAGTACTGATTTGAACCGACTCAAAGACTTTGTTTTGGTCAGTTTTACCTAACTTTAGCTAAAAGTCTGTAAAATTTATTTCTTGCCAAAAATATCAATAACTAATTTACAGTATCTTTACTTAGTAGAGATAAATATTAAGTTAAAATAAACTCTCAAGAAAATTTAATTTGGAATTTTGTATTTGTGTATAATAGGTTTCTTAAGTCAGGTTTTGAATTCAAACTTATTTGCATAAATCTCCACTAAGTGAGAGACTAATTCCCTAAAGATTTGGCTGAAAAAATCAATAGTTTTACCTGAGTTATAGCAAACCTTGACTACATTTTGAGTTTTGCTAGAACTCAATGAATGCGCTGAGCGCTCAGCACAGTTCGCCGCAAGTATCGCATTTTCATACACACAAACGCAAGCGCTGTTTGGAGCAGCGTTACAGTTTCTCTTTAACAAAACTCACTGTGGAATACCTAGTGACTATGAAAAAATGCCCAAGATTCCCAGGAGTAGAAGCACTAGCCTTGGGCGGAATTTATACACTTAATAAAAAGCAGGAGTCATATAAATGGCTACATTTACCGTCACTAACACCAACAACAGCGGTGTCGGTTCGCTACGGCAAGCAATTCTCGATGCCAATGCCCTTACAGGAAGAGACATTATTAAATTTGGTGGGCTGTTTACTGATAATATTGCTGACACCATCAGTTTGAGTGGCAGTAGTTTCACCATCAAAGATGACCTCACCATTCAAGGTACAGATGCAAGCTTACTAACTATTACTAAAAACAGTGCTTCTCGTGTTTTTGATATTAATGCTGGTGTTACTGCTACCATCAACGGACTGACTATTACCAATAGCTACAGTAAAGTAGGAGGCGGTGGTGCTATTTCCAATAGTGGTATCCTCAGCTTAAGCAACAGCAATATTATTGGCAACAGTGCCGACAACGGTGGTGGCATCTACAACACTGGCACTCTCACACTGAACAACAGCAACATTACTGGCAACGATGCGAACTACAGCGGTGGTGGAATCTACAACACTGGTATTTTAGCTCTGAACAACAGCATCATCAGTGGTAACAATGCAATATCCGACGGCGGTGGGATCTACAACAGTCGTATCCTCACCGTGAGCAACAGCACCATTACTGGCAATGAGGCAATCAACTACGACTACGGCAACTACTACCCCAGTTCAGGCGGCGGTATCTACAATACCACCTTTGGTAATATGACGGTGAATAACAGCACTATCAGTGGCAATCGTGCAGAAAGAGCCTCAGGTGGTGGCATTTACAACTCTGGCATCCTGACTGTTAGCTACACCACCATCACTAGCAATTATGCAGACAATACCTCATTTGAATTAGGTGGGGGTGGCATTTACAACGACGGCATCCTGACAGTAAGAAACAGCAAGATTAGTAATAACACTGGATATTTTGGTGGCGGTATTTACAATAAAAGTACATTAATCGTTAGGGACAGCACCATCAGCGGTAATAATGCCAACTATGGTGGCGGTATCTACAACGTTGGCACTGCGACAGTAATCAGCAGTACCATCAGCAACAACGTGGTAGGGGGGGAATCTGACAGTTCAGGCGGTGGTATCTCCAACAATGGCACCCTCATTGTTAGCAACAGTACGATTAGTGGTAACGATGGAGCTTACTACGGTGGCGGTATCTCCAACGGTTTCGGCACCATCTACAATACCAATAGTACTGCGATGGTCAGCAACAGCATTATCAGTGGCAACACAGCGAGATTTAGCGGCGGTGGTGTGTTCAATGATGGCTTCTTTACCCTGAAGAACAGCACCATCAGTGGTAACGATGCAGATTACAGCGGCGGCATATTCAATGGTGGCACCTTCACGGCGATCGCCAGCACTATCAGTAACAATGAGGTAACATTTAACGGTGGCGGTATCTACAATGACGATGGCATCCTAAAGTTGATCGACACCACTATTAGTGGGAATAAGGCATTAGGCTACGTCAACTACGACTACTACGAAGGCTTTGGCGGCGGCATCTACAACTATGATGGCACTGTAACAGTATACAATAGCACCATCAGTGGTAACTCGGCATTCTACGGCGGTGGCGGCATCTACAACTATGATGGTACTTTAACTGTGAGCAACAGCACTATCGTCCTCAACACCGCTTACAATAAGCCGGAAGGCAAGTACAACAAAGGTGGTGGCATCTACAATCATAAAGGTACTGCCAAGATTAAAAACAGCATCATTGCTGGCAACAACAAGTCTGCAACTAACCCTATCAACCCGGATGTTGTAGGTAAATTCACCAGCAATGGCTATAACCTAATTGGCCGACGCAGTGGCAGTACAGGCTTTAAAACTAGCGAAGAGTTAAAAGTTGCGATCGCCAAAGTTATCGATCTCAAGTTGCAAAACAACGGTGGTTCAGTCAAAACCCATGCCCTAGTTGCTGGTAGCCCAGCCATCAACGGCGGCAAAAATCAAGATATACCTCCCGATATCACAGACCTAGACGGAGACGGTAATACCACAGAGCCAATACCTTACAACCAACGCGGTATTGGCTTCCCCCGCATCTCTGGTTGCAAAGTAGACATAGGTGCATTTGAGTTAGTCTCATAAACTGCCGAGAGTGTTGGTTGTTAACTGTTGACAGTTGACAGTTCGGAAATTCCCAGAAATACAGCGCTTTTGAGGTATATGAGGTACACCAATTTTAGGGAGAGTTTTTAAACTTTGAATTTTAATCTGTTTCTGTACCTCATGTTCCCTGCTTGCTATCAAAAAAATTGAAGTTGGGTTTAGCCAAACGCAACCCAACAATATATGTTGTGAAATCCTGCACCATACCTCAAGCAGCTTCCCGCAGTTGTGAGGGACTCACCTCTGAAAACGAAAGGGAGAGTTGTTCGGCTTGAGGTACGGCAGCTTGTTCTAACACTTGAACTTCGATATTTACACTCACCAAATAACTGCCTGTGTCTGCGCCAACTGCCTCAGCAATTAATTTGGCAATATCCGGACGTTTGGCTGTGAGGGGGTCACGTAAAATGCAGCGATCCCATTCATGCTTAGCAGTCGGATTGAGGTTGAGAATATAATGCTTCATCATCGAACTAACCCTTTAACCCATCTTCCACAAGTTTTTCACGCAGCCATTGTGCCTTTGGCTAGGCTTTGCCAACGCTATCTATATTATAGTACTTTTGTACTAAAATGAAAATGGGCTTTCCAGGCAATGGTGAAAGGGGAAGGGGTAAGGGGGAAAGTTTAACTTTATCCCTTTCCCCTTTACCCTTTCCCCTTTACCCTTTCCCCTTTACCCTTTCCCCTTTACCCTTTACCCTTTCCCCTTTCCCCTTTCCCCTTTCCTCTACCTCATAATCTCCCTATTCCTAATTAGATTTGCCGTTACTCTGTACATTTAACAACTCAGGATCGTTGACCCAAATTGCTTGTTGAGGTACAGAGATGGAAATTCCAGCTTCGTCTAGGGCGATTTTCAGACGACGGCGAAATTCTCGTGCCACATCCCATTGCTTCAGGGGCCGTGTTTTAATCCAAACACGAATAATCAAACCGCGATCGCCAAATTGATCTATTCCTAAAACTTGCGGTGGTTCTAAGATTTGACGCTGCCATTGCAGTTCTTGATTCATCTTGTCTGCAACGGTTTTAATCAACTTCAAAGCTTCTTCTGTGTCTGCTTGGTAAGCGATGGGAATTGTTAAATCGGCTCGCGACCAACGGCTAGAAAGATTGGCAACAACTTTAATTTCACTATTGGGAATGGTGATTAACCGTCCTTCGGAATCCCGCACTTGGGTCATCCGCAAATTTAAGTTTTCTACTAAACCTCCCACATCTCCCACATTAATCACATCGCCCAAGGCATATTGGTCTTCCAGGATGATCAAGAAACCGTTAATGGCATCTTTAATCAAGTTCTGTGAAGCCAAAGATACGGCAACACCAACCAAACTTGCACCCGCTAGCAAGGGAACGATATCTATACCCAAGGATACCAGGGCTAACAAAAAGCCCACTCCCACGCAAATAGCTGTAGCAATACTTTTAGTCACACCAGAAAATGTGGAAACTCGCAATTGTAGACGTGCAGAATCTTCTGGAGTGATAAAAGCACTACTTCTAATCAAAGTGGAGGTGAAGCGGTCAATTAAGGCATAGCTTAGACGCACTGCTACATAAGTTACCAATAACACAACACCTAAGCGCAAAGGAAATTGGGCGGCGGCGAGAATTGCCACTTGAAATCCTCGTGTATAAGGAAACAAACCCAAAATAAAGAAACTTCCACCTCCCCAAATTCCGGCTTGAGTTAGCTGGAACAATCTTCTCTTTGCTTCTTGGACGTGTCGGACTTGCTGTTGATTTAGTTGTGTTGTAATTGGTTGAGCTGCTGCTAAAGTTGGGGAATTTAAGAGTTCCTTTTGGGCTTGGAAGGTAGCGGAGTCGGAATTTTTTTTGGAACGTCTTTGCCAGCCATATACCGCCGAACTCATGACAATCATTACCAGCCCGGTAGCCCCAGCAATCTTACCTTGGTCAATTAAAAATTGAGTTTGTCTCTCTTGTTTTGCCTGTTGTAAGTCTTCTTTTAATGAGTCAGCGATTTGATTTGCGGATGTTGAAATATCCACCTGTCGCAGTCCAGCATCCTCAGAAGTGACGGTCATCAGATATTGGTCGTTGACATAAATTACTGGTAATTCGTTGACTTTGCGAACTTCTACTTTGACTGGTGTGTTCGCTGGTAACTGAAAATAATATTGGCTAATTGCTTCTAGTTTCTTTTGGATGTCTTCTAAACGCTCAGGAAAGTTAGTTTTTGATGCGGCTATTTGAAATAAGCGACGACCATCCAAATAAACCCAGCCAGAAACAACTCTATCATTGGAATCGTTGCTTGCAGTGCTGGGAACTTGTAATTCCGGTAGAAAAGGAATCTGGGCGGTGGCTTTTGGCACACAGACAACGGTTACAGCCATCGAAGTTGCGATCGCCATTATGACACCTAAACCTCTGCGGTCTTTAGGTAAGACACCCTTTTGGGACACTTGATTGAAAGCGTCCAAGTGTGTCACAGGCTTAGTAACCAGGTATGTTCCTGCTTTTAATACCTGTTCCTGCTCCTTTGAACCTTTAGCAAAGCTGGGTAACACAATTCCCTTCGCGGCTGCCAAAAATTGAAAGCGCACTCAAACACCTCCTTGAGTAAAATTTACTATTGACTAATTTCATAACCATCCTGCTCAATAATTTTGAGTAAATGTACCTATCTAAAGTTAAGTATTTGCCTTCTGATGATGAAATTTTGATGTTTTTTTGATTATTATCAATCTTTAGATAGATGACAGTGTACTGAAAATGAACAAGTAAAGCTAAGAATAGTCATACTCTTACCAAAGATAAAACAAAAAGGAAAAAGCTGGCTATGAAGTTGACATTAGACGAATCAAACGTCAAGCTAGTTCTGAGGAGTCTTGACTAGTAATTTGCTTTCTTTGGAGCGTAAATTGCCAGTCGTAGAATAACCTAGTAGAGTGCGTAAGTTTTACGTAACTTTTTCACATTTTTGAGGTAACTTTTGATGACCGCAACTTCTCCCCGATTAAAGCACGAGGTTAAAGACCTCGGCCTAGCTGCCTTGGGAAGACAGCGCATTGAATGGGCTGGACGCGAAATGCCAGTTTTACGACAAATCCGCGATCGCTTTGCTCAAGAAAAGCCCTTTGTTGGCTTACGCCTTGTGGCTTGCGCCCACATCACAACCGAAACAGCACATTTGGCCATCGCTCTCAAAGCCGGTGGTGCTGATGCACTGCTAATTGCAAGCAATCCCCTATCAACCCAAGATGACGTAGCCGCTAGCCTCGTTGTCGATCATGAAATTCCCGTTTTTGCCCAAAAAGGCGAAGATAACGCCACTTATAACCGCCACGTTCAAATCGCTTTAGATCATCGCCCCAATATCATCATTGATGATGGTAGCGACGTGGTTGCGACATTAATCCAAGAACGCCAACACCAAATCGCTGATTTGATTGGTACCACCGAAGAAACCACAACGGGAATTGTCCGCCTGAAGGCCATGTTCAAAGATGGCGTTCTCACCTTCCCCGCAGTGAATGTAAATGATGCTGACACCAAGCACTTCTTTGATAACCGCTATGGTACTGGGCAATCGACCCTTGACGGCATCATCCGCGCTACAAACATTCTCTTAGCTGGTAAAACCATCGTCGTTGTTGGTTATGGCTGGTGCGGTAAAGGTACAGCACTCCGCGCCCGTGGTTTGGGTGGTAACGTAATTGTTACTGAAATTGACCCCATCAAAGCAATTGAAGCTGTGATGGATGGTTTCCGCGTCCTGCCAATGGCAGAGGCCGCTAAAGTCGGCGATTTGTTTATCACAGTTACCGGTAACAAACACGTGATTCGTGGCGAACATTTCGACGCGATGAAAGACGGTGCGATCGTTTGTAACTCCGGTCACTTTGATATCGAACTCGACCTGAAATACTTGGCTAGTCAAGCTAAGGAAATCAAAGAAGTCCGTCCTTTCACCGAAGAGTATAAGTTAAAAAGCGGCAAATCAGTCGTGGTTCTCGGTCAAGGACGCTTGATTAACCTCGCCGCTGCGGAAGGACACCCCAGCGCAGTAATGGATATGAGCTTTGCCAACCAGGCTTTAGCTGTTGAATACCTCGTGAAGAATAAAGGTAAGTTGGAACCTGGTTTACACTCCATTCCTACTGAAGTAGACCAAGAAATTGCTCGACTCAAGTTACAGGCGTTAGGAATTACCATTGATAGTCTAACACCAGACCAAATTGAGTACATCAACTCTTGGACTAGTGGAACTTGATGTTAATTGATTAATTGATTTTTTTGGGGATAGGCTTCGGCTTATCCCTTTTTTTGTGTTTCTTGTAAAGAAGTAAAGGAAGATAAGTAATATTTTTTTAATATAGGAATGAATTATTTAGAATTAGTAAAAACTTGGGCTTGTCACAAAAGTAATTAAATCAAGGAGATTTTTGACAATATGGGTTTACCTACAATTCCAGCATTAGAGGCGCTTCTTGGCAGTTTAACCATCTCACAGCCTCAAAATTCTTCAGATTATAAATCTGTTGTAGCAGTTGAACAAGCTTTTGGTAGCTCAAATACAAAAACGCCTACTGTTGTGTATCCAGAATATAAATTATGGTATCAAGATTCTCCTCAATTTACATTCGATGCACTAACAAGAAAATTACGATCCGAGTTGGAGAAGACAAACCATCCTCATAATGAGGGAATTATAAAAGCGATTTTAGCCGCTTATTGTTTAGAACCTAAGCGTAAAGATAGACCAATAGATTATCTAAATAAAATACTAGACTCTATTGTTTCCATTGAATTATCACAAATTTTTATATTACCATTTTCATTAGATGATTTTTCATGTAGTTTTGGCTCATTCAGAATTCAAAACTTTGATGGTGAAAGATTTAGCCAACTTGAGTATAGATGCAAAAAAGCTGGTTGTGATTACTTTGATAGATATAAAGATGACCTAAAAGGAAAATTAGCTATTCAAAAAACATCTTATAGTGTAAAAATAATACAATATTGGAAGGATTTAGTTAGAAAAATTAATTGTGAATATGGAAGTATTTGGCAGTACTCTGGTAATAACCACTCGGACAATATAATTTATAATTACTTTGAGCAAATCAGTAACGATTATGCAAATAAATTTTGGCTTACCTTCGAGAAAGAGCAACATTTATTGACTGCTGCTGGTGCAAATTTTTTTGATGAGAGAAGTCTGAAACAATTCCCTTTTGGTACTTTTGTTAGTATATTTCTCAAGTTTCAAGGTGATAGTTATGGTTATGGCGTACCTCTAACAAAAGGTATTTTTGCATTTAACTGGCTTGGAGGAGACAAAAAAATTAACAAAATTAAGGATAGATTAAAATCTGAATTTGATACTGATATCGATGACGATAAAATCTCTATACCTCAAACTATACAACAATTTATATCGTTTTTTGGAAAAGCAAAACGAAATTTATTAGATGAACAATTTAATGAATCTTTTTTAAACTTTGTTATTGCACTTGATTTAGTTTTCGGTGAAAAGGGAGCCTCTACAAAGTCTATTTCTGAACGTGTTGCTTTGATTACATTTAAAAAACTTGCTAATAATTTCTTAGATCAAAAGAAGAAGCTCAAAGACATTTATGACGCACGTAGCAAATATGTTCATGAATGTCAAACTGTCGAAACTAAACTTTTAGAGGAAGTAGAGGTAATATGTCAAGAAGTTTTTTTCTGTATGCTAAGACATCGTAATTATTTGCAAAACGAAGAAGATTTAAAAAAATGGCAGAAAAAAATAGATTTTCTGGTTACAGCGATTGATGCTGAAGAGTTACAACCAGACAGTAAGTATGAACAAATAGGGATTTGGGTAAAATAAGAAATGAGCAATAAATACTCGATGACACTAGTATTAATCTGCTAATTGCTCCAAATCTGCAAGAGAATAGCCTTTCCACTGTAAAAGTGCATAAGCATAAGCTTTTTTCAGCATTAAATAATCAGCACTGACTCTTAGAGAACCCAACAAAAACCTATCTGACTCACTTAATTGATTGTTTTGATTTTTTTCTAATAATTGCAAATGTAGTTCTTGTTGTGTGTCTGGAACTTGACTTTGAGCAATAGTTAATAATTCCTCAGTTGTTAATTGTTGCATAGCCATTAATTCCCCTTGTAATTCTAGAGGTGCATAATCAACAGCAGGAGGAGCATTGCTTTGGTTGGCCATAATTATTTAAAATAATTGTTTTTTAAGATAACATAGTGCGCTAGGCTAAAGCTCTTCAGGTTCCTCAGTTGTCTCAACTCAAAGAACCTACCCACAGCACTAGCTCGCCGTAACACACTCTAATCGTCGGTAGCAGCATACAGCTGCACATCCCTAGTTTATAAATTAACGCTTGGCGATCGCTTCACAAAACATTACTTCCATAAGAACCACTCATGTAGCCTTTGTGTACATCGTCGAAAGCTTGCAAGTGACACAAATCACCTAGCAGCAAGGCTTTGGGGTATCAATTATCAAAATTTCACCAGAAAATAATTACCAACCGGAGAAAATTTCCGGTTTTTTTGGCTTTGTGATGATAAATAAAAATAATAACGTTGAAAGTCATGCTTCGTACCCCGAAGAATTGCTGAAATTCTTCGCTGCTTTCAGGATGACTACTGACAACATCTGCCGCAATGCTGCTCGCTTTGTGCATTTTTAACTCGGCATTGGGGAAAGGGGAAAAGGTTAATGGTTCGACAAGCTCACCAACCGGGTAAAGGTTAAAGGTTTTTTCTTTCCCCTTTTCCCCAAAACCCGACAAGTATTGACATCTGCCGCCAATCAGTTTTTTTTGCTGGGGATGCTGCTAATCCGCTACAAACAAGGGACGCAGAGCTAAATAAAAAGGCTCTACCACAAAATTTACTCTAGATGTGTCTAAGTAAGTACGCTGAGGAAGTGTAAAGATGTCACGGAGTCATGGAGGCGATTTTAAAGCAATTATAAAGAGCTAGGTGCCATTTTGGCAGGTTTCCATCGTAAATATGCGATATTAGTAGACTGTACAAATCTTTATTCTTGTTCGCACACACTAGTTACTATCTACTCAAAACTGCCAGGGCTGAGGGAATTCTAACACGGATGAATTTACGGTAATTTACGAAGTAGGAAATAATACATGGTATTATCACTGTCTTCTCACAACGTTATCCAGTATCTGCAAGACGCGGATCTGTGTAACTCAGAAGGTGGCAGAACAGATGAATCTGATTTGCCAGGGAGTAGCAAGAAAAATTTTAATTTAGTGGTAACTCTTGCCGATAATCGCAAACTGCTCCTTAAACAAGAAGGTAACGTTAACAATGAAGGTCAGCCCCATGAATTATTCAAAGAGTGGCTGTTTCATCAATTGCTCCAGCAGTTTCCAGTTTTCGGTAATGTTTCGACAATTGCACCATTGGTAGTGCATTTTGACGAAGAAAATTCTATCCTCGTCCGCAACTACTTAAGTGACTACCTAGAGCTTGGGACATTATACCATAATAATGGAATTTTTCCACCAGAAATTGCTTATGCCATCGGCACAGCTTTGGCAGGATTGCATCGTACAACCTTCCAACGCCGGGAATATAGGGATTTTATGGCAGCTGCTCCCCAAGGAGAGTTTCGCTATGGCTTTTACAATCCAGCCCAGGGGGTAGGTTCGATTAGCCCAGAAATTTTTGGTACTGTTCCCAGCGATGCGTTGAAATTCTATGTTCTCTATCAACAATATGAGAGTTTGGAATCTGCGATCGCAGATTTGGCATATGAGTGGAACCCTTGCTGCCTGACTCACAACGATTTGAAATTGAACAATATTTTAGTTCATTCTCGGTGGCAGCAACTAGACAATTGCCTAGTGCGGCTAATTGATTGGGAAGCTTGTGCTTGGGGAGATCCAGCTTTTGATTTAGGAACTTTATTAGCAAGCTATTTAGAAATTTGGCTTAAGAGTTTAGTAGTAGACCCCACCATTGAATTAGAAGAATCTCTACATTTGGCGTTGATACCCCTAGAGCTTTTACAGCCTTCAATGATTGCCCTCATCAGGTCTTACCTCCATGCTTTCCCGATGATTTTAGAATACCGTAGTGACTTGATTTCGCGGGTTATGCAATTTGCAGGGCTGGTACTGATTCATCAAATCCAGGATAGAATGACTTGCCAAAAATACTTTAGCAATACTGATATCTGTATGCTGCAAGTAGCTAAAAGTTTACTCACTATGCCAGAACAGGCTGTGTTGAATATTTTCGGCATCTCACAGTCAGAAATTGTCAACCCTGTGGCCAAAATTCATAAACTTCCTCAACCTCAAAAAGAGCAGCAGTTACTTCGGATTTATTACGAAAAAACTCGACTTCGTGGTTGCTAATGACAAGAAACCCAACAGCAATAATTCAGAATTCAGGAATCAAAGTAGTTAAACAATCATCAAAATATAGAAATCTCCTTTGATTGCCTAAATCATTGACCTATGGAGGGAACAGGAAAAAAGTAATCAAACTCTACTAATTTTTTCACCCAATGAAATAGAAGTCTATATGTGATGAATTAACACAGCGATCGCACTGTATTTATTGTGAATTCTGAATTTTGAGTATTGAATTTTTACGAAATTTTAAATTCTTGTGCATATTATTTCTCCGATGGTAAATCTCAGAGGATTTTGCCCCATCATAGTTTTATGATTTGGAATTTTATTTTATTGAGTTATAAATGGATTAATGCTATATTCTGCCAATCAACCG
Source organism: Nostoc linckia z4 (assembly GCF_002608075.1). Lineage (GTDB taxonomy): Bacteria > Cyanobacteriota > Cyanobacteriia > Cyanobacteriales > Nostocaceae > Nostoc > Nostoc linckia. The sequence goes on from NZ_LAHA01000018.1 coordinate 20,215, forward strand.
CTGACTTCTCTATTAGATATTGCTCACAATATCCAGATTGAGTCAAATTTTTGTATTTACCATCCCAAATATCAACCCTTTGCTCTGCCGACTAAAGTAGCTGAGAGATTTCAGCAAACCCCAGCAGATTTGCAACAAAAGTATCTGACTCTACTACTGCGAAATTTTCTCTATGGTATCTATTACAATGGCTCCCTACAAAATAGTTTAATACCTAATACTAGTATTAAACATCACATATCTCAATCTAATTTAGAAGATAGTTATGTTTCGGATATTGATTGGGATTTCTACAAACAACTACACGAAAATAATCACGGTATAGGCTACTTTGACTCAAAATGGGAAGTGTTGCGGCGAGAAGTTGATGGTACGATGGCGGTGACAAAAGGCGGTTTAACGCTTTATATTGAGCCGGACTGTCACTTAGAATCAAGTAAAAAATCTACCAAAGTAGGTGATATAGTAGCAATTTGGATGCCTAAAAATCGTCTACAAAACGGTTATTATGTGGCAGTTAGTAATGTGGCACAAGAACAGCAAAAAAATCCAGACAGTGACTTAGGAACAGGGCGAATTTACTTTAATTTAACCCCATCTGGTGCGATCGCTCTTATGAATAGCCTAACACTGCAACTCAATGCAGCCTCCATTGCTTTTAACTTTCAGGTTCTCCATAATCCTTCTGTATACGGACGCTATGATTCAGGGGTACTCTATTTTGAACTCCAAGACTATGCAGCAATCCACAGCATCCTTGAAAGAATTTATCCAGAGAATCAATTTCATTTCCACCAAGAAATTCCCTTGTTTACCAAATTTTTAGCACCAGGGTTAGGTTTAGCTGAAGAACCAAGTCAAAAATTTGCCGCCCAAGAAAGTTTTGGTATGAACCGTTGTCAAATCGTTGCTAATGCCTTGTTAGAAGGATGGCAAAAAGGTAAGAACGCAATGGAAGAACGAATGAGGGTGATTAACCAACATTTTACACGCCATGCCATTGACTTACGGCGTCCCTACCTTAACCCTAATTCTCAAGATATTTATATTCCCCTGAAATTACAGCAAATTTAAAGTTAATAAACAGCACACAAATTTTTTCGGTCTACTGAGTTTTGCTGTATTGATGAGTAATTCTAACTTAGTGGTCTGTCCCATTAATTTTGTAGGAAAAATGTTCGTAGTAAGGACTTTAGTCCTTGATTTTTAAGCACTAAAGAAGGCAGCTATGCAAAGGGCACAGGGCAGGAATCAGAATTACCTTCTGCCTTTTGCCTCCTGCCCTCTGCCTTTCTTGCTAAAGTGATTACTACGAACCTATCAGAACTAATGGGACAAACCATTAGTTGCCACCAGAGGTCACAGATTTATTATGTATGGCAGTATCTTCAGGCTTTCTGTGCCATTTGCCATCGCCACCTGGTTCGTACTCATTTCTGACGCTATTCCAAGCAACTTCACGGGCACCTTCTTCACTGAAACCATCTTTTTGAGCGGCGCTAAATGCTGCTGCAAAAATCTGCTGTGCGTGTTCGGGTAATTGTTGTTTAATGTCTTCAGGTAATTGATTGATTCCTTGTTCTGGCATAAACTTAATTCCAATTCTTTTTACTGAAGTTCATACTAAAAAATTAATCATCCAATACCATCTTTCTCTAAGTAGAGAACTAAATAATCATACTTTTGGCTGAGTCAAAAAAATTTTAGATTAACGATGCAATAATATTAATACTCATAGCTAGAATCGTGGTATTGAAAAAGAAGGATAATATACCATGTAGCAACGTCAAGCGCCTCATATCGCGTGATGTCGTTTGCACATCTGAGACTTGGCTAGTCATGCCAATTACAAATGAATAATACAAAAATTCCCAATAGTCTGGATAGTCGTTATGAGGAAAATCTAAACCTCTGGTAATTTTTTCGCTATTATTCTGATTATTATATTTGTAATAAATATGTGCATACTGTACTGCAAATATTGTATGTACCAATAACCATGAACCTATAATTGTCATAATTGAAAGTATGACATGTAGGCTAAGCATCATTTTTGATAACTGTTCTTTATCAGTTAATAAAAATCCAATGGCTAAAACACTAGCACAAGCCGCAGCAATCACGAGTATGAATATAGCCAAATGTCCTTCATATTCATCCTCTGCGTAACGACGAATTTTTTCTGGTGTAGCTTTGAGCATTTTCCACCAAGTTATGGCTAAGAAAAAGTCAGCACCAAAGTTCCAAGCGCAGAGAATACGACTTGCTAAATGCAGCCAAGGTGGAATTATTACCAAAATTAATAAAGCGACTCCAACAGCTATGAAAAGTCGAGGTCGCGGGTCAAAGTTTTTCAATAAATTAAGTTTCACAAAGATTGCGATCGCCAGTGTAATTTATTGGATTTCAATCACGTAAATCTAGAATAAGATGCCTTGATATTACCCTTCAGTATAATGTGATAGTAGCCATAAGGCATAGCGTTCTAAACCGACTAATAAGACAGTTATGCCCAGGGCTAGAGCGAATAAAAATAAATTACTTACATTACCGGCTTTGAAGGCAAAACTTAGAGAAGTGGCAACAGCAGGGGGATGCATTGCATCGAAGAAAATCATGAAAGCAATAGCAATTACCATTGCAATGCCACCAGAAATATACCCATTACCAAAGATTGAATAAGTAATAAATCCAATGCTAGCAGCCATTGTTTGAGCTAAAATCAGCGTCCTCACAGCGTTTGTACCGTGCAGGGGGTCAAGATAAATCAGAAATGCACTGGAAGCTAGGGATGCAAATAGTAGGCGCTGTTGGCTGAGAGCTTCTACCAAAGCCATTACCAATAGGACGATGACAGTTGGCGCAGTTACCAGAGCTATTTCTCCTTTGAGATTTAGCCTGCGTCTGAAATTCCGATTTGCTCCTTGCAAAGGTTTTAAACTCGAACGTTTTTGACTCATCGCTCGAAAAATTTGATTTGAAAAAAAAGTCGAGAGTTGTTTGGTTGGGTAATTTTCCCATGAATGGTTGATTCGCTCTTTCCTTAGACTTACTGTAAAACTTTGTGGCTGTTGCTTCTTCTGGCAAATGATAGACGGACTCAAACATCGGTGATGCGTTCGCTTTATGATGCGGTAAGTACCGTCTTTGCGAAGACAAATTATGACGCCAACAATTTCAATTAACGATTCTCAACGCCTGCAACTCTCACCTTTAGAAATCCCCTCCCGTTTACTGTTGGGGCCAGGCCCCTCCAATGCCCATCCTACAGTCCTGCAAGCGATGAATACTTCACCAGTCGGGCATCTTGACCCGGCTTTTCTCGCACTGATGGATGAAATTCAATCGTTGCTGCGCTACGTATGGCAAACAGAAAACCCACTCACCATTGCAGTTAGTGGTACGGGAACAGCAGCAATGGAAGCAACCATCGCCAATAGCGTGGAACCCGGTGATGTGGTTTTGATTGGCGTAGCTGGTTACTTCGGTAATCGCTTGGTGGATATGGCTGGACGTTATGGCGCTGATGTGCGAACAATTACTAAGCCTTGGGGACAAGTTTTCAGCTTGGAAGAATTGAAAACTGCCCTGGAAACCCATCGCCCAGCGATTCTTGCTTTGGTTCATGCCGAAACTTCCACTGGCGCACGCCAACCTTTAGAGGGAGTTGCTGATTTGTGTCGTGAATTTGGCACTTTATTATTACTAGATACCGTTACCAGTCTCGGCGGCGTTCCTATATTCTTGGATGCTTGGGGAGTTGACCTCGCTTATAGTTGTAGCCAAAAAGGCTTGGGTTGCCCACCCGGTGCTTCGCCTTTTACCATGAGTCCGCGTGCAGCCGAGAAATTGCAAAAGCGTGGCACAAAAGTTGCCAATTGGTATTTAGATATGTCTTTGCTGAGTAAATATTGGGGTAGCGATCGCGTCTATCACCACACAGCACCAATTAACTTATACTATGCATTGCGGGAAGCACTGCGTTTAGTTGCTGAAGAAGGATTAGCAAACTGCTGGCAGCGTCATCAAAAGAACGTAGAATATCTCTGGGAAAGTTTGGAAGACATAGGATTAAGTATGCACGTTGAGCGGGAATATCGACTGCCTACCCTTACCACTGTCCGCATTCCAGACGGAGTAGACGGCAAAGCGATCGCTCGCCAGTTACTCAATGAACATAATATTGAAATTGGCGGCGGTCTTGGCGAACTTGCTGGTAAAGTATGGCGCGTAGGACTAATGGGCTTTAATAGTCGTAAGGAAAGTGTTGACCAACTGATAGCAGCATTGCGGCAAGTTTTACCTCAATAAGCTGAATTTGTGTTGAGTGTTGACTGTTGAATGTTAATCGTCAACAGTCACACTATGAGTTGCTGTTAAAGCTTAACGCTTTTGAGAACAATGGCGATCGCTCTAGCATTGATTGACAAGCAAAGTTGATATTTTACAAGTCGATGCATTCACGATGCAAGCCAATGCATTCACGATGCAAGCCAATGCATTCACGATGCAAGCCAATGCATTCACGATGCAAGTCGATGCATTCACGATGCAAGCCAATGCATTCACGATGCAAGTCGATGCATTCACGATGCAAGTCGATGCATTCACGATGCAAGCCAATGCATTCACAATGCAAGCCAATGCATTCACAATGCAAGTCGCTCATATCATTTTGTTAAATCTTGGCAACACATAAATATACGACTTACGCATTGACGGTAAATACAAAATATGAAGTGCTTGAAAAAACCACATCTGTTGTAGGGGCACAGCATTGCTGTGCCCCTACAGTACGGGTTGACGTATTATCAACAAACGTCTATGAAAGGCTAAAACGACATTAAATAGTTTCACTGCGAGAAAAACCCAACAACTAGCAGAGGCAAAAGTATTAAGATAGACACAATCAAAACGAGGGTTGCTGGCTCAATTTTAATTTGGTTCTTCTGTGGGTCGCTCATTTGCCATTCTCTCAATCAATTAAATATAATAGCCCAGCCTAATAGATGTTTATAGTTTTTTCCAAGACCAACAAAGTTGAGAAGTGTAAATCTTTATCTACCTTTGCTAACTCAGCACAGAGTCTCTTGTAATTTTAAATTCACAATTCTGCTGTATTTTTGATCTTACAAACTTTCAATTCCTCAATTCATCACTCCATTAGCTTATTTCTTCCAAGGAAGTTTAGTACCCATTTCCGTGAAGGCGGAGAAGATGAGATAGAGAATCAGCAACCCAGCAGCTGCAAAGAAAGTTAGTAAATCGCCATCCATAAGTATTGTTAGCTAAAACTTTGCTCATCATAACCAGATTACCGCAATATCATATCTAGAGCAGTGTGCCCTGTAGAGACGTTGCAGTGCAACGTCTCTACAACGATAAATCAAGGGTTTTAGCGTCTAATCCACATCATACGTGAATTTTGAATTGGTATTAATCTCTACCGTTTCTCTGTATCTGTAATCTTTGGTCTTCTGGGTGCAAAGTGAACCAACCGTACCAGTGAAGAACTGCTAGCCAAACGGCGGAAAGTAAACCGGCGAGGCTGAGGGTGAGGCCGCTAAAGGGTACTAATAATCCAAAGATGGGTAATACTGCTCCAGCAATAGTGCAAATAATAGCAGCAAGGGAAGTACTACGGCTAGCACCTAATCCCCATGTTAAAAACAATAAGATAATGGAAATGAAAGCCCAAGCCAACTGAGGATTTATCAAGCGAGCCAGATAGGTCAAAGCTAATAGACAAGCAAAGAAAATACTACCAGCGATCGCGATATTTTTAAAACTCATGGGCAGTGATAAATATAACAATAATATCCACCACAAAAATATCCCTGGTGCTAGCAATAACAGCCTGGGAATGATACCAGTGTGACGAATTGGTTCGGTGTTGGTAAACACTCCAAAGGGATTTTTCACTGAAACATTATCGTTAAATATCCAAGTAAATTGAGTGCTGCGGCCATCAACTTTAATTTCATTGGGTACAATACCACTGGCGAAATCAGCAGGAGCAAAGTTAGCAATTGCTGTGAGGCGGAAGTTAGAAAGCAACTGTCCTTCGGCGCTGTAAACCCAACGCGGCCCTCCTTGAGCTTGATAGGTAACTCGAAAGGTGGTTGCTTCCCCTGATTGTAGACGGAAGGGAAAGCCATAATCCCCAGGATTGGTTTGTTGTAATCTAGTACCGTCACGCTCTACTTTGTAGCTAGCAAGCAGCGAATAGCCATTAGGTGGCGGTGCTTCAAAGAAAAAATTATTAACATTGTTGAGTTGGTTAACTACTTTATAATCAGCAGTGTATTCCACGCGATAAATTGAACTGCGACCGGGAACATCTACGCTTTGGTCGAGTTTGACTTGAATTTGCGAACCACCCAACGTTAAAAACCGGGTAACTTCCCGCGTATCATTGACCTTAACTATCTTGCCGTTGACTTGGGTGGTGTAAGAATATGGCTCTTGAATAGAGTAGCGTACTTGAGGAGCAGACTGTTCGAGTTTTTCACCTGCGACGCTTTCCACCACTTGAGCCACCTTTGCTTGTTCCCAGTGATGGTAGCGGTTGCTCAAAGTTGAACAGAGAAAAAATCCCGGCACTAAGAGAACTAATACTAAAGTTAAATGTTGTAATCCTCGTAAAAGTTGGGAATAACGAACAGCCCATTCACCAATGACAATCACATTTTCGGTTTGATGGCGACGTAGAGAAAAACTCACCAGAGCGATCGCAATTCCCAAAGCTATAACTAAAAATACTAATAATACTGAAGCTGTAAGTGCTTGAGTTCCAAATTGCACAAGCTCAGTCGGATGTGTTAAATCTGGTAACCCAGGAATACCTTGAGCAGAAGATGACATTGGCGTATTCTTGCAGAATTTGGAGAACCAGACTGATAAAATCTCTGAAAAGTTTCTCCACCATAGTTTTATATGATACCCGACAGTAGGGTGGACGAGATGCCCACCTGACAAGAGTTAATTGGATATTTTTTATTTGTCAGTCCCGAAGTCCTAACTAATTCCGAAAATTTTTGCACTCCTCAATTCCAAGTCTTAAATTCTGAATTCTGAATTCTGAATTCTTCCTCAAGATTCATCCAAGCGCCGTTGCCATTCAGCATCAATTTGTGCAGAACGTTCAACTTCTTGTTCTAGTAAGTCGGTTTCGGTGGAGTAAACCAAATCCTCATCGCCAATGAATTTTTCTGCTGCAAATTGACGAGCAAAATCAAGCTTTTGCTGCAAAGAACTATCCGCGCTTGCTAATAGCCTAGCGCGAGAAAGGCGATCGCGATTGCGGGCAGCAATTTTTTGATTCCGCCACTGAATCCAAAAATAACGCAATAATGGGATGCCTAAAAAACCAATTCCATAAGCCAACAGCAACCAATAAATTCCTTGGACAAAAGCCACTAGTCCACCTATTTGAGCAGCAGCGGTACCATTTGCTAATAAATTTCCCAATACTAAAGCACCAACAAAATTGAGTATCCCCAAGCCAGCACTCAGCATAATTTGTCCTGAACTTGCAGCACTAAAACGCCAAGGAAATTCTTCTAAATAAACTGCTATTGAACGACGACGCTTTTTGGCTGCACTTATCTGCAACTCTGGGAAGTAATATACAATTTGCCCTTCGTCGCTAACGGATGGTTGTCCATTAAATCGTGTCAGAACCGGTAGCATATAATCTTCGTAATCTCTTTGATATTTCTCCCCAATGTCATCAAGATACGGCGAAATTTGTTCAGCTACCACTGCACCACGATTATTCCTAATTACCGTAGCAATTTCTTGCCAGCGACGTTCTTCTAAATTAGCGTTAGGATTACCATCACCAAATAAAAACGAAAACACAGCTTCAAAGAAATTTAAATCGCTTTGTTGTCGCCTTTCATCTCGCCGTTGTTGGTAGTGAGTGTCATAATCTGGACTAAAATACCAAAATAAATTTGGGAAATAGAAGAATCCACCACCGGAATTACTGCTCCCGTTATCGCTGTCACGGTCTGAATTGGCCGCGGTCATGATAATAATGATGGTAATAGTTATCAAGGCGATGGAAACAGTTAAGAAAATTCCAAAAGAAATCCGAATCAGGTAAAACAGAACATTCCAAACTTTTTTCCACCATTCCTGCAACCGTAACTGGAAATACTTATTACGTAAAATTGTGCGGAAATTTTTTGGAAATAGGTAAACAATGTCACCTGAATCTGCTACTTGTAAATGTGCGCCAGCTTCAGATGCTAATGCCAATAAACCTTGATTAGCTTCAGCCACGTTCAATCCTGCCTGAATTGCCACATCACCAACGGTGACACGGTAACCCATCTGTTCCACTGCTTGCATAATGGTGGGATTGAGAGTCATTCCTCTCCCCTCCTGCGAAAATAAATATACTCTTTCTTTTCAAGTATAAAGTTTTATTTTAAATCCCTCGTCTCCGGCATAAATAAACCAACAAATAAGATGACACGCAACATGTTATAATTATTGTCCTTGGTTTAATTAACCAGCAAATTTTTTGCTTAAATATGGTTCAGTATACTCTCGCCCAAAGCCCAGAAATTATCCTCACTGTTTCTGGTAAAGATTCAGCTAAAGCCCGTGACAAAGCAATGGATCAGTTAATGGAACTGATGGATGCAGGTAAGTTACCCACGGAACTAGAAGAAGGATTTGGCCCCCAACAATTAATTGAGGTTAAAGAGCCAAGTGCTGATACTGCTAACGGTGAGGATGCCATTACCCAAGCCGTGCAAGTTCTCAGTAATCTAGCAACCCTCAAGCTGAAAGTTCAAGAATCACGAACTGAAGCCTTGGAAATTCGTCAAGCAGTTGATGTTCTGTTCACTGACGAATCAGTGAGTGAAGAGGAAATTACTCGCCTCAAGGAAGGCTTTAAAGTTCTGAAAAATTTTGCTCAAGCTAATGTGCGTTACCAAGAAGCACGAGCTAAAGCACAAGAAGCTAGGCAAGTTCTAGATCGAGCTCTGAAGTCGCCTGATAAGTAATTGTTCGAGTAATGTATTTTAAGTTGTTTGAACCCAAATGCAAAAAGACAGGCATAAGCACCTGTCTTTTTATTTACTGGGGCGCTAGGATTCGAACCTAGGAATGGCGGGACCAAAACCCGCTGCCTTACCACTTGGCTACGCCCCAACAACTTCACCCTACTTAATATAGCAGCTAGTCATGGGTTTGTGTCAAGTACTTTTATCGTTGATTTTAGTAGGTGAATTTTTGCACAATCCTAGAGTCAAGCAGTGAGTGTTTGAAGCGATGACACAAACCTTGGTTTACGGAAAAGCCAATTCTCTATGAAGATGCGCCTAATTATTTTGCAATGTAGCAAATTAACCTCAGCGTACTTATACGTTGAAAAAATCTAATATTTGGCATAGCCTCATCAAGAAACGGCATCAGAATTCAGGAGCCAGAAGGGTTAAACAATGAGGAAAAATATTTAATGAACCAGTGTACTATTGTAGTAGATACCCCTAAATTCTGATTTCTGACTCCTGGGTGCTGAATTCTGACATTTTTTCCCACCAATTAATTAATCGATAACAATTACTTCGAGTTCAATTTTTTGCCCGCTGACAAAATGTAAAAATTGAGCCATTTTAATCAACAAAAGTATTGCATAGCTATTTTGTGATTTAGTCAGTATCCAATTAGTTGTTTTAGCTGAGAACATCGCTTTGCCAATCGACATTCCTCTAAGCTTACTCAGTATTTTGAAATTAGCAGTTTTGAATACTGAACCACAGTTTGGTGCTGTATTATCTTGATGTTTTTTTGCCCAATGTTGTCTGAAAACTATAGGATTTTCTGTGAATGTTTGCGGTTCAAATTTAAAAACTGCACTCAATATTAGTTTGGAGTGGACACCAGTGAATATAGTTTGTCGATAATCTCGTACAATTTGACTGTTATCAAGTGTTTTTATTGAGCCGTCTTCAAAGAATGTTACACTTTCCACAAAATCATATATAGTACATCCATGTTGCCTTCCCCTACCAGCGTTCATTGCTAATGCACCACCAATAGTTGCCGGTACAGACGCCAGATAATAAAAAGAGTCCGCGGAGTTTTGGTAACAGTGTTTTAATACCTCCATAATCGAAACAGAAGAAGACACTTCTACTCTGTTATCACCTAGACTTTTTATGTACTTGGGTAGTTTATTTTTCAATATCAATGATTGGATATTCTTTCTGGCAAACAACGTGTTAGAGCCATTTCCAATTATGTAAATATTGACTTTATTTTCTTTGGCCCAATTACAGTATTCCTGTAGTTCTTCAATACTATTAATCTCTCCTACTCGCTGAAAATTATGTTGGGTTCTGTAGTGAGAAAGATTATTTGATGTTAAAGATTCAATTTTCAAATTAGACATTTTAATTATTTTAACTCCTGATTCAATACCGCCTTACTTGCATAATCATTACTTGTTTGTGGTGAAATCGCTTGAAGTAAATGTTGTTTCGATTCTAGTATTTTTGATTCTAATATTTTTGATACTGACGCATAATCAATATCAAAAGTTTCTTCGCGAGTTGGCTGTTCATTGAAAGAAAATATGCGGTTTTCCAAATTTAAATTCTTCAGCAAATCTGCAACTTTATTCTGTTTATCACTACGCAGAAATACATTAAAAGGTTTTTGAAAAATAATAGAAAATATAGTGCCGTGAAAAGTATTGGTGGCTATGTAAGATGCTTCACTAAATAGTCCTAACCACTCTTTTGGACTAGCACTTTCTAGATTTATCTGTGCTATTTCCTTGGGTTCATCTACTGAAACTATTGTAAGATTTTCAGATTTTGCTAATGATTTGATAAATTCTGCTTCTTTTGGTTCTATTTCATCATGAAAATATAACAAAATATATTTACCGGGGATTTTTGGAGGAGTTTTAATTTTGTCATATTCAATTAAAAAAGTAGGATCTAAAACTTTTATAGCTTTTTGATTACATTCGTTATTAATAATATTTGCGCTATTAGAATCCCGAACTAAAATAGTTTCAAATTCAGCAATTAAATTGGAAATCGTTTCGCGGTAATTTCCTAACTTTACGGTATTTCCAAAACTAGCGGCGTAGCTAATTTTACGAGTAGTTTCTTTATTAATAAAATCCAAAAAAAAAGCAGAATCAAAACCTCTAAAGGAATCTAGACACCATACTTGGTCGCTGCCACATATTACTACGTCATATTTATCGCGATAGTATTCTAAGCCTTTTTTATCATAGAATTTTTTCGGACTCAATTTAACAAGAGAAAGTAAAAACCGTCTCATTTTCCAAGCCCTGGGAATGTTCACAAAGATTTTTTCAGGCTTTTTCAGGGGAATTAAAGGTCTGAAGTATTTCCATACTATTTTTAGGGGTCGATAGTCTATGATTTCAACATCATAGCCTTGGCTGTTAAGGAAAGTCCAAAGCGCACAAGCTTGGAGTGTTGCTCCATAATTGGTGACATGGTGAAAAGTTAAAATTCCAATTTTCATCTTTGCTCTCTGCAATCTAATATGAATTCAGGACTAATTTGATGGTACTCAACTAAACTTCCTAGTTCTCTGTATGTCAAATCTAACAAACACTGGCAATCCAAATCTCAGCAGTTATGCATCTTGGATGAATCAAAATCTTGCACAATCCAGTATGAAGATGCTGAGTAATTAAAGCTAGTGTTTGTTGATTAACTCAAGGGATTAGGACGAAAAAAATAATTATAGAAGCTACTTGGTTTGGTTGACCATCGCAACTTTCTAGAGGATGTGATTAATTTGATCGATAAATATTGGGATAATTTCATTCAAGTATCTGCAATGTAATTAAGTGTAAGGATTCTTTGAAAAATTTAATAGAATTTCAGCATTTATTAATGTGTACTTACTGGAGTACTAGTGTATTTTTATTCCTTAAAGCTCAACCTTGAATAAGAGTCTACCATAACATTTTTGTAGTTTTATTATTTTTTAATAAACTTTTGTCCATAAAATTCTTTGAGAAGTGAGTCTTTGGAATTTCAGTATTAAATATATCGCTAGTTATATTGTTCGAGTTTAGTTGATGTATAAATTCGCTAATAATTGCTTATAAGAGCATAAATACATTTATATTTTTTACTTACTTAGTCTCCAGTTTCTTGCAGGAAGACAGCTACAATACGACTTGATGAAAGTAATTGCTTAGTAGCTAGCCATATAAAGAGTGGAATTGTTCTAGAATAGCGACCAAAAAGCCGACGTGGTTCTTGAATCCATCGATATAGCCACTCAAGTCCTAAGTCTCGAATTACACGGGGTGCGCGTTTGTGGATTCCTGCATAAACTGGGAAAACTCCACCTAGTCCAATCATCACAGCTTGTATTTTGCCCTTGTGTTGAGCTATCCAATTTTCTTGTTTTGGGCATCCCAAAGATACTAAAACAGCATTTGCACCACTAGAGTTAATTTTTTTAATCAAAGCTTCATCTTCCGTTGGAGTCAAAGGACGAAACGGTAGAGGTTCCATAGCCGCTATCTTTACTTGAGGAAATTCGCGCTTTAACCTTTTTTCCATCCTCGAAAGAATTTCTGTTTGCGAACCTAAAAAGAAAATACTGAGATTTTGTGTTTGAGATAACTGACACAAAGCCAGAAAAATATCCATCCCCGCTACGCGGTCTTGGTGGATAGCTCCCATTTTCCGCATCATCCAGACAAGAGGCATACCATCTGGGGTAACTATATCTGCATTTCGTAATAGACCGGCAAACTCTGGATTCCAGTGAGCTTCAATCAGCATATGTACATTTGCTACATATACACTTCTACTCTCACGCTTACTGGCCCATTTGATTATTGTTTGCACCTGGTCGTGAAAGCGTAGAGCCGTAATAGGAAAATCAAGTACTTTTTGAGTAGGTAGAAGCACTCTTGCCACCATAAATAATTCCTGTGTCCAATAAAAGAATCCATAGATTACCTAGACCATTCCGAATATTGAACAATTCAGATTAGATAACTCCTGACCTTTTTTAGGCTTGTGTTATCTTTGGAAGCTAACACATGGAGGTGCAATTGCCTTCTTTATACACTTTTTGGCTTTTCTGGTAATACTAGAATTATTCGTTGCTGTGTTTTAGTTTACTGGTATAACCAAAGGATTTCAGAGGCTGTTTGATAAAATTCATGTTTCCTTCATAATTAATTTTTAATTGATTCATCTAAGCATTACAATTGCGATAAACTTCTCAAAGATTATATTTTGTATTATGTAATATTGGTTACTCTTTATTTTTGGAACAGTAAAAATACTATAAATTTACTGTTATAATTTTGGCACCTAAGTATGCAATTGAGTTAAAAATCTAAATTATACTTATTTTTCTGCTAAAAAAGTTTTATTATTTCTTTATTATTACAGATTCAACTCAAAGCCTGTATTTAAAATACATAATTTTAATTTTCGTTGAAGGTAACAGGCAAAAAATAAGGGGAAGATAAATGCATCTTCCCCTGCTGTATTATTTTTGTTTTGGTTAGCTTTGTTACCTTCCTTAAGTTTTTGCCTTAACATTTGTCTTTGCTTTTTGAGTTGTCGCTTCCTGGCAGAACCGCCTCTACCCTTATCATTCCTCCCTTCTTTACGGGGAGATTCCCATCTTTTGAGTCGCATAACCTTTTACCTCTTGTGATATTCAATATTTAACTACGAAAGACAAAAAATACTATAATTCTGTGACTTCTCTAGTAGATATGTTGTTTTTTAAGTGTAGTTATTTACTTTTATAGTATGTACTGTACTATATTACATAATATAACATAAATTCCAAGTAATTTATTGATTATTCTTCGATCGCGACGTAATTTTTAGCGACTATAGAATAACAACCCCTATATATCAAGTTTTTTGGTAGTGGGCAGGAGGAGAATCGAACTCCTATGACCGCAAGGTCGCCACATTTTGAGTGTGGTGCGTCTACCAGTTTCGCCACCCGCCCTAATATTCAACTTCACTATTATACTCTATTTACTAATTTTGCAACAACAAATCTCAAAATTGATTCTCAGAGTTTTGTTGTGATGAATAACTTGATAATAAACACATATCTGGATCTTACTTTTTTAGCTACCAGGCGATGATTTGAATGTAAGCCAATACGGTTCAATTCAAGTTTATCGCTTAAATACGTGTAAACTTTAATAAACTAGCATCAATATCTTGTAGCTTGGCACAGCCGCTAAGCGCCATCGCGATGTTTAACTCATCTTGCAACAGAGAGATGACATGAGATACACCAGCTTTTCCTGCTACTGCTAGTCCCCACAAAATTGGTCGTCCGATGAGTACAGCTTTTGCTCCTAATGCTAAGGCTTTGAGAATGTCTGTGCCCCTACGAATACCTCCATCCAACAATACTTCTACCCTACCATTGACAGCTGGTATAATTTCAGCTAGAGCATCTAAAGAAGCGATCGCACCATCGAGTTGTCTGCCTCCATGATTAGAAACAATAATTGCTTGGGCACCATATTCCACAGCCCGCAATGCATCATCTGGGCGTAAAATTCCTTTGAGTACTAGGGGTAGTGGAGATATAGACTGCAACCATTCCAAATCCTTCCAAGTGACTGCTGGGTTGAGCTGTTGAGCAAAATAGGTAAACAACCCCGATTCACCTTTTTCATGGGAAATGTCCAACCCTGAGATAGTTGCTAGATTAGCTAAATGTAAGTCCAAGGGTAAAGCAAACTCATTACGTCTATCTTTTTCCCGTTGTCCAAGCACTGGTGCATCTACAGTAAGACAAAGTGCTTTATAACCTGATTTATACGCTTTTTCTACCAAAGCACGAGTTAATCCTCGGTCTTTGTGGATGTAAAGTTGAAACCAGCGTACCGAATCTGGAAATTGCTCGCACGCACTTGCTACTTCTTCAATGCTCTTTGTTGCCATTGTACTTAAAATCATACCCATACCAGCTGATGCCGCAGCTAAAGCCGTAGCAACTTCGCCATCGGGATGAGCCAGACATTGAAAAGCCATCGGTGCAATCAACAAAGGTAGTTGCAGGGGTTGTCCTAAAATGGAAGTATTGAGATGGCGATCGCTAACATCGACTAATACACGAGGTCGTAACTTGATTCGCTCAAAAGCGGTACGATTGTCTCGCAGGGTGATTTCGTCCCAGGCTCCACTACTGTAGTAGTCAAGGGCCATTTGGGATAAATAGTCTTTCGCGAGTTTTTCGTACTCAAACAGGTTAATGGGTTGAAAGCGATATTCGTTGGGTACAGCTGTCATGGTAGCGATGGGGCATTAAGCAATGAGATATTTTTGAATCCCACCACAGTTATGATAAATCCTTCAGGAACCTGTTTAATAACTCTTCCCGCGATCGTTGTAGCAATAAAGAAGTGAATTCTTCTGGAGATAATACCAACAAAGGTTCAATAATTCTGATTAGTTCTGCATCTAAAGAGCCAAACCTAACTCGCAACAAATTTTCTATAACATTACGACGTTCTGCTCGGATTCCTTCGTCAAGTCCTTCTTGAATTCCTTCTTGTTTAGCTGCTGCTAATTTTTGTTCGTAAATAGGTGATAACCGCATAATTAAATCTCTGCTACTGTTAATTGTTGACCTTTGACGGTTCACAGTCAACAGTTAACAGTTAACAATTTTAAGGAAATCATTTATCTTTTGGACTTCCCTATGCTGAATGAAAATTGAGGAAAAATTTTAAGTAAATTTACCAGTTTCGCCAGCCGCCTTTGGGTGCGACTTCATCATTTGTAGGCTTGAGTCCGTGACCTTGAATTAAAGATTGATATTCTGTGCTGCTTGCCCAGCGGTCAATTTCTCGCGCCCGTAGCACTGGTACTGGATGGGTTAATTGGGCTGTGCGCGCAGCTTTCACCATTTCACCGAGTTCGGTCTTGCTAATATCATCGTAAGCACGGGCTTGGGCAACAAAAGCATCGAGGTTGAGTTGCGGTGCTAAAGCCGGAGAACCACCAGCTAGTTTCATCAACACCGACATCACAACTTTGGGGTCTTGGGTTGCTAGCAATGCGGCGCGATCGCAGGTAAACTCAGCACAGCGTACCCATTCCAAAAGTTGCGCTTGTATTGCTTGGGCAATGAAGCCACCGACATTGGGGACAATTGCCGCAGCTAATATTAATAAATTCACAGGGGTCAAGTAAACGCTATGGTCGCACTTGAGATGTCCCAACTCGTGGGCAATTACGGCTTGGATTTCCTCTGGTGTGAGAATATCAATTAAGGATGTGTGCAAGACAATAAAAGGCTGCTTACCCCGCACCGCAAAAGTATAAGCATTAGGAGCCGGATGCTGTCGGACGTACAACTGGGGAGGCTCTATATCCAAGATTTTGCAAGCTTCTAACAGCAACTGGTGTAAATCAGGCAGTTGTTTTTCACCCACTAGAACGCTTGAGGCAATATTTTCCACATAAAAAACCTGCTCTGCCATTGGCCCTAGCCAATTTCGCACCAACATATCGATGCCTGGTATCTGCTTGAGGGCATTAGTAGATTCTAGGTCTAATGGATGGCGAAATGAGTCAGCTTTTAAACCAATCAGGGGGGTTTTGAAGAAGGACATAGTGCAGCAAGCTATCAAAAATACAACTATGGAAGCTGGCTGGTTAAATCAACAGCCTCCCACAGATAGTATAGCGATTAAGTAGGGTCGGCTTTATGGAGGGGGTAGGGGAGAAAGGGAGACAAGGGAGAGGGGGTAGACAAGAGACTTCTTGCAGAAGTCGGGAAAAGGGGAAGGGGAAAGGGGGAAAGGTTTGTTATTTTCCCTTTTCCCACCTCTTACAAAAAGAACTTTTGCAAGAGATCTAAGGAAGAAAGATTGCTATCTTATCCCCCTTGTCTACCTTGTCTACCTTGTCTACCTCATCAGAGCATCACAACTTCACAAACTACTGACGCTGGGAAGGATTTCTACATCTGCTGCTACTTCGCCCACCCGCAGGATTTTAGCGCCTAATTGCTGCAACTTCATATCAAGTCGATCGTAGCCGCGATCGAGGTGCTGTAATCCTTGAATTGTGGTTTGTCCTTCTGCGGCTAGTCCTGCTAAGACTAGGGCTGCTGAGGCTCGTAGGTCTGTGCCTAATACAGGTGCGCCAGATAGCTTGGGTACTCCCCGAACGAAAGCAGCATTGCCTTTGACGCGAATATCTGCCCCCAAACGATTTAACTCTGAGGCATGACGCAAGCGATTTTCAAATACAGATTCGTTGATTACGCTGTCGCCTTCAGCCAATGTCAGCAAAGCCATAAACGGCGCTTGCATGTCTGTGGGAAAACCTGGATGGTATTGGGTTTCAATATCTGTTGCCTTGAGGGTTTCTGCTGGCAGAATACGTAAGTGTTCTGGGGCTTCCTCAATGATTGTGACTCCAATATCCCGCAGCTTAGCAATCACTGGTATGAGATGTTCTGGAGCTACTGGTGAGAGAGTGAGTTCGGAGCGAGTAATTGCGGCTGCGACTAAAAACGTTCCTGCTTCAATGCGATCGGGGATAATACTGTAGTCAACAGAATGCAATTTGGGGACTCCTTCAATGATAATTCTGCTAGTCCCCGCCCCAGTAATTTTTGCTCCCATCGCGTTACAGAAGTTAGCTAAATCAACTACTTCTGGTTCTCTGGCAGCGTTTTCGATAATTGTTTCGCCGTCTGCTAAGGTAGCCGCCATCATCAAGTTTTCTGTGGCTCCGACGCTGGCGATATCTAAGTAAATCTTCGCTCCTTTTAACCTGCGGCTGCTGCCAGGAACGTAAGCATTACAAATGCCATGTTCAATTTGCACTTCAGCTCCCATTGCTTGCAGTCCCCGCACATGCAAGTCAACTGGTCTTGCGCCAATGGCACAACCACCTGGTAAGGGCATTTGCGCGACTCCTAGTCTTGCCAGAATTGCACCAATGGCAAAAAAACTCGCCCTCAACTGGGTAACTAGTTCGTAGGGAGCTTTTGAGGTTTTAATTTCGCTGGCGTTAATGTCTAAGATGTCACCTTGTCGTGTCAGGCGTACACCCAAAGCCGATAACACCTGACCCATGCGCTCTACATCCGCTAATAGGGGAACATTACGGATGCGGCAATCACCTGGACACAGCAAGGCTCCAGCCATGATTACCAATGCTGCATTTTTCGCCCCGCTAATTTTCACATGACCTTGTAAAGGATGCCCACCCCAAATTTGCAAGACTGAGGAGTCTGCTTTCGGAGCAAATTTGGCATCTGATAAGTTACTAGAAGGATTAATAATCCTACCTCCAGAAGTAATACGTATTTTAAATGTTTGAAGTTGGTTTTGATTCTACAGTAAAGATTCAAATTGTCCACGTTTTAGGACAAGATATTTGATTGAAAAATTGTGTTTCTGCCTATAAATCAAGACTAAAAGCCAATATTGGCAAGCTTTTCAAGATTTTGTCAACTCTCACAAAAAGTAGCAACTAAGTAATACTTACAAGTAGCACTTAATACTCAAGAATCTAACTTACGTGTTTGCTAAAAATCAATACTCCAAGCCATCAGTTAAGTCTTGTCAGCTGGAAATAGACTGAGACTTGAATTAATGACTGAGTTAATTTAGTATGGAACATTGACTGTTGACTGTAAACTGTCAACAATCAACGATGATATGCTGTTGTTTCTTTTTTTAGAGTTCCCTATCTGTTTCGTTTGTGTGAGGTTGCAAATAGTCAATTAAATGACTAAGTTTAGTTAATAAGTGGGATGATTTTGAGGCGATCGCGTATTTGGAGTTAAGCTCATTAAATCATCGATGTTGTGCTTCATTGTCTTGCAAATCGCATCTAAGGGTAAGTCATTAGCATCATACCCAAACGGATTTTCTATTTCTAAACCGATGGCTTCAATGCCAAACAATGTAAAACCGACTAAAGCAGTAATCATACCTGTCCACCAACCCAGGCTATTGACAATTTGAAACGGCAGTAGAAAACAATATAGTATCAGTAATTGCTTCAGATGAATTGCATAAGCCAGTGGCATTGGGGTTTTTAAAATCCGTTCGCAAGCACCTAAATTATCCACAAGATTATTCAATAATTCTTGCATTGAAGTTAATTGGTAGCTATTGATACAATGATGATTGTATTGTTGCTGTAAATAATCTCCTATCCAAAAAGCTACTTCTATAGGAGGATTATTCATAATTTTTAGCTTCACATATTTACTAGATGACATTAATTCTTCTAATTCGTCATTAATCGGTTCTCCACGCAAGTGTATTTTAGTGGCCACAGCAAAAGCTACTAATAAATTTAATGCTGCAATTTTATGATTTTTATCTTCTGGAGAGGTTTCGTCAACGGATACCCAAATTTGCCGTGCTAGATTTCGGACATTATTTACTATAGAACCCCAACATTTCCTCCCTTCCCAAAATCGTTCATAAGCAGTATTTGTCCGAAAAACAAGTAACAAGCCCAAAACAATACTAGGAATAACGCTACCTAAAATAGGTTGGGATACAGGCTTATCCAAATGATGAAGTATAGAAACAAAAAATCCAAAAATCCCGCACCATAAAACGTTTTTGTAAATGGCTTTTATTACTGAACCTTTGAGTTGTAATGTCGTGTTTACCCATTTCAGGCTTACGGCACTCATGTAGTCACCCTAAGAGAACATCTTAATAATTACTTAAAAATAATAACTCTAGAATCAGCATTATTGCCAAGGTATGTAGCGTAAAAAGTAGCCCGAAAAACCCGTGATATCAAGTTCGCCTAAATACTCACCATAAGAATAACGCAAAGAATTTTTAATCGTAAGTGATTTTCCGAAGTTGATGTGAAATATTTTTAGAGCAACGAGTATATAGCAATGAACAATTCAAAAGTGATACCTAAGAACGGCTATGTCTACGCAGCTAATTGTTAAGAAATGTAAAAAATACTGGCTGGCTGCATAAATGTCCCAAACTGCCTTGATAACTCTGTAGAAGAAAAGGTACATGCCCATCGATGATGACCATAGGGTATTAATCTGTATCATGTACCCCAGTAAATCAGCAAGTTCTAACCTGTACAAATCCTGCCCTGTAAATTCAGTGTCTAGACATAACTAAGTGTTATGTCTTTTTTCGTCATTAGTCTCAAAACTTTGAATTTCAATCAAATAACCACTGGGATCGCGTAAAAAACAGTGATAAATATTATACCTTTTATTCATTGTGGGTGGCTTTTCAAACTTGACGCCACGTTCTTGGAGATATTTAAACCATTCATCCACCTGCTGTGTCACCAAGGTAAAAATAACAGATGATTGGTTTTCCGGTGAAAGAATTGATGTTTCGCTTGCTTGGCAAAATCCCAAGTATCCAGAGCCAGTAACACTGTAAATTCGACAGGTACCTTGGTCAAGCCACAACTCCAACCCTAGCTTTTGTTCGTAGAATTCTGTAGATGCATTGAGATTGTGGGTATAAAAGAAGGTAATTTGTTGCTCGATTTGGGGTTGATGAGACATAAAATACATTTGAGTATATACCCTAACGACATATAGCGATCGCATAGGTAAAAATTTATTTATGTTAGAAACCTGTTACTGCTCCAGAGCGCCATAGGCGTATCTGGAGTTTCTTTTTGAGACAGCTACGAAAATTTTATAAATCATCCGGATATACCAAAACAAGCTTGAAAGAGGATGCATACTGAATTATTTATATCTAACACGGAGCATCATTTTTGGTGTACTCCTTCCAGTAGCAAACAACTCTCGCAATATAGCCCCAGCAGAACTGGGGCTGTTTTGCGTTGAAGGTAGTAAACTAAAACTACAACAGCAAGTCATACTAAGTTGTAATCAAAGATATAGCAGTCCTATGTGATTATGTCTATGTGGGTAGGCAACAGGTTTATAGAAGATTAAAGCGTAGGGAATTTTATTCACAAATTAAATCAGAGTCCTATAGTAATTTGAGTAGGAAGTAAGAATATTCTGAAGTATTAGCAAACATAAGTTACAATATTTGAGTGTATACCCGGATGACGTAGGATTCATTCATGGAAAAAATTGATATAGGTAAATGCGTATCTTTCCTGACTCCAGATTTGTCATCAAACATTTCTGGAGTTTTTTCATTGTTAAAGTTTAAAATTACTCATTGAGTCTCAGCTAAAGTGGATATTTTCTTTTTAGATGAATTTATAAATAAAAAAATAGAATAATATAAAAGCCCTATATTTTCTTGTTGGAATATACTGCGATCGCACTTTCACCTTTAAGGCTAACTTCAATGCGATCGTAGTTCATAAAAATACTTATTTAACTGTAAATGTTACATAAATATCCTTTTTCATCTCTACTTCTGCTGGAGCATCAGGATCGTAAGTTGGTGTCAATAAAAAACTAGCAAAAGACGGTAAAGTAACTCCAGATTTGGAATTACACGAAGGATAGAATAAGGTGTAAAATGGCTCGGCTACAGAAGCAGCACCAAGTTTAACACCCATAGCACTTGCTAAAGCCTGAGCGCGACTTTGAGCATCTTTGATTGCTGATTGATAAACAGAATTTTGCAAAGCTTGGCAATCATTAACTGCATATTCGACGCCGACGTTATTGATACTTAAGTTTTCAATTTTGCTGCTTGCTTGATTCGCTGTACCAACAATTTCCTGAATGCGATCGCGGGTTGGTTTTTCCACTCTCACTAATATTTTGGCATTATTTTCACTGGAACTATTGTTAACTTTTACTTGAATTTTATCAGCACTGATTCCATTGGCAATTAAGCTATTAACTATTGGCTGGAGAGTTGCTTTAGTTAAGGATTGTTTGTTTTCTAAAGCAGGTGTAAGTGGATTTTGTCCTATTGATGTTTTGCCATTTGATGAGAGAACTAATAAAGTTCTCCCAGGGACTTGGGATAGTGTTGATGGTTGCGTTTGTAATTCTTCATTACTATCTTTATTACTGAATACCAATTCAATATCCGCTGTATCCGCTGGTACTCTTACTAGTCCTTGACCCATTACCATTAATGAATGGCGATCGCTCGCTGGTGGATAAAATAATTGGGCATTAGCGACTTTAGGTCTCAACGCTTCCATCCCCACAGTCATAGTTATACTTACTAGCATCACAGCAGTTATTTTTTTCATGTTCTGGCAATGTCCTTTAAACATACTATTTGTCAAAGTTTACACGTCAAGAACAATATACTTAAGCTTTGATCTAAATAATTTAGTAATGATTGGGGATTGGGGAGATGTAGCTTAAGCTTTCCGCAGGGTGGGAGACAAGGGAGACAAGGGAGACAAGGGAGACAAGGGAGATGGGGTAGGTCTGTGCTGGGGGTAGGGGAGAATAATAACTCTCCACTCATCAGTCAACAGTCAACAGTCATCAGTCATCAGTCATCAGTCCCCACACCCGCTAGCTATACGTCAGGCCTATTAGCCAAACCAATGAGAAGGTTCACAACCAAGTTGAACTATTTCACAAAGGTGATGGCTAATCCAATCTGACTTTTCTTGAACGATTGAGCAAATACCTTGGTGAATTAAATTTTGTAAATGTAGTTGCTGTTCTAAGCGTTTACGAGGCAACTGATAGTTTAGCAAGCTTTCTTGTTCAGCCTCAGCTAGGGGAATATTTCCGTCAGATATGACACTGTAAAAAGAGGGAATGCGGTTGAGGACGAAAGCAATTAACTCTTGGCGCAAGTCAGGAATTGCAAAGGCTTGCTGATATGGATGATATGGATATGTATCCAAAACGCTTTCAATCTCTCCTATTACTGATTGCTGAGTCAAATTAACTACAGTTTTCATAATTTTTTTAAACTCCTTTTTTAATTCAGTGAAAGATTAATTAAGTAAACAACTTTTTTAGATGTAAAGTTGCCATGACGATCAGTTATAAATGATTCAACTGATAGATGCAATAGACTCTGAAGTTAGCCTTTTATGAAGGTAAAATATCAAACATTTTACTGTGCTGATTTGAGTTAAAGCTTATACTTACTTTTCAAGTATTTTGTATCAAAACAGCACGGGCTAGATTGAGAAGCTACGATATTTTATATTTATAATACTTATTATTTCAAAATTATGTCTTTTTGGCAGAAATCTACATAAAACGCAGCATAAATTTTGAGGGATCAAGATTATGAGGAGAAGGCAACTTGTCTTGGTTATAAATTTTTAGTTAAATTTAACATTTTTGGTAATTAAGATTACTTTTAGGTTTGCTAGACAATTTACTGTTTCATAGACAGAATTTATTTGTTGCACATTAGTTGTATTAAGCTGGAAAATACTCAACTGCTAGACTGTCAAATCAGTCTAGCGACAGATGAAATAATTGAGTAAAAACGTTTAAAAAGTTCACATTATCTGAAAGCGTGACTAATACTAAGTTGAAGTCAAAGATAGTCAGTTGTGCTGGGAGTTGGGAGTGAGAACTCATTGGTGTCAACTTAAGGTAAAACCCTTGTAAAAACGCGATTTTGAATTTACTAACTTACCATCATGCTTGGCGTTACCCGACCCCGGCTTTGCTGGCGCAAAACCGCCCCTCCCCGAACTTCGGGGAGGTAATAAGCGTTTGAGCTTGAATTGACATTAATGGTGAGAACTTTGTGTCTACGTTGTTTCAATTATTTGGTGTGAGTCCTCTAAGTATTTAAACTACTACTGAGATGGAAAGGTGAGTAGTATAAAGTCTAGGACTCATATATAGCAATGCTATTTCAGTTGTGAACAATATCGGTGTTGACTGTTGACTGTTGACTGTCAATAACCCTAACACGTAATATTTCACAAATTATTTGGGATTACTACGCGATCGCTCGTAATGATGAAATTATCTTGTGAGGAATTACGCAAGTACTATTTTGTCATTGCGACTGGAACGTAGTGTAGGGAAGCAATCCCAATGTCAGGGGGAGTGTCAACCCACCCCCTCTATTGAGGAAATTACGTTATTTTTGCGTAAGTCCTCATTCAGGGATGAATCTTTTGAAGTTGTCATGGTTAGTAATCCTTCATAGAAGCAAGCTATAACTAGTGTCTTTGCACCAGAAAGGTAATCAGGCAAGAGACTTATCTCTCAATCGTTAGTTATCATCAAATGACAAACGAGAAAATTACTACTAATGACTGCTGAAAGCTAATAGTAGAATAAGGTACAGAAAAGCTGCACGGAAAGGAGGAAGCAAAATTGGATGAGATGAGGGCGGCGCTAGAGTTAGCGACTGAGGAAGAACTACAAGACTTAACGGCAATTTTATTTAGTCGTAAGTTCAATCCCCTAGACTACGTTCATACACCCGAACCCATCGAAGTGCAAAGCCAAGACCGTAAAGCTTGGCTAGATGCACTAGAAGGTCGCTTCCGCTTTTTGGCGGCAGATGGGATTACAGTATTGCGGGGACGCACAGACCAAGTAACTTACCGACAAGCACTCGTTCAAGTATGCAAGTATCTAAAAATTACTTATTCTAATCAGTTGACAACCGTTGATTTAGAAGCAGAAGTATTTTTACATCTGCTAGGACAGGTGTGGAAAAAATTGCCAGAACAAGAAAAACAAAAATTGACTCTACGGATACAGCGTCAGCTTATCAAATCAGATTTAAAACAACCTTTACCACTTTTATTGCAACGCGATCCCTTGGGGCTACTTTTTAAAGGCGGTAGTGCGTTGGTTGTTACTTCCATCCTCCAACCAGTTGTACTCAAGCAAATTGCCCGTCAATTTGCCATACACCTTGCCACCTACGAAGTAGCTAAACAGGCGGCCATTAAAGGCACGGAAGCTGCAACAACTCAGTTTCAAAGCTATGTAACTATGCAAATGGCCAGACGTGGTATGACGGTGAGTGCAGCTCGTTATGGAGCAGTTCGCACCATGTTTACTGTGATTGGGCCAGTGATGTGGGCTTGGTTTTTTGCGGACTTGGGATGGAGAGCGATCGCTACTAACTATGGTCGCATCATCCCCACTATTTTCGCCTTAGCTCAAATTCGTCTCACTCGCGCTGAATGTTGGGAGCCAGCTTGAATAAAGCTTTTTACCATTTCAACTGCCGTTGGAACTACTCTTTATTAGCACTGTTAATTTACCCGTTGAGTCCTTTTGTGGGGGCTGTGACTGTAGTTTTGGTATCATTCATCACTTGGATGAAAGAATACCGCCAAATTAGCCGCCGCCCCCTCAATTGGGGATTTGCCCTTTTAAGTCTGTTGCTAATAGTTAGTTGTGGCTTTGCCCAAAACAAAATAGAAGCCTTCCTCGGCTTATTTAATTTTTTACCATTTTTTCTCGTTTTCGCCGCTTTCAGCACCCTGATTCAAACAACTTTCCAATTGCGGCAAATGGCTTGGGCTTTGGTGATAGGTTCAATGCCAGTGACGATTCTCGGCTTGGGACAATTATTTTTAGGCTGGAATTTTAAGTTAAAAATTTTGTGGATTGTCTTGGAATGGACGATCGCACCAGGAGGAAATCCACCAGGGCGAATAGCTTCATTATTCTTGCACGCCAACACCTTTGCAGCTTACTTAGTAATAGTGTTCATCGTCAGTCTAGGGTTGTGGCTGGAACAATGGAAATTGGGCATGGGGAGGCAAGGGAGACAAGGTAGCCATTTTTCTCTCCGAAGTTCCGATGGTCGGAAACCTCCGATCAGACTTCTCTCCTTGTCTACCCCCTCTCCCTTGTCTCCCACCCTGCGAGTTCGCGCTAGCGTCTCCCAAAGAGAAGATAAAGCTACATCTCACCACTCCCCACTCCCCTTTATCTTCCTAACCATCGTGGTGATTATGAATTTCATCACCTTGATTTTTACCAATTCGCGTAATGGATGGGCGATCGCTATTTTTACCTGTTTAGCTTACGCACTGTATCAGGGTTGGCGGATTCTTGTCGGTGGGGTTGTCGGTATCGTCACCAGCGTACTTTTAGCGGCTTTTGCTCCCTCAGCAATCGCTCAGTTTTTTCGCCAGTACGTTCCTGCTTTCTTTTGGGCAAGGTTAAACGACGATTTGTATCCAGATAGACCAGTGGCTTTGATGCGAAAAACTCAGTGGGAGTTCGCCTGGTCTTTAGCTTGGCAACATCCTTGGACGGGGTGGGGCTTACGTAGTTTTACTGCGCTTTACAAAGCACAGATGCAAATTAAGTTGGGTCATCCCCATAACTTGTTTTTAATGTTATCTGCTGAAACTGGTTTTATTGCTACTTTTGTATTTTGCAGTTTACTTGGTTGGATTTTGATTACAGGAGTCCAATTACTGCGAAATTCCAAACACATAGATACAGGAGATAGATTGCTAATTTTCAGTTATCTTCTCACCGTTGTGGGGTGGATTTTATTAAATACTGTAGACGTAACCCTCTTTGATTTTCGTTTGAATACTCTTTCATGGTTAATTTTGGCTGCTACTTGTGGAGTAGTAAATCACTATAAGCAACAAGAAAAGCTTGCATCTAATTGAAATGGCGACTGGCGATTGGAGATTAGGGACTGGGTAATAGAAAAGCTCTGAGAGTGTGTCAGTTGTAGATATTTATAGTGCAGTAGTTGTATGATTTTCCCACCAACCTACAGATTGAATATTTTTAAATAAAAGTTTCTTTATTGTTTTTCAGTGTATGCACTGGGGACATATAAAGGTTGAAGTTAATAACATAACTATATTCACGTCTGTGACTGTGAGTGTGACTAAAACCTAATTAGTCACTGTTGCTGATTGTTGGGAAGGTGTAGGGACAACCCTTTGGGGTTTTCCTGCATGACGGGCATCTCTTGTAGATGCCCTTTTGTATGTTTATTTTTCAGCAAGAAATTGGAATTTTCACATTAAATTATTTTCTGATTTTTGTCATTATTTTTGATCATTTCTTTCTTAAATATTTTGTAAAAAATTACACTTCTATATGGTTGTTTACATACACGAGATGCCATAATTTGGAAAAAATCTCTGGGATGTAAGTAATAAATATGACGTTCAATCGCCGTCAATTTTTGCAATTTACTGCTTCGAGTGTTGCGGGATTTGGATTAAGTCAATTCTTTACGCAAGCCGATCGCTTTGGTAAAGTTCTCGCAAAAACTACACCACGCAAACTTGCATTCCTGGTTGGGATTAACAAATATCCTGGAGAAGGTGCGCTACGAGGCTGTGTTAACGATGTTGAAACGATGCGCCATTTGCTCATATATCGGTTTGGGTTCCAGCCAACAGATATTTTGACTTTGACAGATAAAAAAGCAACTCGTACTGGTATTCTTCAAGGATTTGAAGAACATTTAATTAAACAAGCCAAGTCCGATGATGTGGTAGTGTTTCATTATTCCGGGCATGGTTCGCAAGTTTACGATCCAAATCCCATAACTGAAGAACTAGGATTAAACGGTACTTTCGTCCCTGTAGATTCGGGTTTGCCTGCTGGCTATCCCGAAAAAAGCGGTACAGTGGAAGACATCATGGGGCACACGTTATTTTTGTTGATGTCAGCTTGTCAAAGTGAAAATTTTACAGCGGTTTTGGATAGTTGTTTTTCAGGTGGTGCGATGCGGAATTACAAAGTGCGATCGCGTCCTGGTGGTAAGTCAGCCCTAATTTCAGCAAACGAAAAAGACTATCAAAGAAAATGGCTATCAAAACTCAACCTTTCGCCTTCAGAATTTATCCGCCGCTATCGTGCTGGAGTTGCCAAAGGTGTAATACTCGCAGCCACAAACCCCGAACAAACCGCCGCCGATGCAAGATTTAATGGTTTCTATGCAGGAGCGTTTAGTTATCCACTAACACGCTATCTCTGGCAAAATAGCAGCACCCCAGAAAAAGCGATCGCCCAAGTACTTGAATATTTACATCAAGAAGATTACGAACAAACACCCATCCTTGAAGTCAAGCCTCAAAGCAGGAATGAAAAACAACCTATATTTTTCGTTGATGCAGCAAATACCACAGCCGATGCTGTGATTACCGAAATTACTGGTAATCGAGCAAAACTTTGGCTTGGTGGCGTTGATGTTGGAAATATAGAAGAAGGTTCCCAATTTAGGGCAATGGGTGTCAATAAAGCTAACTCTGCCGAGGTGCAATTAATATCGCGTACTGGATTAGTAGGAATTGCTACAGTTAAAGGTCTTGTAAAACCAGGGATGTTATTGCAGGCGATGGCATAAGCAAGGAGTCAGAATTCAGAATGGGCTAAACGCCCCGCTACCGCTAACAGGAGTCAGAATTCAAAATTGGAAAAGACTCCAACAGTAAAAGTATGGAGTTTTAACAATGAAGAACAAGATCCCCGACTTCTTAAAGAAGTCGGGGATCTATAGCTTTAAGTATTAACCAATCCCCAGTATTTTTTAGTAGAATTTGAGAAAATGTATCAAAAAAAATCCTTTATCTTATTTGCAAGTATTGTCTTAGTTTCGCAAACAGTAGTTACCATAGTTGGACAAATAGAGGCGAGTTTTGCTCAATCTTCAACTACGCGATCGCCACAGACAAGTGCCACTGCTGACAAATTATATGAGGAAGGAATAGAACTATATAATCAAGGCACACCAGCATCATTACGAGAAGCAATCTTCAAATTACAAGAGGCATTACAACTCTCGCGCGATATTGACGATAAAGAATTAGAAGCTAATACCATTCATAATATTGGTAAAGCATACTTTGATTTGGGCAATCAACAACAAGCTATTAATTTTTACAATCAATCTCTATCTTTAATTAGGGCTTTAAATGATAAAAAATCGGAAGCCATTATCCTGGATGATATTGGCACGAGTTACTTAGATTTAGGGCAAAAACAAAAGGCTCTTGAATATTATAATCAAGCACTGTCTATTAACCGCAATCTTGGTAACAAATTTGAACAAGCTATTACTCTCAGTCACATTGCTTCGGTCTATTATCATTCTGAAGATATGGCAAAAAGTCTGGAATATCTTCAGGAATCTCTATCGCTATATCGTACTATTAGCGATAGTAATGGTGAAGCCTATATACTTTTAATTATTGGTAGAACCTATGATAAGTTTAGACAAAACCAAAAAGCTTTAGAGTTTTATAACCAATCTTTATCTATGTATCGTACTTTAAAAGATAAGGCATGGGAAGCAACTGCTCTGAGAAATATTGGTGGAATTTACAAGAAATTAGAAGAAAAACAAAAAGCTCTGGAATATTACAACCAAGCTTTATCTTTGAGGCGTGAAATAGGTCAGACAGCAAAAGTAGTCAATACCCTCAATTTGATCGGCATTATTTATGATGAATTGGGACAACAACAAAAAGCCCTAGAAATTTACAAAGAAGCTTTATCCCTATCACGTAGTATAGGCGATGCCGAAGCAGAAGGAAATACTCTTAGTAATATGGCGCTCGTCTACGATAATTTAAATGATGAGTTAACAGCAATTGGCCTATACGAAGAAGCTTTATCTTTGCGACGTGCGACGGGAGATAAGTATGGTGAAGCAGTTACTCTTAATAATATGGGTAAAGCTCACTGGGTTTTGCGGAACACACAACGAGCGCTTGAGTTGTACAATCAAGCTTTAGATTTGATGCGTCAACTAGGGAGTAAGGAAGGAGAATCTTCTGTACTTGGTAATATTGGTACTCTTTATTCTTCTGTAGGAGAGAAAGAAACCTCTCTGGAATTATTTCACCAATCTCTATCGCAAAACCGTGAAATAGGTGATAAGGAAGGAGAAGCCGTTGCACTTTTCAACATTGCTTCAGTGGAACGAAAAAAAGGAAATCTGGAAGCATCTGTAGATAGTATCAAAAGTGCGATCGCCATTATTGAAGAATTACGTTCTAAAGTGATAAATGAGGAATTGCGAGCAAGTTATTTTGGCTCAAAGCAAAATTATTATGAATTCTACATTGACTTATTAATGGAGTTGCACGAAAAGCAACCCAACAAAGGATATAACGCCCAAGCCCTCCACGCCAGCGAACGCGCCCGCGCCCGCAGTCTCATCGAACTGCTTACCGAAGCCGGTGCAAACATTCGTCAAGGAGTAGATGCAAAATTATCTCAACGTCAGCAAAGCCTGGAAAAAGAACTTAACGCTACCGAATTTCGCAAGTATCAACTACTCCAAGGACAATACACTAAAAAAGAATTAGCCCAAATCAAACAACAAATAGCAACACTCCTCAATCAACTCGAAGAAGTCAAAACACAAATTCGTCTCAAAAGCCCCCGTTATGCTGCATTAACTCAACCGCAACCCCTGACACTCAAAGAACTTCAAAATGAAGTACTTGACGAAAATACAATACTTTTAGAGTATTCGCTAGGCAAAAAGTACAGTTATCTTTGGGCAGTTACTAAGACAGATATTAGCAGTTATAAATTGGGCGATCGCCAAACTATCGAAGAAACTGCCCAAGCATATTACAAGCAAGTCACATCAAGCCAAGAAGTCAATCCTAAAATTGGTCAGCGATTAAGTCAAATGTTACTCAGTCCTGTCGCCAGCAAACTTAAAGGAAAACGTTTGTTAATTGTTGGTGATGGTGCATTGCAATCAATTCCCTTCGCCGCCTTACCTACCCCTGAAACCTCTGTTTCTTCCTTACCAAAGAACGCAAAAGAAAACTTTACTCCTCTGTTGGTACAAAACGAAATCGTTTTGCTTCCCTCGGCTTCAACCATCGCTATCCAAAGACGCGAATTCAAAAACCGACCGCCAGCACCTAAAACCGTTGCAATTCTGGCAGATCCAGTTTTTAACCGCGATGATACACGCTTGCAGGTTACAAATAATCATACTGCCGCAGCCGCAACAACCAGCGAAGTAGTACGTTCGGCGCGGGATATAGGCGTCGTTCTTGACCGCCTGAAGTACAGCCGCCAAGAAGCTGATGCAATTACCAAACTAGTAAGCAATACTTCTCAACGCCTATCATCCCTAGATTTTGAGGCTTCCCGCACCACCGCTACCAATCCCAATCTTGCACAATACCGGATGGTACACTTTGCCACCCACGGACTGATTAACACTATTAACCCAGAATTGTCAGGAATCGTTTTATCTTTAGTCAACCAAAAAGGTGAAGATACCGATGGCTTTCTCCGCCTCCACGATATTTTCAACCTCAATTTACCCGTTGAACTCGTAACTCTTAGCGCTTGCGAAACCGGACTTGGAAAGGACGTGAAAGGAGAAGGTTTAGTGGGCTTGACAAGAGGTTTTATGTATGCTGGAGCAAAAAGAGTTGCTGTCAGTTTGTGGAGTGTCAACGATACAGCAACCGCCAACTTGATGACCAAATTCTATCAACAGATGTTACAAAAAGGCTTGACACCAGTAGCCGCGCTGCGTGCCGCACAGTTGGAAATGTGGCAAACTCAGCAATGGAATGCACCTTATTATTGGGCGGCGTTTGTGGTGCAAGGCGAGTGGCGGTAAGATTTTTGGGAAGCAGGGGAGTGGGGAAGATGACGGAGCAGGGGAGATGAGTTTTTCCCCTGGAGTCCCTGGAGCCTCTTCTGCCCAATGCCCCATACTTCGACTACGCTCAGTACAAGTGCCCAATGCCCCATGCCCTGTTTGGCCGATGTATCAGTAAAATGGTGTTGTCGGTAACGAAAAGAAAGACGCCTCAGTAACTAACCTTATGCTCACAACAGCTGACTTTTTTCAATACACCCAATGGTCTGGTATCGCCACCTTGGTATTCGCTGCTTTAGCAGTGTTGGGTTTTGTTCTCAAATGGGGCATCCGCTTTCGGTTGGTGGGTACAACTGGCTTTATGGTGGTGCTAACAGCTGGTTTATTTGCACTGTCCATAGTCCCCTTGAGTCGTACTGTGATTCCCGGAGCAGTGCGCTACAGTCTAGTTTATGACAATGGCTCAACACAAGCGACGATCGCGGTGTCACCCCAAATTTCTCCCACAGAATTAGATGCAACCTTACGTCAAGCAGCCAGCAATCTTTATTCCTATGGTCGTTCGGGTACACTCCAAGACGACAAGCTAACAGTCCGCGCCCGTACCATTCTGCACCCAGAACCAGGGATTTCTGTCCCAGTTTACTTGGGTCAAGTCAAGCGATCGCTAATTTCTCGTGACAACTCCTCAATGACAGTGGAAATCTATCAAGACAAATTCGCCCAATTGCCGAAATCGAAGGCTTAAGGGGAGATGAGGAGATGGGAAAAAGGGAAAGGGGCAAAGGGCAAGGGGCAAAGTCATAGGAAGAAGCAAAGACCCCTCCTTTAACCTTTAACCTTTTCCCCTATCTTTACCCGAAGGGTTTTGCCCTATGCCCCATTTCCAATGCTTGTGACCAGGATGACATGATTTATTTTGTATTTACTGATACTGTAAATATACAAGCGTTCCTCAACTAATGTGCGTTCGCATAGCGTTCCGAAGGGAAGCACGAGGGAGGGTAACAGCGACGAAACGAGCAAACTGTTGTGGTAAACTTGAACCATCTTGACCCTCACTGCCGTAAGCGAAAACCAAGCTAATAGGTACAGGTTGCAAGGAAAGTTATGGGTCTTGGGAATCAGGACTCCTGCCCTTGGAGGCAATCTAAGACCGATAGGATTATAGAGTCCTGGAGGTAGTTGCCGTTGAATTGGGAAGCCTACAGCATACTGCGTAGCGGTTGATGTAGGTAGTTCACATTAAGATATTCACACTTTAGCGGTTAGACTGTAAGCAAAAATTAATTAGCGTGCGGGTAATGGGTACTGGCAATTGCGATCTGTCAGTTGTTTTTCTAGTTACCGATTTTGCCATTTGCAAAAATATTTGCAGCAAATGAATTGGCTGTAGGACGTACAAATCTACGCCCCTAGTTGATATATTCTGTAGCTGCAATTGCTTGAATGGTAGGACTACGAAGAAAACCCCACTTAGCGATGCCTGCGGCGGTAAACTACGCTTTTTTTGGGAATCTAAGAGTGCTAATGTTATTTAATTATACGGTTGTTCAAAACTTTGATAGTTCGGAATTTTAGATCGATGAGCAGCATAGATTCAAGCAATGTCGTCAAATTACTTAAACGGTGGGCAACAGGCTTTGCTATTTCATGGCTCGGCTAAAATCCAGTTGAAGGGGTGTAAAATTTGTCGTCATCTTTAAAGCTGGCAACAAGTATCCCTGAGGAAAAGTCAATTTGGTTAAGAAATATCAAAGTTTTGGCACACTAGTTTATATGTCTAATCAATTTTCTACTCAACCTTCTTTGTCTACTCAAACTTCTAGTTCATTATTTACCCTGACAATTGCCCCAGCAAAAGTAATCCGTGGTTCTGGTGTGTTGCCAGCCGCCGCAGCAGAAATCATTGGTTTGGGAAATCGTCCTTTGATTGTGGCAGGAGAAGGCACTCTTGCGATCGGCCAAGAAAATCTGCAACCAATTTTAGAAAACCAACATTTACAGACTGCCCAAGCTTCATATAGTCCAGATTGTTGTGAAGCTAGCTTGAAAAGTTTACGCAAGGCAGCCAAAGAACATAAAGCTGATGTGATTATCGGTGTTGGTGGCGGCAAAGCTTTGGATACAGCGAAATTAGTCGCGCAACAATTACAGCTACCAGTGGTGACGATTCCCACTTCTGCGGCTACCTGTGCAGCTTGGAGTGCCTTGTCTAATGTTTATTCAGAAGACGGGGCATTTCTTTATGATGTGGCGCTGTCTCGTTGTCCGGATTTATTGATACTCGATTATGATTTGATTAAAACAGCACCGCAACGTACTTTAATCGCTGGCATTGGTGATGCGATCGCTAAGTGGTACGAAGCCTCAGTTAGTAGCGGGCATTTACAAGACACTTTAATTATCGCCGCCCTCCAACAAGCACGAGTTTTGCGAGATATCCTCTTGCAAAAGTCAGCCGCCGCCCTTAAAGAACCAGGTAGTGAAGTTTGGCGAGAAGTTGTAGACGCCAGTGTGCTACTTGCTGGCGTAGTTGGCGGATTAGGAGGAGCGCAGTGTCGTACTGTTGCCGCCCATGCAGTGCATAATGGTTTAACGCACATTTCGGGACACGGCAGTATTCACGGCGAAAAAGTTGCTTTGGGAATTCTGGTGCAACTGCGTTTAGAAGAAATGCTACAAAACAATCAACTAGCAGCATCGGCGCGGCAACAGTTGTTAAAGTTCTACGCAGAAATTGGACTACCCCAGAAATTAAGTGATTTGGGATTGGGCAATATTACACTAGGTGAGTTGCAAACAGCCGCCGAAATTGCCCTAGCTCCTAATTCTGACATCCATCGACTACCTTTTAAAGTCGCACTGGAACAGTTGATGGCGGCAATGGTTTCTACCACTGCACCTATAGATAGTAGAGATACGATGAATCGAGTTTCGCCCAAGGGAATGAGTGACGAGGTTGAAGCATGAGTTTAAATTGGATAGTGCCAGCAGAACGCATACAAAAATTACCGCCTTATGTATTTGCCCGTTTAGATGAACTAAAAGCTAAAGCACGGGAACAAGGCTTAGATTTAATTGATTTGGGCATGGGAAACCCCGATGGTGCAACACCACAACCAGTGGTAGAAGCTGCAATGGCCGCTTTACAAAATCCCGCCAATCACGGTTATCCTCCCTTTGAAGGCACTGCGAGTTTCCGCCGAGCGATTACTGATTGGTATCGTCGGCGTTATGATGTCATTCTTGACCCTGATAGCGAAGCTTTACCGCTACTCGGTTCTAAAGAAGGATTAGCACATTTAGCGATCGCTTACATCAACCCAGGCGATGTAGTTCTGGTTCCTTCTCCTGCCTATCCCGCCCATTTTCGCGGCCCCGTCATTGCTGGTGGTCAAGTTCATAGCTTGATTCTAAAACCAGAGAATGACTGGTTAATCGATTTAGACGCCATTCCCGATGAAGTTGCCCGAAAAGCCAAAATCCTCTATTTCAACTATCCCAGCAATCCCACCGCCGCCACCGCACCCCGCGAATTCTTTGAAGAAATCGTCGCTTTTGCCCGCAAATATGAAATTTTGCTGGTACACGATTTATGTTATGCCGAGTTAGCGTTTGATGGTTATCAACCTACTAGCTTATTAGAAATTCCCGGCGCGAAGGAAATTGGTGTGGAATTTCACACTTTATCTAAAACCTACAATATGGCTGGTTGGCGCGTTGGGTTTGTGGTGGGTAACCGTCATGTGATTCAAGGTTTGCGGACGCTGAAAACTAACTTGGATTACGGCATTTTTGCCGCCTTACAAACAGCAGCCGAAACCGCTTTGCAACTGCCAGATGTGTATTTGCATGAAGTACAACAACGCTACCGCACCCGCCGCGATTTCCTGATTGAAGGATTAGGGCAATTGGGTTGGGATATTCCTAAAACCAAGGCGACGATGTATCTGTGGGTGAAATGTCCTGTAGGGATGGGTTCCACAGATTTTGCGTTGAATGTGTTGCAGCAAACAGGCGTTGTGGTGACTCCAGGTAATGCCTTTGGGGTTGCCGGTGAAGGATATGTGAGAATTAGTTTGATTGCAGATTGCGATCGCTTGGGTGAAGCTTTACATCGCTTGAAGCAAGCTGGCATCCGCTATCAACCGGAAGCTGTAGTTTCTGC
Organism: Nostoc linckia z4; assembly: GCF_002608075.1. Taxonomy (GTDB): domain Bacteria; phylum Cyanobacteriota; class Cyanobacteriia; order Cyanobacteriales; family Nostocaceae; genus Nostoc; species Nostoc linckia. The sequence continues at coordinate 55,863 of NZ_LAHA01000018.1, forward strand.
TTGAAAAGCGATCGCCGTTGTCGTTAGTTGATTAGATGAAAAAATACTTGCCTATTCTCACGTGAAAAGAATTCTTCCTTGATTATCAAAACCTAATTCATGCAAACTCCCGCTGCCACTTTTCCTCATTTAATTGCTGCGGGCTTTCACGCCCTTTCCGAACCACTGAGGATTAGTGTGTTGGAATTGTTACGACAGCGAGAATTATGTGTGTGCGATTTGTGCGAAGCCTTGGGGGTAAGTCAGTCGAAATTAAGCTTTCATCTGAAAACCCTCAAGGAAGCTGGCTTAGTTAACTCCCGTCAGGAAGGACGCTGGATTTATTACAGTTTAAATCTGCCCCAATTTAGTCTTTTAGAAGAATATTTGGCAGGTTTTAGGCTTAATAGCGTAATTTCATCTGTACGTCCCTGCTGTGATTAGTGTAGCGTTTTGAAACGCAGAGTAACGCCAAGTCAGCGCCAAGGTACGCAGAGTTTTTATCGAAAAATTCCCTACAAAACTTATGCAAAGCTAAATACTTGACATATCAACTTTTTTTGAAATAGTATCTAATGCATCAACTTTTTTTGAAATGTAGGACGTTGATATGCCTGCAAGGGGCATGGAGTCAAGTTTGCAGATTTGGCTAAGTAAATCGCTGGTGTCTTGCTGGCGAGAGGCTTTAGCAGAGGGAATTGGCACTTTTATTTTAGTGTTTGCGGGTACTGGTGCAGTGATGGCGAACTACCTCAGTGAAGGTGCTATTACACATATTGGTATCAGTTTTGTCTTTGGTGCTGTTGTTGCAGCGTTGATTTATTCTTTGGGGCACATTAGCGATGCACACTTTAATCCGGCGGTAACGTTAGCGTTTTGGAGTAGTGGATTTTTCTCGAAAAAGCGAGTTTTGCCGTATATTTTAGGACAGTTGATGGGGGCGATCGCCGCTTCAACTTTACTATTAATTAGTTTGGGGCGAGTTGCCAATTTGGGGGCGACGATACCGCTAAATGGCAATTGGTTGCAATCGTTGGTCTTAGAATTTGTTCTGACTTTTATATTGATGTTTGTCATTTTGGGTTCGGGATTAGACCGACGCGCCCATATTGGTTTTGCAGGGTTAGCCATTGGGTTGACGGTGGGAATGGAAGCAGCATTTATGGGGCCGATTACCGGTGCAAGTATGAATCCGGCGCGTTCCTTTGGCCCGGCTTTAGTGGGAGGAATTTGGCAGCATCATTGGGTTTATTGGGTTGCGCCTATTTTAGGAGCGCAATTAGCAGTGATAGTATATCGACAGCTTTCTTATGGATTTCGCGATTTCCAAGAATAAAGGAGCAAAATTGATGGCAACTTTAAAAACTCATGTAGCTTTGAATGTGACTAATATTGAAAAGTCTGTGGCTTTTTATCGGGCAATGTTTGGTGTGGAACCTGTTAAATATAAGGTTGACTACGCTAAATTTGATATTGCGAATCCAGCGTTAAATTTAACTTTGAATTTAACTGATAAAGTGCAGTCTGGCGGTGCATTATCTCATTTGGGGATACAAGTTGAAAGTACGCAAGAAGTACAAGCAGCGATACAGCGATTTACAGACGCGGGATTGGCATTATTTACTGAAGATAATACTGATTGTTGCTACGCTTTGCAAGATAAAGTTTGGGTAACAGATCCAGATGGTAACCGTTGGGAGGTGTTTGTGGTGAAGGTAGCAGATACAGCACCGGAAAAAAATGTGGCTGTGGCACAGGGTGTAAGTAAGTCTTGCTGTGGGTAATTAGTGATGAAAAAGGTGATGTTTGTTTGTAAGAAAAATTCTCGGCGATCGCAAATGGCGGAAGGTTTTGCTCGGACTTTAGGTGCAGGGAAAATTGCTGTTGTTAGTTCTGGTTTAGAAGCAAGTCATGTAGACCCAAAAACTATTGATATTATGTCAGAAATTGGCATTGATATTAGCAATCAAACCTCGAAGCCTTTAAGTGATTTTCAAGCTGAAGATTATGATGCTGTGATTTCATTATGTGGTTGTGGGGTTAATTTACCTCAACAATGGGTGTTAAGAGATGTATTTGAAGATTGGCAACTTGACGACCCAGAAGGACAAGCAATTGAAGTTTTTCGTCGCGTTCGTGATGAAGTTAAAGAACGAGTTTTAAAATTAATTGATTCTCTTAATTAAAGCAAGCTCAAGTTGATCGACAAGCCAGAAACGAAGGTAAACACTGTAGGGACTTCCAAGTAAAAAATATTCCATAGAAGATTGTTGACTGTTGACGGTTAACCGTTAACAGTCAACAGTCAACGCTTGAACCAGAATAATTTTTTGGAGTTCCTTAATACCACGGATGATAAAATTTGAGTTGAGCTAAGAAGCCATCCCTCAATTACAGTTAGTATTACGTATGGTAAATGAAAAATTGAGGGCTTGGGCTGGGCATAGGGCATGAAAAAATCCCCTGTTTGGCTTATTCCCGACTTCAACAAATCATCTCGCTGCGTAAATCCTGATAGTGTTTCCTACTTTGCTTATGACACCTGAAGAAATTACGGCTACTTTAACAGAATTATTTGGCACAAATGTTGATGCCAGCACCCCTAATTCTTGGGAAGTCAATACTTCTACTTTTAAACTTTTGGTGCTACTGTCTAAAGATAATACTTGGCTGCGAGTTTTGCTACCAGTATTACCATTACAAGAAGCCCAATCTTTTTTAGCAGAATTTTTGTCAGCTAACTTTGATGAAACTCAGGAAGTACGGTATGCTTTGTATGATGGGCAAATTTGGGCAGTGTTCCACCATAACATTACTACTTTGGTAAAAGTGGATTTTGAAAGAGCGATCGCCCGATTAATTTCTCTACATGAAATAGGTATAGATAATGCCTTCAATCGCTTAGTTGAAACCCGTATCCGCCAAGTTATTAAAGTTGCAAAACTACAAGGACAATCCCTGCAAGCTACCATTCAAAACCTAGAACGTTTTTATGCAGAAGGAATCATGGGTGAAATCGATGAGACTCCAGAGGCGCGAGAAGAAACCCTAGCTGCTTGGCGGCGTCAGTTACAACGCTTATGGGATGAAGTATAAAATGGATATCATTGAAATTCTCAAACAAGACTATCAAAGATTCCCAGTCAATCAAACTTACAGTATTTATGCTCCAGATGTTTATTTTCAAGACCCATTGAATAAATTTCGTGGAGTTAAACGCTATCAAGAAATGATTAATTTCATCCAAACTTGGTTTTTAAATCCCAAGATGGATTTACACAATATTGAACGTTTGGGAAATACAATTAAAACAGAGTGGACACTAAGTTGGAATACCCCTGTTCCTTGGAAGCCACGTATCTCCATTACTGGTTGGAGTGAATTAGGTCTTAATTCTGAGAATTTAATTATCTCCCACATTGATTATTGGAACTGTTCGCGACTAGACGTAATTAAGCAGCATTTTTTCTCTGCAAAAAATTGATATTGCCAGAAATTAATAGCTGATTACTATTACAGTAGAGGCATTGAAGAAGAATTCAGAAGTCAGAATTCAGGAGCAAAGCCGGAGACGCTCCGCCAAGGCGTCAGAATCAATTAGTGGGGGATTCAGACCCGCCACTAATTGTTCGCGTAGCGTCTCCCCTTGGGAGAAGACTACTAAATCGTTCGCGCAGCGTCTCTGAAAGAGAAGATTTAGTGGGGGTCTTAAACCGGATTATTCAGACGCTCCTACGTCGCTCTAAGCGAAGCCATGCCGCAGGCTTTACGCTGCGCTATCCGCCACTCGTACAGAATTCCCAAGCTGAATTCTGACGACTGACGCCTTTATTCTGTTTGATAACTAAGTATCAAACTATAGAAGCAAATGCTGATGGCTGGTTGTGGAGTCAGCAATTAAAGTTATTTTTGGGAGTGTATGAGTCAAAATTACGGTTTTCTAACGCGGATAAGCAGTTAGTAGCGACTCCAGAAGAAAGGGTAAAAGCAGCAGAACGAGAAGCTGAACAGCTAGAGTAGTAAGCACCAAACCCACAGGTAGCCAAGGATACAATACAAGGTACATAACTCCGCGAAGAGCCGATTCTAATTGGTGAATTTACCAATTCTGTTGTAAATATTGAGTTTAGCGATCGCTCCATTCAACCTACAACTTATGATCGATAATAAACTCAACTTGAAAGTGCAATGGCAATGACTGATAAAGAACTCAAACATCTAATTGAGAGTAATGCTAAAACAGTCCAAGCTATGTTGGATGAAATCAGCGAAGCGCGAGAGGAACGCCAAGAACTCCGAGAAGGAATGATTCAACTTCAGAATGCACTGACACAATTAACGAACATACAAGATAAGATAGCTAATTTACTAGTTGCTGTTGATGGCGATCGGCCTACAATTCTGAAAAAACTTTCAGCAATTGAAACCAAGCTCGATCTACTGTTACAGGAAAACCCAACAGATAAATTAGAGTAAATATTGACAAGCTAATCGTCATTCAAATTGCATCTTTGTGTCTGGTGTGTCCCCGTGTAAGAGCGTCTTTCTAACGAATTGAGTTATGCAATTTAAAAGCGCATCAGCTTATTTGGTGTCTCTACGAGTAGTTCTGCGAATCAAAACGGATTCCTATACTATATAAATAGCAGTCAATATGGCAATATAGCTGGATTGTCCCACATATTTATTATTGATCTGCTTGCGCCTAAACGTGTTAAAGCAGCATTTATTTTCCTTAAACAGCCGATAATTGTAAATAAATGTAAAAATCCTTAGGCAGGAAAGAAGCATCCATGCGTGTAATTTTAATGACTGGGAAAGGCGGCGTGGGTAAAACCTCCGTTGCTGCTGCAACTGGACTCCGTTGTGCAGAATTAGGTTATCAAACCTTGGTTTTAAGTACAGATCCTGCTCACTCCTTGGCAGATAGTTTTGATTTGGAAATGGGACACGCACCCCGAAAAATTCGCCCAAATTTGTGGGGTGCAGAATTAGATGCACTGCAAGAACTAGAGGGAAACTGGGGTGCGGTGAAACGTTACATTACCCAAGTTTTACAAGCAAGGGGTTTAGAAGGGGTACAAGCGGAAGAATTGGCAATTTTACCAGGTATGGATGAGATTTTTGGCTTGGTAAGGATGAAACGCCACTACGATGAAGGTGAGTTTGATGTCTTGATTATCGACTCAGCCCCCACTGGCACAGCATTGCGCTTGCTGAGTTTACCGGAAGTCGGCGGTTGGTATATGCGCCGTTTTTATAAACCATTTCAAAATATCTCAGTAGCACTTAGACCTTTGGTGGAACCTCTGTTTAAACCAATTGCTGGTTTTTCGCTACCAGATAAAGAAGTGATGGATGCACCTTATGAGTTTTACGAACAAATTGAAGCTCTGGAAAAAGTATTAACAGATAATACTCAAACCTCAGTGCGTCTTGTGACTAATCCCGAAAAGATGGTGATTAAAGAATCTCTCCGCGCCCATGCTTACTTGAGTTTATATAATGTTGCCACGGACTTGGTTGTGGCTAATCGTATCATCCCCAAAGAAGTAGAAGACCCATTTTTCCAACGTTGGAAACAAAATCAGGAGCAGTATCGCCAGGAAATTCATGATAATTTCCATCCTTTACCGATAAAAGAAGTGCCACTGTTCTCTGAGGAAATGTGCGGACTGGCTGCACTAGAACGCTTGAAGGAAACCCTTTATAAAGATGAAGATCCAACTCAGGTTTATTACAAAGAAACGACTATTCGAGTTGTGCAAGAGCAAAACCAATACAGTTTAGAACTTTACTTACCCGGTATTCCGAAAAACCAAATTCAACTCAGTAAAACTGGGGATGAATTGAATATTACTATTGGGAATCACCGTCGTAATTTAGTTTTGCCACAAGCCCTAGCAGCACTACAACCAGCCGGAGCCAAGATGGAAAATGACTATCTGAAAATTAGCTTTGCGGCAATGTAAAAGTTTGATTTTGTTGATATTTGAAGAAGAATACAGAATTCAGAATACAGAATTCAGCAATCAATCGATAGGGGATTCAGACCCGCTACTGATTGTTCGCGTAGCGTCTCCCCTTGGGAGAAGACGACCAAATTGTAGATTTGGTGGGGGTCTTAAACCAGATTATTCATCCGCTAGTCGTACAAAATACCCGACTGAATTCTTACGACTGACGCCTTTATTCTGTTTGATAAACTTTCAACAAAAACTGCAAACTCAACAGTAAAAATATTTTCTGATAGCTAAGAAGACGCAACAAAAATTTGCGTCTTTTTTTTAATTTTTTATAAATTTAATTAGCTATTTGCCGTAGTTTTACTGAAGACAAATTGCTGAAATTAATTGAAAAATGTCATTAGATTTTAGAAAAAAGAATTCAGGAATCATGTTCGCCACTAAATGAATGAATAAAGGATTTTAAGTCTGCCACTTCAAGCATTGCTAAATTCTGTTAGCGCAGCAGGGCGTAGCCCATTCTGGCTTATGACTTGTGACTTCTCCATTAATCATGTGTGTTTGCAAATTATTAATTTAAGATTTTATCAGCAATGACCTCGAACTCTCACCAAGCTTGGCAGGCAACTGGCCATGAAGAAACTTTACTGCACCGGATTACAAACCGTATCCGGCGGAGTTTAGAATTAGAAGATATTATCACAGTCACAACAGCAGAGGTGCGATCGCTACTGCAAACTGACAGAGTGATGATTTACAAATTTCATCCCGATGGTAGCGGTCAGGTCATTGCTGAATCAATTCACAATAATCGTTTACCGTCACTACTAGGGCTAAATTTTCCTGCTGATGATATTCCATCTGCTGCCCGTGAATTATTTACAAAATCACGAGTGCGTTCTGTTGTCAATGTTGACACTCAAGAAATCGGTCAAAGTCTCCTGCACGATTTAGAAAATGGAGAAACCATCTCAGAGGAAATCTTTTATCGTCCTGTAGACTCTTGCCATGTTGAATATTTAAAGGCAATGGGGGTAAAGTCTAGTGTCGTAGCTCCTATTCTTGACCAAAATCAACTTTGGGGACTTTTGGTGTCTCATAATTCCCAAGCACGTTTGATTTTAGAATCAGAACTACAAGCATTACAAATAATAGTCGATCAATTATCAGTTGCCATCGCTCAAAGTACCCTCTTGACTCAAGTCCGCAAAACAGCTGCCCAAGAAGCCATCATCAACAACATTGCTAGCCTGTTACATTCACTACCGACAATTGTATTGCAGCCAGCCCTAGAAGCCGCCGTTGCTGCCTTTGATGGTGTTGGTGGTCGGCTTTGCATTAGAAATGCAGCTTTTGATTACCACAATGGTAGCGTCACCAGTTTTACAGAATGCTTAATTCCCGGAAATACTTGTATAAAACTGTATACCTGCGGTCAGCAACCCATAATACCAAAACAAACCATATATCCACTCATAGAGCAGTATAGTGCGTGGCAGGAATACTTTAATTTTATAGAAGAATATGATGTTTGGCCGATTTTAGATATTTATCAAATTCCAGGCTGGCGAAGTTTGCAAATTGCTTTTGAAGCAACTAAAATTCGGAGTATGTTGGTGATTCCACTCCACTATCGCCAACAGTTGTTGGGTTATTTAAGTATTTTCCGCAACGAAATAGATATAGAAACTCTCTGGGCGGGACAGTATGACACCGACAAGAGACAATTATACCCCCGGCGATCGTTTGAAGCTTGGCGCGAATCTAAAAAAGCACAGGTACAGCCGTGGACGCCTGAAGAAATTGAACTGGCTAAAAATCTTGGTAAACACTTTGCTTCGGCAGTTCAGCAGTATGAATTATACCAACAAGTCCAAGTCTTCAATGAAAATTTAGAACATCAAGTTAAACGACGCACAATGGAATTACAACGCACAGCCGAACAACAGCAAGCTGTGTTTAAAGTTATTGCCGAGATTCGTGAATCTTTGGAGACAGATACAATTTTTCAAACAACAACCAAAGAAGTTTGTCAACTAATCAAAGCCGATCGCGTTTCTGTTTATCGTTTCGATGGTGATTGGGGTGGTGAATTTGTCGGGGATTTCGAGGCTGCTAGTCCATACTGGTCGAATGAATCCGAACTAGGGATTAATACTATTTGGAATGACACCTACTTGCAAGATACCCAAGGAGGACGCTACCGCCACAATGAAACATTTGCAGTGGATGACATCTACACAATGGGATTTACTCAGTGTCATGTGGAGAATTTAGAGCAATTTCAAATTCGGGCTTTTATACTTGCTCCAATTTTTGTTGGGCAACAACTTTGGGGTTTATTGGCAAGTTATCAACACACTGGCCCTCGTCAATGGAAAGCTCCAGAAATCGATTTTATCAGTCAAATTGCGGCTCAAATGGGGGTAGCACTCCAACAAGCTCAATTACTAACTCAGACACGAGAACAGGCCTTAGATTTGCAACAAGCAGCAGAACAACAACAGGCATTATTTGAAGTTGTAGCGAAAGTAAGGGAATCTCTAGATTTAGATGCAATTTTTCAAACAACCACTCAAGAAATTTGTAAATCACTCAAAGCCGATCGAGTTGCAGTTTACCGTTTTGAAGCTGATTGGAGTGGTGAATACATTGCGGAATTTGTGAATGAAGGTTGGGTAAAGTTAGTCAATTTTGGTAATAATATAATTTGGCGAGATAGCTATTTGCAGGAAACCCAAGGCGGGAGATATCGCCACAATGAAACCTTTGTAGTTGATAATATTTATAAAGCTAATCACTCTGAATGTCACGTTTCAGCTTTAGAAGAAATTCAAGCCAAAGCCTATGCCATTGCACCTATTTTTATTAGGCAAAACCTTTGGGGTTTGTTAGCAGTTTACCAAAACTCTGCACCTCGTGATTGGGAAGCTTCAGAAATTCAATTTATCACTCAAATTGCCAATCAGCTTGGGGTTGCACTCCAACAAGTGGAATTGCTCAATCAGACCAAAGAGCAAAAGGAAAAACTGGCTATAGCTTTGGAGGATTTAAAGCAAACTCAAACCCAATTAATTCAAACAGAAAAAATGTCTTCATTGGGTCAATTAGTTGCTGGTGTTGCTCATGAAATTAATAACCCAGTGAACTTTATTTATGGCAACATTAATCATGTCAGCGAATACGCCCAAGATTTACTGGGAATGCTAGATCTGTATTTGCAAAACTGCCCTAACCCAGACCCAGAAATTCGCGATCGCGCAGAAGAAATAGATTTAGAATTTCTGATTGAAGATTTGCCGAAAACTCTCTCTTCAATGAAAATTGGTATCGATCGCATCCGGCAAATTGTTTCTGGTTTACGCAATTTTTCTCGCCTAGACCAAGCAGAAAAAAAACCAGTTAATATCCACGAAGGTATTGATAGCACATTACTAATTTTGCAGCATCGCTTGAAAGCAAAACCGGAAAGTCCAGCAATTAAATTAGTCAAAGAATACGGTCAACTTCCCTTAGTAGAATGCTATGCCGGGCCATTAAATCAGGTATTTATGAATGTTTTAAGCAATGCGATCGATGCTCTAGAAGATTATCGAGATTCTCAATCAAAAGCTCATAACAGTCAAATTACTATTACTACTTCTCTTGGGCAAATAGACAGTAATATCAAGAGTGTAATAGTTCGCATAAAAGACAACGGCCCAGGTATACCCGAAGACTTAAAGGTAAGAATTTGCGACCCATTTTTTACTACTAAACCAGTAGGAAAAGGCACTGGTTTGGGGTTATCAATTAGTTATCAAATTGTTGTTGATAAACATGGCGGTGTATTTAAATGCGATTCGCAACCAGGATTAGGTACAGAATTTTGGATTGAAATTCCCATTACACAAATTAACAAATCCCACAATCAAATTTCCTAGATTAGCGAGCAAGCCCAGTTTATCTACTATAGCGACCAACGTTCAGATAAGCCTGTTTTTTCTTTTTGCCGTTCAGAGTTCCCTCAATACGTTTTGGATAAGCATCCCTTGTGGTCTGGGAAAAGGTTAAGGGGTAAAGGGTAAAGGATGTATTTGAAACCTTTCCCCTTTGCCCTTTCCCCTTTAACCGAACCGTATTGAGAGTTCCCTTACCTTCATAGAGGATCTTTCTTAACACCAAGTGTATTGAATTTTATCTCTCAAGATGGATGATTTAAATTTTAAAACCTATCTGAAGGTAAATTGAATAAAACTCAACTTAGGCGATAAGATATCTGAACAAATCAAAATTACCTTAGTAAAAGCAAATATATGTTTAGTATACTTTGGGGTGTTGTTGTTGTCCTATTTGCTTTTTGGGCATTAGGATTAGTACTTCATATTGCCGGAAATTTAATTCATGCGGTATTGCTTATAGCTATTGCACTTGCTATTTACAATTTTCTGAAAGTGCGCGATGTTTAAAAATTAAAAAGCAAATCTCCATTATTTATACAAAAGTGCAAAAAGCACTTTTATGGGAAAAGGGAAAAGGTTAAAGGGGAAAGGGAAAATACCAAACCTTTTGCAAAAGTGCAAAAAGCACTTTTATGGGAAAAGGGAAAATACCAAACCTTTCCTCCTTCCCCTTTTCACAACTTCTCTTAGAAGTCTAATGATTACGTATTATTTCTCGCGCGGTGCGTCTGGCGATCGCCAGCTACAATTATGGAAATTTCCTATAAATTTTAACTTCTCAGTTGCACCGGCATAGCTAGATAAGTCATTTTTAAACCACCCAGTGGCGTAAAAATCACTGGAGTTAAACTTTGATTTAAATGCATTTGAATTTCGGTAGATGGTAATTCTTTTAAGCCTTCCATTAAATATTTGATGTTAAAAGCAATTTCTATGTTTTCCCCAGAAATTTGCGCCGGCATTGGCTCTCTACCACTACCTACATCTTGGGCTTCACAAGATAAAACAATTTCTTGAGCTTCGCTATCAATACTGAGTTTGACAATATTATTTTTTTGATCTGCCAGTACAGCAATTCGTTCTAAAGTACTGATAAATTGCCGCCGTTCAATTGTGACTTGTCGCTCAAATTGACGGGGAATCAGTTGTCGATAGGCGGGATATTGTCCTTCTAATGTACGACTGGTCAAGCGTTGATTTTGCCATGCAAACACCACTTGACCTCGATCCAAATATAAAGCCACGGGTTCATCAGATGAAGCGCTATGAGCTAGCATTCGTTGTAGTTCGCGTAATGCTCTAGCTGGGACTGTGACTTCTAATTGATTAGTTCCATCTAGAGGACGTTCGTTGCTAGTTTCTACCACTGCTAGGCGGTGTCCGTCGGTAGCTGCAAATTCTAAAGTATCTTCTTTAACTGTTAAATGCACTCCCGTAAGTACTTGTTTAGTTTCATCAGCACTAGTGGCAAATAATGAACCCCGTAATCCCTCGATTAATGCAGTGGTGGTGAGATGGATAACCTCTGTATTTTCAATTATAGGTAGTTCTGGAAATTCCTCTGGACTCATGGCTCGTACTTCATAATGGCCACTCTTGGGTGTGATTGTTACGCTCACACCTTCGCCACTTGATGTTGGACTAGTGGTGTCCGAGCCATCATCGAGAGTAATTTCGCCCTCTGGAAGACGAGAAATAATGTCTACAAGTAACTTAGCAGGAAGGGCGATGGCTCCTCCTTCCCATACCTCGGCGTTAAAACTAGTACGGATACCCAAACTCAAATCAAAGGCCGTTAAGCTGACTTGATTAGTTTCCGCATCCGCTTGTAACAGCACATTGGCAAGTATCGGATGAGTCGGTCGTGAAGGTACAGCACGACTGACGAGTGAGAGGTTTGTACTGAGGTCGCTTTGGGCGCAAACTAATTTCATAAGTCAGATTCACCTTGTGAAAAATATCCTAACATCACATTCATTCTTAATCAGAATTCAGAATCCAGAATTCAGAATTCAGGAGCCAGAGATAATTATTCCCCACCTCACCACTCAAAACTTATCGCCCAGATAAATTAGCAGTAAGCTATTTTAGGGCGTTTTTCATAATTGAGTATGGCAAGTATTAACGACAACTACCTGAAACTGAAAGCGGGTTATCTGTTTCCAGAAATTGCTCGGCGGGTGAATGCTTTTGCTGAAGCGAATCCTGATGCTAAGATTATCAGACTGGGCATTGGTGATGTTACTGAACCTCTGCCAGAAGCTTGCCGGACAGCGATGATTAAAGCTGTGGAAGAAATGGGCGATCGCAATACCTTTAAAGGCTATGGCCCAGAACAAGGCTATGCTTGGTTGCGGGAAAAAATTGCTGCTCAAGATTTCCAAGCACGGGGAGCCGAAATCGATGCTTCAGAAATCTTTATCTCTGATGGTTCTAAGTGCGACACTGGTAATATCCTAGAAATCTTCGGTCATGACAACACCATAGCGGTTACTGATCCAGTTTATCCCGTATATGTAGATACTAATGTAATGGCGGGAAATACAGGTAAAGCTAACGATAAAGGCGAGTTTGAAGGTTTAGTTTATCTACCAATTTCGGCTGATAACAACTTCACCGCCGAGATTCCCTCACAGAAAGTTGATTTAATTTATCTCTGCTTTCCCAATAACCCCACTGGCGCAACTGCTACCAAAGAATATCTCAAAAAATGGGTGGACTACGCCAAAGCTAATAACTCGATTATTTTCTTTGACGCAGCCTATGAAGCTTACATTACCGATGCATCGATTCCCCATTCAATTTATGAAATTCCAGGCGCAAGAGAAGTTGCGATCGAATTTCGCTCTTTCTCGAAGAATGCAGGCTTTACAGGAACTCGCTGCGCGTTAACTGTAGTACCGAAGACACTCACAGCCAAAGCCGCCGATGGTTCGGATGTGGAATTGTGGAAACTGTGGAATCGTCGCCAGTCCACTAAATTTAATGGCGTTTCTTACATCGTTCAACGGGGAGCCGAGGCGGTTTACTCTCCAGAAGGACAAGCACAAATTAAAGAACTTGTTAGTTTCTATTTAGAAAACGCCAAAATTATCCGCGAGAAACTCACAGCTGCGGGATTATCTGTTTACGGTGGCGTGAATGCGCCTTACGTGTGGGTAAAAACGCCTAATGGTTTATCAAGCTGGGAATTCTTCGATAAATTGCTGCAAACCGTCAACGTTGTGGGAACACCGGGTTCTGGCTTTGGTGCTGCGGGTGAAGGTTACTTTCGGATTTCGGCGTTCAACAGTCGGGAGAATGTGGAAGAAGCCATGAAACGCATCACTGAGAAGTTTAAAGTGTAAAGCGATCGCTCTTTACTGCTTTTGTTAAACTCATTTTATTAGTAAAGGTTACGGTGGGCTATATTATCCACCGAACCTGATAAGTAATTATTGAGATTTAGTTTACTCATATTTTGGTTATGACTGCTGCCATTCCCGTTTTCAAACCTGTTAGCCAGATGCAATTGTCGCCTGGTAGCACCGTGACCATTCCTGATGTAAGCTGGGAAGAATTTGAATCTATTTTGCAAGAATTGGGAGAAAAAAGAACTACAAGAATTGCTTATAGCCAGGGTAATTTAGAAATTATGGCTCCTTTACCAGAACATGAAATTCCCAAAGATTTAATTTCTGATATTGTCAAAATATTGCTAAAAGCTAAAGATATTAGATATCAACCTTTTGGTTCCACCACCTTTAAAAAGCAAGGTTTAGCAGGAGTAGAACCTGATGCTTGCTTTTATATTCAAAATTATCAACAAATGATTGGTCGTCGCCGCTTACAACCCGATGACCCGCCGCCAGATTTAGCGATTGAAACTGATGTCACATCAAAAACTACTCTGGATGCTTATGAAGCCATTGGAGTTCCAGAACTATGGGTTTATGACAATGGAAGCCTTTCTATTTATTTGCTTCAAGAAGGAAAATATATAAAATCTGACACGAGTCCTAATTTTGAGAATATAGCTATTACTCAAATTATTCCTGCGGCTGTAGAACGTAGTTGGCAAGTAGGAAGTTTTCAAGCTTTGTAAGAATTGGAAGCAACGATTTAGTAAATTACACAAAGTCTATATTTATGGAAAACCTTTTTGTAATTGGTCGTTTAAATGCAAATCCTCATTATTATGATTACTTTCATTATTTAGTTTTTAATGAAAATGGAACTGTAGATATGGGAGCTGGAGCAGGACAAGCAATAATTGTTGTTGTTCAAGGAAAATATTCAGTAGTAAAAATTGATGATTATTCTGCTTTTATTAATTTTTATGAATTAAGTGAAATCAATCAGTATATTAGAAATGGTAATATCGGAGATAAAATTCAAGATATTTCTCCCTTTTCAGTTAAAGTAACAAAAGAAAATGGAATTTTTGCTTTTTACCAAGAAGTTATTTGGAATATAAAAAATGAAGAAGAATATCCATGCTATTTATTTTCTACAAGATATGTATTTGATTCCGATCCCTTAAATTTTGCTAAAAAACGCAGTCAAAGAAACCTCTATTATTTAATAGAACAGAAAGATTTCGATGAATCTGAAAAATATTATTATCCTCAAGCTGAGTGTAAAAAAATGATATTGAGAGAATTACAAGAGCTTGGGATTACACCGATTGATTAACATACTATAAACTAAATTCATCTAAATGATGAGTGAATAAAATCGAATTATTTATCAAAGCGATCGCTAACGATAATTACCAATGCTAAACTCTATGAGCATAGTAAATTTTTATTCTAAACGGCATATTTGTGAAATGCTCGCAAATATATAAGTTAAGCATAGCGGTTATGGCACATACATAACTACTCTGACAATTGCGATGCCTACGGCGGTAAATTATGCACTTTCTTTCCTAATTATCCATTAGTTTCATCAAAAAATTATTCTTGAGAATTACTTTCTCCTTGTTCGTTATCATCAGGCGAATCAATTTTACCTCGCCGATAATTAGCCAAAGTCACTCCTTCTTCTAAAGATACAGCAGAGTATTTACTCAAGCCGATACGCTGTGACGAATAAATTCCTGAATGACCAGAAAATAAGTAACTTACTACACAACTAATACCAATAAATACGCCTGATTCTAAACCGAATAATTCAATTCCCATGAGAGTTGATGCTAAGGGTGTATTTGCTGCGCCTGCAAACACGCCTACAAATCCCATTCCTGCTAATAGTGGTGCGGGTAATCCTAAAATCAATGACAAAGCATTACCTAAGGTTGCACCAATAAAAAACAAAGGTGTCACTTCTCCTCCTTTAAAACCTGCACCTAAAGTTAAAGCAGTTAAACCCAATTTGGCTGCAAAATCCCAAGGAGGTAGTTGAGTGTAGAAAGCATCAACGATGGTTGGGATACCAAGTCCAATATACTTAGTTGTACCACTTAAAATCACAATTATTGCTATTAGCGCCCCACCAATTAAAGGACGCATTGGAGGATAGGATATTTTTGTTTTAAACAAGTGACTGATTTTATGAGTTACTTGAGCAAAAAATCTGGCAACTAATCCAAAAATCACACCAGCAATAATCGCAGAAATTAATCCCCAAATTGTCAGGGATGGTATAGATGGAGCGTGTCTATATGCTGTATGATGCAAACCAAATAGTAAAGTTACTTCATTTCCAACGATCGCCGCAATCAAAGAAGCAAAAAGAGCATCGTAATGAATCTTTCCAATGGCTAAAACTTCTAGACCAAATACAGTTCCTGCAAGGGGTGTACCGAATACAGAAGCAAATCCACCACTAATACCTGCTGTTAATAAAATTCTTCGATTAGCTCCTTTAAAATGGAATATTTTTGTCAATTGGTCGGCTAAAGAAGCACCCATTTGTAATGCTGTACCTTCCCGACCGGCTGAACCACCAAATAAGTGAGTTAGGTCTGTTCCTAATAAAACTAAAGGAGCCATACGTCCGGGAATAATATTTTGAGGATTATGGATTTCTTCTAATAAAAGATTATTTCCAGCTTCTACAGACCTGCCAAATTGATGATAAATCCAACCACTCAAAAAACCACCAAAAGGAAGCAAAGCGATAATCCAACGATGTGATTCTCGCCAATCAGTTGCCCATTCCAATGATGCTAAAAGAATAGCAGATGCGGTTCCCGCAAGAATGCCAATTACAAAGGCAATAGGCAACCATTTAATTAGGTGTGGCAGTGCGATAAATATTTCAAATTTACGAAGATTTTTCATGTTAGTTTGTAAGTATATTATGAGTCAAAATTCCAAATTCAAAAATGAGAATACTTAAAAAATCATTTGTTTGTGCAACTCTCAGTTATACAATCTAAAATTTAAAATCCAAAATTAAATTTTCATGACTTTCTAAGAAAATTACAGGTATTGGACTGGTTTCTAAAACAGCTTGTGAAACTGAGCCAATTAACACTTGTTCCCAAGGTCGATGTCCGCGTTTTCCCATAACGATCGCAGTCACAGAATACTCTTTAGCAATGCGGATAATTTCTTCTGGAATCGTACCTGTAACAGTTAAAAATTCATATCTAATATCAGATAATAACTGTTTAGCTTGTTGTTTTATTTGTTCGATATCTTGCTGGTTTGAAGTATTAATTACATGCAAAACAATGACTTCGCCATTACTGCGGCGTGCTAAATCTGCAACTTTGGTTAAAACTTCTGTGGCCAAACTTGATGTATCAACTGCTGCTAATAACAAAGTACGAGTAGCAACTGTAACTTTGCTTGGGTCAACTTCACCTTTGTTGAGCAATTTAGGAGCAAAAGTCATAGTTCCCCAAGCGCCTAAAGGTGCAGTGATTAAAATTGAAAGAGCTGCGATCGCTAAAATTATCTCTCCTCCCGCAATTCCTTGGGAGAGGGGTATTGCCCCGATGGCTGCTTGGACTGTGGCTTTGGCTGAGTTCCCTGGTAACAAAAATAATCTTTCTCGCCAATTCCAATTACTACCCAAAGTTGACAGATACCAACCCAACATCCGACCAATCAGTAAACCAATTGCTAAAATTAAAATGCCGGGTAAGAGAATTTTATTTAATACTTGCAGTTGAATATTTGCGCCTAACAATACAAACAAGAAAATCTCAGCTACTATCCATAAACTATCGAAGCCACCGCGCAATCTTCGCGCTAATGGAGCATCTAATTCAATCAAGAAAAATCCCATAGCCATTGCTGCCAAATAACCAGAAAAGTAAGGCATAACATGAGCTATAATTACTAAAAATAAGGCTAAACTAGCAGCAATTACAGTGTCTTGAACGACGTTTTGAGTCCAGTTTTGTTTGGTTAAGAGTAAAACTAATAAACGAGCCGCTAAATAGCCAAACAATACTCCCAAAAATATTTGCACGATAATTTGAAATGGCAGCAGTTGTAGAGCAGTTAAAGTCAACCCCCCAAAGGTAATCTGCTCAACACCTGTATCACTTAAAAAACCCAACAGTAGGCTAAAAACTAGTAACAGCAATACATCTGATAAAGCACTACCAGTTAAAATTGCATCGGGAATTCCTTTGGTGACACCCCAGCCTAAACTTTTGAGCCTCAACATTCCTGGGACAATTACAGCCGGAGATTCAGCACCGATTACACAGCCCAAAAGTAAACCAGTGGCAAAGTTAAATTTAAAAATTACCATAGCAGCAAAAGCGATCGCCATTGCTTCTGTTGCTGCTGGCAAAAACCCCAAGCGCAACGCCACAGTTCCCTGTTGAGCTAGCTTTTCTCGATCTAAACCAAGTCCAGCTTTCATTAAAATAATCATTACTGCCAAAGTTCTTAACTCATCAGCAGCACCCAACACATCTTCACTGATGACATTCCGAACTTGGGGGCCAAGAATAATCCCCACTAAAATCATGCCAATTAAAGGCGGAGCGCCTAAACGACGGGCGAGTTGTCCGACAAAAAAGCCCATCATTAAAATCCACAATACACTGGCTAACATTTCATGACTCCTTGAGGTGCAATCTGTAGATTTTCACTTTCTACAGAAGAGTCAGGTAATGCATTTAGCCAAGCCCTACTCTCCCGCAGTTAGCGAAGAAAGTAGGAGCCATCAGCCTTTCAAGTGATGATTTATCGGGTTGAAAAGGCGGTTTTGGCGAGCTCCATCGCCATTAATTTGGCATTAAATTAAGGATACCATTTTTGGCGTTGCTGATTTCATATATGAAAACAATTGTGCATGATATCAAAATCCTTGTAGAGACGTTGCAATGCAACGTCTCTACATCTGAATTCATACCACAATTTAGCAAAGCCCCATTTTTTAATATTTATTTTTTTGAGAAAGTAATAATAATACAGCTGCGATCGCCAACAAGCTCCCACTAATAAATGTTGCCTCTGCTCCCAATGTTTCCCACAAACCACCAGCGAGGAAACTAGCAGGTAAAAGCGCTATTGCCACAGCCAAATTGAAAAATCCAAAAGCAGTGCCACGCAGATTTGCAGGTATACTATCTGCCACTAATGCCAACAACAATCCTTTACTCATGCCCAAATGCAAACCATAAAGGGCAAACAATCCCCAAACTTCCCAAGGTGCTTGTGCGAAGGCGAAGCCCAGATATACTAAAGCGTAGAGGAGAAATCCGCCTACCAATAACCCAAATCTACCCAAGCGATCGGAAAGTATTCCTATAGGATAGGCGCTGAAGGAGTAAGCTATGTTCATGACTACAAATGTCAACGGTATCAGTGAGGCGGAAATACCTGTTTGTTCTGCTCGCAGTAATAAAAAAGCATTGCTGGAGTTGCCTAAATTGAATAGTAGCGCCACTACTACCAGCATCCAATATTTTTGACCTAAACTCTGTAAAGCTTGCCATTGCAGGGGATTGCTTCGCTTTGCTTGTGTTTCGTTTGTTTCGGGTTCGCTGATTCCTACTGTTAATAAAGCCACCGCGAAAAAACCAGGGATGAGGGCTAGCCAAAACACCAGGCGGAAGTTGTTTTGGGAAGCAGCCATTAAAGCAAACGCTATCAAAGGCCCCAAGAATGCGCCGATGGTATCCAGAGATTGACGCAATCCGTAGGCTGCACCACGTACCTCTGATGTAGTAGAATCGGCGACTAAAGCATCACGGGGTGCGACTCGGATACCTTTGCCAAAGCGATCGCCAAATCGAGCGATTAACACCCCAGTTGGACTGGTAGCTACAGCAAATAAAGGTTTCACAAAGGTAGATAACCCATAGCCAAACACCGCTAAACCCTTGCGATTTCCCAAGCGATCGCTCAACACTCCCGAAAAAACTTTCAAAACTGAAGCTGTTGCTTCCGCAATGCCTTCAATAATACCCACTGTCAACACATTCGCGCCTAAAGCTGATACCAGAAACAACGGTAACAGCGAATTAATCATCTCGGAGCTAATATCAGTCAGCAAACTGACAAACCCCAACACCCAAACAGTACGGGGAATTTTCTGAAAAAATTTATTTTGTAGTTGCATATTGACTGCTACTCTGACAAATACCGTAGATATATAATGATTCTCTTTTAACTTTTGCTTTTTGTACTAGCATTCAAAGCTGATAACCGCGTTTTCCCATTACAATAGCAATATATGATACGCCTCGGTCAAGCGTGTACCAAGCGGTATGATATGGTGTCATCATCAGAAAATAATTATCAGCCTGTTAAAAATTCTCCAACAAAACTAGATAAATTTTTAGTTTGTGGGCTAGGAAGTTTGGGTCAACATTGTGTTGCTATCCTCAAAGAATATGGTGCCATTGTTAATGCCATCGATTTAGAACAACCTCAAAATTTACAAATTCCAAATTTATTAAATTTATTAGAAAATTTATTCTTTGGAGATTGCCGTCAAGCTAGTGTTTTAGAACAAGCAGATATTAGTCAATGCCGGACTATCATTTTAGCCACTGGTAACGAAAGAGTAAATATAGAAGCTGCCTTTGCCGCACGGCTTTTAAATCCTCAAGTTCGTTTAGTGATACGTTCTGACAAACAAAATCTCAATCAACTTTTAAGTCAAACTCTTGGTAATTTTATTGCCTTTGAACCGAATCAAATTTCTGCTTCTGGCTTTGCTGTTGCAGCCCTTGGAGACGAGCATATTGGCTATTTTCAAGTAGAAGAACACCAATTTCGGGTAGTCAAGCATCAAATTCAAATGCACGATCCCTGGTGCAATCAACTGCACATACACGAACTGAATACTCAAAATCTCCGGGTTTTATATCACACTTATGATGCATCTGTTTTACCTAAAGAATTTCATCAGTGGGAACCAGAGAGAAAATTACGCCCGGACGATACTATTATTTATATTGAAGTGAAAGAGCAACTCCAAAGTTTGAAAAAAGTTGCCATTAAGCCACAACGTAACTGGCAGCAGTTATGGCAAGAAATTGTATTGGGCAGAGTTTGGAAAAATTTCCAACAACAAATTCCATCTTGGAGGCGAAAATTACATACCTATCAAAGTTTGCGGGTAGCAATCATTTGCGGACTAACAGTAATTTTTCTTTGGTGCATTGGAACAATTATTTATATCTTAAATTATCCTCATAGTAATGTAGTCGAAGCCTTTTATGGTACTGCTGTTTTACTATTAGGAGGATATGGAGATTTATTTGGCGGTATTAACTTTCAAACTCCACCAGAACCAGCCCAACACATGCCTGGATGGTTGCGATTATTTAGTTTGGTACTAACTTTAACGGGTATAGGCTTTGTTGGGGTATTATATGCATTGCTCACTGATGTCCTTTTAAGTTCAAGATTTCAATTTTTCAAGAGTTACCAACCATTAATCCCCGTAAAAAACCATGTTGTACTCATTGGATTAAATCGAGTCGGTCAAAGAGTAGCAGCTTTATTAGAAAAATTCAAACAACCTGTGGTGGGTATTAGTAGCACAGGATTGGGCATAGATTTTTTCCATAAAATCCCAGTAATTATTGATAGTATTACTGATGCTTTAGGAAAAGTGAATTTAGCTAATAGTAAAAGTGTCGTTGTAGTTACAGACGATGACATGGAAAATTTAGAAATAGCTTTGATGGTACACGCCCAAAGTCCTACAACTCGTGTGATTATTCGGACTTACGACCGAAATTTTCGTGATAATGTCGCACGCTTATTTCCTTATGCTCAAGTTATTTGCACCTCTGCAATTTCCGCAGAAGTTTTTGTCGCTGCGGCCTTCGGAGAAAATATTCTCAGCTTGTTTAACTTTGATACTCAAAGTATTTTAGCAGTGGAGTATACCATTGAAGTCGGCGATACACTCAACGGATTACTTTTGGCTGAGGTTGCCTATGGTTATGGAGTAGTGCCAATTTTATACCAAAATTTCAAGCGATCGCCAGTCAAATTAATGCCTTCTGATAATATACAGCTTGCGGTTGGCGATCGCCTCATCGTTCTAGCCAATACCAATAGTCTTCAGCGCATTGAACGAGGCGAAATGTTTAACAAAACTTGGCAAGTAGAAATCGAAAAAGCATTAGCTGAAGATGCCATCTTTGATGGTGCTAACGAAATCAGTATTATCTCAGGATGCAGTATCGGCACAGCCAGAAAATTAATGGATAATTTGCCCGGACAACTACCAAAAGCATTATATAAACAACAAGCTTTACGTCTAGTGCGGAGACTATCTAAATTAAGAGTAACAGCTAGGTTGAAACCCTTTTCTGATAACTGAATAATGTAGAAGTCAGAAGTCAGAACTCAGAATTCAGAAGTCAGAATTCAGAAGTCAGAACTCAGAAGTCAGAAGTCAGAATTCAGAAGTCAGAAGTCAGAAGTCAGAAGTCAGAATTCAGAAGTCAGAATTCAGAAGTCAGAACTCAGAATTCAGAAGTCAGAAGTCAGAATTAAGAACTCAGAATTCAGAACTCAGAATTCACAGCGTTAGTGATTTAATTATGAATTGTTTTTTGTTAAATTAATATTGTGAATTATTAATCAAACGTATAACTACAGATAGATGCAACTTTACATTGCGTTACGTTAGATTATATATAAAATATTAAAATGAAAGTAGTCATTAAAGTTTGCGGCTTGCCGCATTCATCAAAAAGTCAGACTTGAATTTATACTGAATTCTGACTCCTGAATTCTGAATTCTTCTTGATTAATTCCAGGGGGAAAACCGTACATATTGGATAGGTTTTCTGCATCCTACTATCTAATTCTAGCTCGATACAATCAAAGTGTAGCTTAATCAATGCTGTTTTCTAGAAAAACCATACAGCATTAGCAGGAGAGCAAAAATATGGGAAATCAATTCAAAACAGCTGCTTTGTTAGCTGCACTAAGTGGTCTTTTAATAGCAATTAGTTACTGGGTAATTGGTGGTACTAGTGGCTTATTGGTTGGAATCGTCTTAGCAGCAGTAACAAATCTGTTTTCCTGGTATCAATCAGATAAAATTGCCCTTGCAGTATATCAGGCACAGCCTGTGAATGAAAGGGAAGCACCGGGACTTTATCGGATGGTGGAAAAGTTGTCTCGTCGTGCGAATATTCCTACACCTAGAGTTTATATTGTTCCTAGCCAAACTGCTAACGCCTTCGCTACAGGGCGCGATCCAGAACATGCTGCTGTTGCTGTTACTGAAGGCATTTTGAATATATTACCAGAGGACGAACTCGAAGGCGTTATCGCCCACGAACTCACCCACATTATTAATCGTGACACCCTCACGCAAGCGGTTGCTGCAACAGTGGCCGGTGCGATTTCATTCCTCGCACAAATGGTAAGTTACAGCCTGTGGTTTGGTGGTGGTTCGCGAGACAGCGACAGGGGTGGAAATCCTTTTGGTGTTTTGTTAACTGTAATGCTTGCGCCATTAGCTGCAACAATTATTCAGCTGGCAATTTCACGCACAAGAGAATTTTCCGCTGATGCTGGTTCTGCAAAATTAACTGGTAATCCCCGTGCTTTAGCTAGAGCTTTACAAAGATTAGAAGCTACAGCCAGACAGATGCCTTTAAACACTAATCCAGCTTTCGAGCCATTATTAATTATTAATTCTATTTCTGGACAATTTTTGGGTAACTTATTCTCCAGTCACCCGGCGACAGAAGCGCGAGTTGCAGCATTATTAAAATTAGAACAACAGCTGACAACAAGAGCTTAATTGAGTATTGGGCATTGGTAACAATTCCCAATCCCAAATCTAAAATCCAAAATTGAATTTGCTTTGCAATTAAGGATGTTTTAAAGATGACTTCTAACAACATCGAATCCGTTGAAGCTACATTTGTGGAAACAACTGAATCTACAGTCATTGTAGAAATCAGTTCTCAAACTGATGCATTAGTAGAAATTGAAATGGCTGGTGAAAGTGATGAAGTGAAGCGCGAAACCAAAGCGCTAATTGAAGCACTAAAAAGACGCGCTCAAGCCGAAGCTGATTCCGCAGGTACTCTCACTCGTGAAACTTATTTAAATGCCGTGCGTCGAGCCAGAGAATTGGTTGAAGGAAGGAAATTGATTGAAGGCAATCGCCTGCAATTAGAAAATGCTTTGGCAGTATTTCAAGACGAAGCCCAAAGAAATTGGCACTTGATGATGAAGGATTTAGTAGATTTCAATTATCGCTTACAAAAAGCTGCCAAAGCTGCTTGGGAAGCCTTTAATCATCCTTATTCTCAAAATTAAATAGTTGATGCCAAAAGCAGTTCATATCAATTGCACATTAGACTTCTTGCAGAAGTCGGGAAAAGGGGAAAGGGAAAGGGGGGAAAAGGAAAAGGGGCAAAGGGAAAAGGGTTTTTATTTGCCCTTTTCCCTTTACCCCTTACCCTTTTCCCCACTTCTCTTAGAAGTCTAGTCAACAGTCAACAACTACCACAAGTAGTTATGCTTTTTCAGCGTGTATTAGCTTACCCTGAATTTAACCTTTGACACACATAACTTGTTTCAGAGTTGCCACAACTTCCACTAAATCTGCTTGATTTGCCATAACTTGTTCTATTGGTTTATAAGCACCGGGAATTTCATCTAAAACGCCAGCATCCTTTCGGCATTCTACCCCTTGAGTTTGCTCAATTAAATCATCAAGAGTATAGACATTTTTGGCTTTATTTCTAGACAATAACCGACCAGCACCGTGGGAGCAAGAACAAAAACTGTGGGCATTACCTTTACCTTTAACAATGAAAGATTTTGCCCCCATTGAACCAGGAATAATCCCATAATCTTCTGTTTGGGCGCGGACTGCACCTTTACGAGTCACATACACATCCTCGTCAAAATGCACTTCTTTTTCGGCGTAATTGTGATGACAATTCACCTGCAATAAAGGTTTAGTTGCTTTTCCACCTGCGAGATGTTTCTCGACTATGTGCTTAAAACGCGCCATCATTACATCGCGGTTCACACGGGCATAATCTTGCGCCCATTGTAAATCGTGCCAGTATGCTTGGAATTCTGGCGTACCAGCCACAAAGTAAGCCAAATCGGGATCGGGTAATTTCTCACCTGCCATCTTGGCTAATTCCTTGGCTGTGTTAATGTGACACTGAGCGAGATTATTGCCAATGTGGCGCGAACCAGAATGCAGCATTAACCAAACTTGATTCTCTGTATCGAGGCACACTTCAATAAAATGATTTCCTCCACCCAGAGAACCCATTTGTTTCATTGCTTTGCTTTGGAGGTCTTGCACGCCGCGATGCAAATCTTTAAAATCATTCCAACCTTGCCAATTAGTAACAGGTTTTTCAACGTCTTTGTTTTCGTTGAATCCTGTAGGAATTGCGGCTTCAATATCCAAACGGATTTTTTTGAGTTTACCTTCCAATTGTTCGCCAGTAAATGGGGTTTTGATAGCACCCATACCACAACCCACATCTACGCCGACAGCAGCAGGTATAATCGCTTCTTTGGTGGCTATTACAGAACCAACTAAAGCACCTTTACCTAAATGAACATCTGGCATTAAAGCTAGGTGTTTAAATACAAATGGCAGCGATGCCACATTTTTTGCCATCTTGGTTTCTTCTGGCCCCAAAGCGTGATTCGCCCAAGATAAAACGGGTGCTGGTGTAGTAATTTCTAACTGTTCGTAGGGCATAATTTTCTAATTTGAGATTTTTAATTTTAAGTTTTAAATTGGTAATTTGGCATTAGGTGGGTAAAGGCACTGGGGATAAGAGACTTCTAAGAGAAGTCGGGAAAAGGGGAAAGGGAAAGGGGGAAAGGTTTGGTATTTTCCCTTTCCCCGGTTGGTGAGCTTGTCGAACCATTAACCTTTTCCCACAAAAGTGCAAAAAGCACTCTTGTGCAAGAGGTCTAGTCAACAGTCAACACTTTCAATTTCAACGCCCGCATTACAAAATAATTCTATATTACAAATATAATACACTTTCATCTTTCCTACCTCCTCAGCGCCATCCCTACACAATGAAAAAAAAGATGTATTAAAATTTGTAAAGAAAATAATTCTGATTAAAACAGTTTTTACACTTCTTACACAATACCTATGACAGTGCGTCAAGATACAATCTGGGAACGTTTTTTATCGCCTGTAGCGCGTTTGTTCATTAATGAAGATGAGTTGCGGCGTTATCAACAGAGTATTGATTGGGAGAAAGAAAGCGATCGCTATCGCCGAGCTGATGTCATAATTCCATCGTACTACAGCAATCAAAACTTTCACGGCATCAAAGGCGGATATCTTACTTCTGATGCGGCGGTTACTTACGACCCCATAACGCAGTATGTTCTGCTACCTAACGAAAATCTGATTCGTCAGGCTTTAATTGATGCTGTCAAAGTCAAACCACGACGCATACTCGATTTAGGTTGCGGTACGGGTTCCACTACTTTAATGTTGAAACAAGCTTTTCCTGAAGCCGAAGTGATTGGTTTGGATTTATCACCTTATATGTTATTGAGGGCACAACATAAAAGCCAAGCTGCTGGTTTGGATATAGTCTGGCGACATGGAAATGCTGAGAAAACTGGTTTGAGTGATGCAACATTTGATTTGGTGACAGCTGCTTTACTATTTCACGAAATACCAGATGCAGTGTCATTGGCAATTTTGCGCGAAAGCTTCCGGTTATTGGTAACTGGAGGACAAGTGTTAATTCAAGATGGCA
The DNA here is from genome assembly GCF_002608075.1 of Nostoc linckia z4. Lineage (GTDB taxonomy): Bacteria > Cyanobacteriota > Cyanobacteriia > Cyanobacteriales > Nostocaceae > Nostoc > Nostoc linckia. Next base: position 81,899 of record NZ_LAHA01000018.1, read on the forward strand.
ACCAAAAGACTCTGCGTCAATTAGAATGGCTCAATGACCTTTTTGAAGAACCATATATTCGTGAGTATGCCAATGGTAGCGTTGATGCGAATATGGGTGCAGCAGGGTTTGAAGCTGTGCGAACTCAAGACGTTTGGTGGATAAATCAGGTAACTAGCGGTATTAAACCGATTGCATCAGAAAATATCCGTCAAGCGAGTGCAATTTCAATAGACACCACAATAGATAATAATAATTTGGAGGAACTTGGATCGCCAGCGTTTGGCATAATCGCATGACTTTAAAGGCAGTTCTCTTTGATTTTAATGGTGTCATCATTAACGATGAGCAAATCCACCTGCAACTGATTGATGAGATTCTCATTCAAGAGAATCTGCAACCACAGAGGGTTGATGAGCGTCAAACTTCTTTAGGACGCAGCGATCGCGCTTGTTTTACTCAACTACTCTCCAATCGTGGTAGAATCGTGACGGAAAAATATTTAACTCAACTGCTGCACCGCAAAGCTGAAGCTTACACGCTAGAACTGGAAAAAATTGAGAAACTGCCTTTATATCCAGGTGTGGAAGATTTAATCTATCAAGTGCGATCGCGTAATCTGAAATTAGGATTAGTCAGTGGTGCTATTCGCAAAGAAATAGAACTGGTACTACATCGGGCTAAACTGAACGAATACTTTAAAATTATTGTCGCCGGTGATGACATCACTGCTAGTAAACCAGAACCCGATGGTTATCTACTAGCAGTGAAAAAGTTGAACGAAGAATACCCGGAATTGAATCTCCAACCCCAAGAATGTCTAGCAATTGAAGATACACCAGCTGGTATTCAAGCAGCAAAGCGATCGCACATGCAAGTGGTGGGTGTAGCGAACACTTACCCCTTTCACATGCTTCAGCGCTGCTGTAACTGGACTGTCGATTACCTCACTGATTTAGAACTCCAACGCGTGCAGGAAGTTTATTCTCAAAAACAGTCCCAGCCATCAGTAAGTGAATGATAAAATATTCATTGGTGAATCAATTACGGGGAATTAGCTCAGTTGGTAGAGCGCTGCGATCGCACCGCAGAGGTCAGGGATTCGAGTTCCCTATTCTCCATTTGTCCGTTGTGGAAATTATAGCAGGGAAGAGGCAATAGTTTGGTAGTGGAGTGTTTTAGCTAATTTGGTGCTTTAGTTTTTGCTTGATTCCTCCTCAAAAACTAACTGGATAAAGATGTTTGAGTTTGACTCTGGCATCTTCAATGCCCGATCGCACTTAATATAAGTGGTAGGTATGGCGATCGCATCCTTAGTTTTTAACGATATGCAATGATTTGTCCCAAATGCTTGAGGATTTTTAGAACCTGATAAAGATTATTACGGTATTGCGAACCGTTTGCAAACAACTCAGAAATAGCATATTGTTTACCCAAAGTTTTGATAAATAAATAGCTGCTACCATGCAATTGAGTTGTGTCGCCTCGCAATTGAATTGCGTCGCCTCGCAATTGAGTTGCGTCGCCTCGCAATTGAGTTGCGTCGCCTCGCAATTGAGTTGTATCGCCTCGCAATTGAGTTGCGTCGCCTCGCAATTGAGTTGCGTCGCCTCGCAATTGAGTTGTGTCGCCTCGCAATTGAGTTGTGTCGCCTCGCAATTGAGTTGCGTCGCCTCGCAATTGAGTTGTGTTGGTGTGCGATTGCTAAATTAATCTTTTTTTTAACTGTGGCGATCGCAACTTAATTAATAGTTATCAATTTTGTAACAACGAACCGCATAGACGCGGTAGCGGCTTCCCGCAGGGTAGGACGCATTCGCCAAGCGTCTCCTCAGAGAAGGACACAAAGAAATAAGAGTTTGAGAGAGTTTTTGCATAAGTCCTATATTTGAAACCTTTCCCCCTTTCCCCTTCCCCTTTCCCCTTTCCCCTTTTCCCTTTCCCCTTTCCCCTTTCCCCCTTCCCCTTCCCCTTCCCCCTGCGTCTGATTTCCACTCAAACTTTTTCTAAATTTTCCCGCATCGCCAGACATCGGGCATGATTCACACCCCGAACTCGCTCACAAATTTGTAATGCTTGCAAATAAAGAGATCTGGCTTGACTATAACGCCCCGTTTCCCGATAAATTTCGGCTAAATTATTCAGACTTTCGGCAACATTCGGATGATTTTCTCCCAACAACAGCTTATCAAGTTCTAACGCTTTGATACATAAAGGTTCCGCCTCTTGATAGCGTTTCTGTTCCCGATACAAATAACCCAAAGCATAGATAGTATCTGCTAAAAGTGGATGCGCTTTTTGTAATACGCGCTGCTTCAGTTCCAAAGATTGCAAAAACAAAGATTCTGCTTCATCGTAGCGTCCTTGAGCGCGGTAGATTAAACCTAAATTATGCAAATCTGTCGCCACATCAGGATTTTCTTCGCCTAAAAATTGCTTGTCTAATTCTATAGCTTGTTGCGATAAAGGTTCAGCTTCACTGAAGCGTCCTTGATGGTAATAAAGTAGGGCTAAATTATTTAATATCAACGCAACAGAAGGATGATTTTCACTCAGTAAAACTTTAGCAATTTCTAAGGAACGCAGATACAAAGGTTCTGCCTCATCATAACGTCCTTGCTCATCATATAATAATGCTAAATTATTCAGACTAGCCACAACATCAGCATGATTTTCTCCCAACAAATTTTTCCTTAATTCCAAAGCTTGTTGATAGAGAACTTCTGCTTTGTTATATTGTCCCGTAGATTTATAAATTCCTGCCAAATTATTCAAACTAGTAGCATAAGCAGGATGATTTTCACCTAATAGGCGTTTCCTTAATTCCAAAGCCTGTTGATATAGTGGTTCTGCTTCGCTGTAGCGTCCTGTTGCACGATATAAACCTGCTAAATTGTTGAAACTAGTAGCTAAGTCTATTTGCAAACCTAATTCATTTTGCAATTCAATGGCTTGACGCCAATACTTGATTGCTAATTCTTGTTCTTCTTGATAATTTTGAGACTCACCACGTTCTAATCTACTGCGGTAAATATCACCCAATCTAGAATATAAAGTAGCTAAGCTAGGGTCTTTAGTTCCTCGTTCGTGTTCGATATTATCAATTAGCCTTTGTAAATCTTGGATAGGTAAGAAGAAATGATTATTTACATTAGTATCTGTGCCAGCTAATTCTGTATCTCGAAAAACAAAACGTATAGGTTCTAATTCTTTACCAGCAATAGCATTAGTTTTTTTAGACACAAATCGAAATACACCATTCCGCCAACTCCAAAAATCAGGAGCTTTTTTACTCAAGTTAACTAAAATTTGATTAGTTACCCAAAGGACAATTGTAAAAGGAAAATCACGCAATCCTTCCCTTGTCCATTGTAAATAACCAAAAAATTTCTCCTGTTCTGATTGTTCTTGTCCTAATCTGAGGAAATAAAGTTGTTCTGCACCCGTGACAGTAATTATCGCTGGTTGACGCTGACGCAGATATTCTTCTTGTTCTACGAGTTGGTTGAGGGCAGCTTTTAAACTTGGTTCATGGCGTGCTAAGATTACCCGATATGCACAAAAATTCAGTTGAAGTTCGGCTTCATATCTAGCAATAATTTCATCGCGAAAGCCGGGATCGTCACAAACCGCAATTAATAAATTTAATCCTTGGGTTTGAGCTTCAATAGAAACAATTAAATCATCATAAGCATCTTCATTATCCCCCTCATCATCTAACAAATCTTCATTGGACATTAATAGCTCCCTGCCTTTTCAAGCTTTCGATAATAATTGGATGAACATCGTACCATGTTTCTTCAGTGCGATATTCTAGAACGTATAAACTATGTAGTAAATCTAAAAATTCAGGTTGTTTGGGGTCATTGGGCATAAATTCTTCGTAAACACTTTGTAAAATATCAATATCAACTTTTCCTAAACTGATAGAAAAATCATTGCGAATTTTATTGATTGCTTGGGCGAGAATTCCATCGTCAATAATAACTTCGGCGTTGGGATTGCGTCGAATCATCCGCAAACAAATACGGCAACATTCTTTAGAAATGCGAATTAATTCTCGTAATACGCCCCCACTATAAATTACAATTTTTTCAGCAGTTTCTGGTGCTATTAATTCACTGGCAATGCGCTTGTGTAAAACTTCACCGAGAATCTTTGTTGCTTCGGAACGCGGTTGAGCATGAGGAAAGCGATTTTTACCTTTGTCAAAAATTTTTAGGACAGGCATTGCTACAATTTGGTCATTAGTTTCAGTGGCAATGATTGTGCTAATAAAAGTTTCTCGTAAAACTGCAATGGGTATTGTGTAGATAATCCGAAAATTCGGTTGACAAAGAGCTTTAATATTATCTTTGTAAATTTCATTCACTCTGCCTAAATCCAGTTTATCTAAATCATCAATGATGACTAAAACATCTTGTTTAGTTGCAGCTTGAATCAAAGCCGCAATTTCGTTAATTCTCGCCACTAAATCTGAAATTTTGCGCTCAAACTCTTGTTTAATTTCATCCCGGACGCTAGCATCAGCTTTTAATTTAGAACTAATTAACTTGAGTAAGTCAAAACCTATCTCAGCCTCTACTTGCAAATTTAATTCTTCAGTGCGAGTCCGGGTAGCAAACCATTTATAAAGAGCCTCTTTAGTACTTTGAGGAATATCAACTTGGCGCGCTTCTGCTTCTGCCATTAAATTGACTGCAATGGCAAAGAGAATATTAATATGGTTCACTGCTGACATTTCAATTTTGTCAGCAATGGAAAATAGAACAACAAAATACTTATTTTGAATCTGCCTGCTAAATTCAGCCAACAAAGTTGACTTACCACAACCGCGATGTCCTGTAAAGACAATTTTGCCATCTTTATTGGGACTGTCTTCAACTAATTGGTTGAGGTCTGCAATTAAATCATCACCATATTCGACTCTAAATCTTTCCATCTCGTTCCGTTCCATTAACGGAAATAGTTCGAGATTGCTATATGCTGACTGAAAGGAATTTAATAATTCTTGAGACATTAGATTGTGCCGTAAAAGTGCTAGCTATTCATATAATGCCTCATCATTTTTGTTGTTAAAGCTCAGGCAATGTCTAGAAAAGATGATGCCGATTTTATTGATAAAGATTTATCAATTAATAATTACTAAGTAACTTTTATATGATGTCTTAAAAAATAGATGCTCTCTACCAAAATATCAACCAATAAACAAGTAACATACCTGAATCATGCATCAGGCTAAATAATAGATTATACATCAATTTATTAAATATCAATAATAGATTATACAAACTTGATAGTAAAAGTTACTTAATAAATCAAGAAAATAAAATTTTCAGTTATAAAAATAAATTTTTAGTGTGGTTTGTTGATTAGGGCGCAATGTCACTTACTGAAAGCTATTTTTAGGTAAATAGACGATACTTTAGGGCGACAACAGTTACATTCAATTCTAGATTGTAGCTAGCCTAACACGGTTAAAGGGCAATACAGTTCAGTTAAGCATTTTTTCCTTCTCTTTCTCTCTTTTCTCTGCGTCCTCTGCGCCTGGAGCGGTAGCCTGCGGCAAGCCGCTGCGCGTCTACGTAAAAAAAATGACTTTGACAAAGAGTGCTAGCTTTAACACCAAGCGTATTGGGTTAAAGGGGAAAAGGAAAATACCAAACCTTTCCCCTTCCCTTTTTACCGACTGCTGCAAGAAGTCTACTTTATTGACTAAAAAATATCAGGCTAAAATCCTAACTGCGAATTTCTTCCTGAAATATATGGAGAAAATTCCAAGTATTAATACATAAATCATTATTTATTTACTTGTGTTCTATTTGTGAATATGAGATGATTATTTACATTTAATACTGTTAATCGACGTATTTGCAGTATTTAACTTGTGAAACAGACGGATATCTGTATTTTGCAACCTCGAATAAAGGCTGCACAATTTGTTTTGCCGACTTACACAAGAGCCTTATTCGATAGTAAGGAGTGTAGATGTGAATTTAAGATATTTATTGTCCAAGTTGAAAAAACCGAAGTTATTTACTTTGGCAGCAGTATTTTTTGCTGTTGTGTTGATTGTCCCGTTATTACCTTTTTCTGCATTTTCCGCTAGTCCTCGTGCTAATATTCAGTTTGTTTCACCAAATTGGGTTATCGAGAATTCCAAAAATGCAAATTTGCGAATTCTGGATGTGCGAAACTTTCCTCTCGACTATATAGAAGGACATCTTCCTGGGGCAGTAAATATTGCTGATACTGCTTTTCGCGGCCCCAGACAAGGCTTACCCGTGCAGTATTGGAACAATGAAAAACTAGCACTAATCTTTGCGAATTCTGGATTAACAAATAACAGTCGGGTTCTTGTATATTCAGATGACAGAGATGTTTTAGGGGCAACAATGGTTGCTTATTTACTAGAACGTGCTGGACTGAAAGATATTGCTGTATTAGATGGTGGTTACACAGGTTATAAAGCTACTCAAGATGTAACCAAAGAATTTCCTAAATATTCAGTGGGAAAATTCACACTTAGGGATAATCCTTCAGTGCGAGTGAGTTTAAATGATGTGAAAAAACTCATCGGCAAACCAGGAGTAACCTTTATCGATCCCAGACCAGAAAAATTATTTCGGGGCGAGGAAAATATTTGGATACGTAACGGACACATTCCTGGTGCGCGGAATATTCCTTGGGTGACATTTGTAGATGCTCAAAATCCTCACAAGTTAAAGTCATTAGAGGAGATTAAGAAAATTCTCGCTGATAAAAAGATTAATCCTTCAAGTGACATTATTATTTCTTGTAGCACCGGCAGAGAAGCAACATTACAATATGTCGTTTTAAAGCATCTGCTTGGCTATCCAAAAGTCAGGGTTTATGAAGGTGCTTGGACTGAGTATAGCACTCAGAAGGATTTACCAGTGGCTACTGGAGAGGAAAAATCAGCTTAATAGTAAATCAGGATAAATGTATGAAATATGCAATTTTGTTCGTTGCAGCAGCAATTACAATCTTGGGGCCAGTAGATGTATTTGCTAATAACAATCAAGATCGAGATAGCTTAGTAAGTTGTAGAAGGAGTAAAGACCAATCTCCAGTAAATTCTACAAGCGATCGCTCAGGAGCATAGTAAGAAAATCTCCCGCTAAAATGTAAATTATTTAGCGGTGAGATTGTCAATATTTTGCACTCAAACTGAGTTATTCAGGAAAGAACACGAATGTCCGCAACTCGATACTCTCTCGTGGAGGTGCATTTGGGGGGCTGGTGGGGTCTTCAAATCCCGTATGGAGTGCAAAGCGGGCGCGTCCGTCTTCTGCGGAGTCGAAACACTTAATCAATACCACTTCGTTCCTTTGCATTTGTGGCAAGTAGTACCATTGATGTTTTGGATTATAAGTGACGGCGTAGGTTTCCCCAATGCGATCGGGGTATATGAGATCGTTCACTACCAAGTCTGTTGGTACAACACTTTGGGCATCACATAGTGTTAGTGGTGATTCTTGAATTGTGTCGCCAATTCCTCGCCAAACATTGATAATCGCAAACCGTCGTTGTAACAGGCTATCAATGTTATCTATACCCTGTGCAGCTAACTCTCTGCGGGCGCGTCTATGTCCACCTGAAGTACTGAAGTCATTATGTACGCGTTTCACAGGTTCCCTAATTCCACTATTGATATCCTGCTTCATCAATGTGGCGTTACGCAAGGTGCAATCAAATATCACTACTTCAGTTGCACCAGTCGCTTCTTTTAATAACTGTTTTGCTTCTGGGTAATAAACTTGACGTACTTCCTCTCGATCGTAAAAGTTACGGACGCTGGTATTATGCTGGGTAAATGCAAAACCTTCTCGGTCTAGCGAAATATTTTGTGCGATGGAACGAGCATTGTAAATTGGCACTTTGTATGACTGATAGTTGCCATTGGAACGAACAACACCTGATGGTGGTTCATAAGCATAGCTAAAAAGCTTGTCTGTAGTTGGCAACAGGTAACTGAGGTTAGCCTCCACAGATGGCAAATCCTCAACAATCGGTCTGTCTAGAACTTGGCTATTTAAGCTCATAAGTCATACCATTTGTAATTTTGTGATTAGACCTAAGTTCAAAAAGAAAGCAACGAAGGGGGAGACAAGGAAAGATTTGTCTCCTTTATTTGGAACACAAAAGACGCGGTTTCTGGGAACTCCAAAAAATAAAGAGCAACTTCAGGTGGTTGAATGTTGACTGTGAATCATTAAGGGTCAACAGTCTTCTATGGAATTTTTACTTGGAAGTCCCTAAATAAGTTATCTCTGCATCATCATTACGGAGATATGAATAATTTAGCTTTAGACTACTGGCTCTATTATAAAATACAGTTTATCTACCGAGTATAAGGTGTTTATTTTAGGAGTATTGCATGGGCTTTAATAAAATTCAAGCCCTTAGACAATAAAATTAGGACTTAGGCAACGCCGATATTGGACTTCTAAGAGAAGTCGGGAAAAGGGGGGTACATGTTTGGTATTTTCCCTTTCCCCAATTTAAAGATGCTTCCCTTTGACCACAAGAGTGCAAACAGCACTTTTGCAAGAAGTCTATTGTCATTGCGATGGAAACAAAGTGTAGGAGAACAATCCCAGTGTCAGGAGAGATTACTACGCCATCGCTCCTAATGAGGAAATTACGTTATTTTTGCGTCATTCGTGAAAATCTATCGATGCGCCGGGCATACATCGCGGCAATTTGCAATCAAAAAGCCCCTGGTCAAGTCAATACCAGGGGTATCCATCTTTATTCCCTGATATATAGAATGGCATCTGCATGTCTATGATAGATAGCTAGTTATGCAATATTTTCATAATATCAATGACGTTTTTGCAATTAGATTGGTAATTGGCGCAAAAACTCAGTAAAAAGGCTTAGCACTGAGCTAAGCCTTAATATGTTTAGTGCTAAAAGAGACATCGAAATTAATTTAAACTGAGTTTACAGACAGTTCATCTTCCTATAGGATGTGTCCAAGTATTCTAAAAACTGCTAAGCAATTACCTAATAATTTTTAATAAAAGGCTTGGCTAGGCCAAGCCTCTATATATACCAAGCATTTACTACACCAAGATTAATTTAGACTTACTCTTACTTTAGTTCATCTTCCTATAGGCTGTGTCCAAATATTGAAAAATTTGATATACAATTTTTTGGTTACTGAATAAAAAAAAGGTTTGGCTCTAAACCAAACCTGAACAATTGCTGTGCTTAACAACGTACTAAATTAATTTAGTTCTACTCTTTCTACAGATCATCATCCTAGAGAATGTGTCTAAATATTGTGAAATTTGGTATTTATTTATTTTGTAAAAATATTGACTATTTTAATTCCAGTACATATAAAAATATACTAGTATATAGTCCTAAAGTATGAAAAATAGTTCATAAATTCATAAACTATTTTATACTAAAGGTTTATGCGGTAGAGTGCTAAGTTTAAAATAACTCATCTTCAATTTGAAAAATCTGATTACCACCCTGTACTCACCAATACCACTTGCTACAAGTCTCTTAACTCCACTCCCAACCCAAATTACTATATGACTCCTATTTGATTGGGTGAAAATAACTCTGTACAGCCATACTCTCTGAAACCCTTTTACCTTACTACACAAATAATTTCAGATATTAAACCGGATTCCTATATCTTTGATTGCAAGTTAGTATAAATTCAAAAATTAAAGCAGATTAATGGATGCATACCTGTGTCAACGGTAAGCGCAAACATAATTTCTAAGAGATAGATTTTAAACACTATCTTTAGTTCATATTCACATTTGAAAAAAAACCCTGGATATTATTCCAGGGTACATACACGTTTTTCAGGCATTAACAGGCTGAATATTAACTCTAGAAAATAGTTTATTCTACTATCTAAAGAATGATACTAAGACCGCTACATATATGATATATGTAGTTTTTTGTTGCATAATCTAGCTATACATAACAAATTTCAAAAAATATGAACTAGCCTATCTGTGTCTCAGAGTTAGGCACAGAGCCTATTTGAATTCTGAATTAAATTATCTAGTATTTGGGGATACTAAAAAGTAGTATTTGAAAATTTTTTTATGACTTTAGTAGGGTATCAAATAGATTACCAGTTGGTATCGCTCTTTTATTGATACAGAATTATCGTTAGAGGTGATGGAGTAGGTATCTTACTGGCCATTTAGAAATTTTTGGCGAATTACTGATGAAAAAGGCATGGCTAAAAGCCACGCCTCCTATATACCAAGTGTTTACCATACTTAGCTAATTTAAGATTAGTTTTATTTCAGTTCATCTGTCTATAGTGTGTTTACAAAATGTTTAGAATCTGTTGATAAATCAATATTTTTAAGACATAAAAAAAATATTTTGTCTAGATATAAATCCAAAAAGATAAATTTATATGATTTATACAAAAATATACTGTGTAATAGTATTTATCAATAAAAATAAAAAAGCGTCAGTATAGTCTAATAAAAATATAATAACATCAAAAAGACATAAAAATACTATTTATATAAAAACAAGTACCTGTGTAATTGTGAACAATATCGGTGTTGACTGTTGACTGTCAACAACCTTAAGATCTAAATATTTGACAAATTATAGGAATTTTATTTAATTTTTCAACAAAATTCCGTACACTTTACTCTTTTATAACCCTCTTGCCTATTACCTATTGCTTATTGCCTGCCTAGATAGATATGTTCATTAATCAAATCGGACGGCTATATTTAATTCTGCCAATCACAACAGATGCGGATGGTAAATGTAATTAATCAAGAAAGGCTTGGTAGTTAACCAAGCCTTAGGTAAGAGTAGAGTCTATCAGGAGAATTTAGTCATTTTAACTGAGGAATACATCTGTCTAAAGAGAGTAGACAAATATCTTATCAATTTATTTATAAATATCTATACTAATAATAAAAAGGCTTAGCGGATTGCTAAACCTCCTTAGAAAGCAGTTATTCGACACACCAGAATTAATTTAAACTTGGTCTTCGTTATAGTCATCTTCCTCTAGGATGTATTGAATATTTATGAAATCTGATAAGCTTCCTTCGTTGCATCTAAATTACTGTTGATTGTTGACGGTTGACTGTCAAATAACCTCATGATTAATTCCAGTTTTGTATCATTTAGGAATAGATAGAGGTTTGGAATCTAGAGAAAATTCAATAAAATTAGGACACATATTTGATTTTTGAAATATAGGTAGCATCTATCCAGGACTTTAATCCATAATCCTTTCATCGAAAATTGGTATTATTGCTTGCTTCGTTGTGGCGGTACGTAGTGGAACCCAAGGAATTCTCGAAAATCTTGGATTATAGCAGTCCGATTTGATTTATAAACATATTTATCTAGGTAGGCAAGAGGTTTATAGAAAATTAAAGGGTAGGGAATTTTGTTCGCAAATTAAATAGCAGTCCTATAGCTGTGGGATTTTGCTACATTCTCTAACTGAATTTAAATTTATACACTTACAGCAGTTTTGGTGGTATTTAGGCCACAATTGAGGCGGTGAATGGTGAGTAGTGAGTAGGGAGTGGTGTAGCTGAATTACTTGAAAAGCGTTCTAATTAAGTATTAAAAATTATTAGCGTACGTAGTCCCCATTTTCTATAATAGACTTCTAAGAGAAGTCGGGAAAAGGAAAATGGGAAAGGTTTGGTATTTTCCCTTTCCCCAATAAAGATGTATCCCTTTGACCACAAGAGTGCAAAAAGCAATTGATTGCGAGAGGTCTAATCTTAAGTTAAGTGCAATAATTGAAAAATCAACTTATGCTTCAAGTTTATGGTAAACTAATGAACAGTTTAGAATGGCTATATTTAAATGTTTGTGCTTAGCAAAACTATACAATACTTAGCTAATTTTTTACTAATTTAAATGTCAGTTAAAATACTGCTTATATGTTCATGCATTCTATTACATTTGTCAAAAAATGAAATTCTATTTGTGAAACTTGATAGAATAAATGATAACTATTAAAGTCTATTGATTGCTTAGACCTTAGTAAATAATTTGACAATTAATAGTAGGATTACTTAATTTGTAGTATCTTTTTTTTAATCTGTTCGCGTAATATTTTAAGCAATGGTGTTGCAAGTAATCATTTGAACTTTCTAAAGCTTTACTATATAAATTTATTATGAACCAATTAAGAAAATATTTCGCAATTTTGCGTATGATTGAAAAGTATCTGCCAATGCTGTAAGTTTGAGGTTCTTTTACCTCAATCTTTTTTGTTTGGGCAAGGACGATCGCCCAAGTCAAACCAAAAGAAAACCATTACCTCAGTAACCGTTATTTTATCGTTTTGAGGAAGTCTCGTCTGTATATCTCAAGAAAGACAATGAATCCTAATAAAATGTTCTGGAGAAGAGATGTATTTGGCACATTCATTCACGAATGATGAAAAAAAGCAAAACTCTCACCAGCCTTTGATTTTGGTAGTGGAAGACAATAATGATAGTCTTCTGTTGATTAGCTATGCTCTAGAGTCAATAGGTTGTAGATTCATTTGTCAGACAGATTGTTCTGCAACGGTGTTGGTAGCTAAAGAATATCAACCAGACTTGATATTGCTAGATATTTTATTACCAGGTCTCAGCGGTATTGATGTTGCATATCATTTGAAGCAAGAACCTCTAACTTACCAAATTCCAGTGGTTGCAGTCACAGCCTTAGCCACTAAGGAGGATCGAGAGCGTATTTTGAGAGCGGGTTTTAATGATTACATTAGCAAACCCTACATGATTGAGGATTTAGAGGCTGTAATTCGTCGGGCGCTAAAGGGAGAATTCAGTTTTCACTCAGCTTTTGAGGTTTGCCAAGATTAGTAATGTAGCAGGGTTTTTTGGTGTCTGAATTTTACGGTGTCAACTGCTATATTCAAGGTTTTTGGGTAGTTCGACAGTAAATAAACTGCCTTTACCTACTTCAGAAGTGACTTGGATAGTTCCTGTGTGTGCTTCTACAATTCGGTGGGATAGATGTAGTCCTAAACCACTACCTGAACGTTTGTTTCTGCCTTGCCGAAATCGCTCGAAAATTGTTGCTTGCTCTTCAGGCGCAATTCCATATCCTGTATCTTCTACCTCAATTGTTACCCAATCTTGAGGTTTAGAATTTTTTGGTGATTTTTCAAAAATGCGGACTGTGATGCCTCCTGTGTCTGTAAATTTGATGGCATTTGCAATTAAGTTGTATAGTACCCGTCTGAGTTCAAAGCGATCGCCCATAACCATAGCAGTATTTTTATCCTGTGGGTTTAATCCACTAGTATCTACTTTCAAAGTCAAATTTTTTTCATTAGTCAGAGGTGTGATTTCACTCACCACTTCTTGAGCGATTTCTGCTAAATCGCATATTTCCCAATTTAAAGTTTTTTTACCGGCTTCAAAGCGATAAACTTCTAGGAGAGTGTTCACCATCTGCATTAAATTTTGGTTACTGCGAATCATGACGGCGATCGCTTTTTTCATTTCCGGCGAAATTTTGCAGAATGTTTCCATCTCAAACAAATTCAACATGCGATCGGCCGCTACCAACGGAGTTCGCAAATCGTGAGTCAAGCGGGAAACAAAGTCTTCTCGCTGGCGCGCCATTTTTTGTTGTTCGTCGAGACTGTGTTTGAGGCGTAAAAGCGATCGTACTCTTGCCAAAAGTTCATCGGTATCAAATGGTTTGCGAATAAAATCATCAGCACCAGCATCCAAACCTTCCACAACGCTAGATTCATGGAAAGCAGTAATCAACAAAATTGGGATATAACTACTAATTGCACGGTTATTGCGAATCCGGCGGGTAACTTCATAACCATCCATCCCCGGCATCATTACATCTAATAAAATCAAATCCGGTGGAGATTGTTCAATTTTTCGCAAAGCAGTTATCCCATCTGAAGCTAAATCAACTTCATAACCTTCACTTTCTAGAATCGTTTGTACCAAAATCAAATTATCTCGCGTATCATCAACTGCGAGAATGCGATCGATTTTATAATTTTCAACTACAGACATGATTTATCAACTTTTATCAATTTTTTTAGCAGTAACTTATAGTTTAAATTTGGGAGAACCTATGGGTGATTTTCTCCCTGGAGCAGATGATTGATGGGGATTTTTAGCAGAACAAAAAACCCCATCTTTTTCCCAATGTAAGCTTTGAGGCTCCACTGCTACAGTTGCTAATGTTACTTGGCGTGGCAATTCTATTCTAAACATTGAACCGATGCCTAGTTGGCTCTCTAGAACTATTTTGCCACCCATCATTTGTACCAATGAATCTACAATAGCTAAACCCAGACCAGTGCCTGGATATTTCCGAGTAATAGTTTGATCGACTTGGCGAAATGCTTCAAAAATAAGTTTGAAATCTCTAGGTGCTATACCAATACCTGTATCTTTAACGATAATTGCCACTCGATTAGCGGGTAGTTCCTTAATCTCAACTAAAATTTCACCGGATTCTGTAAACTTTATGGCGTTAGAAAGCAAATTGATTAAGATTTGTTTAACACGAAATGGATCGTTAAATCCCAAAGGATTTTGTAAATCGATTTCCACCAGCAATGAGAGATTTTTCGCCTCTGCTAAAGAATGCATTTCTCCAACAGCTGTGTTTACGATCTTAGAAATATCAAATATTTCTGGTTTTAAGTCTAATCGTCCAGACTCCAACTTAGAAAAATCCAGAACTTCATTGAGCAGCATTAACAAATGCTTACCATTATTTAAAATGCGCTCAACCATATCCGCTTGTTGGTGTGTTAGTTGACCGAACTTTGGACGCAAAAGTATTTGTGAAAAACCAATAATCGCATTCATTGGCGTTCTCAGTTCGTGGGACATGGTAGCTAAAAAATGTGATTTTAGCCGCGATGCTTCCAATAATTTAAAGTTTTGGATTTGAATTTGTTGCTGTTGTCTTTCTAATTCTTGGTTTTTACGAATCAGTTGTTCGTGACTTTCTCTGAGTTGCTGGTTTGCCAAAGCTGCCTGCATTTCAGCACGATGAACTCGAATGGCATTCCGCAAAATATGTGCCAATATTTCTGAGGATATTCTAGACTTAGAAAGATAGTCTGTAGCACCAGCTTTCATTAATTCAACAGCGATTTGTTCATCTCCTTGTCCAGTTAGGACTACTAGAGGAACTTTGATATCCGAAGCGCGTATGTTTTGGATGAGAGTTAATCCATCTTGGTCTGGTAAGCGATAGTCAAGGAAAACACAATCATAAGTGGTGGTGCTTAATACAGAAAATGCATCATGACCATCGCTGACTTCAGACAGATGCATTTGCACGCCGGCTTTTGTTAAGGCACGACGTACTGCCATCCGGTCTACTTCGTCATCGTCTACAACCAAAATTTTCAGCGTCTCTTCCATCGGTTTTAATTTTCGCCGTAAAACATAGGTTGATGTATAACATTTCTTTTTTCAGATTATCCTATTAAAGAATGTAAGATTTTCTGAGATCTAAAATCTGTAACTTAATTAACTAAGACCTTTTGTAATATATCCAAGTATGTTAAAAATTCCCAAATCAGAAAACTTGAAAAATAAAAACAATATTTCCCAAATCAGTATACCAATCATCGGAGACTCGCGATCGATTCTGACTTTTGAATGGCAGCTGTCATAAATCTCTTGACCAGAGTAACACGCTGCTTCATAATGGAAGCTAATTTCTGAAACTAAATCAGCAATAGAAATATTTATTTGGCATATCTTCTTGAGGAGGGTAGCTGCGATCGCCGCCCGAAGTTCTAGCTGTCTCTAGTTCATCACCTGGAAAGTCAACTAGGTTAAAAATATTAATTTTCATGAATGTAAGCTTGACATTCATCAATATTAAAGAAATCCCAAAAATCAACAACAGCACATTGTCGTTAACTGTTGACTGTCAACCGTCAACGCCAAACAATTATTTTTGGACTTGGAATTCCCTTAATTTTTTTATCCTCCATTAGTAGTAGACTAATCACAGTTGCAGGTGTTTCCTGAGAGTTAATTTTTGCTTGTTGTATCCAGAATATGGTTAATTGACTCTTGTATTGGCACTAAACTGCTGGCTTGTAACCAATACCTCAAAAGCAATTAGCAATTAACAAACTAAAAAATATTGAACTCAAGACAGTAAACAAGGCTAGTATAAAGTAAAATAAAATACTTTATAGAGCTTAAAACAATTGTAAATGAGTCAGTTCACAACCGTCGTCAGTCATTAGTGAGAGTTGCACACTATTATTGTGTACCATAAGCTTGAGCAGTTTTACCCATCAGTTTGGTCAAACGAGGTAAATAAAGAAGTACTAGGTGTACTTAATTGATAAATTTTAAGGAATCTTAACCTCTTGGAATTATTGACAGTGTTGACTGTTGACTGTTGACAGAGCAGTGAAGAATTAGAGTTTATTCTCCTTATCCCCACCTCACCATCCCCCCATCTCCTTTGTCCACATTCCTGGCTTTGCACAAGATAATAGTAAATAACCAGGGGATCGTAGAAACTAAAAGCTGATTTTTGCACAAAAGTGAGAAATTTAGTATTCGTATCAATATTTCATCCTTTTTGTGCAACTCACCATATATCTCCGGCTAGATTTGTACTCTATCTAAATACAAAAAATTAGGATATTTATTATTTCTATCGGTGGATGCAGAGTTATCAAAAGATCATCTATCTTTGGTTTGGGAAAATAAAGCGTAGGTAAGAAATAGGCGCTCAAGATGAGGCAGTGCGCTGGAAGTGTTTATCGACTTCCTAACGCCGAACCCTCTTTCTTAGCAGCTGCCGTTCATAAGTCATAATAGAGAATGAATCTAATATAATTGACATATGGATTCATTAAGTATGATGGTGATTGTTGAACTATTTTGACTCCTAAATTCTTAACAGAAAAAGTAATTACAAAAGGTAATACTTTAAAAGATGCAAACAGTGTAAGAGTGAGTGTAGCGATGAGTGAAATTAGCATTATTTTAATTGAAGATCATGATTTAACACGAATGGGACTAAGGGCCGCATTACAGTCTCACAGTGCATTAAAAGTGATTGGTGAAGCTGCAAACGCTACTCAAGGATTAAAACTTTTGGAAACGGCAAAGCCAGATGTAGCCGTTGTCGATATTGGCTTGCCTGACATGGATGGTATTGAGCTGACCCGTAAATTCAGACGTTATCAAGCGGAAACTGGGGGACAGCCAGCAACCAAGATTCTCATCCTCACAATGGATCATACAGAGGATGCTGTACTTGCGGCTTTTGCGGCAGGAGCAGATTCTTATTACATGAAAGAAACAAGTATCAGTAAATTAACTGAGGCTATACAAGCGACTTATGGTGGCAACTCTTGGATCGATCCCGCCATCGCCAATGTAGTTTTACGGAAGATGCGCCAAGGAATTCCTGGAGAAAGCCAAAGTTCTGACAAACCAAAAACCGTAAAAATCGAAGCCCTAGCCACAGAATACGAGCAAGTTTTGGAAACATACCCCTTAACCCAACGAGAATTAGAAATTTTAGAATTAATTGTCGCTGGATGTAGCAACGGGCAAATTGCCGAAAAACTCTACATTACAGTTGGTACTGTCAAAACCCACGTTCGGAATATTCTCAATAAACTCTGTGCTGATGACCGTACCCAAGCTGCTGTTAGGGCTTTGCGTTCTGGGTTAGTAGCGTGAGGGATTGGGGAGATGGGGGAGATGGGGAGAAAGATTGCTACCTTGTCTACCTTGTCCCCCATGCCCAATGCCCCATGCCCAATGCCCCATGCCCTTCATCCCAATCTTTCTTGCAAACATTGGGCAATGCGTAGTGCTGCACCTGGTTTTCCCATGCGGCGCACTCCGTTTTCGGCAATTATTTGCAAATTATCGGGATCTCTGAATAAGGACTGTACTATTTTTGCAACTTCCGCTGGCTGCTCAACTAAAATCAAAGATGAACCTAAAAGCCGACTTTGAGCTTGAGCGAAGCCAAGGTTATATTGAGGCCCTTTGCCGGGAATAGCGATCGCAGGTTTCCCTAAACCAATAAACTGTTCTGTAGCTGTACCCGCCATTGCGATCGCCACATCTCCTAAATGCAAACAGTCATTATAAGCTTGTTGTGTTAATACTAGATATGCATTTCTTTGCTTAAATGTCAATATATTTGGGTCTGGAAGTGAGATAGGACATTCTGATGCAGTTCGCCAACCTTGGGATTGTACCCTTTGAGATAAGATATTACAGTCTAGACCAGGGGCGATGGCAGCTAAAAACACCAAAGTGCCAGAGGTGTGGAAAGTAGAATTTCGCTGTTGCAAACTTGTCAGTAATGCAGACACAGCGATGGTGATGCTTTCCCAATTATTGTAGGCTTCTGGCGGACGGGAACCAGGCAAAAGAGTCACTACAAAAGGTCGCACAGTTTCCTGTTGGTGGCTAGCTACACTATAAAATTGTGAAGATGAGAATGTAGGTTCTAAACCATCCATCATCGGATTACCCAAACTCAAAGCCGGAATTGGCCATTGTTTTAATATTTCCGTTGTTAGCGCATCTCTGAGAAACACCGCCTGACAACGGCGACGACTCATCAACCAACGTTCCCAAGGATGATACACTGAACCAGAAAAGTTTTCCCAACTTCCACCCTGGGATTTTTTTGGTAACAAGCCAACTTCATCTCGCACGTGATATTCTGATTTTGCCGTACCAACAAAAGCATAATTAGCACCGCTCAAAGCCGCAAACAACAATGGCACAATATCTCCCACAGCTAAAATTGCTCTTTTGTTACCCAATTTTTTTTGAGAATTTACCCAGCGGCGAATTGCCTTCAATTGACTAAAGGTGAGTTGCAATAAACCACCGCGTACATCCCGCGCCAATTGGCGTCCATCCATATAAATAAAGCCACCAGAAGGCATAGTGCGTACTGAACCGATGAGAGGAATATTCAGTTGTTCATAAGCACGTCCTTCACCCACCAGAGGTAAAGCAAATATTTCTGGTGGATTTGGTTGTCGCTGGAGTTCTTGCAAAATACGAACTGCAATTATATCTTCTCCATGTCCGTTACTTAATACAAGTAATCGCAAACACGAACTTGCAGCTTGGGAATTAGAAGCTAAGGATAAGCGAGATGCATTACTCATAGGATTTTATAGTTGTACTGTGACTATCCAGTAATGGTGATATCATGCCGTAAAATTATATTTTGATTATTCTGGAATTCACCGATTAATGCCTAGCCAATCTCACAGTGTATAGGAATTTGATTTGGTATAAGGTAGGGTTGCAAAGCTTTGCGTACCTAAAAATTTATATTTTTCAACGGTTTTCACTAGTGGGAATCCTATTCTCGGTAACACAGCAAAGTTGCTGTGAAACAAAAAATCAAAATTAACTGTCTATGTGGGTAAGAGATATAAATAAGGAATTTTGCAAAGTAATTTGTAGTTAGTATTATCCTTACTACTTTACTTGAGTTGAATTAATACTAAATTCCTAAAGGATGTATTGTTTGAAATTGTTCAAACAGTCTTTTAGTCAACATTTATAATCCCAACTCTCAGTTAATTAAGTTAAATATTATGAAAATTTCTACTACGGCAATTTTGACTTTAGCAACTTTAGCTGCTGGCAATGTTACTCAGCAAGCCACAGCTGCATCTGCTAAAACTGTGACTCCAACTGCAAAACCTGATAATTTGGTAGTGCCAGTAATTGAAGAAACTCCCACACGAATAGAAACAATTGCTTCTCCAGAAACTATAGTTGCACAACAATTTTCCCAAAATCCCCTGCCAGGAACTACAACTGCAAATAAAAATTCCCCAGTCATTTTAAAACCACCAGCCACACTCATACAAAACCAACCAAACAAGGTTAACTCCTCTGAAACACCATTTGCAATTCCCTCGTCTCCCTCTCTCCAAACCCCTGTAATTAACAATGATTTAGTGGTGACGGCCACAAATGTACAAATAGTGGGGGCGAATCAAGAATTGCAAGAAATAATTCGCAAAGTAATTAAAACTCAGACTGGTGGAGAAACTAGTCAAAGCCAGTTACAAAAAGATGTGACGGCGATTTTGGATACAGGTTTATTTAGTAATGCCACTGTGAATAGTCAAAGTACATCTACTGGGTTGAATGTAGTTTATCAGGTGCAACCGGTAATCGTGCGATCGCTGCAATTATCTGGGGCAAAAGTCCTGACTTACCAAGTCGCCCAACAGCGTTTGCAATCTCAAATTGGTAGCGCTATCAGTCCGGCTGCACTCGAACAAGCAGTGACACAAATTAACAAGTGGTACGCTGACAATGGTTATAACTTAGCACGGGTGCTATCAATTAAACCCAGTCCTCAAGGAATTCTCACCTTGAATGTTGCTGAAGGCTTGGTGGGGGATATCAAGTTTCGCTTTGTTGGTGACGACGGTAAAACCGTAGATAGTAAAGGTAATCCCGTGGGAGGACGCACCAAACCAGATTTTCTCCAACAGCAACTCAAGCTAAAACCCGGTGAAGTTTTCCGAGAAAATGTAGTTAAACAAGACATCCAACAGCTATACGCCACCGGCTTATTTCAAAGTGTAAATGTTGCTTTGGAAGGAGACGCCACAAAAGTTGATGTGGTTTATCAACTCAAAGAAACTGGGGCCCGTGGCGTGAATTTGGGTGGTAGTTACAACGCCGAACAAGGATTGATAGGTACAATCAGCTATCAAGACCGCAATGTCGGTGGCGCTAACGATACTTTAGCGTTGAATGTTGGCGTTAGTAGCCGGGACTTACAGTTTAATAGTAAATTTATTAGTCCTTACCGAGCAACTAACCCCGATCGCTTGGGTTACACTGTGAATGTTTTCCGCAATGGCGAACTTTCTCAAACCTTTGACGATGAAATTAAGTTAGCCAACGGCGATAAAGTCCAAGAAGGTCACATTGGTGGTGGCATCAGTTTACAACAACCAATAGACGGCTGGAATACCTCATTAGGACTGAATTATAACCGCACTACTATCCGCGATCGCCAAGGTAATGTTACCCCAACAGATGCCCAGGGCAATCCTTTATCCTTCAGCGGTACTGGTGTGGATGACCTAACCACCGTATCCTTCACCGCCACCAAAGACCAACGAGATAACCCTCTTAATCCTACTAAAGGTTCCGTATTGAGTTTGAGTACAGAACAATCTGTGCCCATTGGTCAAGGTAATATTTCTCTCAATCGCCTCAAAGCCAATTACAGCCAATATTTACCAGTTCAATTATTTAGCAGCAAACAGCCACAAGTATTTGCAGTCAATGTCCAAGCTGGTACTGTCATTGGCGACTTACCCCCCTACGAAAGCTTTAACTTGGGTGGTTCTAACTCAGTGCGGGGTTATGACTCCGGAGAAGTTGGTAGCGGTCGCAGTTATGTCTTAGCTTCGGCGGAATATCGCTTCCCGGTTTTACCAATCGTCGGTGGTGTATTGTTCGCTGACTTCGCCTCCGACTTGGGTTCCGGTGATACTGTATTGGGAAATCCGGCTGGTGTGCGAGACAAACCAGGTTTGGGTTTTGGTTATGGCGCTGGAGTACGAATTGATTCACCTTTGGGCTTAATTCGCGCTGATTATGGTTTTAATGACCAAGGAGAAAGCCAATTACATTTAGGTATTGGACAACGGTTTTAAGAAGAAGAATTCAGAATTCAGAACTCAGAACTCAGAATTCTGAATTAGATAAAACTTAGAGGATGTTTGAAAAGTCATGAGTGATGTGCCAAATATTTTTACCCCACCCTAACCCTCCCCTTATAAAGGGGAGCCACTGCGTTGGACGGGTTCCCCGGCTTGAAGCAAGTGGCGGGAGGGAACCGGATTTTTCTTGTTTCCCCCCTTGATAAGGGGGGACTAAGGGGGGTAACAACGTAATTAAAATCACAGCTAATTACCTTTCAAACAACCTCTTACACAAGTACTATTTATTTCATCATGATTTAGGTTTGCTATATGCTTGCGATCAACGCTGGAATTTTTCTAAGTTAAAGCTTGTGAATCCAGATATATTGAAATGACGAATACCCCGAAGCAATAAAGTAGGATTTACAAGCCATTGTACTGCCAAAAAAAACTCTGTTCCACTTTCTATATATCGTGGAATACTGATTGATACACTATCTTGCAAATGCAAAGTCAGATAATTTTTATTTAAATCTTCTAGTTGTATCCATGCAGTTGGGACTGCTGGTGATACTATAAAATCAGGGGTCATTTTGGTGATTACTCCTTGCCAACCACTTAATTGATTTGCAGCAGGTAGAGGAGATTCATTAACTATACTGTCCAAATGTTCAGAAATTATCAAAATATCTAAAGTATTATTTTCGTTATATCTAGCAACTGCACTTCTACGCCTGTCTTGATGCTTAAAACCAGTTTCAAAAAAGAATATCGAACCAGGTTTTACTTCTGAAGAACCCCAGGAAAAGCTATCATTAAAATGAAGGGATCTGATGTGAGGTTTGAGATGCGGCCCATAGGTTTCTAATTTGTTTGTTCCATCAACATAGGTAGAATAATTCTGATGATTCATTTGACTGCCATCGCTGTTTAAATGGAAGCTTCTAACACATTGATGAAACTTAATTAATTGGCCTTCCAAGTTATAAACGTTCCAGGTTCCGTGCCAGTCTCCGATATGAGTGCAAAAATTCTCCCAGTTGATAAGTTGGGCATTTGTGATGATTTCTGAATTCATTGCCAGGTGTTGTTTAGATGATTTTTTGCTATAGACACGAATAATAATATACAAATTTGAAATTTTAAATTATATGTAAAAATTATCAGTAGTGCAGATTGAATTGCTGTTTAGGCTTGTAGCAATTACCTTGTCAAGTAGTAATTCCCCCTAAAATCCCAAAGATAAAGCACAGCTGGAGTCTGTTTTCTGCTGCAAGATTTCTTGACTATCGCGCTATCCTATGAAGAAGATAAAATTGTTGCGATCGCTGGGGAGGTTTTTCCCACCAAGGGAATTCCCAAAAGGAAATCATCCCATAGATAGACGGGCAAAAACCGCGTCATCCTAAAAATATGCGAAAATTTGGGGAAATATCTTAAAAATCAGGACTAGCTAGTTATCTGCTCACTCAAGACTCAGGACTTTCTATGTTAGCAGGCACAATTTTACAAGATGGAAAATATACCCTAATCCAAGAAATAGGGCGTGGAGGCTTTGGCATTACGTACAAAGCTAAGCATCACTACTTGGGTCAGGAGGTGGTGATGAAAACCATCAATGAACGGCTGCGACAACATCCTGATTTTGCCAAATTCGAGCGCCAATTCCAAGATGAAGCCAGACGATTAGCTACTTGCATCCATCCAAATATAGTCCGAGTCAGCGATTTTTTTGTGGAAGCTGGGTTGCCTTACATGGTGATGGAATACATTCCTGGGGAAACTTTGGGCGATGCATTTGTGTTACCAGGAATACCTTTACCGGAAGCCACAGCCATTCATTATATCCAGCAAATCGGTGCGGCCTTGCAGGTGGTACACAATAACGGTTTGCTGCACCGGGATGTGAAACCAGACAACATCATCCTGCGCCAAGGAACCCAGGAAGTGGTGTTGATTGATTTTGGCATTGCTAGGGAATTTAATGGTGGAGTTAGACAGACTCACACAGGTTTGGTTTCAGAGGGTTATTCTCCCATTGAGCAGTACCTAACCCAAGCACCGCGCACACCCGCCACAGACGTTTATGGTTTAGCCGCAACCTTGTATGCCCTGTTGACAGCTCAAGTTCCCATGCCAGCATTATTGCGCGATCGCGAGCAAATGGCATCCCCCCGCGAACTACAACCACATTTAAGTGCAGCTGTCAACCAAGCAGTAATGCGCGGTATGGCTGTAGAATCTCGTTTTCGTCCCGCCACCGTTGCCGAGTGGCTGCAATTGCTACCGGGGAGTGGAGTCAATATCACACCCCAAGTTTTACCCACCTCGGCGGTGCAGACTATTAATTTATCTGCACAGCAGGCGGAAACTCTCATTGGCAAAAATCTCAAGAAACCCAAGCCCCAGAAAACTCCACACCTTCAAAAACAGCAGTCATCTAAAATATTTCTTGGTATTGGTATAGCTGTAGTTGCCGCCACAAGTGGATTTGCCATCACTAAAATGTTACCCAAATCTCAGCCGCAGCCAACCGCCAAACCACTTTTTCAACAGCCGACTCAAGAACCAGCCGCCAAAGTACCGAATTCAAGCGATACATCTTCCTCTACGTCTCCAGAAACCAACACCACCTCAAAAACTGAATCTGCACGCACCTCCAATTTCCGGCAACGTCGGCGCATTCGTCCTTCTTCTCAAGAAGAATCTTCTAGCAACAGTGCCACAACAGAATTACAACGCAATAATTCCCAACAATCAGCACCTCCCCCCTCACCTTCCGTTGCTCCCACACCGACGCTAGTGGAAAAATTACGGGCAATTCGCTCATCTCGTAATGCTTCACCACCAACATCACCGAATAAAAACTCACCCACCTCTAATCAAAATCCTGTTACTCCTAAACCCATAACTCCTGCCAATTCTGTGGTAATACCATCAGAAACACTACCACGAGACTTCAGACCCCCAACCTCAGATCCTTCTGCTGTGGTAGTACCTACATTAGAAAAGCAAAATTCATCGGCTGAGAGTCAAACACCAAAAGACCAGAAATTAGAAAAAGAAACGCTAGATAATAATGGCAATGAGCAATAAACTTGCAACTTTATTGCTAATAACTAAATGTCTTGAATTTTGAATTCCTAATCTTAACTCAATACGCTTCAGTTAAGGTTTTTTGATTAAAATTCTCAATTCTAAAGACGCTATAAATCGCCGTCTCTACAAAAATCATTCCTTCGTAGAGACACGGATTTATCGTATGTGTTGCCTTAACCGAACAATATTGAATCTTAACTGGTTCATAATTTTCCTTAAATATTGAACAACTATCTTGTGAAGCATTGATTAAAATTTTCTGCACTAATTTGTGTAGACATTAAGCATTTTGTCGCCCAATACTACTCAGGTTTCTGTAGGCAATCTTTTTGCATTAGTTGAGCTTACAGATAAATAAATGCTGCGTAGCGTAGGCATCGCTCGTAGCTTGCAATACTTAAGGAGTAGTGGATATGGCTGATACAAACAGCAGCGCCAGAAATGTCATTATTTTTGTTGCAGATGGATTGCGTAATGGTTCTGTAAATCCCATTGATACCCCGACTTTATATAGCATCCGCCAGCAGGGAGTTAATTTTACCAACAGTCATTCGCTATTTCCGACTTTTACCACACCAAATGCTTCTGCGATCGCCACTGGACATTATCTCGGCGATACAGGTGACTTTAGCAACACTATCTATACTGGTTTTCCTACCCCCAATGCTAGTGGTAGTGTGACGCCATTCATCGAAAATGATGCGGTTCTGGGAGATATTGACGAAAAATTTCCTGGCAATAACTTTCTTGATGAAGAATCACTACTGTCCTACGCACGGGAGCAAGGTTTCAACACCGCAGCAATTGGGAAGCTAGGGCCAGTTGCCATTCAAGATGTCACCCAAGTGAATCGAGAAGGCGGTACGGCTGGAAGTATTCCCATCCCAGAGACTGTAATCATTGACGATCGCACTGGTGCAGCAGCTAATCCCACAACAGGTTCGCCTCAAGCTGTACCACTCGATCCTGATATCGTAGCTCGTTTACAAGCAGCGGGACTACCTACCACAACTCCAGGTAGAGGAGCAAATGGTAATTCTGGCAATAACACAACTCCGGGAACTACAGTTGCCAATGTTGACCAACAACAATTTTTTATCGATGCCACCACCAAGGCAGTTCTCCCGAAGTTTCAAGAAGAAGATAAACCATTTGTATTGGTCTACTGGTCAAGAGACCCTGATGGAACTCAACACAATCAAGGTGATAGCTTAAACAGTTTGACACCAGGCATCAATGGTGATACTTCCAAAGCTGGGGTTAAGGATGCTGACAATAACTTAAAACAGCTTCTTGATTACCTCAAAAGTACGGGTTTGGACAAGACTACTGATGTCTTCATTACTTCTGACCACGGTTTTTCCACCATCAGCAAACAAGTTATTGATAATCAAGGCACAACAACCAATAGTTATGCCGCAACTCAAACCTATGCTGGCGTCAATCCTGGGTTTCTACCACCGGGATTTGTTGCCATTGATTTGGCTCACGATTTAGGTCTACCTCTATACGACCCTGATAAAAATACAATCGCTCCTCTAGATATCAGTAACATTCAGTATGCTGTTGTTGATGCAACACAAGGTCAACGTCCCACAGCCGGGAATGGTGTAATTGGCGGTAGCGGTCAAGTAATTAATGGCAAACTCGACTCAGGTACAAAAATCGTTGTCGCTGCTAATGGTGGTTCGGATCTGATTTATTTGCCAAAGGGTAATGCTGACTTAGCAAAACAGGTAGTAAATTTGCTCTCACAAAAGGACTATATTAGCGGTATTTTCGTAGATAATGCCTATGGAAACATTCCAGGTGCTTTACCGCTAAGTGCCATCGGACTAAAAGGTGATGCTCAAACCCCCACTCCCACAATTGTCATCAATTTCAAAACCTTTAGCACCGACCCAAATAACCCAAACAACCCTCAAACTGAGGTAGAAATTGCTGACACCAGCCTACAACAGGGACAGGGGATGCATGGCAGTTTTGGTCGGGGTGATACCTTGAATAACATGTTGGCTATTGGCCCAGACTTCAAATCAAGTTATGTAGATTATGCACCTGTCAGTAATGCCGACGTAGCACCGACCCTTGCTCAGATTTTGGGTTTGGATATTCCTAGTAACGGTAATTTGAAAGGTCGCGTCATTACAGAGGCACTAGTGGGAGGGCCTGATTCAGTTGCGTTCACCCAAGGAACTTTGACTTCACAAGCAGCTACTAATGGTGAAACAACAATTCTGAATTACCAAAGTGTAGGCAATACTCAGTACTTTACAGCAGCCGGATTTGGCGATCGCACTGTTGGACTAAATACATTAGATGTCGATTTTGGTTCTACAAGTAGTGATGATGTCATCCTCAAGTCCAAGGAAATCTTATTTACAGGTGATGGTGCAGACTTTGTAGAAAGCACTAAAGGTAATACAATCCAAACTGGAAGCGGCGAAGATACGGTGTTAGTTAACAGTGACTCTTCAGTATCCGCAGGGGACGGTGATGATAGTATCTTTATTGGTCAAAATACTGCTGCTGACAATACTAGCGCCGATGGTGGCAATGGTGATGACCAAATTACTGTAATTGAAGCCAATGGTAACAATAACCTATTTGGCGGTGCTGGTGCTGACACCCTCACAGTAATTGAAGGTTCGCATCAATTATCCTTTGGCGGTTCAGGTAACGACACCCTCAAAAGTAATGGTAGCAATAACCGCCTGTATGGTGGTTCTGGAGATGACAAACTCTTCTCCAGCGTCAATGACTCCTTGTTTGGCGGCGATGGCGATGATGTGCTGTTTGCCGGNGAAGCTGGTGGTAATAAACTAACTGGTGGTACTGGTATTGACCAGTTTTGGATTGCTAATGCCAGTTTACCTATTGCTAAAAACATCGTCACTGACTTGACAATTGGCACAGACAAAATMGGRCTTGGGGGTRTTGGGGTGACTCAATTTAGTAATTTAACGCTGTTGCAACAGGGTAACGATACTTTGGTGAAAACATCAAATACAGAGTTGGCTTTGTTAGTGGGAATTACCTCCRCTAGCCTYACTGCTAATGATTTTGTTTTTRTTGCTAGTGTGGTTTAGTCATTCCACCTGATGTAGAGACGTAGCAATGCTACGTCTCTACATTTATTTGAAATACGCTGTATTCAAAAACTTTCTTCACTCATTCGCTGTTCTAACAATTCCAATAATTCATCCACATTTTTACCAACTTGCTCAAAACAAATTGGTGGTGGTGGTTCTGGTGCAAACTGAATTAACTTAATTTCACCCTTACCAATACCAATCATTACAACTTCTACTTCTGGTTGATGATTGTCGATAATTCCCAAAATTTCTTGCAGTCGATTTTCAACTTTATTATTTAAGTTTTCTATTTGTTCTTTGGGACAATAAACAAAATGCGGTGTAGGTTGCAAATCAATGCCAATGGTACCTTGACTATCACCATTTGCTAACCATAATCCCCAAAACAGCGCTGCCAATTCTTGTTGATTTGCTTTGACAAACTTATCTAACTGGCGACGCCATTTGTTGTCTGCTGTTTGGGGTTGAGGATTACCAAAAATCATAATTAATTTGTAATTAGAAAAAACAAAAATTTCCGCACTTCACCAATAATCTTTACTGTTGCCTGTTCCCTGTTCCCTGTTCCCTCGACCAAAGGTCGATGATATTTATCGCAAGCCACTTTGTACGCGCCAAAGGCTGGAATAAATGCCGTTTTGCTCTAGCAATTCTTCATGGGTTCCGGATTCTACTAATTTGCCATGTTCCATGACATAAATGCAATCAGCGTTGCGGATGGTGGAAAGACGATGAGCGATCGCTATTGTAGTTCTATCTACTGTAATTCGTTCTAGCGATCGCTGGATCGCCGCTTCTGTTTCATTATCCACTGCTGAGGTGGCCTCATCTAAAATCAAAATCGGCGGATTTTTTAACACTGCGCGGGCAATGGCAATTCTTTGTCGTTGTCCCCCAGATAACTTTTGTCCTCTTTCCCCGACAATTGTCTCATAACCTTCAGGCAAGTTAATAATAAATTCGTGCGCCTCGGCTATCTTCGCCGCCGTGATAATTTCTTGCTCGTTGGCATTAAAGCTACCATAAGCTATATTTTCTGCCACAGTGCCATGAAATAAAAACACATCTTGACTCACCAACCCAATGCAGCGACGTAAATCTTGCAAATTCAAAGTTTGCAAATCAATACCATCAACAGTAATGCTTCCGGCTTGGATTTCGTATAACCGCAACAATAGTTTCACTAAAGTGCTTTTGCCAGAACCAGTAGAACCCACAATGGCAATGGTTTTTCCGGCTGGAACATCCAAAGACAGATTTTTAATTACCGGAAATCTATCTTTATAGGCAAAATAAACATTTTTAAATTGCACTTCACCCCGCACTTCATCCACGGGTAACGGCGTATTTCCTGTATGGATAGCAATGGGAGTATCTAATAAATTCATCACTCGATTAGTAGAAGCCATTGCCCGTTGATATTGGTCAAAAGTGTCTCCTAATCGAGTTAAAGGCCACAACAAGCGCTGGATTAAAAACACCAATACACTGTAAGTGCCCACAGACATTTTTCCAGAAACCGCCGCCATACCGCCATATAATAGTAAGGCTGTAAAACCTACCAAAATCAGCATCCGAATTAACGGAACAAAAGCCGCAGAAAGGGCAATTGCTTTAGCATTACTGCGACGATAAGCTTCACTATCTATTTCCAAACGATAGGCTTCATAAACTTCAGCCGTAAAACTTTTAATAGTAGTAATACCGCCGATATTATTCGCCAACCGCGAGTTGAGAAAACCTACCTTTTCTCGCACATCAGCATAGCGCGGTGCAAGCAGACGTTGATAAGCAAAGGAACCCCACAGAATAAATGGCATCGGCGATAGAGCCATCCACGCTACACTAGGAGCCAATATAAAGAAAGCACCGCCAATGATGACCACAGTTGTGGCAACCTGAATAATATCGTTTGCTCCCACATCCAAAAATCGCTCTAATTGGTTAATATCGTCACTGAGGACGGACATTAAACCACCAGTGCTACGTTCTTCAAAATAAGCTAACTC
>NZ_LAHA01000118.1 GCF_002608075.1 Nostoc linckia z4
CCCTTGTCTCCCCCATCTCCCCATCTCCCCATCTCCCCATCTCCCCACACTCCCCATCTCCCCATCTCCCCATCTCCCCATTCCCTCTTAATCCATATTTCTGTTCCCTGGAACTGCCTCCACTCCCTCTGCCCCATCCCCAATGCCCAATGCCCCATGCCCCACACCCAATTCCATCCCCTTACTTGGCGGAATTTCTTCCAAAGGAATCAAAGCTTGAATTACTGACTTCACAATCGGGGCGGCGACGGTGGAACCGTAGGCGTTTTCTCCTTGTGGTTCGTCCACTAATGCAAACACTACGTAACGAGGAGATTCCACTGGTAAAATAGCTACAAAGCTAGTGATTCTCGCACCCTTGATGTAACCACCATTGGGACTAGCTTTTTGGGCGGTACCAGTTTTGCCAGCGATGCGATAACCGGGAATTTGCGCTACCTTACCTGTACCTTCAGACACAACCGTTTCCATCATTTCCACTACCTTCTGAGCTGTGGCAGCGGAGAAAATCTGACGTGGCATGGTGCGATCGGGTGAATCGTGCATCTGTCCTTTGGTATCAATTAGACCCCGGACTACATGAGGTGTAACTAATTTACCGCCATTGGCTAAAGCACCGTGCATTTGTACCAGCTGTATGGGTGTCATGGAAAAGCCTTGTCCAAAGGAAGTAGTAGCTGGTTCAATTGGGGAAGCAATAAATTCTTCTTGACTTTTGAGGCGACCGCCAGCTTCAAAAGGTAGATCCGTATCAACTTTTTGTCCTAATCCCAAACGTTCCAGCCAGTTGTAGTATATTGTCGGCTTTAATCGTTGGATAATTTGCACCATGCCAATGTTGCTAGAATTTTGCAGGATTTGAGCGATGCTGATTCGCCCATAACCATTGTTCATAGCATTTTTAATAGTGTAATTAGCTACACGGATAGAACCGGAGTCATTAAACATATCATCTGGTTTAATAACACCATTTTCCAGAGCGATCGCCACATTTAAAGGCTTGAAGGTGGAACCCGGTTCATAAAGATCCGCCACCGTCCAGTTTTTAAACAGTGAAATATTAGCTTTGGCGTATTCATTAGGGTTATAAGTGGGCTGAGAAACTAAGGCAAGTAAAGAACCATCCAACGCGTCCATCACAATGACAGCCCCGCGTTTAGCCTTAAACTCATCCATTTTTTGCTTGAGGGCAGTGCGGGCAATTCGCTGCAAACGACTATCAATAGTCAATTGCAGTCGGAAATCATCAAAATTTAAAAAACCTTCAGGGGCATGATTTGGCATAATAGCGCCAGTACCCGTTCGACTGAGGCGCACCGTTTGTACAGAACGTTCTAGCAACTTTTCTTGAGAATATTCCACACCCGCTTGACCGCGACGGTCAATATTCACATAGCCCACCACATCAGCAGCCAAATCATCTGAAGGGTAAAATCGCGAGTATTTTTGAATCAGTTCTAAACCATTTAAACGCAAAGAAGTGATGCGATCGACAATTTCTTCCGGTATCGCTGGCGCAAGTACAATGCCACTTTTTTTACTTTCAAAAGTCTTCACCAATTCTGGAGCATCTTTCGCCAATATCGGGGAAAGTTGCTGTGCTATCTCTTCATTAGACTTATCAAACAATTTGGGATGAGCATACAAAGTATACACAGGACGGTCAATCGCCAACAAATTATTATTGCGATCTACCACCGGACGGCGGGGCATAAAAGGTCGCAAATTGATCATTTGCTGGTTTCGTGCTTGTTCTGTTAACTTTGGCCCCCGGATAATTTGCAGATTATACAAATTAATAGCCAATCCCAACCCCGCTACCATTAACACACCCCAGACAACAAACAATCGGGACTTATTATTGGATGTTTGCTCTTGGATATTAAACTTAAACTTAAATTTTCCGAAAAAACTTCCTTTAGAACGCCTCTGTCGCCTTGTGAGTCCTGGAGTGCGAAACTTTGCAAACTTTGTTTTGCTTGGTGACTTTTGCATTGGGTTTGTCCTTTGTCATTAGTCATTAGTTATTGGGGATGGGGGGTGTTGATGGTTGACTGTTGACCGTTGACTGGAAAATCAGGATTTATTCTCCTTGTCTCCCTTGTCTCCCTTGTCTCCCTTGTCTCCCTTGTCTCCCTTGTCTCCCCATCCCCCCATCCCCCCATCCCCTCAATACCCCAACGGCGAGACTGTTTGTTGTTGAGGTTGAGGATTTGGTTTTGTGTTAGGCGATGTTAGTTCAGAGTTAGAAGATGCAGGAGGTAAGAAAATCATTCCTTCAGGAGTTGGCGATACCAGCCCTGTTTTTGACTGTTCTGCTTCCTGTGCCATTTTGTTTGTCAGCGTTGCGTTAGTTGTTGTCAAGAGCCGCTCATGACGTTGGAGATTTTGCAATCTGCGATACGACTGACTCCAAAGCTCTTGAGAATACACTGTCCAGCCATAAACTGCAAGTGTCGCTGCTACTAACAAAAATGCCAAAACTGATGAATAACGATGAAAAGTGTATAAACGCAGCAACCATAAGGGTGTTGCTCCAGAACCAGACATAATGGGAAGACCAAGAAAACCTGTCTCTGGACTCTTGCTGCTTTGATTCGATTGGTCGTTAAGATTTGGCAGTTGTTGTCTGCCCAACTCTTTAGGTAATTTTGGCATTACTGCCTCATTTGTAGAAGAAATCGATAATTTTTTTGAGGAATGCTTTCTTGTTGTAGAGGATACTGGTGCCGCTGGGCTAGCAGGTATAGAATCACTCTGCGCTGTTGACTCCAGACGCGCAGAACGTCGTCGCCTACCTAAAGAAAGAATTGAATCTCGCCAAAACCCAGTATTCTTTGTAGAAACAGTTGATTTACGAGCAACAACCATAAGTTTTTTTAGATGAAAAATACTCTACTTTCAATTGATTGTCTATTTTTGCTTAGGTTCAAATACCCTTATATGCAATAAACACAAATAACAGACTACACCCTTTTAACTCTTGTAATAGCTAGCTATATCAATGTTTGCATCCTCTAGATATTAGAATCTTGCAATCAGCGATTATAGACGGAATAACTGGCTCTTTAGATATATTGCACCTAAAGTATGGCAACGGATGGCCGTAAGGTGCAATACTCTGAGATAAAATTTTTGCTATGATAACTCAGCTGAGAAAACAATTTAGTGCTTTGGATTTTGCTCCTGAGTTCAAAAAACCAATCAAATGCCTGTACGATACCTAGTTTGAAAAACAATACCCCAAAGGGTTGTTTTTTTAAGTATGTAGTCTTACAGCATTTAAAAAAAAGCAATAAATACGGTATCGTATTCAACAGGCGAAAAATTTTTCTAGCCACAATTGGTGAAAGAGGAGTTATGAAAACAAAAATCTTTGGTTTGGCTCTCATGTTAAGTCTGGCTGCAATGCTTGGAGCTTGTGAAGGTGGTGGTGAAAATGGTGGTACTGGTACTAGTACTCCAGCTGCTACAGGTGAACCAACAGACGCGCCTGCTACCCCCGCAGCTACCCCCGCAGCTACCCCCGCAGCTACCCCGACTGCTAGTCCTAAATAAAGCACTCTGAAAATTGATTTCAAGTCAGCCGAGAATAGCTTACTAACAAAGCTACTCACCAAAAACTTGAATTCATCAAGTTCACATAAAAGCTGCCGCTGTGTGTTCTAGTGTGAGAATTTTGTAGAGCTGATGTGGGAAACGCTGGTCTAGCTTGCTCATTCGTCGAGTAAGCACAATTGGCGAACTCCAAAAAATAAATTATTCCGGTTAAAGTGTTGACTGTTGAACGCCACTTGCTTTATTTTGGGAAACCCCAAGACCGCAGTGGCTCCAGTTCACACTCAACAGTCAACACTTAAGAATCTTCTATGGAATATTTTTTGGCTTGGAACTCCCTTAGTGAAGTTGAGATTAAAGGAAGCCCGATCTCCGACTTCGTAGCAGAATTCAAAATTTCCAACTTCTGTACCCTTCTCCTGGCAAAGATGCTTCCCTTAGCCTGCTTTTCCTTAGAAGTACGAGATTTTACACCAATTTAAGAAGCCTAAAACACAGGCTTCTTAAATATTGCTAAAATTCAACGCTTATTAACTAACAATTTCAGAATTTTTCCATGTCAGCATATTTTGACAACGCAGTGTAAGAGTATGCTCCAACACCAGTTATGTCATCTCAGGTAAAATACTTATTATCAAATATTAAAATCAAAAAAATAGTACAATTAATTTTAATAAATGTAATAATTACAACAATTGTATTGTTAAGTAGTTATAGGCGATCGCCAGTAATAGCATTACCACCCCCAGAGGATGTACCAGAAGAGATATTACGGGCACAGATTATTATAGAAGGGCGATCGCCCATCGATGGTAGATTTTTGACTGCTGCCGAATATGCCCAGTTAGAAATAGAGCTGCAACAGGCACCGCCACCAAAACTAGACCCCAAAATTCGCGACCAAATTTTTTTACTTCGTATACGTAAAACCCTACTCCAGTTTTTCCCATTTTTAAGTATTTAGTCAAAACCCTTCGGGTAGGGAAAAGGGGAAAGGTTAAAGGGAAAAGGAAGGATTTTCCCCTTACCCTTGCCCCTTACCCTTTTCCCTTCTTTGCAATCCCCCATACCCAAAATACAGATAATTATTTCTGAGGTAGGATAACGATGGCGACAAAATTGCAAATAAATGTAAAGAATATATATAGATATTAAAAAAGTACGTTTAGTCAATCACGTTATTACACGTAGGTAGCTTCATGTCCATGACCACGATCGCTCCTGAACAGGTTAACCGTATCGTTTGGAACCAACATCACGATCCCTTTGAAATACTAGGTTCACATCCCATAGAACACAATGGCAAAACTGCCTGGGCTGTGCGGGCCTACCTACCAAATGCAAGTGCAGCATGGGTCATTCTTCCCGAACAACGGAAAGAATACCCAATGCAAACAGTTCATCATCCCAACTTTTTTGAATGCACCATTGAAACCGCAGAACTGGCAAACTACCAATTACGGATTAAAGAAGGGGAACACGAACGTGTCACCTATGACCCTTACGCTTTCCGTTCTCCCAATTTGACAGACTTTGACTTGCATTTGTTTGGTGAAGGGAACCATCATCGAATTTACGAAAAACTGGGAGCGCACCCCACCCAAATAAATGGCGTCAAGGGCGTTTATTTTGCTGTTTGGGCACCCAACGCCCGCAATGTCTCAATTTTGGGAGATTTTAACTACTGGGATGGGCGCAAACACCAAATGCGTAAAGGCCCCACTGGGGTTTGGGAATTGTTCATTCCAGAAATTGGAGTGGGCGAACATTACAAATATGAAATCAAAAATTTTGAAGGCCACATTTACGAAAAATCCGATCCCTACGGTTTCCAGCAGGAACCCCGCCCCAAAACGGCGTCCATTGTCACTGATTTAGATGCTTACACTTGGAATGACGAAGCCTGGATGGAAAAGCGGCGTCACAATGACCCCTTAACTGGGCCGGTTTCTGTTTATGAAGTACATTTAGGCTCTTGGTTACATGCTTCTAGTGCTGAACCAGCTAAATTCCCCAATGGTGAAACCGAACCTGTAGTTATTGTTTCCGAACTGAAACCAGGCGCACGCTTTTTAACTTATCGGGAAATAGCAGACCGACTGATACCCTACGTTAAAGAATTAGGATACACCCACATAGAATTGCTACCCATTGCTGAGCATCCCTTTGATGGTTCTTGGGGTTACCAAGTAACTGGATATTATGCGCCTACTTCCCGTTTTGGTACGCCTGAAGATTTCATGTATTTTGTTGACAAATGTCATGAAAACGAAATCGGTGTCATTGTGGATTGGGTTCCCGGTCACTTCCCGAAAGATGGTCATGGTTTAGCATTCTTTGATGGTAGCCACTTATACGAACACGCCGACCCCCGCAAAGGCGAACACAAAGAATGGGGTACTTTGGTGTTCAACTACAGTCGCCACGAAGTGAGAAATTTTTTGATGGCAAATGCCCTGTTTTGGTTTGACAAATACCACATTGACGGGATTCGTGTCGATGCTGTGGCTTCAATGCTCTACAATGACTATTGCCGCAAACCTGGAGAATGGCTGCCCAACCAATACGGCGGCAGAGAAAACCTAGAAGCAGCAGATTTTATCCGCCAAGTAAATCACACTATCTTCAGCTATTTTCCGGGAATTCTCTCCATTGCTGAAGAATCCACTTCTTGGCCGATGGTATCTTGGCCCACCTACACAGGCGGACTGGGCTTTAACTTGAAGTGGAATATGGGCTGGATGCACGATATGTTGGACTACTTCAACATGGATCCTTGGTTCCGCCAGTTCCACCAAAACAATATCACCTTTAGTATGTGGTATAACCACAGTGAAAACTTCATGTTGGCCTTGTCCCACGATGAAGTAGTGCATGGCAAGAGTAACATGATTGGCAAAATGCCGGGAGATAGATGGCAGAAGTTCGCCAATGTGCGTTGCTTGTTTACTTACATGTTCGCTCACCCAGGCAAGAAAACCATGTTTATGAGCATGGAATTTGGACAGTGGAGTGAATGGAATGTTTGGGCTGACTTAGAGTGGCATTTATTACAGTATGAACCACATCAACAGTTAAAAACATTTTTCCAAGATTTAAACCGTCTTTACCGTAGCGAACCAGCTTTATACACCCAGGATTTTGCTGAGCCAGGGTTTCAGTGGATTGACTGTAGCGATAACCGCCACAGTGTCGTTTCCTTTATCCGTCGCGACAAGGATTCTGAGGATTTTGTAATTGTGGTTTGCAACTTCACACCGCAACCCCATTCTCACTACCGTATTGGTGTACCCGAAAAGGGATTTTATACCGAGTTGTTCAATAGCGATGCCCGTCAGTATGGCGGTAGTAATATGGGCAACTTAGGCGGTAAGTGGACAGATGATTGGTCTTTGCACAGTCGTCCTTATTCCTTGGATTTGTGTTTACCACCCTTGGGTGTGTTAATTCTGAAGTTGGATAAGGAGAAGACAGCTAAGGCATTGGAAGGTTAATTGAGGAGCTATTAGTCTGTCCCATTAGTTCTGAAAGGTTCGTAGTAAGCACTAAAGTGCTTAAAAATCAAGGATTAAAGCCCTTACTACGGACATTTTTTTCTACAAAATTAATGGAACAGACCAGTAGGGTTGTCAACAACTTAATTACGAATTACTATGCCCTACAGTCAATTCACCATCGATAAAGTGAAACGAGATTTACACTTAACTACTGTAGAAGCAGTTCGCTTTTTCCCAGACTCGATTGAACCAGTTACTTCAAGTCCCAGACTGCAAATTATTTTAGAGAATTTACCGTGGGCGATCGCAGTTGACACCAAAAAAGCGCGTTTTTAGGTGACATACCTCTTGCGAAAAACACTTTTGCAAGAGTTGGGAAAAGGGATGCATCTTTATTGAGGAAGGGGACAATACAAAACCTTTACTCTTTACCCCTACCCCTTATCCCGAC
Source organism: Nostoc linckia z4 (assembly GCF_002608075.1). GTDB lineage: Bacteria > Cyanobacteriota > Cyanobacteriia > Cyanobacteriales > Nostocaceae > Nostoc > Nostoc linckia. The sequence goes on from NZ_LAHA01000118.1 coordinate 7,507, forward strand.
TTATGCAAGAAGTCTAATTCTCAATCCTGTACTTCTGGAAGTGCAACCTATCCACTTGAAAATAATCTTCTTTATTTTGTTTTATGGAAGGTTTATAGTCGTTAAACTCTTGAAAAATCAGATTATTTCGGGTGTTGAGGACTAATTATTTAATACTGTCCTCGCTTAAATTCCATATATAGACTTTTTGACCTACTCTGCAACGCATCAAACAGGGGTATTTTTTGTGCGGAATTTCGTGCAAAAAACATGACAGTAGGGTTGTCAAGTTGAAGCACCTGTTAGGTTAAATTCTAGCATCCGATATGCACCTTCAAAAAATGGCATCTCTCGATGAAATCCATACAATCTGTCCCATTCACCGGATTGAATATCTGAACGCAGATGTTCGACGTACTCATGTTCGATGTTCTTGTCGATGAACCCCCAAGCAGACTGCGCTTGACGAACTTCCTCTTTCAGGAAAAACTCAGGTCTACCATAAAAAGCTTCTTGAAATGGTTGAGTCGATGGGGGATATTATTCCCCGCACCTCTCAGTTAGATCCGTGCGTACCCGTTTCCGTGTACACGGCTCCCGATGTTCTTAGCTTGCGCTTTTGCTCATGTGCTTATAATCGTGGCAACTCTCGTGAATTGCTTCCAGATTATTTTTCTTCCAGTTGGCGTGATTTCCATCGATGTGATGCAGGTGAACCCGTTCCTCATCGATGAACTTTAAGCCGCAAGAGGCAC
>NZ_LAHA01000019.1 GCF_002608075.1 Nostoc linckia z4
CCGCTTTCCGAATTAGTAGTTGAGGTTGCATCGTTAATTGCTGAAATTAACCAGCATCCTGAGTACGAAGAGATAGAGAAAAAAGGCTACGAATCGAATGCATCAGTCGGGGATGCCTACCAAGCGATGGTTGACCTGAACTATGAAATCTGTCAGACAGAAAAGAAGGTCAACGATGAGCAAGTTTAACTGGAACTTATACGCTGCTTCCTTTGAGGCACTCGTCGAACGTGGCGCGCCCCCGGAAAAGGCTGAGGCAGCGTCACAAGTTGTTGCCAAAGACGACGGCACAAAGGACAACTTTGGCAGAACTGCCGAAGACCAGCAAGCGGTAAACGACATCCTTGAATATCTGCAAGAGGAAAGCGATGCCCAGCAGTAGCAGCATTCCTCCCGACTGGTATCAGTCCCAGGCAGAACTCGCCGCCCAAGAACTCGACTACGACTTACATCTAGCCGTCTGCGAAGCCGAAATTAAACAAGGCATCGCCGCCAGCTTGGAGCCAATGCCCGAACCAGTGCCAGACAACTCCGTTTACAACTTCAACGCCATCATTGACGGCTTACTCGACTAACCAACAAGCCCCCGTAATTGGGGGCTACATCCATGAAAGAACCATCAAAACTAACTTCTGCTTTGGGGGAAGCAATGGGAGCGCTGATTATTTTGTTGTTACTAATGCCCCTGGCGGCCTTGTCGCTGAGAGCCACTGTAGATATTGTTCGCGTTAACTGTGAGGTGAACCGTGGAAGATGAACAGCCCAAAATCATAGTTGAAGTTCCCAGCGATCGCGGCTACTCCCCACTCCCTACTCCCCAGTCCAACAAACTGGAGGAATTTAAGAAGGGGTGGATAAACGCGATCACACTGCCCGATAATATCCCCGACTTAGCTTATGAGCTTACTTCCACTGTGGTGATACCCGCCTTATTCAGCAGTCTTTGGGTAACACTGCCACTACCTGGATTTCTCCGGCTGGCAGTGATGGCAGTGATGGCGACAACTGGAGTGATGACAATTTACTTTTACCAAGCCGTTCCAGAGGTCAAAGATGTTTTGTTGTTGCGTGTTGGGTTAATGGCAGTGGGAGTGTTAATTGGAACATGAGCAGTGATTTGCACCCTTCCCAACTCCACCAGCAATTGCAAATATACGCCCGTGCCAACTGGTCATCCTGGGGAGCCTTGATTCTCAGCTGTGGCTTACTGTCTTTGGGGGTATCGCTCCAACCCCAAGCAAGGCAGTACAAACCCTGGATACTAGCAGCAGCAGTCGTTTCACTAGAGACCGGGCGACGGCAAAGGCACATTGTTAAACAACTTTCTAAAAGCTTGGGTGACATCGAGGAGACATCACGGATGAACTTTCAAGCATGGGTGAAAGCCCAAACCCAACCCACAGCACAGTTAGCACTCGCAGTGGGTACTTTTGACGCCAACTGGCAACCAGAAAACCTGATTAGTGACCCGGTTGAGTACGTCAACAAAGTACAAAAACACGTCGCCCTCGTGGGCGGGACTGGGGACGGCAAATCAACCCAGGCTCAATACTTCTCTACCCGCATTGGTGGCACAGTCATCGTTTATGATGTTGATTCAGCCAAAGGCGATTGGGCTTGGGTTGAGCCACAAAACCTAATTGGGGACGGTGGACTACCAGAGGTCAACACCGCGATGCAGTCAGCCCTTGACCACTTAGAAGAGATGAGGGTTTACCGCAAAGAGGTATCAAAGGACATCCCCCAAGAACACGCCCGATTCTACATTGCTGAAGAATTCCCAGTGTTGGCAGACTGCGATAACGCCCCCCAGTGGATTAAACAGCACGCCAAAGTGGGAAGGAAGCGCAAGCAGTTCATTATGGCTCTCGCCCAAAATGACACAGCTGCTAACTTCGCCCTTGAGGGTGACGCAGATATCCTTGACACTTGCTTTGTGCGTATTCGTTTGGGGAAGAAAGCCCAGGATTATGCCAGGTCAACGTTGAAAAACACTCAGCTAGAACAGTGGCTAAAAGCAGGTGGTAAAAAGCGTTTCATGGTCGATGATTACCCGTGCGAACTAGATTTGGGATTGTGGCAGCCAAACGCGATGCCTGCGGCGGGCTTTGCCAACGCACTTCCCCAAACCTCCAGCCGGGGAGATGAACAGGAGGGATCGCCCCAAACAGCCCTCAACGAATACGAGCAATTTATCCTTGACTGGGGTAAACAGCACCCTGGCGAACTTTTAAAGGCCAGAATCCTGCTGCAATCTAGCCGGTTATTCGAGGGTATGCAGCCAGATGAAGTGCGAATCATCTTCGCTTCTATGGCTGACAGGGGTTTGGGGGAAGTGGAGGGAAATGGCGATCGACTCGGCTGGAAGTGGTCGTAGTATTGTCTACAGTTTGTCTACAGTTCGCCTACACTTTGCCAACACTGCTTTAGGGGCGAATTAGTTGGACAGTCTCCAATCCTGCCAGTTTTACTGGAGACGACTTTCTCCCCGTCACCACCCCATCAACAGACCGTCTACAGCGTCTACAATTTTTCAGCCCCAAAAATTTGGGTGTAGACGCTGAAATATTGAGAAAATAAAGGTTTTGGCGATTGTAGACAAAAATTTTAAAAGCTAAAAATTGGGATTTTAAAGGGAAATGTTTGGTTTTAAAGGGTCATCTGAAGGAATCGAACTCATTCTAGAAAAAATATCTAGAAACGAAAAAACACAAGAACTAACTCATAAGCAAGTTCGTGCTTACGCAAGATGTTTGCTTAATTTAGTGCCGCACATTCATCACCTCGGCTGTCAGCAAGAAACAGAAATTACTGCTTTATTTGCATCGCTTTCTTCGTCAGGATTACCCCATTACGATAGGTCTTTTTTAGCTTCAAGTGCATTGAAATTATTAAAGTCCAGTCGAGAAGAATCCGCGCAAAATGAAAGCTTCTGACATCAAAATTATGGACAAAATTGATGAGCTAATTAGTGCAGCCAACATTCGCTTAAAAGAGCAAAGAATCAGCATCAGCATTGAAAGGCACGGTGCTTGGCTCCGGCTGCGCGGCACCTTCCCCCCCAAGCCAGGGGCAAAACAAGATAGACCCAGCCGCCAAAGAATTTACCCAGGCATCAGCGCCACGCCGGAGGGGGTGAGAGTAGCAGAAAAGGAAGCTTTCAAAGTTCGCTTATCTTTGGACGAGAAGAATTTTGATTGGCAAGTTTACACTCGCCATAATAATTGCGATGACCGCTCGCCCAGCACCGTGGGCGAGTGGATTTTATTGTTTGAGGAAGATTACTTCAACCGCCGTCGCAAAGACAACCAAACTCTAACTACTTGGCGCACAGAATACCGAGCGGTTTTTCGCAGGCTGCCACCAGACGAACCCTTGAATGCAGAAGTTTTGAGGCAGGCGATTCTCGCGACTTACCCGGATACCAAAACTCGCCGGCGATTTTGCATCTGCTTGGGGGCTTTGGCAAGATTCGCCAGAGTGGAACTCGATATTACGCTGCTCAAGGGAGATTACAGCCCCAAGCGGGTCACCCCGCGCCAAATCCCAGACGACGAGACGATATTAGAAAACTTTTATAAAATCTCTAATCCCTCGTGGCGCTGGGTCTACGGCATGATGGCTTGCTACGGCTTGAGAAACCACGAAGTATTTCGCGTGGATTTGGAAGCTTTTGCAAATTCCCATATCTGCACCGTGCTAGAGGGGAAAACCGGCAGCCGGAGAGTTTGGCCTTTTCATCCAGAATGGGTGGAAGAATTTGATTTACACGGCTTGCAAGTTCCCCCGCTAAATCTAGAGCGGTCAAATGCCAGTTTGGGCGGAGATGTCAGCCAACATTTTCGCAGACAGTCAATCGACTTTGCGGCTTATAATTTGCGCCACGCCTGGGCAATTCGGACTTTGGAATACGGACTAGAGAACTCGCTAGCCGCCCAACAAATGGGGCATTCCCTCGAAGTGCATTCAGAGTTGTATCATCATTGGATAAGCGAAAAGCAACATCAACGAGCTTTTGAACTGTTGTTAAAACGCGCCGACCGCCCGAAACCACCTTCTGTCAATTTTTCTAAGCAGTGATTAATTTCTTTTATGTACCCGATGCGCTTCAAATCCAATGCCAGCAAGAGTTTTAATCAAAAGCTACCAAATAGCCGAGCGCCGATCGCGCATACCTTTTTGGGCTGAAAATCCTCGTGTCACCAGTTCAAGTCTGGTTCCTGGCATAGATTACAGCTAAAACTGACACAAGAAACTCTGACTCATTGATACAAAAACTGACACAGAGTGAATTAACCACCAAATAATGAGCATTACAGATCAAAGTCTGGTTTGTGACGCTCATTTTTTGGCGATCGCAGTGGTGTAAAAGTGGTGTAAATAAGCCCTCGTTTTGATTATCATTATCTTATAAAGTTTGGGCAGATTAAATGTAAAACAAAAAAGTATTGTAACAACAGAATAATTTGGGAAGAGCTAACTTTGAATCTTAGATAAATTCAATAATCAAACCAGTTAATAAAAGCGGCGTTGACAACCATGCCCAAAACTGCAAAACGAAACAAGGATCGAGCAAATTGATTTCGATTCACGACAATTCAAGCTTCGTCTTGCATACTAATTAGTTTGGCGTAATAACCATCCTGGGCAAGTAGTTCGTCATGACTACCAGCCTCCACAATACGCCCTTGTTCAAGTACGTAGATTTTATCTACATAACGTGCCGCCAACATCCGATGAGAAACCAGTACCGTAGTAAGTCCATTCCTGAGTGCTGGCAATTGCGACAGAACTAAAGCCTCAGTTCTGGTATCCAGAGCAGAAAAGCAGTCATCCAGCAGCAAGATGGGGGTTTGGCGAATCAGCCCGCGAGCTAGGCTAATTCTTTGCTTCTGCCCACCTGATAAAGTTACCCCACGCTCACCAATCAATGTGGATAAACCAGCACTAAATTTGTTAATTGTTGCTTCAAGCTGTGCATATCGGGCAGCTTGCCAAATGAATTCGGGCGGTCGGTCTGGTTTATCGAAGGAAATGTTATCTGAAATTGGTGCAGCAAACAGAAAAGTATTTTGAGGAACATATGACAGGTTTTGGCGCAGATGTCTCAACCCGATGTCTCGTAGATCTTGCCCATCTACTTTGATTTGTCCGCTATTAGGCTCCAATTGTCTGGCCAGTAAACGCAACAAAGTAGATTTGCCAGAGCCTATACGACCGATGATGGCAATCATTTCGCCAGGGCTAATATTCAGGGATATCTGCTCTAGAACCAGACGCGATGATTCTCCAGCACTAACTGGGTAACTATATGACAGATCTTCAACTGCGATTTTGCCATCGATCGGCTGGGCTGATAAGCTAGTGGGAGCATCTTGAATCTCTGGCTTTTCATTCATAATCTCAAATACTCTGGTTGCAGCTGTACTGGCATTGAGCAAAGTATAGACAACAAAGCTGCTCTCCTTGATTACCCCAAGAACCATAGCCAAATAAAAGATGAAAGCTGTCAGCGTGCCGACGCTCATTTGCCCAGCCAATACTTGGCTTCCACCCACGCCAACAACGATTAATGTCATCAAACCACTACCCAGCACAATGGAAGCAGTGAGAATAGCATTCAAATCGATCAACTTTTGATGAGCTAGCGCATAATGATTTGACACGCTTGTAAAATGACTAATTTCACGCTCTTCCTGGGCATGAGACTGGATGGTACGGATACCCTTGAGGTTTTGCTGTACTGTTTCTGTCAACTTACCAAAACCTGCTTGCACTGCTGCCGATGCCAACAAAATACGCCCAGCTAAATACCAGCTGTTAACAACCATCACTAGCAGTAAAGGAATAAGCAACAATGTTAACTGGAGTGACTGTTGTACCATAAAAATCGGGGCAATCAACGCCACACCGATGATGCTCACCAGTCGATGTACAGCAGAACGAAAAAAGCGACGAATGGATTCCATATCATTAGTCGCTCGTGCCATTAAGTCACCCAAATGATAGTTTGCATAGAAACCATGACCAAGGGTCTGTAAGTGTGCATAGAACGCTTGCCGTAAATCATAAGATATATAAATTGAAATCAGCGCATTCTTGCGACGACCAAAGTGCAGGATCGCAAAGCGTACAACTGTCAAACTAAGTATCGCCAGAGTCGGTAATAAAATGTTCTTATCCTGTTTTGAAATCAAATCAATACCGACTTTCAAATAAATAGGAATAGCAGCTTCAACAAGATGAACAATCAAAAGGGCTATTACTGCTATTAACCACTGAAAACGATAAGGTTTAAAGTAGTGAAAAACTTGTGAAAATGCAGTTAAATTACGTAAATTTGATTTCATTTTTCCTCGGTCAGCTTCAGTTTAATCCGGCTATCTAGAGAAATAAATATTTGGATTAGATTTTGTGGAATTATTCAATCACACTAATTTACATACAATAAGAGTTACATTTTGAAATTATCATTCAAATACAGTTAGCAATTCAGCTTAGTTAAGATTAATTTTTTGTACAAATGTATTTTGGAAAAATCGCTTTAATATTAGACATCTTAAGTTAGGCAAGATGATGCATTTTCACGTCCACCCTTGTACAATTGCGCTTCATAAAGAGTTTTATAAAAACCATTACGAAGCATTAATTCCTTGTGGTTTCCTATTTCCACTAGTTGACCATGATTTAAAACTACAATGCGGTCTACTCTGCGGATAGTCTGTAATCTATGGGCAATGATGATAGAAGTTCTGTTGGCTGTTACTTTCTCCAAAGCAGCTTGTATAGCAGCTTCGGTTTTCGGATCGATACTAGCAGTGGCTTCATCCAGAATCAGAATTTCAGGATTTAGGGCAATGACACGAGTAAACGCTAATAACTGGCGTTGTCCTTGTGATAAATTTTGGCCGCGGTCTTCCAATACTGTATCAAAGCCTAATGGCAAGGCTTCAATGAAATCTAGGGACTGTATCAATTTAGCGGCTTGTCGCGCATCTTCCAGTGTGATATTTGGATTACCTAAGGCGATGTTGTCATAGACAGTACCAGGAAACAGATGAAAGTCTTGAAAGATGATACCTACACGCCTACGGAGTTGTGCAGGATCTATCTGCATGATGTCGATGCCATCTATGAATAAACTGTTTTCAGGGACATCGTAGAAACGACAGATGAGCCGCGTCAATGTTGTCTTGCCAGAACCAGTGGGCCCGACGATGGCAATGTTTTCTCCTGGTGCCACAGAAAGACTGAAGTGACGAATCACTGTTTCGCTGTTTTCATAACAAAAATTCAGATCGCGAAACTCAATCAGACCTTGCAAACCTTCAGGTAAGGGTATAGGTTGCAACGGCACTGATAAAGATTCGTTCCAGTCCAACAGCCCGAATATGCGTTCGCAGGCCGCCGCTGCTCGGAACACGGCATTTGCTTGATCCCCTAAAGCTACAATCGGACGGAACAACATATCGCTAAATTGCAAGAACAACACCACCGATCCCAGGCTAGTAGTGTGGTTCAGTACGTGTTGCCCGCCTAACCACAGGATACTAGCGATCGCTAAATAGGATATGTTGTCGACGATCGGATTGTATACAGTCTCCGCCATGATAGCCTTTGTCTCCGCTACCCGATTGGCTTGGTTAATATCAGAGTACTGTTGAAAGCTCAGTGCTTCTCGCCCCGACATCTGCACAATTTCAATCCCTGATAAGTGTTCGTGCAAATGCTCGTTGAGACGCGACAAAGTGGCACGGATGACCTGATAAATCGAACTAGAATAACCTCGAAAAATGACGATTACACCCGCCACAAACAACATCAAAGGTGATAGTTCTACGGTAAGCATCGCATCCAAAGACAACATTACGCTGAAAGCAACAACCAATGGAATCAATTCTCCAGCCAACGCACCGACACCAGTCAAAAGTTCAGACAAACTCTCGATATCGTTAGCGATGCGGGTCAATACCTGCCCGACCATAACGCGATCGTAAAAAGCAGATGGCAAATGCTCGACATGGGCAAACAAATCGCGACGCAAGTCACTCAAACCCAACAGTGCTGCATAAGACAGCTGAGAGCGGAAGGCATACCCAAAGCCAGACCACAGCAGTACCCAAAGTAAACCAACAAGGGCGGCAGCAATTATTTGGTCGATGTTTAGTGTGGTTGCTAACCATTGGATTAATGCCGTTTGTCCATAATCTGGTAAATCAGTCCGGTAATTATGCATCAAAATACCGTCCACTACTACCCGGCTAATTACAACTGGTATCAAAACGGCAGCTGTAGCCGAAAGCATTGCAAACAGCAGAGCTAACGCAATGCGCCAGCCATATGGAGCCATCCAGTGCCGCAGTCGCCAGACATTGCTGACAAAGGAGTTACGCTTATCGGTTGATACTTCAAAGGGGTCAAGCCGACCAAGAGTGTTAGAGGTCTTTGATGATGTCATAGTTTGATCCCCAGGACTTCGGTATTCACAAATTAGTTCGCTCTTCTGTAGAGATTAGGACTTACGCACGAGTCACGGAAGAACGTAGACGCGGAGCGGCTTACCGTAGGCTACCACAGAGGCACAGAGTTCACACAGAAATGAGAGTTTGAGAGATATTTTGCGTAAGTCCTGATTTGTGACTGCTTTAGAGGTTGCTTTTAGTGGTGGCAAAGTTAGTTTTTCGCTAGGTTATGTAATCATTATTTTTTTGATATATTTGCTACTAAAGTAAATATGTAAATTTACTGTATAATCGATCGGAGGCAGGGGGAAGAGGGGACTGGAGGTTGTGGTTTTTCTCCCCTGCTCCCTTCCCCGTGCTTTTTCATTCAAGATGAAGCTGATATTTTACTTCTTCTATTTCCTAGTAGTTCGCCAAGTCAACTTAGCTCTTTAAAGGGTAAAGGGTAAAGGGTAAAGGGGAAAGGTTTTAAATCCCTTACCCTTTTCCCCTTTCCCTTTCCCCAGCCCTCACCTAGCAAAGTTAACTTGTCAGACTACTAGTGCTTGTTTTAGTTACTGGAACCACTTTTTAATAAAGTACTGTTAGTCGGTCAATTTATAGTATTTTGATGAAGCTTAATAGTCTCATGAACCAGAGTAAAAAGCAAGTGTCCGACTATAGCATAATCGGACACTGATAACGGTTATATCTCGCTTGAATACCAAGATAGGCTATCTGGAAATCCTTGACTAACAGGAGAGTGTAATAACCTAAAAGCGATAGTTGCGATCGCGTACCCACATACTAATTGGTAATGCGTTACCCTGGGGATCGACTTTGGCCTTCACCACGATGGGAGGTACTTGTCCTCTTCTGGCGCGTTGGGCTTGCAAGTCGTTTCTAATTTGCTGGCGTTGGTTTTCAGGGATGTAATATTTTTCTAGGCCGTAGTTGACGGAACCATCCTGATAGACACCTCTTAAAGATACTTGATTAGCTCTCAGAGAAGTGGGGCGTTCGCTACTGACTCTTAACGGTCTCCAAGCTGTAGGAACACCACGACTAAAAGATGCTTGCTCTTGTAAAGTTACGTAGATGTTGGTTCCCTCAGGCAATCTTCTACCACTTCCACGGCCTTTGCTGACTATGGTCTGCCAACCAGGGAGTCTGCTCAAATTAGCAATCCGAGAAATGTTATAGTCTAACTCTAGAGCGTTTCCTTGTACAACGTCATTAGGGTTTACTGGCGCAGTTTGCAAAATCACCGTCTTACCAGTCATGTCTGTATAAAGCGCTTGGGCTGGTACTGCCATAATGAACGCAGTTTGTACTGCTAATGGTGCTATTAAGCGCCAAATAGGTAAGGGCTGATTCGATTTTTGTTCCGTAGCAATCAAGTAATCCCGAAAAGTGACTGTTTTGGAAAATTCAGCTTCGGGAGACAAGGATTTATTTTTAGATTCAGAAGAATTACTACTCATGAGCGTAGTCCTAAAAAGCAGGGGGTATTGAGGAGGACAAAATTAACGAAATTAGGACTGACGCAGAGAAACTTTAACAATTTTAGATTTTTGATTTTAGATTAAAGAAAAAATCTAAAATCCAGAATTTATTCTGAATTGGTGAATTCTTTCTTCCACTACTTTTGACTTGTAGACTTAGATGTACCGCTTTGGCGGCGTTCAAACCAAAGTCCACCACTAATTAAAGCCGAACCGCACAACACAAAGACCAGAGACTTAAATAGTAAGTCGGTATCATACTCTTGTACCCGACTGATAACTTGGAGTGTTACTAACAGCATACCGCCCCAAAAGGAACTTCTGTTGTTCAATTTCAATCCTTCTTGAATTAGTCCCCAGGCTAATGTTGCCAGAAGTACATTGAAAATAAAAATTCCAAGTTCATCAACTCGGCTGATAGTTTGATGCCAAAAAGGTACTAAGGCAATAAACACCAGAAAAGTAGTAATGACAGCAGTGGTAAAAATCACTTCGCGGCGGGGAGGATTATTTCTTTGACGCAGCAAAAATAACCATTGCAACACCGCTAAGCCGCTGAGAATTCCCAAATCAATTATCGGCAGAGACTCGAACAAATTCGTCAAAGTCGTTGGTTGATTAGAGCTATAATCTGGAGAATCCCACACCCAACGGAAAGATAGGACATAGAAGACTAGACCAAAGCTAATCAACGCTAAATTACGAGCTAGGGATTGAAACAATCTGTAATTTATGGTTGGAAACAGCAGATCGTCATAACTCCAGAATAATGCAGGTGGCAGTGCAAAAGCAAAAGAAGCCACCCAAGGAGCTATATCAGCATAATTTAGCAGTGGGAGAGGATTGAGGTTGGCTTGCAAGGAGCTAGCAAACACGAAGGCTGCTAGACCAAAAATCCAACGCGATCGACAGAAGTAAGCCAAGGGTACAAACACTAGCCATGCCAACAAAGGCATGTGCTGTACCAGCAGTCGCGACCAAGTTACTTCACTAGAAGAGTACCATAAATCTTCTAGTCCCGTCCAATAGCCAATTTCCACAAGGATAATTGACAAAATTCCTAAGGAATTTAAGAACAGACTGTAGGCTAAGACTGCAACACCAAACCCCCAAGCGAGAAACAATTGGGAGATTGAACCGCTAATGTTGAACATCTGGGCCATCAGCAGTAGATTTGCGCCTAAAATGAAAGCACTTAAAATGAGCAAACCCTCTCCCAGTAAGCGTTTGCTTTGTTGTGGCTTCTTGGCGTCACGTTGTCTCCAAGTGTAAAAACCAGTTATGGCGGTTGTAAAAAACAAACTCATCAGGACAATAAACTTGACTTCTCGCGAGCCAGATTGCCAGTTTGCTGCTACAAAAGTAACTATGCCCAAGCATAAAAGAATGCTGCCTATGGCGATCGCTATTGCAATAAAGCGATCGCGTGCAGCAGCGTCCAGGTTTTTAAATTGGTAACGTTCTTCTATCCGTTCGTACTGCGAAGAACTAATTATTCCTTCATCCCTCCATAATTGTGCTTCTTTGCGTAATTTTTGCCTAAAATTATCTAAGAACATGACCTTCTCCGGTGCAGTGGGGTAGCTTGGCCATTGCATTCCCAATGGCGGTCATTATATTTTGAGTATGATGCCAAAAGTCTTAATTACACTGTTCTTATGTAACAATTTTAGTTGTATTCCAATACTTAGATCGCTATCGAGTTCTTGGTGAACATCAACTTTATCCCCATCTTAAAAAGTATTTACAATTTTGCTGTCACTGGGTCGATCAAATTTATAAGTAGCAATTTTTCATGCAAACTTAACTTGTTTGCTAATTTAGTTAATCCAGTACTTTTAAGATAAAAACTTTTTACAATAAGTATATTATGTATATTTTTAGTATTATTGAACTTTGTTTATCGCAACTTTATAATATAATGATTTAAATTTATTTGTTAATAGAGTTTGGAAAAACTAGAACCTGAGCTAAACGTCTACCAAGTCTATGTGTTGGAATTTCTATATATTTATAACTAAACCAGCTAATTATCAGAATCGGAATAAAAATGGCTAGTGCACCCAAAGTACACATAAAATAAGGCTGTTCAAGATATTTAAAGTTAAAATTAAATAATAATTTAAATAATTTTTCTATCCATAATCTACCCCAAATGATGAAAGGTTCGTTCAACAAATATATAGAGTATGAGCAGAGTCCAATCTTAGCAATAATATTCTCTATAAATCCTATATTTTTTCTATCAATAATATATATTTCTATTAATGAAGCAAACAAAAATATAATGGCAAAATTACCTACTATCTCCAAAGGCTTATATTCGTGAGCAATTATAAATAATACTAAAAATAATAAATGGTGTTTAAAATTAAAATTTAATACTTTTTTGTTTTTAGATAAAATAATTTCAGCTAAATATGCTCCTATTACCCAAGTAAACCAATAATTTAAAGGCAATCTTTCAAATATAGTTAAATTGCTGATTGCATCTTTAATTTTAGTTGATAAATGTACATGATTTCCTATACTACTTATTTGCTTATCTAATTCTAAAGCAAATGGAGAATAAAATAGATTAAATACGAAGATTGCCAATGTCGCTTTAGCTATTTGCAGCTTATTTCTCAGTATTAAGAATAAAGGATAAATCATGTAAAGCTGGAATTCTATCGCAATACTCCAAAAAGATGGATTGATTCTCCATATTAACAATTCACTAAAGTTATGAATTAAGAACAAATGACTAACAAAATAGATAATACTGTCAATATCTATCTTCAAAGGAGTATCAAAATCTATTTGAAAAACAAAGCTAACGAAGCTAAAAAGTAACAAGGCTAATAAATATATTGGATAAATTCTAAAAAACCTTTTTATAAAAAAATCTTTGACAAAAATATTAAATCTAAAAACAATACCTTTTTCTTCTAGGTTTAGAGTATATCTTAGAAAAGATAAATGTATACAAAATCCAGAAAGTATAAAAAATACAGGAACTCCGAGATATCCAAACTGATAAGGTGAGAAGATAACAAATGCTAAGTTAGGAATTTTAGAATAATCTCTAAAATTACCTGAAACAGGAAATTGATCTCGATCGAATGTATAACAGTACAAATGAAAAAGAAAAACTCCGATAATTGCTAAACCACGAATTATGTCGATCTGTAGGAGTTGAGATTTTAATTTTGACTGTGTTTGCATTATAAATTTTTATATAAAAACGGTGCAAAATTCCAGGGTGATGTTAAAGGGCTGAAATCAGCAGTGGTTACAAAAGTTATGCTAAAGACTTGATGACCAACTTTCAATTAATCACCAGGTAATATGTCTGCTATAGGGTTTATAATTGACATGATTATCAAAAACGTAAGCCTGATTGAGTACTATAAAGACTGAAAAACCATGTTTACGAGTAGTGTTGAAATAAAAAGCTCTCTATTTATTGAGATTATTTATTAATTAGTCAAACTGATAATATACGAAATAATCTGCTTGAGCAACTATGTTTTTATAATTAAAAGCTATCAAAAATCAGTTTATTATAAACTTTAGATATAAATATAGGACTGATGGATTGACAAAGTACTAATACCGTTTCGCCTTAAGATTGATACAGATGGCAGGCAAGGAGAGCAGGGGAAGTAAGAAAAGTAATTTGTATCAATAATTGCGTGAAATGCTATAAGACAGTATTCGCAATTTTTAAAAGTTTGTTTAGAGATGATTAAAAATTTTTATTATATATATCTACATGGAAAAACCTTCTAATTTATTACTTAAACTCTCGCGACGCTTGTTTACAAATCTAGATGAGCAAGAAAAATTTGTTGAGGCGTTAATAAATCCTCAGCCGTTTCCATCTAGCATTCTTTGGTGTCAGGAAAAACCAGAAGTTTCACCTTTTACTGTGGAAACGCCAATTTATTGGCAACCGCAATTTATAGACCGTTTACAGTTAGGAGAAAAACCCGGTCAACATCCACTACATGAAAAAGGATATTTTTATTGTTTAGATTTTTCTTCAGTGTTTGCTGCTTCCACTTTATTAACGATTCCTCAGCCAGTGGATTTAATTTTTGATATGTGTGCTGCACCAGGAGGGAAAAGTATCTTTGCTTGGAAAGCTTTGCAACCGGATTTACTCATCAGTAATGAAGTGATTGGTAAACGTTTGGGAATGCTAATTTCTAATTTCAAGCGTTGCAATATCAGTTCTAGTACTGTAGTGAATAGAGATTCGAGTATATTTGCCGAGACAATTCCAGCTTCTAGTAATTTGGTAATAGTTGATGCTCCTTGTACTGGACAATCGCTACTTGCTAAAGGCGAAAAAGCACCTGGTTGTTTTCATCCAACTGCTATTAATAAAAGCGCAAATCGACAAAAACGCATTATAGCTAATTCTGCTAAACTCGTTGCACCACAGGGATATTTAGCTTATATAACTTGTACATATTCACCAGAAGAAAATGAGCAAGTTTGTGAGTGGCTTTTGGAACGTTTTCCTGATTTTCAAGCAGTGGAAGTTAGTCATTTAACTAAATATCAATCACATTTAACAACAATCCCTTGCTATCGAATGTTTCCTCAAGATGGATTGGGCGCTGGTGCATTTACAGTACTATTTAAAAATACTAATGAAAATCAAAATCAGAAAATTAATTTAGATGCTATTTCTGCGTTATATATCTACCAAAATATCCAAAAATCTAGTTAAGGAAACTCCGTAAAATAAATTATTATGGTGAAAGTGTTGATTGTTGACTGTTGGTTGTTGAGGAGTTCATAATCTTCCTAGTCTCCAATTACAAGTTCAATATTGGACTCATATTTGATTTTTGTGAAGCTAGGTACAGTTTTATTACTTTTTACCTGTTAAGAGTCTCTACGAATAGTTCTGCGAATCAAACCGGATTTCCATATCAGTTTAGGGGTGCAAGATGCAAAGATATCTGAAAGTACTAAGACTATTTTGGAGTGCGGCGATCGCATCTGAGTTAGAGTATCGCATCAATTTTCTCATAGCTACCCTCAGTAGCTTGGGCAATCTTATCGGTAGCCTTTTTGGACTATTTTTGTTTTATCGCACCGGCTACACTTTTGCTGGCTGGTCATGGGAAGCAGCTTTAGTAGTTCTAGGAATTTTTACCCTATTGCAAGGATTTTCCGCCACTTTTCTGGCCCCGAACTTAAATCGCATTGTCCGTCACGTGCAAGAAGGCACTCTTGACTTTATATTATTGAAACCCATTCGCAGTCAGTTTTGGCTTTCCACTCACACCATTTCACCTTGGGGGTTACCAGATTTAATCTTTGGCTGCATTATTATTGGCTACGCAGGTCAACGCTTGGGTGTAAGCATAGACAAATATTTACTCAGTATAGTGCCTTTATCATTTAGCTTGGTAATTTTATATAGCCTGTGGTTTATATTAGGTTCCATGACGATTTGGTTCGTTAAAATATACAACGTTACTGAGGTTTTGCGTAGTTTATTAGAAGCAGGTAGATATCCAATTACAGCTTTTCCAACTGTTTACCGCTTTTTCTTTACCTTTGTAGTACCAGTCAGTTTTTTAACAACAATACCAGCCCAAGCAGTGCTAAATCGTGGTGAAATTACCTGGTTTATAGGTGCAGGAGGATTGGCACTAGTATTATTTTTAATTTCTACTTGGTTTTGGCAATTTGCCTTGCGATTTTATACTAGTGCTTCGAGTTAGTGGTCACAAACAAGTCAATTAGAGAAATTGTATTGAATTTACTAATCAGGATTTATTTTAGTGATAAATTCTAGGAAAGCTAAGTTTTACCTTTTCTTTGTACTACTCCTATCTCATTGTCAGAATACCTAAACTTGTTTGACTAAGCGTGAAGGAGGAGAAGATATAGGAAATTTTGTAGTGGGAAAAGAGTAATACCAATTAAAATCACTTTTCTATAGCATCGGTAAATGATTTGCCAGACATGCTGCTTTATGCTGTTATCACAGTATTTCCTACATGTTCTCAATGAGAACTGAGGCATGGAAAATAACATGTTTTTAGAATTTTTAGCTAGCCTGCAACGATTATTTGTTGGTTACATTCCAGCGGCTGTATTGGGTAGTTTCATCGGATATTTTATCGCTATGAATAGCATGGTTTATCAGCTATTCAGGCGGATATTTCAGATACCACATAGTATTCCTCCTATAGCTTTACTACCGATTGCTTTATTAGTGTTTAGAGAAAGTGAAGCTGCGGCTATTGTTATTATTTTTTTGGGAACTCTCTGGACAGTAATCATTAATACTGCAATAGGTCTGCGACATTTTCATAGACAAAATAAAAACTTTCGAGTAGCTATATTTCATATCTTTCATGCCCTGAAAGTTGGAATTTGGGTAGCTTGGTTTACAGTAATTGCCACAGAAATGTTGATAGGGCCAAAAGGATTAGGCTTTGTTCTTTGGGATAGTTATAAAAATGGTAATATCGATTCCATAATCGAGACAATACTCTACATTGGTATTATTGGTTTTTTGTTGGATCAGTTGCTAGATTTTGCAGCATCTATTCTCTCGCAAATGGTTTCAGATAATAAAAAATCTTCTTAATTGGATGGTTTGTTGTAAATCCCTGAGGTAATTGAAATATTTAGCGTGATTCTATTTTTGACACTCGTTCCTCTAGTTGATTAACTTGTTGCTTTAGTTCAATCACTAAAGTTGCAAGTCGATCGAACATGGGATCTTGTCGTGATAAATTTTGTCTGGAACCTGTTGATTGTCGTGGAGTAAGTGTTGTTCTTGGCGATGGCGATCGCCCGCCTCTATTTATTTGAGATTCTAGCTGATTTAACCGCGACTCAACACGATTAAAGTCAGCTTCCAAGTTATTCAGCCGGGACTCAATTTGCTGCGATGAAGCAGTACTTGAAAATAGCCCACCCCAGATAATTACTCCTAAAATTACAGCAAGTATTAGCAATTTTATTTTATTCATATATTGCGCTAATCTTAATAACGGAGAATTCAGAATTCAGAATTCAGGAGTCAGGAGTCAGAATTCAGAATAAGCTCATATAGCAGTCTGATTTGATTAATGAACTAATCTGTATAGGCAGGCAAGAGGCAATAGGCAATAGGCAACAGGGTTATAAAAGAGTAAACTGTACGGGATTTTGTTCAAAAATCAAATAAGATTCCTATACCTAAAGTCAGGTCTTCCAATACTAATTACTGAATTCTGACTCCTGAATTCTGACTCCTGAATTCTGACTCCTGAATTCTGACTCCTGAATTCTGACTCCTGACTCCTGACTCCTGACTCCTGAATTCTGACTCCTGACTCCTGACTCCTGAATTCTGACTCCTGACTCCTTATTTATCCTGTTCTAAATTAGAAAATAGCCTCTGCCAATCAATAGAGTTAGCATGATTATTTCCCTCTTTCACCTCAAATGTGACATTAGATGCATTGGCGATTTTTAGCACTTGCACGCAAAGTTCTGCGACATCATTACGGCTGATTTTCCCTTTAATATTATCGCCTTGTTCAAATATTAATTCCTTACCTCCTGCTTCCTCAGTTAAAGCACAAGGTCGAATAATTGTATAAGGAATTCCACTTGACCTTAAACTATCTTCTCCTTTCAATTTCCAAGTTAAAATTCCTCCCAATTGCTCGTTTAATCTTACTGCTGGTGGTTCTTCATCTAAATTAATCCCAGGGCGTCCGGGACGAGTTACACCTGCTGAACTCACAAGGATGAATTTAGGTGAATTTTCGCCGTTATAAGCTTTAATTGATTCTAACTGTAGAGCAAAACCACCTGGGGAAAACTTAGGATTTAAAGCGCCATCATATTCAAACTTGCTCAACATCAGTTGAAATGAGCAAATTCTACTCTGTTCAATTGGCGGTGCATCCTTGACAACTTTTGCTCGAAATACAGGAACCAAATCTTTAAAGGGAATGTGAATATCTACCCAGGTATTAGCTACAGTGTCGAAAGAATAAGCATAGCCAATGCCATCCCATTTTGTATCTGTTCGCAGAAATATTTTATAACGCTGACCGTCACCTTTGACGCGCAATTTCACACCTTCGTCACCAGATAAATTAAATGGTGGATCGAAATTCTTAGTTCTCACAGAAGCAAATCCGCCAGAGTTTGCAGTGGAAACATTGCCAGCAAACAAAGCTGCATTTTCCACTAATTGGATATTACTGGCGCTGACACCACCCATAACGACATCATCCAGCGCTCCCCAAACATCTTTTAATTCTGCTGATGGTTTTGTAAAATCAAATATTAGTTTTTCGTTTTTTTGAGGCAAATATTTCGCTGCGGCTTGGACTAAGTTTTTGACACCTTGATACTCTACATTTTCTGGCGTGTCACCAACAATTTCTGGCTGGTAAAATTTCACACCTTGGTAGTATTTTGCTCTATCTGCCGTGTCTCCCTCTACTGGTTGTACGCGTACTGCGGTGCAACAAATTACGGCTTCAATATTAGCCATAACTACAGGAGTTAAAGTTTCTGGTTTGGTGATATCTGCAACGACTAAGTCAACATCATTACCAAGAATTGACCGTGCTTTGTCAATATCTCTCACCAAAGCCCGAACTTTATAACCTTGTTCGAGCGATCGCTTTACTACTCGTTTACCTAGACCACCTGTAGCACCTGCTACTAATATTACACCCACATTTCTTCCTCCATTGGGTCTATCTTGACGATCCTGAGGACGGCCTTGGATTAATTGCTGTACCCAGTTAAGGAAAGGAATTACCTCAAAGTAAGTCAGGGTTTCGATAAACCTGCCTAAGTCCCATTGAGAACGATTTTTGTCAGTCATATTTGCGTCCTCATAACTTCTTTCACTCTAGCAATTTTGGTGAGTGGGGAGTGGAAGAAATCAGACAGTAGCAAGGATAATGTAAGTCAACAAATTATTTTATCTGTCAGTACTGACGCAAAAATCACCTAATTTCGTCATCACGAGCGATAGCGTAGTTTATTCTTTTTATGGATAAAAATACTCCGTAAAAACCCCTTCGTGACAGTTCAGGTGCTAAATATGTATACTATCGCGATAGTCACACAAGAGGGTTATATTGCAGCTTAAATGCTGATGAGCTTAGAAGGAAAAGACGGTTCGGAGTGTACCTGTAATAATCGTACCGTTGTCTTCTTGATTAGCAGGATTGACAATGGCCTGTACTAATGGCGTGATTCGGATACTGTCGCTAACTGGAAAGTTGTAAAATGCCTCAATATTAGTTTGAGTAGCATTACCAAGTTCATTAGCAATGAAGGGCTGACCAACAGCAATACCGCTTTTAGCACCAGGTACAAACAGATCGGGAAAAGCAATTCCCGCCATCCAATAACTAGGGTTGATGTCACCAAAAGCTGTATTTTTATAGTTGCCATAGCCATAGCGTCCAAAGACAGCAACTCGCTCTGAAAGCCTTAGTTCTAAATTTGCCCCCAAGGCATCAAACTGCCCATTCAGTACACTGCCGCCAGTATACTGGAGACGTAATTTAAAGGCATTAGAAGGTGCGTATTCTAGCTCTACTACACCTTGATAGGGGTCTTGGAACAATCCGCGATCGCTGCGAGCATTGGGGTAGAGGATGTATCCCAGTGAAAAAATGCCAGGAACAAAGGAGGAATTAGAGGAGGTTGGTTCATTAGCAGTTGAAGCCACATAAGCAGCTCGTAGCGTAAACGGACTATCACCTGGATTCCAAGTAATAGCAGCACCACCTCCCAAGCCTTGAACTGGCAAAAGAATATAGTTGTTAATTAATGCTTGAGTTGAAAAATCTGAAAAACTGACGTTGGCGTAACTATTTGAGTCTACATAGTCAGTCAGAGCAATCAAAGGGCCAAAAGAGACCTTAACGTCTTTCAACGGAGAGAACGTATAGTGGAGACGGGAAAGCCCAAATTGTTCCACTGGAGGTTTTGCTGAGTAGTCTAAAACGCTACCAAAAGAAGGTTCTAAGAATCCAGCTGCATTATCATCTGGGCCATTACTACCTATTTCCATCCAAATTGTCAGTAAATCAGTACCACTAAAACTTGTGGTCAAATCTAAGGTGGCTCGGTAAAGCAAGGTAGCATTGGGGTTTTCTGTGGTAATTTCTCTACCCGTCACATCAATAATGCGATCGCCACTAAAGCTTCCCCCAGTCAATGCAAGAACAACTAAACCTGTGAGTTTGGTTGTTGTAGAAAATTGGTTTGCTTCCAAAAAAGAAGTATGAGCTTCTAATTTGTCTACGCGACCCTGTAGCGTGGATAATTCAGCAGCAAATTCTATCTGGAGTCGTTGCAATATAACTAACTCATCCTGGGATACTGATGACATTGTTCCTTGTGCAACTAGCTCATTGACTCGCTCTAAACAAGCATTTAAGGCTGCTGCAAATTCATAACGAGTCATTGCTTTGTTACCCCGGAATGTATTATCCGGGTAACCTGCAATTACACCATAACGCTCGATTAAAGACTGAAGCGCACCGAAAGCCCAGTCCGAGGGCTGGACATCTTTTAGCTGACTCACCGAAGTAACTTGCCCTTCTAAAATAGGTGTTAGCTGCTGGCTAATGTCTTCTCTTGCCTGAACGCTTGTAGTGGGGAAATCAAAGGGTGCAGAAATAACTTCTTTTGATATGTGTATAGAATCTCCCCCTGCTATACTCCTTTGTCTGCTTGCTAATAGTTTTCGGGTATGAAGATGAAGTTCATTAGCCCTATCTTCAGAGCAAAATGTACCCATATTCTTTAATTTACAAAATGCTGCTTTTTCTGCTTGAAAAATCTCTCTATGTTGGACTTTTTCCAAAGTTTTTCCTGCTTTCAATGCAGTAGGTAATATCTCTTTTTGTAACTCGATATCAGTAGTTAGAAAATTTTCCAAAGCTGTTTTTTTAGATATTTTTGCTACGACTAAATTGGAATTATCCACAGCAAGTAGACAAAGGAAACTCAAAGTACCAACAAGATAAAAATTAGGAAGATAATGCCACAAATTCATTTTAAATATCTCTATTTTTGACTTTGGATAACAAGATGATTTAGGAACAGCAGAGAGTATTTGTTAAGTACACAAAGAAAAATATAAAAAAGGATAGTCATCTGTGAGGTGACACAAAACAATATCAAGAGTATTGTATCAAGCTAGAAGTATTCATACCAATTTAATGTAAAGTTGCACTAAATTAGTAACTCTCTATTCTTGGCGCTCTTGGCGTACTTGGCGGTAGCCTCTGTCTTGCCACTTTGCGTCTACGTTTAATTTCTGTGCATCTTCATACAGAATTGGTATCAGAGTTTATGTTTCAATTTAAACACAGTTAATTAGTAGGGCACTTTCAGGGCTTTCAACAAAAAATTTATGACTATTTTGATGCACATACTTGTATCATTGTAATTTTACTAGATGACTTGATTAGTAATAGTTAGTAAAAATATAATCAAATATTTTTAGCTTTATCAGCCGTAAACTTAAATAATCAAGTAGTGCATTGGTTACGTTTTTTGACGCTGTTCTCTAATAATAAACAAACCGGCAAAAGCGACAATTAGCATCAATAATCCGGTAGCACAAACTCCATTCCACTGCCAGATATTCCAGCCATAAGTGCTAAGAAAAGACCCAAGTGCGCCGCCTACAAAATAGAAAGTGATAAACAGAGCGTTTAAACGGCTGTGAGCTTCTTCAGGCAAACTATAGATTAGCGCTTGGTTAGACACTGTAGTTACTTGCACCCCCAAGTCCAACAAGATTACTCCAACAATTAGTCCCCACAATTGATATCCAAACAACCAAAACACTAAGAAAGAAAAAGCAGTCGCAATCAGACCAATGACCACAGCCAGCCTCGGACTTCTCTTGTCTGCAAGTCTACCAGCCATTGGAGCTGCGGCAGCTCCAACCACTCCAATCAAACCGAACAATCCAGCTATATCGCTACCATAGTTATAGGGTGGCTGTTCTAAGAAAAATACAAGAGTGCTCCAGAAAACGCTAAACGATCCAAAAGCCATTGCTCCAGTTAGCGAAGCTTTTTGCAACACAGGTTCTCGAAGCAACTTCAACATAGAGTGCATCAGTTGTTGATAGGACATGATTACTGCTGGCTGACTCTTGGGTAACAAGCAAAATAGAGCAATTGCTAAGACCAGCATAAATCCACTTGCAATCCAATACATCGCCCGCCAGCCAAACTCTGCACCGACAAATCCACTCACAGTCCGAGCTAAAAGAATTCCGATTAACAGTCCACTCATGACTGTGCCCACGACCTTACCTCTGGCTTGTGGTGGTGCAAGTAGAGCCGCAAAGGGAACTGTGATTTGAGGCACGATGGTTGTTGTACCAATGAGCAAGCTGGCGACAATTAACCAGGTAATATTCGGGGAAAGGGCAGCCATCCCCAAAGCCAAAGCAGTTGCCGTTAGCATGGTGACAATCAATCGCCGCCGTTCCAACAGGTCTCCTAACGGGACAATCAAAAGATTCCCTAACGCATAGCCAATTTGACTCAAGGTTGGGATAAGACCTGTATCTTGAACAGACGCATCAAGACTTTGGGCGATCGCTGCCAAGAGCGGTTGATTGTAATACATATTGGCGGCAGCAGCTCCGCTGGTAATTGCCATTAGCCAAACGATGTTGCGTTTCATAGCGATTACATAATAGACAAATGGATCTGAGGTAGCTACAAGGAATGTAGAAAAATTTAAAACTCAGCTTACCTACTTAGATGAGGACTGAAGAATAGTTGATTGTAAATCGCATAGATCGCAACCATTCTAAGTTAATGGGTTTACCAAGTAGTAACTAATTGTTGAATTGCTGTAGAAGCCGCTGCTAAAGACTGTTGTCGGTCTTCAGCCCCCATTGATAAATTCTCTGCATGGATAAACGTAATATCCGTGATGCCGATAAATTCAAAAACTGCTCGTAAGTAGGGTTCTTGAAAATCCAGGGGCCCACCTGAGTAACTACCACCTCGTGTTGTAATCACCAGCACTTTCTTATTTTTCACTAAACCTGAATAGCCATCTGGGCCCACCACAAACGTCCGTTTTACTCGCACGATTTGATCGATGTATGCCTTGAAATTAGCAGGAACGCTATAGTTATACATTGGAATGCCAAAGATATAGAGATCCGCAGCCAGAAGTTCATCAATCAACTCATTAGAAATATTCAGTGCTGCTGCTAACTCAGAAGTGATCCGATCCGAGGAACTAAATGCTCCAGCAATCCAAGATTCATCAATGGGTGGAACTGGATACCGTCCTAAATCGCGGTAAGTGACTGTATCACTATGATGGATTTGTTTCCATGCCGTAATGAATTCTTTAGTTAAGGAACGAGAGATAGAGCGATCGCCCCTCGGACTAGAATCAATATGCAAAATATGTGTCATTTGAGTTCCTAGAGAATTGTGCAAATCTAAACCGCTATAGGGTTCTGATAAACCTGACATTGACAGGCGGCTGAGTGTTTTTATTTTCTAAAGAAAAAACTTTATAAATTAGTATACACATGCCAGCTTGACTTTGTAAAGACTTTTCTTGAGTTTCTCAAGATCGACATAAAGTTCTAGATTGTGTTGCTAAAACTTCCTGAAAATAGACCATCTGAGTTATTCAAATCATATTTATGAAGATAAGAATTGAATATTTGTCTCAAAGAGTAGATACTTTCAGTGTCCAAGTAGAAGAACAGACAAAGCATATAAGCTAATAATTATTTAAATTGCATCCCCGCATCTTCCTAAGGTTAAGAATTATGCAACTTAAAGGCACATTAGCTTACACAATTTTTGGGACTCTGTGATTCAGCACAGACTCTTAACTGAGTTACAGCAATGTTGCCTGAAAAACATACATCGACATCACTACCAAGAGTGCGATCGCGCTTGCTATACTCTCCCACATAATAAAAGTCATCACCCTGAATACGGTAATTGACAGGTAAGGGTTTGTTACACGGTTGGCAAAACACAACTTCTGGTTCCGGTTCTCCTGGTAGCAAATGCGGCAGATTCACATTCCAAAAAGTTCCTGGTTCTAGGGGACTGGTGAGTAAGTCAGCTATAATCCCAGTAGTCAAACGTGCGGCGAGATCCCAATCATAACTAAGCTGACCTTTGTGATACTGGGAAATGGCAATTCCGGGAATGCCAAGGATTGCTGCTTCCCTGACAGCAGCGACGGTTCCGGAAATATAAGCATCAACTCCCAGATTGCCACCAGCGTTGATTCCTGATAGCACAAACTTGACATTTTTGCAAATATATGTGGTTGCAATTCTAACGCAATCGGCGGGAGTGCCTGCGATGGCATACTCCTTATCTGAACGACGCAGCACTTGAATCGGTCGAGTAGTAGTGACCTGATGACCACATCCCGATTGATGGTCTTGGGGAGCCACGATAATGACGTTGTTACCGTTTACACTTTTGAGGAGCGATTTGATTCCGGGAGCATCGATGCCGTCGTCATTGGTAAGGATTAGGGTCATATATCTTTGTTATAGGAAAGGCTTGATATTTAAGTCAGACGGTGATGTGATAAATCACATAAGTAAGAGATAAAAATCTCTTGCTAATGTCTTATTTTTAAGCTAGTCGCTTTTTTTTGACTGTTTGGTAGATTCCAATTAGCAAAGCATTGCAGGCCAGAATAACCACTCCAAAACCCAAGAGTGTGTTCATGATGCCTACTCGATCCGCAAAAAAGCCAATGAGAATAATCGGTAAACCATAGCCTAAATAAGCACAGACGAAATAGCCAGAAGTTGCCCGCGCTGATTGCGATCCACTAAGTCTGACAACTTCAGCCAATCCGCCTAAGTAAGTGAACCCATAGCAAGCAGTACCAGCGATCGCCACACCTGCCAAGACCAGACTTAAGACACCTAGCCATGCTCCACATGTGAAAGTGATATAGCCAAGCACAAGAATCACACAACCTAATTGGAGTGAAACCACGGCGTCAAGACGACGGGCAAATGGTTGGACTAGAACACCAGCAATCACGAAAATAAACAACATTGGCCCCGACCAGTTAGGCAGATTATATTGCAATAACTGTGCTGGTAGAATCACACCTACAACCCCAGCAAGCGACCATGCTAATGCTATTGTTAGACCAGCAAGTACAGTACCTGCTGGAAAGCTTGGCAAGCGAAGTAGCGATCCAGAAGAAGCAGGCTGTTCTGGTAGTCTCATTGCCAAGCCTAGACATCCTAAAAGTAATATGAAGATAATCCAATAACTCAAAGGAACTAAAGAGTTTTGGAGCAACAAAGCTGCATTGGTAAACAAGGCACCACTAGAAAAACCCAAAGAAGTGGTTAAACTCACATAGGCTGCCACCTGCGACCAAGATTCCGGTATCAAAGCAGATATATATGCTGTTCCAGTTCCCGTAATCAAGCCAACTCCGATTCCCTGTAAGATACGGGTGACAAACAGCGTGTAAATGGATGGGTGGACAATCATCAAAAACGTAGCAAGTGTAGCTGATAGCAAGCTGGCTATAATTACGGTTTTACGTCCTATGCGGTCAGAAATTCCACCAAGAAAAATCAAAGTTGGTAAGAGTCCTGCTACATACGTGGCAAAGGCTACCGATGATAATCCACTACTGTAGCCTGCATTTTTAGCGTAGATACCATACAGTGGGACTTGTAAATTTGTAGCATGAGTTACAAAAAAAAGCACCGCAGCTACAATCAATATGCGTCGATTCATAGTTAAAAATTAGATTTGCGTTGAATTACGTCAATAGAGTTTCTTGCGACTTTATAAAAATTTTTCTTTATAAAAAGTGTAAAAGATGAGGTTGACTTTGTAAAGATTTTTCTTTAATTTATTAAATATGAAGAGTGAATTAACTAATAAATCAGCAACTGTCCGTACCAGACGCGCTATTCTCAAACTACTAAAGCTAGAGGGATCGATGGACGCTCTAGCTTTAGCTTCCCGTTTGAATGTCACAGCAATGGCAGTACGCCAGCACCTGTACGCCTTGCAAGAAGAACAACTAGTGACTTACCACGAAGAGTCGCGTTCTATGGGGCGACCCGCTAAACTATGGCAGTTAACTTCTGCCGCTGATAGCCTTTTTCCAGAGCGCTATGCAGAGTTGACCCTAAGCCTGCTTAATTCTGTAAAAGAAGCATTCGGTGAAGAGGGTCTCGATCGCTTATTGGAGATCAGAACTCGCCAGCAAATCCTAGAGTACCGGGAGAAAATACCTAGTGCTGGCTCTGTTGAGCAGCGGTTAGAAGCATTAGCGGCAAAACGTACAGAAGAAGGATACATGGCTGAAATCCAATGTGACGCAGATGGATCGTTTTTATTGATTGAAAACCACTGTCCCATCTGTGCTGCTGCTGTAACTTGTACCGGGCTGTGTCGTCAAGAACTAGAAGTGTTTCAGTCAGTTCTAGGTTCTAACGCTGTTATTGAAAGAACTGAACACATTGTTACTGGCGAGAGACGCTGCGTCTATCGAGTCATATCATGTCCGGTTAAAGACCCATAGTTAGGACTGACGCGGGGACACGGAGACACGGGGACGCGGAGAAATTTTTGGCGTTGTTGAATCGAGAGATGAAATTTATATTTTGAAATCTAAAACTCTTTATCCTCTCAGCGTCTGGGCGCCTCTGCGTGAAAAAATCATCCCCCAAATATGCAATGCTCTTTTGTTACTTATATATGGCCGTAGTCACATTGGTTAGGACAGTGTTGATTGCCCAAAGCCTTGAATTAAGTGGGTTTTTATTCAGCAATGGCTCAGCGCCCCGCTACCCCTGACAGCATTCAGCACTTTGACATAGCTGAAATTTGACTGCCATTTTGAATTCTCCAACCTCTGCACCAGTTTCTCTGGAGATGTTCTTAAAAATAATTGCGCTCCATAGTTACTCTAAAGTTGCTATTTATGCCAGTGTACTGGGGTTCCAAGCAACGGGAGCCAATTCTAGAAATGAACAAACTAGTGAAATAAACTGTGATTCATCGAGTTTGCTCTGTTGCTGTGATGCTAACCACATCATCGGAGCTAACTTCCATACCCCTTCATAGCACCATTTTTCACCTTCTAGTTCATTCAACAGCTCAACCAGTGCTGCGAAATCTGGCCGCAGGCGTATTGGGCGGCTACAGTATTGTACCCAACTTTCATAGCGCTGTACTACTTGATAATAGCGATCGAGGCCTATGAGGATCGTAAAGTGTCGCGCTATTTCGTGTATGACAAATTGGCTAAGACCAAAATACCTTGATTGATGTTGGTCAACCAAACGGTTAATGAGACGATCGGATAATCGAATAATACTGAGTTCCTGGTCATCATACTCTTCGACAGTAATTAAGCCACTTTTCACCATTTCCCAGGTCTGTGCGTAAGAATTTTCCTCTTCTTCCCAAAGTGGCTTGTATCTTTGTAAATTTTTACAGATTTCATCTAGCCTTAAGAGTAAGTCTTGAAACAACATTTCTGTCACACGAGCTATCGGTTGATCGAACGCTTTAGCACCCAAAGGTGAGCGATCGCGTGATGCCCAAGAATCACATAATGCAGCTAACCTTCTTGCAATGGTCGATTGTGAGTATCTAAAGTCACCCGCACGAGCTACATCTAACCACAGCCGCCAATGTTTCATGGTTTGTTCCGGGTTGACCATAGCGTAAACGGAGACTAGCGCATCCACATCAAAATGGGAAGCAGATACAACGGATACTTTAGGGTGCGGGTATCCTTGTCTTAAATAATTCATTACGATTCCGGTGGACAGATCCGATTTTAGGGAGACGGGTGTTTGGACTCCCGGCCAATGGGAGAGAACTAATTCTGTTGAAGCCGTCTCTCCACTATCAACTATGATGTGGGGAATGCCATCAAGCTTATCGAATGCAACGAAGCGGATTACCATAGTGCTACACACAGAAATTTTTAATGTTATTGCTGTGGAGTACCGCTAGGAAATTAGGCGTCGAGATTGTTGATACTGATTCTTAGCTTACCATCTGGGGTAGTGCTAAGCTTCAACTTGCGAAGAGCAACTCGGCAGTAATTCCAAGGCGACACTGAAGCAGCAAAGCATGAGGGCCCACCAATGAATTCAGCTAAATCAATCATGCCAACAAAGGCTGGGTCTAACACTGCCACTACTCTGCCTCCCATAAAATGCCAGTCTACAGATGGAAGAGAGTCAGCGACTGTCTTATCCACAATGACACCTTGTGAAATCCCAGTAACTCGAAGGTTGATAAAGTCAGACGACATAGTAATAAACCTGCCTTGAAAATAGGGAGTAGGGAGTGGGGATTAGGGAAAAGAAATTTTCATTGCTCCTTTTGAGTGCAGCTCGTGGAGTCTCTTACAAAAATGATTGATGGTAAAATTGGGAATTTTAAAAATCTTTGCCCTACATAGGTTTCAGTATTAGTTTAAACGCTTTTTAGCGGCTTGCCCCAGGCATATCTTTGCTAGAAAATAGATAAAGTCGAGATCAAAGTGTATGTGATTTTCAGATTCATTTTCGGAGATGTCTAATCTGAAGTTCCCTGTGCATTGGTACTAAAAAATTTTGTAAGCTTTGCTCTACAATAAATATAGGCTTTGAACTCCAAAATACCTAGGCCATACACAATGTCGATTTACTCGCATATCTGGCGTATGGTAAAAAAGGTCGGCGGTAAAAGCCTCAAACTGCCTGAGTCGCAAAGCAACACGCTATGCGAACCCAAGATCCTTTGACAATTTGTAAGAGCATAAAGCAAAGCAAAAAATTTTTGAATGGAGATCTACATAAATCAGTACTTTTTGCATTAGGGGAACTTCAGTCTTACGAAACGATCATTCCGGCGAGTAGATTTCAATCATTGTGCCGTCAGGGTCACGAAAATAAAGGGCGACTCTACCAGTGTTAGGAAGAGCATAAACTTCAGCAACTGGATTATTTCCACAAACTAGCGGCACTTCCAGTGAAGCTAAGTGTTCTGCCCACTCGTAAACCTTGTCAGGTGTTGTTCGTAATCCTATATGAAAGTTCGGATTTTCACCAGGCCAATCACGTACTTCTTCCAAAAAGAACTCATAATCATTAAACGCTGCGACAATCTTGGTCTCGGTCATATGATACTTATAAACCAGACCCAAGACTCTTTGATAAAACTCCCAAGTAACTTCTATATCGCGCACAATAAGATTAATGTGCCTAATATCAGTTACTTTCTGTAGTTCTTTTAGCCTATTTATTGTTTGCGTTTGTACCATTTGCAAAAGCTCCTAACTCTTGAATTTTGTAATTCTTCTTATCAGTACTTTGGCAGTTTGACCACGAATTGAAGTAATTCTCTTGTTCTAAGTGATAGTATTGCATCGCATTCAGCAAACTCTATCCTAACAAGGACGCTTACCCATACCTATTTGTTGTGCTTTTTGATACAACTTTCCTTCATTTAAAAGAGAGGGAGCAATCACAACTTCAACTTGCTGCATATCCTTAATGTTTTTGGCTCCCAGTGTACCCATACTTGTTTTTAAAGCTCCCAGCAGATTATGAGTACCATCATCCAATTGCGCTGGGCCTCGGAGAATTTGTTCGCATGTACCAGTAGTGCCAACGTGAATGCGAGTACCACGGGGCAACACCGGATTAGGAGTTGCCATACCCCAGTGAAAACCCCGTCCTGGTGCTTGTGTAGATCTAGCAAAGGGTGAACCAATCATGACAGCATCTGCCCCGCAGGCGATACATTTGCAGATGTCACCACCAGTGATTAAACCGCCATCAGCGATAATCGGTATATACTTGCCAGTGTCTTCATAATAGTCATCACGAGCGGCAGCGCATTCAGCAACAGCAGTTGCTTGCGGTAAACCTACACCCAGCACGCCACGAGATGTACAAGCGGCTCCTGGGCCGATTCCCACAAGTATACCAGCTGCACCAGTCTTCATTAAATTCAAAGCGACTTCATATGTCACACAATTGCCCATAACAACAGGAATTGGCATTTCTTCACAAAACTCCGCCACATTGAGTGGCATTACTGACTCTGGTGATAAATGCGCTGTTGAAACCACCGTTGCTTGAACAAAAAACAAATCAGCTCCAGCTTTTGCTACTATCGAACCATACTTAATTGCCCCAACAGGAGTAGCACTCACTGCTGCAATGCCCCCTTGTTGTTTAATTTCCCTAATTCTTTGTTCAATTAAATCAGGCTTAATTGGCTCTGCATAAAGTTTTTGCATCAGCTGGACAAACTCAGTTTTATCTACCGAGGTGATGTGTTCTAAAATCGGGTTTGGGTCGGGATAACGAGTTTGAATGCCCTCCAGGTTAAGTACACCAAATGCTCCTAAATCAGACAAAAGGACAGCCATAGGTACATCAACTACTCCATCCATTGCACTAGCAATTATGGGAATTTCTCGCGTAATACCACCAATGCGCCAGCTAGTGTCTGTCAAACTGGGGTCTAGTGTTCTATTTCCTGGTACTAGCGCAATTTCATCAATTCCATAAGCACGGCAAGCTGTTTTGTATCCTCCGATTTGGATATTCATAGGAATTGCTATTTTTCTCCCTACTATTTTTTGAGGTTGTCAACCTAAATGCAAAGCAAGAATGATGAGAAAACACCACCATAAACAGAGATTGATAATTCATTGTTTATGGTTTTTGTAAAATGAATTAAGGCTGATTTTTTACAAGTGCTGCTAAATAATGTACTGGCAAATAATGCTCATGCCAGGGCCGATAAATTCGACGGCTATCAAGCCAGATAAAACCGTGATTTGTCAATAATTGCTGCAATTCGTTAACACTAAAAGAACGACCAATACGCCCTTCATCAAAATCGATGAAAGAACCATCAGTATTTTCGTCAAGCGGCGTAAATACCGATAACATAGCTATTCCATTTGGCTTTAATAGAGTTTTTAAATGGGTTAAATAGGGAAAGTATAAAGATGGGTGCTGATGGTGGAAGCAACCATTATCAAATACAGCATCAAACTTCGTTTCAGGAGAGGGCTGCCAATCAGTGAACTGCGACTTCACAAAATTAATTCTATCACCCCAAGTATAACTTAAGAACTGCCAAGCTTCATGTTCATACAAATCAAGACCAGTGACAGAATGACCTGCCTTTAGCAGAATTTCGGCATCTTTTCCTGAACCTGCGCCGATATCTAAAATGTGACCCTTTTGACTACCTATGCACTCCAAGAAATATACAGGAACTTCTCGCATTGCCTCTTCATATGACCAGGCGTCATTGCTCGTCTGGTAACATTGGACAAATGCTGTTTTTAAAACTTCTTTGTATTCTTCAGATGAAATTTGCGGCGGATTTTGAGTTGCCATTACTAACCCTCTAAAAGACTTGGACGTGATGAACAGAGACAAAAAGGAGTAAAATTTGATATTTATTTAACTCTGCAAGTTAGTTTTTGCTACAGAGCTAGATGCTAATAATCTGATTTGGATATCAAACCATAGCTATAATCCTCGATCGAGGTTAATTTTATGACCTGCACGCAAAACTTTTGCTTTCAGGTAAAACTGATTGTGTGGATTAGAAAACACGCTTGTGGATACCATTCCCTGCACATCAATGCCAAACTGTCTTAACTGTTCCGCTTTATCTGGATTGTTGGACAACAGATTAATCTTGTTAACGCCAAGTGCATGTAGCATTTGAACAGCACACCGATAGTCACGCATATCGAGGGGGAAGTCAAGCCGATGATTTGCTTCGTATGTGTCAATGCCTTTATCTTGTAGGATATAAGCATCAAGTTTGTTGTAGAGACCAATGCCTCGTCCTTCCTGCCTCAGATAGAGTATGATTCCAGATTCCTTAGATAGTCTGAGCATTGCTTCCTTTAGTTGAGGCCCACAATCACACCTTGCTGACCCGAAAACATCACCTGTGAGACATTCAGAATGTAGCCTAACTAGTGGTGCTTCACTATTGCGCCATTTACCTACACAAATCGCAATGTGTTCTTTCCCATCACAAAGATCGTTAAATGAAACAAATTCTCCAATATATTCTTCTACTCCTGAGAAGGATATTGGAATTTGGACGCGCTGTCTGATAGTAGCTTTTGTTAAGATATTCTCAGAAACATCTAATCCAAGGTAACCGGAGCCAACTATATCCATACTCACCTTTATGAAAGAGTACAAAGAAGTAAAAAACACCTGTATTGAATACCCTTTGGGCAATATCTGACTAGCAGAAGTTTCAGACAAAGAAAGTAACAGTTAGTAGTACTTGCACGTATGACAAAACTTATGCAAGTATGCCAATTTTTCAAGTTCTAATTAAGCTGACACCAAAATGTTCGCTCAATGTGCCAGTAGTATAAGTCCTTGTCTTTGCTAGGTTTTCTAATGTTAATTTAGAACGTTTCAGTGGTTCAGCAACGGGAACTGGATAATCGCCAGTAAAACAAGCCGAACAAAAACTAGCCTTATGTTCTCGCGTCTCTTCCAGCATTCCTTGGTAACTTAGATAGCTTAGAGAGTCCACTTCAATTTGTTTACTAATCTCCTCTACTGACTTGGTTGCAGCGATCAGCTGGTCTTGACTATCGGTATCGATGCCATAGAAGCAGGGATAAGTTACTGGAGGCGAGGAAATTCGCATATGTACTTCCACTACACCTGTTTGGCGTAATAGTTTAACCAGTTTCTGGCTAGTCGTTCCTCGGACAATTGAATCATCCACAATCACTACTCGCTTACCGAATAGCATATCTTTGAGGGAATTGAGTTTCATACGGATACCTAATTCACGCATAGATTCCGTAGGCTCGATAAAAGTACGTCCGACATAGCGATTTTTAATCAGTCCTTCTGTGTAACGGATGCCAGAAAATTGTGAAAAACCAATAGCCGCAGGAATACCCGAATCAGGAACACCAATGACAATATCGGCATCAGCAGGAGATTCTTTAGCCAGTCGTTGCCCTAAGCGGAGCCGATAACTGTACAAACTCTCGTTGTGCATGATGCTATCAGGGCGAGAGAAGTAAATCATCTCAAAGATACACAACTTCCGTTGCGATTTTTGACTCCAGAAATAAGAAGCTAAACCTTCTTCGGTAATCCAAACTAATTCACCTGGTTGCACATCTCGCAGATATTTCGCTCCAATGATGTCTAAAGCACAGGTTTCAGAGGCAAGAACGTAACGGACTGGATGATTCCCCAGAGTGCCAATGACGAGAGGACGAATGCCATTGGGATCGCGAACACCCATGACACCAACAGGAGTGCCAATGACTAAACTAAAAGCTCCTTGGCAACGGTGAAATGCTTTGATTGAAGCTTCTAAGCAATCTGCACCAGCGTTGATTTCTTCAGCGATCGCTAAAGCTATCATTTCTGAATCACTTGTAGTCACCAAGTTGCAATTGTTCTTAAGCAACTCATCTCGCAATTGTAAAGTATTGACTAAGTTGCCATTATGTGCAACAGCCAATGGAAATAGGTGGCTGTACACAACAACTGGTTGAGCATTGGCTTGGTTATTAGAGCCTGTAGTTGAGTAACGAGTGTGACCTATAGCTATACTACCAGGTAGGTCTTTGAAAATTGATTCGTTAAAAACTTGAGACACTAAACCCACATCTTTATATAGATGTAATTGCTCACCATCAAATGTAGCAATGCCAGCTGATTCTTGCCCCCGGTGTTGGAGAGCGTACAATCCAAAGTACGTTAATTTGGCAACGTCTTCTCCTGGTGCATAGATGCCAAAAACACCACAAGCCTCTACTTGTTTGTCAGAATCATCTAATGTAGCACAGTCCCCACGCCAATCATCAGATTTAGTCAGGTTCCGATCGAAGAATTGCAAATTTGCACGGTTAGCGGTATGGTTGGGCATCATCATTATTTTGCTGTTCCAAATCAATCAGTGGATGTCCTGGCGCTATTAATTTAAATTGTTACTGCATCATCTTCATTATGGAATTGTGCTGCTTGCTGCTGAATTCATCCTACAAATATGCAACGCCCAATTTTTAAAAGTCAAATTCACAAGTCTACTTACGTTGTCCGATAATCAAAACGTACTTTCCGCCTTTAGTTCCAACTCTGCCAAAATTTCTCACTTCAACATTGAAACCAATGTTTTCCATCTGGTCAACAAGCCATGGAGTTGGATGCAATTGACCATGTGCAGTATTCATCATCATGTAAAAAGAAAAACCTGCTGCTGCTGCGGGTGTGACGCAATCTCTATCCATATATATTGTTGTAATGAGGAGTGTGCCACCCTTGCGAAGAACTCCGGCTACTTGTGATAAAATCTGAACCACTGTCTCTTGCTCGAAATAATGCAGACAGTCATTGAGCATCGCTATGTCAGCTTTCACACCTTCATATGAAGATGCTTTGCTGATATCAGCTTCTCGAAACTCAATCTGGTTTTCTACACCATAATCGGCAAAGACATGTTGAGCTGCTTCACGTGCAGTTGCAAAATCCCAAACCTGCCCGGTGATATGTGGATTGTATTTAGCGATCGCTGACAGATACGTACCATGACCACCAGCAAGATCGAGAATATACTTCTCGCCTTCCATTTCCGGCAGTGCAACGATGCTGGCGATGTTTTCCTTTGACAGTTGTAACATTGCCTGATTGAATGCATCGTTAGCATGTGGGTCTTTCTTGAGTTTTAGTTCTTGCTGACCCTCGATGGGTTCCTCAGAAGAAATAACTTCACCAATCTTGCTCCACAACTGCCATTGTAACCGTTGATGTTCTATTAAAGCTCCCACATAACCTGGCCCATCCTTGGTTAAAACTCGATTTGTCGATGGAGTATTGCAGTATTTATCGTCGCTTTTCACGACTAGACTAAGTGAAGTTAGTACATTCAGAAGAAGTGTTGTTTTCCGCAACAACCAGCCTTTTGATTGTGAGATTGTTTCTGCTGTGACTGGCTCTTTTAGGAGTTCAAAAAGTCCTGAGGTGTTGGCAAATTGCAATATAGCAGACTCTTGAAAAGAGTCACTCATGCTGATAATGTCACTAGCTGTCAAATCAATTGAATTGTGGGAATTTACAACCATTGTTCTTGGCTCCTTAAAATTTAAATCACAATTAACGAAGTATGTCAACAATTTCCTTATGACCTTAGACTGTTTCTGCCAATCTAAATCCCATAATGTAGATATCTTTCGGAAACCAGCCGTGCCGACGTTTGCAACGCGCTAAATCACGAAATCGGGTAAAACTCCCTCCCCTAGCAATGCGGTAAGAAGAACCTACAGTCTGCATCAGATCGTCCTCAATTTTTTTAGATCCAGGGTATGCCCAGTAATTATCACAGACGTATTCCTCAACATTTCCAGCTAAGTCTGATACACCAAAAATTGAATTACCTTTGGGATAAATACCAACAGGAGTAGTTGATAGAATGCCACTTTCTACGGTGTTAGCGCGATCGTCTAAATATTCCTCACCCCAGGGAAATTCAAGACTTGCCGATCCCCCAGCAGCATACTCCCATTCGATTTCCGAAGGTAATCTAAATTGCCTGTTTGTTTTGTTACTTAACCACTGTGCATATGCATCAGCAGACTCTGGTGAAACCGTATATACAGGATGGTTTGCACGTGTCATAGGAAAGCAACCAAACTGCCATGATGTGGGTATATGTGGGTGTTGAGTATCCTTAAGAAAGGCTAAGTACTCGACATTTGTTACTGGATACTTAGCTATCTTAAATGATTGAACAGTTGTCTCAAACTGAGGTGCTTCTTTCTCTATCCAAGAAGGAATAACTCCAAGATCGCGGTACATCTCAGCAACTTCAGAAACACGTGCCCAACTTAAACCAATCTTGGCTCGATCGCCTGGTATGAATATCATACTAGGTTCAAAAACTTGAATCCTGGGATCTCCAACAAGTGCCAACATTGTACCCGCTGCATAACGTGTTTTAAAGGGCACTTTTGGATTTTCAGCCATACTTGCAAGCTCAGTAACTTTGAGTCTGCGAACATACTCAAAGTCTAGCTGTTCAGTTTCAGTGACCCCAGACACATAATGCTCTGGTAGCCCCATTGCCTTGCGAGCAGAAATAATATTAATTTGAGATGGATCAATTGACACTTTAGTAGGAATACTCATGGAAAAATATTTCTCCGAACTAATTCTTCTGCCAAATATTGGGGAATAAATTCCATACAAATGTCGTTGCCTAAACGATTCTGAGCAACCAATTTATATTGGCTGGCTAAAGACAATTTTCCTCCTGCATACTTTGACGAAGTAAAGGCCGTTTCCTCTAAAGATAAACTCAGAGGATTCATAATTCTATTTGCAACTCCTCCTATCAAAATTGGTGCTATAAAAACATGACAAATATCGAGTAGATTTGCAGCGAGCAACTGTGTGAGTAATTTGGAACCCCCCTCCACTAGAATACTTTGTAGCGGTTTTCCAAAATGCCTTTTAACAACTTCTGATTTCAGGTAATCTACTATTTTTTCCCAAAAATAATCCTCTTCTTTGAAGGTTAGAAAAAGAATGTGTTCAGACTCTTTGAGAGACTCAGCCCAGGAATTCTGAGTTGAGATTAAAAATTTTTCTTGAGTAAAAATAATCAGAGGTGTAGATGATGCTAAAAACTTTTCAGAAAGCTGCTTTTGAATATCTTCTGAGCAATTTAGCAATCTCCCTTTTGGGTCAAACACAATCTTCATGGGCTGGCGATTGATCGGCTGGGAACACGATCTCACAGACAACTCTGGTATATCGCGTAAAACAGTTCCTGCTCCAACTAAAATTGCGTCATACTTTTGTCTTAACCAGTGAGTGTAAGCTCTAGATGAGGAACCTGAAATCCACTTGGAAGTAAATTCATCATCTGCTAGATGTCCGTCGAGGGTCTGGGCCCATTTTCCCGCAAAAATGGGTCTGTTCAAAAGTTGTGACATGATGAAGTTGTAGTTCCAAGCCATTGCTTCAGATGCACAAAGACCCAGACACACTTCAATTCCTTTATCTTTGAGTAGTCTAATTCCATCCCAGTTAACAAGGGGATTAGGATCGGCTAAAGCAACTACACAGCGTGCAATACCACTTTCTATAAGAGTTTGTGTACAGGGAGGTTGCTTACCGAAGTGAGAACACGGCTCTAGTGTAACGTAAGCACATGCTCCTTGTAATAGAGATTTGTCGCTGATACTTTCAATAGCAACTCTCTCTGCATGTTTACCTCCGAA
Organism: Nostoc linckia z4; assembly: GCF_002608075.1. Taxonomy (GTDB): domain Bacteria; phylum Cyanobacteriota; class Cyanobacteriia; order Cyanobacteriales; family Nostocaceae; genus Nostoc; species Nostoc linckia. Next base: position 37,259 of record NZ_LAHA01000019.1, read on the forward strand.
AGCCAATGTCGAACCCCGCGCTATTTCAACACCGTTACGTACTATGACACAGCCCACTGCTGGATTGGGATTGGCAATACCTACGCTATTCATTGATGTTATAAGAGCTTGCTCCATCCAATAGCGATCGTTGCGTTCTTTCTCCGGTATCCATGGGGTGACTTCATTGCTCAACTCTGGAGGGACAGTTTTTGAGAGAACCCCACCAAAAGAAAATCCCTCTGTTAGCCTAAAAGACATATATCTCCTCCTATTAGCTTTCTGAGGGTACAGAAATCTTATAGACTTTGCCATCGTATGAACTTGCAAGAAATTGATTATTGATAGAGTCAAATGCTAGAGAAGAAATTCCCGCAGTCGTTGGTCTCTCCACGATAATCCACTCTCTAGAAGTTACACAGTAGATTGCAATCCGCCCGTTATAGCTTGCAGTTGCTAGGTAGTGACCTTCTTTCGAGCTGGCAATACATTTAATGGAATGAGTGTGAGGAGTTGCAATCTTCTCAATCTCGAATTCTTTCCAAATTCTGAGGTGCAAGTCTCTACTTATACTTGCAAACTGATTATCGGGTAGAAATGCACAACCATTGGCAATCTTATTGTGTGCTTGCTCAACGTATTTCAAACAACTGAAATCGTCTATTGAGTGAAATGCTGCCGATGTATCAGCACAAACAGAAAAGATAGTATCTTTGGAACATGCAATACCCTTGATCGCGTTTTTGTGTAGCTTGATTTCATCCACAAAGAAAATATTTCTGGAATTATCCTGCTTAAAAACTAAGCCTTCACCTGTGTAAGTACCAACGATCAGGTGTATAGCTCCATCTTTGTAGAAAGTTGCGCCACAATTGAGGGGCGATCGATGCTGATGAAGTACTTTACCTGACAATGCATCAAATATTTGTCCAGACTGTCCTCCAGAAACTACTGTAGCCCCAAATTGAGTCAAAAAGTTGCACAAGCTACCAAGTTCTATGAGTTTATTTCCGTCTTGGAAGATAATACCAGCATCACCAACTGCAAGGTATCCATCCCTGTATGGGGTAACTGCGTTCAAACCAGATGTAGGATTAATACTTTTCAAATCCCAGGTACTGCTTTTGTAATTGTATACAGCGTAGCTAGTACCAAAAGTCCCAAAAACGATTTGAGAATCTCCGATAAAAGTACAGGAGCGAGGCCAAACAATTTGCGGAAGATTTGCTGAGGCTTTCAATTCTAAAGAACCATCAGTAGTTACCTGCCAAATTTTCAGAGTTCTGTCATAACTTAGGCTTGCTAGGGCTTGTCGTTCTGAATTATATGCCAATCGCTTAATCCCAGCGTTATGAGCTTTGACATATTTTTTTTCTGGATCGCCAATAATGATGATTTCTCCCTCATCATTACCTGCATAAATAATTCCTTCTTTGGATATGGCAATTGTATCAGTCTCTACACCGTCTAGATCGTAATTTTCAAGAAGGTCACCAGTTTCTGCATTCCAACGCTTAACAGTACCATCATCACTGCTGGAAATAACTTCATTGCGATTATTAAGCCATTCCACTGAAATGACATCAGCTGTATGTCCTTCGAGTCTATGCTTAAGCTTTCCTTCGACATCGTAAATCCTAACAAACTTATCTCGTGAAGCAGTGGCAACAAGTTTGCTTTGGTGATTTATGACAGTCATTTCAACGTCATCTCGCTGATCGGCAAAAACAGCAAGTAATTTTAGAGTAGGAATTTCCCAAAGTCTGGCAGTGTAGTCGCTACTGGAACTTACCAAATACTTCCCACATGAACTGAAACTACACTGGTTAGCCAAGTGATCGTGAACAGCTTTTGCTATGCATTGCTTGTTTTTTGGGTTCCAAAGAAGAAGAAAATTGTCATATCCTGCCGTAGCAACATAGTCTGACTTATATGCCGCGATTCCACTTATGGGACTTGCATGTTCAATCATAGCTATCATCCTTGTTGATTATTGAAGTTTCAAATTTGATACTCTAGGCACAAAATTTATCCCTTTTGTGTAACTCTGCTTTGAGTTATATAACCTCAAAAATTCCCTCCAATCCTATTCCCACTCAATTGTGCCAGGCGGTTTTGAAGTAATGTCGTAAACCACTCGGTTAACACCTTTAACTTCATTCACAATCCTGTTAGATATAACTTCCAGTAAGTTGTAAGGTACACGCGCCCAATCAGCGGTCATACCATCTTCACTGGTAACAATTCGCAGAACTATGGGGTGAGCATAGGTACGTCGATCGCCCATGACACCAACACTACGAATTGGTAGCAATACTGCAAAGGCTTGCCAGCATTCGTTGTATAAGCCGTGTTTGTTAATTTCTTGACGCACAATTAAATCGGCATCGCGCAAAATGTTTAATCGTTCAGCAGTGACCTCACCTATGATGCGGATTGCCAAACCAGGGCCAGGGAAAGGTTGACGCTGGACAATTTCTTCTGGCAAACCAAGAGAACGTCCAACTTTGCGAACTTCATCCTTGAACAGTTTACGCAATGGTTCTACAAGTTTGAATCGCAGGTCTTTAGGCAAGCCACCGACGTTGTGGTGGCTTTTGATTTTCATTGCTACCCGTTCTCCCGTTTGCGGGTCAACATTGGTATCAGCAGATTCGATAACATCTGGATAAAGCGTACCTTGAGCTAGATAGTCAAATGGGCCAAGGCGTTTGGATACTTCTTCAAATACATGGATGAACTCGTGTCCGATAATGCGGCGCTTTTTTTCCGGCTCAGTGACCCCAGCCAGAGCGGTGAGGAAGTGAGCGCCGGCATCTACATACTCTACAGGAATGTGAAACTGCTCTTTGAAAAGCTTGAGCAACCGCTCTGGCTCATGCTTACGCATAAATCCTTGGTCGATAAATACGCAAGTAAGCTGATTGCCTATGGCTTTATGCATTAAAAATGCCAGGGCGGAAGAATCTACTCCTCCAGAAAGCGCCAATAGTACCTGTTCGTTACCAACTCTACCACGAATTTCCCGAATTGCTTCTTCAACAAAAGCAGTAGTTGTCCAAGTAGGTTTGCATTCACAGATGTGATGTACAAAATTACTGATGAGGGAAAGACCACCAACGGAATGAGCAACTTCTGGATGAAACTGCACCCCGTAGAGTTTCTTTTCGTGATTGGCAATGGCAGCATATGGAGTATTTTCTGTATGTGCCAATAATTCAAAGCCGGATGGCATTTGAATTACTGAGTCGCCGTGGCTCATCCACATGGTTGTGCCATTTTCTATGTCAGTTAGTAAGTTTGTGAAATCATCTATATGCAGTGAAGTCTTACCATATTCACCTCGTTGAGTTTTTGCTACTTCTCCACCTAGTTGCTGCACCATCAAGTGCATACCGTAGCACACACCTAGAATTGGAATTTCTAAATCCCAAATTTTGGGATCGCATTGGGGAACATCATCTTCATATATAGAATTGGGCCCACCAGAAAGAATAATCCCCTTGGGGCTTAGTTGACGTATCACATCAGCAGTAGTGCAGTATGACAGGACTTCAGAATAAACCTCGACTTCACGAACTCGACGAGCAATCAGTTCGGAATATTGAGAGCCAAAGTCAAGAATAACTATTATCTGACGGTTTAATTCTTCAGCGAGTGTATTTGAGATTTGTTGAAAAGAAGTTGGAGATAATTGTTCAGTCTTCACAAGTATTAGTAATGCCCTAAGTTACAAAATGAATGTGTAAACTAATAGACTTATGGAAAATTTGCAACCCGCTCCACATTTGGCTTTGCTGGTTGTTAAAATAAAGCCAGAGTTAACGAAATAATTAGAGGATGAGATAGTTGCTGATGGAAACCATCTATAAAAATTTTTAAGCTAATTCATAATCAACCTTTAATAAGCACAAAACACTAAGCTCTTAATTCTTGTGCTTTGCTTACTAGGAAATCATGATAGTCTTAAGTGCTGTAATTAATTTAAGTATGCAATATCTTCAGAATCAGTGTCTTGCAAATTTCTCTAATTTTGAGCAGAATTCTACTAACTTTTGAGGAATGTTTTGGGACTGGTTCCAACGAGACGTTTAAAGTGCTGGCTGAAATGACTCTGATGGGAAAAACCGAGGTGATAGGAGATATCTGCAATACTCAGTTCACCTTCACGTAGCAACTGCTTGGCGCGAGCTATGCGGTACCGAAGCACGTATTGATGAGGCGCGAGTCCGGTTGATTGTTTGAATAAGGCTGAGAAATAATTTGGACTTACCTGAGCGATCGCAGCTAACTGAGCCACGGTTAAATCTTGACCGAGATGATGATGGATGTACTCGATTACTTCTCGCAGCTTACTTTTCGGTAAACCAGTACCAGAAATTGACAGAATACGTTTTTGGGCAGAATAATGCTGCAATAAATGTGCGGTTAATGCAATCGCTAAGGAATCTACATACAAACGACTGCCTATTCCATTGGATTCTAGTTCGGCTTTGAGGGCTAACCCAATACTGTAAATCAATGGATCGGGATGACTCAGAGTCGGTAACAGTTCAACTTCATCGATATCAGTTGATTTACCAATGTGCTGTGCAAATAGATCCGACTCAAAAATCAGTACAATAAAACTGTGTTCTGTACCCCAATATGCCCCATTTTGTGTATTTGCAGGAATAATAGTAATTGTCCCTGGGATTACTTGGCTGGATTGAGATAGTTCTCCTACCCATTCAAGTTTCGGTGTTGGTAGGGGATAGTGATGAACAATTATACGATGCTGCTTAGAATAATGTCCGGATATTTCCTGTGGTGGCTGGTGGTGATATTGAAGGTAAAGCCCATCCCAATTGGCTGTATAACTAGAGAGCACAGCTTTATGTGGGTAAAGCATCTGAGTATTTTCTTCCCTAGCAAAATCAATTACCAACGGCTTTTTAGCCTCCATACTACGCAATCCTCACTAGGCAGTAACTCCGTACTTCAGTGTAATCAAAACTAGCTTTACCAGACTATCCTCCTCAAGAGAGAGCTTGATACCATCCTTGATAACTCCCGGTTTGCCCCAGAGCGAACGCATCTAAATATTGATGCACAAAACGAAACAAGAGGCTTGGAGGTATAACCGTAAGCCACCAGTAACAAAAAGAACTGGCTACTTAGAAAAAAGTAGGGATACCAGGGCAAACGCATCTCAGTATAGTACATATATGCTAAACAAAGGATAAAGGTAGCGATCGCCGGGTGACATATAGGTAAGGATTCAAGCTTTGATGATAAAGTCATTGTTTAGTGTTAACAAAACAAGAAAAATTTTAAGCAAAACCGTAAAAACGCTGGGGATTATCCCAAGCAATCTTTTGCACTGTTTCTTGAGATAACTGCATCTCAAGGTTTATCAGTTTGTTCACAATGTCCGGGTGATGATCCATGTGAGGGTAATCAGAGCCGAAGATTAAGTTATCTGAACCGATGTATTCGATAATTTGAGCCAAGTAAGGTTCCGAAGGTTCAATGGCGACAAAACACTGTCGGTAGAAATACTCTGATGGCTTGATTTTAACTTGATTTTTGACTTCCCAATGTAAATTTTTGTACTCTTCATCCAGTCGCCAAAGCCAGTAAGGAAGCCAGCCGCAACCAGACTCTAGAAAACCCACTCTTAAGCGGGGGTGACGTTCTAGCACTCCGCCTTCAATCAACGCTAACAATGCCATCATCTGTTCCATCGGATGAGAACAAGCGTGCATGGCAAAACGAGTATGAAATCTATCTGCACCTGTGGTGGGTAAGCGGCTATGAGTGGCTTCATGAATACCGACTGCTATGTCTAAATCTTCGCAGGCTGACCAAAATGGCTCATAAGCAGGATCGCTTAATAGTCGTCCTTTAACGGGGTTAGGGCGTAAAAAGACAGATTTCCAGCCAAAATTAGCTATGCGATGTAATTCCGACATCATTTGCTCTGGTGCATGAAAATTAATTGCACCTACTCCTTTCAATTTGTCTGGAGCATAATTACAAAATTCTTCGTATAACCAAGTGTTGTAGGCATGGGTGAAGGCTCCCACGACTTGTTTTGGCATACTATCAATAGCAAAAAGCCACAGCCCAATAGTTGGATAAATAAAGGCTATATCAATTCCCATCTCCAACATTGCTTGCAGGTGAGATTCTACATCGTAGCGACGAAAATAAGCATGGGGATGAGCCTGTATCATTTGCCTATTTCCCTCTTGTCGCACTTGTGGCGATATTTTTTGTGTAATGTCTTCCCCTTGAACTTTCATGTCTAGTGAGGGTGCAAAGTCCCGAAATTCCGGGGCGAGGTACTTGGCCCATATCTGCGGAGGCTCTATGACATGGGAATCAGCATCAATAATTTTATATCCATGTAGCATATACCATTTTAGATTTTAGATTTTGGATTTTGGATTGGTTTGTTTGTTTGGGTTGGAGTAAATTTATCTGTTGCATTCTTTTTTGAAATTGGTAATAGTTAAACCTATAAAGTTTGTGATAGTAAGGCACTCATATAAGATTCCTATTTGATTGGGTGAAAAATTCCGTAGCTATTCCCTATTGCTTAAATGTAAATTACATCCACATGGGATAGGGGTTGAGTTGTTCTTCTGTCAGAGGCTTTTGCAACCAACCCATTTTTATAGGAACATCATAAAGTCTTCCTGAATCTAACCGTTTCCACATATGGCGCATTCCTGGCACAATTACTTTAGCTACTTTCAGTCCAACATCCAGGCGAGTTTGATCGAGAACGAGCATTTCTAGACCATTTTTCTCTAGGATTTGTTGGCAAAGTTTGACATCTTCTAAGAGGTCGTCACTCGCAAGTTGGGGATAATCTGTATAGACTTTGGGGAGACTTCGATCGTCAGGAACCAAATAAGGTTGATTTGTTAAAGTTGCAGATTTCCACCATTCTAGAGCTAGGGAATCCGCAGATGGAGGATATTGGGTACTACCATCTGCTTTAGCCAATAAAACATTAGGCAGAATTTGGTTAACCTCTGTTAAAGCTCGACTAATAGCAAGTTTCGGGTCAAAATGGGCACCATAACCTAAGACAATATCTTCTACTTGTCGATTTGTTCTGCGACTAATAGCTGCAAAAGTAGGAATGTTAAGGTCATTAGTAATATCTAACACCCACAATTCCCTATCAATTGCTTGGTAATATTTTTTCAAGCTTTGAAAATAAGGCTCATCAAAACTATCTAAATCTACCTGAGATTTTTGCAGACGATTATACCACCACAATGCTACACAATCCCGTTCAACTAATTCCATAAATCCTTGGAGAATAGCTTCTTCGAGGGTATTACCTGCGGCACAGCCATTGGAGTCCGCCCAACAGTCCGGTTGGTAGGATTGGGGATAGCCATAATAACAGTAAGCTGTGGGTAAATATTTGAATTCTTGGCGGGTTAAAGACCAAACTGGTGTCCAATCAATTTCTCTTTCCATATCAAAAGGTTCTGGGACTTTTTGAAACCAACCTTGACACTCAGCATTCCATTGGTGGCGATACTCGTATTGCTGTTGACTGAAGTTCATACAAGCATTAGGATGAATGGCGCGATCGCCAAGTTTTTGGTAACTATTTTTATATATAATTTCATCTCCCTGAAATACCCCCGAATAACGCTCCATCGCTTCACACAAACCGCTAGCCATTGCTTGGATGTCAGTCTTACCTTTTCCTGCACTTCTACCCCCGATGTTTTGCCGTAAGCTGTTTAAATCGTCAAAAATATTGTTAAAATGATGCTTCGCTATATAAGTATGAGTTAAGCCATTCCCTGGTATTTTGCTCAGTTCTCGGACAACGCCCGTAATGGGGCTGATATGATGTTGATATTTTCTTATAGTTTCTTGTGGTGAACAATACCGATGTCCTCCGTCTGTAGTAAAAGTTTTCTGACGGTGTTCTAAAACAACGGGTAGGGGTTTGTTTTCCAATTCATTAACTATATGTTTACAGCTGGGACATTGGGGACGCTTCACAAGGATGTGGTCTTGGTTTTGCAGATTTAGGGTATCGTAGGTTACTAAAGTTCCTTCTAATCGGGGATTTTCTCCTTGGACTATCCACTTAAAAACTTCTGTAGCTGCCATTCCTAGTGCAGTTTGCACTGTTGAAGTTAAGAATCCTAAAGGAGGGGATAAGGAAATTTGCTTATGCCTTTGGATAAAAGTCTCAACAGGTCGATTATCTCGCAAACGTTGTGCCAGACATTGCCAACACCCGGTTTTGTGGGGATGAAATACAGGCCCTATCCAAATGATTGTTCCCAAGGGGTTGACTAGCATCCAGGGAGATGCAGACTTTAATGCTTGTTGATTAAATTCATCTAGTTGGGGGTCTAGGTAATCGTCAGTTAAGAATACTGTGAAATCTGCGTTATCAGCTACTTGGATATTCAGAGATTTCAGGATAGCGATGAAGTCTTCGGTAGGAAGTCCTTTAGTAGCTTTGACTGCAACTTTAGTTAACTGCAACCGTCGGAGAGCCACAGCAGGATTAATATTAAGATGATTGCAGAAAATGGCTAAGTGCGATCGCACTGCATCGTCTTGTTCAACTAGATAACCCTGTTGTTCCATTTGGAATAGGATTTGTTGGGTCTTGATACTGATATCAAGAACACTCTGAAAAAAGTCGGCTGTTTGCTGAGAAAATTGTTGTTCTTGCAGTAGTTCCAATTGAATGAACTCGATAATTTCGTCAACACTCAAATGACTATCTTGTATTAAAGAAGCTACACGACAAGACAAGCGATCGCTCAACAAAACTGTTGCTCTTTCGGATAAGATAAATACTTGCTCTGGCTCTATGGTTGCAACAGAGTAACAAGGCTTGAAATTGGGTTTGTTAAGCATCAGATTTTATGTATGCATTTTCTACGCCATCAGTAATAGTCAGATTTGCCAAACAAAAGTTTTTGGCGTTCGTGATTGATAAAGATAAATTAGCCCCACGCATTCGCCTTTAGGTGTTCCCGGTTTCTTAGACACAAAGAAAAATAAGCATAATCTTGTAATTTCATCTTCTGATTCAGAAATACCAATTTTTTACTATGTTGGACAAATATTTTGGTTTATATTTCTCCCTCGACGAAAAATGTTTCATATTTTTAAGTGAAATTTTCCCCCAACATGTCTGCAATTTGACTGCATTTTCGATATTATGGTTGCGATCGCAGCAATAGAGCATAGTGTTTTAGAAAACATCATGATGTTGATATTACCAGGATTGATCGACTTACAGTCGTAGGTAAAATTAAATAAATGTGAAGTTTTTGACCCCTTATTAACTGTGTTTTAGTTTGTCGCAATGACAATATCGACGTTGCGTCCCACCAGTACCTGTAATTGTATGAAATGGGACAAAAATACTTGAACTCTAGGATATTGTCATGATTTTCACCATTACCTAAATGTTATGTCAATTGAGAGTACTATTCATCAGAGCAAGATGGTACGAATAAAAGGTGATATCATATCCGGTTGAAGACTTATCGTTAAGATTGACACGGAGATGTGGGGACGGGGGGACAAGGAAGAGTTTTTTTGATAACTGATTAAGCAGACATGATATGAAACTCTTTATTTTACAGACATTTTGATTTTTTTGATTTTTGCTTGTTACATCTATAAAACTGTTTTACAGATGTTGTTTATAGTATTTTTGCTTTTTTACATCAATAGTTGAGTTAAATTCAGGACTTTTAAAATTCAGTTAAATTCAGGTATACATAAGAGGATATTTTAAAATTATTATCAATTACCAATAAAAAATGTTTAAAGCTAAAGCCAAAAGTTATATTACTAATTGATGTCTTGAGTATTGAATTCATGAAAATTAAACATTTGTTAATTCTCAGTTTATTTTCTTTTAACTTAGCTAGCTGTACCACAGAAGTATCAAATAAAGAGATTAATCAAACTCCTGGGGATGTGAATGCATCTGTTTTGCCATCTTCAACTCAGACCAAGCCTTTAGGACAATCAGGGCAATCTCAAAATTCAACCGCCATCGAGTCAGGTAAGTTTGTTTCCGGAGAACATCCTACTCAAGGAACAGTCCGGATTAATAACAAAGATGGTAAATCATTTCTAGAATTCGATCGCTCCTTTAAGACATCTGAATCAGGGCCAGATTTGGTAGTAGTTTTGCATCGTTCAGATAACGTTATCAATTCAACTAAACCCCCATCTTATCCCTTAAAAAATGGAGACTATATCGTTATTGCTCCTTTACAAAAATATAGTGGCGCACAAGCTTATTCCATTCCTCAAAACATCAATTTAGCTGACTATAAATCTGTAGCTATTTGGTGTCGCAAGTTTAACGCTACTTTCGGCGCTGCCAATTTGAGTTCGTAAATATTTAGGGATTTGCAAGTAAAAAAATATTCTATAGGAGACTGTTAACTGTTGACCGTTGACGGTTCGCAGTCAACAGAGGAGTTCATTGGTGTCAACTTAACGTAAAACCCTTGTAATAACGCTAGAGCAAACTTACTCAATTACTAATACCAATTTGAAAAATGATTGCGACAGATGTATAGCCAAAAGTGATTACTACTAACTGTTTCACAATCCAAAATCTAAAATCTAAAATCCAAAATGGTATAACTAATCGAGAGTCACCCCACCCCGGCTTTGCTAACGCAAAACCTCCAGGGGATTGAGGGGTGGGGTAAAACGGCTTTGAGAGAAGCGTTTAAGCTGAAGTTGACACCAATGGTCAAAGTTACGACCCTACTACCTACTCCCGCCCCGAAACTCTTGAATTCTGCTACATTTAATGTCTTTTACCTGCTCCCAGATAAAGTTCGCCAACTTTCGGGTCATTCAATAATTCTTGACCGGGGCCGGAGATAGCATCGCGTCCAGATTCTAGTACATATCCCCGATGAGCCATTTCTAAGGCCTTGCGGGCATTTTGTTCTACTAATACGATGGCAGTACCGGTTTGATTAATTTGTTTAATCTGCTCAAAAACTTGTGTTACTAAGATTGGTGATAAAGCAGCAGAAGGTTCATCCAAAATTAGCAAACTAGGTTCCAACATCAAAGCTTTGCCCATCGCTAGCATCTGGCGTTCGCCTCCAGATAAAGTACCAGCGCGTTGATTGCGGCGATCGCTCAGTCTCGGAAACATAGTAAATATTTTATCTTTGAGTGGTTTCAAAGGAACATTGAGGACAAAAGCACCCATCTCCAAGTTTTCTTCGATACTAAGGGAGGGGAAAACATTAACGATTTGCGGTACGTAGCACATTCCCCGTTGGACAATTTGATTCGACTTTAGCCCCACAATATTTTCACCTTTAAAGGTAATTGTGCCAGTGTGAGGGATTAAAAGCCCAAAAATTGTTTTTGCCAAAGTAGATTTACCAGCACCATTAGGGCCAATTACTGTTACCAATTCCCCTGGTGCAACGTTAAAATTCACGCCTTGGAGGATATCTACATCTTTGATATATCCGGCGTGGACGTTTTGAACTTCCAGTAAATAGTCATTTGTCATGTGTCGTTTGTGATTCGTCATTTGTCCTCTCTTACAAAGTTCCTATCGCTGGAAGCCAGCGCTCAACGCCACTTGCTTTCCGACGCAAGGCGACAGGAACGCAGTGGCTGGACTTTGCGCTTTGTCAGTGGTCATTGGCAAAAAACAACTGACAACTGACCACTGACTATGAACTATTTCGGAGTTTTTTGCAACTCCGGTCGTTCTTCTGGAAGAATTGCTCCTTCCACTGGGCAAACTTGGAGACATATACCACAGTCAATGCAAGTGGCAAAGTCAATCCAGTACCAATCGGTTCCCTTAACATTTTTCCCTGGCCCTTCATGAATGCAAGCTACCGGACAGGCACCTACGCAGTCAGCTACACCTTCACAGACTTCTGTAACAATTGTGTGCGGCATATTCTCGATTCCCTCTCTTCTGTATCGGCTATTTCTAGACTAGCAGGGGAGGGGGAAAGGGCAAGGGGCAAGGGGCAAGGGGCAAGGGGCAAGGGGCAAGGGGAAAGGGTAAAGGGGAAAGGGTAAAGGGTAAAGGGTAAAGGGTAAAGGGTAAAGGGTAAAGGGTAAAGGGCAAGGGGCAAAGGGTAAAGGGTAAAGGGTAAAGGGCAAGGGGCAAAGGGAATAAACCCTGCCTTTTCCCCTTCACCTTTACCCTTTTCCCTACCCGGAGGGTTTTGCCCTATGCCCACTAACGCAATGATTCTATTTTGGGTGAGCCATCAGCTTTGATCCAGGCGATTTGGGCAATGCCGCGATCGCGTGCATATTGGCGGATGGTGTCTGCATCTGTTCTGAGCAAATCCATTTCTACTCGCACCAAGTGAGTGGAATCTCGCAGTTTTTGAGCGTAAGCAAAGGCAGGAGCGTCAGCACTCGGTGTCTCTGGCACTACTAGCCAGTTGCTAGCTGGCGTTGTTTGCGGTAATTGCCCAGTAGATAATAAAACTTGGTACAAATCTTCGATGTTGAGTACAAAACCAATTCCGGGAATGTTTTCTCCTTGGGGATGATATAGACCCAAAAGTTGGTCGTAGCGACCACCTTGTCCTAAAATTCTGGCTTGAGATTCAGTATCATTAACAACTTGAAAGACAATACCAGTGTAGTAGTCTATGGTCTGGATTAAGCTCAGGTCAAGGATTAAGGAGAATTGTTTCTCTGATTCCAGTAATTCTACTAAGGATTTGAGGTTATTTACTGCCTGTTGCTGTTGTTCATCTAGCTGTAAGCTACTGACTTTTTCCAATACTTCAGCACTTGGCCCGCGCAGATCCATCATGATTCGGGCGCGATCGCGTAGTTCGTCACTCAGAGGTAAGGTATCTATAGTGATGCGATCGAGATGAGCGATGGCGGTGCGGACTTTATCTTGTAAGTTAGCACCAAAAGCATTCAGCAGCGATCGGGTAATTCCTGCTTCACCTAAAATTAAATGCCATTGGCGCAAACCCAATGCAGCTAGACAATCTGCCACTAATAGCAGTACTTCTGCATTTGCTAGCAATCCACCAGCACCTAATAACTCGACTCCAGCTTGATAAAACTCTTGCTGGCGATTATGTCTACTTTCCCAAGTGCGGCGAAATACGTTGGCATTGTAGTACAGCCGTTGGGGATAAGTTACACCTGCCATGCGAGTCACAACAGTACGAGCAATGGAGGCTGTTAATTCTGGACGCAAGCCTAATTCATCGTCTTCGCTATTTTGTAGTTGAATCACCATCTGGCGTTGGATTGCTTCTCCCGCCATCAAGGTATCCATCCGTTCCAAAGTGGAGGTGATAATCCTGTGATATCCCCAACGATGAAACACTTGTTGTAATCTATCTTCAATCCAGCGTTTTTTCGCCACATCTAAGGGTAATAAATCCCTGGCTCCCGCTGCTGGTTGATACACCATTATTTTTTCTTCCCACCAAACAAACCACCGAACAAACCACCATTACCAGATTTATCTGGTTGCTTATCTCCATTATTAGGAGATGAAGTCACCTTACGATCGGTAGGTTGTTGTCCTAAAGCTTTATCTATTTTAGGTTTCCATTGCAACGCTATTTGGTCATTGGGATCTAATTTCAGGGCATTGTCGAAGTGTATTTTTGCCATTTTTAGCTGATTTTGCTTCAAATACACCATTCCCATCAAGCTATGGCAGTGACTATTTTTCGGTTCTAGCTTTAAAGCTTCCTGTAATTCTACTTTGGCTTGGGCAAATTGGTTTTTGTCAATCAAAGATTGAGCGCGACGAACATACTGTTCTACAACCGAGTCTTCTTTTGTGGGTGCTGGTGGTGGCGCTGGTGATGGCTGCTTTGCTGTATCTGGCTTCGGTATAGCTGAGTTGACTTTCAGTTGAGGGGTTGTTGTTGCGGATGTTTTAACTGCACTCCGCATTAAGTAGACTAAATTCAACTCACTAATTTGGGCAATTACTTGGAGTGCTTGCTCTAAAGAATCATATTGCGTTGGGGCAAGTTTAGCGATCGCACTTTTATAGGAATGATCGATATTAGGAGCATTAGCCAACTGTCTACCTAATTCTGTATATAAAGTCACCGAAGTAGATTCTTGTACCAAACGTTTGCCCATTTGCGACAAAATCAAAATATATTCTGTTCTCGTGCGTTCGTTAGCGAGTTTTTCGTAAGCTGGGTTAACCAACTTGGATAACAATTCATTACCTAGCTGTTTTTGTTCGGCACTTTCAGTAATACTGCTATCCGGGTGTAAACGCCGAGCGATTTGCAGATAGCGTTTGCGAATATCTTTAACATCCGCATCAACTGGAACGCACAATACTGCGTGATGATCTATGAAATCATATCTAAATAATCCACGATCTATTTTGAAAGACATATAGCAGTTTGCACCAAAGGAGCAATTAGATTTTTTCTAGTTTACTTCGCTCCATCAGCGATCCGTCAGTAGCAAATTGTCATTTTTATTGGGCATTGGGCATGGGGCAAACAGGGCATGGGGCATTGGGCATGGGGCATGGGAAGAGGACAAGGTAGACAAGGTAGACAAGGTAGCAATCTTTCTCTCCGAAGTTCTGATGGTCGGAAACCTCCGCTCAGACTTCTCTCCTTGTCTCCCTTGTCTCCCCCCTCTCCCCATCCCCCCATCTCCTCACTTCCACGCTGACAAGGGCGGAACCTGTAAAAGTTCGCGGCTTACGGTGTTATGAATATGACTATTTGTAGCGAGAATTCTACCAGACTCAATTTTTAAGGGGGTGCCATCGTAGGCGGTGACTTTACCGCCAGCTTCTTGTACCAAAATGATACCAGCCACAATATCCCAAGGTGAAAGTCCTCGTTCCCAGTAACCATCAACGCGCCCGCAGGCAACATAGGCTAAATCCAGGGATGCAGAACCGCTGCGTCTCACTCCTTGAGTCAGATGGGTGAAGTGGCAGAATTCTGCATAATTATTATCAGAGGTTTCACGGCGATCGTAGGCAAATCCAGTTACCAGTAAGCTTTTATTCAGTTCTGAGGTTGCTGAAACTGTGATGGGGCGGCGGTTGCGTGTTGCTCCCAAACCAGCAGCAGCACGAAATAGTTCGTTGTGAAAAGGGTCATAAATGACACCAACTTGGGGAACACCATTAATTAACAGCCCGATGGAAACAGCAAAAAATGGGTATTGATGGGCGTAATTGGTTGTGCCATCTAAAGGATCTATTGCCCAGAGGTATTCACTTTCACCATCGCCTAATTTTCCTGATTCTTCAGCGAGAATAGAATGTTGCGGAAAATGGCGACGCAAAATTTCTAAAACCACCTCTTCTGACGCTTTATCAGCAGCAGTGACTAAATCACCAGGGCGTCCTTTTTCAATAATTGCATCTTCTAACTTACCCAAATAGCTTTGGAGTATACCACCACCAGCTAACGCCGCTTCTGTCGCAACATCTAGAAAAATTTGTAGATTAGTCATTAGTTATTAGTTATTAGTCATTAGTCATTAGTCATTGGGCATGGGGCATAGGGCAAAGCGTAAAGGGCAAAAGAAAGATCCCTCCTTTTCCCTTTAACCTTTCCCCTTTTCCCAAGGCGTTGCCACCTCCCCACTCCCTAGAGATATTGACGGCGAAATTCAGCAGGAGTCAGGCGCATAGGTTTTTCTGGGTTCCAAATTCCTTGCCCCATGAGTCTAGCCCATTGTTGGGCACGTTCTAAACGTTGGTCATATTTGTGATTGGGCGATCGCGCAACGAACAATGCATTCCCTTGTTTGACTAATTCCTCATTCAACAAAATCTTATTTTTCCATACATAAGCTAAAGTTCGCCCAATTTTGTCTTTTGCTTCTAAATCAAATTCCAGCGTTACTAGTTGTTCTCCAGTACCAATTAGATTTTCTAACTGTTCTTTTGCTTGTTCGCCCCAAGGCCGTTGTCGTAAATCTGGTGCATCAATTCCCACTAATCGCACTTGGGAAATCAAGTTTGGTTGTTCGGCCATACCCAAAACTTCCAAACTTTGCCCGCTAACTACCCGCGCTACCTTTACCTGTGCTTGATTGTTTGGCAGTTGATTTTTACCTTGGCAACTCAGCAAAAGCAATAGACAAGCCAAAATAGCTATTTTTCGTATCCAGTTTCCAAGAAACACTTGTCTTCTCTTGCCTCTGCGCGAATAAAATCCTATTCTTCATCTAAGGGGAAACCAGCTTTAACTCGACCCCTAGCAAAATAGCGTCCAAACTGGAGTTCATAAACTTCATCTTCGTCTTGTGTTTCCACCTCCAAATCGGAACGGGGGTAACTCACACACAACAGGGCATAACCTTGCCGACGTAACTCTGGCGACAACCCAATGGCCTCTGGTTGGTAAATTTCTCCTGACAACACTCTCACAGCACAAGTGGTACAAGCCCCATTACGACAAGAAAAAGGCAGTTCTACTCCTTGTTTTTCCGCAGTGTGCAGAATGTAACGGTCTTCTGGCACTTCTAGGGTGTATATTTTGCCAGTGGCGCGATCGCGAACTCGAATTGTATATTTACGGGACATCTGAATTTGGCTTTTGAGACTTAAACTTTGAGATTAACCTAAAAAATCTTTTTTTATCTTTGCACTTTTTGGATTTGTATAGTAAGATTGTAAATCGTGACATCTGGAGAGATGGCCGAGTGGTTTAAGGCGCAGCACTGGAAATGCTGTAATGCGGAAACGTATTCCAGGGTTCAAATCCCTGTCTCTCCGCTATAAAGTAAACAGGGTAAAGCTTTTGGGCTTTACCCTTTACTATTTTCAAGTTGTATGCATTCCAAGATTGGTTTAATAAGTGGTGTATGCGGTTAAATGATTTTAACCAAAATCACAACCAACATTAAATTTTCAGTTATCAGAATTAATAAGGGCAAAGGAATACTTTGCCCTTATTAATTTTGATGAATCCTAACCCGATCAAAAATCAACAAATGGCAGTTTGCCCTGTATTAACTCAAACTGTGTTGAAACACAGTTAGCACAACTGCAACCAAGTCGATCGATAATCTGATGAGATTTTTGAATCAATTGTGGTGCTGCCAAACTAGGAATTTCTTGTGTCGATACTACTGCGATCGCTGGTGTAGTATATGCAGATTTCAGACTAGATGCTTGTGCCGGATTGGCTAGCATTAACACAGATGCCAGAAAAGCAGGACAGGCAAGTAAAATCAGTTTGGCTATGTTCATAAATTTACAGAAGTATACCTTTGTTCATACAGCATAGCTAATAAATTGACGGTGTTCAATACTCTGCGGTCAGTACGAAGTACTGAGTTACCATTGATTCTGCTTATGCCTTGCCCCCTATTTTCCTAATGTTGCAAAGTTTCTGACCAAATAATCAATTCGCCTTTCTCGCCGCCTGCGGCTAGTAATTTACCTTGGGGATGCCAAGCTAAGCTAGAAAAACCTCCAGAGACACCTGTGATTATTTGGGATACTTCATTGGCTCTGTTCCACAAACACAACCAGCCATCAGCACCAGCTGAAGCGAGAAGGAAGCTTTTGGGTGCAAAGGCGATGGCGTTAATCACATCCACATGATTAGTTAAAACTCGTGCTTCCCAACCTAAGTTATCATCTTCTAATTTTTCCCACACCACAATACCTTCAACGCTAGAAGAAGCTAGTATTGGCGCACCCAGGTTTGTAGTAGCTTCTGACCATGCTAATTGGCGAATTTTACCAGGGAAACCCCGCATCACCCAAGGATCGGGATTGTTCCATTCCAAAACGGTGACACTACGATCCATGTTGCCAGAAGCGAGGAATTTACCATCAGGTGACCAAGCCATAGCTAAACTGACGGTAGGCATATCTAAAATGTATGGTTCGTCATCCCAGTTTTGACTATGCCAAATCTTGACTCCTTTGTAACCAGCAATGGCTAAATACTGGCCGTCAATGCGCCAATCGATACCCAAGACTGATGAGTTATCGAAATTCAATGTGACAACAATCTCACGAGTATCTGCGTCCCACACTTGGACATAACGCCCCAAACTAAAAGCTAGTTGGTTACTGGTGTAATTCCAAGCTAGTTTGTCAACCCATGCAGGGGCATTTTGCAATGTGGCGATTAATTCAGTGTCTTGCCAAATTTTGACTTGTCCATCTTGGCCGCCAACAGCTAAAAATTTACCATCTGGGGAAAAGGCAAGGCAATCTACAGATTTACCATTAACAGTTTGCAAGCTTGTTAGTTGACCATTATTCCACAGTACTACTTCCCCTGCTGCGGAAATTGCTGCTAAGATTTCACCTTGGGGTGACCAAGCGATCGCAGTTACATAATCTGCAAGTATGCCTGAATAATGTTGTTCAAATTGTTGAGATTGGCTGATTGTGGAATTCATATCTTTGAAGACGGGGAGTGAGGAGTGGGGAGTTAAGAGTGAGGAGTTAAGAGTGAGGAGTTAAGAATGAGGAGTGAGAAGTTAAAAGTGAGGAATGAAGAGTGAGGAGTGAGAAGTTAAAAGTCAGAAGTGAGAAGTTTTGAATTCCTAACTCCTAATTCCTAACTCTTAACTCCTAACTCCCAACTCCTAACTCCTAACTCCTAACTCCTAACTTATAACTTTTTATTTATGCCAAACAAGCAATAAAATCTTGCTTGAGTTGTTCTGCATCAAGGTTGCGACCGATGAATACTAGTTCATTTTTTGGAGTTTCGCTAGGTTTCCAAGGGCGATCTGGTCTGCCATCAAATATCATATGCACTCCTTGGAACACAAATCTATTTTCTTCTCCAGCGATATTTAATATGCCTTTCATCCTAAAAATATCTGGCCCTTGGGTACGCAGTAACTCAGAAAGCCAAGCGTTTAATTTTTCTCCATCCACTGCACCTTTTTCTACTAAAGCTACAGAAAAGACGCTTTCATCATGTTGGTGGGCATCTTCGCCTAAGAAATTTGGATCTATTTCTAATGCCCGTTCTAAATCAAATGCTTGCACGCCTAATAAAGCATTCATTTCTAATTCAGAGTTGCGGGTACGATAGATTTTTGCCATCGCATTCATTGACCGAATTCGCTTTTCTAGTTCGTCCAATTGTTCTGATTTTACTAAATCTGTTTTATTAAGTAAAATTACATCGGCAAAGGCAATTTGTTCTTGGGCTTCGTCTGCATCCCAGTGCTGCCAAATGTGCTTGGCATCTACCACTGTTACCACTGCATCTAAAGACAGTTGATTTTGCAAATCTTCATCCACAAAAAATGTCTGAATCACTGGTGCAGGGTCGGCTAGTCCTGTTGTTTCAATTACCAAGTGGTCAAATTTATCACGCCGCTTCATTAAATTACCAATGATACGAATTAAATCGCCACGTACTGTACAACAGATGCAGCCGTTATTCATTTCAAATATTTCTTCATCGGCATCAATAACTAATTGATTATCAATGCCTACTTCCCCAAATTCGTTAACAATCACGGCAACTTTTTTTCCGTGTTCGTAGGTGAGGATGTGATTAAGTAGAGTCGTTTTCCCTGCTCCCAAATAACCTGTAAGAACTGTAACGGGAACTGAATTTGTGCTTATGTCAGCCACCATACTCTAAATTCCTTTTTTCTCACCTTATGGATAATCAATACCGCCTATGATAATTCTTTTTATTTTTTTGTGGGAAGTTGGGTTAAGAATTCAGAACTCAGAATTGGTAAGTAAAACGGCTTTATATCAGGCTAGGAGACGCTTGCAATCTACTGTAGTTCCATGAAGAAATATTTTATTTTTATGCATCTGTAACAAGTGAAAAATATTAAAACATTATAAAAAACAATGTTTTCTGAAGACGGTTTTGGTTTGCACCTTGACAAACTGAAAAAAATATAATAATGATAATCATTATTATATAGATTATACCATTTGACAAAATTTATGCTACAAACACGTTGATAGGGGCACAACATTGCATTGATGTAGCGATAACCAATTTCTTGGTTAGTTGAGTATCAGCTATGCTAAAAGCTGGAAATACTATTTGTTTGCGCCAGGAAAACGACCAGCCATTCCAATAACAGCAATACCTTCTAAGAAATGAACATTTGTAACGTTATTCATAATTCTTTTTATTTTGTTTGCTCAATAACTGCTTTTGGCGGTTGATAGCCTCAATTTGCTTATTGACGCGATCGCGTTTTCCTCTAAAAGAAAATTGTTGTTCTTGACTTAAATATTGTGCTAGTGAGTAAATCGTTGGATTTTGAAACATCGTCACTACTGATATATCTCGCTGCAAAATCCCACGTAGTTTATTATTTACTGTCAACACCAGTAGTGAATGTCCACCTAAGTCAAAAAAATTATCATGAATGCCCAAAGCGAACGCATCTAAATATAGTACAGAAATACTAAATTCATAAAAAAAGGTTTAAGTGAACCGTATTGTTGTATGCGCTATTATTTATTAAGCTTTGGAGGCTCCAGCACCAGCAGTGAGGGAACACGCTCTGGTTCTGCTAGTCGTAGTAATCCATAACCGATGCCTGCGAGACCTGTCATCAGCCCAGGTGTTTCAACCCCCAAAGGAACGCCGCACAGCCAGCCATGTTTATCAATGCTTTCGAGGATTATGGCAGCAAGGCGGTCAACTTGAGTTTTCCACTGTGGTTCATCAAGGGTTAAGCTAGCTTGCAGGAGCAATTCCAAATTCCCCAAGTCGCCGTGACAAAGAGAGTGGTTATGACCAAAGCCGTGAACCAGTGTGCTTTGAAGAGCTGTTTTAATTTCTGCCCTGATTGCGGTATCATCTAAATGCTGAAGACAACGTAGGCGAGCTAGTCCAATGCCTGGGGCACCATGACACCAAGCCATCATACATATATGCTGGTAATTCTTATTGTCTGACAAAATCGCATTAGGAAAATACTTGAGATCCGGCAAACTGGAAACATAGCTCAGAGCAGATGAACCAGAAACATAGCGAAGGTCAGTCCAATTTTTCACATCAGGGCAAAAAAGACTACGCTCGTACTCAATTGCAGATAAAGCCGTTGTGCGAAAGCGCAAATCACCTGTCAAAGATTCTAATTCTAGTAATGCCCACGACATCCCAGCTGCACCATGAGAAAATCCAGATAGCGGTTTTTCTTCCACATCTTTTTGCAGCCAACTACCACCTTGCTCCATGTTTTGAGCATGAGAAACAATTTTGTTACCACACTCAATAGCAGCAGTAAGTATAGGTTGAGAAGGGCGACAACGATACAAGCTGATTAAACTAGCAATACACCCAGCTGCACCACCAATAATATCTAATTTTTCGGTTTTTTCAATCAAATTAGCGAGAGTTTCTCCTAATAATTCAGCCTGATTCAAGATATCGGGATCGTTCCACAACACGCCTAGATGAGTCAGAGTATAAATTACTCCTCCCCATCCTTCAAAACCACCGATTGATGTGATGGATACTTTGTTATTTTCTATCTGACGTTGCAACGTTATCAATGCTGCTCTTGCCAGTTCAGTGTAACGTTTCTGGTTGGTAACAGTGCCAAGATAGGCAAGGAATAGAATAACCCCTGGTAGACCATGATAGAGTTCTATGCCCAAGGGAGTTAGAGTCCAATGCTTTTGATTTAAAAGCATCAAGCCAATCCAAGAGGCATCGTGCTCACCCCGCAATGCCAGCGTCTCTAAGCGATCGCCAACTGCCTGTGCAGCTGCCAACAGTTGCTCTCGGTTAGCACTATTTTGCGGTTCCCTCAGATGGTAACTGGGCCATTTTCCTTGTTCTCCTACCATAGCTAATGTAGTAAGAGAAGCACGAATAAACCATAGCTGCTCTCTTAAATCAGCTTCACTGAGTTCCTGGAGACGATTTTTCACTAGAGTCATCCCTGATTCGTGGAAAAACTCAGGAATTCGCTCATCATAACTCGTCCAAATATCCCGTGAATTAGGGCGAGTGGAAAACATGGGAATGTCACCTTCCCAAAGTTCGTTGCGTTCAGCCGGAATCACCTTTGCTAAATAGGGGTTTTGCTCAATTCCTCTCCAAAGTCGGTCGAAAAAGCGATCCCGATCTAGAGCATTTCGTAACAAATCAGGGTGAAAACTCTCATGCAGCAACAAACCATAGGTTTGAGTTGGTCGCAGGATAAACCGCACTTCATCAGAGGCAAAACAAGCCAAAGGGCTGTTTTCTGACAACAACTCATTTCTGTGTCGTAATAATAACTGATAAATACTAGTGAAGCCAGTAACAATTGCTTCAGTGTAGTCTAATACATTAACTTCGGACTCATTCAAGGTAGGTTGATTGTGGCTGCCCTGGATTGGCTTCCTCTTACGAGCTACCCGCATTTGATCGGTTCCAGTTGCTTCTGAATACTGGATAGCAGTAGGCGTTAGTTGCCCCTTTTTTCCCCCCAAGCCACTAAGCTCAATCCCCTCAGACTCAGCATTTACCCAAAGGCGTTGGGGCAGTAAGCCAACACGTAAAACAGAATAATTTATTGTATTAATAGCAAGTTCGTCAGATTTTTTAATGTCGAAATTTTCAATACGAGGATGGAAAAGAGATTCCAGGTCAATTAAAATTGGATTCTCGCCAGTAGCAATTAGGTTTTCATTATGAAAGTCGGTTGCTTCAAGAGCATACAAGAGTGCCAAGTAAGCACCCTGCCTTTCATAAAAGCGCTGAATTTCTTCTGAGTTAGTACAGGTTTGAACAGCAAAAAATTCAACCCACCCATAGGTGCCTTGATTTATAATTTTTAGAGTGCGGAATGATGGATGATTGCCACGCTGATTTAGCCATTCTAGGAGTTGCTGAAAATGGACATCAACAGCTAGAGGTTTGGGTTTATAAACAATTTGGAAACCAGAGCTAAATTTTGCAATTAGTACGCTACGTCCGCCACGATGCGTGTCGCCTCTCCCGCCATCTATCTGCACGAGTAAGCCTGGTTCTGTTTTTGAACTAAAAGTAGTGCAGATAGCATCCCAATCGTTACAGAGGTGTTGGAGAAATTGCAGACTAAAACTAACCCAACGTTCAATGCTAATTACAAGTTGACGGGCAAGAACTGGATACTCCTGCAACAGGGGAATCACCACCTCAGGCTGTTGTAGGTGTTGTAAAAAGCTTTGAAACCGCTCCTCTGGTGTTTCACCTTTTAATAGTCCTTGCAGGCGAGCCACATTTAGTTCTAAAATCATTGTCCGACTCAACATCCAGAGCAATTGCCCTTTTAGATTGGTAAACAACAAATCTTCGACAGTACTGGGGTCAAAAGGCAAATTAGATCGTATCTGGATGATCTCCTGAATTCCTTGATGCAAGCGGTCAATTCCTTGGATAATTAGCGGCGAAATGGCATACAAAAACTCTACTTTTCCCTTATCTTTTGTTTTTTCTGGTTCAATAGTTATTTTGGCATTCAAGCAAGTAGGATTAGAAAATGCCTCAGCTAACTCTATCAACCAATTTGGGGCATCTGGAAAACGATTTTTCAAAGCATCAATTGGCTCACCCAGAAGGTAAAACAATTCCTCTTCAGTAATTTCATCTGTTACCAGACGTTGGGCAAAACAAGAATCATTTGTAAAGGGGGATTGTGATTTCCATCGCTGCATCAGTCGCTGGGCAAAATCTGTATTGATATCAAGATTCGGTATCGCCTGCTGTATGTTTCTCAGTAGTGCAATGCGTTCACTTAAGGGTATGGCTCTGTACCAGGCAGATTCTTGAAAAGATACTTCATGCATAGTCTTAGTCTTCTGTTAACAAGGTTCTATTAGCAAAGAAAAAGGGTGAGTCAAAAAACCCACCCATCGTTTTTGGTGTTATCCTATTCGGCTACAGGGTTGGTAAAAATGTTGCTGACTATACCACCACAGCAGTAGATACTTCCTCCTCCTACTACAGAACCCATATCCTCATTGGACAGTTCAATTATTCCTGCTGGATTTTCAGGTAAGTGCGATCGCTGCTCTTCACTCAGGCTATTGAGATACTCTTCGTCTTTCCAAGCACGAATGATATCGATATCTAGATTATTGATGTTAATTTCAGCCATTTTGAAACTCCTAAATAAAGTTGTATTGGTTAGATGAGATTTGAAATTGCCTCATCTAATTACCATAATTTCTAATTTATTTGATAATTTCAATGTTTAAATAATTGCAAAAGTGACAAAAATGTATGATTTTTGTATTTCAAAATTATCAATTTTTCGACGCTATTGATATAAAAATAAAAATATAGTTTTTATTTTTAAAAAGAATTTGATTTTTGATGACATATATAAAACTTTTATGTCTTTTTTTTATTTAGCCTTATAAAATCTAAAAAAAGCTCGCCTAGAGTTAATTTTTCAGTAAAGGGGTTTTTGTAGCAATCGATACTGTTGACGAACTTCACAATTCACCGAAGGAAAGATAGCAAGTTTATGGAGTTTTTGCTAGTAAAGGATTTGAGGCGCTGGAGTTTCAATACCCCTTACAGCTTGAGGCGGGTTGAAAGAGCCAGCAAGGGTACAGCTTAAAATCGCTGGTATTAGTTTCAATATTCCTCACAGCTGAGGCGGGTTGAAAAGTGGGTAAAGTTTTTTCGCACTAGGGAGCTGTCATTTCCAATGTTTCTGCAATGAAGAGCTAGTTGAGATAAACTCTACTATGTAAAGTTTCAAAATAAAAAGGTGGGTTGAAAGGAATGTCACCTTCCCAATTTTTATTCTTATACAGGCTAGATCAAAGTTTGAGTTGATAATTTTAGGCTCAGGATAGAACAAAGGGAAGTTGGTTGTTGAAGAGGACATTAATTCGTTAAGCGTGACATTAATTTGTTAAAAGTGACATTAATGCGTTAACAATGACAAATAATTAGTTAATGTACAAATTTTAAAGCGGGCGATGGGACTCGAACCCACGACGTTCACCTTGGGAAGGTGACATTCTACCACTGAATTACACCCGCTAGCAGCTTTTAGCCAAAACTTTAATATTACTGTACAGCATATCATTATTTATAGCTGTTTTCAATTGACTAAAATACACACTTTTTTGCAACTGGTGATGCCTTCTCTTTCAGAGACGCTACCGCGAAGGGCAAAGCTTCGCTAACGCTTATCAAACTAATCCTACACTGCACAAATGAAAGTCAGTGTAGGATTATTTGGCCTAGAGAACAATGTCTTGACCCCGCTCAGTGAAGCGAACTTCTTTAATATTCCATGCGGCATTACTTGTTAAAGTTTTGCGAAGACTACCAAACAAAGCAAATTGTTCGCAACTAGAAAGAGAAGCTATTTGTCGCTTTGACTCAGGAGATATCCGCAAATCAACTGTAGCAACGCCATTTTTGACGTTGACACGATACCCAGACAAGCTAAAGTCACTTGTATCTCTTTTTTCTATGATTTTACCCACAGCATTTGTTACTGGTTCCTCAGCTGGTACTGAAATTTTTTCTGGAACTAATTGTTGACATTGAACATCACTAGTGTAAATTGTCACGTCTGTAGTTTTAGTATTAGCAGCTTTAGAAGTAGATGAAGAAGGCGTATTTTCTCCAGTAGATTCTTGATTTGGAGATTTTTCTCTCAATTGAGCAACACTAGGAATTTGGCTAGAAGTCCGAGATGATGGAGTATTTGTGGGTGTTGTAATAGGTTCTGGGGATAATGTAGTGTTTGGTGTTGTGGTGGGAGATGGCGTTTGGCTATCAACATTATTAGTGGTGGAGTTAGAATTACAGCTACTCAGACCAAGAACAATTGTGACAGCGATCGCGGATAAAAGATATCTCTTAGATGTTTTCATAATTTTCCTCAAAGGTTACATTACTGCTATCAACTTCAATATTGCTGGTATCAATTCCGCATAAACTTGTCAATTTTGAGCCAGTCTCTAAAGTGTCAACCTGGTATCTATAAAGCAGCAATTATCTTCCAAGGAACGATGTTGATTGCACTAACGAGATCCCCGACTTTTTCAAAAGTTCGGGGATCTAAAACTAGGCATCTGAAGCATATCAAACACCATTGTCATACAACCCGATAAAGTCTAAAATTACATCTCTCTTAAGGATTGACTTTGTAATATCTAAATGAAGTTAAGTAAAATCCAAGAAGCTTAGACCGATGGATATTGTTCTCAAGATTGATGACAGCTAAGTAAATTTCGGTAATTATTAGATAAAATAAACCAAATTTTAATACTTTTAAGGCAAGACAATGAATAGATGCTCTCAAGAAAAAAGATTAAGAAGGCAAAACACTATTCTTGCTGCTAAAAACTTTTTAGCGGAAATGGCTAAAGATGCTAGTTCAGAAAACTTGAGATTTATTGCTGATAATGTGGGTGAAATTGCACTATTTTGGCATTTGATTCAAAATCCAGAAGAAATTTCTTCGCTGGAGTTGAAAATATAGTTGAAGTATTAGATTAAAAGTAGCGAGTGGGGAGTGGGGTAGAGTTGAAGAAATTTTTATGCTTCTGAATTCTGAATTCTACTATATTATTGAACTAAGCTGATACTTGAGGAAAGGCGAGCCACCATTTCCGCACGAGAGGAAACATCAAGTTTGCGGAATATCCTTTTTAAGGCTTGCTTAACAGAATTTTCTGTAATCCACAGAATTGTACCAATTTCAGCATTGGTTAGTCCTTTTGCTACTAGTTCGGCAATTTGAATTTCGCGTTGTGTTAAAGAATTAGCATTCAGAGAATTGAAAAGTTTCGATTGCAATTGTAATGTTGCACGCCAAGTTGATATATGAAGACACAAGGCGTTTAAATCGGCTAATTCTTGTGCATTGAAAGCGGGAGTATTTCGAGTACGAGTCAGACCAATAGCGCCAATTAGGCGGCCATTACCAACAACTGGCCCAATCATGACATGATAGTGGTCGGAACGCGGGCAAATAATCTGCCATTCTCCAGGCGCTAACAATAATTCTTCATGAACTACGGTGTGATGTTCAACTAAGTAGCGCAAAAGTGGATTATGTTTTAAGGAAAATGCCAATCGCACTATACGAGGAATGTTTTTCTCAAATTGCCAAAGGCGATCGAAAAAAAATATCCCAGAACGTTCAGCAGCGAAATAGTCACTAAATTTACTGATGACTTGCGATCGCAATTCTTGTTCATCATGAGCATGAGCGATGGCATTAAATAAAGATTGTAAAGAATTTACCATAATCTTAGCTGCTAAATGTACTCGTTCGAGGACTAGGCGTGGTCGTAATACAGACATTATTCTACCTGCATCACAATTGGAAGAATAAACATGTCCCAACACACCCACAGCAATGTACTTGTTGATACTCAATTTGTCTTTGAACACTTGAATCACCCGAATATCCGCTTGATTCAAGCAGACATGAATCCAGAAACCTATAATACTGGACACATTCCCGGCGCTGTCTTTTGGAATATTACTACTGACCTTCTGCTACCTGATTACCGCATTAATTTTGACTCAGTTGCATGGCAAAAACTCTTAGAAAATTCTGGTATTACAAATCAGACTACTGTTATTACTTATGGTGATTTTGCTGCAACAGGCGCATGGTTATTTTGGCTTTTCAAAGTCTTCGGTCACAATGATGTGCGCGTTCTCAACGGTGGTTATCAAAAATGGCTGTCGGAAGACCGTCCAGTAGCAGTGGACTCACAAGCCATCCCACCAACGGAATATCAACTGCAAACTCCTGATGCAAACTTGCGAGCATTTTTTGATGATGTCCAGCAATCTATCGGCAAAACAGATGCCATTTTAGTCGATGTTCGTACACCTCAAGAATATAGCGGCGAATGGTTTTTTATGCAGCCACCCCAAGGAACGGAACGCGCAGGTCATATTCCTGGTGCAGTTTCTATGTATTATGAATTAGCTCTCAATGAAGACGGAACTTTTAAATCGGTTGAAGAATTGCAGACACTTTACACCAGCAAAAATATTACTGCCGATAAACAAGTAATTACTTATTGTACTGTTGGCGGACGTTCAGCCCATACTTGGTTTGTCTTAAAATATTTACTTGGTTACACAAAAGTCCGAAACTACGATGGCTCATGGAATGAATGGAGTCGAATTCCGAATATAGCTATTGAATAGTTTTTAAGGAAGTGCAAAAAATAAACAACAGCTTGAGGTGGTTGACTGTTGACCGTTGAAGGTTCACGGTCAACAGTTAAGATTTTTTCTTTAGTCATGAACGTTGTTTGCCAGAGATTATTGGGAAATATAGGAATGATGTCAACTTCAGATCCCTAGCTGGCAAATAACAAGACTATGATTTGTAATTTGATTTCTGTAGAAAAAGATACCTACGAATCGCTGCAACAAGAATTAGTAGAACTGCGTCAGGTAGTTGCCAGTTTAAAAAGTACTAAATCTTCCAATTCCCTAAAGTTTAGTCAACAGCAGATGGGTGTATTTATTGAATCTATCCCTGCTGCCATCGCCATATTCGATGGCCAAATGCGTTATCTGTTGACGAGTCAGCGTTGGCGAGAAGATTATAATTTGAGCGATGGAGACATCATCGGTCGTTCTCATTATGAAATCTTTCCAGATATTCCCCACTATTGGCAAGAAATTTATCAACGTTGCTTGGCCGGAAGCATTGAGGAATTTGAAGAAAATATTTTCCCCCTTGGAGAGGGGACAATCAATTGGGTGAAATGGCAAATAAATCCTTGGTACAAAGACTCTGCTGAAATTGGCGGTATCATTATTTTTTCTGAAGTTATTACTGTTCATAAGCAGCTAGAAGAAACTGCAATCTGCCATCGTCAACAAGCCGCAGCTCAACTACAAGAAAAAGAACAATTTCTACGCGGTATTTATGATGGTGTCACTCAACCAATATTTGTGATTGACATTGTAGATAACAAAGAATTGCGTTATGCTGGCTGGAATTCAGCAACAGAAAAGATAACAGGAATTAACAACGCAGAGGTGATTGGTAAAACTATAGAATATGTACATGGTAACGTTGAAGGTCAAGAAGTGCGCCAGCGATTTCAGATCTGCATAGAAACGGGTATTAGTATCAAATATGAAGAATGTTTGACTTTCCAAGGTCAAGAAACGTGGTGGCTAACTACTATTAATCCTTTAAAAAATAGCCAAGGTAAAGTTTATCGACTGGTGGGAACAGCGTTAAATATAACAGAACGCAAACTAACCGAAGAAGCACTCCAAGCTAGCCAACACTTCATTCAACGCATTACAGACTCTTCTCCTAATATTCTCTATATCTTTGATTTAGAACAACAGCGTAATATTTACGCCAATCAAGAAATTGGCAAACTTCTTGGCTATTCTAATCAACAAATTCAACAGATGGGAATACAAATTCTACCCACAATTACTCATCCAGATGATTGGAAAAAAATTGTAACTCACTTAGAAAATTTTAGTAACGCCAAGGATGGCGAGATTTATGAATTTGAATTTCGGGTTAAACAAGCAAATGGTGAATGGCGCTGGCTATACACCAGAGAAACAGTATTCAACCGTAGTGCTGATGGCAAAATCAATCAAATTCTTGGCGTTTCAACTGATATCACTGAGCGCAAACAAGCCGAAATGCAACTACAACTACAAGCCCAAAACTTAGAAAATACTCTCCGCGAATTGCAACGCACCCAAAGCCAACTGATCCAAAGTGAAAAAATGTCTTCACTTGGAAATATGGTTGCGGGTGTTGCTCATGAAATAAACAATCCCGTCAATTTTATTCACGCTAATCTGATTCCAGCCAGTGAATATACTCAAGATTTATTGCATCTGCTAGAACTTTATCAACAACATTTTCCCTATCCTCCAGAAGAAATTCAAGCAGAAATCATCGCTATTGACCTTGATTTTCTCAAACAAGACCTTACAAAACTCTTTCAGTCCATGACTATAGGAACTCAAAGGATTCGTGAAATCGTTCTCTCGCTGCGAAACTTTTCTCGTCTTGATGAAGCTGAATTTAAAGATGTAGATATTCATCAAGGTATCGATAGTACTTTGATGATTCTCCACAACCGCTTGAAAGCAAAACCCAATCATCCAGAAATTGCTGTAATTAAAGAGTATGGCAAACTTCCTTTAATTGAATGTTATCCTGGTCAATTAAATCAGGTATTTATGAATCTTATCACTAATGCTATTGATTCTTTAGAACAATCATTTATAGGAGAACAAGGACAAATTCGCATTTCCACCGAAGTTTGTGATAGCAAATGGGCAATCATTAAAATTGCAGATAATGGTTTGGGAATTGCTCAAGAAATACTTCCCAAACTTTTTGACCCTTTCTTTACTACTAAAGATGTTGGCAAAGGTACAGGACTGGGGCTATTTATCAGTTATCAAATCGTGGTAAATAAACATGCTGGATATTTATCTTGTAACTCAATACCAAGGCAAGGAGCAGAATTTATAATTCAAATTCCCATTAGTCAGTCATAAAAGAGAAGTCAGAATTTAGAATTGATTATCAATTAGCGATAAACGACTCATTTAAGAAGTTGGGGATATTAGCGATCGCCAATGATTGAGATTTGCTATAGTTGGGTTAACTCTAGAGGCAAGGAAGTAATGTTACTTGAACTCAAGCAGCTAATTGTACCTGTTGGTCATCAGTTATTGATTAAGGGTATATCCTGGCCAGAATACAAAAACATTTTGGCAGAATTGGGGGAGAATCGCAGTTCTCGGATATCTTACAGTCAAGGAGTGCTAGAAATAATGGCTCCATTACCAGAGCATGAGGTAGGTAAAAAAATTATTGGCAATTTAGTAGAAATCTTACTAGAAGAACTTGATATTGAATTTTGGAGTTTAGGATCTACAACTTTTGATGAAGAAAAAATGGACGCTGGGGTAGAACCAGATGATTGCTTTTATATTGAAAACGAGGCTGCTGTTAGAGGTAAAGATAGAATTGACCTAACAGTAGATCCACCCCCAGATTTAGCAATCGAAATTGATATTACCTCGCGCACTCGTTTTAATAATTATCAAGTATTAGGAGTTCCAGAATTATGGCGCTGGAATGGTAAAAAATTAGAAATTAATATACTGGTTAATGGAAAATATATAGAATCTAATAACAGCCGTATTTTCCCTAACTTACCTATTGTTCAAGTGATTCCTGAGTATCTGAAACGGTGTAAAACTGATGGCAGAAATGCAACAATGAAAGCATTTCGCGCTTGGTTAACAAAGAATATATAATTTATTATCTGAAAGTAGTTTTGAGAATATTAAATTACCTATAATACATAGTTAAACTGTGTTAGCACGGTTATAATATCGGCTGACTTGTTTTTAATCCAGTACTCCAGAGTATTTTTTGGACAAGCTGAGGTGGCTATAAATGCTTTAACAACCAGTCAATACTAACTTTTTTCTAGAAAACGAATGACTAAAAGACGACAATTTTTAAAAGGAGTAGCAGCACTTTCTAGCTTGTCTTTAACTAGTTGCGGTTGGAGGCTAGCTCAAGTACGTGCAAATTCTTCCACTTATAGTCGAAGCGACCAACTTTATATCTATACTTGGACACAATATACTGACAAACAATTACTACAAACTTTTAGTACTCAAACTGGCATGAAAGTGCTGGCGGATGTGTATGATTCTAATGATGTGATGCTGGCGAAGTTGCAAGCTGGAGGTGGTAGCGCTTACAGCATTATTTACCCATCCGATTATATGGTACAGAAGATGGCAGATAAAGATTTATTAACAGAAATAAATCGCGATCGCTTAATTGGTATAGAAAATTTATTTCCCCGTTTTTCTAATCCTATATATGACCCTAATAACCGTTATAGTATTCCTTTTAATTGGGGAACAACAGGTTTTATTTATAATTCTGAAAAACTCAAAGACCCTCCACAAGATTGGGATTATCTTTGGCAAAATCAAGACAAACTTAATAAGCGAATTACTTTGCTCAATGATGTGCGAGAAGTAATGGGTGCAGTATTGCGGATGTTGGGTTATTCTTACAATTCCAAAAATGAATTAGAAATTAAACAAGCTTACGATAAATTAAGGGAATTGAAACCTGCGATCGCTTCTTTTGATACAGATGCTTGGCAAAATCAAATTCTCGGTGGAGATTTAATTTTAGCAATGTGTTATTCAGCAGATGCAGTGAAAATTTCTAAAGAAAATCCAAAATTCAAATATGTAATTCCCCGCAGTGGTTCTTCATTGTGGACAGACACTATTGTAATTCCTAAAACAGCCCCTAATTTAGCTGGAGCATATGCTTGGATTAATATGATTTTACAACCAGAAGTAGCAGCCGAAATAAGTCAACGCTTAAATATTGCTACACCCAATAAAGCTGGATTCGAGCAATTGCCAAAACGAATACAAAACAATTCTAATTTATTTCCCCCAGAATCACTTTTAACTAATTGTGAGCGCATCAGTCCTGTAGGAGAATTTGAAGAAATTTACGAGCGCTACTGGACTCAATTAACCAGTGGCTAATTGAGTTTTTGATTTCATTTAAATTGAAATATAAATTGATTGGTAAATACCAAATTAATTTTTTATATTTAAAATATTTTTTTAAAATCAAGCATCAATCCAAAAATATCAACTTAGCAAAATTAGGAGCGAGGAATGATCGATATTCAAAAAAATGACATTTCAGAAATAGCAGAATTGCGCCGTCCACGAGGAAATTGGCTACAACCTTTAGTTTTACTTGCACCTTCTGGAATTTGGTTATTACTTTTGTTGGTGCTACCAAGTTTGATAATTTTTGAGTTAAGTTTGGTTGCAGACATTCGACCGGGAGATGTGGTTAATCCCGATGGATTCAAAAACTATATCCGGATATTCGACCCCCTTTACTTACAAGTAATCTTGCGATCGCTATTGTTTGCTTTTGGTACTACAACCATTTGTTTAATTATCGGCTTCCCTGTAGCTTATTGGATTGCTATAGTTGCACCGAAGCGATGGCGAAATTTGCTGTTATTAGGCTTTGTTTTGCCTTTGTGGACTTCTTCGTTATTACGTTCTTATGCTTGGATTACAATTCTTCGCCCTAGTGGTTTATTAAATAGTTTATTAAACTATTTTGGCTTCCCTAGTTTGGAATTAC
Organism: Nostoc linckia z4; assembly: GCF_002608075.1. GTDB lineage: Bacteria > Cyanobacteriota > Cyanobacteriia > Cyanobacteriales > Nostocaceae > Nostoc > Nostoc linckia. The sequence continues at coordinate 70,385 of NZ_LAHA01000019.1, forward strand.
TTAATACCAGTCCGGCTGTATTAATTGGTATGAGTTACAGCCTTTTACCCTATATGGTTTTAATTTTATATGCCTCTTTGGAAAAGCTAGATAAGCGATTGTTAGAAGCAGCAGCAGATTTAGGTGCAAATCCGATGGCAGCTTTTTTGAAAGTAACTATACCTCAAATTTTTCCAGGAATTGCAGCTGGTTCCATGCTTGTATTTATCACAGGCTTGGGAGATTTTACTGACCCTGAATTGCTTGGTGGTGCTTCGAGTATGACAGCAGCGCGATTAGTTTATAACCAGTTTTTGGGAGCAACTCAAAATTGGGGATTTGGTTCAGCTTTGAGTATGACATTAATTTTAATTGTGAGTATTGCCATCGCTCTTTTAATTAAATTTGGTGAAGCTACACCCAAACGCTAAGTTTTTCAAGTTTATACTTCTTCAATAAATTAATGATTTGCTGCTATGACTAAATGATTAGAATTATCGGATAAATTGTTAATTAAATCTTTAATTTTTGAGAGAAATTCATGCTCTAAATAAGGCTTAGTCAAGTAATCATTAGCACCCAATTGTTTAGCTAATTGGCGATGTTTTTCAGCGCTGCGAGAAGTGAGAATTATCACAGGTATTTTTGCAAAATTTGGATGTTGTCGTAAATTACTTAAAAATTCAAAACCATTCATTCTAGGCATCTCTAAATCTGAAATCACAACCTGAATTTCTGGATGTAACTGTAACTTTTCTAAAGCTTCTACACCATTTTGAGCTTGTATTACTTGATAGCCAGATTTTTGTAAAGTCAGAGAAATAGTTTGGCGGAGACTAATGGCATCATCTACCACTAAGATAACTTTTGGTATTAGATTATTCGATTCTAGAGAATAGCTAGATTGGGTTTCTATAGTATCAGGATTTTGTAATTGTGTAGACAATAAAGTTTGTGTTGATGGTATTGGCAAAGATTTTTTATTTACGTGAGAGGCTGTTGGTGAACCGATGATATCAAGTGTTGTTTGTTGGATATCGCCTAATTCTAATAGCAATGAAGCATCAATCACTAAAATGAGGTTACCATTAGCTAAGCTACTACAACCATAAATATATTTTGGTGGTGCGATCGCATTTCCTAAAGGTCTGATTACTAGTTCTTGTTCGCCAATAATTTGGTCAACTTCTAAAGCAAATAATCCTTGATTTTTCCGCAGTAAAAGTACTGGGTTTTTATTTATATTTACATCATGATTATTATATGTGTTATGTGGAGTAGCACTATTAAATAATGAACCATGATAAGAAAGCAACTCTGAAAGTTGACGCAGGCTGACCATAGTCTCATCCTCGTCTACATTCCAATGCAAAACTTTTTTACCTTCAATTTCTTTGATCTGCTCATCATTAGGAATCAATATTTTTTCGATGCTACCCAAAAGCAAGGCATAAACAATACCTCTGGCTTGAACTAGCATTAGTTTTTCAGTGGTCATAGAAAAAGGAATTTTGAGTATGAATGTTGTTCCTTGATTGGGTAAAGATTCAACTGAAACTGAACCATTGAGTGTGTTCATCTGAGTACGCACAATATCTAAACCCATACCCCGTCCAGAGATTTCACTTACTTTTTTAGTAGTGGTAAATCCCGGTGAAAATATTAAATCTAAAAGTTCAACTTCCGTTAGATTATCAGCATAGCTTTTGGCTTTGTCTTGACTTTGAATGTGATAAAGTTCAACAGCTTTTTGACGAATATTTTCTAGATTCAATCCCCCTCCATCATCCCGAACTTCGATAACTGTTTGGCTACCTTGATGATAGGCGCAGATTTCAATTAAACCTCGTTCTGGTTTACCCAACTCGCAGCGAATCTGTGGAAGTTCAATACCGTGGTCAAAAGCATTACGTACTAAGTGTAACAACGGATCGTAGAGTTTTTCAGCGATCGCTTTATCAACTAGTACTTCTGTTCCTGAAAGTTTCAATTCTACAAGTTTGGCGTAAACATTCCCCAACTTATTCACCATGTGGGGAAAACGATTCAAAATATTGCCCAAAGGCAACATTCGTGCCTCTACTAAATTATCTATAATATTCAGAGTTAAATTTTCTTTATTACCACTGATTTGAGCAGCTTGATTCATAAGCAATTCAAGAGACTCTGTGGTTTCTTGGAGTTGCAGTGTCTCTTCTATGGCTTCATGCAATGTCATCTGAAATTCTGTATATACATCCATTTCCAGAGAGTCAAACTTCACTGCAAAATTTGGTGTTTGTTGCGAAGCAAAATTTTGTATTTGTAATGGTAAATCGCGTAATTCATTTAAAATTGTTTGTTGTTTAGCAAGTCGCTGCATTAATCGTTCGATTATTTCTTGGATTTGTTCATCTTGCAAAGCCCGCCGTTTTTGGAAAATCAGCAATTCTCCTGCTAAATAATTCAGATTTTGTAATTTATCTGTGTTTACTCTAATAAAAGAAGGTTGACGAGAATTTTTATTGGGGTAATGTTGCGATTTATCTTCTATTTCCTGATTAATTGATTGAAAGGAATCAGTAATATTTTCAATCATTTTCTGTGAAACATTTATCTGTCTCAAAGAATCACCAGTCTCAGTATTCACAACTTCAGTAGTAACTTGTTCCTGAGATTTTTCTCCCCATATTACTTCTAGAAGATTATCGCTGGTTTCAGAAAATGCAGATTGAGATACTTCTTTAATAACTAGAATATTTTGTAATTTGGGACTATCAAGCCAATTTTTTTCTTTGCTAGTTACAGGAGGATAATTTTTATATTTTTTTGCTAATTTATAAATCTTGTTTTGCAAAATTTTCACTAGAGTGAGGTAATTGTCAGATTTATCAATATAATATTGAAATTTGGCAACTGCAAACAAAATAATTAAAATAATTCCATTACGATAAATGCAAAGACTTTGGCTATCTTCTTGCTCTTGAACAAAAGCCAAAAATTTTGTCAGCCAATTTTCAATATAATTGAGCAGATTTGTTTTAGTTGATTGAGGAACGAGTAAAGCCAAACTCAGTTCTGATTTTGATATTCCCATTTCGTGATGGAACCAGCCAAAAATGTAGCGAATAACTTTGAGATAAAACTTAGCTGTTGTTGGTTTGACGCATTCATTTTTCTTGTTATCTGATGTAGTTAAAAACTGATAAAATTGTTTTTCATTAAATATAACTGTGTCAAAAGACAAATTATTTTCTAATTCTTCAGAAGCTTGATTATTTGCGACTGTTGTCAGTTGTTGCAAACAAAGAGAAGCTTGTCCACCAGAAGTGCGATCGCCTCCTAATACCAATTTTTGTGCTTGTTGCAAATCTGCAAGGGCGATTTTTGCAATTTGCTGTACCTGCGTGGGATTTGCTCGCAACGCTGACACAATTGTTTGAGATATTTCACCCAATCCAGGTAAATTTAGAGATTCTGCTAAACCAAGAAATACCTCAGCTTGAGATTGTAAAAATTCTATAAATTCAGCATCCGTTGGGGGACGTTCGATAGCTTCAGCAATACTATTTAGACGTTGCTGTACTCCCACTTCAAAAACAGACTGTACAATATCAAACCCCAATTCCTCAGAAGTAGGAATATGAGTCTCAGCACCAAACGCATCACCTAGTTTTTCTTGCAGCTGTGCAAAAACTGAACTTGCCCGTTGGAGTAGTTCTTCATTATTAACAGTACTTCCTATTAGCTCGGTATTTAATGCTATGCTTAGACACTCATAAGCTTGTATTAAAAATGTTTGTAATTCATCATCAATAACTACATTTGGATTATACAAACTCTTAAATACATCTTCTAAAAAATGGGCAATCATCTTGATAGTTTCTAGCCCAACATTAGCAGCACCACCTTTGAGGGTATGAGTAGCCCGCATTAAATTATGAATGTTTGCAGTGGTATAACCTTCAGATAATCTAAATAATTCTTGTTCAATAATCTGTACTAATTCTGGGGCTTCTGCCAGAAAATAAATGTATCCTTGTTCGCGAATTGAAGTGTCGGTAATCATATTTTGGATTTTAGATTTTGAATTTTAGATTTTAGTTTTACGAAAGATTGAACGAGTAACTTTTTTGGATTATCGTGTAGCTTTGATACTTCTGAACATCAAAACTTATCGAGACAGATTTTAGATTTTATTTTTTTGATTTTGGTTTTTTTCTTTCTGGCGTAAAGTTTTGATTGATGCAACTGTCATTGCTAGAATTTCAGTGTTTTCTGACATTAAATTTCTAACTTTTTCTAGTGGCAATAGCCCAATCTCAACAATAAGTTCCATCCAATAAAGACTTTCATCCGCTTCTTCCTCTACTAAACTGAGTTTAGCAATGACATCAGCTGTTGACTTACCACGACAAGCTGAACGATAGTTAGCTCCCACGGATGTTGCTGAACGGATTAACTGCTTACCAATTACCTCGCTAGTTCGGCTCTGTGGAAGGGCTTCTACTAAGCGGATTACTCGCAATGCTAACTGCTTGGTTCTCCGCTTAAAATCCTCTTCATTCATAATCCAAAATCTAAAATCTAAAATCTAAAATCTAAAATTCAGTTGACTTTGAATTTACTTGCAGTCGTTAATAACTCTTGCGCCATTCCAGATAATTCTTGAAAGACCGTAGCAATTTCTTGAGATTCTGCAAAAGTTTTATTCGCAATCTCAGCAACATCTTGCATTGATGCAGTTACTGTTACAGATTGCGTCATTTGTTGTTGAGTTGCTGCGGTAATTCGCTCGATTAACTGACTAATTTCAGCAGTTGCAGAAACGATCGCATTTAAGTTTTGGCGAGTTTCACTTACTAGGTTTGTGCCTTCCACTACCTGCTGAATACCAGTTTCCATCGCCACTGCAACTTCCCCGGTTTCTGTTTGAATCTCTTGGACTAATTTTTCAATTTCGATGGTTGCTGCTGCTGACTGGCGAGATAGAGAACGCACTTCATCAGCTACAACTGCGAAGCCTTTGCCATATTCACCGGCGCGGGTGGCTTCAATGGCTGCATTCAAAGCTAAAACGTTTGTCTGTGTGGCAAAATTACCAATCAAGTTCACGACTTTGGAGATTTTTTGCGAAGATTCACTCAAACGTTTAATCTTTTTGCTGGTTTGGGCAACGGTTTCGCGAATTCCTTGGATGGCTTTGACAGTTAAGTTCATTGCCGTATCGCCAGAGTCTACAGTTTCGTTAGCTTGTTGTACTGCCAGCTGTACCAACTGGGCACTCACCACTACAGCTTGAGTGGAGTCCACCATCTGTTTAATGTCACTTAAAGCTGCGGTCATTTGTTCAGATTGGTGTTGCGCTGAATGAGTTAAGCCTACCAGTGAAGCATTGCTATTGCTGGAAGTTTGGGCAACTTTTTGGGCTGCTAGTTGTACGTGAATAACTATTTGCCTTAGCGCTTGTAGGGTATTGTTGTAGGCGTCTGCGATGGTGCCTAATTCATCTTCTGTAATCGGTGCGCGTACTGTTAAATCGCCGTTAAGGGCTGGTCTAAGTGCTGTGAGAAGTTGAATCGATCTTTGTTGGAGTAATTCCTTAGCAGCTTTTTCCCTTTCTGCTGCTTGTGCTAATTTTTTTGACTGGGCTTGTAGCTGTTGTAAGTATTCAGTTTGTTGTAATGCTAGCCCGAATTGGCTACCAATGCGCGCTAATAAAGTGACTTCCGATTGTTCCCAATCACGAGTTGTAGAATTTTGATAAGCTGCTAGCAAACCCCACAATTGTTCCCCTGCAAATACAGGTACGATGGCATAGGCTTTAACTTCAAATTGTTCTAACATATCAATATGGCAGGGAAAATGACCTACCTTATAGATGTCATTGACAACAAAGTTTTCACCTTGGGCATATCGTCCCCCTTGAGTTTCTTGTAAATGGGTATCTTCCCAAACAGTTTTGATATCGGGGCCTACAAGTTTTACCCAATTATGACCCACAGACTCCGCTACAAATTCGCCACTCCAATTGGGATTAAAACGATAGACAGCGACGCGATCGCATCTTAATAATTGACGTACTTCATGAGTCGCTATTTTAAATATTTCTTCTATATCTAAAGATTGGCGAATCCGGTTAACTATCTTTGTTACCGATTTCTCTTGTTCGGCAAACTGAGACAATTGCTGAGATTTTACTCGCAGCTGTTCCATATATTCTGCTTGTGATATTGCGACACCAAATTGCAAGCCAATCTGCACTAAAAAATTAACTTCCCAAGGTTGCCAATCACGAGAACCAGAATTTTGATAAGCTGCTAACAATCCCCATAATTTTTCGCCACAAAATACAGGAACAATTACATAAGCTTTAACTTCAAATTGCTCTAACATCTCAATATGGCAAGGAGAATGACCAACTTGATAAATGTCATGAGCAACAAAACTTTCACCTTTAGTATATCGCCCACCTTTATTTTCTTGCATGTAGGTATCTGCCCAAATAATTTTAATACCAGGGCCTACCAATTTTGTCCAAGTATTACCCACTGACTCAGCGACAAATTCACCACTCCAATCAGGATAAAAGCGAAAAACCACAACGCGATCGCATTTTAATAATTGCCGGACTTCTTGAGTAGTTGTTTTAAAAATACTTTCTATATCTAAGGATTGTCGAATGCGGTTGACTGTCTTAGTGACAGTTTTCTCTTGTTCAACTATCTGAGAAAGTTGTTCAGATTTTGTCTGTACTTGTTCGAGATATTCTCCTTGGGTGATAGCCACACCAAATTGCAAACCAATCTGAGTTAAAAAGCTTTCTTCCCAAGGTTGCCAATCGCGGGGGCCAGAATTTTGATAAGCTGCCAGCAAGCCCCATAATTTTTCTCCAGAAAATATAGGCGCAATGATATAAGCCATCATTTGGAATTGCTCTAAAATATCAATGTGACATTGAGCGTGTCCCGTTTGATAAATGTCTTTGACTACAAAAGTTTCACCTTTGGCATAACGTCCTCCTTGGGTTTCTTGTAAGTGGGTATCTTCCCAGACCATTTTAAAATCAGGCCCTACCATTCTTACCCAATTATTACCCACTGATTCCGAGACAAACTCACCACCCCAATCAGGTCTAAAACGATAAACACCTACGCGATCGCATTTTAATAGTTGGCGAATTTCCTGTGTAGTTGTTTGGAAAAGTTTATCGACATTTGATATCCGCAAAATCTTATCGATGACTTTAGCTGCTGATTTCTTCGCTTGTGTTTGTTGTTGCAGTTCTTTTTGAAATTCAAAGCTATGCAATCTGTAGGTTAATTCTCTGGCAATTTGATATAGTAAGCTAATTTCTCCTTCTTGCCATTGCCTGGAAGTAGAACAATTATTGACTGCTAATAATCCCCAAATTTTACCTTCTACTAAAATTGGTAAAGTTAAACTGGCTTTGATTTGATATTTTTCCAGTAGTTGCTTTTGATGGGGTGTAAGTTGTATTTGACTGGTATCATCAATAGCTACAGACTCTAAATAATCTTGATTCGTATATAAACCAAAAATAATCCCAGGAATATTTTCTCCCAGAGTCGGCGTCCAACCTAGCGTTCGAGATTCTGCTAACACATTACCTGATTCTAGGGAATTAAATTGATAAATTAAAGCGCGATCGCAGCCTATTTTTTCTCTAATTTGTGTTACAGTACTTTTCAGTAGAGTATTAAAATCTGTAGCCTGACGCATATGAATTGTAATATCATGTAACTGTGTACGCCAAGTTTTAAATTCTTGAGCGACGGCATTTAATAAAGAAATTTCATCTCTAGCAATATTGGCTACAGTAGAGCTACCATTCTGATTTTCCACTCCAGGGATTAAACGCTCGTGTTCAGAGTTATTGTGATACAAAAATGTCATTGAGTCTACCTCACAATTTGTTATGATTGATAATTAAATAATTGGAATTTAAAATCGATTTGGTATTTATTTGCTACCAAATTATTAATTTTGAATTCCCCACATGGGAGCTTGGATAATCGTAGCTGCATCCAAATTAAACATCATCTGCTTGGCATCATTAATAAAATAACCATGCAAAAAAGGTGAAATTTTGGGATAAAATAAATCAGCACTAGGAGGTTTTATTTGGTTAATATCTAGCCATTCAATATCAAGAAGTTGTCTGACCAGTACTCCCAGATACTTACTTTCATTTTCCAGAACAATCGCCATCATTTTTGAAAGTAAATTTGAGCCTTGAGAAATTGGAGGATAACCTAACATCGCATCTAAATCTACTAACCAAAGCATCTCACCACGCCAGTTATAGATACCCAAAACGCAACTCGACATCTGAGGAACTCCACATATTTCTGGCAATGATACTTGCACAACTTCTGTGATGTGTTCTAAAGAAATTACGGCTGTATCTTTTACTCCCAAATTAAAACTTAAAAATTTTTTCTTGGTTTCCAAAGCTAGCAATCCTTTGTCATTGATATTTTTGATTCAGCACTATTTAGTAAGTACAGTTTCAGACTGTATAAACGACAAACTCAAATAGTGACATTTATTATGGTTGGACTAGCAAAAATTAATTACTAGTTAATCAATCGTTTCAGAATTTCTAGTAATTCTTCTCGAACGACTGGCTTAGATAAATAGCCTTCAGCGCCCAACATATTACCCCAGATTTTATCTACATCACTATTTTTTGTAGAACAAAAAACTACGGGAATTTTGCTGGTGTTAGGGTTATTTTTAAGTTCTCGGCAAATTTCAAAACCACTTTTACCTGGTAAAATTACATCAAGAAATATGACATCAGGCTTATTTTTATCAATTTTATCTTGAGCTTCTTCACTACTTGTGGCACTAATCACAGAATAACCTGCCTGTTGTAAGTAACGGCTGATTATTTCCATATCAGTTAAGCCATCTTCAACAACTAAAACAGTATTCATGGCAACTACCTATTCAACTTTCTTAAAATGGGAACACAACTAAACTCTAGACGAAAAAATGTGAGTGACTCTACCTGTTTTGAGGACACAGATTAAAGATTTTAAATTTTGAATTTAATCTAGAATCAGCACGCTCAAATGATATATACAAATATGGTATTGTCCAACAAACATCAATCAGAGATTAAAGAATAACTAATACTAATTCCAATTTCATGCATTAATAAACTTCAGAAAATTCTAGGTTTTGAAATTTCAATTATTGCTTGATTGAGGATAATCAGTATAACTTCTTTAGCCGCCAACAAGATTTTACAATTCAAGTAGAATTGCTAGAAATACAAAAACTTGTATTTATTTAATTTTGATACAATGTTTATGTATAAACCTCAGAAAAAGTACGTAACCAACATAATTTAATGCTTTTATTCTAGATGTTGAATATGTGGGAAAATTTTAGAAAATAAATATTATTTACTCGATCGATAGGGTGTAATATCATCTCTTAGCAAGGGGAGGGAATTAAGGGCAATGGCTGTAGGAATCATAACCAATTATGATAGAAGACCTTAATTAAAAATTATATGAATAGATGAAAAAAATAGATGTAGTTTAGAACCACACCTAATTATGTATTTTCAATTTTGGATTCTCACTTTTTATTCATCACCCCCAGCAATTTAACGATCGCTGAGTTCGGCAAGTGTATTGTTGGTAAAAATTTTTGTTATGGCTAGCCCTATTCACATTCTGATGTTGATAAATCAAAATTTTCCAATTAATTAAACAATCTGATGATTCATCATCAAGAAAAATTACTAATTTGCTAATTAAAAACCTCTACATTAGATTTATGTTTTTCAATGGGTACGGTGGATGTTGGTAAATATTTTCGTACTATACCCATTACTTTATCAGGTACCACAGGTTTAGTTAGAAAATCTGTAGAACCCACCACCTTGGCACGAACTCTATCTAAAAGACCATCGCTTCCTGTTAATATAATCACTGGCGTATTGGCAAAAGCAGAAATTCGTCGCAACTGAGTGCAGATTTCATAACCGCTGGCCACTGGCATAATCAAATCCAAAAAAATCAAGTCCGGTTTGTCTTGAATCAGAGTTGGTAGAGCTTGTACTGCATCTTCAATTTTAATAAATCTTAGTCCGTTGGCAGTAATAATTTCCTCCAGCATTTTACAAACCTGTGGACTATCATCTACGCAGGCTACTAGTGGAGTATTCAGCTTCTTTGGTTGTGGGTTAACAGCGTTATTTTTGACCTCAGACGCTACAAAAGGTAAGTCCGGTACTTCCACTAATTCAATGATTCCTTTGAGAATATAAGGAAGCAACGAACGACTTAGGGGTAGTACATTTTGCTTCATTTTCACCGCCAAATCTCGCAGAGTAAATTTGCCGTTGATAAAATTGACAAAGTTTTTGTATACAGATGGACTTACTATTTGTTGGAGTTGTTCTGGTCGTCGCAGAACAGGTGCTAAGTCAGGAGAAAAATTTGCTAAACCAGCTTCTGACCACGTTTTCCACGAGTCTTGCATCTGTTTGACAGACATTTCTGCATTGGTGAAATTTATTGGTGTTTCTAAAATAACTTCTTGGCTACGATTGCAAGTGACAGAAACGAAATTTGCTTGCAGAGCTAGGTCAAATAAAAGTTCTGCTATGGTGTTTTCAGCAATTGACTGAATCTGTTCCCTTTGGATTTTCTGTTTTTTATGCAGGATTTCTATGAGGCGATAATCCCAGTAATCCATTGACATATCTTGGGAGCGCAACTGTAATTTATCAATGTCAATTTGAGGGCAATTTTGAACCATCTGTCTACGCCAACGCCGAAAGGGATGAGTTCCTCCTGTTGCCCAAACTATACGTCCCAAGCGATAGTAAAAAGTCCATTGACTGCCCTTGGAACTTTTAATATTTAATTTGCCATTGTATTGTAGTTGAGTACAAGTTTTAAATTCATTTACTAAGTTATTTGAAACCATCACTTCCGAGTGGGCCATATTTTATTCCTTTTATTAAAAAACTCGCTCTTAAAAAACCCACATTAGCTATTTAGTGGTTAGCAGATATTTCATACATGAAAATATATTTATTACATAGCAGACTAAATCAAAATTATTAAAAACAAGGGAAATAAGCAATATATGGCAATTCCAAATGATTTGTGAAATATTAGATGTTCGGGTTATTGACTGTTAACCGTTGACAGTCAACAATCAACACCGATATTTTTCACAACTGAAATAGGAATGCTATGGTAACAGTCTTAGTAGTAATGGTTTATTTAGCAGATGTTGACGATCGCCATACTTGGTTTTGCTCCTAATCTTCCATCACTCCACTGAGTTGCTATAGCCTGCATCACTAAAATTATTTCAGTATCGATAGTTTATTTTAATGATTATCACACTAAAACATATCCGTACAAGTTCTGAATTATTTGTCCAAAAAATCGGATTTTATCTTCCAGATACTCTTCATATTGATTATTATTCTCAAGTTAAAATCATAATAAATATCTACTAAAATCAACAAATATTAATAGATTATAAAGAGTCTGCGATCGGTGTTAATTTATCGCTGATATTTGGTAGCTATCCTAACAATTAGAAATTGCAGTCCAGGGTTATGGAGTAGGCACTGCTTACGGTTTGCTTAAACCCTGATTTTTGCTTTGTAAACAGTGCTTGCTGTGGAATTATGAAGAGTAGTGCTAGCTGTTAGTATATAGCAATTATTAGGATTGATTGTGGTTTTTGTAGCTGACAACAGCTGCTCTGAGATTACCTTGGTGTTGAGAAAGAAGCTGATGGCCTTCGTCTTTTTCTAAACCAGTCCAGTGCATTAATAGAGCTAACTTTACCCACTTGCCACTACGTTCTAATAAAAAACCAGCAGCTTCTCGACTTAAACCTGTGAGGTCTTGTAAAATTCGCAAAGCGCGATCGCGTAACTTTTGATTTGTTACCGCCACATCCACCATGCGATTGCCGTAAACTTTCCCCAGTTTGACCATTACGCCAGTGGAAAGGATATTTAAAGCTAATTTTGTAGCTGTACCAGCCTTCAGACGAGTTGAACCAGCAACGATTTCTGGCCCTGTCAATAGGCGAATGTCAATATCGGCTTCAAAGCTAACTTGTTCGGCGGGAACGCAGGCGATAAAAATAGTAGCGGCTCCCCGCTGACGAGCTGCATTCAGCGCACCGTGGACGTATGGTGTTGTGCCACCAGCAGTGATGCCAACTACCACATCGAGCTGTGTAATGTGGCGTCCTGCGATGGCGGCTTCACCATCTTCAATACTGTCTTCTAAATCCTCAGAACTGCGTACCAACGCACCAGCACCACCAGCAATAATTCCCTGTACCAACTCTGGAGGCGTACAAAAAGTAGGGGGACACTCCGCAGCATCTAATACCCCCAACCGACCGCTTGTACCCGCACCAACATAAAATAAGCGTCCTCCTTGGTGCAAACGCTCTGCGGTGCGTTCAATGGCTTGTGCCAATTCAACTTTTGCCGCCGCAACTGCCGCCACTGCCTTTCGATCTTCGTTATTAAACAGCTCTACCAATTCCAGAGAACTCAGCTGGTCTAGGTTGACACTGTTAGGATTTACTAATTCGGTTAAAAGATGCCCGCGTTCCTGTAGGTTTGTCATTTTTCCTTTGTTATTAGTCATTAGTCATCAGTCATTAATCTAATGCCCAATACTTCTCTGCGAGAGGCTGCGCCAACGACTACGCTCAGTACAAGTGCCCAATGCTCCATGCTCCATACCAAATTACAATAGTCCTTCAAATTTTCGGCGAATTTTATCTAATTCGGAATTAGACAATTCTGATTCTTCTGCTGACTGCTGATTAGCATCTAAGGAGTCTTCAGGACTATCATATTTTTCGGCATCTGGTTGCCAGTCGGTTTCTTCAACGTTAAGTTCCGGCGGGGTGACAAGTGAATTACTGTTTTCTGGGATAATTTCCCAGTCATATCCGGCACTTTCGCAAAATTCTTGGATTTCCTCAGCATCAATAGCCTCTGGTGTAGGTGTGGGGAAATCTTGAGCTTCCAACATCAGGGCATAGCGCGTGGCGTCGTCTTCTGACTCAAACATCAGAATTGTATTGCGTAGCTTGCCGTTTTCGGCATCGCCCTTCCGAATCGTGTGAATTCCCTCATTTTCGGTTCCGGCATTAAACATCAACACAAAAACACGCATAAATTTAATTATCTATATTTTCAGATCTAGATCTATTTATATTAAAGTTTTAGATTGTGCATCAGGGAAAGTCACACTTATCAATTTTCACTTTCTTGAGATTTTCCTGAAACCACCAACATCCTTCCGCATAAGTATTGGGTCGAGCAAATGCCGTAACTTAACCCATGAGGCCTTGGGTTCAGTTAACGTATCCTGGAAATGGCATACTGAATCAATGTGCCAGTTAATGCTTGTGCATCCTCGCTGCATCCGGCAATTAATACAGTGAAAGGCAATGACTAAATCTCCCAATCAAGATCGTTTCTCCCTCTCTCCGATTCGTAAGCGTCCGTGGTTGCTGGTGTTGAGTCGCGGCGGCATCGCTTTAGGAGGAATTTTGTTGATTGGAATTGTCGGTGGTATTTGGCGGTTGTGGATTTTTGTCCAAAAAGAGTTAACGCCCTTGGCACAGCAAAGTCTGACTACAACACTCAACCGTCCAGTAGAACTGGGAAGAGTTACACAATTTTCCTTGACGGGAGTGCAGTTTGGTGCTTCAGCAATCCCCACCACACCCACAGATCCAGATCGAGCCACAGTGGAATCTGTGGAAGTGACTTTCGACCTCTTGCAGTTAATTTTTAACCGCCACCTCAAGCTAGATGTTACCTTAGTAAATCCAGATATTTACATTGAACAGGATGACCAAGGGCGCTGGGTTTCCACTGAAATCGCATCATCAGGTGAACCCGGCATCATTAAAACTGATTTGGATAAACTGCGGTTTCGCAATGCCAAGTTGGCATTAATGCCGCAGAAGAGGGGACAAGAGGACGCGGGGACAGGGGGACAGGGGGACGCGGGGACAGGGGGACGCGGGGACGCGGGGACAGGGGGACGCGGGGACGACGCGGGGACGCGGGGACAGGGGGACGCGGGGACGCAAAGAGTTCTGTCACCATGTCACCGCGTCTCCCACTCTCCGCGTCTTCTTCATCTCCCGTATCATTTTCAGACCTGAGTGGATCTGCCCAACTTTTAGCAAACAACAAGCTGATCCGCTTGGAAGTCCAAGGTCAAGCAGACAGTGGTGGTAGGATTTCCATTCAGGGAGAGACCCGTTCTCAGGCATTAGCAGGAAATTTGCAGTTGCGAGTACAAGATTTCTTGGCTGCGGATATTACTCGCCTCATTGAGTTACCAGTGAATTTACAAGCAGGTCGAGTCAATGGCGATTTGTTGGTTCAGTTGACACCACAACAGCCGACTTTATTGTTTGGCAGTGCTGATATTGCAGGGGTAACGGTTGAATTGCCGAAAGTACCGCAAGTGTTGAGCAACAGCCAAGGAAACCTGCGTTTCCAAGGAACGCAATTGCAGTTAAATGATGTTACAAGCAACTATGGCAAAATTCCCTTGGTGGCTAAGGGAATTATTGACACTCAAGCAGGCTTCAACTTGGCAGCACGTGTAAATGCGGTGAGTTTGGCCAATGCAGTCAGTACTCTGAAGGTAAAACTACCCGTACCTGTAGCTGGACAAGTACAAGCGTCTTTACAGATTACTGGATCTACTAAAGAGCCAATTCTCTCTGGCACAGTTGCCACTATCCAAACTACCCGGATTGATAAGCTCGATTTTAATAATATTAGTAGTAAATTTCAGCTGGTTACGAGTTCGTCTTTAATTACTCTCAAAGATATTCAAGGTTTTGCTAAAGTCGGCGGTCAGATTACAGGGGCTGGCACAATTGCAATTGGTAAAAATCCCCGACTGGATTTGAATTTCGCAGCTAAGAATGTTCCAGGGGATGCCATAGCTAAAGTTTACGAAACAACGCCGAATTTCCAAATTGGTAATCTCTCAGCTACAGCCCAAGTATTTGGCCCTGCTACTAATGTCCAAACTGTGGTACAATTTCAAGCCCCCAACGGAACTTATCCGGGAACAGGGGAAGTGGCGATCGCTCCCAATCGTACCGTCTCTTTCCGCAATGTCGCTCTGAATGTCGGTGGTGGTAAAGTCAGAGCTACTGGTAGTTACGCCAATGAGCGTTGGCAAGCTGTTGCTGTGGCCTCTGGGGTGCAAGTGCAACGTTTTGTAGATACAAATCAACTGCAAAATGTCTCTTTGGCAGGCGCACAGTTTAATGGCCGTCTGATCCTTTCAGGTAGCACAGCACCATTTGAAATTGCGACAATTCGTACTGAAGGTGCAGCAGTAAACATTGGCGGTGGCACAGTTGCAGTTTCTAATATCCAACTCCAAAACCAAAATTTCTCCGCTCAACTTGTAGCTAATAATGTGCGGCTGGGACAAATATTGAAACAGTCTCCCCCAGCTTTAAATAATCCTTTGGCGGGTACGTTCCAAATCGCAGGTAACACAGATAATTTCAGTCTAAAAACTCTCCGTGGCAGTGGTGAAGGTCGCCTTGCCATTGGCGGTGGTACGGTTACAGCGAAAAATATTCAACTTGTTGATGGTTTATATCAGGCGCAAGTCCAGGCGAAGAATGTACCAGTGCAGCAGTTGGCAGCAGTCCCGAAGCAGTTTCAAGGTAGGTTAAGTGGTGAAGTGGATGTGGCCGGTTCTGTGGAATCTTTCCAACCCCAAGCCATACTCGCCAGTGGTGAAGCCCGGATCAATGTTGGGCGGGGGATAATTACAGCCTCTAATATCCAAATCGCTAATGGTGCTTACCAAGCGCAAATCCAGGCTAACAATGTACCTGTGCGCCAGTTGGCAGCAGTACCACCGCAGTTTCAAGGTGCGTTAAATGGTCAGTTCAACGTTGCGGGATTAGTTGATTCTTTTGAACCAAAAGCAATCCAAGCCAACGGCCAAGCACTAATAAATGTTGGCGGTGGAACGATCGCAGCTTCTAATATCCAAGTGGGTAATGGTGTATACCAAGCACAAGTCCAAGCAAATAATGTACCGTTGCAGCAGTTGGCAGCAGTACCACCACAATTGCGAGGAACCTTAACTGGTCAAGCCAATGTCGCGGGTTCTGTTGAGTCCTTCCAACCGCAAACAATTCAAGCCGTTGGCCAGGGACAAATCAATGTTGCTGGCGGAACGATCGCAGCTTCTAATATTCAAGTGGCGAATGGTCGCTATCAAGGAATTATTGATGCTTCCGGTGTGGAATTAAATCGGTTAAATCAGCAATTGCGCGGTCGATTTGGCGGCAAGTTGCAATTAGCTGGCACATTGGCGTCGTCTCAATTAGCAGATGTGCGTGCTGCTGGACAGGTGCAGTTATCCCAAGGTCTCCCCGGTCTTGAACGACCACTGACAGCGGCGATCGCTTGGAATGGTGAAAGGCTGACCATTGAGCAAGCAACTGCCCCCGGTTTAAATGTTACTGGTAGCATATTAGCCAACGCCAAACAACCAGGAATACCGGAAATTACTGCCTTAAATCTGAATATCCAAGCCGAGAATTACGACTTAAAACAGTTACCCGTGAATCTTCCGAATCAGGTTGCGGTGGCGGGGAGAATAGATTTTAACGGACAAGTCACTGGTAAGCTACCTTTGCCAAATGTAGTCGGGCAAATTAACCTACGAGACTTCGTTGTTCAAGATATTGCCTTTGACCCGCTGTTAACTGGGAATATTAACTCGGTACAGGGACGCGGGTTGAATTTGAATTTGGCAGGAAATCGCGTAGACCCGAAGGGGCTTCTCGTCAGAGATCGCCTGGTTTTCAATTTAGATGCTAATAATCGCCCTTCATCGTTTTTAGTAAAATGGCAGGAAGCATCGGCATCGGGTAATGTCCGAGGAAATGATTGGACACTCAAAGTTGCAAACTTTCCCTTACAAATATTGAATTTGACACCACCCCCTAGTACTCGTCTCGGTACTGGAAAAATAGCCGGATTGTTAACTGGGGATTTGGTTTTTAATCAAGAGACATTTGCAACAAACGGAAATTTAGCGATCGCCAACCCAGAAATTGGACGTTTAAAGGGCGATGGTTTAGCGGCTCAATTCCGTTACAGCAATGGTAACGCCACACTCACTAGTAGCCAATTTATCAAAGGAAACAGTAGTTATGCTGCTGTTGGTACTTTTACTCAAACGGCTCAAAGCCCCCGACTAAAAGGTAAGCTCAATGTCAACCAGGGCAAAATTGAAGATGTTCTGGCTGTAGCACAAATCTTCGATTTACAGGACTTGCAAGGTGGTTCAAATCAAAACTACGGCACAGCAGCGGATCTAACCACCAACACCCAAGGCTGGCCAAATGAGCCGTTATTTGCCCAACTGCAACGATTTTCGGAAATTGAAGCCTTAGTAGCCGAACAAGAACAACAGCGACTTGATTCCAGCCCCATACCTGATTTAGCTGACTTAAAAGGCACTTTCAACGGCGAAGTAGCTCTGGATACAACTACTACCAATGGATTGGCAGTGCAGTTTAATTTGAATGGAGAAAACTTTGCTTGGGGTAAAAAAGAAGAACGCAGTCGTTATTATACAGCCGAAAAATTGATTGCTGAAGGCAACTTTGAAAACGGCGTTTTAAGTTTGCGACCTTTACGCATCGAATCTCAAAACAGACTGATTGCCTTCACGGGTAACATTGGCGGTGATGAACAATCCGGCCAGTTGCGGGTGAACAATTTTCCCATACAAGTATTGAATAATTTTGTGAAATTGCCAGTTGGCATTACAGGTAATGTCAATGCTACAGCAGCTTTAGCAGGCAGTATTGCCAATCCCCAAGCCAGAGGAGAATTGCAAGTTACAGAAGGAACATTGAATCAAAACCCAATACAGTTAGCAACGGCAAGTTTTAGCTATGCCAATGGACGCTTAAACTTTGGCAGTACTGTTGCAGTTAACGGCCCGCAACCTGTGGATATTACTGGCAGCATACCTTATAAATTGCCTTTTGCAACGGTGACGCCAGACAGCGACCAAATCAGTTTGGATGTCAAATTAGAAAACGAGGGATTAGGACTGTTAAACGCATTGACTAATCAAGTGATGTTTGAAAAAGGTGAAGGCGAAGTAGACCTAAAGGTGCGTGGAACATTGCAACAACCAGAGGTAGATGGCATTGCCACTGTTAATAATGCTACTTTTTCCGCCCAAGCTTTACCGGGTAAACTCAGACGTGTTACGGGTAAAGTGCTGTTTAATTTTGACCGCATCTTAGTAGAAAATCTTCAGGGTAGATTTAGCCGAGGAAAGGTAGAAGTTGCTGGAGAAATTCCCATCTTTAACAATGAGCAAGTCGCCATCAACAATCCTCTGACCATTAATCTCGACCAGCTAACACTGAATCTCAAAGGACTTTACCAAGGAGGTGCTAGCGGTAATTTACAGATTACTGGTTCTGCCCTCAACCCCCTAATTGGCGGTAGAGTAGATTTATTTGACGGCCAGGTATTGCTAGCAGAATCCACCGACACCGATACATCCGCAAATGATAGTAGTCTTGGCTTATCATCTCTAAAAGCCAATAAGCAAAATCAAAAGGAAATTCCAGGCTTGCCCTCAGGCATCGCCAGATTTAATAATCTAGATTTAGAACTAGGTAAAAATGTCCAAATTACCCGTCCACCTATTCTTAGCTTCCGGGCTAGTGGTAATCTCATAGTCAACGGCTCAATCAATCAGCCTGTACCAGATGGTACTATCCAATTAGAAAAAGGTGGAGTCAATTTATTTACTACCCAATTTAACCTTGTTCGTGGCTATAAACACACTGCAACTTTTAGTCCCTCCCAACCCCGCGACCCTGACTTGAATATTCGGCTATTTGCTAAGGTATTAGACGTAACTCAAGGCAATGATTTCACCCGAATCAACACCACAGGTTTATCAGCCTTAGAAAGTGTGCGAGTCGAAGCTACTATTAATGGTCTGGCTAGCAAACTCAATGAAAATCTAGAACTCACAAGCAGTCCGTCACGTAGTCAAACCGAAATTGTTGCTCTTTTAGGAGGTGGGTTTGTAGACACCCAAGGACGTGGCGACAGTACTTTGGGTTTAATTAACATCGCAGGCTCAGCTGTGTTCAATAATTTTCAGTCAACTTTTAACCAAATTGGTAGCACTTTTGGGTTAAGCGAACTGCGGATATTTCCTACCATTATTTCTGAGAATCCTGAAGCGGGAAGAACTAATTCAACTTTGGAATTAGCAGCAGAGGCTGGAGTTGATATTACTTCTAAGATATCCATCTCTAGCATCAAAATTTTAACCACAAATGACCCCTTCCAATGGGGCGTTAATTACCGGATAAATGACGAATTCCGTGTCCGCGCTTCCACTAATTTAACTGATGATAGTCGTGCTGTAGTGGAATATCAAACACGATTTTAAGCAAGTATATTTAGCTTCTGAATCAAACTGAATAAAAATGGTTGCTCGTAGTGTACCCCTACGGGGAAGCAAGCTACGCGTAGCGTCTCGCAGAGAGTACTTTAGTCTTCAAGGCAGAGAACTGAAGTCCTTACTACAAACTGTTTATTATGGGTGATTTGGCGGACATCATATGAGACATTTTTTGAGACAAAATAAGCCTGAAACCTATAAATCCCTGTCAAAGTAGCTGTAAAGGCTTCTATTGCAGGGATTTTATGAAGCATTGGAAAGTTGAACAGAGGGTATTTTGTTTAACAAGCGGCAAGCTTAAGGCTTACATAGCGATTTAAGCTAACGTTTTGCTCTGCTGCTTCTATAGCTAATCTACGGTGATGCTCTGGAGGAATACGAACTTGAAATTTACCACTGTATTTTTTTTCTGCAATCGGTTCTGGAACGTTCTCATTATTCGCTTCCATATCGATTACTACATCTTGCACTAGGTTTGTGATACCTTCAAGTGCAGCTGCTTGATTTTCATGAAGAAAAGATAAGCTAGGGAACTCAGCACATAATCCTACAAATTCTTGATCCTCTTGTGACCAAGTAACTTTATAAGTGTAGTGTTTGTAGTTAACCATCTTGTATCTCCTCCAATTTTTCAATAGCGTCTAAAACCTGCCTGACTTGATAAACCTTTGCTTTACCATTCTTTTCTTGAATGTTGACGCGTGGATCTCCCGCCCAAGGCGTTTTATAGATGCAATGGCTTGTTCCTTGCTGTCTAGGTTCTCCAAAGTAATGAGTGCAGACTTTCATTAAATCGGAAAATCTAACATCCTTAGGATTGTTCTTTATCTGAGCAAGGATATCTTCAATTTGTGCCATGTGTTCTTATACCAAGATGTCAGTAAGTAGAAATTTTCTACAAAATGACTAAGACTCGGTATTAACTTTAAATCAATAATAGTATCAATATTGATCCTATGTCAACCAACTATTGTCAAAATCTTAAAACTTTTCAAACACCAACTTAAAGCGAAGTGTAATAAGGCACTAATTCATATCAGATACTGATATTCTCTCCTTCCTGTTGATTGACTGCTAAACGCAAAATTGATAGCCCTAAAATTATCAAAAATAGGACTAGTCCAATTGTGCAAGCATAACTAATTTCCAAATTATTGAATGCTTGTTCGTAGAGATAATAAACAATTGTTTTCGAGCTATTAAGCGGGCCTCCTTGGGTCATGATGTATACTTCTTCAAAAACTTTGGTGGCAGAAATAGCTGAAATTACAGCTACTAAAGCAAGATAAGGCTTCATCAAAGGTATGGTAATATCCCAATGTTTCTTAATACCATCAGAGCCATCAATTGCTGCGGCTTCGTACACATCGCCAGGAATTGATTGTAATCCAGCTAAATAAATTACCATGTAGTAGCCTAGTCCTTTCCACACAGTAACTGCCATAACGCTGGCAAGAGAAATTGGTACAATGCCAAAAAGTTTAGCTGAGCTAGTTAACCAAGGAATACCTTCTGAAATCATACCCAAAGCTTTAAACACCTGATTGAGTAATCCATTTTCTGCATATAACCATTTCCAAGCTATTCCTGCAACTACCATTGATATTACTACTGGTGTGTAGTATGCACTTCTAAACCAATTCATCCCTCGCAGTTTTTGATTGACCAAAATTGCTAGTCCCAAGGGAGCAATTACTAAAATTGGTACTACACCCACAAGATATAAAAAAGTGTTTTCCAGGGTTTTCCAGAAAACAGCATCTTTCCACAACTTGAGAAAGTTATTTAGACCTATCCATTGCGGCGGTTGAGCAATATCTTCGTAGGTGGTAAAGCTGAGGTAAAAAGCTTGCAGCGCAGGCCAAAAGACGGTTAACACCAAAATCATCAAAGCAGGTAGTAAAAACAAATAAGGAGTTAGCCGCTGTTTGATTAATATCCAATTTTTAAGTGTTAATTGATTCATCGGAGTTTAATAGTTGTTTTAAACATTGCCAATCAATATTACACATCAAAGCCTCTTTCTCACAATGTCAGCTGGGCATTAGACCTCTTGCAATCAATTGCTTTTTGGACTCTTGTGGTCAAAGGGAAAAGGTGAGCCAGCGCGGTCTTGGGGGTTTCCCCCATGAGCGACTGGCGAACCCCGAAGGGGTTAAAGGGTAAAGGGAAAATACCAAACCTTTCCCCTTTACCCGACTTATGCAAGAAGTCTATTGATGGTAGCCTCCGTCTTGCTGGTGAGCCTCTACGTTAAAAAAATTGAGTTTTACGTGAACCGTATTGTGATGTGAGTCCAGTGAAACTTAAGGATACATACAAAAAGTCCGCTTTCGCGGACTGTGGACATTGGATAAGGTTAAGTTGTCACCAAGAGTGTCTACAAGATGTTAGACTCAATATTCATTTTTTCTTAGTTAATATCAAAAATCAAGTTTTTTTGATAAAAAATCAGACATTAATACAGGATTTATGTCTTTTTTGAAAATATCTGTGATTTAGTTTATTAGCGATTAAAATTGCGTATATTTTAGCAATATTTAGTTTTTTAATCAACTAAATACAATTTCAAAAGGGACTTCCAAGAAGAAACGAATCACAAAGGACGCATTCGCGCAGCGTCTCGTCAGAGAAGGACACAAACAGGACTTACGCAAAAATAACGTAATTCCGTCATTACGAGCGATAGGGAAGTAATCCCCCCTGACGCTGGGATTGCTTCCCTACACTCCGTTACGGTCGCAATGACAATATCGGCGTTGCGTAAGTCCTAACAAAAAAATAAGAGTTTCAGAGAGTTTTTGCGTAAGTCATATACATAGATGAATAAGTTCAGAAGTTATACTAAATTCATATATGTATGAATAATTTATAAGGTTTTTCATTGATTTTTTTCCATCTATCGTCAGAGATATTTTTTGGATATAAATTTCTACAAATCATTTAAATTAATATCTGAAAACTTCATTGAGTCTGAAAAATATTTTGCACCATTTTTTTGTTTGAATTTGCCGCTGCTGTATCTAACTCTGCAATTTCACCTGCATCTAATTGCCAACCCAACGCACCAATATTTTCCCTGGCTTGTTCTACATTCTTTGCTCCAGGGATGGGAATGGTTCCTTTACAGATGCACCAGTTGATTGCTACCTGTGACATGGTTTTGTTTCTAGAGTGTGCTACTTCTTGCAAACATGCTAAAAGCGATCGCACTCCTGGTAAAATCTGTCTAAACAGCAAACCTCGGATACCTTTGGGAAAAGAACCTCCAACAGAGTATTTTCCTGTCAACAGCCCCAAAGCCAGAGGACTGTAGGCAATCAATTTGATTCCCAACTCATCACAAACATCTTTCAGGTGGAGTTGAGTGACAGGATATGTAGATAGCAAAGAATATTGGACTTGCAAGGTACTAATTGGAACGCCTCGCTGGGCAAACTTTTTTTGCACTTGTTTGAGCCGTTTCGGCCCGTAATTGGATAGTCCTATTCCCTTAACCAACCCTTGCTCGTAAACATCGGCTAGACCATCTAATAATTGCCCTTCTTGCCAGGGAGCATAGTTCGCTGTAGACCAATGCATTTGTACTAAATCAACGTTTCTACCTAGACGTTGAGCAGATGCTTGGCAAGCCTTAACCATTGACTGGCGCGTCCATCTCCACGGGTAAGCAGCAAGCTTAGTCGCAATACAAATATTTTCTTGATTGGAACCTACATATTCTCGGTGAAATCGCCCCAATAGTAGCTCACTTCGACCATTCAATCTGCCAGTCCCGTAGGAATCACCTGTATCAAATAAAGTTACACCGTTATTCACACAAAGGTTAAAAACCGCTTGCAACTGGTCATCCATGCTTTCGTCATATCCCCAAAGCAATTGGTTACCCCAAGCCCAAGTTCCACATCCCATGTTTGGGAGAGAGAGTTTTTGGAGAGTCTGCATTTTTGCTGTCTGTAGATTGTCTTATAATTATCAGGCAATTTATTGAAAGTGAACTACCTACACTGACTCTTCGAGTACAGTGTAGGCTTCCTGTCCAACAGAAAGCGTAGTAGTGGATTTCTTGCGTCCTCCCTTACTCCGACTTATATCTGGGCAACAGGCTTTATCCCCCGTTCCAGAGGAGCCAGCGCCGTGGGCGGGTTTCCCGACTTGAGGCCACTGGCATGTCAAAATTCGTAGTCCCTCATCTCTGAGGTTAATAGCCGCGTTCACATCTCGATCGTGTTTTGTATGGCAGTTTTCGCAAGTCCAAAATCTTACATCTAGCGGTAAACTGCCAACTTGATTTAAGCACACATGACAGGTTTTTGAACTGGGAAAAAATCTATCAACTTCCTGGTATATTTTTCCCTCCATCT
Source organism: Nostoc linckia z4 (assembly GCF_002608075.1). GTDB lineage: Bacteria > Cyanobacteriota > Cyanobacteriia > Cyanobacteriales > Nostocaceae > Nostoc > Nostoc linckia. Next base: position 94,263 of record NZ_LAHA01000019.1, read on the forward strand.
CTGCTTTGTATTTCAGCATGGTGCAAAACATTCCCCACCCTACTTGATGGATGGATTTAGCCAAACAATGATTTTGCATCATGCCTTTAACATTAAGATTCTCCACAACAATAACTTGGTTTTCGTTGACTACCCTACGAGATAGCTTGTGTAGAAAATCTTCACGGCAGTTAGTTATTTTTCTGTGGACTCTAGCAACTTTCTTCCTAGATTTAATACGGTTGTTAGAGCCTTTTTGTTTTCTAGATAGCTGTTGTTGTTTAAGCTTTAGATTCTTCTGATGTTTGTCAAGTATTCTAGGATTATCAAACTTAGACCCATCACTGGTAATAGCAAAGTGAGTTAATCCCAAATCAATACCTATTGCCTTGCCGTCTGTGTTTGCGGAAGGTTTATATGCGCCATCATCAAAAAGAATAGCTGCAAAGTATTGATTGTCACAGTTTTTAGATATAGTTACAGTCTTCACTTTTCCCTTGATAGGTCTATGAATTATTGCTGATACATCGCCTATCTTAGGCAGACTTAAATAATTATCGGCAACCTTGACGTTTTGAGGATATTGTATTGACTGTTTACCATGTTTAGATTTGAATCTAGGGTATTTAGCTCGTTTCTCAAAGAAATTATTGAAAGCTACACCCAAATTTAAGCAGACTTGCTGCAAACATTGTGAATAGGTCGAAGTTAACCATTCATACTCTTTCTTTAACTGGGGAATTATCTTTTTCACTGCGTAGCCAGATAAGCCAAAACCCGTTTCTTTGTATGTTTGATTCATCAAATTCAGGCAGTAATTCCAAAGCCAACGACAACAGCCAAAAGCTTGCGCTAGAGACTGCTGTTGTTGGGCATCTGGATATAATCTGACTTTGACAACCTTTAACATATTAGAGTAAACGACGTTTGCTATAAAAGAATATAACATAAGATTTGTACTCCTTCTCTTAAGCAAGCTACGTTTCCTCCATGTTCTGCTAAGAGTTCTTCCTGTGGAAGAATTTAGTCACACAACTGTCGTCAACTCACGCGCAATTCATCTCAACACTTCCGATCAAGAGGTAAGTGTGAGGCTTCTTGCTGTTCAAACTAAAAACAAAAGAATCTTGGCATTGCTGAATCAAGGGATGATTTGGCAAGTTATAAAATCTCTCCCCCCGCTTCCTCTGCCTGCCTAAATTCATCTCCCTGTTCTGCAAGGCCGAATCTTTTTTTAATCCCCAATACCCAATGCTCCTACGGGTACATCTGTAGCGTAAAATTAATGTTCATCTGGTATTTGCTAACCCGTTGACGAATGATTCCTAGATGTTATGTAGCAAGAGAATTTTTCCGTGGAATCAATCGACAATCTAAAATTCTAAATCTAAAATCCAAAATTGTCTGACGCCCATGTATTGTGACTACCTCATTCAAATCCTGACTGCCCGTGTGTATGATGTTGCTCAGGAAACACCACTAGAGTGTGCCCCAAATCTGTCTGCAAGGCTGAATAATCAACTTCTGCTCAAACGTGAGGATATGCAGTCAGTATTTTCCTTTAAGTTGCGGGGTGCTTATAACAAGATGGTGCAACTACCACCGGATATATTAGCACAGGGTGTCATTGCTGCGTCGGCGGGGAACCACGCTCAGGGGGTCGCCTTGGCGGCTAACCGTCTGGGAACAAGAGCAATTATTGTCATGCCAGTAACTACACCCCAAGTTAAGGTAGATGCGGTTAGAAACAGGGGCGGAGTAGTTGTATTACATGGAAATACCTACGATGATGCTTATGCTTATGCTCGTCAATTAGAAGCCGAAAAAGGATTAACTTTCATTCATCCCTTTGACGATCCCCATGTGATTGCTGGACAGGGAACAATCGGGATGGAAATTTTACGCCAGTATCAGCAGCCCATCCATGCGATTTTTGTAGCCATTGGTGGAGGCGGATTAATTTCTGGAATTGGTGCTTATGTGAAACGCTTGCGTCCAGAAATTAAAGTGATTGGCGTTGAACCTGTGGATGCTGATGCCATGTCTCAATCTTTGAAAGCCGGACATCGGGTGCGCTTGTCGCAAGTGGGGTTATTTGCTGATGGGGTAGCGGTGCGGGAAGTTGGTGAAGAAACCTTCCGTTTGTGTCAGCAGTATGTAGATGAAATTATTTTAGTGGATACGGATGATACTTGTGCGGCGATTAAAGACGTGTTTGAGGATACGCGATCGATTTTAGAGCCAGCTGGTGCATTGGCGATCGCAGCTGCCAAAGCCTACGCCGAACGAGAACAAATCCAAGGACAAACCTTAATTGCTGTAGCTTGCGGTGCAAACATGAACTTCGATCGCCTGCGCTTTGTGGCAGAACGGGCAGAGTTTGGCGAACGTCGCGAAGCTATCTTTGCAGTTACAATTCCTGAGGAACGGGGTAGTCTGCGTCAATTTTGCGAACTGATTGGCCAACGCAATCTCACCGAGTTTAATTATCGCATTGCTGATGCCAAAACAGCCCATATTTTTGTCGGTGTGCAAATTCAAAACCGTGCCGATGCTTCAAAGATGGTAGAAACCTTTGAAGTTCACGGATTTGAAACCCTGGATTTAACAGACGACGAACTCACTAAATTACATCTGCGGCACATGGTGGGTGGGCACTCTCCCCTTGCTCACAATGAATTACTCTACCGTTTTGAGTTTCCCGAACGTCCTGGTGCATTGATGAAGTTTGTTGGTTCCATGAGTCCCGACTGGAATATTAGTCTTTTTCACTACCGCAACAACGGCGCAGACTACGGACGCATCGTTGTTGGTATCCAGGTTCCTCCCTACGAAATGCAAGAATGGCAAGCATTTTTGGATACCCTTGGCTATCGCTATTGGGATGAAAACAAGAATCCGGCATACAAGTTGTTTTTGGGGTGAGTGGGGATTGGGGAGATGGGGAGATGGGGAGATGGGGAGGTGGGGAGGTGGGGAGATGGGGAGACAAGGGGAATAACTCCTAACTGTTCACTGTTAACTGCTAACTCCTAACTCCTCACTCAGCCCTCCCAATCCCTAATTCCGATAATTACCTTCCGATATCATATTCGAGTCCCAGGTGTACAAGCCGATTTGGTCGGGAACCTTAGAAAATCTACCTGTGCGATAGCCTCTAGATAATTCATTCAGCACCTTATTTTTAATCTCTCGAAGTTCCCCAGATGTTAGTTCTCCGTAAATTCCGCCGATTACTTCAGCGACAGTGAAAACTTTACCTGGATTTTTTTCAAACAGAGAAGTGAGGGCATCAATTAAGAATTGACCTTCATAGGCTTTGAGCATTGGTACAGTTTTGGGATTCGGAGGTATGAAAGGTTTCTTCCTTTTGCTTTTGATACTCCTAGAAGCACCATTGCCATTTTTGGGGGCAACTAAACTTAAATCCAGAGTATAACAACCAGGTTCTTCGGGAATAATTACCCAATAATTCCTTTCTCTGCCTTGGGTGAGGGAAGATTGAACTCTACCTTTAACTACTCTAAACAGATTAGAATCTAAGTCCCCATAAAGCGATCGCACGATGAAATCAATATGGCACACTGTACCTGACTGCTCTTGCAAAAGCTGTTTTATCGCTTCCATTCGAGACAGAGATTGATACTTGGGTAGCATGGGAATGTCTGGCACCTTGCCTGAGTTATCGTTGTTCTCTAGAGGTGTCTGTATATCTGTGAATGTGGTTGGAGAGTGGACTGCTTTTCTATCAACAGTACTGGAACGATTTGTTTCAATGTCCTCTGAATCTGTGAGTTCTGACTCTATAGACTCCGTCAAGTTGATTTGGGAGATGTCATCATGGGCTGACAAAAACCGCAAAGAGGCTTCTGGGGAAGAATTGGCGGTTTCATCAGCTGCTTTGAGTCTTGATATCTGCTTGTTACCATCAGCAAAAGACCAAGTAGATAACAAAGCTTCTACATGATCGAGTTGCGATCGCGCCTCTACAAATAGGCGTTCGTACTCTTCTGTAAGGCGAGCATAATAGTCTCGTAATTCCAACAGAGGCGAGAGAAAATTACCTGGAGGTGGTTCTAATTGCCCTTTTGAATTCATAACAGTTCAATCAATTGAAATCTGTGTCACTTGTGTAAGACATTGGTCTGGGTTTAGCCTTGCGAGATGTAGGCTGGGATTTCTTCGGTGCTTGGGGAGGCCGGCATTTCTCACAATATAAAGGTCGCGGCCCATAAGTCTCGCGTTTTGTCAGATCGTTACACTCTTTACAGACAAATTGGAAAACACGAGTGTGAATCTGTCTTTTGTGCGCTCGGACAGTATATTCCTTAACATCAATGAATTTACTTGCCATAATTAGGAATCTTGAATTTCCTTCCTATCAATGTCCTATCAATATAGCTATTCAAGCAAATCAAACTGCATCAGTGTGTGTTTATGTAGAAGTTTTATCCAAATCAGTGAATTTGATGCCAAGGACAAGGTGTGAATATTGCTTAGCAACCAAATCAGAGGGAGTCTGGACTATCCTCCAAGCATATACTTGGTGATGAGCAATTACTATCACCATTTATATAGTGCTTGATTTGAAAAACAATTCCTACTGTCTATAACTAGGTGATTTTGCCTGACGTGATGCATTTGCGATGCAGAGTGTGTAGCCTTCAACTAAAGTATAATCGGTCTGAATAATACCAGTGTTGTAAATCAAGCACTACATCATCACACAATTTTGCCAACAAAAGGCAAGCACGGACTTGTTTGGTTAATCAGACTAGTCTTGCACAATGGTGTCTTAAAGACCTCAAAGGAGCTGCTTGAACAAACTGTAGAAATCTTACCAAAGTATTCGTGCTTCAAGCCCTGAATTTTATTCATCAATATATAAACAGAGGAGATTTTCCTAGCCAGATCGGGGAAATTCACATAGATTAACAAATCGTGTTATTGCCAGTGTATTTAATTGTTCATATTATTTATAACCCTTCTGACTTCTGGTAGAGGAATATTGATGGCCAAAGCCATCCTTGTATAACGAACAACCGCCTCCTAATTTTTAGAAGGCGGCAATTATGTCGATAAAAGCATCATCAAAAGTCTAAATTTCTGAATATTTAAGCTGCTAATTTAAAGCAGTACAACTTTTTGTGTTAATTGTTGACTCTTAACTGTGAACCGTCAACGGTCTACAGTCTTCTATAAAATTGACAGCTGGGATTGGAAAGAGGATAGGGGGACAAGGAAAACTGGAAAAAGATAAAAGAAAGTAGGGAATCGGGAGTCAGGAGTGGAGGTCTGATGTATTTGCAACCTTTCCCCTTTACCCTTTCCCCTTTCCCCGAACCGTATTGCCCCCTAAAATCAACCAATGTTAACTTTCACTGCTCTGCCTTTTTCTGATTCGGCTTTTGGCAAAGTTAAGTGTAGAACGCCATTTTTGTATTCAGCTTGCACTTTGTTGTTTTGCACGTGGGAAGGTAACGGTATTACTCGATGGAATTTGCCATAACGGAACTCAGAGCGAGTGATGCCGTTTTCTTCAGTTGTGGTTTCGGTTTTGCGTTCACCGCTAATGGAAATTGATTCGGGAGTTGCTTCTACGTTTATATCTTTTGGTTCTAAACCAGGTACTTCTAGTCTTAATTTGATTGCATCATCAGTTTCTTCTATTTCTGCGGCAGGAATGAAGGTAAATCCAGTCCGTTCGCCACCATCAGTCGGTATTAATCTATCAAACAAGCGATTCATTTGCCGCTGTAGGGTGTCGATTTCTCGGAATGGTTCCCAAGGTTCGCTGTCCCGGAATGGTTGTAAGCCTTCGATATCCCGCAATGGGTTCCAACGAATGAGTGCCATAATTATCACCTCTAAGATGAACTATCTGGTCTTAGGAGGCTCAATTTCAAGCTTTATAGCCTACGAACAACTGATATAATACGTTTGTTAAGCAATCCTCAAATTACACTCAGCTCAATCTTAAGCTTCCTACCTTTGAGGCTATATCGAAATTTAAGTTGAGCAGGTTCGGTTTTATGGTCATCAGCGATCGCAATAACCGTACCTGTTAATGGTTTACAAAAAACTTGGTTGACGGTTAGCAGTCAACCGTCAACCGTCAAATGTCAACAATCAACTTAGATCCTACTCCTGACTTGGTGCAGTAGGTTGCGATTGAGGTTGGCGTAAACGGCGCAAAGATTCCCGCAATTTATTCTGGCTTGTGTTTTCTCTGCGGCGTCGTCGATTTGTACTTGCCTGTGGCTTTTGTGATGAATTAGTGGTTGTTCGTTCGCTGCGGACGCGCCGTAAAGTTTCTCTGGCACTTCCTTGAGAACTACTTGTCCTACTTTGGGATGATGAACTTGTGCCAGTAGTTTCCACTCTCTGACGACGTAGCCGCCCACTAAATCCTGATTCTGCTGCTCTTGTGGCTGTAGCTTCATTTGCAGGTGTAAATACTCGCCGCCTACGTCTTGAAGTTCCCTCTGTGGTATTCGAGTTGGATGCTGTGGCTTGTTGGGTTCTCTGTTGTTCTGTTTCTCTTTTCCTTTCTTGTTGGTATCGGCGGTATTGCTGGGAATCTTCTTTAAAAGCGGCAGAGTTGACTCGCACCCCTTGTCTACCACCTTGTGCTGGATTGAATTTCCACTGCCGCGCTTGTCTCAAGTGTTCTTCATCCAATTCACGGTTTCCACTAGATTTAGCTATCCGCACATTAATTACATTACCCTTTTCGTCAGTATCGAAAGCTAAACCTGTACGCCCTTCAATTCCTCGCCGTTTAAATGACTCTGGATATTTAAATTCACATTTGCGGCAAGCTGCACGACCATTACTAGTACCTGAATTGTTTATTTTTGGAGGTGTTGGGGCTGTTGGTGCTACTGCTAATGGACGGTTTACTGGTTCATTACTAATACCACTGCCAGTGCTGCTACCAGTACCACTGCCAGTACCGCTACCGATACCACTACCAATGCCGCTACCAATGCCGCTACCAGTACCAGTACCAGTACCACTGCCAATACCACCGCCAGTACCAGTACCAGTTCCTCCGCCAGGCCCAATTCCACTGCTTGTTCCCACAGCGATACCGCTACCGGAACCTAAACCAACACCAGAGCCACCACCGCCACCGCCACCAGATGAACTTGGTTTAGCATCTTGAGATGGAACTGTTCGTGGAATAAAGGCAGATTTTACAGGAACTTGTGGTGCAATTGTCTGCCTAATTATAGGTTGTGGTTTTTGAATGACTGTTGTAATCTGTTCGACTTGCCGCTGAATTTTTTCTACTGGTGGAGTTTCAATAGCCTGTTTTTGTACAATTTCTGGTTCTTTTTTGGGTTCTTCTGGAATTTGTTCGAGTGGTTTTTCTGTTTCCACAGCGGGAGAATCAACGATCGCCACCTCTATTGTGTCATCATTCCCTTCAGGCGTTCTTGTCAAATAATTACCTATACCTGAGGACAATACACCTATATGCAGCGCCAGTGAGCCTATAAAACTGTAAGCCAGAAAAGATTTGAGAGCTACAACTTCTTTGGAGCGTTGCTCGACATTAATACTGGAAAAGGTCATAGCTATTGCTACCTATTCTCACTAATTTAGTCATCTTAGAATGCAAGGTTACAAATATCAAGTCAAAATTAAAATTATTTGGGGTAGTGTTACGTAACCCCCACATTAGTGACAACATCCTCAAAAACTCTCAACATCACAGTTTCTAAATAAAATAAATTTTGTTTTTAATTAGATTAACTTATATAAAATCAGCAAATTCTCCATAGCATTTAGGTAGTTTTACCGCAAAAAATCTCAGTTTGGGTCAGTTATGAGATTAGTAAACCAGCAAAATTTATTACACGTAATCAAAGGTAAATTTAAACGATAGGCTCAAATAGTATTTTTTTACCTGACTTTGTACTTGATTTTTGTGTAATTAATTTTATACTCCTACTGGTATCAAAATCTTAAAAATTTGATTGGAAAAATTTATCATTCTATTTTAAATTTTATTGAGAAAAACTTTCAGCTTTTCTCTAGATTCTGCTAGTCTTACTGTGTATTGTTGATGACGTTTAGAGAACATGGGAATTCAGAATTTGTTTGCAGCAGGCGGCGTGGTCATGTGGCCGCTGCTGGGGTTTTCGGTGTTGGGTGTGGCGTTGATAATTGAGCGTATTAGGTTTTGGGTAAAGATTAACAAGCGTCAAAACCGCGTGGTGCGGGATGTTTTGAATCTCTATCGCCTCGATAATGTTGTCGGTGCAATGGATAAACTCCGGCAAAATGCAGATTTGCCACTCGCCCGGATTTTTCTAGCAGCTTTGGAATTAGAGGAGCCAAATCCAGAAGAATTTCGTTTGGCACTCGAAAGCGAAGCGCAAGCTGAAATTCCAGTACTCAAACGCTTCCAAAACTTTTTTGAGACAATCATTAGTTTAGCCCCACTGTTGGGTCTTCTGGGTACAGTATTAGGATTGATCACCTCCTTTGCCTCTTTAAATCTTGGTGATGTGGGAGGTAGTAAAACCGCAGGTGTTACATCTGGGATTAGTGAAGCGTTGGTATCTACAGCATCGGGATTGATTGTTGCTATCTTCATACTGTTGTTTGCCAATACTTTCCGGGGACTGTACCAACGGCAAATTGCGCTCATTCAGGAGTATGGCGGCCAGCTAGAATTACTTTACCGCCGTCGTTATGAAAGAGGAGGAGAGAAGACCTATGCGACTACAAGATGAACCAGATATTCCTGCACAGATTAATATTGTGCCGATGATTGACGTAATTTTTGCAATCTTGACATTTTTTATCATGTCAACTTTGTTTTTAACGCGTTCAGAAGGTTTGCCTGTAAATTTACCAAAAGCAGCCACAGCACAACAACAACAAGTTCCCTCTAAAATTACCATCACAGTAGACGAACAAGGAGTAGTAAGCCTAAACAAAAAACCAATTGCAGTTGATGATATAACACCGCAAGTGCGGAGTTTAATTGGTTCTAACTCAGAAATGTTAGTGATTATTAATGCTGATGAAAAAGTTAGCCACGGTAAAGTAATCGCTGTGATGGATCGGGTACGTGAAGTTCCGGGGGCAAAATTAGCAGTGGCCACTCAGAGACGATAGGGGATGGGGAGAATAATAGACTTCTAAGAGAAGTCGGGAAAAGGGGAAGGGGGGGCCCCTCTGGGGATAAGGGGCAGGGGAAAGGGGGAAAGGTTTGGTATTTTCCCTTTCTCCTTTCACCACAAGAGTGCAAAAAGCAATGAGTGAACTCTTTCTTCATGAGCTGCGCTCACAAGGAACAATGAAAATGATCTTGGAAGGATTAGGACTTACGCAAGAACTCTCTCAAACTCTTATAACTTCGTGCCCTTCTCTGACGAGACGCTGCGCGAATGCGTCCTACCCTGCGGGAAGCCGCTACCGCGTCTATGCGGTTAGTTTATTCATACTTTTGCGTAAGTCCTAAGGATTTTGCATTGTTTGAGCCTCTATTTTCAAGGCAGGTGTAATAACTCTCCAGTCAACAGTCAACAGTCAACAGTCACCAGTTAACACTCCTAACCCCCAATTTTTGACAAATAAGTTTAAGCAATGAATCTTGCTGAGAGTGTATAAAAAAGTGGTCGCCGTCAAACATTTGTAAAGAGAAAGTAGCGGTTGTTTGCTCTCGCCATGCTTGTAAAGCTTCATGGCTAACTTCTTCGTCTTGCCAACCACCAAATATACTGATGGGACAGTGCAGTGGTTCTTGGGGAATGTAAGTGTAAGTTTCTATAATTGCAAAATCCGCCCGCAAAATTGGAAGAAAAATTTGCATCATTTCTGGATTTTCTAGTACTGCTTTGGGTGTACCGTTGAGGGTGCGTAGTTCTTCGAGTAACTGTGCATCTGGTAAGGCGTGGATGGGTGGTTTTGTGGGCGGGATTTGGGGAGCGCGACGACCAGAGATGAACAGGTGAAACGGCTGAAGATTATACTTTAAGCGCAGTAGACGGGTTAACTCAAAGCTAACTAATCCCCCCATACTGTGACCGAAAAAGGCGAATGGTTTGTCTAAGTATGGTAGGAGAGATGAAGCGATCGCCTTGACAAGAGGTTCTAATCGCGCGATGGGTGCTGACTGCATCTGTCTTCCCCGTCCCGGATATTCCACTGCACAAACCTCGACATTGCGAGGTAAGCTATTAGCCCATGTACGAAAAATCATGGAGCTACCACCAGCATAGGGGAAACAGAATAAACGCAAGTTTGCTTGAGGATTTGGTTGGGGACAGCTAATCAAAGAATTGAAAGTTGGTTTAGTTGTCATAATAGAGCTTAGAGTTAGATATTGTTGACTGTTGACTGGAGTTAGAACTGCTAAAGTGATTGGTGTTCTGGAACGTTTAGGTTTTTGTTCTCACAACACGAGCTGTCATAGTGACAAAAAACTTATTGTTGTTTCAATACTGCTCGGTTAAGGGAAAATAGATAGTGGAATAAATCATAATTTGTTCGCGTGTGTCTTACGAGAACAAAAACAGCTAAAAACGTTGCTTGTACCTGAAGGCACTCTCGAAAAATTTAATTGTCAATTGCTGAGAAGATTTTTAACCTGTTGAATTATAAATTCAGAATGAACAATTTACGGTATCGCCCAAATAATAGATGTATTCAACTTGCTTGACTAAAAATT
>NZ_LAHA01000119.1 GCF_002608075.1 Nostoc linckia z4
CGCGAGTTTTTGGCAACCCGTAAAACAACTATATAACAACACTTTCAAGCATTTTCTGGTTCATTTTGGCAACCCGTGAAAGGCATTTACGATACTTGCGAGTAGTACTGTTGCGAGTTATAATGTCAGGCTTTTGCTAGCTGATGGGGCCAGTAGGGTTTTGCTAGTCGCTTTTTGCGATCGCCAGATTTGAGCCAGACGCCATCGGCTCTAATGTCTGTGATGGTGGCGAAGGTCTCCGCGTGCTTGCCCACTAAGATTACTACCTCGTCTCCCACCTCAAGGTTGTGGCGGGGAGACTGTTCGCAACACCGCAAGTCTGTAAACGGCAGTCCAGTAGTCCCTCGCCCTGGAACCTTACAGCTAGCCTCAGACATCTGGTCGAAAAGCAGAAAGACCGTTACTTTTCGCTGAAGCATCGCACTCCAGTAGACACCTTTCTCTTGAAGCAGTGGCAAGGGAAGAGGATCACCCCCCGGATCACCCTGGGGAAAACTGCCAGAATCATTGGCTGGCAGTTGTTTCACTGCTATAGAGCTTGGTTGTATATTTTTAGACACATTCGGGGTAGGATCACCCACTGGATCACCCCCAGAACTGTTGTCTGGTAAGACGTTCAGCGAAAGGTGATCCTCGATGTGACTTGGCGCGGTCAAGATCTCTGAGCCAGGTGTTTTTTTACTATTTTTAGCAGGCTGAGGATCACCTTTGGCTGTATTGCTTGCTGTGCCTGTATTCTGGAGGTGATCCGAGGGGTGATCCTGGGGTGATCCTATATTTTTTATACCAGGTTCAGAATTAGGCTGTAATCCTTTTCCACCAAGGACTATAAACCCAGAGTCGAGGTGATCCGAGGGGTGATCCTTTGCTGATCCTTCGTAAGCAAGGAAGTAGGTGTTCGCTTTCCCCGGCTGGCGTTTTACACTGATTAGTCCATCTGCGGATAATTCATTGAGGAAACGGCGGGCATAGTCTTTGGAAGTGCCTAACCTGTGGGCAATTTCTTCGCTGGTAAATTTGATGTTTCTGTGGTCAGCCAGCAGCTGTAAGGTTGATTCCTTGGCTGACTGAGATGGCCCCCCAAATTCTTCTGCTTCTTCTCCCAAAAAGGTAAAACTCAGGTCTTCGGGGTTGAAGTACATGCGATATTTCTTGTTGGAAGAACGCGATCGCGATTTGTCGATTTCTAATATCCGGTCGTACTGGGTGGCGGTTTCTTTGTTGTCCTTAGATAGCGTCCAGACTTCTGAAACTGCGTTTCTGATTGCCGTTGACCCCCTAACCTCGCCCCCCTTGTTCATGTGGTGGATGATGACAAAGGTGGTTTTATATTGGTTGGCTAGTCCGGTCATCTCCAGGATGGGGCGGGCATATTCCATTTCTGACTCGCGGTAAACAGAAAAGCGGTTGGCAGTCGATAGCGAGTCAATAAAAACTAGTTCCGGCTGAAATTCTTTTAAGTCCTGTATGAGCGTTGGCATATTCTCAGCGCTCCAGCCGAAGCGAACGCGAACTGACTGGCCAATATCTTGTTCTGAGTAACCCAAGGACTCTAAAGCTTGCAGCATGTCACCGGGACTCTCATCTCCTTGGTAATAGAGAATTTTTCTTTTACCTGTAGCAACAAATGTCCCGAACTGAGTACCTTGAATCAAAATTTTACCAATGGAATAGGCAAATTTTGTTTTTCCAACTCCACCATCTGAAGCTAACAGGATGGTAGTACTTTTAGGGATTAGACCGTTTAACAGCCACTCTCTAACAGTAGAGCCTGCTAAGTCTTTTAATTCTTCGTAGGTGAGTAATTTACTACATTGTGCAACAAGAGTCTTTAAGTAAAAATGTTCTAAAAAACCCATCGAAAGATGATGGTCTTTTGCTAATCTATTTAGTTTTAAAAGTCTTAGCGATGGCTGTGTGCAAGTTGTATAAATAGTTGTCAGTTCATCAAGTAATCTGTCGTGTAACCATTGTTCGTGTTCGTCTCTTGTTGGGGCGATTGGTGTCTCAATAATTGACCGAGTTTTCTCTGCAACCATTGAGAAAATTTCTGGTATATCTAGCTCTGTTTCATATCCCAATCTATTGATTTCATTGGCGACACGAATTAAATCTCGTCGAACAAATGCGTCAATGACTAATCCGGCTAGATAGTCTATGTTAACGGCGCTTACGGTTCTGTCTACTACAGTTGCTAGTTTGTTTCTACCCCCAACTCTTGATAGAATGTCATGGTCGGACAACCAGCTAGTGACACTCATTAAATCTGTGGGTTCCTCTTTATTACAAAGTCTCAAGCAAGCTTGATAAATATCTTTGTGAGCGCTGATATAAAAGTGTTCTGGCTTTAATCTATCTTTAATACGATAAATCGCTTCTGGGTCTAATAAGATACCACCTAATATTTCTTCTTCTGCTTCTATATTGCATGGTAGAAGTCTATCGGAATTCGTTTGAAAGTTGGCTGTATCTTGGGGGAATTTATAAATACCTTGTGTCATTTTTCTACCCCCTGCTCGCCTATTTTTGTGTTAAGATAAATTCTAGTTAAAGCACTAAAACTTATCAGAATAACTAGATTGTTCTCTGCTTTCCTGATAGTATTCATTTGATTATTCTTTGTTTTTTTTGGATACAAGCGCTCACTGCCGAAATGCTAGTGAGCGTTTTTTCTGCGGGTCAACTAATCATTCTTTCATTTATTCGTCATCTGGTATCCCCTCTACATCAACTCCTAAAGCAGAGAACATACTCTTGAGTGACACCTTATATAGGCGACACAAAGAAGCGATGTTTTCAGCGCTAGGCAATGCTTTTCCGGATTCCCAGTCAGCCTGCCTCCGTTCCGAAACACCGATCCTTTCCTTAACCTGAGGGCGTGTTAACCCTGCTCGTTCTCTTAGTAGCCTCAAGGGAGACTTGTCCTGTGATAATTGATTTTCTTCTACCATAGTAGACCCAAACTTCATGAATGAAACGTCTTGACTAAGGAGAAAACAGGACGTATCATTCATGTTGAACGACATAAAAAACCCAGCCAAATACTCACTTGGCGACAGGTGTTAATTTGGCTAGTTTTCTTTTGTCAGTCTCTCACCCAGTTGTAAAGACGCAGTAATACCCACTTCCCCGCATACGGTTATGCGGAAATTGTGGAGCTGTGCAGCGCACCCTGTACCTGATGCCCAATGCCCGATACCCCAAGACGAACAGAGGTAGCAGCCTGTTGGCACTAAGCCGAGGAAAGACCTGCTGGGGTAATAACTGATGCCCAATATCCAATAGCTGATGACCACTCCCAAACAGACAGAGATAGCAGCCTGTTGGCACTGAGCCGAGGAAAGACCTGCTGGGAGAATGACCCGATTAAAAATGCCAACACAACATTATGTCTAGTGAATCATGAATGAGCAGCCCAGGATTCGCTGTATACCCTACGTCTCCCATTACGCAGACCCGACAGAATTCCATAAGATTCTCGGCGAACTAGACGAGAAAAAACCCAACTGCCCCCACAACGTGGATGCAGCTGAAACCCTAGCCAAGCCTCCAGAGAGACGTGGCTGGCAGCAAATGTACGTTGACGCCGTGGAGCGATGGGAGGAATAGACAAAGGCGATCGCTCCTGGGAGGGTGCGATCGCCAAAAAGCAATAGTTTATGAATCGAAAATAAATCGAAAATAAGGAGATTTTACCCCAAAAATGTCGAAACCACTAGGTCACTACACTAGTTACACCCCAGGAGACGGCTCTTACTTAGAATCGCTTCAAGAACACTACGGCAGCATGTTCGAGAAAATCAGTCGGAGAGARAARCTTTTTCTGATTTCTGGACTTGCATCGCATCTGTGCGTTCTTGAACCTGGCGAAACCCGCGACGAAATTTACAAACTCAGCGTGCAATTGCAAATACAACTCGAAGAATCCGACCAGGAAGGGCTTCTCGAAGCGCTGATAGCCCAAGTTCGCCATGAGTAGCAGTAAAGAAAGCTCTCAAACCCTTTGCTATCAATGCTTTCGCAAAAGGTACCGTTTTCAACAGCAACACTTGACACGAGGTTTAGTGGCGTTTAAGCCCCACCATACCCCAGCTGCGATCCTAGTATGCACAGACTCAAACCCCACTTAAGACCGCGCATCATACCCTTACGCAACCACTATGGAAACACTAGAAGCCACAACTAATGGCACTAAAGCCGGACTAAAAGCCGACGATAAACCAAAAAAACAAGCAGACAAGCCTAAACGTCACCTGCCATCACTGCCAAGCGCTATTTCAGCCGCAGACATGAACCAGGTTGAGTATTCCGGACTTGCAGATAGAACAGCCGTCGAATGGTCGTCCTTGCAAAACTACGAGATGTTCAGCCTTTCAGCGGATGGATCATTTCCAATGATGAAGGTCAGTCGTAGCAAAGCCGTCCGGCTAGCCGATCGCCAGGTGATGATGGTCGGTTCCGGACGCTGTTTTCGCGTCTCATTGTCAAATCACCCGACACAAAACAAGCCCCAGTCATGACCTGGAGCTTGTTCGACGGTGACTTAACACCGTCTCTACCTAACCAAAATTTACCATGAGTACTCGACCACTAACACCCAAAGAACAAAAAGTAATTGAGCAATTTGAATCAGCCCGCCCTGGGCTGGGCGAAATTGCCGAAAGGAACATCCGCAACAACGACAAAACCGGCTGGGCTGACATCATAGCCGATACCCCAGAGGAGGAGTTGGTAATTGGTGAGGGTTCCGCATCGAATTCCTTCATGTACCGGAGGATTGGCGGATGAAATCACTTGCCGAGCTAATAATTGAGTCGTCGCTGCTACTCAACCAAATTGACGAACATCCAGATTACAAGGCTTTGTTAAACAAAGGATACCATCCAGATCTCAACCTGGGTGATGCTCAAACAGCGCTTGCCTACTTGCTTCGTGAACTCGATCCGCCGTCAATTCCAGCCCCCAAAATTTTTGAAATTGAGGTGAGCCATGAGTGAGCAACCACCCAACATTCGCTGCATACCTCACATCTCCCATTACGCCGATCCAGAGAAGTTTCACCAAATTCTTGGGGAACTGGATGAGAAAAAACCGGACTGCCCCCATAACGTGGATGCAGCGGAAACCCTAGCCAAGCCAAAAGAAAGGCGCGGTTGGCAGCAAACTTATGTTGATGCAGCAGAACAATGGGAGGGGGAATGAACCAACTACTAATTCTGCTGCTCACCTTGGTAGCACTGCTCATCGGCATTATTGCACTTTGTAAAGAACAAGCTGATCGGCCGTTCTACTTCAAAATTGAGGTGCAGTATGGCAAATGATTTGATCGACATCAAAGTTGCAGCCCCGCCCAGGACTGCCACATCTGCAACCTGGGTTGAAATGCACTTGCCAGATGGCAAGACTCTACTGCGTTACTGTGCCTGGGGGGTAGGCAGGTTATGTTTTTCTGTCTCCTTGTTCACCGTCAGCATTGCCCGGAATGCTTTTAAATTTGGCGTTTGGCTGTGTGATGGGTTTGAAGCTGGGGTTAAAAGGTTACTCAAGGTATATGATGCCCTCCCCTACGCCGGAATTCCCATCACTCAAGTGATTGAAGCCTCAGCGGTTCCGGTGGATGAACCGCTGGAAATAATCACCGATATCATCAGTGCCATTGAAGGTAAACAGGTGATGATTATCGGGGAGATGGGGACAGGAAAAAGCACCATAGCCCAATACATTGCCTACACTGTCGGCGGTCGCGTTCGCGTTTACGAGTGTGAGGGGACGCCGACAGACTGGCAAGGACTTGAGGTCATTGGCAAAGGCGAAAACTGGTCAGCGATTGAATTCGGAATGGCTGAGGACTTGGAGGACTTGAGCAACCAGCTAAAAACCAGAACCGAACGCGGTGATGGTGCATTAGCTGGTACCGAACGGGTGATTATTGCTGAGGAATACCCCGAACTGGTTTCTAAAGTCCCCAGTTCCGGCGAATGGCTGGAACGTCACGCCCGCAGAGGTCGCAAAGCCAAGCGTTTTACAATTCTGCTTTCCCAGTATGATCGGGTTGCAGCCTGGGGACTGGAGGGTAAGAGCGATTTAGCTGATGCTTTCTTCCGTATCCGCTTAGGTAAAAAGGCGATAGCCCATGCCAAAAGCTTGAAAAATGAGCAGCTAATAAACTGGTTAAAACTCGACCAGTCCCACTGCTTACTTGACGATCAGCCGCTCAAACTCCCCCCATACCGCGAGATGAAAGCCGCAACATCTCGTTATGGTTCAACCATATTCCAACCATACACCGACAACGCGATCGCACCCCAAAAACCGGCTGAAAATGCCCTCAAACCCGCTCCAGAAGCGGGTTTTGAGGAAAATTGTTCGGATAATGACCGGGTACTTTGGCGGCTAATTCAGCGTTTTGGGGAGGGAAAAAGCGATAGTGCCCTGGTGACAGAGATTCTCGGCTTCACTGGCAAGCGGTACGGGGAAGGTGTAGCGCTCCTAGAGCGGCTGAGAAAACAATTTGGAGGGTAATTATGGGAAATGAGAAAATCATTGCTCAACTTGACAGACCATCTTTACTTCATCTGTCTAGCTTTTTGAGTCTAACCATTGCTGCTGATGACGATAGTTTCTGGGAAATAGCCGATTTAGAAATGTTCTGGGTACTGGATCTAGACGCTATTAATTGCTGTGAAAAACTTACGCAATGTCAACGGCTGAAGTTTTTACAGCAAATTATCAACACCCTGGCTAAGGAAGAGGAAGAGGCTGCCGCCATCAGCAAACAGCTTCAGCTACCTTTGGGGTAATTCAAGGGCGATCGCGCACCGTTCACGCGATCGCCTTCCATCTCATTTAGGAGATAGATGTAACAAAAGAGGTGTGTTAAATGTTTGGTTTTGACGGTGAGGCTAAAGGTTTTCAATCTGTCATTGAACGGATTTCAGCCAATTATTCCAACGTGAAACTTGACCATAAAGAAGTCAGAGCATACGCCCGATGTATGCTGAAAATCCTACCCGAATTAGACATTAATTCTAGGTTTAAACCTGAAATTCAAACTTTACTAGCAGCGATTTCTGCTAGCGGTTTGCCTCACTATGACCGCTCTTTTTTGGCTTCAAAAATATTGGAATTATTAAAGGACGACGTTTTTTTGAAGTCGTCAAATGATGAGTCCAATATTTTCTCGGCTGATAATTTCTAGCCGCCTGATGAGCCGGACTGACTCGCCGGCGAAACGCGATCACACTTGGATCGCGTCGCGGTCTGAGTCCAAATCAGACGTACAGCACATATACACACAGCAGCTTAGGGCTTTTGAAATGAATCAAGCTTTTGGCTTTCGTGCGTTCACAAGCTCGGCTGCTGTGACTGTGCTGTTTTCTTCCCTATGTCGCCGTCAGTTACCTCTGACGGCATTGCCTTGAGAGTGAATTAGGCTGATTGGGCCTTCGGGTGATTCGCAGGCATGACATCAGGGACATAACGACTGAACCACCCAGGAGGAACTGAATGATTAAAATTTTGGGACTTGATGTGAGCAAGTCCTCAGTTTCGGCTTGCCTGCTAACACAAAAGCCCGAACAGCCACGTCAATTTTATTATGAATGTCCGTTTTATCGCTTTAGTGCCAATG
>NZ_LAHA01000120.1 GCF_002608075.1 Nostoc linckia z4
GGGGGGATGGGGGGATGGGGAGATGGGGGGAGTTGGGGGGATGGGGGGATGGGGAGATGGGGGGAGTTTGGAATAATTGAGTGATTATCGGAACTTGAGGTAACAACTGTTCTACAGTTCCTAAGCATCCTTGTTTTTTTGAACACAGTATTACTCTCTCTGTTGTGAGTACTTTTATTAGTACATTTATATTACAGTAGAGTTGCTATCTTTCCTTCGGGAACTCCAAAAAATAAATTATCCGATTTGTCTACTCAACTAAACTTCTTTCTTCCTTGTCTCCCTTGTCTCCCTTGTCCCCCTTGTCTCCCTTGTCTCCCTTGTCCCCTTTGTCCCCCTTGTCCCCCTTGTCCCCCTTGTCCCCCTTGTCCCCCTTGTCCCCATCCCTACCCCAGATATTACTCACCCTTGCCTCTGCGGCTAAAAACTCTGTAATATAACCAGGTACTAGTTTCCTTCAAGGGAAACAGCACATAAGTCAGAGGATTGATTGTCACAATAATATCTCGCAAGTCTCGCTTGGCTAAAAACAACACCACACGCGCTACTTGCTGTGCAGACATTACTCCATAAGGGTTAAGCTGGCTTTTAAAGGGGCCGAGAATTAACTTGCGAATGATGCAATTGTTATCCAAGCGCTTAAGGGTGACAATATCTCCTAGCGCTCGTTTGCTGAGTTCATAAAGAGGACTCAGCGCTGGGGATACCTCAGCCTCGGAAGTGTTAACCCAAATTTCCTTGGTTGCTTTGGCTTGTGGCCCTGTAACAGTGGCTAAAAATATATCTATCAACCGCAATGCAGAAAAAGTATTCACTTCATAGGAAGAGTTGATAGCATCCGGTGTACGCTCAGTGTAGACGTTGACTCCGTGGTTGATAATTAAAATATCGATTTTTTCTAAACTTTCCTTTAGCTCGGCTTCATTGCCTAATTGCCAAGGAATCACCTTTACTCCAGTTTGCTCGGCTAATTTTTCTGGATTTGTGGTTAATGCTACAACTTTGGCATTACACTTGACAAGTTCAGCGGTTAATGCTTGTCCCAAAGCTCCTGAGGCTCCGGTTAAAGCTACGGTTTTACCTTTGACGGATAGGGCTGTTCCCAATATTTTATCCACTAAAGGAAAGACACCACTGTAATAAGCGTTGACATCATCAAAATGGTGTCGCCAGTGATAAGACCGATTTACCAACCAAGTGGATGGAATGGTTTCTAAAGGGCCTGGTAAGTGATTGTAGTCTGTGTCAATTTTTCCTTGGAAATAGCGCACACAAGCACCATACAAAAAGGTGCAACTATAAGCCACTCCCAGCCATAAGCCTGGTTGTCGGACAATTAAGGCAATTAACGCACAGGCGACTACTAGTAAGCTCGATTCTAAAATGTCGTGATAAAGCTGAGATTCTTGGTAAATTTTTAAAGAAACAACCGATAAATCTCGACGATAAGCCATGTGATGCTTATTGTGCAATTTCCCAAGCCAATTTACTTGATGGCACAAAGCATGGTAAGCGTCTCTTAAAATCTCAGCAACTAAAAGCGAGAACAGCCCCCAAGCAATAAACTGTAAGCAGGCGTTGACTAAAACCCAATTTATCTGTAAATTAGCCCCAATTTGAATCAAGCTTTGTGCAAATATTTTTATCATGTTTGTTGACACTGGTTTTTCTTAATCATTCTTCATGATGAATTAAGGTCTAGTTTAGAGCAAACAAAATTTCAAAATTCTGTGTATTACAGGAATTTTTAGGTAAATAGACCACGTGGTAGGGGCAAACAATTAATAATGCCTCTTTTGCGGTTCTACGCAACGCCGATATTGTCATTGCCACCGAAACGGAATGTAGGGAAGCAATCCCAGCGTCAGGGGGAATTACTTCTCTACGAGACGCTGTGCGTAGCTTGCTTCTGTGTAGGAGTACGCTATCGCTCGTAATGACCCAATGACGTTATTTTTGCGTAAGTCCTGCTGATATCTGCGCTTGGCCATCGCTTCCATCTGGTTGCACCTAATTATGCAGGCTATGGTAACAGTTCGGTAAGAACGATGACATTTTCTCAGCTTTTGGTGCTTATCCCTACCAGCGCGACCTAAAAGACGTTGAGTTTCATTTACTCGATACAAGATGGGGAGGCGATCGCAAAATACATCAGTCAATTTCTCTCGTCACAATTTTAACTCATCCCTACTAAAGAATTTGATTATATTTTTAGTAGCTATCACGTACAATAAATCTTTATCCAGCGAGAAAACGCCGAACATCTCGATCGCGGTTAAGCGTTCACGGACGGCACAACAACTGTAAGAGCAAGCTGCTGGGGTGTTAGTACGCTTGTCTTGAAAGGGAGCAGTAAGCACATGGAAAAGGTCGTTATCGTGAAATGGAGAATTAAGAAGTCGGAAACGTCCCGGATACTAAAATTGCTACCGGAGCTGGCGGAGAAGAGTAGATCCGAGGAAGGCAACATTTCCTACACGATTTATCAGTCCGAAAGCGATCCTTGCGAACTCATTCTTTGCGAACACTACACCGACAACGCTGCCGCAGAATCTCACAGGCGATCGGAACACTATAAAAGAATCGTTGCACAAGAGATCGTACCCCATCTTGAAGGCCGCGAGGTGATATCAGTGAAGAAGCTTGTTTAAAGCTGTGTTCCGAACCCATTCGTGAGGGCTTAAGGTCAGGTACTATTTGTTAATAAGCAATAGTACTTAAAATATCCCTAAAATCACGGCTCAAATTGGGGTTGAAAACACAATTTTTGAGCAGGCGATGACGTAATTTGGATACGCATCTTTGATTCTTACTCCATTGGTTCAGTATAAGAGTTAACTTCAAACCTGTGCTGATGATAAAATTTCAGCATAATTTCTAATTGACATTAGTTTGATTATCTTAACCTCTCACCAATGTCCCGAACCAAACCAGACAACCGTACTAAGGAAAAGCTATGTCAAAAAATATTCTCACAATAGTATCGAACGCATACGTTATTGGCCCGAACAACCGAAGGACGGGAAATTTCCTGCCAGAGGTTGCACATCCTTATGCGGAATTCGACAGAGCAAAATACCAAATTGATTTTGCAAGTCTCACCGGAGATACGCCGTTTCTGGATGCGCTCAACCTTGCTGACGACCCTGACAACCTAGCCTTCTTGGTAGGAAAAGGATGGGACTCAATGCAGAAAGCGAAGAAGCTAGAAGACGTGGACGTTAGCCAGTACGATGCCATTTTTATACCTGGCGGTTTGGCACCGATGGTTGATATGCCGGAACATCCGCCGCTTAAGAAGGTCGTCAAAGAGACATACGAGCGAAAGGCGGTGGTCGGGGCCGTGTGTCATGGCCCGGTATCGTTGCTGAACGTCAAGTTGAGTGATGGCACTTATCTGCTTGCCGGGAAGAACATCAGTTCATTCACAAACGACGAAGAAGAAAACTACGCTAAAGCCGATGTGCCTTTCTATCTGGAAACGGCCCTCACCAAACAAGGCGCGATCTTCCAAAAGACGGCACCTTGGCAGGCGTTCAGCATTGCTGATGGAAATCTCGTCACCGGGCAGAATCCTGCTTCTGCCAAAGGTGTCGCACAGAAGATGATCGCGCTCTTGGAGGAATCTTAGGTAGGCAGGCGATCGCTTTGGTTCCTCAATGACTTGCTCGATATGATTGTGGATTGTATGCATCACTCTTTTTGGGATGTAAGCTAAAAGCACAAAAGATATGAGTTAACATCCTATGCAGCAGTCCACAAGAGGCAATTACTGGGATTTTTGGCGGCAGCTTGTTACTTTGGCTGCAATCTTTGGTGCTTTCGTTGTCAACGTAGTATCGAACGTTTTTCCGCTCAATGGACTCAGCATAGGTGAAATTTCCAATACTTTGTTTAAAAATGTCCTGATTATCCCTGCTAATTACGCCTTTGCTATTTGGGGGCTGATTTACCTTGGGTTGTTTGCTTTTGGAGTATACCAAGCTCTACCTAGCCAACGATATGAACCTGATTTACGTAAGACAGGTTATCTATTGGTAATTGCCTGTGTTGCTCAAAGTATTTGGGTGTATCTGTTTTTGTCTAGGCTTTTTGCTTTTTCTGTAATTGCAATGCTGTTGATTCTGTTGCCCCTGATTGGTGTTTATGTGCAGTTAGAAATTGGCAAATCCCGTGTACCTCGGCTGAAAAAATGGTGTATTCACTTTCCCATTAGCATTTATCTAGGCTGGATTAGTGTGGCGACCATTGTCAACGTAGCGTGTGCCTTGGATTTTCAGGGGTGGAACGGTTGGGGAATTTCTGCTGTAATATGGACTCTCATCATGTTATTAATAGCAACAGCAGTTGCAGCAGTTATAGTCATCCAGCGTCGAGACATCGCTTATACAGGAGTAATACTCTGGGCATTGGTAGCAATTGCCCTCAAACACTCTGATAATTCAATGCTCAGAAATGCCGCGTTGGTTTTGGCCATTGTCCTAGTTTTGACCGCTACGATTCACAGCTTACGCACCCAACAAGAACATATTTAAATGCGTTCGCTCCATATAAATGGGCTTCGTCTGCTCCGAAGTACTATTAAGGCTAGTCTATGAAATTAATTTCTGTTTGCGTTGGACTACCGCGTGAAGTAAGT
Organism: Nostoc linckia z4; assembly: GCF_002608075.1. Taxonomy (GTDB): domain Bacteria; phylum Cyanobacteriota; class Cyanobacteriia; order Cyanobacteriales; family Nostocaceae; genus Nostoc; species Nostoc linckia. The sequence goes on from NZ_LAHA01000120.1 coordinate 4,640, forward strand.
TGGAAGAGAAAGTCTGTCACAACTGGCATTTTTAAGCAGCCCGTGAATGAACGAGTGATGCTGCGAACGCTCAATTTAGACGGAGATGGACAAGCAGATTTGACCGTTCACGGAGGTGTCGAGAAAGCGGTTTACGCTTATCCAATGGAGCATTACGCTTACTGGCGGCAGGAGTTACCCGATGAAGACTTGCCTTGGGGTGCCTTTGGTGAAAACCTAACGATTGAGGGCTTGTCAGAAAGGGAAGTCAATATCGGCGATCGCTTTCGTATTGGCTCGGCTGTTGTGATGGTGACACAACCCCGGTTTCCTTGCTTCAAGCTCAATCTCAAGTTTGGACGAGATGATATGGTCAAACGGTTTCTCAACAGTCGATTGAGTGGCATTTACTTTTCAGTAGTCCAAGAAGGTGAAATTGGTGTAGGGGATGAAATCGAACTGGTGAGTCGGGATGAAAACAATGTCACAGTTGCCGATATTGTGCAAATCTACGTGCGTGAAGCCGATGACGATTTAGTGCGCCGCGCTGTTCGGGTTCCAGCTTTGGCAGAGGGTTTGCGAACTTACTTTCAACAGCAAATCGAACCAGAGCATTAAGCTATTGGGTTGTCATCTTCTATCAGCGCCTTTAATTCAATACGCTTGGTGTTAAGGCTAAAACTCTTGGTCAAATTTAATTTTTTTAACGTAGACGCGTAGCGGCTTGCCGCAGGCTACCGCCAAGGACGCATTCGCGCAGCGTCTCGTCAGAGAAGGACGCAAAGAGAAGAAAGAAAGGCTTAACTGAACTGTATTGGCCTTTAATTAAGATCGGGACTTACGCAAAATATCTCTCAAACTCTCATTTCTCCGTGAACTCTGCGCCTCTGTGGTTCGTTGTTTCGTGACTCGTGCGTAAGTCCTAAAGATGTCTATAAAATCGGAATAGCGATCGCTCTGCAAAAATATAAAATGCGCGGTTAGGCGGTAGCCTATATAAATATCAAACAAAATGGCATAAAAATGCTCAGTATCGCCAAACCGAAGCGAGTTGCAATCGCCATCTTTTCTTTTAGTGTCCTGCTTTACAGCCAAGTTGCATCAGCGGCCTTTACACCCCTACGCAGTAAAAAAGGGATGGTGGTTTCAGCGCATCCTCTGGCCAGTGAAGCGGGAATTTCTATGTTACGTCAAGGTGGTAATGCGGTGGATGCAGCCGTAGCCACAACCTTTGCAATTTCTGTAGTTGAGCCTTTTTCGGCGGGAATTGGTGGCGGTGGATTTTTGCTGGTGCATTTTGAGAAAACCGGCGAAATCAAAGCCTTGGATTTCCGGGAACGCGCACCCTTGAAGGCTACAAGAAATATGTATTTAGATGCACAAGGTAAAATACGTCCCAATGCAAGTATTAATGGCTATTTAGCAGTGGCGACACCGGGAACGGTGGCGGGACTTTATGAGGTGCATCGGCGCTATGGTAAGCTTTCCTGGGAACAAGTGCTAAAACCTGCCATTGCACTTGCTAAAGATGGCTTTGTGATTGGTGATGCCGCAACTTGGCGTTATCTGCAAAACAACCAATCCCGCAAACAATTAATTATCAATAACCCCGCAGCGCGGCAAATTTTCACTCGTAACGGTGAATTTTATAAATCAGGAGACAAGCTGATACAGCGCGATTTAGCCCGCACTTTAACGACAATTGCCAAAAATCCCCAAGATTTTTACACTGGAAAAATTGCCAAAACCATCGCCGCCGATATGACAAAAAATGGCGGTTTAATTACTTTAGAAGATTTAAAAGCCTATAAACCAATTTGGCGGTATCCCGTTTGTGGAAACTTCCGCAAAGCTCAAATTTGCTCAATGCCGCCACCATCATCAGGAGGCGTGCATCTATTAGAAATTTTAAATATAATCGGTGACACAGATTTAAAATCTCTAGGGTGGCACCATCCAGACGCCATACATTTAATAGTAGAAGCAATGAAGATTGCTTACAGCGATCGCTCACAATATTTAGGCGACCCAGATTTTGTTAAAGTCCCCGTACAAGAATTAATTAGTCCAGCTTACGCCAAAAAACGCCGCCAAGAAATTAACATGGATCGGGCTAGACCATCCACCCAAGTCAAGCCGGGAAATCTCAATTCTCAACGTCTCCCCATCTCCCCATCCCCCAGTCCCCGCAACGAATCTCCCGAAACCAGTCATCTAACCGTTGTCGATGACCAACGCAACGCCGTTAGTCTGACTTTCACCATCAACCTTGGTTTTGGTGCTGGTATAGTGACGCCAGGAACCGGAATTATCCTCAACAACGAAATGGATGATTTTGCTGCTGCACCAGGAGTTCCCAATGCCTTTGGTTTAGTTGGTAACCAAGCCAACAGCATTGCACCCCGTAAAACTCCTTTATCCAGCATGACCCCGGCAATTGTCACCCAAAATAATCATTTCCGCATGGCCGCAGGTGCCCCTGGTGGTAGCACCATCATCACCCAAGTTTTGCAAATAATTTTGAATGTGCTGGAATACAACATGGATGTTGGTGCAGCTGTCTCCGTTCCACGCATACATCATCAATGGCTTCCCGATGAATTGCGCGTCGAATCTTGGGGTTTAGATGCTTTGACTTTAGAGAACTTACGCCGTCGCGGACACAACATCAAAGAAACTGCACCTTGGGGTAATGGTAACGCGATCGCAGTTACACCCGATGGCACTTTAGAAGGAGCCGCCGATCCTCGTAGTGAAGGTGCTGCTAGGGGGTGGTGATGGGGGGATGGGGGGATGGGGGGATGGGG